>JAEUPP010000024.1 GCA_016790075.1 Rhodanobacteraceae bacterium | reverse complement strand
CCACGGCCGGCGTGCCGCGCTGGGAGTACAACATCGGCGTGGGTGCCGGTGATACGAGTTACTCACTTACGATTTCCGGCGGCTGGAGTGACTGCAGCACGCAGGTTGCTGATCCGCGCTTGACCGAACTCGATGCCCAGTACCAGGGCAGTGTGATGTATTTCCGGCTGTATAACAGCAGGGTGGCCAGCAACATCCACCTAAGCAATCTGACCTTGACGCGGGGCGCCCACAATGGCAGCAATCTGAACGGGCGAGCCGCGGGCCTGAGCGTCAATGCGCCATATTCCGGCGCTACGGTGCTGTTCGAGCGAATTATCGTTATCGCCGGCGAAGCGGCGAGCAATTCCTCGGCGACTGGTGGTGTCGAGTTCTATGGATTCCCGTTTGGAGACCGTCCCACGTTCCGGCTGCGCAACAGCATCATCGTGTTCAACCGCGCCCCGTCGATTGCAGGGGTCAGCGTCCGCACGAACAACGCCATCGTCAATCTGACCAACAACACCATTCACTCCAATACTCTTAACAGCGGCGTATCCAACTGCGGCTGCGTCGGCCTGGATCTGGCCAATGCCGAGGGTGGCACGAGCTATATCTCGAACAACGTCGTCTACAACAACCGCAACAGCCAGAATGGCATGTACGACTTCGTCAACGATTCGGGCAACTCGTATCTGCGCAACAACCATTTCGGCACGGCCAGAATGCTCGTCGCGCCAGTGCTGGAGTCGAATTCAAGCACTGGCGATCCGGGCTGGACCATAGTCGGCATATTCCCCATTCCCAATGTCGTTTCGCCCTTGCGTAATTCCGGCTACAACACGCCCGCCGGTGGCGTTGGGTCCATCGATATCGAAGGCAACATGCGTGTGATCAACGGTACGGTCGATCGTGGTGCGCTGGAGGCTGACTCGATGCTGCCACCCGACGCCATCTTTGCTAGCGCGTTCAACGCATGACCGGACACGGGGCGAGGCTGCCGCATCGCTGAGCGTGAGTTGCTGTTCGCATCGAGCCTGCACGCAAGCATGGCGCTGGCGGTGCATTCCCTGAATCGGGGACGGACGTGCTGCTTCGCAAATCTGCGGCCGTTTCGCTCCGATTCCCAGCAGCGGGCCGAACGCAGTCCTGCGGCGGAGCGTGGCCACATCGGATCGGATTCCGGCTTTGCCGTCAGCTGTGTGGCCGGGAGATTGTCACGCGGCGTCCGGCGGCGCACGCGCCACCGGACGGTAGTGTGCTTTCTCCAGCGTATCGTGTTTCCCGAAGGCGTCGATGTTGAAGACATGCTTGAGACGTTGCGCCCAGCTCATCGCACGGCGCCTTTCCTCGAGGCCGCATTGCTCTTCGTTCACACAGATGTCCACCGTGGCGGCGCCGGTCTCTGGGCACATGCCGCACCCCGATGGCGTCAGCGGCACACGCAGGCTGGAGTTGGGCGCAAAGACATCGTGCGAGCGGATCAAATGGGCGCCCAACCACCTTCCTACGTACGTTTCGCGCGTCTGGTCTTGGATTTCTGCTTGCTGACTGTCTTCGTCTTGGTCACTTTGGGTTTTGCAATGGCTGAATCGCCGCGCTTGCTCGTTTCCCCTGCGCGTGCAGACTTTCGAGCGGAAGTTGTTTTTTTCTGCGGCGCGGCAGGGCCAGGGGGAGGCATCGAAATCACAACGTCCAGCTGCCATCGAGTCAGTTTGCCCCGGCCTCCTGCTTGTCGATCACTGAGCAACAACGAGTACTTGCCCTTCACCCCCGCACCGAGCAGCGCCTGCAGTGCCGGTACGTTGTGTGTGCCAAACACCGCTGGAGGTTGTCCTGTTGAAGTCCCTGCATTGAAGAGAATGACCTGCCGGCCATCGGGTACCTGAAGAGCAATCTCCACATCTCTGGGGCGTGGATGCGACAGCGATACTTCGACCCTAAGCTGCTGGATCGTTCCGTTATTCGGGCAGTTGACGGAGGTTACGAGTGCCTGCGGGCGAAGCGGAATCTTGCTGGCTGTTCCCTGTCCTGTCAGCGTTGTGGCTTGGAGCGTATTGCTTGCAAGTGCTGCCGCTACCGCAAGATCTGCACGGACCTTACCTGCGCCAAACCACAGACTGTGCCCGTTGGTGAATCTGCCGTCGCTGTTCACCGGTGTTTCTGAAACCAGATCGAGCGACTTGTCGGCTGTCTGTTGCAGCAGGGATTTCACTTTTCTTGCGCTGAGCTCGGGGTTGGCAGAGAGCATCAAACCGCAAACCCCGGCGACCGTCGGGGTCGCGCTCGATGTGCCACCAAACGCACTGGTGTAGATGCCTGGCGAAAATCCCGCACCTGCCTGCTCATTGTCGGTGGTCACAACACCCCTGCCGCGAACGGCGGTGATTTCCTGATCGTCCCAATTGTCGGTAGGTGCGCAAACCGTGACCTCTTTTCCCCACGACGAAAAAGCTGAGCGCTTTTTCAACGATGTGCAACCGCTGACAACGATCACGTCCGGGTGAGTTGCGATCCAGCGGTCAATCGGACCCGAGTATTGATGCCATGATGCTTCGTCTCGAAAACGATACGCCGTTGTATTGGTTGGATCATGGAGTGGTGCGTTGTTGTTTCCTGCAGCCACGCAGAAGACCAAGCCCCGGCCGCGTCTTCCACCGGTCACTGCGAGTCTCGCAATCGTTTGCTTCAAATGGGAACTCATCGGCGCATTCGTCGGTGGGTAACCCCAGGAGCAGGAAACCACGTCCGCCTGCAACGAAATTCTCTCGAACAACGCGGCCATTTGGCTGTCACTCAGGTTGAGCGGAAACCTTACTGCAAGCAGCGAGCAGCCGGGGGCCACCCCAACGGTCCCTTGGCCATTGATTTCGGCGATGGCCACTCCGGTACACGGAGTACCATGGTAGTCATTCCCGCGCGGGCTCACGTTGGCTTCATAACGAAGTTGGCCGTTCGGACCCGGTATGACGTTGATCGACCCTCGCACCTTTCCCTCACCGCTGAAATCAGGGTGAGTGAGATCACAGCCATCATCGGCAACACAGATCACCACATCCCGGCTACCGCGCGAGAGCGCCCACGCTGCGGTTGCACCGATGTCTGCGCCAGCCAGCAATTCGACACCGTCTTCGGGAGCATGCAGGTGCCATTGCTGAGTGAACAGCGGATCGGCAGGAATGAAGGGGGCAAATCGTTTCAGCTCACGATAGAAGTCTGGTTCGCAGTCGATCACTTCATGGACATGCTCTTCCTGAAGCTGCATCGCTAACTTCAGGACGTTGCAACCTGTTTCGCTCGTAACCGACGCCAGTACCTGATTCCTGCCGTAGTCTCTCAGTACCTGCAGATGGCATTCGTTGACAATTCGCTGTAGGCCAGCGCCTGTTTTGCAGGTCAGAAACAAGCGTTCGCCGATCAGAAATTCACAGGCAGGTTCACCACGCATGCGATAGATGTGATGCACCATCACGCCGGCTGCGCGCAACCTGGTCATCGCGGCATCTCTGTTGTCGAGTGTTGCGCGTTGCATTCTGGGCCGGAGTGATCGCAGTCCTCTTGCGCTTACACCTACTCTAGAAAGTGCTGCGCTCGTCTCGCTGACGTCGTCACCACGTAGCAACACGTCGTCGTCCTGGTGTTCAAACTCGACCCATACCCCACCAAGTCTCAGTTTGGCCATCACATTGTCCTCCTCTGTTGATACGGACAAGGTGTGTCGTCAAGCCGATTTCTCCCACATGCCAGCGTCTGTGATTGCGCTTTTTTGCACTTCTGCAGCAGCATCACTCCCAATGCGCACGCGTACGCCAGCGTCGAGAACGGGAAGTTCAAACGTTCGCTTTGGTCAACCTGCCGGGTAGGCGGCGGTCGCACAAGCACCGGCTCTGACACCAGCAGGACGCCAGTAACGGGGGGGGGATTGCGCGGGCATGCTGCCTCAACGCATGAGCGGACACGGGGCGAGGCTGCCGCATCGCTGAGCGTGAGTTGCTGCTCATGCCGCGCCTGTAAACAGGCGCGTTGGCCGGGCAATCTCTGAAGTGCCGGCCGCCGTTGGCCTTACTGGCGGCGCTTATCGGGCATTCGCTATAGTCGGCCGCGTTCCCTCGCGTCAGCAGTGCATGCGGGGGCGTGCTGCCGGCGAGCGTGGGGCCCCAGTGAACGACGAGGCGGAGTTCGTGCAACTGATCGATGCGTACCGCCAGGGCGACAACGCGGCCTGGACTCGCCTGATCAAGCTGGTCTATGCCGACCTGCGCACCCTGGCGCATTCGGTCGGCGCCGGCTGGTCGCGCGATCGCACGCTCAACACGACGTCGCTGGTGCATGAGTGTTATCTCAGGCTTATAGGGCCGGCTGGCATCTCAGCCGAAAACCGGCGGCAGTTTTTTGCACTTGCCTCGAGCATCATGCGCCGCGCAGCCTGTGACTATGCGCGCGAGCGGCTGGCCACCAAACGGGGTGGCGAGCTCCGGCGCGAATCTGTCGACATTGTCGACAGCGAAGCCTCGCAGGAGGCCACGGAACTGGTCGAAATCGATGACGCGCTGAACAAGTTTCCCGCAGAAAATCTGCGCGCCGCCGGTGTTTTCGAATGCCGTTACTTTGGTGGCCTGAGCGAGCAGCAGACAGCCGACACCTTGGCGTTGAGCCTGCGCACCGTGCAGCGCGACTGGAACGCCGCCCGCGACTGGTTGCAGCAGAATCTCAGGTGACGGCCGCGGCGGAGCAATGCAGTCACCATGTCTCTGTCAGAAAAGCGGGCGCGCCTATGCCGAACCTCGTGCTGGGGCTGGCCTGTGCACGCTGGGGTCAGGGGGAAAACCCGCGGATCAGCGGGGCCAGCAGACCCCACACGGTCTAATCCAATCCACTTCTTGACGCCTCAACTTCGTGCCGTGACTCCGCGCCTTCGGCAATTCGTGCCCTGAACCTTCAACCCTCGCTGGGGAAAAAGCTGCGGAAATCTGCCGATTTCCTGCTAACACAATTGCTAGCAGTGGCCCAGGACGTTGTGGCAACCTCGCGCGGCCCCCCGCCTGTGTCAGCACGGTGTCTGTTTTCCGCCCCCATGCAGCGGACGCCCATTCAGCGAGGTTTCCGGTGAATACGTTGCCCAAGTTCTGCTGCACGCTGCTGTGCCTGCTCGGCCTGCAGATCTCGTCTGCTGCATCCGTGGCGGCCCCGCCTTCTCCGCGGCCCAGCCTTGAACAGCGTGCCGCCTGGTTCAACGAGGCGCGCTTCGGCATCATCATTCACTATGGCCTTTACAGCCAGTTGGGGGCGGTTGGCATGACTACCGTGCGAGCAAAGAGGCCGAATGGATCAAGGAACGCGCCAAAATTCCCAACAGCGAATACCGCCGCCTGAGCCAGGGGTTTGCGCCGGAGCGTTTCGATGCCGACGTATGGGCCGCCCTGATCGCGGAATCCGGCGCGCGCTATTTCGTCATGACGAGCAAGCATCACGAAGGTTTTGCCCTGTTCCGCTCGCGATACGGCCAGTACAACATCGCACAGACGCCGTGGGGCAGACGCAGCGACCGTGATCCCCTGCAGGAGCTGGCCAAGGCCGCAAAGGAGCGCGGGCTTCATATCGGCTGGTACTACTCCATCATGGACTGGGGACACCATGACTATCTGCCGGTGCGCGATTGGGAAGACGATCCGTCGCCGCAGCAGAAACGCCAGTTCGAACGTTATCTGGCTGACATGAACGGACAGATCGACGAATTGCTGCAGCGCTACGGCCCAGTCGATCTGCTCTGGTTCGATGGTGAATGGGAAGACACCTGGACCCACGAGCTCGGCAAGGGCCTCTACGACCGTCTGACGGCGCGTTATCCGCAGCTGCTGATCAACAACCGTGTGGACAAGGGCCGCGCCGGCATGGCTGGCATGTCCAGGAGCGCCGAGTACCGCGGTGATTTCGGCACGCCCGAGCAGCAGATTCCCGAACAGGGTTTCGGCCCTGGGGTCTATTGGGAATCGGTCATGACCATGAATGGCATGGGGCTACAGCCGCTTCGACCAGAACTGGAAATCCACGGCTCAGCTGTTGCGCCTGCTCAGCAACGCTGCCAGCAAAGGGGGCAATTTCCTGCTCAATATCGGTCCGGAACCAGATGGCAGCATTCCGGCCGAAAGCGCGCAACGCCTGCGCGAAATGGGTGCCTGGATGCGCGCCAATGGCCGCGCGATCTATGCCACCCAGGCCTGTGGCCTCAAGGGGCTGCCGCCAGAACAGATACGCTGCACTTCTCGCCGCGATGCGGACGGGACGGTGCGTCACTTCCTGCATCTATGGCAGCCACCGGGTGATGGCACGCTGCGCCTGCCCGGACTGCAGCTGAGGGTAGCCGAAGCCCGGCTGCTGGCCGACGGACGCGCGCTGAAATTTCACGACGGCGGCGACAGCCTGAGTATCGATCTGGCTGGTGCAACCGCGGACGCGACGCTGCTTCCAGTGGTTGAGCTCGTTCTGCAACCCGAGGTCAGGCCACGCTGAGTCCAATGGCTACATCACTTTGTTATCGGTGCCGGCAGTGGACTGTCAAATCTGTCCGTAAGCAGCGCTGCGTGGACAGGGTCTGATCACGGCCGGCGCTCTTGCAACCGCTCAATGGGTTGCGCGCCGGCGGGACCAGACATGGCAAGCAACTGCCGCTGTTTCGAGAACCGGCGACAGACCGGCTGCCTGATTGGGGATTGGGTTCCCGTTCTACGGCGGGCCATGGCCGCATCGATCGTTGGCGCATTACAGATGGAACACGCTCCATTGCTGACGATTGCCTGATCCGCTCGAAAGGCCCGTTCACGGAAGCTGGTTCGGCCAGGCAGCGACTATCAGCGGAGCTCTGCCAGCGAGGGGCATGGAATACGCCGGCTGTGCGTAGCGGATGCCGGGTTTTGACGGGGCCTGGCCGGGGTCGCCATGATCCGGGCCAAGATTTCGTGAAGAAACCCGAATGAATGTCGACGAAGCCGGAGAACCGGGCGATAAGCCGCTGTGGCTGCCGGACGCAGTCCGGCGATTCATCGCATTGGCCGTTGTAACGGGCGACATGGCACTGCCGTTTCACTACCCGCGACTCGGACAGCTGGACGCCTGGCAGAGCGGGTTTCGCCGGCATGGCCTCACCGGCGAGAGTCTGGTGTCCGCGGCACCGGGGGCCTGGCAGCCGGGCTGGTATGTAATCGCACTCAATGGATTTGACGATCCGTTCTTCATCGACGCAGGCGAGCAAGGGCTAGGTTTTCCCGTTTACTACGCCCCGCATGGGGCGGGTCGTTGGGATGCGCAGCGGGTGGCCCAGGACATCGATCGTTTCGCGCAGATGCTTACGGTCTTGCGTGATCTGGCAGACGATGCTGCAGTGCTGCGATACATAGAGACGGAGGCGGGCCTGAGCCAGGCGCTGTGGCGTGAAGTACATGAGGGTAGACGCGATCGCTTCGCCGTCGCACAGGAGTTTGCGCAGCAGGACGCGCTGCCTGATCCGCAGGGCTGGCGGTACGGTGTCCTGGTCCTTGTTGACCCCGGACCGCAACGATTGAAGGTCGTTCAATTGCTGCGGAAACTGCAGAATCTGACGCCGCAGCAGGCGCTGGTCCTTGTGGCAGGGCGGGATGTCAGCGTTGCGGAGGGTTATTTCACTCACCTGCGTAGCACCCAGCAGCACCTGACCGGGTTGGGCGCCACGGTGGAATTTCGCTGCGGAGAATCGGGTGGCGAAAGCCTCGGGCATCGGTGACGCGTTTCGTACCGGGCCAGCGGATCGGGCAGGCCTGGATAAGGGCGCTGCCCGCATCTCGTCACCGCGCTCGCAAGAGTACGGTCCCCAGCCACACGAACCAGACAATTTGACTCATGCCGAATATTTCCCTGGTGAGCTCGCCGGGGATGACCGTCGCTATACCGGCAGAACCGACGAACATTCCAAAATAGCTGAGTGGCCTTGAAAGGCCGCCGCCCCGTGCTGCGATGCTGAGGAGCAGCACCCAAAGGCCGCCGACAACTTCGTTGCCACCGCCTATGCCCTCGACAATGACGTTGACCGTTGTAAAGGTCGCAAACGCCCGGTCCGGCTCCTTGATGGCAATTTTCACCACGGCCAGCAACCCTGTGTTGGCAATCATGCCGGCGGTAATCACCAGGCCAGCCCACAACAAGCCGAACACCGATGACAGGCGGCTCAGCCTGAGGCTGCTCAACTTCAATCGCTCATGGACGGCCAGTACGAGAACGGCCAGCGCGACACCGAATAGGACGTAGCCGAACAGGTTTGCGGCGTAAAGCGGGACCTTGTTCGCTGCCAGGTAGGCGAGCTTCTCGGCCACGCTGGCCTCGGCCGGGTACTGCCAGTACGCCCCGAAGAACACAAAGAGTGCAACGTATAGAGCCGCCTCAATCAATGCAGAAGCGCCCCCCATTTTTTGCAAACGATTCATCACGAGATTCCTTTGAAGGTGTAATCCGCTGTCTAGGGCAACCGGGTTTGATGCGGCACCGGACGGTCTACGGGTGTGCTGATAGCGGGTGTGGTTTCCGCACGGACGGGCAGGTTCCAATGAAGTCCAGCGCGAGATGCACTTGTCGTCGACCAGGCGTGTTGCGTCTCGCCGATTCGGAAATCGGCCAGAGTTTTTTCGGCAGTTGCCGTCTAACCACCCTGCCGGGCTTCGTCGTGCCTGCCCTGACTACCGGGAGTTGACCGCTGGTATCGTCCAGTCAACCATCGCCGCGCCGTGATATCGGGTGCGGATGGCCGCTGATGGATTTGCTGGTAACGCTGTTTCAGTTCGCCCCGGTCGCAGTGGGACTGGGCTGGCTGTTCGTCCTGCTCGCCACGCCGCGCAAGACGGCCCTGCATCTGGCATGGGGAGTGTTTTGCGGCTCGTTGTGCCTGATGTTCGTCAGGGTCGTGATGGGCGAGGAACTGGGAATCTATCGCTACCTCGTCGGTGTGGGTGCTTGCGCAACCTGCAACGTGTTCTGGCTGGTGTCGCGGGCGCTGTTCCGGAGCGGACGTGTGTTTGGTTCCCCGCACATCCTGTTTGCGGCGGCGATGTCGGCTCCGGTCGTGCTTGGGCAGTTCATGCAGCTGGTGTCCGCGCGTGACCTGCTCGGCGAGCCGCTGTATCGCCTTGCCAGCGGCGGGATTGCCCAGTGGGTGCAGCTATTGGGCTCGGGTGTACTGTTGTTGACGTTCTGGGAGGGGCTTCGCGAGTGGCGCTCCGATTTCTCTGCCGACGAGCGACGGATGCGCCGGGTTTTTCTCAGCACCTACGCGGGATGTGTGCTGGCCTGCACGCTGTGGACCAGCCCGACCGATGATCTCGCGTCACCCTTGATGAAGATAGGGCCGCTGCTGGACGCGGTCAGCGCGCTCGTCATGCTGATGGTGGCCGGCTATGCGGTACGGTTTCGTGCGCGCCACCCGCTGGTCGATCAGGTCGCTCCCGGCTCGGCCGGGCCGGAGCGTGTCCCGGATGAAGACGATCTTGCTTTGGCTCGCCGTGTTGAAAGCTGCGTCCGCGACCGGCTGCTGTATCTGCAGCCGGAGCTGAAAGTGGCCGACCTGGCCGAGGCATTGGCTACAGCGGAATACCGGGTCAGCCGCGCGATCACGCTGGGCCTGGGACACGCGAACTTCAATCGTTTCATCAACGGGTATCGGATTGATCACGCAAAACGCCAGCTGGGCGAGGCATCACTGCGCTCCCGCTCCATTCTGGCGATTGGCATCGACAGTGGATTCGCCTCGATAGGCCCCTTCAATCGTGCATTCAAGGCGAGTACGGGGTTGACGCCCAGTGCGTTCCGGCAGGAGCTGCTTGTTGCCACGACTGCGCCGCTGACAGCAAATGGGGTGGCTGTGCAGGCAGATTGGAGCGAAAAGTGCGCCATGTAGCCCGCAAACCAGGCAGCGAGCAGGAAGGACAGCGTTGAATCAGCGCCGTGCTGGCGTGGAAGATTCCTGTGCAGTGTGCCTCTGCCTTCCCCCGTAGCGTGGCCGGCGTGTGGCTCCCGCACCGGGGGGCAGGCGATGCGGTCATATTGAACTGGCATCGCAGGTTTCAACCAAAAATCCGGTGTTTGGCCATATCGCGAGCACACGAATGGCCAATCAAGGAGGACGCGTGGCAGACAGTCGCGAAGTCAGGCTCAAGCATCGGCCGGCGTGGCGCGTGCAACGGTGCCGGCCCGATCGCCTTCATGGGGCATGTGTCGAGAATTCGGTAATCGTGCCATCTTCCCCCATGGCCTGTACCGTGTAGGTATCGACACGGCCGTCGGGCATTTCCATGCCGGGTGAACCGGCGGGCATGCCGGGAAGCAGCAAGCCCTTGAGCGCCGGACGTTCACGCAGCAGTCGACGAATATCGCTGACTGGCACATGCCCCTCAATGAAATACCCGGCCACCTCGGCGGTATGACAGGAAGCCATTCCCGGTGGTATGGCCAGGCGACGCTTGATCGGCGAGAGATCGTCGCTGTCCTGGACGATTACGGTGAATCCGTCGCGCTGCAGCCGCTCGACCCAACGGCCGCAGCAGCCGCAGGTTGGTGTTTTGTGGACAAGAACTGTCGGCGAGGAGGACGAGGCGGCCGGAGGTGCGGCGAGGGCTGCGGCTGAGGGAAGGAGCAGCAGTACAACCAGCGCGATGCGGAGAATCGTAGTAGGCATGAGGGATCTCTCAGGTTTTCTCAAGGGACGTGGCGACCAGTGAATGCGCACGATGAACCACAGCGGCTGCGAGAATGGCGAGGGTCTTGAGCGCTTGCATGGCTCACCCTCCGGAATTCATGTGGTGTTGCGAATGATCCATCGGCGGCGTCGGGGATTCGGGCTCCGTTGCCGGTGCAGCCTTGATGGGGCCGTAGGGTTCGCGTCTATGGGGCCTACCGAAGCTGGGGTCGCTACTGACGCGCCGCGCGACGCGGCCCGCGGGGTAGCGGTAGTCGCCCGGGTCCCGGAAGTCGTTCGGCGCGAGGTCGTCACGTACCTTGACCACGGTGAACATGCCGCCCATTTCGATCGGCCCGAACTGGCCGCGCCCTGTCATCATCGGCAGCGTGTTCGCCGGCCCCTTGAGGCCCATGGCTACGTGTTCGGCATGCTCGGCCATGCCGTTCTCGCCCATCGCCATATAGCCGGGCAGCAGCTGGCGGATGCGTGATTCGACCCCGCGCTGATCGACGCCGGTGGGGTTCGGGATCTCATGCCCCATCGGCCCCATCGTGTGATGGGCCATATGGCAGTGCAGCGCCCAGTCACCGGGCTCGGTCGCCACGAATTCGAGGTCACGCATCTGCCCGACGCCGATGATTTCCGTGACTTCGCGCCGCCATTGCGCCCGCGGCCAGCGGCCGGCGTCGGAGCCCGTGACCCAGAACGGATTGCTGTGCATGTGAATGGGATGATTCCACATCGATAAATTGCCGACGCGGATGCGCAGCCGCTCGCCCGTGCGCATCACCAGCGGTTCTATCGCCGGAAACACCTTGGAATTGAACGTCCACAGGTCGAAGTCCTGCATGATGCTGGGGTCGGGACGGTAGGTGCCTGGGTGCAAGGCCCAGTTGTGCAGCAGGAATGCGTAGTCGCGATCGATGCGTTCAACCTCGCCCTCGCGCGGATGGATGATGAAGAGTCCCATCATGCCGAACGCCATCTGGGTCATTTCATCGGCATGCGGGTGATACATGTGAGTGCCGTGCTGCTGCAGCGTGTATTCGTAGACGAAGGTCTCGCCTGGCTGGATGGGCGGCTGATTGAGACCGGCCACGCCATCGAACCCGTTGGGCAAGTCGATGCCGTGCCAATGCACCGAGGTGGCTTCTTTCAGCCGGTTGGTCACGAACAGGCGTACACGATCACCTTCGACGGCCTCAATCGTCGGCCCCGGCGTCGTGCCGTTATAGCCCCAGCAGCGAGCGCGGCAGCCCGGTGCAAACTCGTGCTCGATTTCTTCGGCCACGAGATGGAATTCCTTGATGCCATCCACCATGCGGTGCGGAAGCGTCCATCCGTTAAGCGTGCGGACGGGCAAATAGCCGTTGCCCTCACGCGACGGCACGGCCGTCTGGGGCGGCGAAGATTGGGCCTGCGCTGGAGTCACGGCGCCGGTCAGAAGGCCGGCGCTGCTGACGCCGATGAGCTGCAGCAGATCGCGTCGGGTGGTCATCAGCGTCCTCCGTGAACATCGTGAGTAGTAGTAGGAGCCGGTGCAGCTTTTTTCTCCGGCGGTGTGCTGCCGTGCGTGGCCAGCGGGTGATGTCCGGCGTGGGCCGGCGCGGCGTCCGCCTTGGCGCTTCTAGCCGTCGGGGCCTTCGTCACGGTAGTGGCCGGTGCATCGCTATCTGTGCCGACGGCCTGTACTGGCTTCGCCAGCGGCTTGGGCAAACTGTTGTGCGCGCCATGGTCCATCCCGTTCATGGGGGCTGCACTGGCGCCGGATGACTCGGGCGTAGCGCCCCTATGCATCGCGGCGGGATCATCGCCGTGTGATCCATTGGTATGGGGCGAACCCGATCGGTCATGGCCTTCGTGGCCGGTTGCGGATGCGGGGGACGCAAGGATGGCGTCGACACCGATGGTACGTTGCGTGGCCTCACTCGCGCTGGGCAATCGTGTGCCGATCGCCCGCATCAGGCCGGCGCGTGCCAGCCAGTAGTCCCGGACTGCTTCAAGATAACCTTGATACGCGTCGTATTCCTGCTGCTTGGCCAGCAGCAGCTCGAACACGCCGATCAGCATGTAGTTGTGGCGCTCGACCTGGCGTGCCACAACCGCCTCGCGCTGCGGGACCAGTCCTTCACGGTAGCGTTCGGCGACCGCGCGCAGCGCCGCAACGCGCTCAAAACCCGCTTGTACTTCGTTGTCGATATCCAGTTCCAGCTGCGCCAGATTGCTACGGGCGAGCTCCAGCTGAGCTTGCGCCCGAGCAACAGCGGCTTGGCCCTGGTTGAAGATGGGAAGCGCCAGTGACAGTGTCGGTCCGGTCAGTCGTGCGCCGTCCGGCTCCTTCTCCCGCTCGACACCGATATCGACCGCACCCAGAAGGCGCCAGCGCCGCACCACACCAAGCGCATCCTCCAGCAACATCACTTCGCGGCGTGCCGCCATCAGGTCCAGCCGATGTTCTCGGGCCAGAGACTGAAGCGTCTCAATGGCCTCTTCCTGCGCCACCGGGGCGGCTAACGGCACGTCCAGGCGCCACTGCGCTGCGGCGGCACCGGAGAGCCCCATGGCGGCATTGAGGGCCAGGCGGTCACGCATGGCATCCGCCTGCGCCATCGTCGCTGCGATGCGCGCCTGGCTCGCCGCGGCCTGTTCGAGTTTCAATTCCAGCGCGCTGATATTGCCTGCCGCAAAGAAACGCTGCGCGAGCTCCGCCGATGCGTCGGCTGCCTGCGCAACCGCTTCGCGCATGGCTGCCACTTGCCCGGCGCTTGCCGCGGTATACCAGCGCTCGGTCACGTCGATAGAAAGATCTACCAGACTTGCCGCAATCCGCTGCTGGGCACGCTCATATTCGCCATCGGCCAGGCGGCGGCGCGCGGGTAGCAACAGCAGATCGGACAGCGGCAGGCTCAGCCCGCTGGTGATCTTGGACGGGCCGCCATCCTTGAGGGCCGAGCCGGAGAAAGTGGGATTGCCGATGCGGCTGGCTTCGACCACGTCGGCTTGCGCGAGGCCCAGTTGCGCGTACTCGGCCGCCATGCGTGGATTACGCAGCTGGCCAACCTCAAAGGCAGATTCAGGCGTCAGGGGCGTGGCAAGTAACTCGTTGACTCGGGTATCGATCGCTGCGCGTCCGGCTGCGTCATTACGCCAGGCCACCGCCGATGGCACACGTTGATTCAACAATGCCTGGATGCGTTCCTCTCCTTCTCGGCGAGATACGCCTGCGCAGCCCGCCAACAGCGCGACGGCGACCAGCAGCGGTAGCCGCACTATGGGTTTGTTCATTCGATGACTCGTCGACAAGGCAAATGCCGGGCGTAGCAACACGCCGCGGGAAAATGCGGAGGAAAAAATGCGCGCGCGAATCGGCGCGTACGTTCAACAGCCCGCAGGCTGCGTGTCGAGAGTCAGGCGATCGGAGGTCGCAGGGGGACGGTATGGCGTGTCGACGCGTGTTGCGGTGTGGACAGTTCGGTCAGGTGATCAAACTGCATGCCGAACACCGGGCCAGTCGCCAGGCTGGTCAGTGCAGTGGCGAAAAAACAGCCGCAGACACAGTGGGCCTTTGTACAGCACGACGGACCATGCGGTGTGGCGGACTGGTCAGGCGCCTGCGCCTCGTGCGAGGTTGTGGCGCCGCTATCCACCGGGATCGTTGCCTCACCATGGCAGGCGGTATGCGGCGCCTGCGTGACCTCGGCCGCCGACGGAGACTCCATCGCCTGGTGCCGCGCCATTGCCACGGGCACCAGAAACCCGTTGAGGCTCAGCATGACAGCCAGCAGATAGGTCAGTGCGGTGCGAAGCACGCGCGCTCCGGGAAAGACAAGGCGGGGCATAGATTGCGCAGAGCCCGAAAAAGTTTCAAGCGAAAACACGAGCGCTTGGCCCGGTGTGTTGCCGGTGCTCCGTAGCGCACAGGGCTTTCACTGGCAGCGTCGCGCACGGCGTATGCGCTTGGATATTGACTCTGGATGCGGGTCCAGACTGCACACTCCCTTCATCGGAGGCGAGCAATGACAACATTCAGTATTGGCGAACTCGCAAGGCGCGCCGGTGTCGCGATCGATACCGTGCGTTACTACGAACGCGGGCAGTTGCTCTCACCGGCATCACGGCTTGCCTCAGGCTATCGGCGCTATAGCGAGGCCGAGCTCAAGCGCCTGCATTTCATCCGGCGCGCCAAGGCGCTGGGCTTCACGCTGGAGGACATCCGCAGCCTGCTCACCCTCAGCGAATCAGCAGACGTTGCGCAGGTAAAGCGGACTGCAACGGCCAAGTTGGTTGATGTCGACCAGCGCATCGCCGAGCTCATGCGTATTCGCCAGGGATTGCACGCGCTGATCACAGCTTGCCCAGGACAGGGGCGGGCAGAAGCTTGCCCTATCCTCAACGCCCTGAATCAGGCGGACTCCCATGACGCATAACCCCGCCTCACCGCCCACATCGCCCTGTTGTGGCGGCAAACCGCCGGCCCTCCCACAGGCTTCAGCGCCCGGGGCTGCCCACCGCAACCCGACGCAGGCCGCCGCGGATGCTCCTGGGGCGTCCCACGGCAGGTTGCGCGATCCGGTGTGTGGCATGTCCGTCAGCGTCGACTCGGTGCACCACGCCCGGCACGACGGTGTGGATTACCACTTCTGCTCCGCCCGGTGTCGCGAGCGGTTTGTTGCCGAACCTATGCGCTATCTCGTGCCTGCGCCTGCGGCGGCACCCGTGACGGATGCGATGAAAGCGGCAACGTATACCTGTCCCATGCACCCGGAAATCCTGCAGCAAGGACCGGGCAGCTGTCCGATTTGTGGCATGGCGCTCGAGCCTGTGATGCCATCGATCGATGATGACGAGCATCCGGAGCTCGTCGATTTTCGCCGGCGATTTGTCTCCACCCTGCCGCTGACGCTCATCGTGCTGCTGCTCGCGATGCTGGGGCATCGCTGGTCGTTCCTGACGACGAGTGCGCGCACCAGCCTCGAACTGCTGCTCAGTAGCCCCGTTGTACTGTGGGCCGGCTGGCCGTTCTTTCAGCGCTGTGTCGCCTCCATTCGTCATCGCAGCCCCAACATGTGGACCTTGATCGGCATTGGTGTCGCCGCGGCCTTCGGCTACAGCGTTGTGGCCACCGTAACGCCAGACCTCTTTCCGGAATCATTTCGCGAGCACGGTCGCGTCGGCGTTTATTTTGAAGCGGCGGCTGTGATCGTCTCGCTCACGCTGCTGGGGCAGCTTCTCGAATTGCACGCGCGCTCAGCCACGTCGGCTGCCATCAGGGCGCTCCTGCGCCTCGCCCCCAGGACGGCGAGGCGGCTCAACGCCGACGGTAGCGAGGAAGACGTGGCCTTGGACCACATCCACGTGGGTGATCGATTGCGCGTGCGGCCGGGCGAGAAGATTCCGGTGGATGGCCGAGTGCTTGAGGGAAGCTCCAGCGTTGATGAGTCCATGCTCACCGGCGAATCGCTGCCCATCGACAAGCGCGCGCCCGATCGCGTGATCGGTGCCACCCTCAACGGTACCGGCACGTTGGTGATCCAAGCCGCTCAGGTTGGCTCAGCGACCGTGCTTGCGCAGATCGTCGAACTTGTCGCGCAGGCGCAACGGTCCCGCGCGCCGTTGCAGCGCATGGCCGATGGTGCCGCGTTCTGGTTCGTGCTCGCGGTGCTCGGCATCGCGCTCGCGACATTGCTCGCCTGGGGGCTGCTGGGGCCCGAACCGTCCTGGACGTACGCGGTGCTCAATGCCGTATCCGTGCTGATCATCGCTTGTCCGTGTGCGTTGGGTCTGGCCACGCCCATGTCGGTCATGGTCGCGACCGGGCGGGCTGCCCGTGTCGGTGTGCTGTTCCGGAATGCCGAAGCCATCGAGCGCCTGCGTACCATCGATACGCTCGTCCTGGACAAGACCGGCACGTTGACCGAGGGGCGCCCCGCGTTTCGGGAAGCATTGCCCGCGAAAGGTTTTGCAATTGATCGTGTCGTGCAGCTCGCCGCGAGTCTGGAGCAGGGCAGTGAGCATCCGCTGGCAGTCGCGCTCATCGACGAAGCGCAGCGTCGCCAACTGGCACTGTTGCCCCTGGCCGATTTCAACGCGGTGACCGGGTGCGGCGTCGTGGGGCGCATCGGCGGCGAGTCAGTATCCCTGGGCAATGCGGCACTGATGGCGCAGACCGGCGTTGATCCGACCGAGCTGGCAGCCGGCGCCGAACGCTTGCGTGCCGAGGGTGCCAGTGTCATGTACCTCGCCGTCGGCGCGCAATTGGCGGGAGCCCTTGCGGTAGCCGATCCGATCAAGGTTTCTACGCCAGCGGCTCTCGCGGCGTTGCGGGCAGCGGGCCTGCGCATAGTCATGGCTTCCGGCGACGCGGTTGCCACCGCGCGGGCCGTCGCGCAACGCCTGCAGATTGACGAGGTGCACGGCGAGGTCCAGCCGCAGGACAAGCTCCACCTCGTCCAACAGCTCAAAGCCCAGGGGGGCAACCTGGCCATGGCCGGTGACGGCGTCAACGATGCACCGGCGCTGGCCGCCGCCGATGTCGGCATCGCGATGGGCAGCGGCACCGACGTGGCAATGTCCAGCGCGGCGATCACCCTGGTCAAAGGTGATCTGCGGCGCATCCTGGAGGCGCGGGCGATTTCCGCCGCAACCGTACGCAACATGAAGCAGAATCTAATTTTTGCTTTTTTTTATAACGCACTCGGCGTACCAGTCGCGGCCGGTGTGTTCTATCCGCTGTTCGGCTGGGTGTTGAGCCCGATGCTGGCGGCGCTGGCAATGAGCTTGAGCTCGGTCTCGGTGGTGAGCAATGCCTTGCGATTGGGGCGCACGCGAGCGTAAGTGCCGTTCCGGCGTTGCCGGACGCGCCGGGCCGCAGGTTCCTTGCACCGCTTCCGCGTGCCACCCCGGAACCCGCGAGCCACATATCATCCAAGGCCATGAAAATCAGCTGCCGGCAGATCTGAAGTGTCCATGGCCAGGCTGCGGTACCTGGCCGTGTGCCTCCACAAGCCAGCCAAATGCTTGCTGTGTCAGCGTTCCCCCTCCTTGGCTCGATGGGCTCCAACATCCAGAACCAGATTCCGGCTTGTTCAGGGCCGCGGCAAGGGATTTCGCACCGGGGCGGCTGATTGGTAATGTTCGAGCGCGCCAGGTATTGGCTGCTGACCGCCAGGGGCACGGTGGCATGAACACGATCTTGCTCGCCGGCCGGCGCGTCTGAGCCTGTCGAACCTCAATTCAGCGAATCGGTAGCACGCATGCTGTTGCTGGAGCACCGTCGGGTACTGGCGCCGGTTGCCGGGTCCGAGATGCTGGCCAGCGGGCACGTCCTGGTCGCGCAGCTCCGCGCTCGCCTGAAAAGTCGTTGCGGATGTCGCTGCGCCCGGGGCAGGTGTCCGCGCGGACTGCCCAGGCGCAGTGAAGCTGGTGCCACAGCGGATGTCGAGGCGCTATCGCCGCAGGCGTCGCGCGACCGGGCCGCATTGCGTCAATGCGGATTGGGCACCGTGCCGCACCAGCCCTGCAGCGTATTGCCCGTCCAGGTATTTCCGGTCGAGGCCGCATCCTGGTTCGCGTTACAGGCACCGTTGTAGTCGACCTGGTTGTAGCGCAGGGTGCCGTTGTCGCTGTTCTGGAGTCGCAAACCGTCTTCCATGTTTGAGCGAATGAGGTTGGAACTGATGTAGGCCCCCGTACCGTCGTCGAGGCTTACGCCGTGCTGGCCGTTGTTCAGCACCTCGCTGTTCAACACCGCGGAGCCCGGGCTGAAATCGAACTCGATACCGTTGACGCCGTTGGCGAACACAAAGCCATATTGAATCCGCGTGTTGGTGGAATCATTGATGTCGAAACCGTCTCCGCTCGAATACACGGCGTCGGTTCCCGTGAATGTCACGTTGGTACTGTCCCTGATCTCGAATCCCGCGTTGTTGGAAACGGCAGCGCTGTTGAAAAATTGCAGATTCGAGGAACTGTCCACACGGAAACCCACGCCGGCCTCGGTTACCGAGCTGTCCCGCACGGTAGATGTCGTGCTCGTACCCTGAATCCACACGCCATAGTTGTAAGCGCCGACCACGTCGCAGTTGCGGATCGTGATGCCGGTGCGATTGAGCGAGTGTATGCCGCAGGTCTGCGTGCCGCTGACGCCACAGCTCCCTGAGGGTTGCCGGGCTGAATAGCTGATCTGATGGCCGGCACAATCCAGGGTGATGTTGTTGGCACCGAACCGGATCTGTCCGACATGGTTGGCCGTCAGCGTGGTCGTCTGGTTGATGGTCATGATGCCGTTGGTCGCGTAAGCCGGGCGTGGGATTGTCGCGCCCAGCGTGAGCGAGGCCAGGGATGCACAGAGACAAAACGTGGTATTCCATCGAGCGCGTGTCATTTGGCTTTCTCCTTGGCAGAAGTAGTGGCGTATTGGCGCTTTGGTATTCGTGTGTGCCAGGAACTATGCAGCCGTGTAGCGGCGCAATTATTCCGGAAATTCCCGGTCGTATATTGTTATACGAAAACTGCACAGCCTGCGGATCAGAATCGGTGAATCGGATGTGCGTTGACGATTCTGAACAGGTGAACAGGCGCCAGCGGACGCGGTGCGAGAAGCTTCCGGGATAGATAGGGCTTGCTCAGGTACTTCGCTGCACCGCCGACGGCCCTGAGCCGGTAAAGGACGGTCGTCTGGGCGGTCCGGCTGCCAGTCGCCAAACCTTTATCCTGTCCGGGTCGCTGTGCTGCACTCCGGCGCAACGGTGTGGCGACACGCCCAGCGAGAGGTCTCTGCCTCTCGTTAGTGACCAGCTTGGCCGCATGCCAGGTGATGCTCCTGGAGCATTGGCTTTGTCGCGAACTGCGGAAAAGTGCGGTGATGAAGGAACTCAGCGCATGGCGCGGCGTTTCGTCCGTGTCCGCGGATCGCGCGTGTTGCGATATCGGTGTTGCCGCGGGCGGTCGTTGCGGTCGCCTGCGCGACACATCAGGCCTGGCCCGGTGCCTGCCAGTTCACGCTGGGGGCGGTCGGTGTGAGTTGTGCGGGTTCGGTGGTGTCGGGGGTGTTGTAGATGCTGGTCGACGGGTAGTAGGACTGCACATAGGCCTGGTAGTCGGATGGGGCCATGAGCTGCTGCAGCTGGGCCAGGCCCTGCGTCTCGGAATAGGGGTTGGCAGCCTGCATGGTCTGGATCACGTGCAGCAGGGCGTTCAGCTGTGTCTGCAGAGGGTCCTGGATGTCGTTCCAGTGTATGGGCAGTTGGGAATTGACATAACTGGCCGCCTGGGCGATGGGCCAGTTCGGCGCGTTGAAGATTTGGCTGTAGATGAACAGCTCGGTGTTGTCGCTGGTGTCGTTCAGATTGGCATAAACCCGCCATTTGCTGTTCTTGCCTTCGACGTTATCGGAGGAGGACGAGAACTGCAGCTGGCCCAGGCGTGTGTTGTAGATGCGGGAAAGGCCGGTATGGCCGTAGGCGCAGTAGGCCACTACGCTGTCGGCCAGCAATGCCGCGTTGCCGGAGCTGCCAAATACCTGGACCAGCTCGCGCCGCACCGAGAGATGCAGCAGGGCCATTCCCCAGAAACAGGAAAAGTTGGTGCCAGGATCGCCGTTCATGAATTTCGGCGCGTTGCTGACGATGACCTCGTCGATAGCCTGCAGCGCGATTTGCTTCTGCGTCGGATCGGTCAGCTGGACGTAGTCCGACACCTGATTCTGCAAGCCCTGCAGCGTGTCCTGCAGTTGCTGCAGGTTGTACTTCGCGAGATCCTGGCTGATCAGGTTCTGCACCTGCTGCTCCACCTGCTGCCACAGTGTAGGTCCTGGGGTCGAAGGCCAGAACGCGTCGATCAGCCCGGCCAGCAGGCCGCCGGCGTAAGGCACCTTGCTGACCACGGCGGCGGCAATGGTCTTGGCGACGTCGTTGGCTGACATGGACGATGCGCTCATCGTTTTATCCTTTTATAAAATGTATGTTTGCTGGGCTGTGTCGGGCAATGAGGATTGCAACGGGCATGGGCCGGCACGCAGTACCAGGAGGCGGTTTCCGCAGGCCGCCTACTGCACCGCCATCCAGCCCGGCGCCGGCACCAGGCGGCCATCCGGGTGGTCCAGCCGCAACAGCCAGACCTGATCCAGCCCGTAACGCCGGGTTGCATTCCAATGCAGTGCGGGCAAGGCACCCAGTGAAAATTCTCGCCCCGTCTGCAGCTGTGCGACCAGGGCCGCACGGCTTACCTCGCGGCCGGCTCGCTGCAGCAGCGTGACGGCCAGGGCTAGTGTCTGTTCCGCCACGGCCTGGCGCAATGCTGCCTCCGGTGGTGCGGGCAAGGCGATGCGCAGGCTCAGTCCGGCGGGCCAGGCCAGTCGCTGCAGTTCGCAGCTGGCGGCAACACGGTCGGTCAGCAGCAGCGTGTGGGCGGCCGTCAATGCCGCGGCGTCGCGGCAGTCCTGCAGCAGCAGCGGCGCCGGTACGGACGTGGCCAGGGTTTCCAGCGCGCGCTGCCGTGTCGCGGGTGCGGCGGTGATGACAAAGCCGTTGCGGCCCGGGTCGGAGCGGTTCGTTGCGAATACGATGGCCGGCAGTTCATCAGCGGCTGCCGCGGTCAGACTGTCATCGCCTTCAGTGCTGGCGTCGATCAGCAGCAGCAGGTTGTCGCCGGGTTCGGGCGGGCGGGACAGGGCCACGAGCTCTACGCGCCGGCCGTAGATTTCCTGCGGCGGCGCAGTCAGCGCCGCGCCGCGTACGCCGATACGCAGATGTTCTGCGGTTACTCCGGGTTCCTGCTGCTCGTCCAGTTGCGCCAGATACGCCAGCAGATCGTCCGCATCGGCCAGGCTCAGGGCATAACGCGGCATGGCGGTATCCAGCGGCTGGCCGCCCGCATCCACGCCCATGGTGATGGCGCGGCGCAGGCGTGAACTGTCGTAAGCCGGACGCTGGCGGCGTTCACTCTGCAATGGCCGCCGCAATGCGGCCGGGCTGATATCGGCAGGCTGCACACCGCCTTCGCGGCGGCCGCGGCCGTCGCTGCCGTGGCAGTTCTGGCACGGCAGCAAGTTAGCCGGTACAGCGTCGCCGGCGCCCATGGTCGCGATGATGGGGGTGCCGCGCGGCGAGACTCCCGCACGGAAAATCTGTTCACCGCCTGCGGCCGAGCCCGTGCTGCCTTGCAGGGCCAGCAGCGCTGCGACAAGCAGGGCGGGCAGACTCATTCTGCCGGACGCGCCACGGCTTCACGCAGCGCCGTGGTCAGCACGGCGGCGTCAGCCAGGCCGTCCAGCCGTTGCCAGGGCCTTGGCTTGCCGCGTTCATCGATCAGCAGTACCAGCGGAACATGCGAGGCAGGATCGGCGGCGGATGCGCCCAGCGAACGCGCCAGCTGGTCGATGTCCGCACGGGTACCCGTGACCAGGCTCCAGCCCGGGGCGGCACCGAAGGCGCGGCTCCAGCGGGCCAGCTCCTGCGGCGTGTCGTTGACCGGATCTATGCTGACCGAGATCAGGGCTATGCGGTCGGCATCATCACCCAGCCGCTTCTGTATCTGGGCAAAGCGCGCGCCCAGCAGCGGACATACCGTGGTGCAGCGCGTAAAGACGAAATTGATCGCAACCAGCCGGCCCTGCACCAGATCGCGATGGAAATGCAGCGGGCGGCCCGACTGGTCCTGCACGGGAATATCGGCGATGCGGCCGGCTGCGGTCTGGCCCTGCAGCGACTGTGCCTGTTCGGCGGCCTGCGCCAGATGCGCCGCATGATCTTGTGCGTACGCCTGCATGCCGATTGCCGTGAGCAGCAGTCCTGCAGACCGCCATAAGCTCTTGCCCATAAACGCATCCCGGTTGCCAGCAGCGGTGAACTTAGCCCGCTGGTTGCCCGCAGGCAACCGCGGTTGAAGATACTTTGCAGTGTTTTGGCCACATGGCAGCAATGCCGAAATTTCATGATAGGCGTACGCCGCGTTTTGCGCCTATCAGTGCAAGCCATGAACTAGTGCACTTCTGACTGGGGAGTCCGGAGAAAAGCAAGGCCAGGGAACGCCAGTTGCCGCTGGTTCCGGCGGCTGGTGCGCTTGCGCCCGGGTATCGGTGAGCGTGCCAGATCGCCGGCCCCGGCTGATGCTGGACGGGACTTCAAAAGTTTTGCAAATCGGGTATTGTCCAGCCCGCAACTTGTAGACAAGTTATCAAGCCAGCCACCAGCTTTGCCATTTGCGAGGTGAGCCATGCGTTTGCCGTTGCGTTCGTGGTCGTATGCCTTTGCTCTGTTGATTCCGGCACTTAGCACATCACCTACGCAGGCGGCCGAGGTGCCGGCGCGTGGACATTGCGATGGCACCGTGCAGGCCGATGTGGTCGCCCTGGACCATGCATTCCAGGTCAATCGCCTGGGCACTACGCGCACGGACGGTGAGATCTACGCGCTGCGTGCCGACGTGGTCTCCACCGACGAGGCCAGTGCCGATCTCAAGCCCGGCAAGGTGATGTTGCGGCCGGACAAGCGTCCGCGGCCGCTGGTGTTGCGGGTCAATGCCGGCAGTTGCCTGGAGATCCGCTTTACCAATCTGCTGGCGCCTACGCCCAAGGACGTACTGCAGCCGGTCACACGCACGGCGTCCATCCATGTGGCTGGCCTGCAGCCCATAGACACCATAGCCAGCGACGGCACCTGGGTGGGGCAGAATCCGGAAATCGGCAACGGCCAGCATTCCGGCCTGGTGCAGCCGGGTGTCAGCATTACCTACCGGCTCTATGCGCAGGAGGAGGGAACCAATCTCCTCTACAGCACGGCTGGGCAGTACAACAATTTCAATGAAATGCAGTTGTCCACCGGCCTGTTCGGCGCGGTCAACGTGCAGCTGCGCGGCAGCGAGTGGTACCGCAGTCAGGTCAGTGAAGAGGACCTGCGCCTGGCCAGCAATGGAACGCTGCCGTCAGGCCATCCCCGTATCGACTATGAAGCCGTCTATCCGCCCGGCCATGCCCGCGCGGGTCTGCCGATACTGCGCATGCTCGATCGCGACAACCGTATCGTGCACACGGATCTGACCGCGCTGATCACCGGCCCGGGCCGTGGCCCGTTGACCATACCGGCCGGCGACAACCCCATGCTGCCGGAACGCAATCGCCCGTTCCGCGAAGTGACGGTGATCTACCACGAGTCGCAGGACGTGGTGCAGGCCTTTCCCGAATTCATGTCGGCCAAGAACAGCCAGGTGCCGCGCGAGGACGCGGGCGCCGACTCGTTTGCGATCAACTACGGCATAGGGGGCATTGCACCGCAGGTGCTGGCCAACCGTATCGGCGTAGGGCCGGCGGCCGATTGTCCGGAGTGCAAGTTCGAGGAGTTCTTCCTGAGTTCCTGGGCCATCGGTGATCCGGCTCTGGTTGTCGACGTGCCGGCCAACGCGCCGTGCACCACGGCAGAGCTGCAGGATCTTACGGTCAAGTTTGACGCCAACCCGCTGACCTTCGAGCCCGTCAATCCCTGCAAGCCGAAGCCGGGGCGCAAGGCGAGCAAGGCGTTCTATCCGGACGATCCTTCCAACGTCTATCACTCCTACCTGGGCGACCACGTTCGCTTCCGCGTGCTGCATTCCGGCGCCGCCGTGCATCACGTGCATCACCACCATGCGCACCAGTGGCTGCGCTCGCCCGAGACCAGCCAGAGCAACTACCTCGATTCCCAGGCCATAGGTCCGGGCTCGTCCTTCACTGCTGAACTCGTGTTCGGCGGCAGCGGCAACCGCAACCTCACGACCGGCGATTCGATATTCCACTGCCATTTCTATCCACACTTCGCCGCTGGCATGTGGGCGCTGTACCGCGTGCACGATGTGTTCGAGGGCGGCACGGTGCTTGATGCGGACGGCCGCCCGCGCCCCGACGCGC
Organism: Rhodanobacteraceae bacterium; assembly: GCA_016790075.1. Lineage (GTDB taxonomy): Bacteria > Pseudomonadota > Gammaproteobacteria > Xanthomonadales > Rhodanobacteraceae > Tahibacter. Next base: position 286,968 of record JAEUPP010000024.1, on the reverse strand, counting down.
GCGCGTTGCCGGACGGGGAGATCCAGCGCGGTACCCCTATCCCCGCCGTCGTGCCGCTGCCGCAGTATGCGATGGCGCCGCTGCCGGCCAAGGTGCGTATCGTCGACGGCCAGGCCCAGGTCGAGGGCGACGGCCATCCGGGCTTTCCGTTCTTTGTGCCCGGCGTGGCCGGACACAGGCCGCCACATCCGCCGCTGGATTTCGCCGTCGACCGGAAAACCGGCGAACGCCTGGACGGCGGTCTGCCGCGCCATCTGATCAGTGACGCGACGATTGCGAACGAACAGCACACGGCGCTGGACTGGTCCAAGGATCTGCACACGATCAAGGCCTACGAACTGCCCGAAGACGGTACGGCCGCGGAAAAACGCGCCATGGCCTTCTTCGGCAAGCCGCAGCATGCGAGCTATACACCGGAAGCCCAGCCGGCGCCGTTCAAGGTCAACGGCCTGCCGCGTGGCCCGCAGCCGGGTGCGCCGTTCTCCGATCCGGCCGTGGTCGACGGCAAGGCGGTGGGCAACGAGGTGCGCCGCTACAAAGGCGCCAATCTGCAATTGGATGCCGTGTTCAACAAGGCTGGCTGGCACTATCCGCAGCAGCGCATCCTGTCACTCTGGGGCGATGTCAAGGACTACGTCGAAGGCCGCCGCCCGCCGGAACCGCTGTTCTTCCGCGCGCATAACAACGATGTGATCGAGTACTGGCATACCAACCTGGTGCCGGCCTATTTCGAGCTCGATGACTTCGAGGTGCGTACACCTACCGACATACTCGGCCAGCACATTCACCTGGTGAAGTTCGATGTGATGGCTTCCGATGGTGCCGCCAACGGCTTCAATTACGAGGACGGCACCTTCAGTCCCGAGGAAGTGCGCGAGCGCATCGAAGGCATCAACAAGACCGGCGGCCTGTGGGATCCGGCGCGGCGCAAGCAGCGCCTGTTGCATCCCAAGGCTATCGCCGAACTGGGCAATGGCCCTGGTGGCGAAAGCCGCGCCTGGGTCGGTGCCCAGGCCACCGTGCAGCGCTGGTGGCTGGACCCGCTGATGCAGCAGCCTGCGGCGGTCAATGCCAAGGACCGCACCTACATGACCGTGTTCACGCACGATCATTTCGGCCCGTCCACCCACCAGATGATAGGTCTCTACGGCGGTCTGCTGATCGAGCCGGCTGACACGACCTGGACCTCGCTGGATGGCAAGACCCCGTTCGGCGTACGCGACGACGGCGGCCCGACGAGCTACGCGGCCAATATCCTGTTCAAGGCCCCGGCGGACCAAGCCGACAACTATCGCGAGTTCGCGCTGGAATGGGGTGATACCCAGCATGCGTATACCGCCGGCAGCCGGCACCGGCCGGACTGCTACCGCTATACCGACCCGGACGGCAAGGTCGTTGAACAGCGCCCGCCCGATTTCAACTGCATTCCGCTGGCGGCCAACCAGAGCTACTACGGCTGGTCTGACCCGGCGCATGTGCTCAACTGCCTCAACTGCCCGCCGCAGCCCACGGCGCAGCTGCCGCAGTCGCTGATTCCCAACCTGCCGGGCGCAGCACCCTGGCCACCGCAGCCGCTGCTGGTCTCCGACTTCGGTGCCGGCATGATCTCGATGAACTACCGCGGCGAGCCGCTGCCGCTGCGTGTGTACAAGCCGCTGGTAACGAATCCGGCGGCAGCCCCCGATGCGGCAGATCTTTCCGCATCGTTCCGCTCGATACAGCGGCTGGATCCGGCCTTCTCGCGCCAGCCCACCGGTGGCGCGCAGATCAATCCCATGTGCAGCGGCAGCGGCTGCTTCACCTTCCCGCGTGACCCGATTGCTGCCGGCATGGGGCCGACCGACCCGTATACGCCGCTGCTGCAGGCCTACGAAGGCGACAAGGTGCAGATCCGCCTGCTCGCCGGTGCGCACACCTCGATGCACGATTTCACCATGCACGGCCTGCGCTGGCTGGCCGAGCCCTTCGAGCCGGATTCGGGCTACCGCAGCACGCAGTTCATCATTCTTTCTGAGCACTACGAACTGCTGATGCGTATGCCGCGGCTGGATGCCAAGGGGCCGGTCGACTATCTCTACAACCCCGATGCCTCGTATGAAGGCCTGACCAACGGCGCCTGGGGCCTGCTGCGCTCCTGGAACACCACGCAGCGCCAGCCTTTCCTCAAGCCGTTGTATGAGGAACCGGCCGCGGCACGTGCCGACGCGCTCGGCCCGCCGCCGGGTATGACCACCGACTGCACGGGCGGCAAGCCCTGCATCCGCGAATACGAAGTGCATGCGATGACGGTGCAGCAGGCGCTGGGCCGCAAGGACGGGGCGCTGGTCTACAACAGCCGTGGCGTCAATCTCGGCAACGGGCGTAGCGATACCGCCCATCCGCTGCAGGATCCGCTGGGCCTGGTCTATGTCGCGGTTCCCAAGGGCGGCAAGCACACGCCGCGCGACACGGTAGAGCCGCTGGTGCTGCGTGCCAATGCGGGTGACTGGATTCACCTCACCCTGGTCAACACCTTCAGCGGCCAGGAGCCGGCTTTCTCGGCCTATGAAGCGGCCTCGCGCTTTGGTCTCACCTATGCCTCGCCCTACAACTTCGTGCAGATCGCGCCTTCGCCCAATGTCGGCCTGCATGCCCAACTGCTGAGTTACGACCTGCGCACCAGCGACGGCGCCAGCGTAGGCGCCAACCCGGTGCAGACCGCACCGCCCGGTGGCCGCGTCGAGTACTGGTGGTACGCCGGCAGCATCGACGGGGCGGTCCAGACACCGGTGGAATTCGGGCCGCTGAACCTGATGCCGTCCGACCCGCTGATGCAGATCTATCACGGCCTGTTCGGTGCGCTGGTGATCGAGCCCGCTGGCTCGCGCTGGCAGCCCGATCCGACCACGCAGGCGCAGGCCACGGTCTGGGCCGGTGACAAGGTCTATCGCGAATTCGTGCTGATGTACCAGAACGACGCGAACATGCTGACCAACGGCCATTCCTGGTGGGAAACCGGCAATCCGCTGGCCGGCTTCAATTACCGTTCGGAACCGGCCTGGCTGCGCTTCGGCACGGAGCTCACCAGCGCCATGGGTATTGATGCCCCCAAGGACTGGCGCAACCTCAGTCAGCAGGATCTGAACAATATCTCGCTGCTGCCCATGTCGCTGGTCGACGAAACGCGGACCACGGCCAATCAACTGGTCGGCGCTGAACCACAGACGCCCATCCTGCGGGCACCGGCCGGCATGCCGGCGCGGGTGCGCCTGCTGATGCCCGGCGGCGATGGCGACAATCAGATCACCTGGGAGCTGACCGGCCATCTGTGGCAGGAAGAACCCTATACGGCCAATTCCACGCGCATAGGGCATAACCCCAAGTCGGCCACGGTCAGCACCCTGACCGGCTATGGTGCAGCCAGCGTCTACGACGTGGTGCTGGACGAGACACCGGGCTCGACCCCGTCCGGTGGCCGCTTCCGTGTGCCCGGCGACTACCTCTACCGTGGCTGGACCGCGAACATGTTCCAGGCCGGGGCCTGGGGCCTGTTCCGCGTCGCGCCCTGGACGCCGCAGGCGGGCGGACCGGCCTGGCCGGATACGGTGGGCATCGATGCGGTGGAAACTTTGCCCAATGGAAGAAAGTTGATTCGTGGATTTGTGACGTCCTGCCCGGTCGCGGTCAGTGATGCCACCGGCCGCCGCGTCTGCGAAGCCGGCGGAAGTGTGCGCCAGGTCCAGATCGGCAATGCGGGCAGGGCAGCGGTCATTGGCGGGCGCTGGAGTCTGGTCGCGCCCCGCAGCTTGCCCGAAGCCTTCGAGGTGCGCTCTCCCGCAGGCGGCGTTGCCCGCTGGGGCGATACACGTCCGCCTTATGCCGGTGAGAGCGAGCCGGATGCCTTGCGCGCCGGAAGCAAGACACCAGCGCCAGAAACCATTCCCAACCGGCCCAAGCGGTTGCCGCGGCAATGAGGACATGGCTGTTCGCCCTGGCCCTGCTGCCGGCTGGTGTCGCGCAAGCGGCGCCGCCGCAGCAGGTGCTGGACCAGGGCATACGCGTCACTTTCGATGCGCAGGCCGGCGCGCAGCCGGGGGACGCGACCGCATTCCGCTTCGGGTTGATCGACAGCACCAGCGGACGCCCGCTCAGTGGCCTGCGTCCGGCCGCCTGGCTGGGGCTGCGCCGTGATCCGTCCAAGCCGGCGGCTGAGTGCAAGCGGCAGATCGCCGGTTATCTCGCCGGTGATCTGTTTCGCCGCGCAGACGTCGATCTGAACAGCTATTTCGTGCTGGCCATGAATGACGAAGCCTCGATCAGCGTGGTCGACCCGCTGTTCGGTTTCGGCGGCAGCAAGCTCTTGGCCCTGCTGGAGCTGGAAAAACCCGGCGCCGACTGGCAGCTCACGCCCGAGCGCGATCGCCTGTTCGTGTCGCAGCCCCTGGCCAACAAGGTGGCCGTGGCCGATACCAGCGGCTGGCGTGTGACGGCGCAGGTCGCGACCGGGCCGAATCCGCGCCAGCTGCTGCAGAACGCCGCCCAGGTCTGGGTCGCGGACGATGCAGGGCTTACGCGTATCGACAAGCGCAGCCTGGCCACGCAGGCGCTGCCACTGGGCAAGGCCAGCGGCATTGCGCTGGACGGGCATGGCGAGCACCTGGCCGCTGCGGTAGGCGACAGCCTGCTGATCGTTGATGCGCACGATGGGCGCCGCATCGGCAGCATTGCGCTGGATGGCCGGCCGCAACGGCTGGCCTGGTCGGAGGCGGCCCAGGCCTTTTATGCGCTGGACATGGAGCAGGGCCGGGTATTTGTCGTCGACGCCAAACAGCGCCGCCTGCGCGCCGACATCACGGTCGACAGCGGCGCCAGTCAGATCCGCTTCGCTCCTGGTGGCCGCTATGCCCTGCTGCCCAATCCGCAGCGCAATCGCCTGCAGGTGCTGGATGCGTCCACCAATTCCATTGTGCAAAACGCGGATATTTCCGGCGGCCCCGATCAGGTCAGCTTCACGCCGCTGCTGGCCTATGTGCACCGGCGCGACAGCGAAACCGTGCAGATGATCGCACTGGATCAGCTGGGCCAGGCGGGCAAGCCCCTGAACGTCGCCGAGTTTCCTGCGGGCCAGAGTGCCCTGGGCGCCGCACCTGAAGACGGCGCCGACAGTATCGTCGCTGCGCCCGAAGGTCCGGCCGTGCTGGTGGCCAATACCAGCGACAAGATGATCTACCTCTACCGCGAAGGCATGGCCGCACCGGCTGGCGGCTTTCGCACCTATGGCCGCAAGCCGCGTGCCGTGCTGGTGGTCGATCACGGCCTGCGCGAGGGCCGCCGTGGCGAATACAGCACGCGCATGCCGGTCACCAGGCCCGGCACCTACGATGTGGCCCTGTTTGCCGATTCGCCGCGGCTGGCCGTCTGTTTCCCGTTCACGCTGGCTGACACCGCGCCCCGGCCAGCTGTGCCGCGGGTAGTTGCCCTGGCGCCACCGGCAGAACTTGCGGTTGGCCAGCCCGCGCAACTGCGCTTCGCCTTGCTCGATGCCGACGGCGCCCGGCGCGAAAGCACCGATCTGCAAGCCTTGGCCCTGCTCGCCCCGGGTACCTGGCAGCGCCGCAGTGCGCCGGCCGCACGTGGCGATGGCAGCTACGAACTCGCCTTCACCCCGCCGCAGCCCGGCCTGTACTACGTCTGGATCGAGTCCAACACCCTCGGTCTGGCGCGCCGGCACCGGCAATTCCTGATCTACGAAGCCAAGTAGCCCAACCTGGGAGCACAGCCATGTCGAGTACCGCAGGAAGCAGCGGCAGCAATCCGCTGATGCAGGCCACCGCGACGCCCGTAAAGCAGAACTACGTGTTTGACCCCGCCAGCAACAGCTACCAGCTGCAGGCCTTCACCACGCCAGGCTGCAATAACGACTTCCCCGATGATCCGGCCAGTTATGCCCGCCTCGCCGCACTGTGGAGCCAGAACGTCAACGGCTTCACCCAGCAGGCGATCACCGGCAATCCCTGGAACTCCCTGTATGCCGAGGCGCAGACGGCCTACTACAACCCGCTGGTCACGCCGATTCCCAAGGGCAATGGCGCGGTGGATGTGGCCTGGATCGCGTTTCCGAACCGCCTGGTCCAGTACCTGGGCCAGAACCAGCTGCCGCCCAACCCCTACAACCTGCCGCAAAGTGCATTGTTTGCATTGGCGGATACTGGCGAGCTGTCGCGTTATCCGATCCCGGAGGTGCGCTGTCCACAGGCCGACTGGAGCGGCGAGCTGCAACCCTACGGCCCGTATGGCCCGCGCGGCTGGCTGGACGAATACTGCGAGTTCTCCGTCGTGCGCAATGCGCAGAACAAGATCACGCGCATCGATTTCACCTGCGAGAACCCCGAGTACTTCCAGACCCTGTGGCGCATCAGCCCCGAACGCGTCTGCGCGGTCTACGAACAGGCGCTCAACAGTGGTGCACCGCAGGACCAGTGGATCACGGTAACGGTGGCGGATCTGCAACTGCTGGATCCGGTCAGTGGCCAGCCCGTCATCGATCCGGAGACCAACCGCCCGGCCTACAACCCGCTGAACCGCTTCAACTCCGGCACGATCTGCGTACGCAGCGGTACGCCGGCACAGCGCAGCGGCGGCGCCATGCACCTGACCGCGACGCCGAATACCCTGCAGACGGAACTGGGCCTGGGCGCCGGCGCTACCGTGCAGCGCAGCGCCGGCAATACCGACCCGCAGGCATTGATCTGCTGCGGCCAGTACGGCCAGAACTACCGCAACAGCGATCCGCATATCGGCCAGAGCATCAATCTCGCCGTCGGTGCGGGAACCAATATTTCCCTGGCCGATCCGCCCGGCCTCTACATCCAGATGCCGAGCTTCGCCCAGTACGAACTGCCGGCTGACCCGAACCTGCCGCCCGGCGCCAGAGCAGCGGATTGCTGGCACATCATCCGTGGCTTTGAACACATCACGGACGAGATCACCGGCGCGCGTTTCCCGGGTTCCTTCATCCTGCACGCGGCTTTCCAGATTCCGCAGGCGTGGATAGACGCGGGCGTGAGTTTCACCGTCGGTGATATCAAGATCGCCGGTGCGCCTATCGAATACGGCTCGCAGGTGCAGGCCACGCTGGAAATAGCCCTGTTCGGCCGGCCCATCGTGCCGCCGCCACAACCGGCACCGGCGCTGGCCTGCGTCACCTCTCCGTCCGTCGTCACCGAAGCGCAGCCGCTGCAGATCCTGTTCCAGAACGTGTGGGACGCCTATTTCGGCACCGTCGTCAACACACCTTCGGGCGTGACCATGTCGCTGGCCAGCAACTCCAGCATCATTCCGCCTACGCTTTACCCCGGCGAGAAGAACGTCGCGCTGGCATTGACCTATGCCGCGCCCAGCGGTGCCACGCCGCTGCCATCTGAGCAATGGCCGACGGTCTACTTCACGAACGCCGACGGCAGCATCGACAGCAGTGTCAGCACGCAAGTGACCGGGTTCAATCCGTCGGTCAACTACGCGGTTCCCGGCAATACCTATCCCAGCGTCAACCAGTTGCTGAACCTGTCGGTCAGCGTGTCCGCTACGTCCGCCGCCGGCGTGCGCGGTGTCGTCATCGTGCCTGCCGGCCAGCAGTTCTCCAGCGCACTTACCGCGGCCCCGGCCTTCCTGGTCGTGGCTGCTTCCAGCACTGCCGCCTGAGGAGATAACAATGAAATTGTCTACAACGACACTGGGCCTCAGCCTGCTGGCCGCTGCTATCAGCCTGGTCGCCTGCAACCGTGAAACACACCGCGCCGACGACGCCACGGCGAGCAAGGAAAGCGCGGCAGCGGCCCAAGCCCCCAAGGGCACGACCAGCAACTGCCTGGCACCGCCGTTCCTGGTCTCGTCCACGCAGGGCCAATACGGCTATACCGTGCCCAAGGATTTCGCGCTGACCCGGCAGGCCGATGCCAACTGTTTTGCCTGGCAGCAGTTCCTGGCGCTGAACTGGATTGCTTCCTCGACCCAGCGCGGCCAGCCGGACACCAGTGTTCCGGCCACTCAGTTCGGCGTCGCCAACGACCAGCGCCCGACGGTATGGGAAACCTACAAGGAATCGGATCAGGTGTTCCTGGCCAATGCCAAGGACCCGGGGCCGTGGAACGACGGCTACGGTGGTACGCCCAGCGTCAAGGTGCTGGGGGGCATGAGATCGGAAATTGGACCGGAGCCCACGCTGGATCTCAGCGAGATAGGCCAGGCTTCGCAGGGCAGCCCCTGGCTGACCGCGCAGAGCGGCATCCTCACGCTGTACGAGCGCCGCATGAACGAGGACGAATACAACTACATCGTGCAGAACAAGTTGTACAACGCCAATGTGCAGCAGAAGTTCGTGGTCTCGCCTGGCATCAGCCTGCCCGATGGCACCGCGGCCAGTGCGGCCTATGGCAGCGTCGGCGCCATTGAGACCAAGGCGGCCTGGCTGGAACTGCCCAACTCCGCGGACTGGCCGTACTACAAGATTTCCCAGGCCGTCGTGACCTATCCGGGCCAGAAGCCCAAGACCGTCGTCGTCGGACTGGTCGGTCTGCACATCATCCACAAGACGGCGCTGGGCCAGCAGTTCATCTGGGCCACGTTCGAGCACAAGCGCAATGTGCCGAACAGGAGCGAGGTCGCGGCTGGCAAGTTCTCGCCGCCGTATACCTACTTCAACCCGGACTGCGATCCGGCTACCGACTATTACAAATGCACGGTCAACGCCAACCCGGCCACCTACAACGGCGGCAAGAACCCGCTCAACGCGCCGATCCAGGCCGTGCGTGAGACCGATATCCCGACACGGCCGAACAACGACGTAGTCGGCCTCAACGAATACGTCTGGGAGCAGGTGATCAAGCCGCAGAATCCGGACTCGGTATTCCTCAACTACGAGCTGGTCAACACGCTGTGGTCGAACCAGAACACGACCATCGCCGCGGGCTCGCGCACGCCGCTGCCGGCACCGCAGCTGTCACCCGGCCCCAGCCAGGAACCGGTCGCCAATACGACGATGGAAACCTATGTGCAGAGCCTGACCTGCCTGGACTGCCATGCCTCGGCGGCCATCGCCAGCGTCAAGCCGGTGAAGACCACCAAGATCTTCAACCCGGCCACAGCCGGCACCGCCGCCACGGCGCAGAACCCGTATGCGTCGGACTATTCCTTCCTGCTCAACAACGCCCAGCAGCCCAAGGCTGGCAAATCCCGCGCGCACCAGGGCAATCGCTAAGGAGCTGACCATGAGCACACCTGTACCGCCCTGGCTTACCGCGTCCTGGGAGCGACTCTGGGTCATCAACAACAACCAGGGGCCGCCGGAAAACACCGTCAATGTGCGCAATATCCAGACCCCGACCCTGTTCGGCGACTGCCGCATTCCCAAGGACAGGCCGAGTTATCCGAATGCGCATTCGCTGGCCGACCTGAGCAATGCGGAGCTGGCCACGCTGTATCCGCAGGAAGGCTTTTCCGGCTACACCACGAACGAAGGCTACATCATCACCTGGCATCACGAGATCGACTACCAGCCGCCCGATGGTTCCATCGACATAGGCCGCTTCGAGATCCTCGGCGGCCGCAACGTGTTCGAGCACGGCGTGCAGGCGGTCTATCTGGAGCACTGGTGGCGGCTGGAAGATGCGGGTGGCTATTTCCTCGGCATCAAGGTCATGCGCAACCTCGGCGACAACCGCCAGCGCGTGCATGAAATCCTTTCTGTTGCCGGTGATCACTTCATCTACGCGCGCAACCGGCCGTTCGATCTGCCGATGGCGAACAACCTGGCCGATCTGATCAGGAAGGAAAAATACACACGCAAGCAGATTCTCGCGGTGCTCGACTGCGAGGTGTCCCACGGCTTCGTGCTCGGCGGGCGGCAGCCCTGGGAAGTGCAGTTTTCCACCTTGCCGTTCAAGGAAGGCAAGCCGCTGGAGTTCGCCCAGCGTATACAGGTGGATCCGCGCACGGGCCAGCTCAGCGAACGCAAACTGGCGCCCGACCTGATCTGGTCGGTGCCTATCAACACGCTGGGCATAGAAGACCTGCTGGTGCTGTTCCCGCCGGCCTGAGCACGGCTCACGCCGGCAAGACCTGGCCGCCGCGTGGGGCGGCGGCCATTCCATCACCGTCCTTGGGGAAGCCGACATGACATTGCTGCTTGCGGCACTACTGGCCACCGCCGCCACTCAGGCCACGCCCGCGCCGGAACCGGCAGCGCGCTGCGAGATCCAGAACAACACCACCGGCAAGGTATTGCCGCCCGACGCCCACGACGATGCGCTGTTCAAGCTGCTCAGCGCCCAGCCGCGCTGTCCGGGCAATGCGCTGGAATTCCGCAACCTGGTGCTGGCCAACAAGATGAGCTCGCGCCCGTCCATGGTCGCCAACCGCGGCTTCCACAATCCGCTGCCGCAGGGCAGCTTCAGCTTCTTCGAGTCCATCGACGGCAGCTACGCGAACCAGAAACTCGTGCCCGGCGACTGGTTCTACGGCCACTTCACGGCGGCGTCCATCGACAACACCGCACTGACCAGCATCCTGTCGCCGCAGCAGGCAGCGACACCGGACAACCTGCTGCTGGAAACCCTGGTCTGGGATCCGCGCAAGCAGATGTATAACTTTTACGAAATTCGCGGCACCGGCCAGGGCGGGCAGTGGTTCTACCGCGGCGATTCGGCCGACATCCAGGCCGATATCGCCAATCTCTGGCGCGGCTACGATCCGTCCCAGCCCATCTTCATGGGCCCGCTCGACAGCAGCGGCAAGGCCACGCTGCCACGGTTGCGCTGCTCCGGCTGCCATATGAATGGCGGGCCGATCATGAAGGAACTGGCCTTCCCGCACGATTCCTGGTGGCGGCCGGAACGGCCACTGCCGCTGGGCGCCATGCGTATAGCGCCGGAATACGTGACGATTATCGACAACCTGGTCAGCTCGCAGGAATTCTCCAGCTGGATCAAGGCCGGCAACGAAAAGCTGGCCTCGTCGCCGGCCTATATGAAACAACGTTCGGCGCTGTCACTGCAGGAGCAGCTGCGGCCCATCTTCTGCGAACAGGAAGTCAATCTCGATTCGGATCTGCTGCCGTTCGAAAGCTCGGCGCAGATCATCAAGGCGCCGGTCGGTGCCTTCGTCGACCAGCGTCTGGCCGGTGATATCCGCTACATCGAGATCGACAAGGCGTTGTATACGAATTCACTGAACCTGTTCCAGGCGCAGTTCTTCGACTACCAGAGTGGCAATTTCCAGAACTCGGTGCAGCCAATCAACCAGATCGACGCCGACCATGCGTTCGAGACACCGGTCAAGTCGCATACCGACATGCTACTGGCGCAGAAGATGGTCGCCTCCGGCCTGATCGACGAGAAATTCCTCTACGACGTACTCGCCGTCGATCCGACCCGGCCCATGTTCTCACCCAAGCGCTGCGGCCTGCTGCAGCTGGTTCCCGGTGGCGGCCCCACGCCCGACTGGCGTAACCGCTTCAGCCAGGCCCTGGCCAACAGCGACAGGCCGGCGGCCAAGGAATTGCTGGCCAATATGAACGATGCCGCACGCACGCCCGAATGGCATCGCAAGCAGGTCAAGCAGATCCTGACGCGCGTACAGACCCTGGCCAAGGTGCAGCTGTCGGTCAACGGTTTTGTGCGCCTGCTCGCCGGCCGCCGCATCGCGGTCTACCAGGCCCAAATTTCGCAGCACCCGCAAGGACAGATCTTCGAGCCCGGTTTCCGCCTGATCTTCCCGACCATGCAGCTGTTCCAGAAGAACCAGCAGCAGATCGCCTATGGCGGCGTGCCGGAGCAGTACTGGCTGAATCCGGCCACCGGTGCGGTCGAACTGGTGCCGTAGCGCCGCGTGGTGCAACGGCGGCCGGTGAGAGAAGCCCTGCCGTCGTTGCACTGTAGTACGTGGGTGTCCTGCTTTTCCTGTCGCCGACAACTGGGTGGAAAAACGCGTGATCCCGCTCCTGCGACCTCTACGCTGCCTCGCCGCCGCCATCGCCCTCACCGTGGCGGCTGCAGCAGCGGCCGGCGGTATGCCCGCTGGCAACGCTGCCGGCGTTTCCACGGACAAGGCTCCAGCAATCACGGCGCCAGATGCTGGTGAACGCCGCAACGGCGCCGCCATCTACCTGGCCGACCTGCCGCTGATCGACCAGAACGGAAAGACCGTCGACCTGTACAAGGACTACATCGCCGGCCAGCACATCGTGCTGCACAGCTTCTTCGCCCGCTGCGAAGGCAGCTGCCCGGTAATGATGACGACACTACAAGCGCTGCAGAAGCAACTGGGTCCACGGCTGGGCAAGGACGTGCAAATCGTCTCCATCACCGTCGACCCGGATCACGACACGCCGCTGGTGCTGGCCGACTATGCGCGCCGCGTGCAGGCAAAACCCGGCTGGCATTTTCTCAGCGGCACTAGTGCACAAGTCACGGCGGCGCTGCGCCGCATTGGCCAGTATGCGGATGCGCCGGAGAATCATATGAATCTGATTATTGTTGGTAACGATGCGACTGGTGACTGGCGCAAGTTGCATGGGCTCGCGCCGGTTAAAGAGGTTGTTGCGGAGATGCTTGAGGCGGTTGGGGCGGGTGGTTGATGCGGGTAGTAAACCGGTGATGGCGCGAGGCGGTGTTGATGTTTGTCGCGTGCGCGAGGCAGGTCTTGACAGTGCAATCGCTATGCGCGGGTTCAGGCATGGCCAAGGTGCCGGGTCGGGCTGTTACACCCGCGTTTGCGCTTACGTAATAGATACACCCTCGCGTGTGTCGTGTTTCTCAGTCGCGTTTCGGGTCGACAGAAGATGCGGCACTTATTGGTTAACGCATTCTGTTCAGTCAAGAAATTTCTAATTCCGTAGCATTGAGTCGCCTCGACATACTCCTTGTTACGCCGCTGATTTGAGGCATAGACATAGTTAGACCTCTTGAGTTTCTTCCCGCCAACTACCAAGGGAGAAGACGATGGCTGTACTTGGAATTGCAAGATCAACCGGCAACAAGAGGCTCGACGCGGCGCTCGGGAAGTTGGAGAAGTACGACTTCAGTGCGATTACAGAGAGCTGTGCAAGTCGATATGAATGGAAGGCTGCCAAGGCAGTCGACATGGAAATCGAGACCAAACGGTTTTTCTCGCTGGCCTTCCTCGATCCTGGTCACTACCACATACCAGAGCCCGATGTTGACGAGTACCGGCATCGCATGATTCTGCATACCCAGTGGTATCACAAATTCTGCATGGACACGTTCGGCCAGTACTACCACCACACGCCTGAGCCTGATCAGTCACTAATCAGCGGAGAGAATCGTCAGCGCTCTCTTGAGCTTATCAAGCACTAGTACGGCTACGAATGGAAGTCCATGGTCAAGGCATGCACCCAATGCAAGGGGCCCTATTCGGCACTTGTATTTCAGGGTCTTGAGCCTGCAGAGGCTACTCGCTACAGAGGCAAAGATGTCTAAACATTCGCTCCAACCGTTCGCCTTCGGCGGCAGCTAAACTCAAACGTCAGAGGGAGTTGATCGCATGGCTTACACCGCAACTGTGATTCCGGTCATGATCGCCTCTCCGGGGGATGTGTTTGAAGAAAGAAAGATTGTCCGGGCTGCAATTCATGATTGGAACGACGTCAATGCAGCAACATCCAAGGTCATGCTCGCTCCGGTCGGCTGGGACACACACGCTTCTCCCGAACTAGGGTCGAGACCTCAGGAACTAATCAACTCGCGCTTACTGAAGAATTGCGATCTCCTCATCGGTGTGTTCTGGACGCGTCTTGGCACTCCGAGCGGTGAGGCGGACAGCGGGACTGTCGAAGAGATAGAGAAGCACGTCGCTGCGGGCAAGCCGGCCATGATCTACTTCTCCTCTCGACCCGTTGCCCCTGAGAGCATTGACCAAGATCAGTACGCAAAACTCACGGAGTTTCGCGAGCGCTGTAAGCCGCTTGGATTGATCGAATCGTTCGAGAACACGGAGCAGTTCAGGAGCAAGGTTTCGAAACAGCTTCAGGTCAGCCTCAATCAAAACCAGTATTTGCAGAGCATCCTTGCGCGCACTCAATCGCAGCCGGACGTGATGCTTCTTTCGCCTGAGCCCGTCTCGATGTCATTGAGCGAGGAAGCCATCATCTTGCTCAAGCAGGCGGGCACGCATGATGATGGCGTCATCTTGAAACTCGCGACTCTCGGTGGGCGGCTTCTCCAGGTTGGTGGCAAGACATTCGGCGGCGGCAAGGGTAGAGAGAGCGCAAAGTGGGAGAACGCGCTGCAAGAGCTCCTTGATGCCGAGCTTGTCGTTGCGCGCGGTTACAAAGACCAGGTCTTTGAACTTACCCATGCCGGCTGGGCTGCGCTGGACTCCCTCTAACTGTGTGTTCAACCGGACCTACGGGGATATGGTTCGAACGAACCGATTACTTTCGGCCGCAGGCCGGTTAACACGGCGTTGGGCGTATTACTTTAGGGCATGACAAGGATGAAGTGCTTCTATCACCATCAAGCTGACGCTGTCGGATTATGCAAGTCCTGTGGTCGTGGCCTGTGCGTAGATTGCTTTGTAGGATTTCCGGAAGGCCTTGCCTGTAAGGGAAGATGTGAGAGCGCAGTAGAAGAGACCATATCGCTCATTCGCCGCAATAGAAACGCAGTGGGTAAGGAACGTCCGTCTAACTACCTATTCCCAATTTTCTTTCTCCTTATGGGCATCGTTTTTTCTGTTCAGGCGATTTCCAATGACGAATCTCTATTCAGTCTGTCAAATGCAATGGGGCTTCTTTTTATGGGCTTGGGTATATTTCAATTTCTGTCTGTGCGGAAGTACTTTCGTGGGTAATACGCCCAACAAACCGCTCTAGCCGACGCCGCTACGCAGCGCGGCTGAGCTTGCTCGGTAGACATCAGAAAGTCCAGTCATCTTTGTACGACCTGGAGCAATTCGATGGAGATTTCCGAAGGTACAGGTGCCGACGCCATGGACGCGCGCATTGACAAACGTCTATCGCTACTTCAAGACAGTCTGGAGCTTCGCCTGACAAAGGCCATGGAAGTGCAGCTTAAGAGTCGATTCGAGACAGCGGTGAAAATTCTCGGGTGGGCTTTTGGTCTTGTAGCATTGGTTTTCACGCTCTTCGGTATAAAGACGGCAGTTGATCTTCGAGAAGCGGCAAAGAACACGGCAATCGATGAAGTAAAAAAGAAACTGGCCATTGACGATCCCAATTCCGACTTCAGGCGAGATGTGGATCGTGTCATTGCGAGGGGACTAATCAATTCATACTTTCTAGAGATCGCACGAAACAAGGGGAATCTGTTTGCACCAGACGTGAGCATCTCGGACGTAGATGTTCGCAGACTTATCGATCTGGCGAGGGATGCTCGATCAGAAGACAGAGACTTTCGCGATGCTGTCGACGTATTGCTTCGATCAAATCAGATCAAGGAGGATGGGTACCTTGAGCGCATTTTGGTGGCTCTAGGCAATGCCAGTGACGAACACTATAAATGGATGCAAGATCAACCAGAAAAGCGTGCTACGCTGCTTGAGCTATTTACTGGAGATAAACTTGCAACAGCAGCGCGATCAATAGTTTCGGATGAGAAAAATGAGAAGCGTTTGACGATTGCCGCGACAAATTATCTCGCCAAAGTACATGACAAAGATGCAATCCGTAGTCTCGAAAAGCTCGCTACGAAGCCGGACGAGGATGTTTCTCGAGCTGCCGTACACGCACTTGCCCGCCTCTCGCCAGATTCGAAGGCGGTCGTAAGCGCTCTGACACTCAAACCTGACGCTTCGGCGGACACGATAGCTGAAGCGTTGCGACTGACAGCAGATGTAGCTCGACCGTCGTCACGGGGATTTCTCGACGAAGATCCGCAAATGGATATACGACTAGCCTTGTCAACGAAAGTTGTCGCGGAAGCAATCCAGCGCGGATACGTTTTTCGACTTTCAAGCGACTTTACGTCCCGCAAGACAGGAATAGCTACTTCCAGCCGTGAAAATATGTCAACCAGCTACGGACTACCATCTCGGATGATTGTCGGGCATGGTGCATCGGTGTTTGCACAGTTACTACAGAAGGCGCCCGATGAGAAGCAGACCAAGTTGCTACTTCGTGCACTATGTTTAGAGAATGATGAGCGATGCCACGGCGTAGTTCACGTGGCACTTTCAGGAAGCGGACAAGTCCGCCTAGCCTCCGGGCTCCTGATAGGTTCAAAGGATGCCCCGGCAGGGGTCTATCTCCGAGCCCAATCTCCCGCACCAACTGCGGAGATATTGGCTTCTTGGACTGACCAAGATGCGGTTCGTAAGACGTTAGTACTTGACCGGATAGTTAACCCTAAGGACTTGACATTTGAGATAAGGTCGATTCGCTCGATTGCTGATGTTGACACTGATGAAGAATAGGTGCACGGACGTAGTTGAGTGCGTGAGCTGATGTCTAACCACGCGTTCGAGCCGACCACCTGCCTTCGGCAGGCGGCCCAACGCGAACGTTAGCCCGGCATAGAGAGATAACTCGTATGTCCCTTCTTCGAGAGATCCAGAGTGCAGCAATCGACTCCGGAGTCCCCCTTACCACTTTATTGAGAAAGTGCAAGGTGCTTGCGGCCCGGCTCGGCAATGAAAAGTTCAAATCGTGGATCGACCGCGAATTGAACGGTTACGAGTCAAAAGACGATTTGCCTGAGTATAGGATTCTCAACGTCAACTCCAAAGGGCATTTCTCGGGTCCATTTCAGTCCGGTCTCCGCAACGCGGATATACCCATGACGTGCATGCCGGAAGAGCTTCGGGAAAGTCTCTCCCATACGTACATGATGCAACCTGTGGCGGCTCTCGAAGACCTCATTGCGAGAGGCGACGGCGGAACGCTACACGAGGCTTGGAACCCTGACATCGTTGCTCATTTCGGACAGAACATCTATCAGAACATGAACTGCATGCAGGCTTGGAAGGTCATTCCAAAGGGCGCTGTAGTTGCAGCCGTAGATACCATCCGCACTCGAGTCCTCAATTTTGTCCTTGATGTCGAGGCGGAAGCTCCCGAGGCAGGCGAGGCTCCGCTTAACTCAAATCCGCTTTCTCAAGATCGTGTGCAGCACATCTTCAACACCAACATCTATGGCGTTGTTCAGAACCTAGCGAATGCCGGCCAAGGTGTGCAGCAAAACGCCACGTACAACGCGCAGAACGCCGATCTTTTTCAAGATTTGATAAGAGCAATTGAGGCTTCCGGCGCTCCCGCTGATGTGGTTGCTTCGATTGCGAGACCCGTGGATGAAATGAGGCAAGCAACAAACTCAATCTCATTTCGGGAGGCGTATGTACGGTTCATTTCGGTCGCCTCTGACCACATTCAGGTCATCGGAGCGGCTATTGCGCCCTTCATGCAGCAGCTCGCGGCGTTGCTGGGCTAACAATTCATTCAAGCCGACGCCGCTTCGCGGCGCGGCTTAACTCAGGCGTTGAATTCACTAATCCAGGAATAATTATGCAGCAGTTGGCCCTAATTCCTCATGTTGACGAAGGCGGAATAATTCCTCAGCGAGTCCGCGACGGTTACATTAGCGCAACCGCACTCTGCCAATCAGTTGGAAAACGCTACTCGGACTACCGAGCGCTGAAATCTACCGGGGAATTTTTGACTGAGCTGATGACTCAGACAGGCTTGCCAGAGCAGCAGTTGATCCATGTCATAAGCGGCGGAAACCCAACTCTTCAAGGAACTTGGGTACATCCATACCTTGCGATAAATTTGGCGCAGTGGCTCTCACCAAGGTTCGCAGTCAAAGTTTCCCAATGGGTTACGGAGTGGCAGCAAGGTCGCTCCAAGCCCGTAATGCCAGTGCATATTGAAAGGTATATGCAGAACCGCTCAAAGGTTCCGTACACTCACTTCTCAATGCTCAATGAACTGACGCTCAACCTCATCGCTCCGCTTGAGCAGGCAGGCTACACACTTCCGCAGGAAATGGTTCCTGATATCTCAGAAGGAAGAATTTTCTGTAGGTGGCTCCGCGAACAACGTGGAATTGACCCAAATGGTTTCCCAACGTATGACCACACCTATCCGGATGGACGAGCTGTACAGGCAAAATTGTACCCAATTGAATTGTATGAAGATTTTAAACGCCACTTCAATGAAATTTGGTTGCCACAACATGCGCCACGATATTTCGGACAACGTGATCAGAAAGCCCTTCATTTTGTGACAACGCTGCTTCTTCCTGCCGCATGAGGCTAACCAATCATTCCAGCGGACTGTCAGCAACTGCGCTTTTGCCATCCCCTAAATTCAAATATTATGCCTTAGAGGCAGCCCCGCATGAGTTCGCCACGTCTGATCGCGAGGACTTGTCGAGGAAGGGCGCTACTGAGATCGAGAAAACGATGCTCGCGGTGCTTCGCCGTCGTGGAACGATCTGAATCTTAGCCCTTTTCTGCCTACTGAGCACGCACCGGGATACATGACCAAGACCTATCTGAGCCCTTGTCAGCAGTCACGAAACACGCTTGCTCTTGCCGATGAGTGGGCGCGCGGCGCAATGCCCGTCATAAAGGCAGTGAAAGACTTGTGGGATACCTACTTTAGCCTCAAGTACCGTTCGCCTCCGCTTCCGCCTCGATTCATTGAGGAGGGGTATGAAGAAATCCATCAGCGCCTGCTGGCCGGCTCTCGCCGGAGGGAGTTGCACTCGTATCTCGACTTTCTTTCGAGCTGCTACAGTGAGAGCTGGACGTTTGGCGACACCTGGGTGCCGGGGCTGGTGCGGTGGAGCGACAAGTGCCTCGTAAAGGGCGATCTGGTTCTCGTGTCATTTGGGAACGGTACCGTGCGGCAACCCGTCTGGTGCGTAACGTCCAAAGGTCGGCGAGTCGCTGGCTACTACTGCGACACCAGTTTGTGGGGAACGACCGGGACGATCATTGAGCTACAAGAGGTTCCGGGTGAGCTTGTTGGCCTGCAGCTGGCTGACCCGGGCCCTCAGATGTACTGCTATACCCTACGCACAGGGAACAGGTCCGCATCCGGGTAGGTGCGAGTAGCCCGGAGCTATTGATGCCTGAATCATGCGTCGGTTTGCACTTGCGGTGGCCGTTGCGTGAAGTTGGAACACCATTGGCGGGACAGGGTAACTAGTCAACCTGATCGTGTTCTACAGCGACGCGGCTTCGCCGAGTGGGGTAACAATGCAGGCGTGGCATAAGAATGTTAGTTGAGCTGCTTTCGCGGTGCTCTTGGTTTAATTTCATAATTAAAATGTCCAATTAGTTTTTGCATTCTCCGCGGTGCCGACGGCGCCAGGCCTGTCGGTCCATACGACTGAATAGCGGTTCAAGTGACCGCCGAACCTGGGGGAGAAGCTGCTTTGGAAAACACACAGAAGTCAGCAGAGACCCTGATCTCAACCAGCGGGGTAATGGCCAGCATAGGGCTCGCCATTGTCGGTATCCTGGGTACAAGAACGTCCGCTATCCGTGCCGAATCGATAGCGGATGATATTTTCCTGTTCGCTTCGCTGGGATTTATCTTTGTGATAGCGGCGGGGTATCTGGCGCAGAAGAAAACTGGCACCAGCCGGGCCGATAAATTGGTCGCCACGGCGGAGTGGATATTCTCCCTGGCCTTGCTTGGGATGGTAGTGGGGGCGCTCATACTCGTTTATGCGGAAGCGTGAGTTCTCCGGATAACCGTCTGCGTTGGTCGTAACGTTGATCGGGGGCTTGCGGATGTTTCCCCACAACTCAGGCCTGGCCCCGCGCTGTGCCACTTCTTGCCGATTGAAGGTCGTGATGAGTGCTGGCCAGGAGTCAAACTGTTCGCTTCATCGGCAGCACGGGACGCCTTGCCTTTCTGGAGCCCGTCACCGCCTGCTGCTTGCACGACCTGCTGCAGGTTCATGTCTTTGCCTGCAGCTACCGAGTGTGCTGGCGCGCCTGGTCGTCTCAGGTGCTGAGCCCGGGTTCGCGAATAGTCTGGACTCCCGGGCTGGTCGAAGTGCTGCGGCACGAATTCGCCGAGGGGGCGCTGCCGTTCTGCCGGCATGATGATGCTCCGGCGTCGGGTGCCGCTGCGGCACTGGAGTGATACCACTATGTATCCGCGCTGCGGCTGCTAGCTTAACGATGGACAAGTATATTTTTCTTCACCAACGGGAAGGAGAATGGCATGAGCACATCGCAAGCCGGCCGCGGCCGCCTGAAATGGAATCCCGCTTCGGTGCGGGATGTGCAGCGCTTTGAGCAGGAGGGCAACCGGTCGCTGGTGTCTCAGCAACCGTATTTTCTCAAGGACCTTCCACCGCTCAGCGCAGCGTATGAGCCACAGCAGCCGATCACGAAAAAGCTGAAGGAACTGATTGAAAAGTGCGCCTATGCCGGCGCATTCCAGCGTGCGATCACCCGCGTAAGCCGGCAGCGGATTCCCGAGCTCGATCGCATACATAATCTCTATCAGTTTTATTTCTATCTTGACGCGCTGGTGACCTGGGCGCCGGGGTTGCGGGTCTGGGACTGGCAGGGCGGCATCTATCACGAGCGCACCGACTATCTCCGCATTACCCAGTTCTACTATTACTTCAACCAAAGCGAGCTGGTTGCTCTGCAGAGTCCCATCGATCCCGTGACCGGAGCCGATCTGACTCCGGTGTCATTATGGCTGAGGGAGTTCGCCATCGAATGGGGCGCGTTTCTCGATACGCCGGAATCGGCCAGGTACCTGGAAAGCTACAAGTTCGGGCCCGAATACAGCTATCAGGACTATGCCGGCGGTGAAGGTGGATTGAGCAACTACAGGACGTTCAACGAGTGGTTTTCACGGACATTCAAGGATATTGACCGGCAGCGCCCGGTGGCCCAGCCGGATGATCCGCGGATCATCGCCTTCCCGGCCGAATCGACCTTTGTCGGCCAGTGGGCCGTCACGACGCCGGTTGGTGAGCCCATGCCGGCGGAATCCTCTATCGTCGTGAAGCATGTCGAGTGGCCGATCCCGGAGCTGCTGAAAGATTCGGAATACGGTCGCGACTTTGAAGGCGGCATACTTGTACACAGTTTTCTCAACGTCTTCGACTATCACCGGCAGCACGCACCGGTGTCGGGCCGGATACTCGAGGCAAAATTTATCCCGGGCCAGGTATACCTGGATGTGCAGCTCGACGTGCTCGATGCTTCCGGGCGCGCGGAAGAGGACCCGGCGCTTGCCAATGCCGTGATTCCGCGGCGCTACCTGGATGCGCAGGACAACACGGGCTATCAGTTCGTCCAATGCCGCGGGCTTATTGTCCTGCAGACGGCCATAGGAAAAGTAGCCATCCTGCCTATGGGCATGGCTCAGGTGTCATCCGTCGTTTTCGTCAAGCCCGGCACGCAGGAGCTGATTCGCCTGGATGCCAAGGAGCGGCAAGGCCTTTCCTATGGCGAGCAAGTGGCTCTGCTCAATGAGAAAGCGCGTGCGGAACTGGTCGGGAAGACGATCTCCAAGGGCGAGATGATCTCGACCTTCCTGTTCGGCGGCTCCGACATCGTGATGGTCTTCGAGCGCCAGTCCAACGTGAATATCACGGCGACGGTAGGCACTCACTATCCGGTACGCAGCCAATGCGCCTACTCAAATATCGCAAAGCTGCTGCCGTTCTGAGGGTTTGTATTGGCAGGGGTGGACTCATGGCAAATCGACAGGACCGTGTTCGTCGGGCAGGGATGCGCGGAGTTGGTTCACACCAGGGGGCTGGCGCAGGCTGATTTCAGGCCGTCTGCCTGCATGGCGTGGCAGCACGGCAGGGGCTGGTGCCTGGTTGCCAGGCAAGTCCCTGGCGTGTGGCCATCGGTCCTGGTGGCCTGAGTCCGGTTGCCGGTTCGTATAGCACAGAGCGCTTTTCCGGAGTTTTCGTTTGTTGGCTGGTGGCCTGATCGTGAGATTGGGCCAGGTGAAAGTTACCGGGCGAAATACAGAGGACTTCTCTAGCGGGTTCAAGCGGCGTTTTTCAGCGCGTTCATCAGGTTCTGGGCGGCGTTCTCTGGCGCCCGGAAGGTGTCTGGCTTTGCCTTTCGATGGCCGTTGCGGCTCGGCTTTCCATGTCCAGTCGACGAGTGCTTGGATGTTGTCATCGTTTGTATTGAAGCTATGTTTTTTAAAGTGTATACAGTGACAATTGCGACGGAAGTCGCAAATCTCCATGGGGTTGCTGTTGTCCTGTAGGCAGCAGGCTGGTTTCCTGGCCTGTTGACGTTTTCTTGGGGTGGTCGTGCCGCTGGGGGCGTTCCGTCGGTGCGCCGTGAGTGCATCTGTCTTTCACGAATTGCTTTGCCGGGCCGGCTTGAGTCGGGCGTTTTGCCGGTCGACGCTTTTTTGGTCGTAGGACATTGGGGAAATGGCCATGAAAAAAATGCTGCTGCTTCTGATCGCTGTACTCGCCATAGGCGCGCTCCTCACCTCAAGATTGTTCAAGTCAAGCGGGCCCGAGAGTGGAAAGGTTCTCGACGAGGCCATGCTTGCCGGTGTCAAGGCAGACCAGCTGCGCGGCTCTGAGGAAGACTATTTCCGCGACATGGACTACGGCATCACCAAGGATCCGGAAAAACTGC
This sequence comes from Rhodanobacteraceae bacterium, assembly GCA_016790075.1. Lineage (GTDB taxonomy): Bacteria > Pseudomonadota > Gammaproteobacteria > Xanthomonadales > Rhodanobacteraceae > Tahibacter. Next base: position 264,360 of record JAEUPP010000024.1, on the reverse strand, counting down.
GGGCGACGCTCGATCCCTATGTTCCGGGCATCTCCGCAGAGGACGCGGTCAAGGCCGCCGTGCGTGGCCGCAACAACTGGGTGGTCTGGACCGCGGGCAACGACCGTCTCTGGGACCAGCTGTCCCGCAACACCTTCGGCAATCTTGATCTGATCAAGACGCTGTCCAGCCACAAGGCGTTGAAGAATCGGCGCTCCAACCGCTGGGAATACCTGGGGCTGGTCAATGAGCCCTGTTTCAAGGAGGCGACTGGCCCGCGCAAGGATCGCTATGGCCTGTGGCTGGACGAAAGGGTTTCCGGCCCCGATTGCCCGCCGGATCCGTACGAGGACGAGAAGAAGTATCCCGGCGTGCCTTATGGTGCCCGCGGCAAGGACGGACTGCCGCTGGGCTCGTATTACGGATATGCGAGCGGCATCGTCGGCCTGCGCTTGTTCCCGAACCCGGACTTCGACAAGAAGGCGCAGGAACGCTGGGATCCCGAGCGTTACTACAACGATGCGTCCTACTACAACGACAAGAACCTGGTGAAGCCCTATCGCGTCGGCATGTCCTGCGGCTTCTGCCACGTGGGTCCCAACCCGGTCAACCCACCGGCTGATTTCAACAATCCGAAATGGGCAAACCTGAACTCGAACCCGGGAGCGCAGTATTTCTGGATCGACAGGATTTTCATGTTCGATCTCGATCAGACCAATTTCATCCATCAGCTGTTCGCGACTTCACGTCCCGGCGCCCTCGACACGTCGCTGGTATCGTCCGACCAGATCAACAATCCGCGCACGATGAATGCGGTCTATCAGCTGGGGGCCCGGCTGGCCATTGCCCAGAAATGGGGCAAGGAAAAGCTGACGGGTACCGAACTGGGCAACAAGCAGTTCAATGATTTCTCACCGCCATTGCCGGCCAACGGCCCGCTGAATGCGTTCTATGACAAACCGAACGTGTATACGCCGCGTGTGCTCAAGGACGGTTCCGATTCGACCGGCAGCCTGGCAGCACTCAACCGTGTCTATGTCAACATAGGCCTGTTCAGCGAAGAGTGGCTGCTGCATTTCATCCCGGTGATCGGCGGTCCCGACATCACGCCATTCCCCATCGCGGCAGCCGGCAAGAATTCCAGCTATTGGCAAGCCAATACCGCGCAGACACCGGATCTGGCGCTGTTCTTCCTGGCGGCCACACAGCCGGACTATCTGAAAAATGCACCGAATGGTACGGCGCACCTGAGTCAGGACACGGCAGTGCTCGACGAAGGCAAGAAGGTATTTGCCGAGCACTGTGCCCGTTGCCACTCCAGCAAGCTGCCCGACAAGGCCTTTACGGACTTCTTCCCCGACCGCGGCTGTGTCGATGGCAATTACCTGAAGTGCTGGGCCGACTACTGGAAGTGGAGCAAGACGGATGAGTTCAAGGCAGAGATGAGGAAGATCGTGGAAGCACCGGACTTCCTCGAAAACAACTTCCTGTCGACCGAGCTGCGCATACCGTCCACGCTGATGGAAACCAATGCCTGCAGTCCTTTGGCAACCAATGCCATTGCCGGCAATATCTGGAACGACTTCTCGTCCACCTCGTACAAGAATCTGCCTTCTGTCGGCACCATCACCGTCCATCATCCCTACACCCTCAAGCCAAGCCCGTATGCCATGCCCGCGGGCGGGCGTGGTTATACCCGGCCGGCCTCGCTGGTCAGCCTCTGGTCGACGGCTCCGTTCCTGCAGAACAATTCACTTGGCAAGTTCAACGAAACCGGTACGGTTGAAGGCCGCCTGCAATCGTTCGACAGTTCCATCAAGCAATTGCTCTGGCCGCAGAACCGCGAAGGCAACATTACGTTCCAGACCGCATCCGGCAAGATGGCGCCAGGGATAATTGATCGCACCACCAAGACCAGCTTTCTGAAGGTTCCTGGCGGCTTCCTGCCAAAATTCCTGGAGCGTCACGCTGGCTTGCTGCACTTCATCTGGCCGAACGTGTTTGCTGAGGGCGGTATCGAACTGGGGCCGATTCCGGCTGGAACACCGGTCAATCTGCTGTCCAACATCAACCTCGAGCAGAAAGAGAAGGTGCTCGCCCTGATTCCAAAAATCATTGGCGATCTGAAGAAGCTGCCGCGTAACGCATCTGATCCGGATGCCAGCAAGGCCTTTGCGAATCTGGTCGAGCCCTTGCTTGAAGTCAGCAAGTGTCCCGATTTCATCGTCAACCGCGGGCATTACTTTGGCACGGACTACCTGCCGGAATCCGAAGGCGAGACGCCGCTGACCGATGCGGAGAAGAATTCACTCATCGAGTTCCTCAAGACCCTGTAACCGGAGCAACGACATGTCGCAATCAGGGTCGAACTACGAATACATCGTCGTCGGTTCGGGCGCGGGCGGCGGCACGGTTGCCGCCCGCCTGGCGGAACTGGGCCATACCGTATTGCTGATCGAGGCCGGTGGCGACCCCCTTGAACTCAAGGGGGGAGATCCGGTTGATCCCAATGGCAACCGCCTGCCGGCCGACTACCAGGTGCCGGTGTTTCACGCGTTTTCTTCCGAGAACGACGCGATGAAATGGGATTTTTTCGTAAGGCACTACAGCAATACCGACGAGCAGCGCAAAGACGAAAAGTACCGGGAATACTGGGACGGCCAGAAAGTGGATGGGGTGTTGTATCCACGCGCCGGAACGCTGGGCGGGTGCACGGCGCACAACGCGATGATCACCGTCTATCCGCACAACGAGGACTGGGATTTCATCGCCACGTTGACCGGTGACGGCTCATGGTCGGCGGAGAACATGCGCAAGTATTTCGTGCGCATGGAGAACTGCCACTATCGCCCTGGCTGGCGCCTGCTCGCGAACTTCGGATGGAATCCGACCCGGCACGGGTTCAACGGCTGGTTCCGTACCGAGGTCGCCCTGCCGGTCAAGGCCCTGGCCAAGGACGAGAAGCTGCTCAAGACCATTGCGGTATCGGCGGAAGAAGCCTTCCTGCACAACGCCGAGCCGTTCAAGAGGCTGGAATGGGGCCTGGTGGGAAAGGGCGACCCGAATGACTGGCGCCTGGTCAAGGACAATGCGGTCGGGATCCACTATCCGCCGTTGGCAACCGACCATCATCAGCGGCACGGTGCCCGCGAACGTGTTCTTGATATCGCCCGGCGTTTTCCCCAGCGCCTGAAGATAGAGATGAACGCCCTGGCAACGCGAGTACTGTTCGCGGATGACAATCGCGCGATTGGTATCGAGTACCAGAAGGGCGAAAAACTATACCGCGCCGCCAAGAATCCGAGTGCGGCGGCTGGTGCGATCCAGCAGGTGTTTGCCTCCCGCGAGGTGATCCTTTCCGGCGGTGCCTACAACACACCCCAGTTGCTGATGCTCTCCGGCATTGGCGCACGCGAGGAACTGGAAGCGCTGGGCATTGGCGTGCGGGTCGACCTGCCGGGCGTAGGGAAAAATCTGCAGGACCGTTATGAAGTCGGTGTCGTCAACCGGATGAACTTTCCGCATTGGGAGGTTCTCAAGGATGCGAAGTTCGCTCCGGGTGATCCGCAGTTCGAGCAATGGAAAACCGAGCGGGAAGGGGTCTATACCACCAACGGTGCCGTTCTTGCCGTCATCAAGCGCTCGCTCAAGCAGCGTCCGCTGCCAGACCTGTTCGTGTTCGCACTGCTGGGGCTGTTCAAGGGCTATTTCCCTGAGTATTCAAAACTCTTTGCGGAGAATTTGAACTATCTGACCTGGGCGATACTGAAAGCACATACCAACAATACGGCCGGCACGGTGAAACTTCGATCCACCGATCCGCGCGACGTTCCGCAGATTGATTTCCACTATTTCAACGAGGGGAACGACAACCGGGGTGATGATCTGACCTCCGTCGTCGAGGGCATCAAGTTCGTCCGCAAGATGACCGCGCCGCTGATCAAGCAGGGCTTGATTGCCGAAGAGGAGCTGCCGGGAAAGGCGGTGCAGACCGACGCAGAGCTCGCCGACTTCGTCAAATACAACGCCTGGGGCCATCATGCCTCCTGCACCTGTCCCATCGGCGCGCGGGAGAACGGCGGCGTGCTTGACGGCAATTTCCAGGTGCATGGAACCAAGGGCCTGCGCGTCGTGGATGCCTCGGTATTTCCAAAAATTCCCGGCTTCTTCATCGTTACCTCGGTTTACATGATTGCGGAGAAAGCGGCTGACGTTATTTCAAAGGCGGCCAGGGGCTGACCCGAAAGCGGGACGGATGAGGGAGCCTCTGAATAAGTCAGATCAGTTTCTGTTGGATTGCCTTGCGGCATGGGCGTTCAGAGCGATCTGCACCGCAGGTGCAGATCGCTCTGAACTCCAGATGGGCCGTATCAGGCAGCGGGCAAGGCTGTAGAGATAAACCGCTGGGTATACAAACCGTACCGCGGGTGCTTTTCATTTTTCCATCGGTCGGATGAAAGCTGTGGCGCAGCTATCCGGGAGAGAGGTCCTGTGTCGCTGGTGAGGCGCTGCATCCCGCAGGAGTCCGCTTACATGCGCCCAATGCTCACCAACACTATCGCGCTGGAGGTTCCATGTCTTTCTTGTCGACTGTCCGAGGAGCCTGGCGCGCAATCAAATCCCTGGTCATGCGTATGATGCCTGCACCACGCTCGACGTATCGTGCGGATCTGTTCACCACAGTGCCTTTGCGGGTTGATCAGTACATTGATCCGGGGGATACGCCCGGAAATGTCGGGGTATGTCTGTCGGGTGGCGGATCCCGTGCAATGATCGCGGGAATGGGGCAGCTGCGTGCGCTGCGCTATCTCAAGACGCCGGATGGCCGGGACCTGCTCGGTCAGGCGCGAGCCATTTCCTGTGTTTCCGGTGGCGCCTGGCTGGCCGTTCCGTTTGCCTATCTGCAGGATTCCACGACGGACGACCAGTATCTGAATCTCTATGTGGCGGATCCGGGGCGCCTGGTACTCACGCCGACGCAAGGCCACCTTCCGCAGGAGGTCCTGAGTCAGCTGCCGCCGGGGAATGCGGGCCAGGCAGCAGCGGATCGGTCCTTCGGTGCGATCCCGCTCGCGCTGGAAGTGCTGTTCCTGCACAAGTTCATGAAAGTGCCTACGCCATTTCTGTGGCAGACCGCGATCGGGTTGCACGTGCTCAAGCCTCAGGGCCTGTTTCCGCACGACCGGTACCTGCGGCCTACGTCGCTGTTCTCCTGGGACCAGGCGACACGTGAGCGTCAGATTACCGCGCTCAATCCTTCGCTGGCGGCCGCTACGACACAACTGGTCGCCAGCGGCACAGAGCGGAGCAAGCGCCCGTTTCTGGTCTGCAATATGGCGATGTTTGTGCAGCAGGCCTCGGCTGGCGAGAAATTGCTTGCCCCGGTGCACGGTACCGCGTTTGCGACCGGCATTTATGGAGAGGTCGACGGAACCGACGCCGCCGGCCGCAGTCCTGGCGGCGGCGGTGTTGCTTCCTTCGCCTTCAGCTCATCGCTGACGCAAGCCGGCAGCCCTGTTTCGGTCAGCCAGTCCCGGCCGCTGGCGTTGATGGATATCGTCGGGACCAGCAGTGCTTTTTTTGCCGAGTCGCTGCAGAACATCTTCGAGAGCTGGAAACGGGATGGCAAGAAACTGCACGACGACATGATGGAGTCGCGTCAGCACATGGCTGGCTGGGCCATGCGGGCCATGCCGGAAAACGAGCGCGACGACGCGATGCAGCTGATCAACAAGCTCACCAGTGCCGTGGGCGACTCCAAGGTGACTGGCGGCATAGTCAAGCGGGAGCTTGAAAAATGGGTCAGCGAAATTCAGGACCTGACACCTGAATACGCCTACTGGCCGGTCAAGGATGCCAAACCCGATCCGGACAATCCCGCGACGCGCTTTGCGGATGGCGGCAACCTCGAGAATACTGGCATTGCCAACCTGCTGGCTTACGAGGACATCGATCGCCTCATCGCGTGCGTCAACGCCGACGCGGGCATGGTTGCCTGTTCCTTGGGGGTATTCGACGAGGCTGGCCAGGAGATTGCGGGAACCAGAATCTTGCTGAGTGCGCAGGTTCCGGTGCTGTTTGGCTATCAGCCCTGGCAGGAGGGCAGGGGCTACAGGCTTTATGCCGGAGATCCGAATCCGAAGTCGCCGGTGCTTCAACACAATCAGGTATTCCCGTCGGATCGCTTTCCCGAGCTGCTCAAGGGGCTCTGGACGGCAAGCGGCAATACAGAGGATCCGGCCAGCCTTGGCATGAAGGGCAAGGACACCAAGCCGGGGCTCAACCTGCTGCCGGCAAACTTCACCCAGATCCTGGACGTGTTGCCGAATCGTTGGTTCGGCATCAAGAATGCGCGGCGCGTGCAAGTGATGTGGTGTTACCTCAACCGCGTCAGGCGTTTCCATGATGCATTGCGGCCGGAGGTGCAGGCTGTGCTCGGCGATTTCGACCGCCCCGGCTCATTCTCGAATTTTCCCAACTACAGCACGATCAGCACTCACCTGACGCCAACAGAAATCAACCTGATGGCGTCACTGACCGCCGATGCCTTGTCCCATCCGCAACAGAGTGCGGAGGTGTTACGCCTGTTTCGTGCCGATGCGTAGTAGTCGCGCTCCCAACGCGCAGTAATGCCGAATATCAGCCAATTGCCATCACTTTGTCCGCAGTGCATGCGTATTCCCTTGTGCCGCTCCTGCTGGCTTTCTCGAACGGGGTCACAGCCATGAGACTTTGGGTTCTTGTTCTAGTGGTACTTGTTGCGTTGACCGCGGCTTTTCCGGCGCGTTCGTCCGACCATGCCGATCCCGCACTGCCTGCCGAGTTCAATCCAGAGCTCGTGATGGAGCCAAATATCACGGGCTTGTTCATTTTTCCCAGGGGCGATCGGCTCGTATTGGTCTTCAATGTCTACAAGCAGCTCGCCAAACAGCCGCCTTATACGTTCGGCGAGTATGAGTTTGTCATCAACATGGATCTGCATAGCCGGATCGACTACAGCGATGAGACGGTGCGCGCCCGTTACGGCGGTCACGTCGTCGATTCGCTGGGGATAAAACCGGACGCGAGCATTACGGTACATATCGACAACAACGGTAACCTGGAGAAAAAGACCGTCGTTGGGCTTGAGCGCGCCGAAGAAATTCAGTGGTACGTCGGGGTCAAGGCCGATCCATTCATCTTCAGCCCCTTCACCAAATCAAACGTGATGTCGATGGTGATGAGCATCCCGATCAATGCGTTTCCCCAGGGCCAGCAGGACTGGATCATTTGGGGCATTACGAAAAAGAGAGGATCCAACGCCATCATCGATCACATCGGGCGTGGTCTGCGCACGCAGCTGCCGCGATTCTCGTTCCTGAATACCTTGCCGCCTTCAGAGCATGTCGCGGCGCTTCACAAGGAAGCGCACCGGGACAACTCCATCAGGAATTTCATCATGGACTACCTGGCGCCGGCCACGAACCTCTACGATGCCACCTTCAACCTGCGCTACTACGACTTCGAGCCGGATGTGGCGATTTACACTTCACGCTTCCCGGCGAAATTCCCGAACGGGCGCGAATTGACCGACGACATCGTCGGAATCAGCTGTACCTTCGGCGATTGCCTGCTGATGGAGCTCGACATCGCACTGGGCAAGAATTTCCCGCGCCGGGCTGATCCGGGGAAACCCCTGTCGGGCGACTTCCCCTATCTGGCCGAGCCCTGGTCGGTTCAACCGCCAGCCCAGGCGGAGAAACATGTCTCGCCGAAGACGGCTGTCATTGTTGCGTTCACTGTCGCGCTTGCAGTGCTACTGTTGAACTTCTATTTCCTTTACACGGGCTGGCAGGCACGGCGCGCCCTGCGGCGGCTTAAGCATGCCTCCTAGACGCATTTCTCACACCCCTTCTACTGCGGCCGCCGAGACGCCGCGCTACGAACGGGTGTGAGAAATTCTGGCTGGCGCCGGCCGCGTATTCCAGCGCGGCGTTGTGTCCAGCCACTCATCTGGACAACACGCTCAACTCCGCAACTTTTCCAGCAGTTGGCCGTAGGGCCTGCTGGGCGTTCAGAGGGGTCAGAGCCCGCGCTTCTGCGCGTTTACTTGTCACGCCTCTGACCCACGTCGGCGGAAAAATCCAGAGCGAAACTCCGAGCTGACCAGCGCCTGCATAGAAAGCATCGATCACTACATGTCGCCAGGCTTATGGCACCGCCCAGCGGCCTTGCGCCACGCAGCATCAGGGTCAATACCCAAGGATAGAGGCGTGCGCGCTGGTGCTGCTCGTCCGGATCTCGGGCAGCAGCGGGCGATAGTCTCGGTGGCCAACGCATCCTTTTCTCTACCCATGGTTTTTCCGGGCGACGGTTAACGTTTTTTTATCGTTTTTGCGGCAATTAACAATAAGAGCGATATTGACGTATAAGCAAATGCAACTAAGATTATTTGGCCACTCAGTGTAAATAAGTATAAGTAATGGTTCGGTGCAGCAATTGATGTGAATGCCTTGCTTGGGTTGGCTGTGCCGTCCAGTTTGCATTGACGGGCAAGCATGAATGTACTGTTTGATCGGGTCAGTATTTTAGAGGGCGCCGCCGCCTGCTCCAGCCGGTTGCAGGCGATTTCCTGCGCCATTTCAAGCCAACAGGATCACTTGGAATTACCGGATGAAAAATGCAATCGCTTGTGCAATGTTGTCTTTGGCTGCGTTATGTGGTGCAAATGTCGTGGCTGCGGCCGCTGACACGGAACAGTCGAGCAGCGACGCTTCCTCAAGACTAATCCCAGGCTTGCGCGTAACGGCGCGCTTTACGCCCAACGCCATTGTCAGCGGTCAGTCCACGACGTTTAGCTGGAGTGCCCGCGGAGGAGCCAGTTTCTGCGAAATAACAGGTGTTCCTGGCCTGGATTTCGGTGGGCCCAGCGGGTCCCTGGTACTGACACCGACGTCGGATCTGCAGGCGTACGTGTTTTGCGAAGGGCCGGAAGATGGTCAGGTTGGGTCGGCTAGCGCCACCTTGACCGTTCAGTCGGCCAATACACCGCCGGTCGTCAATACCAGTTTTTCACCGACGTCCATCTACACCGGACAAAGCTCTACCTTTAGCTGGAGTTCGCAGTACGCAACGAGCTGCAGCAGCACCGGTGCCGTATCAGTAGGCTCTACCGCCGGCAGCCAGTCTGTCAGTCCAGCCAGTAGTACATCGGTAACCGTTACCTGTACCGGACCGGGTGGATCCACTTCGTCGACTGCCGATCTGACAGTTTCACCTGCCCCACCGGCACCACCTTATGTCTGGGGTTATGCTAATCCGAGCTGGCTCAACTCCCCGGGCTGGGCGTGGATACACTGGCAATCCACCAACGCGAGCTATTGCAACTACGGTGGTCCGTTCGGTGCAATCTACAACTACTTCTCGTTCAGCAGTCCGGTCTGGATCACTTGTTACGGCCCAGGTGGCAGTGCTTCTACGGTGGTTTGGGTGACTGTGTCCGGCTTTGGCGCGAATTCAGCCACCGACGGCGGCAGCAAAGCCGCCGCCGCAGATGTTCGCCATCTCGGTCTGGATTTGACGGATCGGTCGCTGCAGCATGTCGCGTTTGAAATCAACGGCGACGGTCTGACCGACTTGCTTGTGGTTGATACGACTGCCCGGGAAGCCTACGTGGTGCTGAATCAGAACGGGCGCTACGTACTCGCAAGGACTATCAGCAATGTCGGTCGCCTGCAGGATATCCGTGGCATTCGAGTGCCGTCGGCCAAGGGCCACTTGATCGAGGTCGATGTTTCCCAGTAATCGGCCAATGGGCAGAGGGGCTCGATAACCCCCTCTGCCCGTATCGCGATATGGGAGCGATTCCCGAAAAAATTCCCGGCATTTGCCGGGTTTTTTTTCGATGGGTGCGCCCAGCATGGGCGCACCCCTGCGGGTGCAAGTCCCGCTGCGAGCTGGTCACAGCGAGCAAAGTGACGCGCAACTGCGTGAGGGCGACCGAGCGTGGGAAGGTAGCGTGGAGCGTAAATCGCGAGCCGATGAACAAGAACCGCATGGAAGGCGAGTGTCAGTTGACGAGGTTTGCCTGCAGCGCGGGCGTAAACCAGAGTAGCTGGTAATGGTAGTAGGGAAGGGTGTAACTGGCGTTTTCGCCCGCAATGGATGAGGCGTGTGTGCCGTAGACCAGGCAGGTGCCGGTTGAGCAGACAATCTCGTCAATATAGGACTTGATCGAGTATTCCCGTGTGGCGAGCCGCTTCGCATAAAGGCTATTGAGCAGCGGGCTCGTGATGGACAGCCCGTTGCTGCCGCAAGTCGAAGTCGGCACGTGAAAGGGATAGACACCGCAGCTCAACAGGCCGCGGTAGGCACCGGCGATGCCGACAAAACTGTCCACCCGTGCAGACAATCCGAGCGCGAGGATCTCGCGCGCGGCTAGCGTGACGCCCATCGAGTGGCCGATTACATCGATCTTGCCGGTGCACGATGTGGCAAGTGCAAGGCTGAGCGCACTTGCGACCGGGGCTTCTTCGCTGCCGTTGTGGTCGTTGCACGCGGGGCAGGTCTTGCTGCCCCAGTTGGGGCGCAGGATTTGCGCGTCGCTGTAGTTGCGCGCGCGCAGCTCCACATAGGTGTTGTCGAAGTCCGCTGGAGAGCCGGCGTTGCCATGTACAAGTACGACGCTGTCGACGCAGGCAGACGATGTGGTGGCGGAGAGCGCAAGGCAAGCGCTGGCGAATAGACTGCGGATCGATCTGCGCACGGCAAGTCTCCCCTGCTGCAATGCATGCTGGTGGCGCAGCATAGCCGGTCTCCCGGCGCCTATGACTTGTACATAAGTACTATCGGGGTGCGCCATGAATGACGCCTCAGCCGGTGGCGGCATGTCGGCGCGGGCTGGCGCCAGTGCCGATAAAGTTGCAACGAAGGCAGGTGCTTGATTTGTTCGTTCCGCAGGGGTGTGCGGCGATATTGGTGGGACGCGAGGCAGCCTTGTGTCCCGGCGACTCGGGGTACTTTTGAACCGGCTGGCCGATGTGGGGCGCGAATGGGTGCGGTCTGTTAATTTCCAATTGTTTACATGTCGAATTTCTTCAGCTCGAACCCTGCGTGCTTGTAAGTCTTCCAGCGCTCGCGTGAGCCCAGGCGTTGCGACTCGTCGGCAGGTACAACTTCCAGCACGCGTTCGAACAGGCCCGGCGCGCAGTCGTCACGCAGATTGATCACGAGCGGACGGTCGGGACTGACTACGCCGGGGGCGACGATGAGTACGGGGGTGATCTCGTCATCCTCGTCGCCGGCTATCTGGTGCGGGATAAAGGCGTCCTCGTCGAACTCCCAGAGTTTGCCGTCGATTTCCTCGGCCTGCTCCAGCGAGCGTGCGAGGATCAGGGTCTGTTGGCCGCTGGCGTAGGCGCGCTTGGCGAGTTCGCAGACCAGCAGTAGCGGATCGGCGCGAAAACGCGGCTTGTCGATCAGATAGAAATCGGCGCGGGGCATGCGGCGGCCAGTCAGCGGGCGGTCGGGTAAGGATAGTGCAGGCGCCAGCGCACGCGGTGGCGTGCGCTGGCGCCTTCGACCTCAGCAGCGGTCGATCAGGTATTGCGTGAGCAGCGGTACCGGGCGGCCAGTCGCTAGCCCCTTGCGGCCTTCGTCCCAGGCTGTCCCAGCGACATCGAGATGGGCCCAGCGCTGGCCTTCGGCGAAGCGCGCCAGGAAGCAGGCCGCGGTGATGGCTCCGGCGTTCTTGCCGCCGATATTGGCAACATCGGCGAAGCCGGATTCGAGCTGGCTCTGGTAGTCGTCCCAGAGTGGCAGGCGCCAGGCGCGGTCGAGGCTTGCCGCGCCGGCGGCGAGCAGCTGGTTGGCGAGTTCATCGTCCTTGCTCATGAGTCCCGACGCGTGCTTGCCAAGGGCAATGACGCAGGCGCCGGTCAAGGTTGCCGCGTCGATAATGACCTGCGGATTGAATCGCTGCGCATAGGTCAGCGCGTCGCAGAGGATCAGGCGGCCTTCGGCATCGGTATTGAGTACTTCGATCGTAAGGCCGGACATGCTCGTGAGCACGTCGCCCGGGCGATACGAATTGCCGTCTGGCATGTTTTCGACGGCGGCGAGTATGCAGACCAGATTCAGCGGCAGCTGCAGGCTTGTCGCCGCGACGAAGGCGCCGAACATACCGGCGGCACCGCACATGTCGAACTTCATTTCCTCCATGCCGGGGCCGGGTTTCAGCGAAATGCCGCCGGTATCGAAGGTGATGCCCTTGCCGACCAGCACGTAGGGCCGCGCGTCGGCAGCGCCGTTCCAGCGCAGAACCACAAGTTTGGGAGGATTGGCCGAGCCCTGGGCGACGCCGAGCAGTGAGCCCATGCCCAGTTCCTGCATCTGTTCGCGATCGAGTATTTCGCAGGTCACGCCGGCGGTGGCATCGGCGTATTTCTGTGCCTGAGCCGCGATATAGGCCGGGTTGCAGATGTTGGGCGGCAGGTTGCCGAGTTCGCGCGCCTGGCGCACGCCGGCGGCAATGGCCGTGGCCTGGAGCAGTGCTGCCTGTGCGGAGCCATCGGCGCTGAATGCGATAGCCGCAAAGCTGTCACCACGCGGTTTGTCCTTGGTCTTGAAGGTCGCCGTGTACTTGTAGGCGGCGTGATCGGTGGCGAGTGCGGCCGTACGCACCTTCCAGTTCAGGTCACGGCCGGGGACCTCGATTTCTGCCAGGAACGAGGTGGCGCTTGCCAGCGGCAAGCCCTTGAGCACACGCGCGGCTTCCTGCGAGGCGCGCTGGAAACGCAGTTCGTCGAGCTTCTTCTGCTCGCCAAGGCCGACTACGAGCACACGCGCTGCGGCAATACCGGACAGGCCGAACAACACGTGGCTGCTACCCAGCTTGCCGCTGATGTCGCCGGAATCGACCAGCCGCTTGATCGCGCCACCTGAGGCTTCGTCGATGCGCGCCGCAGCGCTGGTCAGCAGCTTGTCCTCGTAGACGCCGACGACGGCACAGGGGGTTGCTTCGGTTTCTGGAGTAGCGTTGGCGAGGGAGAACTGAATCGTCATGAACAGGCACCGGACGAAATGGGCCTACCCCGGGGCGCGATGCCGCGCCGCAGAGCCTGGCCGGTTAAACTTCGGGGATTGATCTTGTGCGCGACCGGCACAAGCCCCCGGATTATCGCACAAGCCCTTGGCAATGCTCAGAATCATCGATCGTTATCTGTTGCGCGAACTGGCCTACGGCTGCTTCGCCAGCACTGTGGTGCTGCTGGTCGTCACTCTGGGCGGCACCGTGACCGACGTGTTGACCAAGGTTGCCCGGGGCCGGTTACCCGGCAATCTCGTCTTTGAAATCCTGGGCTTGCGTACGCTGGACGCTTTGACCGTACTCGTGCCGCTGGCAGTGTTTATCGGCGTGTTGCTGGCCTATGGGCGGCTGTGGCGTGACAACGAAATGGCCGTGCTGCAAGGCGCTGGCATGCCGTTGCACTACCTGTTGCGTCCACTGGCCCTGATTGCTGTGCCGGCAGTCGTGCTGATAGGGCTGATTTCGTTCTGGCTTGCTCCGGCGGCGATACGCCTTTCGCACCGATTGGTGGAGGAAGCGAACCGTTCTCTGGTCGTGGCCGGGCTCGAGGCCGGCCGCTTCGTGCAGTTGCCGGGGCGCGGCGGTGTGATCTATGTCGGTGCCATGAACGACAGCGGCTCGCATTTCGAGCGCATGTTTGTCGAGACCGAGCGCGCTGACGGCGAGGCCACACGCATTGATGTGATCACCGCCGAACGGGGCGAGCTGCGTCGTGAAAGCGACGGCCAGGGGCGTTTCCTGGCCTTGCAGAACGGGTTTCGCGTCGAGGGCCGCATAGGCTATGACGATTTCCGCCTGCTGCGTTTCAAAGGCAACGACATCGCGTTGGCGGACAACGAAACGGACGATACGCCCGAAGCCCTCAAGCGCGCCGCACCATTGGCCGAGTTGCTGGCGGGCAATGAGCCGCTGCAGCGGGCCGAAGTGCACTGGCGCCTGGCGGCACCGCTCTCGGTGTTGATTCTCGCGGTGTTGGCCGTGCCGCTGTCGCGTACGCGCCCGCGCGAAGCCCGCTATGCGGGACTGCTGATCGCACTGCTGTGTTATCTGATCTACCTCGGTTGGCTAGGTATTGCGCGGGCGCTGATCGAGCAGGGCCGGATACCGGCCTTCGTCGGACTCTGGTGGGTGCATCTGCCGGCTGCTGCCGTTGCCTGGTGGCTGTTGCGCCGAGGCGACCGTCTGCCGCAACCGCCGGTGCAGTCGAGCGCGCCCGTGCCCGCGGCGTCGCGTCGCAAGAACGATGGCGGAGGGCGCTCATGATCTGGCGCATGAAACAGGTGGACCGGCTCGTCGCCTACAGTGTGCTGTCGGCCGTATTGATGACCTGGTTGCTACTCGTCGGCCTTGATGCCGCGCGCGCTTTCGTCAGCGAAGCCACCGATATAGGCAAGGGCAACTACGGCCTCGGCACGGTCACGGTGCAGATTTTCCTGACCTTGCCGCGGCGCGGTTACGAGTGGTTCGGCAATGCTGCGCTGATTGGTTCACTGCTGGGACTGGGTACCCTGGCCGGCAGCGGCGAGCTGACGGCGCTGCGCGCGGCTGGCATGTCCAAGTTGCGGATCTGTCTTTCTGCGGCGTTGTCCCTGGCGCTTGCGATCCTGCTGGTCGCGGCCATGGGCGAGACCCTGGCTCCCATGGCCGAGCAGCAGGCCCAGTCGTTCGCGCTGCAAGCCAAGTCCAACGACGTTGCGATAGGCCGGCGTAGCGGCGGCATTTGGGCCCGCGACGGTGACACCTTCATCAATGCCAAGCAGGGCACGACGCGGCAGGTCGACGGAGTGCGTGAAGTGAGGCTGGCTGACGTGCGCGTGTTCGAGTTCACGCCCCAAGGCCAGCTGTTGTCGATCGCATTCGCGGACAGCGCGTTGCATCGCGCTGGTGAATGGACCATGGAAAAAGTGCGCCGCACCGAGTTCGGGCCGGCAGAGGCCAGGAGCACTACTGATGCCAGCAAGCATTGGAAATCGGGGTTGGATCCACGCATGCTCGCGCTGTCGATCGTGCAACCGGCCTACCAGTCGGTCAACGATCTGCGGCGCAATATCCGCTATCTGCAGCGCAACCAGCAGGATGCGTCGAGTTTTGAAATGGCCTACTGGGCGCGTCTGTTGTGGCCGTTCAATGTATTCGTGCTGGTCGTGTGCGCGCTGCCGTTCGCTTTCGGCACGCTGCGCAGCGGCGGCATGGGCAAGCGCATCTTCATCGGCATGGTGGTGTCGATAGCCTGGTATTTCCTGCAGCGCTCGTTCGTCAGCCTGGGGGCTGTCTACGGGATGAATCTTGCGCTTGCCACGGCATTGCCTGCGTTGCTGCTGATCGTTGCGGCGGTGGTTTATTTCCGGCGCGCGAGCTGAAGTTGCGATCTAACCGAAGCTGTACATCAGCGCGGCAATCAGAAAACAGGTGGTAGCGAGGGCAAGCCCGTTGCGCGGAATGCGGAACCAGTAGCGCTGCGCGACGATCAGCCAGGCGGCAGAATTGGCCAGTGCGAGCCAGGCGAACAGGGGTGCGCTGCGCAGGAAATCGCCGTAACCGATGGCGAGCAGCAGCACAAAGGCGGCGAACACCATAGCACCCATGCTGTGGCTGGCATTGAAACCAATCCAGGCTTTCCACAGCGAGGTGTCGCGGGTCATGCGCAGCGTGGTGGCCTGCATGGCATCGCGCACCGCCGCGTCATAGGGGTGCAGCCTGCTGCCGCGGAAGGTGATGACCAGATGCAAGGTGCCAAGCACACCGAAGATGGCGCCGCCGGCGGCGAACAGAATATGAGCGAGCATGTTGAGGGGTCCTATCGTTTCGGCAGCTGCAACACGCGTGTGCCGCTGGCGAGATCGTGCCAGCTGCGGCGTTCGCGTTCGAACAGGCACCAGACGAAGCCGAGGCACAGTGCAGCGAGGGATACCTGGGCTACGACAAAACGCAGCAGCGCTGCGGTCCAGCCTGGTGAGGTGCCGTTGCGGTCGACAACGCGCAGACGCCAGGCGCGCATGCCTATGGTCTGACCACCATAGCGCCAGGACAGCAGATAGTAGCTGGCGGTAACCAGCACCAGCGTCGGGAAATACCACCAGGCGTGGGGATCGAGCTTGCCGCGCGTGGCCAGCAGCGCGACTGCACCAGTTGCCATCCAGAGCGCGAGCAGCGGGAAAAAGTCGTAAATCGCGGCGGCAACGCGCAGACCCAGATGGGCCGGACGGGGTGTTGCGTCATTCATGCGCAGCGGTTGACAGTTGTGATCATCGTGCAAGCATGCAGGGATTCCCCGAGGCTGTCATCCGGGCGTTTCGTCACAGGCGCAGAATTCGGCTACTCTGCGGCTCCTGATTTTGCCTATGCCGATGAGTGAGTCCGCCAGCCCGCCGCTGACCGAAACCGACCGCGCTGCTATCGAGCGCTTTATCGAGCAGGCCTGGTCCGAATATGGTCTGGCGGAAAACACGCTCGCGAGCTATCGCAGTGATCTGACCGGTTTCGCGCGCTGGCTGGGCGGTCATGGCAGCAGCCTGGCTTCGGCCTCGCGTGAACTGCTGTACCGCTACCTCGCCGCGCGTACGGCGGCAAAATACACCGCGCGCTCGAACGCCCGGCTTCTTTCCACATTGCGGCGTTATTACAAATTAATGATACGTATCGGCGCTGCTGACGCCGATCCTACCCTGTTGCTGGATGCACCCAAGCTGCCGCGTGCCCTGCCCAAGGCGTTGAGCGAGAGTGAGGTCGAGGGCCTGATACGAGCCCCCGACATCGCTACGCCGCTGGGGTTGCGTGATCGCGCCATGCTCGAGCTGTTGTACGCGACTGGCCTGCGCGTCAGCGAACTGGTGGGTCTGCGTGCCGACCAGATCAACCTGCGCCAGGGCGTACTGCGTGTCACCGGCAAAGGCGGCAAGGACCGCCTGGTGCCGCTGGGCGAGGAAGCGCAGCACTGGCTGGAGCGTTATGTCGCTGCCTCACGCCCGCTGCTGACGCGCGGGCGCACGGTCGAGGCGGTCTTCGTCACCGTGCGTGCCAGCGGCATGACGCGGCAGATGTTCTGGGTCATGGTCAAGAAACACGGACTGGTTGCTGGCATCGCCAGTCAGCGCATCTCCCCGCACGTGCTGCGCCACTCATTTGCGACCCATTTGCTCAATCACGGCGCCGACCTGCGCGCGTTGCAGCTGCTGCTAGGGCACAGCTCCCTGTCGACGACGCAGATCTATACCCATGTCGCGCGCGAAGGCCTCAAGCGCCTGCATGCCCAGCACCATCCCCGCGGCTGATTGCTTCTGCTCATTGCTCCATGCCCTCGCCGCGCCTACAATCCGCGCGGCCGCGCCGGCTTAGCTCAGTTGGTAGAGCAACTGATTTGTAATCAGTAGGTCGTCAGTTCGATTCTGACAGCCGGCACCAAATCAACGACTTAGTCCAGGCATCCGAGGCGCTGTCCACTAGCCGCGCTGGCCGAGCCGGGGACTGGCGCCGGCTTGATGCAGCAGGACTGCGCCGGCCGATTCGCCGTTGCGGCCGCGCAGAGTACATTAGCCGATCCTTGCGCGTCGTTTATCCCTGTTGTCTGATTTGGTATCGATATCTGATACCAGGGAACCATGCCATGAGCGCGGGCCAGACTCTAGTGCGCAACATACGCAGCGTGCTGCGCCAGCGTGGCATGACCTATCGGCAGTTGGCCGAGCTGCTGAATCTTAGCGAGCCGACGATCAAACGTGATCTGAGCCGCGGTGATTTCTCGCTCGGCCGGCTGGATCGGATCTGCGAGGTGCTTGATCTCAGCCTTTCCGATCTCGTCGATGGCGGGCAGGCGCCGGCCGCGCTGCAGGAGCTCAGCGAAACCCAGGAACGCGCGCTGGTGCGCGACCCGCAATTGCTGCTGCTGACGTATCTGCTGGTCAATGACTGGAAGCTTGCGGAGATTACGGGCGCCTATGAGTTCGATGAGTCACGTCTGGTCAGCCTGTTGTTGCGTCTGGATCAACTGGGCATCGTTGACTACCGGCCGCCACGGCGTGTCAAGAAGCTGACGGCGCGCAACTTTGCCTGGCGCAAGGATGGGCCCGTTCACGAATTTTTTCTGGCCCGGGTGGCCGGAGAGTTCCTGCGCGGTGCCTTTGATGGGGTGGGCGATGAGTTCCGCTTTCTGAGCGGAATGCTGTCGATGAGTTCACGCACGCGCATGAAAACGGCGCTGATCCGGCTGGCGCAGGAATTCGATGAGCTTGCCCGCCAGGATGCGCGCCTTCCGCTGCGCGAACGCGACGGCTTCAGCCTGATGCTTGGTCTGCGCCAGTGGGAGTTTTCCGAGTTCACTCGGCTGCGGCGCACGCGCAAGCCCTGAAGCGCCGTATCGCGTGGGCGCAGGCGCTGTCTGTACCGCTGGCGTGCGAAAATCCGGTTTGCAGCAGGAAACTCTGCCGCTGAACGACGCATCTGGTAATTCAAGGACAAGATCATGCAAAGGCGCTATCTGCCGTTATTCGTACTCGCCGCATTTGCTCCGGCCGTCCGTGCCGAGAAACCGCTGGCGCTGGATCGTTTCTATCTCTCACTTGGCGCCTATCAGGCAGACAGTGACGCGGATGCGCGCATCGACGGCGACAACGGTGTGATCGGTACCGACGTCAACTTCGAGGATGATTTCGGTCTGACCAAGGACCGTACCGTCGGGCGTACGCGTTTCGGCTTCCTTGTCGGTGACAGCCAGGGGATCGAGATTGACGCCTACCGTTTCCACCGCAGTGCGTCGGAGCGGCTGACTCGCAGCATCAATTACGACGGCAGCACGTTCAATGTCGAGGCCGAGGTCTACGGCAAGCTCGATCTTGATTTTGCGAGTGTGGCCTGGCGCTGGTGGGTGCCGGCTGGTGACCGGGATGTCTGGGGCCTGGGCCTGGGCGGTGGCTACTACCGCATCGCCGGCGAGGTCGCCGGTCAGGGGACACTCAATGGCAACCTGCAACAACTTGATCTGCGGGACAGTGCTTCAGCCTGGGCGCCGCTGGTCGAGCTGGGCTGGCGCCATGCATTCAGCGAAACCGCACGCCTCTATGCCGATATCTCCGGGGTGCGCAAGAACAGTGGCACGCTGCGCGGACATATCTACAACGTCTCGCTCGGTTTCGAGTACTTCCCGTGGCAGCATTTGGGCTTTGGTGCCGAATACGGCGCCCAGCGCATTGCCATCGAAGCGGACAAGCGCAGCTTCGACGGCGAAATCAATGTGCGGTTGAACGGGCCATCGCTATTTGTCAAAGCGCGTTACTAGGGAATGTCCGGCCGGATCGAAGCTGCTCTGGATTCGGCCTCTCCGTGAATCAGGTCGCTGGCGGCTTGGTACTGCACTCGGCTCCCAGCGACGGCGTGATCTCAACGCTTGCGGGCGGAACCGGAAAGACCAGCCGCTGTTGCATGGCTGGCGTCATCCACACCATGCCGTTGTCGGTGATGAGTAGCGCACAGGCGACGCCGAGGCGGCGCGCTATGCGCTCGAAATTGTCCGTTCCCGCGATCATCAGCGAGGTCGTGGCGACGTCGGCGATCACTGGATCGCCATGGATCACGCTCGCTGCCATTACACCGCGTGCCGGGTGACCGGTGCGCGGATCGAGCACGTGCCCCCAGCGCTGGCCCGCATCCTCGCGGTATTTGTTGTAGCTGCCCGAAGTGAACAGTGCCTCGCCGCTGCGCAGTTCGACACCGGCGAAATTTTCGTGTTGTGGCGAACGTATGCCCACTCGCCATGGACGATCGCCGGCGCGGCCAAGCGCGAACACGTCGCCGCCTACATTGATCAATGCATGGGCAACACCATGGTGCTGCAACAGTTCGGCGATCTGTTTGACCGCATAACCTTCGGCCAAACCATTGAGATCGAGCTGGATGGCACGGTTCGTCGATGTCACGGTGCCGTCCTCGGCGATTGTGAGCTGGTCCATGCGCGGCTGTGTTGCCAGCGTCGCGTCGATGTTTTGTTGCGGCGGCGGTGGCGCAGTGATGGGAAAGTTGCTGGTATGGAATCCCCAGAGGTGGATAAGGCTGCCGATGGCTGCGTTGAACAGGCCATCGCTGGCCAGATAGGCTTGTTGTGCGCTGCGCAACAGGCCGCTGAGTTCGGGCGAGGCGCGGTAGGGCTCACCCTGCGCTATCGCCGCATTGAGCCGCATGAGATCGCTGATTTCCCAGGGATGCCAGGCACGTTGATCACGCTGCAGCAGTTCGCCGATTGCACCGAAGACAGTAGCAGCGGTTTCCTTCGAGGTGCCACGCAGCTCAACTTCGGTCAGTCCGCCGAAGATGACGAAACTCGCTTGGTGAGGCGCCTGCAGCTGCTTCCGATATAGCCAGACCGTTCCCAGCAGCAGTGCGCTGGCGAGTGCGGCGAAAGTCAGCCAACGACTCATCGGGCGGTTTACTCCCAGTGTTCCCGGCCGCGATCCAGCCAGCCCTGCACGATAGCGTGGTCTTCCGGACTCAGATCGATGAAGCGCAGGCCGACCCAATGCTGACCCGGCACGGTCGCCGGTTCGGTCCATTGCTCGTGCATGCCTATCTCGACCTGCTGCGGCTGGCCGCGTTCGTCCGGCAACTGGAACGAGTACTGGTATAGCGCATCCTCGCGCGCCGGCCGCTCGGTCACGAGCATCATGCCGTCGATCGAGAGGTTGCAAATGCGGCCGGCGGCGTCGCCCGTAATGGCATTCGTCACCTGGATGACGTCCTCGGCGCGGCGGCGCGGCGCTCGGCGATGTTCGACCATCGGAGGTTCCCTATGTGGCGGGCTGTGGGACGGATTTGCCGGAAATCTGCCTTAGCGTGTTCGTGATCGCGTGCCACGCGCGGTCGACCAATGAATCGCGTTCTTCAATGAGGGCCTTTGCCTGTTTGCGCACCATATCGCGGGCGAGCTGCTGGAGCGTTCGCTCTTCGGCTCTGGCGCCACGCTGGTTCACGAACAGGCAGCGTCCGGTCACCGTCGAGAACCAGGACAGCTTGCGGCGCACCGTGTCTCCCTGCTGGTTCAACACGAATTCAAACCAGGTGCCGAAGGGAACGGTCTTGAGGCGTTCCAGCGCTTGCCGTTCGTCGGCGTTCAATTCCAGCGCGGCTGGGCCGGGGCTACGGGTAACTGTCGTGCCCGCCGCGGTGTCTCGCGTGGCTGGACTGGACACTGTTGCTGCTGCTGCTGCTGCTGCAGTTGCAGTTGTAGTTGTAGTTGTAGTTGTAGTTGCAGGGGTCTCTTCGCCCAGCCGTGTCCGGGCCTTGAGCTTGAGTGCGAGTTCGGTACGGCTTGCCGTGTTGTCGTCCCTGACGGCTTCGCTGCCGCCGAGTAGCTGCGCCAGCATGCCGTTGATTTCGTCGCTGTGGAAACCGACCTGGGCCAGGCCTTGCTCGAGTTCACTGCGTAGCTGCGGATTGTCGGCGGACGTGCCGCTGACGAGCTGGTCGACAACCTCGATGCGTTGTTTGTACGTGTCGGAATCGGCGCCCTGGCGCAGCAGCGTCAGGGCCAGCACATCCGTCCAGGCCTGCTCCAGCAGTGCGCGGACCAGGCGCGTGACCTTGCGCTCGCGCAGCCGTTCGCTCACGGCCTGTACGGCGCTTTCGCGCGCGACATCGAGGCGCTCGCGACCCTTGGCCGCGTCCACATGCCGGCGTTCGGCCACTTCGGCCTTGCGCGCCAGTGTGCCC
Organism: Rhodanobacteraceae bacterium; assembly: GCA_016790075.1. Classification (GTDB taxonomy): domain Bacteria; phylum Pseudomonadota; class Gammaproteobacteria; order Xanthomonadales; family Rhodanobacteraceae; genus Tahibacter. Next base: position 242,621 of record JAEUPP010000024.1, on the reverse strand, counting down.
ATATGGCGGCTGAGGTCTGTCAGCAGTTCGTCGAACAACTCGTCGCGGCCGTCAAACTCGGCACCGACACGATCGACCAGCAGTTGCATCTTTTCGACCAGCACGCGATCGGTGTCATTTTCACTTTCGTCTATCCAGTACTGGCCGGTCTCGGCGATCGCATTGAGCAACTGGCGCGCCGGATGGCTGCGTCGCGTGAAGAAGCTCTTGTCACGCAATGCGACGCGCAGCACCGGCACCTGCAGCTTGGTCAGCAGCGACTGCGTCGCGCCGGTCGGCCGCATGTCCCTCGCGATAAAGTCGAACAGCATGCCGACAAGGTCGAGTGTGTCGGTGTCGACGTCGCTGAGCTGCGGCGGCCGACCGTCTGGCGTGAATTGGCGCAATTGATTGAGCAGGTCTTGCTTCAGGTGCGAAATACTGCGCTGGACTACCCGTCCACCCAGCACCAGCGGTGCAGCCGGTTTGCTCTGCAGGCTGCCGAGTACGGCCTGCAGATCCTCGCCGGTTGCGAGATAACTTGATAGCGACGCCGGATCCGGCGCCGGCGCGCCCAGCATCTGGCGGCGTCCGGCCAGTAGCTCGCGCAGCGTGTCAAACAGCTCCGAGTCGCGTACGTCCCCACTTGTCCCCGAGTAGGCCTGTTTCGGTGGGGCAGTGATTGCCGCCTGCGGTGTCGTTGCTGTGATCGATGCAGCAGGGCCGCTTGCGGCCACTGCGGGGGGCTGGCCCGGTTCCGTACGGGCAGCAGTTTTCGGTGCCGCTGCATTGGCCGAACTGGGCGCCGGCGTGCTGAAGCGCGACGCGACCTGCAGATGGCGCAGGATGCGTTTGTCAACCAGATAATCGTTGATCGCGTTGTAAAGTACGGCAGCCTCGGCCATGCCTACGCGATCGAACTGGCGGCAGAGCAGCAGGCGATGTTCGAGCGAGATGCCAAGGCAGGCTGTGGCAAAGCGCAGTGATTCGCAAAGCTGATTGGGTCCGACCGGCAGGCTTTCCGCATCGAAGGCGGGAGCGCCTACAAGCACGGCGAAGCGGTGGCCCAGGGCGTAGAGCACCTGGCTGTGGCGGATCTCCGCCTTGGTCGCTATTTCCTGCAGGGCAATGTTTTCTTCCAGGGCGTGGGTCTCGACTAGCGCGAGTTCCTGAAATTTCCTGGTCGCTGCGGCGGGGACTGCGGGCGTATCGCCAATCCGGGCCAGAGCCGATTCCAAATGCAGCATGAAGCGCGGTGCGATATCAGCGCGGCCGCGTTTGACTTCGCGCAGCGATTCAAACACGGACTGCTGTTCGTTGCCGTTGCGCGCTTTCTCCGCCAGCTTGAACAGCTGCTGCTCGCACTCGTTCAAGCTCAGTGACAGCCAGCGTTCAATCATGCCGGAAGCCAGGGCGAGTATGCCTTCCAGCAACGTGCGCACTCGCGGCGGCATACCACTGCGCGAATTCAGACTTATCAACGACACATCACTGTCCGGGCGCGGCGCCGATGCCGTATCCGCACGTTGCATGGCGAAACCCCTGATTCCCCCTCGTCGGCCGATTGTATGCCTGGCTTTGTTACGCCAGCCAGTAGCAGCCGTTTGACGGCCAGATCAGGAAGCCTGGAGCCAAATCCGACCGGGTCACGGGTTTTCCAGGCGGCGATGGACTCAATCCTGGTCACGTCGGGTCTGAACGCCGAGCAGCTCGCAGTCCGTGCCGACGCGGACCAGTACCGTAATCGGCCGGCAGCAGACGGCGCAGTCCTCGATGTAGTCCTGATCGCCCGCCGACAGGTCGACGCGGGAGTCAAACGATTCCCCGCAGTGCGGGCAATGCAAGCGGACGAATTCAAGCATGGGCTTTCTGCGACTTGGATGCTCAGGGCAGGAACAGGGCGATAGTGTCGTTCAGAAAGCGCTTGCCGAGGTCGGTAGGGCGTACCCAGTCCGCTGTCAGCGTCAGCCAGCCGCGGCGTTGAGCCTGATCCAGGGCCGCGTCCATGCGTGCTTCGGTCAGTCCCGTGCGCGCAGTGAACAGGCTGCGTGGAAAACCCTGTTCAAGACGCAGCGCATTGAGCATGAACTCGAACGGCAATTGTTCAGCGGCAATCACCTCGTCGGCGCCTATGCCGCGCGCAGAGCCTGCATGTGAGAGGTAGGCCTTGGGCGCGCGGACTTTCCAGCGCCGTCGCTGCGTGCCGGTCGCCGCATCCGTCAGCTTGCCGTGTGCACCCGCACCTATTCCAAGATAATCGCCAAATTGCCAATAGTTGATATTGTGGACACTGCGGCGTCCGGCACGCGCATAGGCCGAGGTTTCGTAGTGCTCGAAGCCTGCAGCGGCCAGGCGCTGCTGACAGGCTTCCTGCATGTCCCAGGCGAGGTCGTCGTCGGGCAGCGGCGGCGGCGTACGCGCAAAAGCCGTGTTGGGTTCCAGGGTCAGCTGATAGTGGGAGATATGGCTGGGGGCCAGCGCGATCGCCGTGTCTATGTCGGCCAGCGCTCCGGCGAGATCCTGTTGTGGCAGGGCGTACATGAGATCGAGATTGATGTTGTCGTAGCCCGCATCGCGGGCAAGTGCAATCACTGTGCGCACTTCTGCCGAACTGTGGATGCGGCCCAGGCGGACAAGCTTGTCATCATCGAAGCTCTGTACACCAAGGCTGAGGCGATTGATGCCAGCGTGGCGGTAATCTTCAAACCGACCGTGTTCGACCGTACCTGGATTGGTTTCCAGTGTGATTTCTGCGCTTGCGGCCAAATGCAGCCGCAGGCGTACGCCATCGAGCAGCGCCGCTATTGCCGCCGGTGAAAACAGGCTGGGCGTGCCACCGCCGAAGAACACGCTGATGATGGAGCGATTCGCCAGGGCTGCACTGTAGTCGCGCAAGTCGAGGTCGAGGTCGGCCAGTACGGCAGCGACATAGTCGCGTTCCGGCAAGCCGCCAGGCGCCGTATGCGAGTTGAAGTCGCAGTACGGGCATTTGCGTACGCACCAGGGGATATGAATGTAGAGCGCGAGTGGTGGGGCGTTCACGGTGTCTTGAGCATCCGCCATGGTTCGCGCTGGAGCTGGTCGCGCAACAGGACCATGGCCTGGCCGCGATGGCTGAGGCGGTTTTTGTCGTCGATATCGAGTTCCGCTGCGGAAGCGGCGCTATCCAGCGGCTGGAACAAGGGGTCGTAGCCGAAGCCGCGGTCACCACGTGGTTGCCGCAGTATTCGACCATGCCAACGCCCTTCCGCAATGATAGGCGACGGGTCTGCCGCATGACGCAGCAATACCAGGCAGCAGTAGAAGTAGGCGTCGCGCTCTGTCTCTGAAACGTCGTGCAGTTCTGCCAGCAGGCGCTTGTTGTTGGCCGCGTCGTCGCCGTGGCGGCCGGCGTAGCGTGCCGAATACAGTCCTGGTGCTCCGGCCAGCGCGGCTACGCATAGTCCCGAATCGTCGGCGAGGGCAGGCAGGCCCGTTGCACGCGCCGCATGCCGTGCCTTGATTAGTGCATTTTCCACAAAGGTGAGACCGGTTTCGTCGCAGTCGGCGACGCCGTGATCGCCCTGGGCGACCACGGTGAGATCAAGCGCGCCCAGCAGCGTGCCTAGCTCGACGAGCTTGCCTTGGTTGCCACTGGCCAGCACGATGGTTTTCACGCGCTAGCCGGGTTCAGCCGCCCAGCGCGTGGCGCTGGGCGGCGATGAGTTCAGCTATACCTTTGCTGGCCAGGCTGAGCATGCTCTGCAGTTCGTCGGCCCGGAATGCGTGCCCCTCGGCCGTGCCCTGCAGTTCGATAAATCCGCCGCCGTCGTTCATGACGACGTTCATGTCGGTATCGCAATTCGCGTCTTCGGCATAGTCGAGATCAAGTACGGGCACGCCGTTGACGATGCCGACAGAAACCGCGGCGATCGCGCCGAAGATGGGTTCTTTCTTGATCAGACGCTTGTCCTGAAGGGAGCGGACGGCGTCAACCAGGGCGACATAGGCGCCGGTGATCGCAGCACAGCGCGTGCCGCCGTCCGCCTGCAGCACGTCGCAGTCCAGTGTGATCGTGCGCTCCCCCAGGGCTACGCGATCAACACAGGCGCGCAAGCTGCGACCGATCAGGCGCTGGATCTCCATGGTGCGTCCGCCCTGACCGCCACGGGCGGCCTCGCGCTGGGTGCGTTCCTTGGTTGCTCGCGGCAGCATGCCGTACTCGGCAGTGACCCAGCCTTCGCCCTTGCCGCGCAGGAACGGTGGAACTTTCTCCTCGACACTGGCAGTGCAGAGCACCCGCGTTTCGCCGCAGCTGATCAGCACCGAGCCTTCGGCATGGCAGGTGTAGCGGCGTTGCAGGGATAGTGGGCGCAACTGGTCAGACGCACGGCCCGAAGGGCGCAGAACGGAGGTCATAAGGTCTCTCTGGAACGAATCGGAGTTCAGCCACGGTCACGGAGTCCCATCGTGTCAAGCAGCAGCCAGGCGCTTGCCGCAGGCTTTGGTTCAGGCCTGTGATAGACGGGAACTTGGGGAAAGCGAGCGGCGAGTTTACCATTGCGGCCCTTTTCCCGACCGGGACTGCCATGATCCGCAGCATGACCGCCTACGCCAGCGCCGAGCGGGCGACCCCGTTGGGCTTGTTGTCGTGTGAGCTGCGTTCGGTCAATCACCGTTACCTCGAGTTGAGCCCACGGCTGCCCGAAGAGCTACGCGCCCTGGAGTCCCAGTTGCGTGAGCGTGTCGCGGCCAAGCTTACGCGTGGCAAGGTGGACCTCGGCATGCGCTTGCGTAGCAATGGTGCGGCGGCGGCGGTGCTGGAGTTCAACGAAACGTTATTGACTCAGCTGGAACAGGCGGCTGCGCGGCTAGCACCCCGCTTTCCGAATCTCAGTACCGAATTCGTTGATCTGCTTGCCATCGATGGAGTGCTATTGAAGCCTGAAGTCGACCCTGGCGAGCTGCATTCCCAAGCCCTGGCGCTGCTTGACCAGGCCCTGGACGACATGGTGGCGACGCGCCTGCGTGAGGGCGAGCGTCTGGCCGGCTTCATCGGCGAGCGGCTCGATGGCATCGCGGCCGTCGTCGCGCAAGTGCGCGTGTGGCTGCCCGAGATTCGTGCAGCGCTGCGGCAGAAACTGGAGGCCAAGCTTGCTGATTTCCGTCAGGGAACGGATCCGACCCGGCTCGAGCAGGAGCTGGTGCTGCAGCTCTCGCGCATTGATGTGGACGAGGAGCTGGACAGGCTGAGTGCACATCTGGCCGAAGCGCGGCGCATCCTGAAGTTGCGTGATGCGAACGGCCGCCGGCTCGATTTCCTGATGCAGGAGTTCAATCGGGAGGCCAACACGCTGGGCTCCAAATCGGTCGACCAGCGTACGACCCAGGCCGCCGTCGAGCTCAAGGTGCTGATCGAGCAGATGCGCGAACAAGTGCAGAATATTGAGTAGATGACGATGCCCGGCACCCTGTTCATCGTTGCGGCGCCCTCGGGGGCAGGCAAGTCCAGCCTCGTCAACGCGCTGCTGGAGCGCGAGCCAGGCATAGTGCTGTCGATCTCGCATACGACGCGGCCGCCGCGGCCGAAAGACAAGGATGGGGTCCACTATCACTTCGTCAAGCGCGCCGAGTTCGAGTTGCTGATCGAAAAAGACGCGTTTCTCGAACACGCCGAGGTATTTGGCAATCTCTACGGCACTTCACGCGCGACCGTCGCCGAGCGTTTCGCCGCGGGCCACGACGTGCTGCTGGAGATCGATTGGCAGGGGGCCCAGCAGGTGCGCAAGAAGCTGCCCTGCATAAGCATCTTCATTCTGCCGCCGTCGCGGGAAGAGCTGTTGCGCCGTCTGCGCTCACGTGGTTCCGACAGCGAAGCCGTCATTGCCCGCCGCACTGCCGAGGCGCGTGCCGAAATGGCGCATTGCCGCGAATTCGACTACATCATCGTCAACGACGACTTCGCGACGGCGCTGGCGGAACTCCGGGCCATTGTCACCAGTCAGCGTCTGCGTTGCGAAAACCAGCTGGCTCGTCACGAGGCGCAGATTGCCGACCTGCTGAAACCCGACTGAATGCAGAAGCTTTCGCCGCTGCCGGGCTTGGCTTAAGGTAGCCGGGTTTCTGTGCCGTCTGCAGACCGTTCGGCCGCGCACCGCTCTACGTAGTTGTTGAAGCACGGTCGTGAACTTTGCGGCCACCACTGCCCTATCGTTGAGGCTAGCCCAGATACCGTGTCCATGAATGCAGATTCCGCATCGTCTACCGATGCCCTTGTTCGCATCCGCGGCCTGCGCACCCGACTGGGCGCCAAAGTCATTTTCGACGGCGTCGACCTAGACATTCCGCGCGGCCGGATTACCGCAATCATGGGGCCTAGTGGCACCGGCAAGACGACCTTGCTGCGCCATATGACTGGCCAGCTCGTACCTGACGCCGGCGAGATCGTCGTCGATGGCCAGAATCTCGCGCAGCTGGATCGCAACGGCCTGTTCGACCTGCGCGAGCGTATCGGTTATCTGTTTCAGAACTCGGCTCTGCTGACCGATTTCAGCGTGTTCGAGAACGTCGCTTTTCCACTGCGCCAGCATGCGCGGCTGCCGGAAGAGCTGATCCGCAATATCGTGTTGCTCAAGCTGCAGGCGGTCGGCCTGCGTGGGGCGGCGGACCTGATGCCGGCGGAGCTTTCGGGCGGCATGGCGCGGCGTGTTGCGCTGGCGCGCGCCATCGTGCGCGATCCCATGTTGCTGATCTATGACGAACCCTTCGTTGGGCTCGATCCGATTGCGCTGAATCAGGTGCTCAAGTTGATCCGCGTGCTTAACGCAACGCTGGGACTGACGAGTATCGTCGTCGCGCACGAGCTGTCGGCGGTCAGCCGTGTCGCCGATCAGATATACCTGATTGCCGCTGGCAAGATCGCCGCGCACGGGCAGCCTCAGGAACTGGTGCGTGGCGAAACCGACTGGACGCGGCAGTTCTTCGGCGGCGAGGCGGACGGCCCTGTGCCGTTCCACTATCCGGCGCGCGATTATGCGGCTGACCTGGGTTTTACCAAGGGGCGCGCATGAGCGACAAACCGGTTCGCGGTAGTCTGATTGGCGATGGTCTCGCCCAGGTTGGTGCGCTGGCGCTGTTTCTGCTGCAGGTGCTCGCAGCACTGCCGCGCAGCCTGCGTCATTTCACCGAGACCATACGTCAGATCTTCTTCGTCGGTGCGATGAGCCTGATCATCATCATGACCTGCGGCCTGTTCATTGGTCTGGTGCTTGGTCTGCAGCTGTACGAGGTGTTGTCGCGCTTTGGCAGCACCGCCTCGGTGGGCACCGTAGTCGCGATCGCGCTGTATCGCGAGCTCGGTCCGGTCGTTACGGCCTTGCTGTTCGCAGGACGTGCGGGCACGTCGATCACCGCTGAGATTGGCCTGATGCGTGCGACGGATCAGCTCGCGGCGATGGAGATGATGGCGGTCGATCCGCTGGCTTATGTGGTCGCGCCACGCTTTCTCGCCGGCATCATCGCGATGCCGCTGCTGGCGAGTATTTTCAATGCACTCGCGATCTTCGGCGCGCATCTGGTCGCGGTGAGCTGGCTCGGCCTCGACAACGGCACGTTCTGGTCGAACATGACGGGCGCAGTGGATGTGTGGACCGACGTGATGAACGGTGTCTGGAAAAGCGCTGTTTTCGGCGGGGTCGTCACTCTGGTTGCGACTTTCCAGGGATATTCGACCGCGCCGACCAGCGAAGGCGTCGCATATGCAACGACGCGCACTGTTGTGTACTCCTCTATTCTTACCCTCGCCATCGATTTCCTGATGACGGCGTTCCTGATGTGATGCGGCGAGTGATGCCATGACCCAACGACGTTCCCACCAGATCGGTACTGGCCTTTTCATCGTGCTCGGTTTCACCGCGCTCGGTTACCTGGCGACGCAAACGACCAGCCTCGCCAACTACCGCCAGGGGCCGACCTATGCGCTGAAGGCGCGTTTTACCAATGTGGGTCAGCTCAAGTTGCGCGCGCCAGTGAAAATCGCCGGCGTACGTATAGGCAGTGTTTCCGATATCCAGCTGGAACCGGACCGGCTTGAAGCGCTGGTCACGCTGGCGATCGACAAACGATACGACCAACTGCCCGACGATTCGGCTGCGGCCGTATTCACCAGTGGTTTATTGGGCGATCAGTACGTTGCCCTGAAACCGGGCGGCTCGCCGGATATGTTCAAGCACGGCGACGAGATCATCCTCACGCAAAGTTCCATGCAACTTGAAGAGCTGATCGGTAAATACCTCGTCGGCAGCGGTGACAGCCAAACCAGGAAACCTGCCGCCGAAGAGTCGCCCGCAACCCCTGAATCCGCGAACCATTGAGGCCGATCCATGAGTGTTTTTCACAAACTGCTGCCGCTACTTGCTGTCCTGTTGCTCGCGGCGTTGCCGCCGGTGCAGGCCGCGCCGGCCGATCCTAACGCGGTTGTGCAAGGCATTGCCGACGATTTGGCCAAAGCGCTTGAAGGCCGCAAGGATGAGCTGCGCAATGACCGCGACAAGCTGATCAAGCTGATTGACGGCATTGTGCTGCCGCATTTCGATATCGATTACGCGTCCATCCTGGTACTTGGTCAGAACGCCCGTAGTGCCAGCCCGGAGCAGCGCACGCGCTTCGCCAAAGCGTTCTACAACTCTATCGCACACCGCTACGCAGAAGGTCTGCTCAACTACACGCGTGGCCGCATCGACATCGCGCCGTACAAGGGCGAACTCAACGACAAGCGTTCGCTGGTGCGCACCGAAGTCATTCTCGACGATGGCAAGCGTGTTCCGGTCGACTACGCGTTTCGCAAGACCAAGGACGGCGACTGGAAGGCTTACGACGTCATCATCGAAGGCATTTCCTATGTGACCAACTACCGCAATCAGGTGTCTGCCGAGGTCGCAAGATCCGGCCTTGATCAGTTGATCACGCGCCTGGAAACTCAGGGCGACAAGGCACTGGAAAACATCGAGAAGCGTTCCGCGCAATGAGTACGGCTGCGCAACTGGAGTTATCGGCGCCCGCGCCAGGTGTGCTTGCGATGTCCGGCGCCCTGGTATTTGGCACAGCAGCCAAGGCACTGGCGGATGCGCGACCGGCCGTTGCGCGTGGAGAGGTTACTCAGCTTGATCTTGCCGGTGTAGCAGCTAGTGACAGCGCCGGACTTGCGGTGTTGCTTGCTCTGCGCCGGGCAGCAGGCTTGCACGGTACCGAGCTTACGATCACCTCGCTGCCGGCGACGCTGCGTGCGCTGGCGCAGCTCGGCGAAGTCGAGGACTTGCTGGGGATGGCCGACAGCAAGCCGGCGGCGGCTTGACGCCGGCTATGCTCATCAACATTGCGTTCAGTCGCCCCGGTCCGATTGAGTGCCTTTGAGCGCCCGGTGGCTCAGCGGAAACTGAGAGTGGGCTTAGCACACTGGCTAGCCGCTTTCGGGGCGTCGTAGGTTCTAGTGCGAGCTGTCGCCGGACAAGGTGTCGGATGCGGTGCTCTGTTGTGGCAGTGGCTTGTTGATGCGGCGCTGTTCGTCCAGCAGCTCTTCCGGGTCGAAGTCCTCGCCAACGCCTTGCAGCAGTTCGATAACCTCAACCGGCGGGTTGCCGTCGTAGATCTGGTAGACGCGCTGCTGGCGATAGGCGTCGCGATAAAACACATAAGGATCGTAGACGCCTTCGAGCAAGCCTTCGGCATCGATGCCACGCGAACGCAGCGTGACCAGGAACAGCCAGGTCGGCATGTACTGCGCTTTGTATTTCAGGTCGTGATGGCTTGCATACCACGACATGGGATCGGAGAAGCGGTCGACCGGGAAGCGGAACACATCGCGCGCCGTCGTCGAGCCGAGCAACGGCAGCACGAGATAGGGCCCGTCCGGCACGCCCCACTTGGCCAGGGTCGTGCCGAAATCCTGCTCCTGCAGCTTCAGCCCCATCTTGCTGGCGGGATCGAAGAAGCCGACTAGGCCTAGCGTCGTATTGACGAGAAAGCGACCCGTGCTGCGCGTGAAGTCCTTGGGACGTCCCTGCAGCAGGTTGTTGACCATGGTGACCGGCATGCGCAAGTTGCTGAAGAAATTGCTCAGCACGCGGCGCATGTTCGGTGTGGTGATCTTGCGGTAGCCGACGGCGACCGGGCGGATCACCGCGCGGTCAGCCGCATCGTTGAATGCATAGGCCTTGCGGTTCCAGCGTTCCCAGGGATCATCGGTACGCGGCTTGGCGATAGTGCAACTGGCCAGCAGGCCGCTGAGGGCGACCAGGGTCAGTTGCTTCAGCGGCTTCCAGCGCGTTGGAAAAGGCATGCTACGGCTTCCTGCGTGGCTAGGCGCGGCTCGGACATCTCGGGCCGAACTTTACAGAATCAAGCCGGTCCGGCGCCGGAACGGCAGACACTGGCCAGGACCGTTGCGAGCACCCGATTCGCGCACGAACTGCGGAGTGTACACCGCCGCTGGCCTTAGGATCCAAACTTCGGTTTGCGCCGTGGCGCGGGCGCCGGCTACAATGCCAGCATCCAAGCGCCTGATTTTTTTGATTTTGAGGTTCACATGGCTAGAGTAACCGTAGAAGACTGCCTGCAGGTCGTCGACAACCGCTTTGAACTGGTGTTGATGGCGACCAAGCGCGCACGCCAGCTTGCCAAAGGTGCTGACTCGCTGGTCAGCGCCGAAAACGACAAGCCGACCGTGCTCGCTCTGCGCGAAATCGCGGAAGGCAAGGTCGACAATGCCCTGATCGAACAGGTCGACAAGCTTGAACGCGAGCGCGCCGAACGTGAAGCGCTGGAATGGGCGGCGGCCGAAGTCGATGACGACCTCAAGGGTGGCGCCGACGATCTGTAAAACCTCTGGTCGGGCCAGCAGGTTACGCTGGTCCATCGTTCGGCGGAGTACCCAGTGGATACGGCCCTGATGTCGCAGCAGGCGCCGGCGTTGAGCGATCCTCCCGCCTACGTTCGCGCGCTGGAAGAAAAGCTCCATAGCTACTTGCCGCTGGCGCAGGTTGCTATCGTGCGACGCGCCTACGAAGTTGGCGCGCATGCGCACCGCGAGCAGAAACGCAAGAGCGGCGAGCCTTACATCACGCACCCGGTCGCGGTCGCCGCGATCATGGCTGAACTGGGTCTCGACCACGAGACCATCATTGCGGCAATTCTCCACGACACGCTGGAAGACACCGAACTCACGCGCGCCGAACTTGCCGCGGAGTTCGGCGAACCTGTCGCCGAACTCGTCGATGGCGTCACCAAGCTCGACAAGCTGCATTTCAAGAGCCGCCAGGAAGCTGCGGCCGAGAGTTTCCGCAAGATGCTGCTGGCGATGGCGCGCGACCTGCGCGTCATTCTGATCAAGCTCGCCGACCGCTTGCACAACATGCGCACGCTGGGCGCGATGGAGCCCGCTTCGCGCCGGCGCATCGCGCGTGAGACGCTGGAAATCTACGCGCCGATTGCGCAGCGGCTGGGCATGAACCGGTTCAAGGGCGAGCTGCAGGAGCTCGGTTTCCGGGCCATGTATCCGGACCGGCACCGGGTCATAGAGACGCGCATCAAGAGCGCGCTGGGCAACCGCCGTGAAGCCATGACCAAGATCGAGGCCGCGTTGTCGGCGCGCCTGGCCTCCGAGGGCATCGTCGCGCGCGTCGTCAGCCGTATCAAATCGCCATTCAGCATCTACACGAAGATGCGCAACGAGCACAAATCGTTCGCGCAGGTCATGGACGTTTACGGCTTCCGCGTCGTGACCGACGGCGTTATGCGCTGCTACCACGCGCTTGGTGCGGTGCATGGTTTGTACAAGCCCATGGACGGCCGATTCCGCGACTTCATTGCCATTCCCAAGGTGAACGGCTATCAGTCGCTGCATACGGTGGTGTTCGGACCGTTCGGTGCGCCGATTGAAATCCAGATTCGCACCGAGGAAATGAACTCCATCGCCGAGCGCGGCGTTGCCGCGCACTGGGCTTACAAATCCGGCGGAGGCCAGAGCAATGCGGCACAGTCGCGTGCGCGCGAATGGGTCGAGGGGCTGGTGGACAGCCAGGCACGCACAGCCTCGTCGCTGGAATTTATCGAGAACGTCAAGGTCGACCTGTTCCCCGACGACGTTTACCTGTTTACGCCCAAGGGGCGGATCCTGTCGCTGCCGCGCAATGCGACGGCGCTGGATTTTGCCTATGCGGTGCACAGCGAGGTCGGCCAGCATGCGGTCGCCGCGCGCGTCGAGAAGAAACTTGCGCCGCTGCGTACGCGGCTCAGCAGCGGCCAGACTGTCGAAATCATCACAGCCCCGTCGGCGCAGCCGCATCCGCAGTGGCTGGAGTGGGTTGTATCGGCCAAGGCACGCACGGCTATCCGCCACCACTTGAAGCGCCTGCAGCACGAAGATGCGGTCGAACTTGGCCACCGCATGCTGGATCGTGCGCTCGATCAGGTCGGCATTTCCTTGGAAAACATACCGGGTGAGGTGCTGGATCGTTATCTCGCCGAGCAGAAGTTCCGCCGTCTCGAGGAACTGCTGGCCGATATCGCACTGGGCAACCGCGTTGCCGAACACGTGGCGACGCAACTGCTGCGCCTCAAGGGTGGCAAGACACGTCTGCGCGTATCGCGCACGGCCGAGAGCATTCGCATCACCGGTGCCGAGCGCGGGGTGCTGACCTTTGCCAACTGCTGCCATCCGCTGCCCGGTGACGAGATCATGGGGTTCATGTCCGCTGGCAAGGGCGTCGTCGTGCACAGGCTCGAGTGTCCGAACGTGCCGGAGTTCCGCAAGTCGCCAGAACGCTGCATTGCGATGGAATGGGATCGTGACGTCAGCGGCGACTACAAGTGCGAGCTGCGGGTCGATATCCAGAACAAGCCCGGTGTGCTGGCCTCAGTCGCCGCTGCTATCGCCGAGAGCAATTCCAATATCGAGAACGTGGTGTATCAGGATCGCGGGGTCGTGTCGGCGATCATCGTGTTCACGATTGAAGTGCGTAACCGCAAGCATCTTGCCGACGTCATACGCCGTGTGCGCCGGCTGGGCGTGGTGCATGGCGTGTACCGGCATCCGGTGTAATGCATTGGTTGCCTTGTCACCGGGGATGTCATCAGCTGCGGCCCTGACGTGTCGCCAGCCCGCATTTCTCACCCCTGCTACGGCGTCTGCCGGAACGCGGCTCCCGCTACGAACGGGCGTGGGAAATGCGGGCTAGAATTGCCGCCTTGCCCAACAGCTAAGGATGAGCCATGTCCCGTACCGTCATTGCCAGCGATCACGCGCCCAAGGCCATAGGACCCTACTCCCAGGCGGTGCAGGTCGGTAACACGATCTACACCTCGGGCCAGATTCCAATCGATCCGGCGACTGGTGAACTGATTGGTGGTGATATCGAGGCCCAGGCGCGCCGCGTGTTCGATAACCTGCGTGCTGTCGTTGAAGCCGCGGGAGCGAGTTTCGCCGATGTTGCACGTGTCGGCATTTATCTGACCGACCTGGCCAATTTCGCTGCGGTCAATGCAGTCATGGCCGAGTTTTTCCAGCAGCCCTATCCGGCGCGTTCGACTATCGGCGTCGCCGCTTTGCCGCGCGGCGCCCAGGTCGAGGTTGATCTCGTGCTTGTGCGCGGCTAGGGCAACTGCGTTCGCCGCGGATTTGATACGCGCCAGCGCCGTATGCGATGACTAGCGTCGCCGTGGTGATCGTGAGTTGATAGGCCGACTCGAGAACTTGCGAGAATCCCTACGATGCAGCCCGATCCTGGACTGCAACCCCTGACCGCGCTACCCGGCGTGGGGCCGGCGTTGCGCGAAAGCCTGGCCCGGCTTGGCATGAGCGTGCTGCAGGATCTCTGGTTTCATCTGCCGCTTCGCTACGAGGATCGCACGCGCCTGGTGCCGATAGCCGACCTGCGTAACGGCGAGCCGGCCCAGGTCGAGGGAGTCATCGAGGCCGTCGAGCGCTCATTTCGCGGGCGTCCGCAACTGCGTGTTGCGCTTGGCGACGGTTCGCAGGGCACGCTGGTGCTGCGTTTTTTCCATTTTCACGGCGCGCAGCTTGAACAACTCAAGCCGGGGGCACGGCTGCGCTGTTATGGCGAGGTGCGCCGTGGCCAGCACGGTCTTGAGATGGTGCACCCGCAGTATCAGCGCATAGTCGGCGATGAGCCCACGGCCGTCGAGGAAACCTTGACGCCGGTCTACCCGACTACGGAAGGGTTAGGCCAGAAACGCATCGGCACCCTGATTCAGCACGCGCTGGCACGCCTGCCCGACGAGGAACAGCTTGAACTCGTGCCGCCCTCGCTGCGTGCTGGATTGCGCCTCGCTTCGTTGCGCAAGGCATTGCTGTTCGTGCACCGTCCGCCGCCCGATGCGGATGTGTCCCAGTTGCTGCTCGGTGTGCATCCGGCGCAGCAACGGCTCGCGTTCGAGGAATTGCTCAGTCATCACCTGAGTCTGAAACAGCTGCGTAATGCGGTGCGCAGGCAACGTGCTCCCGCGCTCGAAGGCGATGGCGCGCTGCGCGGTCAACTGCTGCGTGCCTTGCCCTACGCCCTGACCAAGGCGCAGCGCCGCGTCGGTGCGGAGATCGCAGCCGACTTGCGGGTGAGTGAGCCGATGCTGCGGCTGGTGCAGGGTGATGTCGGTTCAGGCAAGACCGTCGTCGCGGCGCTGGCGGCGCTGAACGCGGTTGAAGCTGGTCACCAGGCTGCGTTGATGGCACCGACCGAACTTCTGGCAGAGCAGCACCTGCGCACCTTGCGCGCCTGGCTGGAGCCGCTGGGCATAGCCGTGATCTGGCTTGCCGGCAAGGTGCAGGGGCGTGCGCGCAAGGCTGCGCTGGCGGCCGTGGCGGACGGCGCCGGTGTTGTTGTCGGCACACATGCGCTGATGCAGGAAGGGGTTGAGTTTCGCCAGCTGGGGCTTGCCATCATCGACGAGCAGCATCGCTTCGGCGTGCATCAGCGCCTTGCGTTGCGCGACAAGGGGCGCGAAGGCGAACGCATTCCGCACCAGCTCGTGCTGACAGCGACCCCTATTCCACGCACGCTTGCGATGACGGCCTATGCGGATCTCGATGTGTCGATCATCGACGAGTTGCCGCCGGGACGCACCCCCGTCACCACGGTCGTCGTATCGAGTGCGCGCCGTGCGGAAGTCATTGCGCGCATCCGTGCGGCCTGTCTGGACGGTCGCCAGGTCTACTGGGTCTGTACTCTTATCGAGGAGACCGAGTTGCTGCAGGCGCAGGCTGCCGAAGTCACGCATGTCGAACTCAGCGCGGCGCTGCCGGGGCTCAGCATTGGTCTTGTGCACGGGCGGCTCAAGCCCAGGGAAAAGAGCGCGATCATGGACGCATTCAAGGCGGGTGATATCGCCGTGCTCGTTGCGACCACGGTGATCGAAGTCGGCGTGGACGTCCCCAATGCAAGCCTTATGGTCATCGAGAACGCCGAGCGGTTGGGACTCGCTCAGCTGCATCAGCTACGCGGCCGCGTAGGCCGCGGCAGCATAGCCTCAAGCTGCGTGCTGCTGTATCAGCCGCCGCTGTCACAGCTTGCCAAGGCGCGTCTCAACGTGATGCGCGAGACCGGCGACGGTTTTCGCATCGCAGAGAAGGATCTGGAGCTGCGCGGACCCGGCGAAATGCTTGGTACGCGCCAGACCGGTCGCCTGGAGTTCCGCATCGCCGACATACAGCGCGATGCGGCGCTGTTGCCCAGCGTGCAACGCGTCGGCGAAGCGCTGCTGGCCGGTTACCCGGAGCTTGCCGACCGAATCGTTGCGCGCTGGGTCGGTGCTTCAGCTCGCTACGCCGGTGCCTGAGCCGACGTGCGGTCCCAGCGTCGCGACGGCCGCGCAGGTTAGCAGTGCTGAGCTCGGGGTATAGTGCCACCGCCTCGTCCGGGGAGCGCCGCCCATGCAAGCCCTTGCCAGTCTTCTGTTAGCCGCTGCCTGGATGGAGCCTTTGCCTCCGCCCTTGGCAACCTTGCGCAATCCCGATTTCGACACCGATCCCGTTACGGCGCCGGCACCGACCAATTGGCGTTGGTACCTCGACAGCGGTGCCGGTGGTGAGTTGTATTGGGATGCCAGCGTCGGCTCGCCCACGGCCGGCAGTGGCCGTGTACGCAACTACCGCAGCGGTGCACGCGAGGACTTCTGGGCGCAGTGCGTCAAGCTTGCGCCGGGCCCGTTTACCTTGCGTGCGGCGGTGTCCTCGCAGCTCAAGGCTGATGCCAGCTGCGAACTGCGCATTCAGGTGTTGAATCGTACTGACTGCAACACAAGTGCCGGTGTGCTGCTTGCGGCTACGGCCGTGAACACGCTGAACAATGCCGGCTTTGAGACCTTGGAGATCAACCGCTCGGCACCGCCTGGCAGCGGTGCGGCCTGGGTGTCGCTGATCCATCGCCAGACAGCCGCCGCCATACCGGGTTATAGCTACTGCTACTTCGATCACGTCGAATGGGACAGCGCACTGTTGTTCACGGACTCGTTCGAGTGAGGTGCTAGCCCGCTACTCCTGCTGGCCGCGGTATCGCGTATGCTGACCGGTCCGGCTGCATTCCAGGCAGCCGCTTGTCGCGACGGCATATGAGGAAGGTCATGAAACAGGTATTGCTGATCGACACCGATCCCGGTGTCGACGACGCACTGGCATTGCTGATGGCTTACGCACAGGCCGACGTGGCTGCGTTGACGATTGCGGCCGGCAATGTCGGGCTGGGGCACACGGTCACCAATGCCCTGCGCCTGACCGAGCTTGTCGCGGCGGACACGCCGGTATTCTCCGGCTGTGCTGAGCCGCTCGTGTTGCCGGCGGCCGACGCTGCCTTCGTGCACGGCGCCGATGGTTTCGGCGATGCCGGTCTGCCATTGCCGCAGCGCCGCGCGGAAACCGAGCACGCTGCGCTGGCGCTGATCCGTCTTACCCAGGAACGCCCCGGCCAATTGACCCTGGTTGCGCTAGGGCCGCTGACCAACCTGGCCCTTGCACTGAGGCTCGATCCGGGCTTGCCGCAGCGTGTTGCTCGCCTCGTCATCATGGGGGGCGCCGTAACAGGCCGTGGCAATACGTCGGTGCCGGCCGAATTCAACGTTGGCTTTGATCCCGAGGCCGCGCATATCGTGTTCTCGGGCTGGCCGCAGTTCGAGCTGATCGACTGGGAGGCGACCATGCGGCACGGCATTGCCCTTGAGCGCTTCGAGGGCTGGCTCGCGGCAGGCGATGCACGGGCGCGACTCTACGACGCCATTTCGCACAAGATCCGGGGCTTCATGCGCGAGCGCAAACGTCCCGGTATCGTGCTCGCCGATGCACTCGCCATGGCAGTCGTGCTCGACCCGGATTGCGTGCGGCGCGCTGAACATCGCCATGTTGCGGTCGAGCTCGGTGGCCAGCTCACCCGCGGCGCGACCGTCGTCGACTGGGATGGCCGCAGCGGCAAGGCCGCTAACGCGCGCATCGTGCTCGATGTCGACCAGTCCCGGTTCGAGGCCATGATTGCCGCGGCACTGGGCGCCTAGCCCGCGCGAATCCCATTGTTCACGGCAGCCGCAGCGGTTGCGCCGGCCGCCGGCTGATGCAAGGTCACGTCCATCTGCGGCGTTGCGGAGATGGTGATGTTGCGCGCGCGGAACTCGCGCAGGATGGCGCTATGCAGGTCGTTGCGCACGACGCTGCGTTCCAGGGTGGTGCCGACGAATACACGCAACTCGAAGTCGAGCGAGTTCGCCGCCAATGCGACACACCAGCAATTCGGACCCGGCTCCTTGAGCACCTTAGGATGCGCGCGCGCGAGTTCGAGCAACAGCGCACGCACCTGGTCGGGATCGTTCTCGTAGGCAATGCTGACCTTGACCACGACACGCGTGGTGGTGTCACTCAGCGTCCAGTTCGTGAGCTGATCGGTGATGAAGGTCTTGTTCGGTATCACGACTTCCTTGTTGTCCCAGTCGACGATCGTGGTTGCGCGCGTGCGGATGCGCGTGACCGTTCCTTCGATTCCCCGGATCGTGATGATGTCCCCGACCCGGATCGGCCGTTCAAACAATACGATCAGACCCGAGACGAAGTTGGCGAAGATTTCCTGCAATCCGAAGCCGAGGCCTACGGTCAGCGCGGCGGCCATCCATTGCAGTTGGCCCCAGCGCAAGCCGAGCAACGACAATCCCAGCACGGTGCCGACGATCGCGAGCGCGTAGCGCGCTACGGCGGTAATCGCGTAGCGCGTCGGTGCGTCGACGTCCAGGCGGCGCAGGACGCCGATTTCAAGCAGGCCCGGAATGTTGCGTGTCGCTATCCAGGTCAGCATCAGCGCTACGGCAGCAAACAGCAGCGAACGCAGAGTGACCTGTACGGTGACGTTCTTGCCATCGGCTACATAACTCGTCTGCCAGGCTCCGATATCGCCCAGATAGGCCAGCGCCGGGGTAACCCCTGACCAGACCCACAGCAGCACGCCGGCGAGCACGACTACGGTCAATGCGCGCAGCAGGCGGCGGGTCTGCTGGTTGATGCTGGCGAGCGTGCTCTGTTCCGCTTCAGCGGCAAATTCAGGGCGTGATTCGAGGTCCGGATCATCGCGCGTGCTGAGTTCGTCGCGTTTGTCCTCCATCCGCTTGAGTGCGAGCCGGCGTTCACCCAGCGATAGCCAGCGCAGCGCCATGCCGTTGAGCACACTGATGGCGAGGAACGCGATAGCCGATTCGATGAACGGAGCCGCCAATGCCATCGCGGTGAGGAAATAACCCGCGATCGCGAGCAGGGCGGAACCGAGGGCTTGCGCTGTCAACACCAGGCGCAGCAGCTGGCGCGCACGTACTGGTTCGTTCTGGCCGCTGCGCTGCGGCCACAGGGCACCCGGCGCGAGTACGCGCCAGCACAGCCAGGCCATCAGCAGGCTGGCCGAGACGAACACGACCCGGGCGAGGTCCGCATTGGCTAGCTGTTCGCCATAGTAGAAATAAAGAGAAAGGAAAAATTGCACCGGCAGGAACGCGCCTTTCATCCAGCGCCGCAACAGGTCCAGCGCCTGGCGGCGTCCCTGCGACCAGCGGAAATGCGCCGCAGCCAGCCCTTTGTCGGCATTGAGCCAGCGCAGGAATTCCAGCGCGTACAGTGGTGCGACAAGTTCACCAAACGCAAGGCTGAGCGCGTCGGCAAAGGGATAGCCGGTTTCACCGGCCCGCGCGAGCAGGCGCGACAACAGCCATATCAGCGCGGGCCAGGGCAGGGCGGCAGCAAGGTTCAGCAGCAGGGCCTGTCCGCTGAGACGATAGCGGTCGGTGCGAATGCGCCGGGTCGGCTGTGCTAGCCTGTCCAGCTGCGCTGGCACGCGGCGGCGCCAGTACCACAGCGCGACGAACAGCGCGCTGCCCGACAGCAGCAGCCACGGCTCAGACCAGGTCAGGCGCGCTGTCTGGCGCAGGGTGTCCCACCAGCGCCCCGGCTGCAGCGTGTCGAGTGCGCCGCGCACGGACTCCGCGAGCACGCGACGATCGAGCGGCGCGTGGCTAGGCGTCCACAACAGGCGTGCGTCGAGCAGGTCGCGCAAGGTCGCCGTGTCCTGTACGAGGCCGGTCAGTTCCTGTTCCGCGTCAGCGAGGCTGTCGGCCAGCCGGTTCTGCACCAGACTCAGCTGGGGCACGACTTCAGCGCGTGTGGCAAACAGCCGGTACAGCGTCTGCCGCAGCATGCTGTCGCCGGCTACGGCGTCGGGGGGGAGCCGGCGCAGCTCGGCGGCTACCGGGACCGAAGGATCCGCCAGCCATTCACCGGCTTCACGCAGCTCGACCAATGCGATGCGCGTCTGCGCGAGTTCGGTCTGCAGTGCCGCCAGCTTGCGCTTGAGCACCGGCACCGGCTGCAGCTTGCGCCGTTCCGCCAGCAGGATCAGGCCGACTGCCTCACTGACACCGCTGTATTTCACGCGCTCGGAGGTGTTCTTGAGAGCCAGCGCTGTTTCGCGGCGCAGACGCGCATAGGCGTCGCGGCTCTCACGAACTTCCGCCAGTTGCGCGACGCGCTGCACGAGCTCAAGCCCGAACGTCGCATTCTGCCGGGCGACATCACGCACCAGCGGGTTATGTTGCGCCATGTCGGCGGCCTCGCCCTGCAGCCGCGTGCTCAAGCTGAGTGCCAGCGCACGTGTGCGGTCGAGGATCAGGCTCTGCAGCGCATCGACCTTGTGCTGGCGCTCGCTGACTTCGCGCTGCCGCAGCCGCAGCCGCGCCGATTCCAGCCGCAGCAGTGGCTCGTAGTTGCGCAGCTCCTCTTCCAGCAAAGCGATGCGTGCCAATGCAAGCCGTAGCGCTGCCAGGCGCCGCAGCCTATCCGCCTCGATCAACAGCGCGGGTGCGTTATGTTCTGCGCCGGCGGGCTGGCGGTTTTTCTCCGCGTCGGCCTGCGCTTGCTTGAGCTCGTCGCGGATCTGCGCCGGACGCTCGTGTTGTCCGGCGACGCGCACCTGCAGTTGCGCGACGTCGGATTGAGCACCGGCCAATGCGGCGCGCTCGTCGCTGCGTTGTGCCTCAAGCTGGGTCACACTGGCGCGCTCGGACAGGCTGGCGCGCCAGGCCAGCAGTGCGGCGGTATTGTCCTGCAGCAGTTCCTGCTCCAGGGTTTCCGCGTCGGCTTCCGCGGTAGCGGCTGCGGCGCGCTGGGTGCGCAGCTCGCTGGCGAGCGCAGTCGCGCGCTCGTCGTCAGCCTGCGCCGTATCGAGCAAGTTCTTTATCGCCTCGGTCTGTTGCGCGTCGGTGGGCTTGGCCTCTGCCAGCGCCTGGCGTGTGGTCTTCACCGCCGCTGCAACGCTGGCCGGCAGAGAGTCGGCGCTGCTCGCCGCGCCGGCTTCCGCTTCCGGCAGCAGATCCTTGAGCCAGCGCTGGCGCAGCCGGGTTTCGTCAGCGACATCGATGTCCGTCAGGGTCGCGTCGAGGATCTGTTTGAGTTCTGGCCAGTCCTTGCGGATCGCAAAGCCTAGCGCTTCATCGCTGCCGATCTGGCCCAGTACGACGAGCTGATTGCGCAGGCCGCTGCGGCTGGCGGCTGCCTGAGCGGTAACCAGATCGCCAACAAGCACGTCCGCCTTGTTCTGGGCTAGCGCCTGCAAGGCTTTCGCGGTCGACGCATACGTCTGAATCCTCGCGTTTGGCGCCTGCTTGATCAGCGCTTCGCGGCAGACATGTTGCTCGGCGATAGCCAGGCGATGTGAGTCGATCTGGTCCAGGCGCGTAATGTCGGTGGCGCGCCGTACGAAGGCTGCACAGGGCAGGCGTAGATAGGCGGCGCTGAACAGGGCAACCTCGCTGCGTTGTGGCGAGACGAAGGCGCTCGACAGCAGGTCCACGCGTTTCTCGCGTAGTGCTTGCAGCGCGTCTTTCCAGGTTCTGACGGGGACGATGCGGAAGCGCAGACCGGAACGTTCGCCAATCAGGCGCAGATAATCCGCGGCAAGACCATAGTGCTGACCATTTGCATCAATACTGTCGATTGGCGCGAACTCGGGATCCGGTGCGACGCGGATCTCCATGTGCTGTTCGCGCCAGGCCTGCAGGGGCTGCGCTGCGCCGGTGGTTCCGGTCAGCAGGACTAGCATCAGCAATAGGGCGGGGGCGCGCAGCCAGGCTTTCATCGGCGGTATTACTCGAAAGAGATCTGAACCAGTGTCCGCAGCGGCGCGGCTATGCACCCGCTGCTTACGCCACGAGCTTGCCAGACGCCCGTTTCGCAGACGCATGCACAAGGGGATAAAGACTCGGCACCTGCCCCAGTCGGGGGTGAGATTGTCTGGCGCGGGCGCGGGATTATGCCGCAGCGCCGCGACTGATCCGGCCTGTGCCGCCACCGTCGTTCAGCTGCCAGGTCAGGTTGACCATCGGCAGTGCCCGGCCGCCGATTTCCCGGATCACCTCGGGCTTGCGTGAACTGCGTCGTCGACGCTAATATGCCGCTCTTTTCCGCCTACGTTTCAGTTCTGGAGCCACCATGAAAGCCGACATTCATCCGAAGTACCACCCGGTGGTGTTCCAGGATGTGACCACCGATTTTTCGTTCCTGACCCGCTCGACGATGAAGAGCAAGGAATCGATCAAGTGGGAGGACGGTAAGGAATATCCGCTGATCAAGATCGATATTTCCAGCGCCTCGCACCCGTTCTATACCGGCAAGCACAAGATCGTCGATACCGGCGGCCGGGTGGACAAGTTCAACCGCCGCTACGCTGCCAAGAAATAGTCCGCACGCGGCGAGCGCCGCGGGCAGGGTGCGGGTTCCATTGCACACGAAAACGCCGGCCTCTGTGTCGGCGTTTTCGTGTGCGCGGCATTGTCCGCGGCCCGCCGTGTTGCACAACGGCGCCGCTGAGCGATGACGCCGGGCCCGCAGCGTCCTGCTGTGTCGGCACAGTTTCCGATTCAAACGCCTGTGCGATAATCGCGCATCAACGCGCGCCGCCGGCTGCCCCGGCTGCGCACCCTCCGCGACTAAGCCGTTGCGGCGCCCATACAGCGACCCAGGAGTTTGCCCGTGTCCGACAAGACCGTTGTCCTTACCGATGCTGCGTCCAACCGATCGACTGCCTTGCCGGTTGTCGCCGGAACCATGGGCGATCCTGCCTTTGACATCGGCAAATTGAACAAGGATACGGGTTACTTCACTTACGATCCGGGCTTCATGTCCACTGCCGCGACCAAGAGCGCAGTGACGTTTATCGACGGTGATCAGGGCGTGCTTCTGTACCGCGGCTACCCGATCGAGCAGCTTGCCAAGCAGTCCAATTTTCTTGAAGTCGCCTATCTGCTGATCAACGGCGAGCTGCCCAAGGCTGACGAATTCGCCAAGTTCGAGCACGAGGTCACGCATCACACGATGATGCGTGAGTCGCTGAAGAACTTCTTCCAGGGATTCCATTACGACGCGCACCCGATGGCCATGTGCATGGCTGCAGTCGGCTCGCTCGCGGCCTTCTACCACGATTCGCTGGATATTAACGACCCAGCGCAGCGCAAGCTGGCGGCGATTCGTCTGATCGCGAAAATGCCGACGATAGCAGCGGCCGCCTACCGCTATTCGATCGGCTGGCCCATCCGCTATCCGCGTAACAATCTCGAATATTGTTCCCGCTTCCTGCATATGATGTTCGAGGTGCCGAGCGAGCCGCTGCAGATGAATCCGGTTGCGGCGAAGGCGCTCGATCTGCTGTTCATATTGCATGCCGATCACGAGCAGAACGCGTCGACCTCGACCGTGCGCCTTGTTGGTTCGACCGGTGCGAATCCCTATGCCTGTGTTGCTGCTGGCATTGCCGCGCTCTGGGGGCCTGCACACGGCGGTGCCAACGAGGCGGTGCTCAAGATGTTGGCAGAGATCGGCGACGCCAAGAACGTCGGCAAGGCGGTGGAACGGGCCAAGGACAAGAACTCTGGCTTCCGCCTCATGGGCTTTGGCCATCGGGTCTACAAGAACTTTGATCCGCGCGCGACCATCATTCGCGAGATGTGCCACAAGGTGCTCGGCGAGCTCGGCGTCAACGATCCGCTGCTCGACGTCGCGATGGAGCTGGAGCAGGCCGCGCTCAAGGATTCGTACTTCGTCGAGCGCAAGCTGTACCCGAACGTCGATTTCTATTCCGGCATCATTTACAAGGCACTCGGTATCCCGACCGAGATGTTCACCGTCATGTTCGCGATTGCGCGTACGGCAGGCTGGGTAGCCCATTGGCTGGAGCAGCATGAGACGGTCGATGCCAAGATTGGCCGCCCGCGTCAGATTTATACCGGTGCAGCGACGCGCGACTACGTCAACGCGGACAAACGCTGATCTATGCGTGTTGCATGGACTGAAAGCCCGGCTTCGGCCGGGTTTTCAGTCGGCAGATGTAGTTGCGGGCTGTCGACTACGTATCCGTCTCGCGCAGGAGTTGCAGCGTCGCGGCAAGATTGGCGCGGCGCATGGGCTTGCCGTCGATGCGGTCCAGCGGTGCCTGGCGCAGTGCCGACAGTGGCAGCAGGGTCAGGTCCACAGGAATGTCGTCGGCGCTGAAGCGATAGGCGTCGAAGCGCTCGGCACCGGCGTCAGACCAGCGTAGCTGGCGGTCCGTCTGGTCGTAAGGAATGCCGTGTTCGGCGAGGAACAGCGGCAGGCTGTCGCGATCGTCGCTGTGCAGGTGCAGGCAGACAGCCGAATGTTGGTCTGCCGTGCCGTCGAGAACGGCGCCGACCAGGCGTGGCTCGAAACGTTCGAAAAAACGCAGCGCCTCGACTGCTGTCGTGCGCAGTTGCCGCAGATAGCCAAGGCGTTCTTCGCCGCCGAACAGGCGCTGATACTCGCGCAGAGCGGCTTCGATTTCGGTGTTGCGCGGCAGATGGCGTTCGTCGTGAATGCCAAGCCGCTGGGCGGCGCGCAACTTGGCCTGGTGGTAGTCGCGCAAACCCAGTTCGCTGATAAGCCGTGCTGCCTCAGCCGCAATACGCTGGCGCTGGTCATCGCGTCGACCGTCGCTGTTTCGGTGTTGCAAGGAGTTGCGTCGCCCGGGCATCAGAAGATGTCGTAAGCCTCGCCCTGCTGGCCGTCGTCGAGTTCTGCTTCCGGCGGCGGTGCGCTCAGGCGCTCGATGTCCTCGCTCTTGAAGATTTCGAGGATGGCGCTGCTATCGTCGCTCGATGCCAGATAACCGGTAGCCGGGTCGATGCGTGCAGTGCTGATGCCTGGAGGCGGCACGAAAGGCGTTTCGGCTTTGCCGTCGAGTGCGACACGCATGTAGTCGATCCAGATAGGCAGAGCGGCCTTCGCTCCGAACTCGCCTCGTCCGAGCGAGCTGAAATCGTCAAAGCCCACCCAGACGCTGGTTACGATGTGATCGTTATAGCCGCTGAACCAGGCGTCACGGTGTTCGTTGGTCGTGCCGGTCTTGCCTGCGAGATCGTTGCGTTTGAGATCCATCGCCGCGCGGCCAGTGCCGCGCCGGACTACATCGCGCATGAGCGAGGTGACCAGATGTGCTGTGCGCACGTCCAGGGTGCGCGGGGCGAGGCGCGGCTTGCCCGGTTCTGCCGGAGCCGGAACCGGTACCGCCGCCGCGTTTGCGCTGCGAATCGGGTTGAAGCGCGGGCTCGATCCGGGCAACGCCGCGGGCAGCATCTGTGGGCTGCCTGCCGGCGCTACGGTCGGTAGTGCCTCGCGCGCGAGGCGTGCGTCGTCGAGCAGGCGTTCGGGGCAGGTGCGGCAAGCGCGTGGTGCCTGGGCCAGATAGACCTCCTTGCCATCGCGGTCACGGATGTTTGCGACGAAATAGGGGTCGACCAGCATGCCGCCGTTGGCGAATACCGAATAGCCGCGCGCCATCATCAGCGGCGCCACCGAGGCCGTGCCCAGTGACATGGAGAGATTCTCCGGCATTGCCTCCAGCGGCAAGCCGAAGCGTGTGATGAACTCGCGGGCATAGCGCACACCGATTGCGTCGAGCAGGCGAACCGAAATGAGGTTCACCGATTTGATCAGTGCCTCGCGCAGGCGCATCGGCCCCTCGAACTTGTCGTCGTCGTTGGAGGGAGCCCAGACCCCATCGGGTCGCGAAGGATCAGGAAATACCAGCGGCGCATCGTTGAGGATGGAGCTGGGCGTGAATCCGTGCTCGAACGCTGCCGCGTAAAGAAAGGGCTTGAAGCTGGACCCTGGCTGGCGCGCGCTTTGCGTGGCACGGTTGAACTTGCTGCGACCGAAGCTGAAGCCGCCGACGAGCGCACGCAACGCGCCGTCCTCCGGATCTAGCGAAACCAGCGCGGCTTGTGCTGCTGGCAATTGTGCCAATGTCCAGTTTTCCTCGTTGTCGCGGGCGACGCGGACGATGTCGCCGACCTTGAGCACGGCGTCGACACTCTTGGGCGAGGGGCCGCGGCTGTTCTCGCTCTGATAGCTGCGCGCCCACTCGATGGCCTTTTTGTCCAGCACCACGGCCTGGCCGTCGGCGAGGTAAAGCTGCGCGTGTTCCTTGCCCGTTTCGATGACCAGGGCCGGTACAAGGCCGGCAATGGTGCGAAAATTCGCGAGTTCGCGCGCGAAATCCTCGGGTTTCGCCGCGGCCGGCAGTTCGACATGGGCTTCCGCGCCGCGGTATCCATGGCGCCGGTCGTACTCGATCAGCGAGCTTCGCACGGCCTGGTTCGCAGCTTCCTGCATGCGGCTATCAATCGTGGTCCTGATGTTATAGCCGTCAGTCAGGGCATCTGCGCCCAGTCGCTCCAATGCCTCGACACGGACCATCTCGGCCAGGTACGGCGCTTCGACCTCGATCGGCGGTTCGTGGGCATACGCCTTGTCGGGCTCGGCCATCGCCGCTTTCATTTCGGCTTCGCTGATGAAATTGTTCTCGTGCATGCGCGCGAGCACATAGTTGCGGCGCTCTTCAGCGCGCTTGCGGTTGTAGAGCGGGTTGCCCGTCGAGGGGAATTTCGGCAGCGATGCGAGCATTGCGCTTTCGCCGAGGTCGAGCTGTTGCAGCGTCTTGCCGTAGTAAAACTCTGCGGCGGCTCCGACCCCGTAGGCGCGATGCCCAAGGAAAATCTTGTTGAGATATAACGAAAGGATCTCGTCCTTGCTCAATGCGCGTTCGATGCGCAGGGCCAGAAAGAGCTCGGAAATCTTGCGCGTATAGGTCTGTTCCGGACTCAGGAAGAAATTGCGCGCGACCTGCTGGGTAATGGTCGATCCGCCGGGGCCCTTGTCGCCACCCGTGCGCACGAGATGCCAGACCGCGCGGAAAATACCCTGAACGTCAAAGCCCGGGTGGTCGTAGAACCGAGCATCTTCTGCGGCGAGGAACGCGTTCTTGACCTGGGCCGGCACGTTCTCTATCGCAACCGGGATGCGGCGCGTCTCGCCAAAGGTAGCGATCAGCTTGTCGTCAGCGGTGTAGACTCGCAACGGCACCTGCAGGCGGACGTCACGCAACGTCTCGACCGAAGGCAGGCGAGGGGAAATCAGCCAGTAAGCGATGCCTATTGCGAGGCACCCGAGCACGATTCCGCTGAGCGCGAGATAGAGCGCATAGCGGGCCAGGCGGAGGAAAACGCGCATGATGAACCGGGAATGTGATGACAGTCAAAGTCGGCGCGACTTGGGCCAGAGTATAGATCCTGCCCCGCATGCCCCGATAGCTGAATTTGCAGCATAGCGGCCGACTTTGTGTGACAAATCCCATGGAATTTCAGCGTCTTGGAGAATATTCTTCGGGTCGTTGCCATTTGGTTAAGTTTCGTATTTAATGTCACTGCGCATCTTTCGCTCGTAAGAGCGCGTGGGAAGGGGAAAAATGTGGGCCTGTTCAGTCCGAAAGCGCCGCCGCTGATTGGGGTGGACATCAGTTCGACGGCGGTCAAGCTCCTGCAGCTCAGCCAGTCGGGCGGTCGCTACCGCGTCGAGCATTACGCGGTCGAGCCGCTCCCGCCCAACGCGGTGGTCGAGAAAAATATTGTCGAGGTCGAGGCCGTAGGCGAAGCGATCCGTCGCGCGCTCAGCCGCTCCGGCGCCAAGACCAAGTTCGCGTCCGCCGCAGTGGCGGGCTCTGCTGTGATCACCAAGGTGATCCCTATGCCGGCTGATCTGTCCGAGGAAGACCTCGAAGGGCAGATTCAGGTCGAGGCCAACCAGTACATCCCCTATCCGATAGAAGAAGTAAGTCTTGACTTTGAGCCGCTGGGTCCGGTCAAGGACAACCCGGATATGGTGAATGTTCTGCTCGCCGCGTCGCGTACCGAGAACGTCGATCTGCGTGTGGCGGCGCTGGATCTGGCCGGACTTACGGCCAAGGTGGTCGACGTCGAGGCGTTCGCGATGGAGAACGCGTTCAAGCTGATTGCCGACCAGCTTGCCGTGTCCAAGGATGCCGTTGTCGCCGTAGTCGATGTCGGCGCAACGATGACGACGCTCATCGTGCTGAAGAACCAGCGCACGATCTATTCCCGTGAGCAGGTCTTTGGCGGCAAGCAGCTCACCGACGAGGTCATGCGCCGCTATGGCCTGTCGTATGAGGAGTCCGGTCTGGCCAAGCGCCAGGGGGGACTGCCCGAGTCCTACGAAATCGAAGTCCTGGAGCCGTTCAAGGAAGCAATGGTCCAGCAGATCAGTCGTCTGCTGCAGTTCTTCTTTGCCGGCAGCGAATACAGCAAGGTCGACCAGGTCGTGCTCGCCGGCGGTTGCGCTTCGATCGCTGGCGTGGCGGATATGGTGGAAGAGCAACTGGGGGTTCCGAGCGTCGTCGCCAATCCGCTCGCGAACATGTCGCTGTCCTCCCGCGTGCAGGCGCAAACGCTGGCTCAGGATGCGCCGGCGCTGATGATTGCCTGCGGGCTTGCGCTCAGGAGCTTCGACTGATGGCAAGAATCAATCTATTGCCCTGGCGCGCCGAGCGGCGCGCAGTGCGCAAACGCGAGTTTCTGATCATGCTGGCGATGGCTGGCGCGGCGGGAGTCGCTGCGTTTCTCGGTGCGATGTTCTGGATGGATGCGCGTATCGAGAACCAGATCGACCGCAACGGCTATCTGACGGCCCAGATCAAGGAAGTCGAGAAGAAACTCACCGAGATCGAGGATCTCGAGAAGACGCGCAACAAGCTCCTGCAGCGCAAGCAGGTCATCGAGCAATTGCAGGCCAATCGTTCCCAGATGGTGCATATGTTTGATGAGCTCGTGCATACCATCCCCGATGGCGTGCGCCTGACGGCGATCAAGCAGGTGGGTGAAATCCTGACGCTGGAGGGTCTGGCGCAGTCCAACGCCAGCGTTGCGACCTATATGCGCAACGTCGAGGCGTCGCCGTGGCTAGGTCACCCCGACCTCAAGAAAACCGAAATCAAGCGCACGGCGGAAAAGGGCCTGCCCTACGACTTCTCCATGGACGTAAAGCTGCGCAAGCCGGCCGGCTCTGAGGAGAACCTTGATGGCGCCGCGCCTGCAACGCCCGGTTTGCCTGCTGCAACACCGGCACCGGCAGCAACCCCGGCGGCACCGGCACCACAGGGGGCCAAGCCATGAAGCTCTCGGATTTTCGTGATCTTGATTTCCAGAATGCAGGCAACTGGCCCCAGGGCGTCAAGATGACGTTCTGCGTGCTGCTGTTCGGCCTGATCTGCCTGGCCGGCTGGTATTTCCAGATCCGCAGCCAGCAGGAAGACCTCGAGACCAAGGAACGTCAGGAACAGACGCTACGCGCTGATTTCTCGAAGAAGCAGGCCAAGGCGGTCAATCTCGAAGCGCTGCGCCAGCAGCTTGAGGAGATGAAGGACATGCTGCGGCAGATGCTGCGCCAGCTGCCCAGCAAGACCGAGATGCCGGAACTGCTGGTCGATATTTCGCAGACCGCACTTTCTTCGGGCATCGAGAACGATTTGTTCCAGCCTGGTGCGGAGCAGATCAAAGAGTTCTATGCCGAAAAGCCCATTACTTTGCGCATGGTCGGTACCTATCACCAGTTCGGCGCATTCATCAGCGGCGTCGCATCGCTGCCACGCGTCGTCATCCTGACCATGCATGATGTATCGCTGCGGCCGCAGCCGCCTGCAGGTGCCGCTCCCGGCGCAGCAGCGAGGACCGCGCTGACCAGCAGCGGCATGCTGGCGCTTGAGGGAACGGTCAAGACGTATCGCTACGTTGACGACGATGAATCGGTGCCAGCGCAACCGGCGGCGCCGGGCGCTGTGCCGGCAGCGCCGGCCAAGCCGGCAACGGGGGGTACGAAATGAGCATGCGCTTACGAACGCTGTTCGTGCCCGCTCTGATCATGCTGACCCTCGCGGGTTGTACCGCGGGACGGCGTGATCTGGAGGACTGGGTCGCTGCGGAAAAAGCAAAAAAGGGGCCGCCGATTGATCCGCTGCCTGTAGTGAAGACATTCGAGACTTTCGAATACAAGAACCTGGATGCAGCGGGTGTCGAGCTGCGCGACCCGTTCAGCCCCAGTCTGGAGGAGCGGCGCGAGGAACAGCTGGCGGAAGCCGCCAACGGGCAGGGGCCGGACAAGAATCGTACCCCCGAGTTGCTGGAGAAGTATCCGCTCGATGGCCTTTCGATGGTCGGTACGTTGGGCATCGGCGACGCGATCGAAGGACTGGTAAAAGATCCGGAAGGCGTCGTGCACCGGGTGCACAAAGATAATTACCTTGGACAGAACTACGGCCGCATCTCGGGAATTGCCGAAGATCGGATCGAACTCGTCGAGCTGGTTCCCAACGGGGCCGGCGGCTGGATGGAGCGCCAGGCGTCCATCGCGCTCGGTGACCAATAAGAGGCCCATTTGGGGGTAACTTTCATGACTACGACAGCTGCCTACAACCTGGGACGCGGATTTGGTCCCTTGACTCGCCTCTTGCGCCGGTGCGTGCCCGCATTGATGCTCGCGGCCACGTTCGCTTCCGGCGCCGCAAGTGCCGAAAACGTGCTCGAAAAGATCAGCTACAACACCTTGCCCGGCGGCAAGGTGGAAGTGACGCTGCAGCTTTCCTCTACACCCAGTGATCCGCAGGTATTCACGACGGATACGCCTCCGCGTATCGCACTGGATCTGGCTGACACGCGTAGCGCGCTGAGTCAGCGCAACGTCGAAATCAATACCGGTGCGACCACATCGGTTTCTGCCGTTGAAGCCGCTGGCCGCACCCGCGTGGTGGTCGATCTTGTGCGTCCTTCAAGTTACGAAAGCAAGATCGACGGCAATAGTCTGATCCTGACCATAGGCAATGGCGTGACGGGATCGTCCGCCGCCACGGCGATCGCTTCCAGCGACCCGAACAAGGCGGTGGCCGCCCGCGGGGTCGAGGTAGCCAACATCGATTTCCGCCGTGGCAAGAATGGGGAAGGCCGCATAGTCGTGACCTTCTCCGGCGAGGGCGCGACGACGGACGTCAAACGTGAGGGTGACAACATCACGCTCGACCTCTACAACGCGCAGTTGCCGTCCAATCTTGCCCAGCGCCTGGATCTGCTCGATTTCGCTACACCGGTGCAGTTTGTCGAGGCCCGCGCACGGGGTACCGGTGCACGCCTTGAAATCAGCGCCAAAGGTCCGTACGAGCAGCTTGCGTATCAGTCGGGCAATGAATACGTGCTCGAGATAGCGCCGAAGAAGGCCGATGCGGAGAAGAAAAAGGACAAGAACGCCGAGCCGGAATATACCGGCGCGCGCGTGACCTTCAATTTCCAGGATATTCCGACGCGCTCGGTGCTGCAGCTGATTGCCGACGTGTCCGATCTCAACATCGTCGTAGCCGATACGGTCAGCGGAAACGTGACGCTGCGTCTGATCAATGTGCCCTGGGATCAGGCTCTGGATCTGGTGCTGCAGGCCAAAGGTCTCGACAAGCGTCGTCGCGACAACGTGATCTGGGTCGCGCCGCAAAAGGAAATTGCTGATCGCGAGCAGGCGCTTGAAGATGCGCGTATCGCACTGGAGCAGCGCGTCGAACTCGACTCGGCCTATATCAAGGTGAGCTACGGCAAGGCCAAGGATATCGCCGCTTTGCTGCGCTCGCAGACCGCCTCCACACCGGGGGCAGGCACCGGCGGAGCTGCAGCCGCGCCGTCGCTGGCCGACACCACCCGTGGCTTCCTGTCACCGCGTGGATCGGTGACCCATGATGAACGTACCAACACACTGCTCGTCAACGACACGCCGGAGAAGATCCGCGAAATCCGCGACCTGGTGCTGACGCTCGACCGCCCGGTACAGCAGGTGCTGATCGAATCGCGCATTGTGATTGCAACCGACGATTTTGCGAAAGAGCTCGGCGTTCGCTTCGGCGTCAGCGGTGGATATGAGGACAACCACGGCAATGTGATCTCGCTGTCGGGTACACAGGTGGCGGCCGATACCATGGCCAACATTGCGCTGAACAATCGTCTGACCGGCCGCTCGGGTACGCCCATTGCCATACCGCGTGTGCCGTTTGAAGAGAGTCGCGGCATTTTCAACCCATCGCTGGGCAATCGCCTTGGTGTCAATCTTCCGGCGGCCTCACCCGCGGGCAGCTTCGGTCTGGCGATACTGGGTGCAGACTACTTGCTCGATCTGGAACTCTCGGCGGCGCAGACCGAGAACCGCGGCGAGGTGATATCGAGTCCGCGCGTAATTACAGCCAATCAGCAGGAAGCTGTGATCAAGCAAGGCCAGGAAATCGGCTACGTCACGTTCCAGCAAGGCGCCGGCGGCGGGCAGGCGACCGTCAATTTCAAGGACGCTGTGCTTGAGCTCAAGGTCACGCCGACGATTACCAACGATGAGCGTGTCGTGCTGGCGCTGAACGTCAAGAAGGACAACATCGCCGCGTTGGTGCCGAATCCCGGCGGCGGTTTTGTGCCGCAGATCGACAAGCGCGAAATCAATACGACGGTGCTGGTTGACGACGGTCAGACCGTGGTGCTCGGCGGTGTCTACGAAGTGGAGTCGCGCGACGACATCAAGAAAGTGCCGTTCCTGGGCGATATTCCGGGCGTCGGCGCGCTGTTCCGTAACAAGAAAAACAGCAATGAGAAGGCTGAGCTGTTGATCTTTGTGACCCCACGCATTCTGAATGAAAGCCTGAAATAACGCTTGAGCTCGCATTCGCCAGGCAAGTCCTGGCGTTGCGGCCAAAACGCGATGTAATTGCGAGCTTGGAGAGACGACATGAGAGCTTTTAAACGATGCCTCGGTCTGCTGACAGCTGGCCTGATGCTGGCTAGTTGCGGCGGCGGTGGCGGCAGTGGTGGTGACGGAGCGTTCCAGCCTGTGACCAGCGGCACGTTGACGATCACGACCACGGCTACCAGTTTGCCGATGAACCGGCAGGGCGGCCTGCCGTTTCTCGGATCGCCCTACATCGCCGAGTTGAATATCACCTGGCGCCGCGCCAACGGCGATCTGGTCTCGGGCCAGAAAGTAGCCGTGTCGATCAACCCGGTTACGGTCGCGGGGTTCTCGAAACTCGACGATCCGGCTACCCAGACCGAATTCAACCCCACCACGGGGGCCTATGTTCGCGGCAACGAGTTTTTCGACATACTGGGCAGTGGCCCGGTTGACGTAACCGGCGGTCATGCGACGGTGTTTGTGCACTCGTTCGACACGGCTGGTGTCGCGACGGTGACGGTTACCGCCAACGACACCGCGTCGCCGACCACGATCTCCAAGACCATACAGATCTCGGTCGCCAATGTGGCCTCCACGCTGCCTGCGTCCATCGTGTCCGAGGTAAGCCCGAATCATGTCTATCTGCAGGAAACGGGTGGATCCAACAGCACCATCGTCTCCGCAGTGGTGCGCGACGGCGGCAATCAGTTCGTGCCGGATCCGGGTACAGGCAATACGACTTTTAACAATGTGCAGTTTGAAGTTGTCGGCGGTGCGAACTACGGTTCGCTGAGCGCCCTGGGGGCTGGCGGATCGAACACGGGCACTACGGTCAAATCCCGTACGGTGCAGGGCATTGCTTCGGCTTCGTTCCGGGCCGGGACCATACAGGGGCCGGTGCAGATACGCTCCATTGCCGACAGGGCCGACAACAACGTCGATAACGGCATCGGCGATCCTGTGGTATCCACGGCCAGCGTGGTCGTATCCGACGGCAAGCTGTTCAGCCTCGCTATCACCTCGCCGATTCGTGACGCCGTGGTGCAGAACGGGATTACCGGGAGTGCGACGCCCAACGGCACCTACTCATTGATCGTCAGCGCGCTGGCGACTGACCGCCAGGGCAATCCGGTTCCGGCGGGTACGAACATCCGCTTCGGTGCGATCGACTTCCCGGCTACCGGTTTCCCTGCCAGCGGCCCGGGTCAGATGGTTATCGCTGGCGCTGATGGTGATCCGCTGGAAAGCGGCACGCTGTTTACTGCACCTACCGGTCGCTTTACCGGTACCGGCGATCGCCCTGGCCCTGGTGACACCTTGCTCGTGTTCGGTGATCTGGTTCCCGGCAATCGCGATCTCGAAAGTGCACGCACGGTCACGACCATCAATACCGCGACCAGCCTCAACGTCAGCGTGCCGTTCAACCGCAACGACGACACCGGCAACAGCGTCAACAACGGCCCTGTGCTGCCTTATGTGATCGGTCGTGCAGTCGATTCGAATATCCGCGACAGCGGAACCTTCAACAACGCTGTCCTGGGTGTGACCAATGCCAACGGTGTGGCGACGGCGCTGCTGAACTACCCGAACAACCGCCTCGGCAAGCTTGTCTATCTGTATGCCCAAGGTGACGGCGTTGGTGCCAACGGCAACCTCAAGAAGGTTACCGATATCGGTAGCTATCGCTTCGCCGCTGCGCGTGAATTGACGTTGACCACGAATCCGACCGATGTGCCGGGCAATTCCACGTCGCTGGTCACGATTTGCGTAATCGACAACTTTGGCGCGCCGGTGCAGGGTATCCCCGTGCAGTTCGCGTTCGAGGCCTTGCCGGGTGGCGCCAGGGGTTTTGTTGACAACATAGCCAACTCCGGCACGGTCGAGCGCCTGACCGGTACCAACGGCTGTACCGTGGCTACGGTGCGTACGATTGGTGCAGACGACCTTGGTCCTCCGAATCCCGCTGGACCGCGTGTGGTCTTCTCGTATGAGGGCTTCGACGAGGATGAAAGGGCTATCGTCACGATTTCCGAGGCGGGCATAGGTGGATCACTGACGGCCTCGCCCAGCTATTTCCGCGGCTCTGGCGGCACTGTCACTCTGACGCTTCGCGACAGCTCGGGCAACCCGATCCCCGGCATCAATATCGATACGCAGTGCACGGGCGCGGTGAGCATTAGTACCCCGGCCGGCGTCACCAATGCCCAGGGTCAGACAACGGCGAGCATCAATGGCGACAATCTCAACGACTATGGTTCGTCGCGTTCGGGTAGCTGCATCTTCACAGCGAGTTCCGGAGAAAGAACCGAAGTCAGGTTTGAAGGTATTGATCTTTGCAACGCAAACGTGAGCCCGCCGCCTCCGCCGGGACTCTGCGGCGGAACCGGGACTACGGTTCAGTTGAACGTGACGGCCGTGCCGACTGCGGCTGGACCGACGGCTTGTGGCCTGACCATCGCGAGCGCGCCGGTGGGTATCGCCTGCAGTGCTCCGGCCGGAGGTGGTAACGTGTCGTGCAATTCGACCTTCCCGCAGGGAACGGCGGTGCAGTTGACGGCGACTCCGACCGGCGTAGGCTGCCCGGCTGCTCCGGGTCGTACGGTCACCTTCAGCGGTGGTTGTGCGCAAAGCGGACCGGTCAGCGCCAACGTTACGCTGAACACGGCGCAGACCTGTACCGCGACGGTTACCGTGCCGTAAACAACGGTTCGCAGTGCCGGACATCAGCGAGGCCGCCGCAAGGCGGCCTCGCTGTTTTCCGGTGACGCGGCAGATGTTCTGCCGTATCGACGATCACCGCCCCCTGCTAGCATCCGGATAGCATCGGGAGCTGCCTATGAATGTGTCTTCGTTCCGCGTC
The DNA here is from genome assembly GCA_016790075.1 of Rhodanobacteraceae bacterium. Lineage (GTDB taxonomy): Bacteria > Pseudomonadota > Gammaproteobacteria > Xanthomonadales > Rhodanobacteraceae > Tahibacter. The sequence continues at coordinate 207,183 of JAEUPP010000024.1, read as the reverse complement.
GACGTTCCCGCCGGCAGCGTTCTGTTCAAGCAAGGGGACGAGCCGACATCGGCGTTCCTGCTTGAAAGCGGCTCTATCGAAGTCACCACAGAACACGGTTCCACCTCGCGGCGCCTGGGCCTGCTGGGTCCCGGTGACCTGCTCGGCGAAATGGCCGTGCTTGACGATTCACCGCGCACGGCGACGGCACGGGCGTTGTCAGACTGTGTGCTGATGCCTATCGACCGCAAGCAGTTTGCGGAGCGGCTGACCTCGGCCGATCCCGTCGTCCGCGCGCTGCTGCTCAGCCAGATAGCACGCTACCGTTCTGCATTGGCCCAGCTGTCGGGCCAGTCCGATGCCCCGGTCGCCGTAGCGCGCAGCAGCGACGCCTCAATCGCATTGGACAAGATACGGCTGGAAAGCCATTTGCGGGAGGCCCTGGACAAGGGTGAGCTGGAAGTGCGCCTGCAGCCTATCCTGGATATCGCAAACCATCGCATTGCCGGATTCGAGGCCCTGACGCGCTGGACCCATCCCGAGCGCGGTCCGGTATCTCCTGCAGAGTTCATCGCGCTGGCTGAGGAAACCTCATTGATCGTGCCGGTCGGCGACTACGTGCTCGATCAGGTTTGTGGCGCGCTGCAGCGCCTGCGCAAGTACCGCGAGGGCGATCCTGTATTCGTTGCGCTCAATGTTTCCGGCCGTCAGCTCGATGATGATGCGCTGCTGGACCGCTTTCTGCAGACCGTGCGTGCCCACGGCCTGCATCCGGCGCAGCTCAAGCTCGAAATCACCGAAAGTCTGGTTCTCGACTACGTCCGCGTCGACAGCATCATCACGCGCTGCCATGCGGCGGGACTCCGGGTTGCGCTGGATGACTTCGGTACTGGCTATTCCAACCTCGGCCATCTGCACAGGCTGGAGTTCGATACGCTGAAAATGGACCAGGGCTTTGTGCGCCAGATGCACGAGCCGCGTTGCCTCGCGATCGTACGCGCGGTGGTTACCATGGCCAATTCGCTGGGCTGCGACATCGTGGCCGAAGGGGTGGAAACCCCGGCGCAACTGCAGATGCTGGGGGAGCTAGGCTGCACCTACGCCCAGGGCTATCTGATCGGTAAGCCCCTGTCGCTTGATGAGGCAATTGAATTGGTGTGATCTGCACAAGACCGGCCGGCGACCCGGCGCGGCGCGGCGCACGCCTGCGCAGAGTTCAACCATGCAGGCTGCACCCGGTCCCGACCCGATTTCCGATTGGCAGCAAACACGGCAAACTTTCACGTTCCGCCGCGGTCAAAGCCGCCCGCTTCGCCCTTCCCAGACGAGTTGTCCATGGATCTACCCGAACCGCAGCAAGCCTCGACGCTGATCGATACGTTTCGCGCCCTGCGCGAGGATCTTTCCGGACGCATCATCGGTCAGCGCCATCTGGTCGACCGGCTGCTGGTTGCGTTGCTCGCCGACGGCCATCTGCTGGTCGAAGGCGCACCGGGCCTGGCCAAGACCACGGCGATCAAGGAGCTGGCCAGCCGTATCGAGGCCGACTTTCATCGTGTGCAGTTCACCCCCGACCTGCTGCCGGCCGATCTGACCGGGACCGAAATCTACCGGCCGCAGGAAGCCCGCTTTGAATTCCAGCGCGGTCCTATTTTCCACAATGTCATTCTCGCCGACGAAGTCAATCGCGCGCCGGCCAAGGTGCAGTCCGCGCTGCTTGAAGCCATGGGCGAGCGACAGGTCACGATAGGCCGCACGACCTATCCACTCCCCCCCCTGTTCCTGGTCATGGCGACACAGAATCCGATCGAGCAGGAAGGCACCTATCCGCTGCCCGAAGCGCAGCTCGACCGGTTTCTCATGCATGTCGCGATCGGCTATCCCGACGCGGATGCCGAAGCGCTGATTCTCAAGCTGGCGCGCGATCGTGCACGCGCCGAGTTGCATGCGGCTGCGCCGCCGCCGCAACGCCTGACCCAGGCGCAGATCTTCGCCGCACGTGAAGCGGTGCTCGACCTGCATCTGGCGCCGGCACTTGAACGCTACATCGTCGAGCTGGTGGTAGCGACGCGCAATGCAGCGCGTCATGGCGATGACCTCGCGCGCTGGATAGCCTTCGGCGCCAGCCCGCGCGGCACTATCGCCCTGGATCGCTGCGCGCGCGCGCATGCCTGGCTCGCCGGGCGGGACTACGTGCTGCCGGAAGACATCCATGCCGTCGCCGCCGATGTGCTGCGGCATCGCGTGCTGCTCAGCTACGAAGCCGAGGCGGAAGGCATACGCGCCGATCAGGTGATTGCGCAACTGCTGTCGCGCATCAGCCTGCCCTGAGCGGCATACACATGCAGGCCTTGCCCGTACCACGTTCCGCTACCGCTTCGCGCGCACCGCTGCACGGCGCTGCGGCAGTGCAGGTCGAGCTCGAAACGCTGATCGCACAGCGCCTGGCGGCGCGCTCGCTGGTTCTTGCCGCTTCGCGCAAGGCTGCTACCGCCCAGGCGGGCCTGCGTTCCTCACGCTTTCGCGGCCGGGGCGTGGACTATGTCGAGTCGCGCGGCTATCAGCCGGGCGACGATATCCGCAGCATGGACTGGCGTGTAACCGCGCGCAGCGGCAAGCCACATACCAAGGTGTTTCAGGAGGAGCGCGAACGCAGCGTACTGCTGCTGCTTGACCATGCACCCAGCATGCGCTTCGGCACACGGGTCTGCTTCAAGTCGGTGCAGGCCGCACGTGCGGCTGCCCTGATCGCCTGGAGCGCGACCCGCGGCGGCGACCGGGTCGGTGCGCTGGGGTTTGGCAGTGGCGTAACCGGGGAAGTGCGGCCTGCCGGCGGCGCGCGCGGCGCATTGCATTGCCTGCGCGCGCTGGCGGACTGGGATGCGATTGCACGCGCTGATGTAGCGGCGGTGGCTGAACCGCTGTCGTTGGCGCTGGAACGCACCCGGCGCCTGGCGCGGCCCGGTACCCTGATCGTGCTGCTGACCGATGGCTTCAGTGCGGATACCGCCGCAGAAGCGCCGCTGGCGCGGCTTGCAAGCCATGGCGATGTGCGCATCGTCGTGACAACCGATGCGCTGGAAATGTGTGCGCCGCCGCGCGGCCGCTATTCGATCGAAGTGGGCGGCATGCGCCGCCGCATCGATTTCGGCGGTAGCGCCGATGCGCGCTGGACCCAGGCCTTCGAGCAGCGCCGCGAAATCCTGCTGCGCCAGGCGCGCCGGTTGGGTGCGGGCCTGGTCACGCTCGATACGCGGGACGATCCCGCGCGCAGTCTTGCGCCGCTGAGCCTCGCGCTGTCCACCCGCCGGAGCACAGGCTGATGACGGACAATTGGCCGCCGCTGCGCGACATCCATCTGCCGCCGCCGCCGTCCGCCTGGCCACCGGCGCCGGGCTGGTGGTTGCTGACGGTGCTGCTGCTGCTGGTGCTGGCTTTCGCGATACGGGCACTGTTGCGCCGGCGCGCACGTGCGCTGCGGCGACGGCGTCTGCTGGCGGAATTCGACGCACTGCGGCCCACGTCGCCGGATGCGGAAGCCGCGCTGGCCTATCTCGCGGCTCTGTCGGGGTTTCTGCGTCGGCTTGCGCGTGCGGTCAGCGCTGAGGCGGCGGTGCTGCGCGGGGATGACTGGATACGTTTTCTCGATCGGCACGGCGATGGTTTTTCCGCCTACGCCGACGTACTCAACGACGCCCTCTGGCGCCCCCGTGCTGTGGTCGACGTCGATGCGTTGCATGCGCTGACGCGTGCCCATCTGGAGCGCGTGCTCGCGCGCGAGCTTGCCCATGTTTGAATTCGCCTGGCCTTGGCTGTTTCTGCTGCTGCCGCTGCCCTGGCTGCTGCTGCGCTGGCGGCCGGCCACTGAAGAACGCGGCGCGGCGCTGCACCTGCCCTATGCAGGGGTACTCGATCCGCTGGATGTCGCCGCGGTGGGGCGCGGCGTGGCCGTAGGCAGGATCGGCGCCTGGCTGGTCTGGGGCCTGCTCGTGGCCGCGGTCGCCAGGCCGCAGTGGATAGGCGAGGCCAGCGACCTGCCGCGCAGCGGCCGCGAGCTGCTGCTGGCGCTGGACGTGTCGGGCAGCATGAATATCGGCGACATGAGCCTGAACGGCGCCCAGGCGACGCGCTTTCAGGCCATGCAGGTCATCGTCGGCGACTTTATCGCGCGGCGCGCCGGTGATCGCGTCGGCCTGATCCTGTTCGGCTCGAATGCGTACCTGCTGACGCCGCTTACCTTCGATGTGAAGACGGTAAAGACCCAGCTCGATGAATCCGCCGTCGGCCTTGCGGGGCGCGAGACGGCGATAGGTGATGCGTTGGGGCTGGCGATCAAGCGCCTGCGCGGCCGGCCTGAAGCACAGCGCGTCGTCGTGTTGCTGACTGACGGCGTCAACACTGCCGGCGAGATAGATCCGCGCAAGGCGGCCGAACTGGCGCATTCGGAAAAAGTAAGGGTTTATACAATCGGTTTGGGTTCCGAGCGCATGCGCGTCGATGACTTCTTCGGCAGTCGCACGGTCAATCCTTCGGCCGATCTCGATGCGGCGCTGCTGACCCAGATCGCTGACAAGACCGGAGGCCGCTTTTTCCGCGCGCGGGATACTGCCGAGCTGGCCGGTATCTACCAGGAAATCGACCGGCTGGAACCCGCTGCCGACCAGAGCGAGCGCTATCGGCCGGTACGCGAATTGTTCTACCTGCCACTGGGCGCTGCGCTGCTGCTTGCCTTGTTGCCGCTGCTCGATCCGCGCCGCTACGCGTCGCTGTTGCCGGGACGCTCCTCATGATGGCCGAGTTTGTCCTGTTGCGACCCTGGTGGCTGCTGGCGCTCGCCGTGCTGCCGCTGTTCTGGGTTGTGCTGCGTAGCGATGGTGGTCTGCAGCGCAGTTGGGGACGCGCCGTCGACGCCCACCTGCTGCCGCATCTGCTGGCCGGCCGCGATACACCACGCCGCTGGCCGGCCGTGCTGTTGACCCTGGGCTGGACTATTGCCTGCCTTGCGCTGGCCGGCCCGGCCTGGGAGCGGCTGCCGACGCCGCTGTACCGCAACCAGGCTGCGCGCGTGATCGCCCTGGAGCTGAGCCCCAGCATGCTGGCGGTGGACTTGAAGCCCAATCGCCTGACGCGCGCTCGCTTTGCGATCAGCGACTTGCTCGACAACCGGGGGGACGGGCAGCTCGCCCTGCTGGGCTACTCCGGCGACGCCTTCGTCGTCGCCCCCATGACTGACGATGCGGCTACGGTGCGCAACCTCGTTGGCGAGCTCGATCCTGCCATCATGCCGGTAAGCGGCAACGCAACCGCGATCGCGATCCGCCGCGGAGTCGAGCTGATTCGCCAGTCCGGTAGCCGTGGCGGCGAGATTCTGCTGATCTGCAGTGCTGCCAGCGGCGATGCCGCCAGCGCGGCGCGCGATGCTGCGCAACAAGGCGTGCGTGTGTCGGTACTGGCGGTTGGTACTGCCGAAGGCGCGCCGGTGAGCTTGCCACAGGGGGATTTCTGGAAAAATAGCGATGGCAGCATTGTGGTTCCGCGTGTCGACGCAGCACAGCTGCGCCGTATAGCTGAGGCTGGCGGTGGTAGTTTCGTCGCGCTGGATGGTGCTGCGGCAGATCTCGCTCCGTTGCTGACCCAGACGCCGACGGATGCGGCGCGCAACGTCGAGTCACCCGGTGCCGACAGTGCGCAGCTGCGTGACCGCGGTCCGTGGCTGGCATTGCTGCTGTTGCCGTTGGCATTGGCCGGGTTCCGCCGCGGCGGTGTGTTCGCGTTCTTCCTCGTCATCAGCCTGCTGCCACAGAAAAGTGCGCAGGCACTGGAATGGCGCGACCTGTGGCAGCGTGCCGATCAGCAGGCCTGGCATTCGCTGCAGCAGGGTGACGCGGCGCACGCCGCAGCGACGGCGCGTGATCCGGATCTGCGCGCTGCGGCGAAATTCCGTACCGGCGATGCCGCAGGCGCTGCAGCGGACTGGGCACCCGGCGCCAGTGCCGATGCGGCTTACAACTTCGGCAATGCGCTCGCCCAGCAGCAGCAGTATGAGCAAGCCCTGGCGGCCTGGGATGAGGCGTTGCGGCGTGATCCAGACCATGCGGACGCAAAGGCGAACAAGCAAGCCGTGGAGAGCTGGCTGCGCCAGCAACAGCAGCAGAAGTCGGCGCAGGACAAGAGCGCATCGGAAAAGGACAAACAGGACACAGCCGGCGCCAAGCCGGACCAGCCGGAGTCCGGCAATCAGAATGCCTCCGATGCCGCCCAGCAGGCACAGGACGCCAGTGCCGGCGAGGACGGTCAGCAGCAGGAAGGCAAGGCCGGCCAGCAGGGCGAGGCCGCGCAAAGCGGGCAGCCGGGCGCGCAGTCGCAGGCGGACGACGCCTCACGCGCTGCCGGCGAAACGCAGCAGGGTCAGGACCAGGCGGGCCGCGCCGGCAAGGCCAAGCCGGGTGAACATGACGACAGCAAGGCCGAAGCGGGTAAGGACAGCGAGCCCTCGGCGAATGCCGCGCAGCAGCAGGCTTTTCAGCAAGCGATGCAGCGTGCGCTGCAACAGCAGGGCGAGAAAGAAGCGGCTCCCGGGCGCGCAGATGCTGCCGAAAAAACTGATGCGCCAGCCGGGTCTGCGGCAGCTGCAGTTCCGGCACAGACCGAAGCCGAGCGCGAACAGCGTCAGGCGACCGATCAATGGCTGCAGCGCGTGCCGGATGACCCCGGTGGCCTGTTGCGGCGCAAGTTCCAACTTGAACACGAGCGCCGCCAGCGCGGTGCGCAGCGCGGAGAACGCTGACGATGATGCGACGACTGACTCTGCTGTTCACACTGCTTGCGCTCTGCATGCTGGCCGGGCAGGGCATGGCGGCGGCGACGGTTCGCGCCTGGCTGGATCGCGACAGTCTTCAGCTGGGCGAAACCGTCACTCTCAATGTCGAAACGGACGAATCGGCCAGTGAGCCCGATTTCAGTGCGCTTGAAGCCGATTTCGAGCTGCTGGGGCGTTCCAGTTCAAGCTCGGTCAGCATCGTCAACGGCCGCACCACGAGTACTCTGCTGTGGGCGGTGGGGTTGCGCCCCAAACGCGAAGGCAAGTACACGATTCCGGCTCTGGCGATAGGCAACGCCAAGACACAGCCGATCAGTGTGACGGTTGGCGCAGCGCCGGTAGTCGATGCAGCCCATCCGGGAGACGACCTGTTTCTCGAAGTCACGGCCGATCCGCCGTCGGCCTATGTGCAGCAGCAAATCCGGGTCACGGTGAAGTTCTTCTATGCGATCAATCTGACTGACGGAGCGGTTGAAGAGCTGGCGCTGCCCGATGTCCTCGTGCAGAAGCTCGGCCAGGATCGTAGTTATGACGCCGACCGTTCCGGCCGGCGTTATCGCGTGATGGAACGCCGCTACGCCATGACCGCGCAAAAGAGCGGTGCGTTGCAATTGCCGGCACTCAATTTCCGCGGCATGGCGCTAGGCGGGAATGATCCGAATGCGTTGTTCTACGGCCGCGGTCGCGCGGTCAGCACGCGCTCGGAGCCGATCGCGATCGAGATCCGCCCACGTCCGGCAGATTCGGGCTCGGGGCCGTGGTTGCCGGCGCAGTCATTGCAACTGGCTTTCGACAGCGAAAGCCAGTTGCAGGGGCGCGTGGGTGAACCGCTGACGATCACGCTGAGCACGATGGCTCAGGGGCTGGGCTTTGAGCAACTGCCTGAACTCGACCTGCCGGCAATCAGCGGTGCGGAGGTGTACCCGGACAAGTCGCTGACGCGCTCGCGCGAGAACGCTGGCTGGGTCGTCGGGGAACGCACGCGAAAGTTCGCGATCGTGCCCAAACAGGCGGGCACCTTGCGTATTCCCGCGGTGTCGTTGGCCTGGTGGGATACCGCCAGCGATCGCGCCGCGACCGCACGAAGCGCTGAAATCACGATCGAGGTAGCCGCGGCGGCGACAGCGGCAGCGCCAGCGGTGGCTGCGCCGGTGGGCAGCGTGCCAGCCATGGCTGCGTCGGTCGATTCACCATTTTGGAAAATTATTGCTTTATCAAGTATTTCATTGTGGATTTTGACTGTGGCCCTGTTGCTGTGGCGGCGCAGCCCGCGCGCTGCCAAGGCGCCAGCAGCGCTTGCCTTCAGTCCGACCCGGCGCAGCTTCGAGCAGGCGCTGGCCAGCGGCGATGCGGCCGCGGCGGCACGACGCCTGCTTGCCTGGGCGCGCAGTGAAGGATTGCCCGCCGCCCACCTGGGCGAACTCGCCGCACAATTGAATTCGGCCGCCCAGCGCGAGGCCATCACGCAGCTTCAGGCCGTGCTCTACGCTGCGCGCCCCGCCGCCTCGCCGGCTAGGCTGGCTGCGGCGTTTGCTTCCGGTTTCGCGCGGGCGCCACGTTCGGTTGCGAACGACGATGGCAGCGTGTTGCCGCCGCTCTGGGATGGCCGCTGATCGCAGCCATTCGTGCTGGACTCCAGCATTCCGTTGCGCGACCGGCAAATTGCACCACATTCCCCGGCAGTGAGTGTCTGAGTCGCCTCCAAGCCGAGCTCCTGGCGTCGGTTGTTCGCGTTGGTGATGCGACGGCACTCAAGATCGAGTGTCAAAAACGCCAGCTCGATGGCAGATCTGGTTTGTCCGTGGGGTTTACAAATACCCCTGTACGAAAAGTTCCAGGCCAGCATCAGGGAATACCGCGTGGGCTTTAGCTCACCGCGCGGAATGTCATCGGATGGACTCGCCCCCCGTTCTTGCCGTGGTAGCGATATCTCAGCACCGCCGGCGCTTTGACGTCTCGGTGCCCGGGCGAGTCCCTTCCGCTACGCCAATTGTGCCTCCACCGCCGCCTGCGCCGGAGCGTCGATGTCGCAGATCTGCTGGTGCGCGGCGTTACGCGGGTTGGGGTGAGCGATGGCCTGTGCCTTGATCTGGCTATCCGCTACTTCCGATGCAGCGGCGCGACCATCGAACACATCGTCGAGTATTGACCGGAGTGGACGACATCGGCGTTGAATCGCGCGCAATGGGCTGATGCTTTGTTCCGGAGTTGCGCCGCGACAGCGCGCGGCGCAGATCGGATCATTCGAAACCGCTCTGGAAAATGCCATCGCTAACCGACGCAGTTCCGTCGAGTTCGCGCAAGAAGGCCAACAAGGCATCGCGCTCGATGGTCGGCAGGCCGAGTACGCGTCGATGCGCCTGGGTCAAAGCGAGCCGGTTGGCGTTCGCGATCAGAATCTCGTCGATGGCCAGATACCAGCCGTTGGTTTCGAGTTCGACGCTGTTGACATTACCCGCAAGCAACGTCAAGTTTTCGATCCGCACCATGCTCCAATTGGTTGCGCGCCAACCCGGCTCGTTGTCGACCGCTGGCAAATTGACAACCGGCAGTGCAATACCGTTGACGCGCACGGTCAGTGCCTGAGTTTGCGTACCCGCGCGCGAGTTGCTGAAGCGCAACTCAAGCGCAGCAGCGCCACCGCCGCCGCCATCGACATTGTTGAACGTCAAGCGCTGCCCGGCGGCTTCGAGTTGTACATAGGCGCGACCGCGCACCGTATCGTCGTTGTTGAGATTGACGAAGTTATCGATCAACTGCGCGCCGCCGCTGCGCACCCCGCTCTCGGCGGAAATCGTCACACCGCCGCTATAGCGGAAAACATCGTCCAGCGTCGCTGCGCTACCGTCGTGCAGATAGGGCGCACTCGCATGCAAGCCGCGCAATGTCGGTATATCGATACCGGTGAGTGCCGCCCCGAGCCGGCTGCCGGAACTGGCGCGCAAGCTGCCCACGTCGCTCAAGTTCGAGTTCGCCAAAGCGCTGTTGGTATAGCGCGGCGGGGTGTGGCAACTTGCGCAATTCTCGCGGGCGAAAATGGCCTCGCCCTGGATCGCTGCTGCGGTGTTGGCGCCATTGGCCTGGCGGAACGGGCTGCGCAGAATATGCGTGTCGTCCAATGAGGCAACATAGGCTGCCAGTGCATCCAGATCGGCATTCAAGCCGGCTTTCGGCGTACCGAGCGTGTTGCTGGTTGCGGCGAACTGCTGTGCGGTCAGAAAGCCGGCACCACCGAAGGGGCCGCGGATATCGTTTTCAAAATCCTGGATTTCGTCGAAATTGGAACTCCAGTGCACACGCCCATGCGCGGTTCCAGCCCGCCCGTTCAAGACAACCGTATTGCGCAAGCCTTCTCCTCGCCCGGTGAAATCCCACACCCGACCGTCTTCGCTGCCATCTACATGGCAGGTCGCACACGAGATGTAACCCTCGGCGCTCATTCGCGGATCGCCGGCATGATAGAAGAGCCGCTTGCCCTGGAGCACGGCGGGCGCGAGAGTTTCGCTCGCCACCATGGACACCGCGTTCGAGCCCACCTGGATGTCACCGCTGTTGAACAGCGCATTGGTCTCAAGCGCGCTGACATTGCGGCCCATGAAATTGTGGACGAAAGTGCGCCCGGTGGCGGCATCGCTACACACTCCCTGTGGTGCGGCGCCTACAGCGACACGCGTCACCAGCGCGCCTAACCCGGCATTGGATTCCAGCGCCAAGGCATCGAGCACCAGCAACTCATTCATGCCCTGCAGAGTGACCAGCAGATAGTCGCCCAGTGGCGAGAATGCTACGCCACTGGCCGAGTCGCTGTTGTCGATATCGATGGCGCGGCGGAATCGTTCTTGCGGCGTGGCACCGGCGGGATCGAGTTCGACCAGCAGGTTGCGGACACTATTGTCCTGATCCAGGTCCTGGCTGGCGTGGATCAGCAAACCGCGCTCGCTGTTCGGTTTGTTGGCGGGCACGTAGGCGCGTCCGCTACGCGGCGAGATGGCAACATTTGCCAGATAGTTGGCGACACCGCGCCCGGTCGCGGTGGTGTCGCGGTTCGCATCGTCGCCGAACTTCGGGATGCGAATGGTGCGTGTCAGTTGCATCGTCGAGGCATTCACATCCCACACTTCGCCGTGATGCAGCGGCGACAGGAACCTCGTCACCAACACACGCGCGCCATCCGCGGACACGGCGATACCACGCGGCGTGCGCCCCAGGGCCAACAACCCGGTTTGTTGGCGGGTAGCCACGCTGAAGCGGCGCAGCTCGCCGCGATTGCTGAGACTGACGAAGGCATTGTTCCCATCCGGCGAAATCGCCACGCCGACGGGTGCGCTGCCGTAACCCACATCGATGCTCGACAGTACCGCGCCCGTAGTCGCGTTGTGCACACGTACGAGATCGGCGTCGTGGCATGCCACCCAAACTTCGTTGCCGGTGCGCGCCAGTGCCCGTGGATCGGCGCAGGTTGGATACTCGGCAAGTTTGACCAGCGTATCGGCATTGAGCACGCTGATCGTGTTGCTGTCCGGATTCACCGTCCACACGCGCCGCAACGGTGCATCGCAAGCGATCGCCGAGCTGGTGCTCGGTCGCGCCGATGGCAACGGCGCGAGCACCGTCACAACCCGCGATCGGGTGGCGACGACGCCGGAAGGATCGCGCACTTGAACCGTGGCCCGATAGTGGCCTGCATTGGCGTAACTGCGCTGCGCGCTTGCCGTCGCCGACCAGGCTGTACGAGGTGAACCATCGCCGAAGTCGAATCGATACTCGAGCGGATTGCCGTCGGGATCGGTGGCCGTGGCGTTGAAGTCCACCACCTGGCCCGGCGTCGCCGGATACGGCAATGCCGCAAAGCCGGTGACTGCAGGTGGGCGATTCCCGCCCAGCGAGTTGCCGGTCGAAAACGTAAAGGCGTAGGCGGGCATGGCGTTGCCGGCGGCGTCGGTAATGCCGGCGAGGCGCACCTCAAAACTCGAATCGGCAGGGAGTTGAGCGTTGGGCTGGAAAGTGAGCACATCGTTGAACGAAAAAGTCCAGCGCCCGGCCAACGGTGCCCCATACGTGCCAGGTCCCAGCACCTGACGAACCATGAAGGTATCGCCGTTGACGATCGACAAGGTGTTCAGGGTTTCATGAATGATCACACTGATCGGTGCGGCGCGCGGATAGCCTGTTTGGCCGGCGCGCGGAATATGGTACGCAACGCTCGGTGGTCGTGTGTCGGGCGCCGCCTGATGCGCGAAGATGGCGTATCCCTGGCCAGGGTTGCCGATGCCACCGGTGACCAGAAGATTGCCAACGGGCAATGCGAACTGGCTCATATCGACATTGTTGCTCAGGGTCGCAAACTGCCGCACCGAGGTCCGCGTGCGCATGTCGATCTTGTGATCGCCAATGAAGGCGAACTCGTCCTGGAACTGCGCATACATCGCACCCGATGAGCCGCTTGGGCGCGGTAGCGGTATATCAGCAACGAAGCGCAGCGCGGTGGGGTCGGTGACATCGACAACGCGCATGCCGTTGCCGTTATCGTTGTACGGAAACACCAGGTACAGTTCGCCCTCGCTGGCCCAAAGTTCCGGCCAGTAACCGCCCGGCCCACCATGCCGCAGGACATCGAGCAGGATCGGTTGCTGCGGATTGCTGATGTCGTAAGTCGCCACGCCGGTGCGGCTTTGATCGGATGCGAAAATCAGCAGATTGCCCAGCAGAAACGGATGGCCGACAACGCCGGTCAAACCGAGGTGGTCGAACGTCGACTGCAAAGTGCTGCCCGGATTTCCCGGGGCGCCGTTGGTGTAGATCTGCGCCAGACCACCGACATCGCCATAACTCCACCAGCTGCCGTCGATGAACCAAGGCGCGAATAGCTGCCCACGCACGCCGGCACCAAAATGCTGCGAAGCAACGCGGGTGATGCCGACTTGGCCGGCCGTCGCGCGAAACGACCATGGCGATTCCGGCGGCCAATCGGAACCGAGCACCAGCCAATGGCCGGCTGCCCCGGTCGCCATATTCTGGCCGACATGAAAATACCCATGCGCATTGATCGCCATTGGGGAGGAGCCGAGCGAGCCCTGCGCATTCGCGGGCGCATTGACGATGATCCGTGGATTGGCGGGATCGCTGATGTTCCACATGCGCGCCTGGATCGTAGAGCCTGGGTTGCTCGACGGCGCTTCGGGCGAGGTGAACAACACCCCGTTGTGCCAGGCGATGATCGCGCCGCGACCGTCGGTCACCCCAAAGGGCCCGGCCAGCAGTTGCCCCTCCGTGCGCGCGATGTTGGGAAATCCAATACCGGCCGGCCACTCTGTCGTCGTCGACTGCGCGAACGACGGACCCGCCATCACCATCCCCAAAGCGAACATGTACCCGCGCATATCTCAGCCCTCGTCGTGTACGCCGATTCCTCTTGCTGAATACGTGGAACGAGCCGCAAAACGACAGCGCCTGGCGCGCTGACGGTGCTGCCCAACGTCCGCCGGTTTCGCCAGCGACGCTTCAAGATACGCCAACGTACGACGTCGTTTTGTGCGCGCCTGGGCGTAGTCAATGGCGATCCCGTTGAGGCTTGCCGCCAGGTCGCACGACATCGCGGCGCTGGGTGCGTGACTCGAAGCATGGATGAACTTGCCGCCGAAGTGCGAGGTGTTGGTCTGACGGAAATCGAGGCCCTAAATCCCGCATGGCCGAGGCTCCGCGCAAACTGTTGCTCAGCGTGGTCGAGGCCGGCGCCCTGAGCTTCAAGCATGCGGAGCAACAGGTGCAGCGCGCGCCAGAGGACTGGTCGATCATCAATGGATACCGCATCGATGGCCAATTGGGCGGCGGTGGCATGGCGATCGTTTGCGCCGGTGTGCGGTTGGTCTTAGGCCGCGGGCTAGCGGTCGCGAAGGTGTTGCGTCCATCGGCCGGCTGGTTTCATCCGTTGTTGGCCGCGCTGTTCGCGCATGCGGTGCCGGGACGGCATGCGCCCGGCGCGAACGGCTGGAGCCGTGCGCGCCGGGCTTGCCGGGGGATGTGTGTAGAGCACCAGCCCTTTCAGGCCTACTGGAAGTTTCCGGCAAAGATCAGGTCCGCAGCCACCGCGCTGACCGTGCCCAGCGCGACGCCGTTCTGGCCACCCGCAGCGGCTCGTTCCGCAGCAGTCGGGACACCGTCGTCCTCGAGCTCCATTTCCAGTGCGCGCAGGCGCTGGGTGGCTGTATCGACGCGGGCTTCGCTGGCCTTGACGATGGACCCGGCCCGTATCTGGGCAAAGAACGCCGCCGCGCTGATGGGCTGGTTGGCGGCGTCGCGGAATACGGCGCCCGTGGTGTCGACGACCTGGCCCAGTATGGTCAGGTTGGGAGCTGCTATCGAAGCGACTGGGCCGGAGAGGACGATACGCTGTGCATCCGGATTGCCGCGATCGCGCAGCCGGGTGGCGAACAGACCACCGTCACGGTCGACAAATCCGATGACCTCGACCTGTCGCGGGGCAGTTAGCCCATTGGCTGCAATCGCGTCCTCATCGCGTGTCTGCGGTGAGAATTGCACAACGGAGTTCAGGACATCCAGCTGTTCGCCGGGCGTGATGTCGGCCGGCTGCAGCGGAGCGCGAAAGCGGACCTGGGCCTGGACGAAGCGGATTTCCCTTGCCAGCAAGGTTGACTGGGCTGCGTCATAGATCCCCTCAGCCTCAAGCCTTACCCCTTCATCGATGTCCTCGGCGGTCCCGCCCCGGTATTCGGTCTGCGCGGTGCTATGGACGGTGATCGCGCCTAGCTGAAAGCTGGGCGGTGAGGTTGGCGGATCGGGTAGCTGCGACACTACGCCCTCGACCGACACAGCGCCGCCGGGCGGATCGTCGATGCCCCAGTCTTCACAGGCCACAGCGATGACGTCGATCAAGGTGGCGGCCGGTGTGTAGGCGGGGTTGCGCAGGCTTTCCAGTTCGACAAGCTGGCCATCCTGAAGCGCGGGCCCGCAGTCCGTAGGCACGACGCTGCCGTAGTCCACGCGCTGACCGCCGATGGAGAACTGCGTGCCATTCAAGCTGCTTACCCGTCCGGCCAGCTTCCAGTCGGTGGTCGGATTCAGGGCGCCTTGCAGCCGCGACGCCACGATGCTGCCATTGCTGTCGAGGTATCCGGAAATCTGCAGCAGGTCGCCGACAGCCACAGCGTCCACGCCGCCGGGCAGGCCTACCAGCACGGTGTCGGCGTTGGTGCTGACGGGTTGATTGAGCACCTGTAGCGGGTTTGTCGCAGTAACTGGTCCCCGGGCGAGTGTGCGCAGGTCCACGGCTATGGCGTCGCCACCGGCGAGCCCGTCCGGCGCATTGATGACGCGGACCTGGGTACTGAACCCATTGCCGAGCTGCTGCAGCTGCGCCGCACTTATCGGCCGGCCGTCCAGCGTCAGCAGGGTAGTCGGACTCAGGTCATAGTGGCGGGTACGGTTGATCGTGATCGTATTGGTGGCCTGCGGCGCATGGCCTGCAGCGCCTGCCGTGGCGGGCAACAGAGAGGCCAGCACCAGAATGAACGGGCCAGCGGGGAACTGGGAAAAACAACGGTTCTGTTTCACGGAGAACTCCTTGGGGGAAGGGAGTGGGAGGAAGAAGGCTGGCTAGCTGCCAGCCGTACAGGCACAGGTCTTGACCGAAGCCAACGCGTTAGCCGCCGTTATCGGCACCGCCGTGGCCGGGGCCATCGTCGCCACCGCCCCCACCACCACCACCACCACCACCACCACCGGAGCCGCCACCACCACCGGAGCCGCCACCACCACCGGAGCCGCCACCACCACCGGAGCCGCCACCACCACCGGAGCCGCCACCACCACCGGAGCTGCCGCCGCCACCGGAGCTGCCGCCGCCACCGGAGCTGCCGCCGCCACCGGAGCCGCCACCGTTGTCCGTTGTCGGTGTGCTCGGGAACAGGCCGCTGATCGTGGTGCCGTTGCGACTCACTTCGACGACCTGGCCGCGTGGATCAAAATCCAGCAGGGTCTTGCCAGGCTCCGCCGGTGCACTGAACTCGATTTCTCCGTGAGTGCCGCCGGGCACCGCGACCACGCTCAGGGTGCCGCGCTCGCTGCCCGCGACGCGCACGGTGTAGTTGCCTACCGGCACGTCTTCGGCCTCGACCGAGAAGCGTGTGCGTCCGTCACGACCTTCGAGTTCCGCTTCCAGCTCAGGACCGTCGTCACGGGTCTCTACGTGCATGACGTAGCGGCCGCTGATGGGGGCAATGCCGCCACCGCCCGCACCGCCGCCGCCGCCGGCATCCTGGCCCAGGGTCGTCGAGAGCACGACTCCGCTGCTGCCCAGCACTTCGATACGCTGGCCGCGTGGATCAAAGTCGAGCAGTGCGTGGCCTGCATCGGCCGGACTGCGCCATTCGGTTTCACCGCGCAGATCGCCCGCCGGACCGGTGACGCGAATGGAGCCGCGAACCGTGCCGCCGACGCGCACGGTGTAGTCGCCGGCGGCAAGATCCTCGATTTCGACCTTGAACGCGGTGGACGTGCTGCGCTGCTCGAATTCCACCTTGCCCGAGGCCTGCGCCGCGCCTGCGCTGGCCTGCAGGAACTGGACGATACGCAGATCGCTGCCGCCGCTTGGACGGTCGTCGGAAATGCCGCCGCTGCAACTGGAATTGTAGAGGCTGGTCAGCCGCTTGATCGGCATGCTGCCGCGTGGCAGACGCGGATCATCCGGGGTAAAACGCACGCTACCGTCGTTGCATCCGGTAAAAGCGAATTCGAGCGTACCCCAGGGGCGCGAGCTCACACTGCCTGGGTTGAACCCGTTGTCGAAAGCGCCACCCTCGGAGATGGCTACGCGAACGGTTGCGCGATCGCCGCTTACCGGGCCGGTGCCGACAACCCATATCTGTTTTCCACTTGTGTCGAAAGTAAACCAATATACAACGAGATTTTTCCCTTGTGATGCCGGCACAACCTCCAGGCTGAAGCCGTGGCCGGAGTGGCTGGGGTCAAACCAGCTGGCGGAAAACTCACGCGTGATGGTAAGGGCGCTGGCGTTGCCTGCCAGGGCGGTCAGTGCCAGCAGCGCCGAGCGACGCAGCAGGGTGGGGATACGTTTCATGTGAATCTCCGGCTCAAGCACGGGCACGACAGGTGCAGTGCGGTGGAGACCATGCTCGACGGACGCGGCGATCCGCTCAATGAGTGATTCCCCCCAGTCCGTGGCACGAGTTCGGCCCAGCGACGTCATAAACGTGACGGGATCGAGCTCTCCTGAGGGGTTCCACTCAGGCCGCTACGGGAACGTCGCCCAGTGCAGCCAAAGCGTGATGCTTGACCCTCGACGAATGCGGACCGGTCGATTAGGGTGGGGTCAGCTCGCGGCGCGATCACGGGGGGCATGCGATGCGCGGATCTCACCGCTTCACCATTCTGGCAATTGGGCTGATAGCCCTGATCGGTTCGCATGTGGCCGATGCAAGCATTGTCATCAGCATCATCGGCGACAAGGCCAAAGCCGATATCAGCCTGCCTGGCCCCGGCGCGACGACTTACGATTCCGACTTCGAGCTACAGTTTGACAATCCGCTGAACCTCAGCGTTGCCTGTCTCGGACTTGACGCGGATGTGCTCGATGCCGGCGAGATCGCGGCCATCACGGCGCGTCTGCCGGATCCCGTCAACATGGTGATTGACCCGGCCTTTCCCGTGCGTGTGACGGTAGAGCCACCTGCTGGCTGCGGACTCGCCTTCGACAACGAAGTGGACGTGCAGTGGCGTTCGATCAATCTGATCTGGAGCGCGGGGTCACCCTATCGGTTGATGAAAGCGCCGGTCAGCGGTGCATTCCGTGATATCACTGGTGAGGTCAGCGCCGGCAGCGTGCGGGTGCGGGGCAGCACCGGCGGTTTTTCCGAGTTCGTCTTCATCAAGGACCTGAACCCCGACTACACCCCCGAGGCGACGGCGCTGTACACCCAGCTCAACGCCCGCCTTGCCGACCCGGCCCTGTCCGCCACGGTAAAGGCCGTGCTGCAGATGGACGCCAATCTGAGCCGCGCCGCTTTCCTCGCCGGCAACTACGGCGCAGCCATTGCGGTGCTGGCGGACTTCGACCAGCATGCGGCGGATCTGGTCGGCGACGAAACCCTGCCCAATCGCTGGCGTTCGCAGCGTGACCTGATCGACCACGAAGGGGAGTTGATCAGCTTGTCCGATGCGCTGAAGTTCACCCTGGGGCGATTGAACGGAGCACCTTGAGCATGCCCGCATTGCTGACTCTGCATCCTCCCAGTCAACCGGTACTGCAGTGCGTGCTGAACGAGGATGCCGGGGTTCTGCTGGGCCGCGCGTCCGACTGCGACATTGTGCTGAGCCACGACTCGGTATCGCGCCAGCATGCACGTATCGTGTATCAGGCCGGGCAGGGCTGGGTCGTTACGGATCTGGGCTCCAAGAACGGTGTGCGTATTGACGGCAAGCGCAGCGACACAGCACTGCTGCGCGGCACCGACTGGTTTGCGATCGGCGACGTGTTCTGTCAACTGCGCCAGCTCGACGAAGCGTCGGCGACGGCGCTTGGCCGCCAGTCGGTGCGCAAGCGCGAGAGCTCCAGTGCCTGGACCCGCCGCCTGGACCAGGAAACGGATGCGGAGACCCTGCTGCGTACGACCCTGGCGGGAATCGTCGAACTGGCTGATTGCCGCCGCGGTTTCCTGCTTGCAGCGGGCAGCGCTGGACGGCTGGAGGTACGGGTCTGCACCGCACTGCAGCCCGAGGCGCTGTCAGGCCGCGCTTTTCTTGGCAGCCGCAGCGCCATTTCCCGCGCGATGCAGGACCGCCGCGCGGTTTTTCTTTCCGACCAGCCCGAGTGTGCCTGGCTGCGTGATCAGGCCAGCGTGGTCGCTCATGGCATACGCGCGCTGGTCGCGCTGCCGCTGATTCATGACGGCCTGCTGCTGGGCGTGGCCTATGCGGACAGCGACGAAACCGCCAAGCATTTCACCGCGCTCGACGCGGAACTGCTGGAGGCGTTTGCCGATCGTGCGGCGATGGCGCTGGCTGCCGCTGATCTCGAAGCCGCCCTCAAGCGCATGGAGTCCTGGCTGTCGCTGGATGAGTCGTCAGCCCCGGCCGCAACCCGGCCGCCGTTGAGCTGGGCGGCCATAGACCGGACTTCACGCCCATGACCCAGCCCGGCCGGCCTGTCGAACCTGCCCGGCAGCTCAGTGCTGCGACGGTGACGGGTTTGCTCGCGTCGGCGGAATTGCGGCCCGGCGACCGTGTGGCCGATCGTTTCGTCATTACACGGCTGCTCGGCATGGGCGGCATGGGGGTGGTCTATCAGGCCCAGGACAGCGAGCTCGGGGTCGATGTAGCGCTCAAGATCCTGCGCCCCGACCTGGCGCATCGCGACGATGCGTTCGACCGTTTCCGCCAGGAGCTGGTGCTCGCGCGGCAGGTTTCCAGCCCACATGTCGTGCGCATTCACGACCTGGTGCGGCATGGCCAGGCCTGGCTGATCAGCATGGACTACGTGTCCGGCCGCTCGCTCGAAGAGCTGCTGGCCGAACAGGGGCATTTGCCGCCGGCGCAGGCGCTGCAGATTACGCGTCAGCTCGCCCTGGGCTTGCAGGCGGCGCATCAGCGCCAGGTTGTGCATCGCGATCTGAAACCCGCCAACGTGCTGATCGACGAGGCCGGCGACGCACTGATTACGGACTTCGGCGTCGCCCGCTCGGCCGGCCGCACCGGCTTGACCGCAAGCGGCATGATCATAGGTACGCCGGAATACCTGTCGCCGGAACAGGCCCGTGCTGATCCCATCGATGCCCGCAGCGACTTGTACGCGCTCGGCCTGCTGCTCTACGAAATGCTGACTGGCACCTTGCCGTTCCGTGGCGGCACCGCCGCGGAAATGCTGGCCCAGCGCATGGTGCGCACACCACCGTCACCGGCGCTGAGCAAGCCGGAGCTGCCCACCTTTGCCGTCCGGCTCTGCATGCGACTGCTTGAGTTGAAACCGGCGCGGCGTCTGCAAAGCGCCGCCGCCGTCGTGCAGGCGATAGAACAGGAGAAGCTGCCCGGCCTGCCGCGGCAAGCCATGGCCCCCGGCTGGGGCGTCGCCGTGCTGGCAGCCGGCCTCATTGGCAGTGCGGGATTGGCCTGGTGGTGGTATGGCCCCGGAACTCCTGTAGTGCCGGCTGCGGTGGCGCCGGCAGCTGTGCAGCAAGCCGCGGTCGATCTGCTGCCACTGCCCTTTGTCGTCGAATCTCCGCGGGACGGCGATGGCGCACTGGCCGCCGGGATCTGGAACTACCTGGTCCTGCGCCATGCCGGCAACAGCGCCCTGCTCAACGATGCCGTACGCGCCGAACGTGGTTTGAGCGAGCTCGGTTATGACAGCCGTACGGCGCGGCGTTATCGCGCGCGTATCGGCGAGGCGCTGCAGGCGCGCCGGCTGCTCGAAGGCACATTCACGCGCGAGGGCGACAAGATCCAGTTGCGTCTGGCGCGTTATCTGCCGGGCCGCGACGAGCCCGAATGGCAGACGGCGACGCCCTGGGTCGTCGAGGCCGAGCTGCCACAGGCACTCACAGAACTGGCAACCGCGCTGCATCTGGCGCTGGGGGAGTCCGGCCCAGCCGGTACCTGGCCCAGCGCCGACGTGCTGGCCGCGGTTGGCGCGGTGGCGGATCTGCGCAAACCGCAAAGGCCGCCGCCGCTGCTGGCCGCGGCCGCGGCCGCCGGACGAGATTCCACCTTGTGGCAGATTATCCTTCGCGCCAATGATCGCCTGGGCCAGTCTGCCGAAGCTGAAACTGCCGCGCGCGACGCATTGGATTCGCTGGCCGGCCAGAACGATCTGCCCGCACTTGAAGCCAAGGGTTATGCGGCGCTGCTGCTGGCCGACACGGCCACTGCCATCGAACAGTTCCGCCGCGCCCTCAAACTCGCGCCGGACGACCTGCCGACCCAGTTGCTGCTGGCCCGCGCTGAAGGCAGCAGCGGCAATCTGGACGAGGCGCAGAGCCGCCTGCAGCGCGTGGTCGCGGTTGATCCGCGCAATGCCGACGCCTGGTTTGGTCTGGGCAAGTTCGCCATCATGCAAGGACAGCACAAGCAGGCTGTCGACGATTATCTCGTCCGCGCGCTGGTGCTGGCCAACCGCTACGAAGACGACCGCCTGCGCGCTGATGTGACCAATGCGCTAGGCCTGGGCTATCGCCATCTTGGCCAGCTTGAGCCGGCCCAGGAGCAGCTGGAACGGGCCGTGCGCCTGCGCGCTGCACTCGGCGACACCCGGGGTCAGGCCATGAGCCTGCGCAATCTGGCGACCACGCATGCGATCCGCGGTCAGTTCGAC
This sequence comes from Rhodanobacteraceae bacterium, assembly GCA_016790075.1. Classification (GTDB taxonomy): domain Bacteria; phylum Pseudomonadota; class Gammaproteobacteria; order Xanthomonadales; family Rhodanobacteraceae; genus Tahibacter. The sequence continues at coordinate 186,043 of JAEUPP010000024.1, read as the reverse complement.
CAGGCGGATGCGGCGCTGGCCCAGGCGCGGCAGATTCTTGCGCCGCTGGGTGATGCCAGCGCCTTGGCAGGGCTGACCAACGATGTCGGCGTGCTCGCCGAGGAGCGGGGTGATTACCGCAAGGCCCTGGCGGCCTATCGCGAAGCGCTGAGTTTCCGGCAAAGCCTGGGCGTGCCCCGGGAAATCGCCGAAAGCCTGCTGAACGTCGGATTCGCCTATTACCAGATCGGTGAGTTCGACAACGCCCAGGTCTATTGGGAGCAGGCAGCGACTCTCTATGCCGGCATGGACGATCCCGGCGGTTCGGTACGTACACAGCAGAATCTGGCGCTGGCCCAGATCGCCCGTGGTGAATTCGCGCGCGCGCGCGTGGCGCTGGACGCGAGCCTGTCGACGGCCGAGACCCAGCAGATGGCGGAAGAGCGCGCCGTCAGCCTGGCCAGCCTGGCTGAGCTCGACCGGCTGGAAGGCCATTACGAGCGGGCATTGAACCGCGCCGCCCAGGCGGATGATCTGTTCAGGCGCGCGCAGGATTCTCGCGGCGTCAACGAAATGCAGTTGCTGCGTGGCCGGGCATTGGCCGACCTCGGCGACTGGGAGGCGGCGTCCGCCGTCGCCACGGCGCTTGAGGGACCTGCCATCGCCGGCAGCGAGCAGGCCGCCCAGCTGGCGCTGCTGCAGGCCCAGATCGCCCTGGGGCGAGACAACCCGGCGGCCGCGCTCACCGCCGCGGAAAGCGCTACGGGACACGCGCGCGACAGTCACGGCCTTGCGCTGGAGTTCTCGGCTTATCTGTATCAGGCCGAGGCGCTGCGGCAGCTGCGCCGCACAGGTGAAGCCAGTGCGGCTCTCAAGCGCGCGCGCAGCCTGCAGGAGAAATACGCCAGCGTGCCGCTGCGCCTGGAGCTGGCGCTGACCGCGCTGCAGGTCGAACCGGCCCAGGCCGGGCGCGAATACCGCGAAGCACTCGCGCTGCTGGCACGGTTGCCCAGTTATGGCCGTGCCTTGCTGCTGCATGCACGCTTTGCGCTGAGTACGGCTCCGGCTGCAGACCGTACCCTGGCGCGGCAGCGGGGCCTGGCTGCTGCGGCGGCCTATGCGGCTGAGATCCCCGCTGGCAGTCAGGCGGCCTTCCAGGCCTGGTGCCGTCAACTGCGCCTGTCTGATGCGGCCACACCGTGAGCTCACCCATGCCCGAGAAAAGCCTAGCCAACCCGCAGCAAGACGAAATCCGTTCGACCCTGCTGCGTCTGCGTACGGAACAGGAACGCCTGTTCCTGCAACTGCGCAGCGGCGAGCAGCGCTTCCGTCAGCTCGCCCGGTCCGTCTGGCGTGTGCAGGAAGACGAGCGCCGCCGGCTCGCGCGCGACCTCCACGATGGCATAGGTCAGCACCTGACCGCCCTGCGCCATCGCCTCGATCAGCTGCCCTGCGCTCCGGGCGCCGGGCACATGCTGGCCGAGGCGGTGGGGCTGTGTGATGTCGCCATACGCGAGACCCGCACCTTGTCCCGCCTGCTGCGTCCACAAGTTCTCGACGATTTCGGCCTGACCGCGGCCCTGGGCTGGCTGGCCCGCACCGCCGGCGAAAGCAGTCGGCTTCAGATCGACGTGGAAACCCACGACATACCGGCCGACCTCGACAGTGAGCTGGCGACACTGCTGTTTCGCGTAACCCAGGAAGCGCTGGCCAATGTCGCCAAGCACGCGGCGGCGCAGACGGTCGTCGTCAGCGTCGATGTACGCGGCGACAGCATCCACCTGCTGGTGGTTGACGACGGCTGTGGCTGCGACGTCGATCAGGCGCTGGCCAGGTCGGGTGCAGGGCTCAGCACCGGCATCGCCAGCATGCGTGAACGCGTGCTGCTGTTCGGCGGCCGCTTCGCTCTGGTCTCCGAACCCGGCGAGGGGACTCAGGTGCGGGTCTCGATTCCGCTGCCCGAGCGGAGCGAATCCGCATGAAACCCGTGCGCGTGCTTGTCGCCGACGACCACACGATTCTCCGCGAAGGCCTGGTCGCCATCCTCAATGCCAGCCCGGACTGCCAGGTCGTGGCCCAGGCCAGCGACGGCATGGCCGCGGTGGAGCTGGCGCTGCGCCTGCGGCCCAATGTGGTCGTGCTCGATCTTTCCATGCCCAAGCTCAACGGCATCGAAGTCGTGCGCCGCCTGACCCAGGAGCTGGATTCCACCCGCCTGCTGGTGCTGACCATGCACGCGGAAGAAGAATACGTGCTGCATGCGGTGCGCGCCGGCGCTGCCGGCTTTCTGCTCAAGGACACCGCCAGCAGCGAGCTGCTGGCCGCCACACGCGCGCTGGCCGCAGGCCGCGGCTATTTCGGCACACATGCCGCCGCGATCCTGGCCCAGCAGGTGCAGCAGCCACAGGTAAAACTGGACGACCCCTACCGCAGCCTGACCGAACGCGAGCGCGAAGTGTTTCACCTGATCGTCGAAGGCATGACGACCAAGGAAATCGCCAAGCACATAGGCACCACCACCAAGACTGCGGAAAACCACCGTTCGCGTGTGCTCGGCAAGCTGGAAGCACGCAATACGGCGGAACTGATCCGCTATGCCGCGCGGCACCGGCTGCTGGACTGATGTGTTTGTGTGTGGCGCCTGTGTGATGGCGGCCGGTGGGTGGGTGCGCAGTTTGCGGGAAAACATCCCGGCCATTCACGGGAACAATCTGCGTTTTGGATCACCCAGATTTGCGGCTTTCATTTGGATGGCCATAAATTCGCCAACTTCGTGCTTTCCGATTTCCGGTGCTTCGCCGGAATCCCTGCAGTGCCGGAGGCTTCTTGCATGAATTCTTGTCGAACGGTGGCGTTCGCACTGATCGTAGCTGCGGGCATCTCCTGCAATGCGCGGGGTGAGTCAATGCCTGTCGTGCATGTGGCTGTTTGTGGTCTTGAGTTTGATATGTCCTTCGACTACCGGGCCTCTCGTCCCACGCGTGTGACAAATTCGGACGGCATGAGACTGTGCACTTTCAATGTCGTGGCAGTCAGGCCTGACCGTTTTCGGCAGCCTGAGTGCAAGACCAAGGACGAGGGCGGCCAACCGCCATATCACGTCTGCGACTGGGTGCTTGACAGGGGCGTGTCGTCGAGGCCCAGTGTTCAGGTGGCACGAGCGCGATTGGAAAACCGCCCGCACCTCGATCCGTTCTCTGCGGATGAGGAAGGCCGTTGGAGGCTTTCTGGCTCGCCGGAGGGCAATCGGCCAACAGAAACGCTCGATTCTTCCGGAAAATCGATCTGGCACGGGGAGATCAGCACATCCACCAGCTGGCGTCGTAGTCAGATCAGGAACTATTCGATTATCGATGCAGGTCCGGGCCGCGCCCCCTATACCCTGGTGCAGCTGGCGCCTGACGTCGCTGTCGTACTGAACGAATTGGGCTGGGGTGAAAACCAGGCAGGTGAGATCTTCCGCAGCAGCCTGCGGTTAGGTAAGCGTAAGCAGGACTTGCCATAGCGAAGGGCTTAGGCTGTTGGCATTCGCTGCTAAGTCCACTCAGCCAACAGCGCCTTGGTTACTTCCGCCGCCAACGCTCCCTCAGTTTCCGTGCGTGGCCTTTGGCAGAAGGCTTCGAACGTCTGCTTTCGTAATATCCAATTACAGCATCTTGCGCATCGACATCGCCCAGATTACCCAACCGTTCCAGCCAGTAGAAACCAGTTTCGTGGTCCTGCTCATGAATCAGATAGTGGGCAATGAGCTCTTTAATTGCCTTCAGGTTCCCGTTCTCCGCTCGTTCCAGCAGTTGGTTAATCTGGTCGGTACTTAGGTCGTAATCGTTGCTGGGTGACGGCGGCTGATCACCGCGGTCTTCGACGTGAGTTTCCACTGCGGCTGATGGAATGTTTTGGGCTGCCGCAAAGCCACCCATTCCAAGCAAAGCAATCGTCGCAAGGGTATGGCGGATGAAAGTCCGAGTCACTACCTGCCACCTATTTTTTATGCCTATCTCATTCACGACTAAAGTACTGTCCCTGCAACCTTTTGTACCGATCAACGAACTGTCCAAATCCTTCTGTGTTCCAGGCACTTCGACGCCGTGACGGGTGATAGCGGAAGATATCGAACGCATACTTAGATAAGTGACTCATATGTGCCGACTTTCTTCATGCTGCAAGCCAACTGACTCAGGTAGAGGAGCACAATCACAGCAAGCGCCGCGGCCGAAACCAGAGAAAGACGTACAGCACTCCACCAAAACGCAGTCGCCGACACCGGAAACGACGAGATGATGGCCAACACCGCAGAACCAATCCCAACTCGGAGGATGTCGGTCCAAATATTGATGGGCCTCGAAGCCATCTGTCTTCGCCGTAGCAGGTAAACTGCAACTACTGCAGCTAATACTGTCGCCAATGTCGTGAAGATCTTCCACGCAGCCTCAACCGAATTTTTTGTGGTCATTGTGAAATGACCTCCCGAAACCCGCTACCAAAAGGCTCGCGAAAGAATGTTATTAACGGAAATCAATTTTCCTCGAAGTTCGCGTAATCTGTTGTTCCGATCACACGACGGCGTGACGCCCTGGCTATAGCTGCAGCTATAGAATTTTCGTTGGTTCCGTTTCGGCATCCCCAGAGTTCGATGGTTGCGTTTGGCAGTATGTTATTCCATCTGATACTTGAGGCGGCTGTATCTCTCGGCCTACTCAATGACGTGGCAGCGAGAGCGGATTACGCGGGCGAAGCGTGTCGTAACGCCGCTCAAGAAGGCTGAGTTGTTCACTGTATGCGCTATTTCTCCCGTTTTTTTGCGGATCGAAAGAATCATCAAAAAATCCATCAAGATCGAACCTGGCTGCGTCGGTCATCGACGGCCACCGATCCAGCCACTGTTCCGCAAACCGCAGAGATGTCTCGTCGGCGAATGTACCGAACCACTCCGCAACCTCAAGTGCCGTCGCATCGTTGAGAATAGAGCCGTAGGTCTCGACAAGCAGTGTCCTCGCACGCTCTTTCTGGGCCGCACTGAACTTGTTGTATGAATGGCAAAACCAGAATACGACGGGAAATGTGCCGGACGCGCGCCTGACGATCGTTTTCCATCCCTGTTCGATACACTCGAAGACGGCGTCGGGGACGTCACTGCCGACTGCACTTGGGGTGTCGTACTCCAGGTCAACGATTGCGCTTGAGATTGCGTCGTCTGAGCCAGAGGAAATGGCCTCGAAGAACTGGCGGATACTTTTCCGGGTCATGGCACTCACTGTAGCCAAAGCGGTGCAGCGGGTGGCTGCACCCACATCCAGTCGTAAAAGACCTGGGGTATGTAGCAGCCGATCCGTTCCGCTCTCTTGATGAGATCGCGCAACATCCGCGTCGTGTCGACTATCTGCTGGGTATGGGGCCCATTGACGCTCCTCAGGGCTATTTGGTGAGGTCAATGTAATTTCGCTGCCGATGACTATGCCATTCATGAGCCGCACTCACATTTGTTGCCAAATTTTGCGGAGACAGTAGGGGCGTTCACAGCACCGACAGTGAAAGCGATTGGAAGCTCATGAGATTTCTACTCTCTATCGCTATAGACGTCCACGAACAGCCCAAACCCTTGCTCAAAGTAATCCGCTATCGCCCGCGCATCGCTAACTGTTGGGACATTCAAGTCACTTAGGCCAACCTGCAGGGGCCTTTCGTGTGCATTTGCTGCTAGCGATCGATTCTCGACCAGCAGGCTTCCACCAAATCCGCATGTCGGCATTTTCACGCCCGGTTTTGGATTAAGAAACCAGATCGCGTCACCAATAACCGGAGTTGCGGCCAGTTCAACTACGCCGTTGGCGCTACCAAACGCCGATGGCTCGGATGTGAATATGGAGAAACAAATAATTACTTTCACTATATGTACCTCAAAGGGAGCTGTGGAACATACAGCAATGCTGCGGCCGCTGCTTCTTCAGAAACATCGCAGCCGATTTTTCTAGCAAGAGAGATCATCGCAGCAATATTGGCGATCCGCCCTGACAGGTCATTTCCGAGCGTCACCCGCACTGGCCTTCCCGGAGCATCATAGAGCCTCTTTGGGTCGGAAATAATATTTCTAATTTTTTAAACTTTAGTCAAAAATTTAAGTGTTTATTGCTGCCTTCAGTTGACTGCACGGGTCTTCTTCTCCGACGCAAAACCTCGAATATGCTCTCTTCTCGAGATATGGCAACTCCCAGGGTTTCACAGGAGTGGATTCAGCAATCTCAGGAAAAGTCGGCTCCGCCGGCTGAGGCACTAACAGCCCAGCGCCGCACCCTATCAGCCCTCCAGCCAAGACACCTTCGCCCGTCGCACGTGCAACAGCAAATGGGCCAGTTGGAGAACATGCCAATCCTCCGACAACCGCACCTGCGGTGCCAAGCGCAAGGCATCCAAGGCCATTTGACTGGAGTCCGAGTGTGTCGACTACCTGTAATGGTGCACTGCCTACGTAGGAATAAACGTTGCTTCCACCAGCCAACCCAATCGGATCACTCTCAACATACCGTCCAACGGCTGGGTCGTAATCGCGGAAGTAGTTGTAATGCAACCCCGTCTCCGCATCGAAATACTGTCTCGGATAACGCAGGTCGAGGGGGAATCCACCGGGCAGGACAGTGGCGAGGTGGTCGCCGGAGCTGGCGGTCAGCAGGTCCCAGCGCCATTGGATGGCCTGGGTGCTGGCATCGACGGCGATACGTGGAGTGCCGAGGTGGTTGGTTTCCAGATAACTCAGTTGTGCCGTGCTGCTGCCCGCGGCGTAGCGGGCGACGGCGATGGGCAGGCCGTCGAGGTAGATATAGTCGGTGCGGGCGTTGGCCAGGCGGATGCAGGGGCTGGTTGCTATTGATCCACGTGTTGCATTTGATGCATTGGCCGCATTGGATCCGCCTGCCGTCAGCGATTCGCTGCTGCCACAGTCCAGGGTCCAGTGGCTATCACTCAGGCGCAGGCCGGCTTCGTCGTAGAGCGTTTCGGTTTCGGCCGTGGGGCTGGACTTGGCCGTGCGCTGGCCCAGCCCGTTATAGGTATAGCGGTAGTCGGAGCGGCTGCCCAGGCCATCGGCGGATACCTGGCTCAGGCGGTTGGCGTCATCATAGATCAGCGGATAGGCGCTGGTTGCCGTGCTGGCGGTGGTATTGCCGTTGGCATCGTAGCTGCGGGTTGCACTGCCGGTAGCCGCCACCGCCTGCGGCATCAGCGAACCGCGCAGCTCCGCCTCGACTTCTTCCAGTGTGGTACAGCGCGAACCCGACCAGCTCAGGTATCCATAGACCGATGATTCATTCGCCGCCACGCCGCCACGCCGCCACGCCGCAGCGCGCGGATACCACGGGCGGCAACAGCACCAGGCCAGCCGCCGCCATTGCGGCGAAAAAACGCACCGTGAACAACCTCGGATGAAGGACTGGACAAAGAGAAAAAGCAGCCGCTGGGACGCGGGCCACGCGATGCCAGCACACCCGCTGGCGGGGCGTCAACGGTTTCGCTGTGTGGGGCCTTTTCAACCGGTCGCGCTGGCGTTGCCTTGGACCGATGCCACTGAGCAGACAGCACAACGGCTGACGGAAACTCGTCGGGGCTGGGACCTTGGTTCAGCGGCCTATGGCGCGCAGGGGCTCTCCGGCGTTTCAAACCCATCGGCAAACAGGCGCTGGTCCGGGTCGAAGCGATAGACCGCGCCGTAGTGCGGCAGCAGGCCTATGCTGCGTCCGGGCGCACCGGCCAGCCAGCGCTCGCCTGAGACAGCTACGGCCCAGCCGCTCAGCTCGCCGGCCTGGGGGCGGGCTACTTCACCCAGCGAGTTTTCGCGCCAGGTGCCGGGGCCGTCGAACAGTTGCAACCGGCCGCAATTTTCTCCGGGATCTTCGCTGGCGAACGGGGCACCAAGTCCGGCGCGGCTGCCGCTGATCGCCGCGGACCAGCCCATATAGTCGCCCGGCAAGCTGCGACCGGCGCTCAGCTCCGCCTGTTGTGTCCATACCGCCGCACTGCGCTGAAACACGAAGCCACGGCCTTGGGTTGCGGCGCGGCGCGGGGCGCCGATAACCGCGATATCGCCATCCAGTGCAACGGAATAGCCGAACAGGTCACCATCGGCTGCGGCGTTTGCCTGCAACGTTGCCTGCAGGGACCAGGTGCCCGTGGACAGGGTGTAGGCATAGCTACTTCCGCGGGCGTAGCTGCCTGGTGTTGCGCCAGCCAGAAACGGCGCACCGACCAGCAGCGTAGCGCCGTTCAGGGCCAGGGCTTGGCCGAATCTGCCGCCGTTGGCCGGTGCCGTCAGTGTCTGTGCATGCGACCAGCTGCCGCCACTGTCCGCATACAGTTCCACGCGGCCGTTGCCGCCGCCGGATTCGGGTGCGGCAACCGCCACATAGCCCGACCCCAGGGCGATGGCCAGGCCGAACTTGTCCCCCGTTGTCGCCGATGCGAATTCGCGCTCCAGTGACCAGGTGCCGCCGCCGCTGCGGCGATACAGCCGCACGGCGCCGCCGTCGCGCTGTGGCAGGCCTGCGGCCAACACATCACCGCCGATTGCCAGGCTGCTGCCGAAGGCCGCGCCGCTGCGGGCCGGGGAGAGTTCCAGCCGCTGCTCCTGCACACAGCCGGTGGCGCTGCAGTTGAAAATGACGACTGCGCCACTGCCGTCGCCGGCTCCCGGCAGGCCGACAGCAACACGCTGACCGTCGATGGCTACGGAGTAGGCGGCCTCGTCGCCACCGGACAGGCTGGGCGGAATGATCAGGTCCAGCTCGGTCGCGCCGGCAGCGCTCGCGATCATGGTCAGCGCAATTCCTAGTCCCGCGGGCATGGAGCGGGGGAGGCGGAGTTGCCAAATCCTGGACCGGCTACTGGAATTCTGCGCGGGGCTCATGGGCGCATTAGCGGCCAGGTCGCGCTGCAGCGTCAAGGCAAGGCTGGGGGTTATCCCTCAGGCGGCAGCAGCGATGGGTTCGGGCCGGCGCCTGGCCCGGCCTGGGTGTCTGGCGCAGGTTCTCGTTTTCCGCCAAGCGGAAGTGCGCTGGCACGCCTGGAATGGCCTTCTGGTACCCTCTGCGGCTTTGCGGCCGCTGTCCGGCGGCTCTGCGTCCCTTTTTGTGGAGCGACCCTGACGCATGAAAACCGTGCTTGTGACTGGTGGTGCCGGCTTTATCGGCGGTAACTTCGTACTGGATCTGCTGGGCCAGGGCGGTTTCCGCGTGATCAATCTCGACAAGCTGACCTATGCCGGCAATCTCGATACGCTGGCTGAGCTCAGGGGCAATCCCGATCATGTGTTCGTGCAGGGTGATATCGGCGACCGCGGGCAGATTGAACATCTGCTGGCCGAGCACCGGCCCGATGCCATCGTCAATTTCGCCGCGGAATCACATGTCGACCGCTCCATCGACGGCCCGGCTGAGTTCGTACAGACCAACGTGGTCGGCACCTTGAATCTGTTGGAGCGTGCGCTGGGTTACTGGCGCAGCCTGCCGCTGGAACGCCAGGATGGATTCCGCTTTCTGCATGTCTCCACCGACGAGGTCTACGGTTCGCTGGGGCCGGTAGGCAAGTTCACTGAAGAGACGGCCTATGCGCCCAATTCGCCGTATTCGGCTTCCAAGGCAGCCTCGGACCATCTCGTGCGCGCGTTCCATCACACTTACGGCCTGCCGACGCTGACGACGAACTGCTCGAACAATTACGGGCCTTACCAGTTCCCGGAAAAACTGATTCCGCTGATGATCCAGAAAGCACTCGCAGGTCAGCCGCTACCGGTCTACGGAGATGGCCGCAACGTGCGCGACTGGCTCTATGTGCGCGACCACTGCCGGGCGATCCAGCGCGTGCTGGAAGCCGGTCGCACCGGCGAGGTCTACAACGTCGGCGGCGATGCCGAGCGGGAAAATATCCATGTGGTAAAAACCATCTGTGGATTATTGGATCAGCGTCGGCCGCTGGGCGACGGCAAGCGCCGCGAGAGTCTCATCACCTACGTCAAGGACCGGCCTGGCCACGACCGCCGCTACGCGATCGATTCCAGCAAGCTGCAGCGCGAGCTGGGCTGGGCGCCGCAGGAGTCCTTTGAAAGCGGTATCGCGCGCACGGTCGACTGGTATCTCGACAATCAGGCCTGGTGTGGGCGCGTGCTTGACGGCAGTTACCGCATGGAGCGCCTGGGCGGCGCCTGAGTGTACCGAATCAGTATGTTTTTTTGCGGCCCTCGCAACGCAGGATATTCGACGTGACGACGAAGAAAGGCATCATCCTCGCCGGTGGTTCCGGCACGCGGCTATATCCGCTGACCCAGGTCGTCAGCAAGCAGCTGCTGCCGGTCTACGACAAGCCCATGATCTACTACCCGCTGAGCGTGCTCATGCTTGCGGGCATACGCGAAGTGCTGATCATCAACACGCCGCACGAGCAGGCGCTGTTCCGGCAATTGCTCGGCGATGGCTCGCAGTGGGGCCTGTCGATCAGCTACGCCGCGCAACCCTCGCCCGATGGGCTCGCCCAGGCCTATCTGATCGGTGCGGACTTTGTCGGCACCGATCCGTCCTGCCTGATCCTTGGCGACAACATCTTCTACGGCCACGGATTCACTGACGTGCTGCGGCGCGCAGCGGCGCGCAGCGAAGGCGCAACGGTGTTCGGCTACTACGTGCACGATCCGGAACGTTATGGCGTGGCCGAGTTCGACACCTCGGGCCGTGTCGTCGGGCTGGAAGAAAAACCTGTCGCGCCGAAGTCGAACTACGCCGTGACCGGTCTGTATTTCTACGACGGCCGTGCCGTCGATTACGCGCGCAAGCTCAAGCCCTCCGCACGCGGCGAGCTCGAAATCACGGATTTGAACCGCTGCTATCTCGACGACGGTTCACTGATGCTGGAAAAACTGGGCCGCGGTTATGCCTGGCTCGACACCGGCACGCACGACTCACTGGTCGAAGCGTCGAACTACATCGAGACCATAGAAAATCGCCAGGGCCTCAAGGTCTGCTGTCCTGAGGAAATCGCGTTCCATCATGGCTGGATCGACTCTGATCAGCTGCGCGCGCTGGCGCGGCCGCTGGCCAAGAACGGCTACGGCCGCTACCTGCTGCAGATTGCCGAACACGGGGTGGCCCAGTGAAGGTGGTCGAAACACGCTTGCCGGGTTGCGTCGTCCTGGAGCCGGATGTGTTCGGTGATTCGCGCGGATTTTTTTACGAAAGCTACAATGCGGAAAAATTCAAACAGGCTGGGCTTGACCTGCGCTTTGTGCAGTCCAATGTCTCGCGCTCGGCCTGCGGCGTGCTGCGCGGGCTGCACTACCAGTGGCCCAATCCGCAGGGCAAGCTCGTAAGCGTGCTGGAAGGCGAGGTCTATGACGTCGCTGTCGACATCCGCCGCGGCTCACCGACTTTCGGTCGTTATGCCGGCGTCATGTTGAGTGCCGACAACCATCGCCATTTCTGGGTGCCGGAAGGTTTTGCCCACGGTTTCGTGGTGCTGTCTGAATTTGCGACCTTCGTTTACCAGTGCACCAACGTTTACGACGCCAAGGCCGATGCCGGCGTGCGCTGGAACGATGCGGCCATTGCCATCGACTGGCCGGTCAGCGCGCCGCTGCTGTCGGCCAAGGACGAGAAGGCGCCGTTCCTTGCGGACATTGCAGAGGACCGCCTGCCGCTCTACACCGGCGGCTGATGCGGCATGGCGCCTTGTTTTCCCGACTTCCCGCAACTCCGGCTTGGTTGATCCGATGAAAATCCTGCTTCTGGGCGCCAACGGCCAGGTTGGCTTCGAACTGCAGCGCAGCCTTGCGCCTCTGGGCGAGGTCGTCCCGGCCACGCGCAGCGGCCTGCTGCCGGCGGCGCAATCCTGCGAACAGGTCGATTTCCATGATGCGGAGTCGCTGCGCGCGCTCTGCGACCGGGTCGCGCCGCAACTCATCGTCAATGCCGCGGCGCACACCGCGGTTGACCGCGCCGAGGACGAAGAAGTGCTCGCCCGGCAGGCCAATGGCGATGCACCCGGCTTGCTCGGTGCCTGGGCTGCCGCACATGCGGCGGCGGTCGTGCATTTCTCCACCGACTACGTGTTCGACGGCCAGGGCGAACGGCCTTATCGCGAGGACGATGCGACCGCACCCCTGGGTGCCTACGGCCGTTCCAAGCTCGCGGGCGAACAGACCCTGGCCGCCAGCGGTGCGGAGTATCTGAATTTCCGTACTGCCTGGGTCTATGCCGCGCGTGGCAGTAATTTCCTGCGCACCATGCTGCGGCTGGCGCGCGAGCGCGACCGGCTCAGCGTTGTTGCCGACCAGCGTGGCGCACCGACGCCGGCATGGCTGATCGCCCAGGTCACTGCCTGTGTGCTCGCGCGCTGGCTGCCGCTGCCGGGCGAAGCGCGCCGGGCGCGGTCCGGCCACTATCACCTGGTCAGCGCCGGCGAATGCAGCTGGCATGAATTTGCCTGCGAAATCTTCGCGCAGGCCAAAGCAGCCGGCCTGATCGAGCGCATGCCTGAGGTGGCGGCGATTGCCACAGCAGACTACCCGACCAAGGCGCGCCGTCCGGGCTACTCCGTGCTCGATACACGCAGACTCCGCGACACCTTCGACCTGGTGCTGCCGCATTGGCGTCAAGGCCTGCGCGAGGTCATCGCTGAACTTGTTTGAGGGTATTTGCGCGGCAGCGCGTCTTTCGTCTTGATGGACCCAAGCTCATGCTGATTCCCGTAATCCTTTCCGGCGGTGCCGGCACGCGGCTGTGGCCGGTGTCGCGCAGCGCCTATCCCAAGCCGTTCATGCGCCTCGCCGATGGCGAGTCGCTGCTGTACAAGACACTGGACCGCGCACTGGCCGTGGCCGACGACGGCCATGTGCTGACGGTGACGGGGCGTGACTATTACTTCCTGACGCGCGACGAATACGCCACGCACCCGCATGCGCGGCTGGATCGTCTGCCCTTCCTGCTCGAACCCGCGGGACGCAATACGGCCCCGGCCATCCTGCTCGCGGCGCAGTACGCGCTTGCTCATCTTTCACCGGATGCGGTGCTGCTGATCCTGCCGGCCGATCATCTGATCCGCGAGCTCGACCGTTTCGCCGCGGATGTGCAGCGTGCGCGCGAACTGGCAGAGGATGGCTGGCTGGCGACCTTCGGCATCGTGCCCACCCATGCGGAGACGGGGTTTGGCTATATCCGCCTTGGCCAGGCCATTGCCGGCCGGGAAGGCTGCGAAGTCGCTGCCTTTGTGGAAAAACCCAGGCGCGACGTGGCGGAGGCCTATCTCGCGGCGGGAGATCACGTCTGGAATTCAGGCATGTTCTGTTTTCGTGCCGATGCGTTGCTCGCCGCCGCGGCACAGGCTTGTCCGGAAGTGCTGGCTGCGGCCGAGGCCTGTCAGGCCAGCGCGATCAGCGTCGAAAGCCCGGTCGAGTACGCACGCGAAGCCTTTCTCGCCCAGCCGGACATTTCCATCGACTATGCCGTGATGGAACAGGCCGGCCGTCGTGCCGTGGTGCCGGCGACCTTCGACTGGAGCGACATCGGTTCGTGGAAGGCGGTCAGCGAGCTCGAAGCCGAGTCGGACGAGCAGGGCAACCGCGTGCGTGGCCAGGCCATCCTGATCGAGAGTTCCAATTGCTACATACAGAGCGACCGGCGCATGGTCGCTGCAGTCGGCATCAAGGATCTGGTCATCGTCGATACCGACGATGCAGTGCTTGTCGCCGACAAGGATCGTGCCCAGCAGGTCAAGCTCGTCGTTGATCGCCTGCGCGCCGACAAGCACGAGGCGGCGGCTTTCCATCAGACCGTGCATCGGCCCTGGGGCAGCTACACCGTGCTGGAGGATGCGGCGGACTGCAAGGTCAAACGCCTCGTGGTGAAGCCGGGCCATGTGCTGAGCCTGCAGAAACATCACCGCCGCAGCGAGCACTGGACTGTAGTCAAGGGCACGGCCAAGGTGCGTATCGGCGAGCGTGAGTTTGTGCTCAATGCGAACGAATCGACTTATATCCCTATCGACACCCTGCACCGGCTGGAAAACCCCACCGCAGAGGATATTCACTTGATCGAAGTGCAGTGCGGCGATTACTTCGGCGAGGACGATATTGTGCGTCTGGAGGATCGCTATGGGCGAGCAGCCCGGTAGGCTGCGTTTCGGTCCGTTGTCTCGGTGTTTGACGTGCGACTAGGGTGATTGTTGCTCCATGTTGTGTCTGATGGCGGTTTGTTGCCCCGGGCGCTTGACGACTGTGGGCTGAGGTTTCTCCGGGCTTGTTCAGCGTTTTCGTACAACGGCGCGGTCATGGGGCCGCTGCCAAACCTGAGTCAAAGGAGCATTGCTATGTTGACCCAACGCCTGGCCACGGGCCTGGCTCTGTTGCTGGGCGCCACTGGCGCGCACGCGGAAGTTCCGCTCGCCGATTTCGCACGCCACACGCAGTACTCCAGCGTGAAGATTTCGCCGGATGGTGACTACATCGCCGCCGACACCGTCGTCGACAACCGCCGATCGATTGCGATCATCAACCTGAGCGACATGAAGCTCACGCGCATTATCCCGCGCATGGACGAAGTCGTGTGGTTCACCTGGGTCGGCAAGCAGCGCCTGATGTACAAGGTTGGCGAGGCTATCGGCGGCCTTGAACAGCCGGTCTCCAACGGCGAGCTCTATTTCGTCAACGCCGACGGCACCCGCAACGATATCCTGTTCGGCTATCGGGCCGGCAAGGATTCGGTGGGATCGAATATCAAGTCGGTCACACCCGAACGAGCGAGTGGGTACCTTATCGATGACCTGCGTGATGACGACAAGAATATTCTGATCTATGTAAGGGAGTGGAAAAGCACTGCTGAGCCAGTTCCTCCCGTTGTATATAAATTTGATACTTCCGACGGGTCCAAGAAGAAGCTGTTTGTTTCGCCGCTGCGCCTGACCCAGGGGTTCCTGGCCGATCACGCGGGGAATGTGAACTTCGCCTATGGCGTCGACATCAACAACCACACGCAGGTGATGTATCGCGGCAAGGGCGAGGATGAGTGGGTCAATGTATTTGATGGCAGCAGTGCTGCGGGCAGCGCGATACCACTGGCCTATGATCGCGATAACAAGACCGTGTACTGGTCATGCCAGCCGGAAGGCAAGGTCGGCGGCCTGTGCACCTGGTCGTCCGAAGACCGCACGCTGAAACCGATCTGGTCGGCCAAGGACGTCGAGATGGCTGCGCTGATCAAGGATTTCGATGACACCACGGTCGTTGGCGTGCGCGCGTATCCGGGCCGCTCCGCCGTTGGTGTCATCAACAAGAAGACGCCGATGATCGAAGCCATGACGGCGCTGATGCAGCAGTTCCCCGGCGAAACGGTTGAAGTAACCTCGGTCAGCAAGGACGGCAAACGCGCGATCGTCCTGGTGCACAGCGACGTCAATCCGGGCGAGTTCTTTCTGTTTGACCGCGAGAGCAAGAAGCTGTCGTCGTTGCTCAAGCGTGTCGACAAGATCAAACCCGAGCAGATGGCGTCGATGGAGCCGATCAAGCTCAAGTCGCGTGATGGGCTGGAGCTGAACGGTTATCTGACCCGCCCACTGGGCCAGGAGCAGGGCAAGAATCTGCCGCTGGTTGTCCTCGTCCACGGCGGACCGTTCGATGTGCGCGACTACTGGGGCTATGACGCCGAGGTGCAGATGCTCGCGAGCCGCGGCTATGCAGTGCTGCAGGTCAATTTCCGCGGCTCCGGCGGCTATGGCGACAGGTTTGTGCGGGCCGGCTACAAGCAGTGGGGCGGCGTGATGCAGGACGACGTGACCGATGCAACCAAGTGGGCGATAGAGCAGGGCATTGCCGACCCCAAGCGCATCTGCATCTACGGTGGCAGCTATGGCGGCTATGCGGCGCTGATGGGGGCGGTGCGGGAGCCGGATCTGTACCGCTGCGCGATTGGCAACGCCGGGGTCTACGACCTGCGCCTGATGCTGAGTCGTGGCGACATTCAGGACTCGGCCTATGGTGAGAACTATCTCAAGCGCACGATGGGCGAGGATGTTGCCGAGCTCGCCGCGAAATCGCCGATTACCCAGCTCGACAAGATCAAGGCCAACCTGATGCTCATCGTCGGAGGCCAGGACAAGCGCGTGCCGCCGGTCCACGGCGAAAGTGTGCACAATGCGTTGGAGCAGCGCGGCGTGAAGCACGAGTGGCTGTATCAGCGCACGGAAGCGCACGGCTTTTATGACGAGAAAAACGTTGAGGACATGTATACGCGCATGCTCGCGTTCCTTGAGGCGAACATAGGCGCCGCGAGCAAGGCGGCGCCGTAACGCGCAGCGCCGCCGCCCGTTGCAGGGCGGCGGCGAACCGGGCGTCAGGGATGCGG
The DNA here is from genome assembly GCA_016790075.1 of Rhodanobacteraceae bacterium. GTDB lineage: Bacteria > Pseudomonadota > Gammaproteobacteria > Xanthomonadales > Rhodanobacteraceae > Tahibacter. The sequence goes on along the minus strand of JAEUPP010000024.1, from coordinate 169,697 downwards.
AGCGACGGCGGCAGCGTTGGTTCGTGGCGTCAGCTGCAGCAGGCGTCCGGCCGAGCCGTCCTCCAGTAGCCACAGCGAACCATCCGGTCCCTGCTCGATCTCGCGTATGCGCTCGCCCATGTCATAGCGTGCCGCTTCTTTCGCCGTGCTGCCGCTGAACTCCACCCGCACCAGAGCCTTGCTCGACAGTCCGGCGATAAGGCCGTCGCCAGTCCAGTCGGCAAACTGCTTGCCGGAATAGATGATGAAACCCCCCGGGGATATGACCGGCGTCCAGCTCACCGCCGGTGCCTGAAATTCGGGTCTGGTGGCATGGTCCGGGATGTCCTTGCCGCTGTAGTGATCACCGTTGGACACGATGGGATAGCCGTAATTGGCGCCGCGCACAACGAGGTTCAGCTCGTCGCCACCCTTGGGACCCATTTCGACATTCCACAGCTTGCCCGCGCCATCGAAGGCTATGCCCAGCGGATTGCGGTGGCCAAGACTCCAGACCTGAGCGGCGACGCCGCCTTGTGCGGCGAAGGGATTGTCCTTGGGCAGCGAGCCGTCGTCATTGAGGCGAACAATCTTGCCGAGATTTCCCTGCATGTCCTGCGCCGGGTCAAAGTGCTGGCGTTCGCCGGAGCTGATAAACAGCTGGCCGTCCGCGGCAAAAGCGATGCGATGACCGTAATGGCCGTAGCCGGTGACCTTGGGTTGCTGGCGCCAGATCACGTCAAACCCGTCGAGCTTGCCCCCGCCCTGAGCATCGAGAACGAGCTTTGCGCGCGCGACAGCGGCACCGCGTGTGCCGCTGTCGCCGGCTTCGGCGTAGCTCAGATAGACCCAGCCGTTGTCGCTGAACTTGGGATGCAGCACGACGTCGCCCAGGCCGCCCTGGCCGCCGTAGTCGACCGCTGGAACTCCGCTTACCTCGCCGGACTTGCCGTCCTGGGTCAGAACTTTGAGCTTGCCTTTCTTCTCCGTCACCAGCAGACGGCCGTCGGGCAGGAAGGTCAGGGCCCAGGGTTCGTTGAGCCTGGTCACCACACGCACATCGAACGGCAAGGCCGTTTCAGCGCTGACGGCACCACTCAGGGCGCAACCCAGCGGCAGGTTCAACAGCAGGTGTCGGATGGATGCGGACAAGGTCATGATCGCTCCCGGCAGCGGCGCGGCAGGCGCCGCCTTTTGTAGGTTGTGGCGCCGGCAAGGCAAGTGCCGGCCGGCGCCATATGACGATGCAATGCTCAGCGCACGCCGTGCATAAGCCGGCGCAGCAGCGGTGCGAGCAGGAATGCCACGACGCCGCAGCCCAGGCCTATATAGAGCATCACGCTGAACAGATGCGCATATTTTGCCCCCGCATCGGCGAAGACCAGGGCCGCGCCCTCGGGGATTTCTATCGATGCGAGCTTGCCGAACTGTGCCGCCAGTGTTTCCGAGAACGCCGTGGCGAGGAACCAGGTTCCCATCATGAGGCTGACGACACGCGGCACCGACAACTGTGTCACCGCGGAAAGGCCTACGGGAGAAAGGCACATTTCACCAAGTTCTAGAATGAAATAAGCAAGAACCAGCCACCACACACTGGCCTGCGCTCCGGTCTCACCCGCCAGCTGCGCGGCCCAGAGCAGGGGCAGGAAGGATGCGCCCGCAAGCACCAGGCCCAGCGCCGACTTCACCGGCTTGGACGGATCCATGCCGCGCCGGTCGAGCCAGCCCCAGAGCCCGCTGAACAGCGGCGCGAGCAGCACCAGGAACAGCGCGCCGAGATAGGTCAGCGAACCGGCGGTCTGCGGCAGCACGACACAGTCGCGCACCAGCAGCAGCAAGGTGATCACGATTACCGCGCCGAACAGCCGTTCCGGCGCGCGCGAGGCCGGGTTGCGCTCCGACAGGCGTGCGGCGACAACGAATGCGCCCGGAGCCAGCACCAGCACCACGATGGACCAGGGCGTGGTTAGTGCAAACAGCTTCAGATTGGCGATCCAGTCGCTGCTCCAGTTCAGCGTGGGTGTCGCCTGCACCAGCGCCGGAGCTACATCCTTGGTCAGCAGGCGGTCGGTAAAGGTGACCCAGGAGCCGTAGGTCTGCTCATACAGCGTAAAAAAGACCAGGCACATGAGGATCATCGAAATCAGCGCAATCATCTGGTGCCGCTGCACCCGGTCGCAGCGGGTGGTGATGAACCAGACGAACCAGACGAGTACGCCGAGCATCATCAGCAGCATCAGCGCCAGCGCCGGCGTGACATGCTCGCCAAGCTTGAACGCACCGTTTGCAACCGCCCACATCAGTCCGGCTACCGGCAGCAGCCCGGCGCTGGCGGCAGCGTAGATCAGCCATTCGCGCGGCAGGCCTGCAACGCGTTCGCGCAGGCGTTGCGGGTCGGGTGCTTCCGCGTGACCGCGCAGGTACTTCTGTCCCCAGAGGAATTGAACGAGTCCCAGCAGCATGCCCAGGCCGGCGATACCGAAGCCATAAGCCCAGCCCAGGGTCTGGCCCAGGTAGCCGCAGATGATCGAGGCGAGCAGCGAGCCGAGATTGATGCCGGCGTAGAACAGGGCAAAGCCCGAATCGCGGCGCGGGTCGTCGGGTGCATAGAGTTTGCCGACTATGGTCGAGATATTGGGCTTGAGGAAACCCACGCCCATGATGATCAGCGCGAGTGAGAAGTAAAAAGCAAACAGCGCGCCTTCATCACGTTGTACGACGCCGTCAACGATGCGTGCCTCGTGGCCTTCGACGGCCATGCCGATATGGCCCAGCACCAGCAGAATTCCACCGAATACTACCGCCTTGCGCATGCCTAGCCAGCGATCGGCGAGCAGCCCGCCTATCACCGGCAGGCAGTAGACCAGCCCACCATAGGCGCCGATCACGTCGTAGCCCACGTTGTCACCGAATTTATGATGCTGCAGCAGATACAGCAGCAGCAGCGCCTTCATGCCATAGAACGAAAACCGCTCCCACATCTCAGTGAAGAAGCAGACATAGACACCCTTGGGATGACCGAGAAAGGTATCGCTCCCGTCGTAGGGAGCGGCGGCGGCATGGCTCATGCGGATTCCGGTGGTGGCAATGGCGCGAGTATAGCCAGCCGGCTGCGCGGGCCGGTGCTTGCCGGAATAGCATGAAGGGCGAGCCGGTGGCCGCCGCAACATGGCGGCGCTGTTTGCTCGGGCTGTATGCGTTGTTGCTCGCCACCGGGGACGCGCCGCTGCCCAAGCACAAGGCGCCGAAAACAGCGAAGAATGTCACGGCCGCCAGGTCTGCAAGGCCGAAGAAAGCCGTAGCGGCGAAGAAAGCGGGGTTGGGCACCAGGACAAAAAATGCACGGTAACCGGCACCCGCCGCGGTGGGAAAAGACCCACCGCGGCGCGCTTGCCGGTGCCGCTACGTTGTATCAAAGTGGAAAACTTTCGAGATGATCTGCCAGCGGCCGTCCAGGCAGATCAGGGTCAGCAGATCAATGAACTGTTTCGGCGCTATCGAGCACTGCACCTTGGCCAGTGCCGTTACCGGACCAACCAGTTCGATGGCCAGCACGCGATCGGTACGTGGTTGCTGACTGGCCGCAGGTGCCGGGCGGGCATCGACGACCGGGAAGTATTCCTGCAGGCGCCAGATGATGGGTTTTTCGCCGGCGGCTGTGGCGTAAAGCGCCTGGGGATGGAATACCTGGGCCAGCCGCCGGGTGTCGCTATGGTAAAGGCCGTCGAAGTAGAGTTGCAGCAGCGCATGGATGGCAGAAAAGTCGGTACGGCTCATTGCCTGGGCCGCCCTGCGCGTTCACGCAATACGGTGACGGTTTCACCGGCCACGCCCCAGTGATCGGTTTCTATCTCCTCGATGACCACAAATGTCGTTGCGGGATCCTTGCCCAGTACATTGACCAGCAAGTCGGTAGCGCCGCGGATCAGCCGCGCCTTCTGTTCGCGAGTCGCGCCTTCACGCGTGATCTGGATCTTCACATAGGGCATGGCTTGATCCTCAGGCGGCCAGGCCTTCGGCCTGCAAGGCGTCGCGCACTGCCGGCCGCGCTGCTACGCGAGCGATGAACGCGGTCAGATGCGGCAGATCCGAAAGATCGAGCTGCACATACTTCGCCCAGCCCAGCACGACGAACAGATAGGCGTCGGCCGCGGTAAAGCTTGCGCCGGTGAGGTAGCTGCGGCCAGCGAGATGGCTGTCCAGCCACACGAGTTTCTTGCGCAGGAGCCCGGCCAGAGTCCGTTTCGCGCCGGAATCCAGTTCGCTATGGAACAGCGGAGTGAACGACTTGTGCAGCTCGGACGTAACGTAGTTCTGCCATTCCATCACCTCGTAGCGGGCCAGGCTGCCGGCAGCCGGCATCAGCGAGGTAGCGCCGGCGCGGTCGGCGATGAACTGGGCAATGACCGGTCCTTCGGTCAGCCGGGCATTGCCGTCGAATTCGACTACCGGCACCTGTCCCTTGGGGTTGATTGCATAGAAATCAGCGCCGCGTGCGGTCAGGTGGCGCGTGGTATCGACCTTCTCCAGCACGAACGGCGTGCCGGTTTCGCGCAGGAGAATGTGCGCGGCCAGTGAGCAGGCGCCGGGCGCGTAGTACAAGGTAACGGGGGGGCTCATCGTAGGACTCCTTGGTGTCCGTCGGGGGTGAGCGCACTGTATTGAGTGCTTCCGTCGCAATAAACGCAGTCGGATTCAAGTCACTGGTTACATCAAGGCCTATTGCGCAAGCGGCTGCGCAGCGGGTGGCACAATTCGCCATGCTTTCTAGTCCTCGGGTTGATAGGGAGGCCCCATGCAGGCCAAACACCATTGGCAGCAGGTCTATCTGACAAAAGCGGCGGATCGCGTCAGCTGGTTTCAGCCGCTTGCGGAAACCTCGTTGCGCCTGATCCGCGACAGCGGCATCGCCCGTTCGGCGCCCATCATTGATGTGGGCGGCGGTGCATCGACACTGGTCGATGGATTGATAGCGGCGGGCTACGCGAACCTGACGGTGCTGGATCTTTCGGCCGCGGCGCTTGCTGCCGCACGGGCGCGTCTGGGCCCACCCGGCGATCGGGTCCACTGGCAGGAAGCCGATATCCTCAATGCCGATCTTCCCGCACAGGCGTATGAGCTGTGGCACGACCGCGCGGCGTTTCATTTTCTGACCGAGGCCAGCGCACGCGAGGCCTATGTGCGCCAGGTGATGCACGCTTTGAAACCCGGCGGCCATCTGATTCTGGCGACCTTCGCCGAGGATGGGCCTACGCAGTGCAGTGGTCTGCCCATATGCCGTTATAGCGCTGCGGGGCTGCAGGCGGAGTTTGGTGCTGCATTCGTGCGGAAGCATCACGAGTACGAAGCACACATGACACCGTCAGGAAATATGCAGAAATTTGTTTATTGCACTTTTTCCTTCAGTTGACGGTGCGAAACATGCTGAGCGCCTGCACGGGCTCAAGCCGCAGTCGCCAGTGCACTGGACCCTTCGCTGCTGCTGCGCTGCAGCACGGGTTGCGACCGGCGGGTCGGAAAAACCTATGTAGCCAACCCATCCAGCCCTGCACCTATCCCGGTTATGCTTAGGAACTGCCCGCCCAGCCCGCGGGTGTCCTACCGTCCGGAGTCCGCATGAGTACACCTGCTGTTCCGCAGTTGACCGTCCGCGCCGTTGTGCTTTCCGTGGTGCTGGCGATGATTCTCGCCGCTGCCAATACCTATCTGGGCCTGTTCGCCGGCCTGACCATAGCCACGGCCATTCCGGCCGCCGTGATTTCCATGGCCGTGCTGCGGGTGCTCGGCGGCGGCACCATACTCGAAAACAACATTGTGCAGACCGGCGCCTCGGCGGGTTCGTCGATAGCCGCCGGTGTGATCTTCACCATTCCGGCGCTGATCATCCTCAATTACTGGCAGGACTTCCGCTATTCCTGGGTGCTGGCCATTGCGGGTCTGGGTGGCCTGCTGGGCGTGTTGTTCTCGGTGCCGCTGCGCCGCTCGATGATTGTCGAAGAGCCGCTGCCGTTCCCCGAAGGCAAGGCAGCAGCCGAAGTGCTCAAGGCCGGTGAGAATCCGGGGCCGGGTATCAGGATATTGGGCATTTCCGCGGTGCTAGGTGCCGTCGTCAAGCTGATGGCCGAAAGCGGTCTGCGCCTGATTCCGGATAACGCATCGGTAGCCGGCTTCATGGGCAAGTACCTGGGCTATATGGGGACAGGTCTGTCACCGGCGCTGCTTGGTGTAGGTTATATCGTCGGCCTGAACATCGGCATTGTCGTGCTTTCCGGCAGCGTGCTGTCGTACAACATCGCGATTCCGATTTATCACTACTTTGCACAGAGTTTCGATCCGACCTTCGCGGCGCAGCTGACCAACCTGTCGGCGGCCGATGCGGCTGGGCTGATCCGTGGTGCCCGCGTCCGTTACCTGGGCGTCGGTGCCATGCTGATCGGTGGCATCTGGACCTTGTTCTCATTGCGCAAGTCGCTGCTGTCAGGCGTCAGGAGCGGCATTGCCGCCGCACGCAAGGGTAGCCAGGCCAATGTCGCCGAAACCGAGCGCGATCTGCCTATGAAGTGGATGCTGATCGCGCTGGTGCTGTTCGTGCTGCCGCTGCTGTTGCTGTATCAGGCCATCGTCGGCAACTGGGCGGTCAGTGTACCTATGGCCATCATCATGGTGGTTGCGGGCTTTCTGTTCGTGTCCGTATCCGGTTATCTCGCCGGTCTCGTCGGCTCCAGCAACAATCCGGTTTCGGGCATTACGATCGCGACCATACTGTTCGCATCCGTCGTGCTGATGTTGCTGCTGGGCAAGGATTCGCCGATAGGCGCAGTGGCCGCGATCATGATCGGCGCCGTGGTCTGCTGTGCCGCCGCCGTGGGGGGCGACAATCTGCAGGATCTGAAGGCCGGCTATCTGGTCGGTGCGACGCCGTGGAAGCAGCAGGTGATGCTGGCAATCGGTGCGTTCTCCTGCGCGCTGGTGATGGCGCCGGTGCTGAACCTGCTTGCTGTCGCCTACGGCATAGGCCCCGCTACCGCAGAACACCCCAACTCGCTGCAGGCGCCGCAGGCCACGCTGATGGCTTCGGTTGCCAAGGGTATGTTCGGCGGTGAGCTGCCCTGGGACATGATCATCGCAGGCGCCGTCATTGGTGCCGCGATCATCGCATTTGATGCATGGCTCAAAGCGCGCAAGTCGCACTTCCGCGTGCCGGTGCTGGCCGCAGCAATCGGCATCTACCTGCCGCTGGAGCTGATGGTTCCGATCTTCCTTGGTGGTGTGCTGTCGTATTTCGTCGAGCGCCGTTTCGGTGTGCCGGTGCACGACGAGGAAGCGCGGGATCGCGTGCATCGTCCGGGTACCTTGTTCGCCGCAGGACTGATCACTGGCGAAGCGCTGATGGGTATCGCTATTGCTATTCCCATCGTGCTCAGCAGCAAGGCCGACGTGCTGGCGATCCACGGCTGGGAACTCGGCCAGTTTGCCGGTCTTGTCGTGCTGGGCATTACTGGCTGGCTGCTGTATCGCACCGCTATCAGGGGCCAGCAGGCCGCCTGACCGCAGGGAAGCCGCCGCAGTTCTTTACTGCGGCGGTGCCTGGATTTTCTCGAACGGATATCACTTATGAAATCTTCGATTTCGCTTTCGCTGGCCCTGCTCGCTGCGCTGTCGGCGGACTCCGCCGTTGCTGCGCGCGGTCTTGATGTCAACGATCTCGTCAACCTGGAACGCATCACCGATCCGCAGCTGTCGCCCGACGGCCGTTTCGTTGCGTACCAGGTGCGGCAGACCGATTTCGCTGCTAACAAGGGGATCAACGGAATCTGGCTGCTCAAGCTCGACGGCAAGTCGCAGCCCGTGCGGCTCACTGCTGCGGGTATCAGCAGCGCTGGCCCGCGCTGGTCGGCTGATGGCCGTAGCGTCTACTACACGGCCGCGCAGGACGGGATCAATCAGCTTTGGCGCGTCGACATAGCGCCAGCGCTGTCGGATCGCGAGAAAGACACACAGGCCTTGATGCGTAGCGCGTTCGAGGCGAATCCCCAGGCTGCTGTCGTATCGAGCGGACTGTCTATCGACGTGGGCAGCTTCAAGCTGTCGCCCGATGGCAAACACGTGCTGTTGTCGCTGGATGTATACACCGACTGTCCTGACATCAACTGCACGAAGAAACGTCTCGACGACAAGGCCGCGTCCAAGGCCACGGGCGAACTCTACGATCGGCTGTTCGTGCGTCACTGGGATACTTGGGCCGATGGCCGGCGCAGCCAGTTGTTCCTCGGCGAATTCGGCCCGGACGGCAAGCTCTTGCCGACGCTTACCCGTATGTCGCGTGGAATCGATGGGGACGTGCCGTCCAAACCCTTTGGCGACGATTCCGAGTACGCGTTCTCGGCGGATGGCAAGACTGTCTATTTCGGTGCCCGTATCGCCGGCAAGAGCGAGCCGTGGTCGACGAATTTCGATCTGTATGCCGTGCCAGCCGATGCATCCGCCGCACCGCGCAACCTCACCGCCGACAATCCGGCCTGGGATGCCAATCCGCTGCCGTCGGCGGACGGCAAGACGTTGTATTACCTGGCGATGAAACGCCCCGGCTTTGAAGCTGACCGCTTTGGCCTGATGGCGCTGGATCTGGCTACCGGCCAGCGCCGGGAAGTCAATGCAGACTGGGATCGTTCGGCCGGCGCCGTGCAGCTGTCGGCGGATGGCAAGACGGTCTACGCCACGGCCGATGACAACGGCCAGCATCCGCTGTTTGCTATCGATACGGCCAGCGGCAAGGTGCGCAGCGTAGTCGCCGACGGCCATATCAATGGCTATTCGGTGCGTGGCAATGTGCTGGTCTATGGCCGTGATTCACTGACCTCGCCCAGCCAGCTGTTCCAGACCACACCCAAGGGCGGCAAGGCCCGGCAGCTGACGCAGAACAACGCCGACAAGCTCAAGGACATCGTCTTTGGCCAGCCCGAGTTCTTTGATTTCCAGGGCGCAGGCAATGACCGGGTGCAAGGTTATGTCGTAAAACCGTGGAATTATGAACAAGGCAAGAAGTATCCGGTCGCGTTCCTGATCCATGGCGGTCCGCAGGGTGCCTATGGCAATGACTTCCACTACCGCTGGAACCCGCAGACCTATGCGGGCCTCGGCTTTGCCGTCGTCGCGGTGAATTTCCATGGCTCCACCGGCTACGGCCAGGCGTTCACGGATGCGATCTCCGGCGACTGGGGCGGCAAACCACTGGAAGATCTGCAGAAGGGCTGGGCGGCGGCGCTGGCGAAGTACGACTTCCTCGACGGCAATCGTGCCTGCGCGCTGGGCGCGTCCTACGGCGGCTACATGGTCAACTGGATCGCCGGCAACTGGCCGCAGCCGTGGAAATGCCTGGTCAACCACGATGGCGTATTCGACGCGCGCATGATGGGCTATTCGACCGAGGAGCTGTGGTTCAGCGAGTGGGAAAACGGCGGAACGCCCTACGACAAGCCGGAGAACTACGAGAAGTTCAACCCGGTCAATCATGTGGCGAAGTGGAAAGTTCCCATGCTCGTGATCCAGGGTGGGCTCGACTTCCGTATTCCGCTGGAGCAGGGGTTGGCTACGTTCACCGCACTGCAGCGCCGTGGCATCGAAAGCCAGTTCCTGCACTTCCCCAACGAGAATCACTGGGTGCTTAAGCCGCACAACAGCGTGCAGTGGCATAACACGGTGAATGCGTGGCTCAAGCGTTGGGCGGGACAGTAACCGCGTGAGCCGGTAACTCTGCGGCCCTCCTCGCAGCGAGGAGGGCCGGCCTTTGCCAGGTGCGAGCTTTCATGCCGCGCCTTTCACTGTTTTTCGGTAGTCTTCCGGGCTCGATCCCTCACCGCTGCGCAACCCAACGCCGCGGTCCGGAAAATCGATAAAGAAACCGTCGATACCGGCATCCAGTAGCCGCTGCAGCTCTCGTTCCATGCTCAGACGGATGCCTTGCTCATCGTGTGCAAGAAATCCTTCTTCGGCACGCAAGGTATAAGTATGTACCTGTAGCCCCGCTGCCTGCGCCTGCTTGAGCAGAGGATGCGTCCCACCGGTCAGGCGCAGATGTCCGGCCGGATCACGCGTACGTAGCAGCAGGTTGTCTTTCCACGGCGCGACGGCATAGGCGTAATGCTCGTGCATCCAGGCGAGCAGATCGGGCCGGACGAGGTCAGCGTATGAAATCGGCTGGGCGGCGAGCTGCGGCAACCGTTCGCGAAGGCACGGATATCGCGCGTCCAAATCGTTATCTCGTGCCTGATGCCAGCGCAGGTCATAGGGCAGGGCGAAGGCTTCGTTCTGTGCCGTGACAGCACTGATATCACCAAGCAGTTGAATGAGCCGCGCGTCGATGCCAGCTGCGGGCAATAGTTGCTGGCGCAGTTCGATCAGGTTGGCGAGCTCAAACGACTGGATATAGATGCGCGATGCGTCCGTAAAACCGCTGCGCACGAGCTCGGCTACGAGCAGGCGTGACAGCGACTGCGCTATCGGCCTGCCGTCGAGATGGTGGCCTTCGTACTCGAAATAGGTCGGATGTTTGGTTTCGGGGTAGATCGCGACGGGACGCGATGCACTGGCCGCGAGTGCGATGACCGCGGCCAAGGTCGGGATGCCGAACTGTCCGTCGTAGCTTGCGCTGGCCGCGCGTAGCGCGGGCAATCGTTCGCGCGCGCGCAGGCGGCGGATTTCAGCCAGCGTGAAATCCTCGGCGAACCAGCCTTCGACCTCTTCGCCGTCGATGCGCTTGCACGTTCGCCGATCTGCAAACTCCGCGTGCTGAGCAACATCGGTAGTGCCGCTGATTTCGTTTTCGTGGCGGCAGATCAGCACGCCGTCGCGGGTGACGACAAGATCGGGCTCTATCGCGTCGGCACCCTGTTCTATCGCGAGGGCATAACTCTCCAGTGTGTGTTCGGGGCGGTACGCGCAGGCGCCGCGATGGGCGATAACAAACGGTGAACGAGTACTCATGGCGGCATTCCTGTGAGCAGCGGCGTTGCAGCGCGGGCTGTGGACGTCGTGATCTAAGCAGCCGCAACACGGTCGCACAAGCCGCGACGCGCACCGGACAAGATGTCCAGCGGCGTTGACAGCGGGCTGGACAAGCCCGGCATCCGGGCAAAACGCGAACTTTGCACACTGCGATGGCGGTAGCAGGACGCGGGTGTGGCCCGCCTTCGCTGCCGCTCCCTGGGTCTGATCGCTAGGAGCGACTATGCACACGCAATACCTTTCTTTCTCTTCCACGCGGCTTGCGGCCGGCCTGCTGCTTGCCATGGCCGGCATAGGCAGCGCTCATGCACTGAGCGCGCCCGGCGCGGCGGCAGGCCCGGTGGTCCGCTATCACCAGGTGACCGCCGGTGCGCAGCAGCAGGCCGATGTGGCGGCGACAGCCGATGGCAATGCCATCGCCGTATGGTTCAGCAATCCACCGTATCCAGCGGCCTCGGGCGTGCGAGCGCGGCGCCTGGACGGCGCCGGCAATCCGCTTGGCGGCGAGATCACCGTCAACAGTGCTCCGCAGGCCGGCAGCTATTTTTACCCATCCGTTGCCGCCGATGCGGATGGCAATTTCACGGTGGTGTGGGCTGCACACGAAATTTACCTTTACAGTAAACCTCATGTATACCAGCGCCGTTTCGACCGTAATGGCGTTGCGCTGGGGCCGCAGCAACAGATCGATACGAACGTGCCCGAAGCCGGTGGTGCGGTTGTGGCGATGAGCTCCAATGGCCGTTATGTAGTCGCCTGGACCGCCTATCCGGCCGGCGGTGCTGAAATCCGCGCACGGCGTTTTGACGCGGCCGGCAATGCCCTCGGCAGTGAGATCGTGGTCGCACCACAGGGCAGTGGCTATTTCGGGCCGAATCTGCGCCTGGCCACCGACGATGCCGGCAATTTCACCGTGGTCTGGACGCATGACAAACGCGACGGTGCCGACTACGACGTCTACCGCCGGCGTTTCGATGCGACCGGCATCGCGCGAGGTGCCGCCGAGCGGGTGAACTACTGGTCAGCCACGGGTTCGCAGCGTGTGGCCGATATCGGCATGGATGCAGGCGGCAACAGCGTGATCGTCTGGGACAGCTACATCAACCGCTACGATTCGCGCATTGTCGGTCAGCGCTACGACAGCGACGGCTATCCGGCCGGCAACGAGTTCACGCTGGCCTACAAGCAAGGTTATCCGACCGAAGAGCCGACCAGGCCCGCCGTCGCGATGGCACGTGCCAGCGGCGAGTTCACCGCAGCCTGGCAGCGCCGCGGCAATACGCTCTACGTGCAGCGCTATGCGGCGAACGGCACGGCGCGCGGCGGCGAGACGCTGATTTCCGATGGCAGCCCCAATCCCTCGTATGCAGCGATTGCGAGTGACGCTGACGGCGACGTGAGTGTGATCTGGCAGATCGACGACACCAACAGCTATCAGGACTACGGCATTGCCGGCCGGCGTATGGCCGGCTACGGCAGCGTCGATCTGGCCGCTCGCCTGACACCGGTGGTGGAAAGTGCGAGTGCTCCGACACTGGTCAACTACCAGGTGCGCATCGACAATCTGCAGATGCCGTCGCCGGCACGTGGTGTCGGTACGGCTTCGGGCCTGGTTGCCACCTTTACACCGCCAGCTGCTGGCGTAGTGCTGGAAGCCGCTGGTACGAACTGGGAATGCGATATCGCGCTGGCCGCGCCGCGTTGCACCTACCGCGGCGTGATTGCTGCCGGCGGCAGTAGCGAGATGCTGCAGCTACGCGTCGGCGGCACGCCCTCGGGCAGCACGTCGGCAAACCTGCTGGTTTCGGGCAGCCAATACGACGCACAGGTAGGCAATGACAGCGCGGTGGCCACGCTGACCCTTCCCTGAGGAGTTCTGAGAGAGGTTCTGTCCGGAAAATTTCAGCAGCAGGGCTCCATGCCTTGCTGCTGTTTCCGCAGTACTGAATCCGGCTTGCCAGTCGCCAGTGCCTGGCCTGTGCCCTGGGGGGCCAAGCCCGGCCGTCGCCGCGCGCCGCATCAGTTGCCGCATCAGCTATATCTGGCGCGGCAACGGGGTTGAAGTCGCTCTTGCTACGTGGTCCGCCGTCAGGGTGAAAACGCGTTGGCGAATATCCGGTCCACGTTCACGTTGAGTGACACCTCGGTGGAACAGGTGACTGGCGCGTCCGGCAGGCTGTAGTGCAATCCGTCAAGGCCGCGATAGCCGGCCGCGGGCACATAGCGCAGGCTGCCATCGGGTTGCACGCTTACGCTGCCGTGCGCCGGCGGGGACACGATGACCGGAGTACCCAGCGCCGCCGCCGTCACGCTCACGTCGTTGGCCAGTACGTTGATGTCAGCGGCTGTCCCCGGAACCACCAGCAGTGAGTCAGGCGCCAGCCGCGCTCCTGTGACGTTGACACCGGTCACCCGGCCGATGGTGTCGATTTCCAGCGCATAGCGGGTACAGTCGATATCGACATTGACTGGAAGCCCGGCGTCGTTGCGTTCGATCCAGGCCGAACCGAGTGTCCATAACGTGCGTCGCAACCGGGTGTCGGCATGCGTTGTGTACATGGGGATTTTGTTGAGGCCGACCGAGAGCATGTCCAGGAACAGTACGACTTCGGTCATGTTGTGCTTCATCTGCGGATGACCGCCAGGTTGCGTGCTGCGGCGAAACCGGTCGACAGCGCCGACGAAACGTCCCTGCGAGGACACCCAGTGCTGGTTGCCTTGGGTGGCCAGGGTTTCCTGCGGTGTCACCAGGAACCAGCCGGTGGACCCGCGCATGAATGCGCTGTGGTTCCAGGTGGCACCGGCTCCGCTCTGCCAGTAGCTGTCCCACGCGGCGCTCCAGGTTGAGCTGTCGCCATTCCAAAGGCCGGCTGCCCGGAATTGCTCCTGGGTCAGCGGCCAGGAAATCCAGCTCGGCGCGGCGGCCTGGGCGCGGACCTCGGGGCCGCCGATATCGACCAGCAGCTGACCCCAGCGTTGCCGCAGATTCTGGTTTGCGCGGCCGTTCACGTAGGCGTCCAGCGAATGCGTGGCCTCGTGTGCGAAGATTTCCACAGTCGCGTCGCCGGTCGCGGCGGTCGCGCCGAAGAATGCCGTAATGGCCGATTTGAGGTCACTGGCCCAGGGATCGGTGGCATAGCCGGCATAGTTGTTACAGAACACGTTCTTGCCGCCGTCGAAGTAGTCAACCAGCGCACTGTTGCCGTTGTCGCCCAACTGGTCGTCGCAGTGCTGGCCGACGGTGATCAGGCTATCGGGAAACAGTTCGCGGGATTCCCGCGACATGAAGATCGCGTAGCTGTCCAGCGTGTCAGTTGGAGAGCGCTGGTTATCGCCAATGAGCAGGCGGTATTGCTCGTACAGACGGCGTTTCTTGCCGGACAGGCGCGCAATCTCGGTGACACGTGTGCGATTTGCTGCAGTGTCGGGGCGCAGCCGCGACAGGAACAGTAGGGTCTGGCTAGCAATGGCTGGCACCAGATGGAAACGCGAGATATCCAGCGTGGCGTCCATGCGCAGGAAGGGATACTTTGCAATGTGAGTGGAAAGCGCGGCAAACAGGCGTTCAGCCTCTGCCGGTGCCGCAGTACGTACGTGTTCGGCAAGGATGCGGAATTGTGTCTTCACGGCTTCGAGCAACTGCCGGTTGTTGGCCGTCAGCGCCGCACCGAGGTCGTTGGGATGGGCATCGTAGATTGCTTCGAGCGCGGCGATCGCGCCGCTCCAGGATGCCGGGCGGCCGAAAGCCAGGTAGAGGTATCCGTTGTCGCTATGCCCGCCGAGCACCACATCGAGCGCGCCGTCGCCATTGAGGTCGGCGAAATCGGGTATAGGGCTGTTGAGCAATACGCCCAGGCTAGGCGTGCTGCCGTCGCTGGCGGTGAAGGATAGTGAGCCGGCGTATCCACCCAGCAGCGCCGGCTTCAGCAGTGGCGCGGGCCAGTAGGTGATGCTGCCCCAATTGAGTGATTGCAGCAGGGCGGGCCGGCCAGTGCGGAGCAAATCGGTCGCGCGCGGGTAGCTGTTGTAGGCATGCGTCGTCAACACAATGGCTGCCTGCCGGTCAAAGCGCGGATCGAACGCGGTTCCGCGATTGAGGAACAACGAAATGCCGCGGTCGAAGCTGCCCACGAGCAGATCAGCGTGACCGTCGGCATTCCAGTCGGTAACGTCAAAATGCCGGTCTGGTATCACGAAGTCGCTGCCGTCGACGGCCTTGACCGTGTGTGCAGCACTGAATACGGCGCCTGCACCTGCGGCCCGCGGATACACGCGCAGGCGCCCGCTTTCGTCGGCGACGACAAGATCATCGCGTGCGTCGCCGCTCAGGTCGGCGAGGGCGATCGCGGCGGAGCCAGTCGGCGTGATATCGGTGCCGGCGGCCTGTGCGCGCCGGCCGGCGCTGAAGTCCGGTGCTGTGGCATTGCCTGTGTTCTCGTATAGCCAGATCGCGCCGGTATGGCCGACCAGCAGATCCTGGTCGCCGTCGCCATCGATGTCGATAAAACGTGGCACCCGCGATCTCGGCAGCAATGCCGGCGAGCCGGCGGCCTGAAATAGTGATAAATGTGTAAAATTTGTAGTGCGAAGCTCCGGGTTGGCGGGGGCTACAGGCGCGTAGTTCACCACCACCGTGGTTTTCACGAAGCCGCCGTTGCCGTCTCCTAGGACGACATCGAACGCATCGTCGGTTGTTGCAGCGTTGGTGTATGCGAAGGAACCATCGCCCTGATGGGTGACGCTGCCGTGGCCTGGCGCCGAATGCGAAACCACCTGAAGCGCATCGCCATCGGGGTCGAAGGCCTGGAACAGCACACTGGGCGTCTGCACCGTGCCCGGACCGCCGCTCACGGTCACCGCGCGCGCCTTGGGTGCATGATTGCGTCGCAGGGCGAAAACAGCGGACTGATCGAGCTCCACACCAAAAACCGAGATCTCGTCGATGCGGCCGCGCAGAAAACCGGCGCTGGATCCTTCCAGTCGGCCGAGCCCGCGCCACGTTGCACCCAGCGGCCCGGCCGTGCCGTTGGCCTGCGCCTCAAGCACGCCGTCTACGTACAGTGTTACGCGGCCTGAAACGCTATTGCGTGTGATGACCAGGTGATGCCAGCGTTCGTCGTTCACGCGTCGGGATGAACGCAGATCGGCTCCCGCCGCCGCCACGCCGATCCGGCCCTGGGCGTCGAGCCAGCCCCAGGCGGTGCCATCGGCGAGGCTGCCGGCAAAGCCAGGGCTCTGCGCGGCGCTGGTGCCGCCGGCGGCATTGGTGCGCAGCCAGCAGGACAGTGTGAACGTGCCGCCGAAGCGCTGGGCGACTGTGGCGGGCAGGGCAAGGTAGTCGTCAATACCATCGAGGCTGACTGCGCGCCCCTGGTGTCCGGCGACACGCGCCGCACTCGCTGCGTTGACCAGCTGCAGATCGGTCGCGCCCAGGTAGCCTTCGATGCGGCTGTCGATGTTTTCGGTCAAAAATGGTTGATTGTGCCAATCGGGAAATTCATCAAAACGCCACTGATGTATGGGGGTGGGAACCGCAGCCCAACTGGAACTGAAGGCAGCAAGCGCGGTGAATACAGCGGCGAAAAATCGGTTCATCGGCAGGCCCCCTGTGGACCGCGGTGAGTTGCGCGGCAGCATTCCTGCTGCTACGGCTGGCTAGCAGTCCTTGCTGGGTCGGCGTGGTCCGGAAAACCACCGGAGCCCGGTTCGAGGGCTTGTTGCGGATGTCGCATCGGTGGTCAGCAGCCGATGTGGCCTATTTGTGGTGGTGATTCAGCGAAAAAATGCGGTGTGATTCACACTTTTCAGTGCGGGCGCCACTGCAATGCCGGTTCTTCGGACTACGTTATGGCGGGCGGTACAGTTTCCGCGCGGAACGAACGGTGCAGTTCAGCCGCGAAGGCGGCGTAGTCGGCGGAGAGTGGTTGCGCCGCCGCTGGCCGCTGCAACAGCGCCGCAAGTGCGGGCGGTGTCTCCAGGGGGCGGCCGATCAGTGGTTCGACGACGCTCTCGAACTTGGCCGGGTGTGCCGTTGCCACCACGCACCAGTCGCCGTCCACGCCTTCATGGCGCAAGTCTTCCAGGGTCTTCACCGCCGTTGCCGTATGCGGGCAGAACACTTCGCCGTGGCTGCGGTAACGTCGTGCAATGGTTTCGCGTATCGCTTCGTCGCCGACGCTTTGCGCAGGGAACTCGCGGCGCAGTTGCGCTGTATCCGGATATAGCCAGCGCAGACGCTCGAAATTGCTGGGGGCGCCCACGTCCATGGCGTTGGCGAGCGTGGCGATGCTGGCGCGCGGCGTGTAGTCGGCACCGGCGAAGAACTGCGGCAGCACCGCGTTGGCATTGGTGGCCAGCACGATGCGCCCCAGCGGCAGTCCTAGCGTACGGGCGAGTATCGCCGCGAACGCGTTGCCGAGATTGCCGGTGGGGATGACGAAGTTCAGCGGCCGGCCCTGCGTGCGCCAGTGCGTCAGCGCGGCATAGGCGTAGTAGCTCATCTGCGGCAGCAGGCGGCCCAGGCTGATGCTGTTGGCCGAGCTCAGTGGTATCGCCTGCTGCAAGGTTGCGTCGTTGAGTGCGCGCTTGGTCAGTGCCTGGCAATCGTCGAACGAACCATGCACTTTGTACGTGTGGATATTGTCGCCAAAACAGCCGAGCTGATGCGCCTGGCGCGGTGATACGCGCCCGTCCGGGTACAGCACCGCGACGCGCAGCCCCGGCCGGCGGTGGAATGCTGCTGCGACCGCGGCACCGGTATCGCCGGAGGTCGCAACGACGATGGTCAGGGCGCGCTCGCGTCCTGCATACAGGCGGGCCAGGCAGGCGGCGAGAAAGCGCGCGCCGAAATCCTTGAACGCGGCGGTAGGTCCGTGGAACAGTTCGAGCACGCTGTCCCGCGCTGTGGCAAGCGGCAGCAACGGCAGCGGGAAGTCAAACGCCTCGCCACAGATGGCGGCCAGGTCCGGCGCCAGTGCATCGCCGTCGAAGAAAGGCTGCAGCAGGCGGGTTGCCACCGCGGGCAAGGTATCGCAGCCATCGAACTGCTGCGCTGAGAGTCCCGGCAAGGTATCCGGCACATACAGCCCGCCGTCGGGGGCCAACCCTGCTGCAATCGCGGCGCTGAGGCCGCAAGCTGCGGCGGCGCCGCGTGTACTGATGAAATTCATGCAATCACCTGTGCTGCCGGCCCGGCGACCGGCGAAATGTAAGTCTGGCTGGTGAACCCGGCTGTGGCGAACGCCGCTGCCATGGCTGGTGCTGCTGCGCTTGCCTGGGCCGAGGATTCAAACCAGGCGAATACGCTAGGGCCAGCGCCGGAAATGCTGGCGCCCAGGGCGTTGCCTGCGAGCGCCGCTTGTTTCACAGCGGCGAAGCCCGTGATCAGCGGCGCGCGACGCGGCTCGACCAGCACATCGTTCAGTCCGGCGCGCACCAGCGCGGCATCACCGCGCCAGCAGCCGGCCAGTACCAGGCTCAGGTTTGCACTCTGCGCGACGAATTCCTTGAGTTCATAGGCGCCGGCCAGCGCTGCGCGCGCGCGGCGCGTCTCGAGCACGGCGTCCGGGTGAACCAGTACACAAGTCCACTCTGCCGGAACCGGCACTGCGACGACCTGCTCGGCGGTGGCGAGTACAACGCCGCCGAGCAGCATGGGCCCGACGTTGTCGCCATGGCGGCCGCCGCTGGCCACGGCTTCGCCGGTGACGGCGAACGGATACAGCGCTGCAGCAGGCAGAGGTTCGTCGAGCAAAGCGTTGGCGGCGACCAGTGCGGCGACACAGGACGCGGCCGATCCGCCCATGCCCGAGCCCAGCGCTATGCCCTTGTCGAGTTCGATGGCGAAACCGTAGGGCAACTGCAGCGCTTCCCGCAGCGCGATCAGCGCCGCGCCCGCGGTATTCGCCGCCGCTTCCATCGGCAGCGCAATGGCGCTGCCGCGGATCGCGTCGATGCGCACCTCGAGCTCGGCGATGCGCCGTACCGTCGCGCGGTCGCCAGCGCCGGCGATCGAGTGGCCGAGTATGTCGAAACCGACGCCAATGTTGCCGACCGAAGCCGGCGCAAACGCGGTGGCCTGTGCGCGCATCAGATCCGTGCTCCCAGCGTGCCGGCTACGCGCAGCAGATCGGCGAATACGCCAGCTGCCGTCACTTCGGGGCCGGCGCCCGGTCCCTGCACCACAAGCGGGTTGTTGCAATAGCGTCTTGTGGAAAATTGCACTATGTTGTCGGTTTCGCGCAAATGGGCGAACGCATGGCTGCGGCTGAGTTCGACCAGGCCGACACTGGCGCGGCCGTCCCGATCCAGTCGCGCCACGTAGCGCAGCACGTTGCCAGCCGCTTCCGCTGCAGTCTGGCGTGTGGCAAAGCTGGCATCGAGCTCAGGCAGGCGGGCCATGAATTCGTCCGGTGCAGCGTCACGCAATGCAGCCGGCACCAGGCTTTCTACCGCCACATCAGCCAGTGACAGTTCGCGGCCCGCTTCACGGGCGAGAATGACCAGCTTACGCGCCACGTCGGTGCCCGACAGATCGTCGCGTGGATCGGGCTCGGTATAACCCAGCGCATGCGCCTCGCGCACCAGAGCCGAGAACGCGACCGAACCATCGTAGCGATTGAACAGCCAGGCGAGCGTGCCCGAGAAGATGCCGTCAATAGCGACCAGGTCATCGCCGGTGTCGAGCAGGTCGCGCAAGGTACTGACCACGGGCAGGCCCGCGCCAACGGTGGCTTCGTAGCGGAAGCGTGCACCACTGGTACTCATGGCTTCGCGGATGGCGCGATAGCGCTCGATGGGGCCGGCGCCGGCTTGCTTGTTCGGCGTGATCACATGGATGCCGGCGGCAAGCCAGCCGGCGTAACGCTCCGCCACGCGCGAACTCGCGCTGCAGTCGACGATGACGGTATGCGGCAGATGCGCGGCCTGCAGGTGTTCGGTAAAGCAGTCGAGATCGACTTCCCGCGTCGATTCCTCGAGACGGCGCTGCCAGTCGTCCGTGGTGCCGAGATCGTCCAGCCACATGCGGCTGCGCGATGCGACGGCGCGCAGCCGCAGATCGAGATTGGTATCGTGCTTCAGGCGCACCTGTGCCGCGGCCAGCTGCTGCAGCAAAGCGCTACCGACCTTGCCTGGGCCTATGACGCCCAGCGATATCGTTTGCGCCGACAGCCAGAAACCCGCATGGGCGGCGCGCAGCGCCTTGTCCGCATCGGCACTGGCGATCGCGACCGAGATATTGCGTTCAGACGCTCCTTGCGCGATCGCGCGAATATTCACCTGCGCACGCGCCAGCGCATCGAACAGGCGTGCCGCGACCCCCGGCGTGCCGGCCATGCGGTCGCCGACGGCGGCGAGTACGCTGATGCCGTGGATCAGCTGCACGGCCTGGACCTGAGCGTCGGCGAGTTCGCGGGCGAATGCCGCCTGCAGCGCACGCCGCGCGGTCTCTGCTTCGCTATCGCGCACTACGCAGCAGATCGAGTGCTCCGACGAGCCCTGCGAAATCATCACTACCGATACGCGCGCATCACGCAGTGCGGCGAATACACGTTCGGCCGTGCCGGGTACGCCTATCATGCCGGCGCCCTCGAGGTTCAGCAGCGCCAGATCGGGCGACAGGGTCAGTCCCTTGACCGGGCCTGCGGCGTCACCCGCGGCGGCGATGCGCGTGCCCGGATGGTCGGGGCGGAAGCTGTTGCGGATGATGATGGGCAGGCCGCGGCTGATCGCCGGGGTCATGGTCTGCGGGTGTACGACCTTGGCCCCGAAATAGGCGAGTTCGCAGGCCTCGTGATACGACAGCGCCGCCAGCGGTACGGCTTCAGGCACCAGCCGCGGGTCGGCGGACAGTACGCCGTCGACATCTGTCCATATATGCAATTCTTTTGCTTTGAACAATGCAGCAAAAATGGCGCCGGAATAGTCGCTGCCATTGCGGCCGAGCGTGGTGATGCGGTTGGTGGCATCGCGCGCGACGAAGCCGGTAATGACGATACGCGCGGCTGGATTCGCCTCACGCCAGCGCGCCAGGCGCGCTTCGCTTTGCGGCCAGTCGACGGCGACGCCCAGGTCGCCGTGATGCACCACGAGCACGTCGCGCGCATCGAGCATCACTACGTCCTCGCCAAGTGCGCGCAGGTGTTCGCTGAGCAGCCGCGCCGAATAGACCTCGCCGAGTCCCTGTATGCGCTCCAGTGCTTCGCGGGTCGGTGTGCCGAGCACGGCCAGCGCGTTCAGCAACTGGGCGAGCTCGTCGAATTCCCGCTCCAGCCACTGCGCCGTCGCCGCGGCAGCCCCCGCGAGCAACGCATCGGCCGCGGTGAGATGCTTTTCGCGCAGGCCTTGCCACGGCTTGCGCCAGTCGCCACCGTCCGCAGCGGTATGCGCCAGCGCGATCAGCGCGTCGGTGACTCCTTTCATCGCAGAGACGACGGTCGCCTGCACCGTTTCGCTGCGCGCACGCAGCAACTCGCCCACATGACGATAGCGCGCGGCATCAGCGACGGAGGATCCGCCGAACTTGTGCGCCACGACGGAAAGTGGTTCTGCCGCGGCCGAAACAGCCGGGTGGTGGTCCTGCAATGCAATAGCGGGCGAACCCATAGAGCCTCCGTAGAGGCCCCGCGCGCTTCTCAGAATCCGGGTTCAGCCCCGCATCCTGGTGAGGTGCGGGGCCGTTTGCGTAAGAAACCTTATTCGCGCACGACTCGCCGCACCACGCTAGTGGTCGTCGTTGTAATCGTCGTACCGGAGCCAATGCCGTAGGACGCCGCAGAAGCGGGCGTGCTGATCGGGTGATGGCGGTTCGGTGAGCGCATGGGTGCCGAGTTGAACGGAAGCGTGGGCAGCGTGTCAAGCATTGCAACGGAATAACGCCGAGCCTGTCGCCGGGTCTGGTCTCGGTTTCTATCGCTCCCGAACACTTGCCTGGAGTCAACGGACCAACGAGACATAGAAAGCGAGGCCCTATGGCGAGCTCGCCCAGCCGCCAATGCCCGCTGAGCAACAGGCACGTCTAAAGAAGTGTGTTCCGCAGGCGCAAATTTACAATCTGCAACAGAAGAGACTGATCCCGACAGCGCCGCCATTGCGAGATTCTCTGAAGTGAATCTTGTGATGAAGAAGTCGAGCGAACTAGGCAGCAAAGCCCAAGTTTGAAGCCGGTTGGCTGAGCATGGGACGAGCAAAGAAACGAGCTCTATGCCTCGTGGGGCAGCAACCATGCTCGTTGATAGGAAAGGCCGGCGCCTGTCGGCATTGGTTGCCTGTCCGGAGCCACCAGCGCCAATTGCCGAAGCCATAAACCGACGCGCCATTCCATCGAGTCCAGCGGTCTCCTGAGGAGGGTGAGCAAGCGTCCGCCTAGCACATGATCAGTGAGCAGCAAGTACCGATGACGGGCGCATGGCAGGAGCAAAGCGACTGTCGATCGGACCTTCATCTCAGATAACCGCTTGAGAAAGCGCTCGTTGTCGGACCACCGCGCGCCTGTCGAAAGTGTCTCTGTTCAAAGAGACAGAAAAATCA
Organism: Rhodanobacteraceae bacterium; assembly: GCA_016790075.1. Taxonomy (GTDB): domain Bacteria; phylum Pseudomonadota; class Gammaproteobacteria; order Xanthomonadales; family Rhodanobacteraceae; genus Tahibacter. The sequence goes on along the minus strand of JAEUPP010000024.1, from coordinate 147,185 downwards.
ACTTGCACACAAAAATGGTGTTGACATGAAATTCAGCTCAAGCACAAAAATTCTTCTTTACCTGGCTACTGGTATCGCTGGCATCGCTGACGTTAACGCGGCGGTTCAAACGGATCTGTCCCGGGCTGACATCACTACTTTGAACGCAAACCGAACCGGGTTCAACGGTGGGCAGCCTACGATTACCGGCTGGCAACTAAACAATCTGCGAATCGCTCCAGCAGTCGACGAGCAATCAACTTGGAGTCTTGAGGCACAGAGTGAGCGATTAAAAGGCAAGGCCTCAACTTATTCATACCAGCAGAAGTACTACGGTATGCCGGTTTATGGCGCAGACATACTATTTTCCGTACAGGACCATTGGATTACCTGGCCATCCCAGGTAAATATCGGAAGCTTCAACAGGGTAATGGGAAACGTCGTATCCGGCATCAAGTCGGACATTCCGACCATTGCGCAAGGGCCTTACGCTGGTGACGCGGTCATAGCCAGGGCAGAAGAGTTGGTGCATGGGGTGCGACCGGCAAGCACCTTTGTTGAGGTGACGGAGAAAACGCGAATCGTCTTTGTTGACGACAGCAGCAGAGCCCGCTTGGCCCAGTATGTAAGACTGAGAATTGACTACGCCAGCCAGAACAAGGTTGTCAGTGCGGTGGTGATTGTTGATGAGTTCTCCGGTGCTCAGCTGCTCAAATGGGATGACACAAGAAATTTGAGCGGTGTTCCGGTTAAAGGTACTGGTCCCGGTGGCAATCTGAAAACAGGGAAATACACGTGGGGAGCTACCAGTGGCTATGATTACCTGCCCATTTACAAGGACTCCACTTCAAGCTCGAGATGCTATTTAGAGAATCCGGATGTTCGGGTAACGATAGCGTATGACTACAAGGGGAACACGCCGGGGTCACCTTCGGTAAGTTTTACTTGCCCAAATAACATTGACCTCAGCCTCAACGGTGGTTTCGGGGTGACCAATGATGCTATGTATTTTGCGCAGAACGCGATTGACATGTTCAAGGCGTATATGGCTTCGCCGTGGAGTACGCAGCTGTTGGTAGCTGTGAATACCATCAGGACTGGTGCAATAGCTGCATTTGATCCCACCGTTGGTGTTGTCACGCTCGGCATGGGCGATGCTGACAATTATCCGGAAATGGGTGCGGACACACTCGGCCATGAAATCGGGCATGCCTTCTTTGCAAGGTGGATTCTCGGGTCTGGTGTCATGTATATCGGGGCGTCTGGTGGGGTCGAGGAGTCGTTTGCTGATCTTTCCGGCGAAGCGTCCGAGTATTTCTGGAAAAGCAAGAACAGCGCTTGGTCTGTGAAAAACGATTTTATCGTAGGTGATGAGCTCAGAAAAAACAGCAATGGTCATTTCAGGGACATGTGTGACCCGCCGCGTGACGGCGACTCTTACGATGACATTAACGATGTTACAAACGCAACAGATGCTCATTACTCATCTGGTCCGGTCAACAAGGCATCCTGCTTATTGGCCAAAACGCCGGGCTGGAATACGAAAATGGTTTTTGAGTTGTTTTCTTTTGCAATAGCAAACCGTTTACTTACCAGCAGTAGGCTAAATACATTTATATCCGGGAATCAGAAGCGCGCATACAACAATACCGCGTGCGCTTTTCAGCATGCGGCGTGGTTCCATTCGTACCCGGAAACTGATGTGGCTAGAGCTTTTGCTGCTGTTGGCGCTTACTGTGGTGGCCTGTTCGCGAAGGTGGCAGAAAGTGTGGACTCCAGCGGCAGGGTTAACACAGCCGTGTTCGAGACAAGAGACGTCGCATTCACCCCGAATTCGACTTTCGAGCTTGCCGTGCCTGCCGACTACGTGGTCGTCGGTGGCGGTGTAGAAGGGATGTCGACTCGTGCGGCGAACTACCGGGAAGGCTCGTACGTTGCCGCGGCCTACCCAAAAGATGACTACAGTGCCTGGGTGGTCTCAACATCCGGCGCGGCGTCACCGTTGCCCAGTCCGCCTACGTACGCGCGTGCATGGGCTATTGGTCTCAAGGTCAGTGGTATGACGCCGGCTCAGCTGCGGCAGAACTTGATTACCGTCAAGAAGACAGCCGCGCCCGGCACATACAGCTCCGCTACCTTGCCGCCCGGCTACGTTCTGGTAGGTGGAGGCATCAAAGTCGATGCTGGCCCCACTCCTCCGAGGCTCGCCTACATGTCGTTGCCTGTCGAAAATGTCTGGGTGGTGGGATCTTCGACAGTTGGGGCGTCTGCTGCTGCTGGATCAGTTACCGCCTATGCCGTCGGTCTGAAACAGAGTGTCAGCTTGCCTGGGGTTACGGTGCCGGTGACGTTTACGAGCAACTACATTACTAAAGGTGGGTCAAGTACAGATTCGTACTTTGCGTCAGGCACTGTTTCATTGAGGGAGCCGTCTGCTTCTGGCTATGCCCTGGTGGCATGTGGTGGCAAAATTCGTGACACGAACTTGTCTAGTGATAACGAACAGACGTGGGCGACGAGTATTCGTCCGTATGTCGATCAGCAGTCCACAGGATCTGTGCTCGGTTGCTCCATTTCTGGAATGAAATCGTCACAACTGGGAGGTCATTCGGTCTCCAGTTTTGCACTCCTTCTAAAGAGTCCTTGACTGGTCGAAGTGGAGTGGGCTCGTACGCCGGCATTTGTTTGGTGGACTGCTGATCTGGGTGTCAGCGGTAGCTTGCCGCTGCCTTGCTTGACGTCGGAAGCGCAGGCCGGCGCGTGACGAGTTGTCCATGCGGTGTTGTGTCCCTGTCTTGGCGGCAGCACAAAGCCAAATCAGCCGAGGGGAATTGCGCCCCTCGGCTGGTCTCGTGACGCAAGCGCAGGCATTGTTTGTCCGGCAATAAACCACCGGAACTTGAAACCGCATTTGCTAACGCTGAAAAGAACGCATTCGGGTTCAGTCGCAAAGTCCCTGGGTCGATAATTTGGCACCGCCCGGGGTTTCTGTTTTTTTGACGCTTATAGTTTGTTCGACAACGCGCTGAACAGCAGCGGCTTGCGCCAGCCCTCCAGGGCTTCGGGCCAGACGCCATCGAAGACCAGCGCCTCAAGATGACGGCGGGCGCAGAGCAGTCCTTCGGGGAGATCAAGTTCGGCCGCGATGGCGACCACCGACTCTTTCATCGCAGCGATCGTGCGCTTCTGTGCGGGCGTCGGCAGCGGAAACACCGGCGCGAAATCCAGTTCCTCGGGTGCGAGTGGTGCCATAAGCACGTCCAGCAGTTCATCGCGCTGCGCTCCGCGCAGTGCGCGCAGTCCCTTGGCGCGCTGGAACAGCTCGTCGATGTCGCTTGGTGGATTTGTTACTAAATTTATAATGTGTGCATCGTCGAGTAGCCAGGGGCGCGGCTTGTCGATGCGGCGAGCTGTAGCTTCGCGCCACAGCAGCACACGGCGCAGCAGCGCCTGGCGTGCACGCGGCCAGTCTGCGGCGCTCTTGAAGCTGCGCTGGGGCTGTGGGTCGCCGTCGCGGCTGCGGGCTTTCTGCAGCAGGCGCTGGCAATCTTCTATCAGCCAGCCGCTGCGGCCGCGCTGTTCCAGACGCGCGGCCAGTTCCGCATGCAGTGCAGGCAGATGGACTACGTCCTGGGCGGCATAGTCCAGCTGCTCGGCACTCAGCGGGCGGCGCAGCCAGTCCGAACGCGTTTCGGCCTTGGGCAGGTCGATGCCGGTGATGGCGGCGACCAGCTTCTGATAACTGAGGCCTGCGCCGAATCCGGTCATGGCCGCGGCGATCTGGGTGTCGAACAGATGGCCTAAGCCTTCGGGTACCGCCTCGGCCAACGCTTCCAGGTCTTCGCTGGCACTATGCATGACGCAGGTAGTGCCGGGATCGGCGAGCAGCGGAGCCAGCGCCGCGACGCCATTGAGCGCCAACGGGTCGAGCAGGGCGATTTCCGTATCCAGGTTGATCTGCACCAGGGCCAGGCGAGGGTAAAAGCTGTCGACGCGCATGAACTCGGTGTCGAGTCCAATCAGGCGGCTGGTGGGGTGACGCGCAACGAGTGCGGCGGTAGTTTCAGGCTGCGTTATCCAATGGTGCACGCAGGACTCCATTCAGGGCGTGCCACGCACGCGGTTGTCAGGCAGAACGGGTTAGCCTAAGGTCAGTTGCCCTTGCTGTCACATTCGCCGAGCGCATGGCTGGTTCCGAAAACGTCCGCAAGCAGACTACCTGGGGTGGAGCTGCCGGTATCGCACTGCTGGGATTTGCGCTGGTCTACCGGTTTTTCCCCGAGGTAATCCACGTCTCGCCGGGCCAGCGCCCGGCCGGTTTGCCGGTGCGTGCAACCGTGGCGCCACCGCCCATTGATGTACGCGCGAACCCTCCGGCCGTCATTGAGTTCGGTCCTCCACGCGAATTGGCCGGTGAGCCGCCGCCGGAAGCACCGGCCGAGCCGGAAGCACCGGCCACCGCGCGCATCACCGAGCAGCTTGCGCTAGCGGACCAGGCGCTGGCCGCAGGACGCCTGTTCGATCCGGCGGAGGACAATGCGCTGGTGCTGTATCGCAAGGTGCTGGACGAGGACAGGAGCAACCGCCGCGCGCGCGATGGATTGGCGGCCGTGCACGACCGTCTGCTGGCCGACATAGCCACGGCAATTGGTACGGGCGATATCGGCGAGGCCGAGCGTATTCTGGTGGGCCTGGACAAGGTGCCGCATGAAGCGGCCCGCTTCGCCGAACTGCGCGGACGGATCAAGCTCGCGCGCCAGGTGGAACCATTGCTGGCCGAGGCAGCCGAGCTGCTCAAGCAAGGCAAGGGCCTGGAACCTGCGGGGGCGAGTGCGCTAGACGTTTATCGCCGTGTGCGAGAACTCGATCCCGGCAATGAACTGGCGCGGCAGGGGTTGGAGCAGATCCAGCGCGGCGTGCTTGAGCGCGCGCTGGCCGCGGTGGCCAAGGACGATTTCGCGGCAGCCGATGTGGTTCTCGCACAAGCGGCGACCATAGCGCCGGGCTCGCAGCAACTGCTGGACATACGCACTCGCACCGAGGGCGTGCGCCGGCAGCGTGCGGAAACGGTGCTTGCGCAGGCACAGTCCGCGCTTGATTCGGGCAACGCTGACCTGGCTGAGCGGCTGGCGCAGCAGGCACAAGCCATTAGCGCCGATCTGCCCGGCGTGGATGAATTTCAGGACCGGCTGCGCAATGCACGACTCTACGCCAGTCTGCGGCCGGGTCAGCTCATCAATGATCCTTTCCTCGACCGCGCCGGCACGGCGCCGGCTGTGCTGGTCGTACCGACCGGCAAGTTCCTTATGGGCTCACCTGAGAGCGAGAAAGGGCATCGCAATGCCGAAGGCCCACAGCGGGAGGTGGTGATCGACAGCGGCTTTGCGCTCGGGCGCAGCGAGGTGTCGGTCGGTGAGTTTCGCGAGTTCGTGCGTGCGAGCGGCTATCGCACCAGTGCCGAAGTCGAGGGCGCGTCCAGCGTATACGAAGAGAATTCCGGGCGCATGGTCGATGGCCGCGGTGTTACCTGGCAGGACGACTACAGCGGCAAGCGCGCCGCCGACAACCTGCCGGTCGTGCACGTGAGCTGGGAAGATGCGAATGCCTATCTCGCCTGGCTCACCCAGCGCACCGGCAAGAAATACCGCTTGCCGTCCGAGGCCGAATACGAATACGCGTTGCGAGCGGGCCTGGCCACGCGCTTTCCCTGGGGCGACAATGATCCGACGCGCACGATTGGCAATTTTACCGGTGCCGGTGATCGCTCGCCGGCTCACCGCACCTGGCGCAAGGGATTCGCGCGTTATGCAGACAACTACTGGGGGCCGGCGCCCGTGCGCACCTTCCCGGCGAATTCGCTGGGTTTTCACGACCTCGACGGCAACGTATCGGAATGGGTAGAGGACTGCTGGCATGACACCTATCTGCGTGCGCCGCGCGACAGCCGTGCCTGGGTCAATCCCGGCTGCGAGCGACATGTCGTACGCGGCGGCTCCTGGGGCTCCGACCCGGACCACGTGCGTTCGGCCTACCGTCTCTCGGCGCTGACGACGACACGCAGCGGGCGCGTCGGGTTTCGCGTTGCGCGGGATCTTTGATCGCCGCGTCGTGGCTCGAAAGCCGCGGCTCTGCGCCTGCGGCGAAATGATTGACTGCCGCCGGGAAGGCTGTTCCCGCGCGATGTCCGTAGTCAGCGGCAGCGGATGAGTCGCGACGGCTGACGTCCGCTGCACGCGATTTCCCGGGCGTCTGCGAAAACGCCCGGGCCGGGCATCAGAAAGCTCCGAGTTGTGGGTGGCCTTGCTTTTGGGTGGCCGCGAAGTTATGGGTGGCCTTGCTTCTTTGCTTCTTTGTTGCTTCTGTTGGTGCTTTTCGCCTTGCTTTTGCCGTTTGATCGTTGCGTTTTGGCTGTGCCGATTTCGGAGTTGCGGGCTAAGGACATGGCATGCGAGGCGCGCAAGGACACGCCGAAGGGCACAGAATGAAGGCACGCAAGGTTTCGCTGAGGTTGCTACGATGCCCGGCAAGGGGTGTCGGGGGAGCTTCGATGCGGCCAGGTGTGGCGAGTCGTGCTTTCGCAGCGGCGGTGTTCTGGCTTTGCGCCACGACACTCTGGGCCGCCACGCCGCTGCTGACAAGGTTTACGCCGGACATCGATGTTTTTCCGCAGTATTTCGCGGTAGCGCGCAGCAGTGATGGTCTGCTCTATGTCGGGGCGGACAACGCGGTTCTGCGCTTTGACGGCGTGCGCTGGGAGTCGATCGCGCTGCCGCGACCCGGCGTGGTACGCGCGTTGCGGCGCGATAGCCATGGCCGGTTATGGTTCGGTGCAACGGACTGTTTCGGACGTATCGAACGCACCACCGAGGGTCGCGATCGCCTTGTCGACTATTCCGCCGCTTTTGCCGCTGATGTCGGGGCGCAGGGTTTCGTCGATATCTGGGATATCGTCGAACACGGCGACAGCATGTACTTCCGTGCCCTGCGCTGGTTGTTCGAGGTTGATGCCGGGGGGCGGCGTCTTGGTATCTGGCATGCGCCCAACCGTTTCGGCGGCATAGTCGAACATGCGGGCGAGCTGGTCGTTAACTGGCGTGGTGAAGGGTTGAAGCGTCGTGTGGGGGAAACCTTTGAGCTGATCCCCGGGGGCGCCGAATTTGCCACGGAGCCGGCGTTTGCCTTGTTGTCCTTGGATGATCGGCGCCTGTTGGTACACGACCAGACCCCACGGCTGGTCATACTGGAGAACGGCAGGGTCAAGCCCTTGCTGGGTGACGGTGATACTCGTCATTTCAATGACGGTGCCGTGCTCGATGCCGAGCATGTCGCGTACGCAGGTGATGACGGCGTACTGCGTGTGGTCAACGTGAATACGGCCGCGCTGCGCCGCATCAACCTCGGCACGACGTTCCAGACCGACGTCGTCGTTGACCAGGATGGAGCGGTGCTCGTTGCTGATGACGGAGGTGTCGTGCGGTTGCCCTGGCCGGTGGCCTGGAGTGCCTACGGTACGGACGACGGTATTCGCGGCGGTGTGCACGAAATGCAGTACGACCGCGGTGAACTATGGTTGATGTCGGCGATGGGCGTGCTCAGGGCACCCTGGGGTGATCACGGCGCAGCGCAAGCGTTCGTCGCCGATCAGAACTACGAAGGCGAAGCCTGGAGCCGTTTGCCGGATGGCGAGGCCAGTCTGCTTGCGGATAGTTATAGCTTGAAGCGCAACGATGGAACGCGAATTGGTCCGGACGATCTGTATCCACGTCTGCTTCTGCGCTCGCGCTTCGATCCGGCGCGGGCCTGGGTCGGGACGGAAAGTGGTTTTGGCCTGCTGCGGCGCGAAGCCGGCGGCTGGCAGCTTGCCGCGCCACATACCGAGCTGCAGGCGCGCGTGCTCAGCATCGTCGATAGCGCGGCAGATGCCGCCTGGCTGGGCAGTGAAGATCGCGGCCTGATGCGAGTGCAGATATCCGCCGATCCGGCCCAGCCGCCGCGTATCGAGCGTTTTACGGAGCAGATCAGTGTCGGCGAGCAGGGGCCGGCCACCGTCAGTGAACTCGGTGGCGTGCTGTATGTGAGCACCGAGCTCGGCCTGTTTCGCTGGGACGGCGCGCAGTTTGTCGCTGATCCACTCGATGGGCTTGCGGCCCTGCTGCAGCCCAAGGAAGTAGTAAGCCTGAGCGAGGGCGTCAATGGTGGGGGCTGGGCGTTCAGCTATCGTAGCGTCTACCAGCGTGACGCAGGGCGCCAGTGGCGGCGGGTTGATTCACTAGACCGCGGTTCGGGCGCGATCGCAGCCTTGGCCGTGCTGCCGGACGGCGACGTCCTTGTTGGCAGCGGTAGCCAGCTGCTGCACTACGATGCCGCGGCGGTGCGGGAAGAACGCCCGCAGGAAGCCAGGCTGCGCCTGCATTCGCTGGAGCTGCAGCAGCGCGATGGGGTGAGCCGCGCGCTGCCGCTGAGTGGCCGGGCCGAAGTCGACTACGGCGCGGGATCTCTGCTGTTCCGTGTCGCACTGCTTGATCTGCGGTTGACTGCGCCGCCACAGTTCCAGGCGCGTATTGCCGGTCTTGACGAGCATTGGTCCGACTGGAGCCCGCGCGCCGAATTCAGCTACGCGCAATTGCCCCCGGCTGACTACCGTTTCGAGGTGCGTGCCCGCACGAGCAATGGGCAGGAGTTTGCGCCTCAGGTACTGGATCTGCGCGTAGTGCCGCGCTGGTATCAGCGCGCTGGAGTGCAATTGCTGTTGGCGCTGTTGGCGATTATGGCCGCTGCCTTCGTGCTGAGCCTGGGTTTGCGCGCCCGCATTCACCGGCTGGATGTGCGCAACCAGCAGTTGCAGGCTCTGGTACGTGCACATACGGCCGAACTCGAGCAGGCGAACATGACGCTACGCGACCTGGCCGAGCGCGACGGACTGACTGGCGTGGCCAACCGGCGGCGTTTCGATGCCTTCCTCGCCAGTGTGCTCGACGCAGCCGCGTGTACACGTCGTCCGGTTGCGGTGCTGCTGGCCGATGTCGATCGCTTCAAGGCCTATAACGATGCACATGGCCATCTTGCGGGCGACAACGCCCTGCGTTGTGTTGCCGCGGCGCTGCTGCGTGGGGTGCGCGAGAACACACTGGTTGCGCGTTTTGGCGGCGAGGAGTTCTGTCTGGTCGTGCCGCATTGCGACCTCGCCGCAGCGGGTGAGCTTGGCAAGCGGTTGTGCCTCGCTGTCGCTGAGGCTTGTGATGTGACGATCTCCATCGGCGCAGCAGCATTGGTGCCTGAGGGATCAGGAGCGGCCGAAACGTTGCTCGCACAGGCTGATGCGGCGCTTTACCGTGCCAAGGATGAAGGGCGCAATCGGGTGGCGCTGGCCAGTTCGTTTGACCCCGCAGAGGGCGCTGCCTAGATACACTTGCGTCGCCATTTAGCCGGATATGGACATGTTGCGTGGACCGTTTGTGCTGTTTCTGGCTGGTATGTTGCTGCTGGCAGGGCTCGCCGTTGAACCACTGGCTGGGCGCCGCCTGATGACCGCCATTGACGCCCATGCCGCGACCCGCGCCAGCGATGCGGCTCAGCGCGTGACTCCCGCATTGCAGCGCGATCTGCGTCCGCTGGGACTGGAGCTCGGTGCTGCGGTATTCGTGCGCATCTTCAAGCGCGAAAACGAACTTGAGTTGTGGATGGCTGGCAGTGACGGCGGCTATCGCCTGTTCCGTACTTATCCGATCTGCCGCTATTCCGGTGAGCTGGGCCCCAAACGCCGGCAGGGTGACAATCAGGCGCCCGAAGGCTTCTACCGCGTGGCGCGCGGCCAGCTCAATCCGGCCAGCCGCTACCATCTGGCGTTCAACCTGGGCTATCCGAATGCCTACGAGCGGGCACAGGGCTATACCGGCGACTTCCTCATGGTGCACGGCAATTGCGTTTCCATCGGTTGCTATGCGATGGGGGACGCGGCGATCGAAGAGATCTATACGCTGGTTGATGCGGCGCTGCGGGCAGGCCAGCCGGCCTTCCAGGTGCACGCTTTTCCATTCCGGCTCGACGATGCGGCGCTTGCTGCGGAACGCCATTCAGCCTGGTTCGATTTCTGGTCCGAGCTCAAGCCCGGGTACGATGCCTTCGAGCGTACCCGCAGGCCGCCGCGCGTGGATGTGCGCAACCGGCGCTACCACATCGAGGGGTGAGGTCAGATGACGAGCTTGGAGTCAGCACAGCTGGATGCGATTTGCGCGCAATGGCCTGGGGTGAGCACCGCGCTGAAGTGGGAGGTCGATCTGGTATACAACGTGGCTGGCAAGATGTTCGCGGTCTATTGCACCTTGGGCGTAGAGCGCGGCCGCGTATCGTTCAAGGTCGATGCTGATCGATTTTTTGAATTGGCCGAACAGCCCGGCTTTATGCCGGCGCCTTATATGGCGCGCGCGTTCTGGATCACGCTGACCGAACCCGAACGCCTTGCACCGGGGGAGCTCGAGGCCTTTCTGCGCCGCTCCTACGAGCTGGTCGTCGACAAGCTGCCACCCAAGGCGCGGCGCGAGCTCGGCGGGCCGGCGTCATGAGCAAGGTCTACGATCGTGCTTATTTCGACAAGTGGTACCGCGACAGCGAGCATCGGGTGATCTCGCGTGATGTGCTGGCGCGCAAGGTCGCCATGGCGGTCGCCATGGCCGAGTACTACCTTGGTCGCCCAATACGTAACGTGCTGGATGTTGGCTGCGGCGAAGGTGCCTGGCAGGCACCGCTGCATGCGCTGCGGCCGCAGGCTCATTACCTGGGCCTGGATCCCAGCGAATACGCCGTATCGCGCTGGGGGCGTACACGCAACCTGCGGCAGGCGACGTTCGGTCAGCTCGAACAGTTGCGCTTTGAAACGCGTTTTGACCTCATTGTCTGTGCCGACGTGCTGCACTACGTGCGCGCATCGGAACTGCGGCGCGGGCTGAATGGCATAGTCGATCTGCTCGAAGGGCTGGCTTACATCGAGGTCTATACGACGCGTGACAAGCTGGTCGGCGATCTCGACGGCTTCCACCGCCGCACGCCGCGCTGGTACCGGCAGACGTTCGCCGAAGCGGGTCTGATGTCGGTCGGCTCCATGGGCTGGGTAGGGCCGCGCCAGGCACCGTGGATCACGGCGATGGAAGCCGCCGCGGATTAGAGGGCAAGGGATATCCGATCAGGCGGACACCGCGCCGCGGATGAGCGGTCCATGGCGCGGTGTCCCGGGCGTGCCGCATTCCGGGGGGTAGAGGGATTCAGCGGCACGCCGCAACCGGGTGCGAAACTGCCGCGTTGCGTTGCAGCGTCTCGCATTTTTCACATTCGGCAACGAATCCGTCTGTTTCACAAATGACAAAGTGTCTTTTGCTAAAACCAGGTGGCGCGATTTATCAAGCTGTTTTGCCGCTTGCAGTCAGTGCTTCGTTGTCGTTGCGCCGCGCATCCTGCCACCGATCACGTCGTATGTAACTCGCTGCCCGCATGACCAGGGCGCAGCCGCGCAATTCGTCTTCGCCTGGGGCGGTTGCGAGTCGAGCTGCGTAAGGCGCTGCCCGACTGCGAGATAGACGCCTGCGCGATCCGGCGGCATTTCATCGACTTGCTGTGGCGGCAGGTGGACCAAATGCGACAGCGTCGCCTTGGTTACTCGCCCAGGTCGTGGCCGGTTCGCGCAATTTCCTGGCCTGCGCCGGCGCGTGGGAGCCGGCCGGCGGCAGCTGGGATCAGCGCAGGCTCAGGAAATCCTGGCTGCAGACAAAGCGCACGGCGTCCAGGCGTGGCCGCGCGCGTGGCAGTGCCTCGGCGATGGCTGCGCGCTCCTCGGCCAAGGCGTCGATTTCCTCGCCGCGCACGGCCGGGTTGACGCTGCGCAAGGCTTGCAGGCGTGCGATGTCCGCACCCAGTGCCGCATCGGCCTTGGTCGAGGCTGAGCTGATCGCGCGCGCCGCTGCTTCACGCGCTGCGGTTTCGCAGCGTTCGAGCATGGGCGGCACGAGCTGGGCGATGAATTTGCGGTAGCGGTTGAAATCGACTGCGCGGTCGGCGGCTTTCTTCAGCGAGACCGGATTCGGCTTGTAGTCGCGTGCCTGCAGCTTGGTATCGACCACGACGCGCAGCGGCAGCGGCGGCAGGAAGCGATCGATGCCGAGGCTGCGCTGCGCGACGCACTCCAGCACGTAGACCGCCTCGAGCAACACGGTGCGCGGTGGCAGTGCGTCGTCGACAAGAAACGCGGCATTGCCCTGTTCGCCTTCCAGCAGCAGGTCCAGCGCACCGATCACCAGTGGGTGGTCGTTGCGCAGCAAGGGCAGTTCCTCGCGTGCCAGCGCTGTGGCCCGGTCGAAGGTGACCTGCTGTGGCCCGTCCTTCAGTCCGGCCAGGCCTTCGGTGCTGACGTATTCGGGATCGAGCACCCAGGTGCGTGGCCCCGTTTCCTCGTGTTCGATGCCGAACTGCTCGAACAGGCGCAGGATGAAATCTTCGGTATCGAGATCCGCGTCGGCCGCCAGCAGCGCCTCGCGCAGTGTTTCTTCGCGCGCTTCGCGGCTGCTGGCGAGTTCCAGCAGACGGTCGCGCCCGGCATGTACCAGCCGTGAGAGCTCTTCGTGGGTGGCGCGAGTCTCGGCGATCAGGGAGTCCAGCTCCTGATCGGGATCGGTGCCTTCTAGCGCATGGGTGGCGGCGCGTTCGGCGAGGTCGGCGCCGAAGCGTTTGTAGAGTTCGCGCCCGTCGGCCGGACTGGTACGCAGTGCGTCGAGGCCTTCCTGGTACCAGCGCAGCAGCACATGCTGCGCACTGCCGCTGAACGCGACGGCATGCAACTGGATGTCGTGCTGCTGGCCGATGCGATCGAGGCGGCCGATACGCTGCTCCAGCAGGTCCGGATCCAGCGGCACGTCCCAGAGAATCAGATGGTGCGCGAACTGGAAGTTGCGGCCTTCCGAGCCGATTTCGGAGCAGATCAGCAGGCGTGCGCCTTCCGGGTCGGCGAAATACGCCGCGTTGCGGTCGCGATGCACGATGGACAGGCCTTCGTGGAAGCGCGCGAGGTTGATGCCGCTGCGCGTACGCACAGCTTCTTCGAGAGCGAGCACCTTGGCCTGGCTGCGGCAGATCAGCAGGAATTTGTCGCGCGGATGTTTTTCCAGCACGCCGATCAGCCAGGGCAGGCGCGGGTCGGCGGTGTAGTCGTATTCGTGCTGCGACGGCGGTTGCTGGATATCCGACAGGAACTCGGTCAGGAGACGCTGGCGCTGGTCGTCGGCGAGTTCCACGCCGTCTATCACTTCGATGCGCGGAACGCGCTTGGGAAAGCCGCCGACGACGGCGCGGCGGTTGCGGAACATCACACGGCCCGTGCCGTGGCGGTCGATCAGCGCGTCCAGCAGGGCGCTGGTCACGCTCGCGTCCGTGGCCAGGCGCTCAAGCAATGCCTGGCTGGACGCATCGTCGCCAAGGCGCAGAGCGAGTTCCTCCTGCTCGGCCGCCGTCAGCGGCGCGCCGTCGCCTAGCTTGGCCGCGATCTGGGAAAGTGAGAGATAACCTTCGGCTTCGGCGGTATAGCGTTCGAGATCGTGATAGCGCGCCGGGTCGAGCAGGCGCAGGCGGGCGAAATGGCCAGTGCGGCCCAACTGCTCCGGCGTAGCGGTCAGCAGGATCACGCCTGGGGTTGCCGCGGCCAGGGTTTCGACCAGGGCGTATTCGCGGCTCGCCGCCTGCGGCGTCCAGGCCAGATGATGCGCCTCGTCGACGACGAGCAGATCCCAGCCCGCAGCGACGGCTTGCTCGGCGCGGCGGCGGTCGCCGGCAAGGAAGGCGAGATCGGTGATGACGAGCTGCTCGTCCTCGAACGGGTTGCGTGCATCGCCGGCGAGTTCGATCGCAGCGCAGCGCTCCTCGTCAAAAATGGAGAATTGCAAGTTAAAGCGCCGCAGCAATTCGACGAACCACTGGTAGACCAGCGGTTCGGGCAGTAGCACGAGCACACGTTCGACGCGACCGGCTGCGAGCAGGCGGGCGAGGATCATGCCGGCCTCGATGGTCTTGCCCAGGCCGACTTCGTCCGCCAGCAGCGCACGCACCGGGCGGCGGCTAGCACCGATCTGCGCGACACGCAGCTGGTGCGGCACCAGCGCAATTCGCGCTGCACCCAGACCGAAATCGATGCTGCGGCGCGCACCGGCACGGCGGTTCAGTGCTTCCAGGCGGAAATCGAAGCGGTCGGGGCGATCCAGTCGCCCTGAGAGCAATCGTTCATCGGCCTGCGAAAGGCTTTGCACATCGTCGAGCTCGCCTTCAACCAGGGCATGCCCGCTGCCGTGGTAGTGCAGCAGTCCCTGATGCGTCTCGACGCGTTCTACGGTGAACTGCTCGCCCTTGCCGCTGACCTTCTGGCCGACGCGGAATTCGGCCCGGACCAGCGGCGCCGCATGCGCCGCGTAGTGGCGCAGTACGCCGGATTTTGCGAACAGCACCTGGATACTGCGCCCCTCGATGCGCAAGATGGTGCCTAGTCCTAGCTCGGGTTCGGCATTGGAAATCCAGCGTTGACCGGGAGTGAAGTGCATCAGGTGTCGGTTCCAGGACGGGCGGGCGCGGATTATCCCGTGCATCTGCCGCGCTGGAAACCGTCTGTATGGCTTGACACGGCTGGAGCGGGGCGAGTCCGACCGGTTACGGCCTCGCTACGGACGGGGGTAAGAAATGCGGGCTAGCAGCAGCGCGAACGGCCGCGCGCATAGCGCGCGGCGAGGCGGTCGGCGAAGAATGCCTCGTAGCTCAGCGGTTCGGCGTCCGGATGGCGCTCACGCTGATGCCTGAGGTAGCTGCCGTAGTCGGGTACGCCGACGGCCAGCCTTGCGGTTTCGCAGAGCTGGCGCCAGCACGCCCGCAACACGGTGATCGTAGTGGGGGGCATCGCAATCTCGTTCAGGCGCTTATCGAGGCGGCGGCGACGTAGGGTGTTTCCAGCGCCGTCGCCGTACTGGTGCGCCGCGCTGCAAAGGCGGCGCGCAGACCGAAGAACAGTATGACCAGCACGATGCAGGCAAACAGCGTGCAGAGTCCGGCGTTGAGGTAGTTGTTGAAGGCAATGCGTTGCATCTGTTCCAGGCTCTTGGCGGGCGCGAGGAGTTCACCGCGTGCTGCCGCGTCGGCAAAGCGCTGCGCGTTGGCGATAAAGCCGATCTTGGGGTTCTCGCTGAATAGCTTGAGCCAGCTCGCGCTCAGCGTGCAGATCACCAGCCAGGTGGTCGGTACGGCCGCAACCCAGACATAACGGTCGCGCTTCATCTTGATCAGCACGGTGCAGGCGAAGATCAGCGCCATGGCGGCGAGCATCTGATTGGCGATGCCAAACAGCGGCCATAACGTGTTGATGCCGCCCAGGGGATCGACCACTCCCTGGTACAGGAACCAGCCCCAGCCGGCGACGCAAAGCCCGGTCGCGAACAGGTTGCCGGCCCAGGATTCCGTATGGCGCAGCGGTGCGTGCACGTTGCCGAGCAGGTCCTGGATCATGAAGCGGCCGACGCGAGTGCCGGCGTCTATCGTCGTCAGGATGAACAGCGCTTCGAACAGGATGGCGTAGTGGTACCAGAACGCCATCATGCCTTCGCCGGAAATCACCTCATTGAGGATCTGGGCCATGCCGACGGCCAGCGTCGGCGCACCGCCGGTGCGCGAGAGAATCGTCGTTTCGCCGATGTCGCGTGCGGTCTGGGTCAGCATTTCGGGTGTGACGACGAAACCCCATTGGCTGATCGCCTGTGCCGCGGCCTCGACGCTGCCGCCGAGCACGGCCGCGGGGCTGTTCATCGCGAAATAGATGCCCGGCTGCAGCGCCGTTGCGGCGACCAGGGCCATGATCGCGACGAACGCCTCCATCAGCATGCCGCCGTAGCCGATCATGCGGATGTCGGCTTCGTTGGCGACCATCTTGGGCGTGGTGCCGGAGGAGACCAGCGCGTGGAAGCCCGATACGGCGCCGCAGGCAATCGTGACGAACAGGAACGGGAACAGATTGCCCGACCAGACCGGGCCGCTGCCATCGATGAAGCGTGTCACGGCTGGCATCTGCAGGTCGGGCTGGGCGATGAAGATAGCTAGCGCGAGAACGACGATGGTGCCGATCTTGAGGAAAGTCGACAGATAGTCACGCGGTGCGAGCAGGAACCAGACCGGCAGCACGGACGCGACGAAGCCATAACCGATCAGGAGCCAGGACAGCTGGCGCCCATCCAGCGTGAACGCCTTGGCCCATTGCGGATCGGCGGCGACGTGGCCGCCGGCCCAGATCGACGCGAACAGCAGCACGAGGCCGATCAGTGAGGCTTCAAGTATGCGTCCCGGCCGCAGCCAGCGCATGTAGACACCCATGAAGATCGCGATCGGGATGGTCGCCGCTACGGTAAACGTGCCCCAGGGGCTTTCCGCGAGTGCCTTGACCACGACCAGTGCGAGTACCGCAAGCAGGATGATCATGATGGCGAGTATGCCCAGCAGGGCGATGGTGCCTGCCGTATTGCCGAGTTCCGCGCGCATCATTTCGCCCAGCGAACGGCCGTCCCGGCGCGTGGAGCAGAACAGGATGATCATGTCCTGCATCGCGCCGGCGAACACGACACCGGCGAGTATCCACAGGGTGCCGGGCAGGTAGCCCATCTGTGCGGCGAGCACGGGGCCGACCAGCGGGCCGGCACCGGCAATCGCGGCAAAGTGATGGCCGTAGAGCACCCAGCGATTCGTCGGCACGAAGTCGAGGCCGTCGTTGCGCCGCAGCGCCGGCGTCGCGCGGCCGGAATCGAGCTGCAGCGCTGTATCGGCGAGAAAGCGGCTGTAGAAGCGATAAGCAATCGTCAGCACGGCCACTGCGGCAGCCACCAGCCAGATCGCGTTGACCGGTTCGCCGCGTTTCAGGGCGACGACGCCCAGGCAGGCCGCGCCGGCCACGGCGAAGGCGAGCCAGCCGAGTTTGCCCAGTAGCGTGTTGTTCGTCGTTGCCCTTGCCATGGATGTCCTCGTCGCGTGCGCGAAGCGCCGAAGCGTCGGCGCGATTGCGGCGCGGGTCAAGCACATGATTGCGGCGACAGCGGCAAACGGCCGTTTGCCGCGGCTCTGGCATACTACGCGGCCCTTGCGCCGGCCAGCCACGCCACGACCATGCCCAGCACCGAACCGCGCGGTCCCCGACAGATCCTCAAGGCCCTGCGCTGGTCCTGGCAGGGTCTCAAGGCGGGTTATGCCTACGAGGCCTCGTTCCGGCTCGAGGTCTATCTGTTCCTCATTTTTGCGCCGCTGGGAGCCTGGCTGGGCCGCGGCCCTATCGAGAAGGCGCTGCTGGTGGGCAGCCTCATCCTCGTGCTGTCAGCGGAACTGCTCAATTCTGCAGTCGAGGCCATTGTCGACAAGGCCAGCCCCGAATTTCATGTGCTCGCCGGGCGAGCCAAGGACATGGGCTCCGCCGCCGTATTCCTGCTCATGCTCAACGTGATCCTGTGCTGGGGGCTGGTTCTCACTGCGCGCTGGCTGCCTGTCTGAGTGCATGCGCCCTGTCATTTCTGGAAAGAGCAACAAGTAAACTATGTCCGACGCCGTCGAATATCCTGCTCTCTATCTCAAGCGCGGTGAAGACGCGCGGCTGCGTGCGGGCCATCTGTGGGTGTTTTCCAACGAGGTCGACGTCAAGCGCACGCCGCTGACCGGGTTCGCTGCCGGTGAGATCTGCATCGTTGTCGACCACGCCGGCAAGCCGCTCGGCGTCGGCTATGTCAATCCGAACTCGTTGATCTGCGCGCGGCTGGTTGCGCGCGGGCTCGATCATGCGCTGGACCGTTCGCTGTTCGTGCACCGGCTCAACGTGGCGCTGAGCCTGCGTGAGCGCCTGTTCGACCAGCCTTACTATCGCCTGGTCTATGGCGAATCCGATGGATTGCCAGGACTGACGCTGGATCGTTTCGGCGACGTTGTCGTAGGCCAGACCACGACGGCCGGAATGGAAAGACTCAAGGACGAGATCTCCGAGGCGGTGGTCAAGGTCGTGAAGCCGCGTGCACTGATCTGGAAGAACGACGCAGCTATTCGCAGCATGGAGCAGCTGCCGAACTATGCCGACATCGGTTATGGCGCGCTCGATGCGCCGGTCGTGGTGCGCGAGGGCGGTGTCGAGTTCGAGTGTGATGTGATCGGCGGCCAGAAGACCGGCTGGTTCTACGACCAGCAGGCCAATCGCGATCGCCTGGCGCGTTATGTGGCGGGCAAGCGCGTACTCGATATTTGCAGTTACCTCGGCGGCTGGGGGCTGCGTGCCGCGTCCATGGGCGCACGCGAAGTGGTCTGCGTCGATGTGTCGGCACACGCGGTCGAGGCGATACGGCGCAATATCGAGCGCAACGGCTTTGCTGATCGTGTGACCGCGGTCAAGGCCGACGCCTTCGATGAACTCAAGCGGCTGCGCGAGCTGCGTGAACGGTTCGACGTCGTGATTCTCGATCCACCGGCGTTCGTCAAGCGCAAGAAGGATTTTGCCGAAGGACGCATCGCCTATCGCCGCCTCAACGAGATGGGCATGCAGGTGCTGTCACGCGACGGCATACTCGTGACCTGTTCGTGCTCCTACCATATGCCGCGCGCAGCACTGCTCGACAGCGTGCAGCAGGCCGCAAGACACCTCGACCGCCAGGTGCAGGTGCTCGAACAGTTGCAGCAGGCGCCCGATCACCCGGTGCATCCGGCGATCGCGGAGACGGACTACCTCAAGGGTTATATCTGTCGCGTACTGCCGGCCTGATGCGGTTCACGACGAATGGATTCAGAACGAGTTGATTCAGAACAGGCTGAAGCTGTCGGCATGGATGCGGTCGCCGACAACCGCCGCGAGCGTGATGCTGCCCAGCCGCACGCCTGCAGCCGCCGCGTCGCGGGGCATGTTCTGCAGCACGATGCCGGGTCGGCCCGCAACCGCATCGGCAACGACGAGGCGCAGGGTATAGCTGCCGGCCGCCAGACCGCTCCAGTGCAGGCGTCCACGCCAGGTGCTGGATGTTCCCGGCTCGGCCGTATCCAGCGTGACCGCTAGCGGGGTGGTTGCCCGTACGGCGTTGCCGGCGTCGAGCAATTCGAGCCGGACTTGCGTCGCGTGATAGGCCGGCGCGCTGCCGCGATTGGCCAGTTCCAGCCGCCAGGGCAGCGATGTGCCCTGGGTTATCGGATCGCCGAGCACAAAGCGATTGACGCTGAAGTCGTAGCCCAGCGCGCGCTTGATACGGGCGAGTGGCGCCGCGAAGCCCGGCTGTGCGTGCTTGCCGGCTGGCCCCAGAAAACTGAAGTGGTAGTTGTTCAGTACCGTGATTACGTCGTCGGTATCGCTGGTCCAGGTGTCCTGCTGACTGGCCAGTGGGCTTTCACCTGAGACCGGGTTGCGGCGCCAGTTCTGCCTCGCCGCTGGCACGATGTTGGCCAGACCGTATTCCAGGCTCCAGTCGCCGCTGACATCACACAAGGGGAATCCGTAGATGCAGTTCGCCGTGAACGAAGGGAAATAGTCTTCGTGGAAGGCGAAGTCGGTGCCGACGACATCGGGATTGCGGGCATAACGTGTCTGCAGCCGCGCGGTCGAAAAGGCCTGCTGGTAGGCATCGCGCACGGCGATCTTGATCGCATTGCCCGGTCCGTTCGCGTCGCAGCCGCTTTGGTGCCATTCGCCCCATAGACCGAGCAGGCCGACCTGGATGGCGGTGACGCGCGGGTCCGCATCGTAGCGCTGCGCCAGAGCCTGCACGAGCTGCACGGCCTGAGTCGCGAACGCTGCGGCGTTCCAGTCGGGGGTGCGGCCCGGACCATCGCCGTTGCAGCTCACATAGTCGAATCCGGCGATGTTCAGCGGCGGCTGTTCGAGGAACAGCGGATAGTCGCGCTCGGGCTGGCCGCCGGTGTAGTAGAACGACAGCCCGGTGCCGACGCTGTCCGGATAGTCGGCGACTGGCCGCAGTACGAAGGTGGCTTTCGGGTCATCCGCGAGTATGGGCTGAAGATGGCGCTGCTCGAAGCCGGCCCAGTCGAATACCTGGTCGGCGGTCTCGAGTTCGCGCCAGGGCACGTAGACGTGATAGATGCTGGCGCCGTAGTAATTGTCCGCGCCGCCCTGCGCCCAGGTCGTGCCCCAGAGCATGTAGCCCTTGTGCGGATTGTCGATGTCGTCGTTCGTTGCGGCTGGCGTGAACTCGATTGCTGCAGCCCAAGCGCTGCAGAGCAAAAGAACGAGTGCTGCAATGGTCTTCATCGGGTATGTCCGGCAAGGCCGCTCACTGTACCGTGGCCGCGCGCGGCATAGGATCGTGCGGGTCACGCTTTCCCGCCTTCTCAGCGAGCCGATCGCAGACCCGCTCGCTCGGCGGACGACTGGACGCCGCCGGGCATCTGTCCAAGAATCGCGGCTTGCTCGCCGCCGGACTACCCATGCCCTACTTCCATGACATCAATCCGATCGCGCTGACGCTGGGGCCGGTCTCGATTCACTGGTATGGGCTCATGTACGTGCTGGGTGGCCTGTTTGCCTGGTGGCTGGGCAAGCGCAGGCTAGCGCAGGGGCGGCTGCCGGTCAGTTACGAGCAGTACTCGGATCTGATCTTCTACGCCATGATCGGCGTCATCGTCGGCGGGCGGCTCGGCTACATGCTGTTCTACGGCTTTGACCAGATCCTCGCCGATCCGGTCGCGCTGCTGCGGGTCTGGGAAGGCGGCATGTCCTTCCATGGCGGACTGCTCGGGGTGCTCGCGGCGTGCCTGTACTGGTCGCGCCGGCATGCCGTACATTTCTTTCACACCATGGACTTCGTCGCACCGCTGGTGCCGATAGGCCTGGGCTTCGGCCGCCTCGGCAACTTCATCGGCGCTGAGCTATGGGGGCAGAAAACCGATGCTGCCTGGGGCGTGATCTTTCCGCGCACGCTTGATCATCTGAACAAGAGCCATGAGGAACTCCTAGCGCTGTACCGCGCCGGACTGTTGAACCACGAGGCGCGCCATCCGTCGCAGCTGTATGAAATGGCGCTGGAAGGGCTGCTGCTGTTCGTGGTGCTCTGGCTGTTCTCGGCAAAGCCGCGGCGTCGCTATGCCGTGTCGGGACTGTTTGCGCTGCTCTACGGTGTGTTTCGCTGTGCCGTCGAGTTCGTACGCGAACCGGATGCCCAGCTCGGTTATCTGGCCTTTGGCTGGGTCACCATGGGGCAGCTGCTGTCGCTGCCGCTGGTTCTGCTCGGCATAGGCCTGCTGCTGGCGTCGCAGCGCCAGCCATTGCCGGTTGTCCCAGCACAAGCCGCTGACCGCCGCAACACGAAGTGATGCTCCTGGTCCTCGCGCCGACTGCCGTCGTTGCCGATGGCGATCAGGCGCGCGTGATAGCGGCCTTCGGGCAGCACAGCAGCAGACAGGCCGAACGAGAGCAGGCTGCCCGCTGCTGGCAGCCGATGATCAAACGCGGCGTGCGCCCATCCGGCAGTTCGAATTCCACGCTGTAGTCGCGCACGTCCGAAGGTTGCGGGTGCGAGAACGGCAGCACGAGCTGAGGAGCGTCCGCAGGAATTTCGATGAGAAGCTCGTATGGCCTTGGCGTCGGCGCAAGCCCAGTCAAAGCCACTTCGCGCGACGCAACACCAGGAACAGGCCGCAGATGATCGCAATGGTCGCGCCGATGAAGTAGTGATAACCGCCGTCCAGCTCGGGCATGTTCTTGAAGTTCATGCCGTACCAGCTGGCGAGCAGGGTAGGGGCGGCGAGCAGCGCGGCCCAGCCGGCGAGCCGCTTGACCACTTCGTTCTGCGCGACCGTCACCAGCGACATGTTCACGCTCATGGCGGCGGTCAGCATCTCGCGCATGGTGTCGGTGGCCTCGTTGATGCGTGCCGCATGGTCGGATACGTCGCGGAAGTAGAGGCGCACGTCGTCGCGGATCAGGCTCGGATGAAAGCGCATGAGCTGATTGAGAATGTCCTGCAGCGGCGCCACCGCGAGCCGTAACGTGACAAGTTCCTTTTTCAACTCATACAGGTTGCGAATAGTGTCGCGCTTGAAGGTGTCTTCGAAGATGTCCTTCTCCAGCTCCTGCAGTTCGCTGCGGAACTCGCGCACTATCGGCATGAAGTTGTCAACGATGAAGTCGAGTACTGCGTAGAGGCCGTAGCTGGGCCCCAGCGCGAGCAGTTCAGGCGTCTGTTCACAGCTGCGCCGCGCCGGCTGGTAGGACAACGAGGCGCCGTGGCGCACCGTGACCAGGTAGTTGCGGCCAAGAAAGATATGGGTTTCGCCGAACTCGATCTTGCCGGCGACGGCCTGCGCGGTGTGCACAACGATGAACAGCGAATCGCCGTAGACCTCGATCTTGGGGCGCTGATGGGCCGCATGCGCGTCCTCGATCGCGAGTTCATGCAGGTCGAACTCTTCCTGCAGCCGTTCGAGCAGGCTTTCGTCGGGCTCATGCAGACCGACCCAGACGAAGTTGCTGCTGTCCTTGAGCACTTCGCTGATTTCGGCAATCGTGATGTCGCGCAGGCGTTGGCCGGTCTCGGTCGAGTACGCCACACAGTTCACGACCATCGCATGCGGATCGACGGGCAGGGACAGCGGGGGTGGCGGCGCAAGATTCATGGGCAGCTCGACAGCAAAGGCGCCGCAATGATGCCCCAAGCCAGGAGTGCCGCAAACCGTCCAGCCGCTGGTCCGTGCTGGCCGCCGGGACTGAAAGAGCAGCCTCAGTGCTGCATCAGCGCCTGCGTGTCGCAATGGCGTATCGCGCGAGCCCGGTCGCCGAACGTCTGCCTGCGCTGCAGATAGAGGCGTCCTGCCTCCAGCCGTTCCGGGGCCGACAGGCGCGTGCCGAGCTGCTCCAGTGCACGCAGATCCGCCGCGAGCAGCGCATCTTCTGCACGGACCGAGTCGACATAACAGCCGTGTGCGTTGAGCCAGATGCGCCAGGCGTGCCAGGCCCAGATCTGTGCTGGCGCAGCGGTGGTGTCGGTCAGTTGCGCGTCGATGGCGGCGTCGGCACCGAGTTCGGCCGCGCGGCGCTGCCAGTGCAGCGCGAGCTCCGGTTGCGGCGGCAACTGGCCGAAGCCGCGACTGAGTACATTCGCGGCGAATTCGACCTGCGCATCATCGCGTTCGG
The DNA here is from genome assembly GCA_016790075.1 of Rhodanobacteraceae bacterium. Lineage (GTDB taxonomy): Bacteria > Pseudomonadota > Gammaproteobacteria > Xanthomonadales > Rhodanobacteraceae > Tahibacter. The sequence continues at coordinate 124,045 of JAEUPP010000024.1, read as the reverse complement.
CCAGCTCCAGCAGCAGGCGCAGGCCGACGCGATCCTGCGCCTCGTTGTCGTGGGCGAGCATCTGCAGCACCAGGGCGCGGCCGACGCGGCTTTGCGACTGGCTTTCCCAGAGCGACTGCAGCTCCGCACGCAACCGCTCAAGCAGGCCCGGAGTCGGCGGCTCCAGCTGCAGGCTGGTGCGTAGTTTCTCAAACGTGTCCGCGTCGCTACGTGCGGCGTAGTCGCGCCGCGCCTGCGCCATGCGCTCGCGTTCAGCGTGCCATGCGGCACAGCGTTGCTGCCGCTGGGCGAGGCGCCGTACCCGTGCTTCAAAAGCGGTGCGCACCAGCGCCTGTGTATCGGTGCCGAGCCCGCTGAGCAGGGTTGCATCCAAGGTTGGCGCCAGTCCCGCCATGTTGCCGAGCTCGCTGCAGTCCTCCTGCAGTTCCGCTGCGGCAGCTGCGGCTGCGGCGTCGCCGGCGCGCAGTCTGCGCTCGATAGCTGCCGGCACTGCCGCGGGCGCCAGCTCCGGGGAGGCGCCGAAACGGCGCCGGTCCTGGGCCTGTGCGGCTGCGACCTGGTTATCGTGCCAGCGCCGCGGTGTGAATTCGCGGCTTGGGTCGTCTAGCACTGGCTCGGCAACAGCCTGACTGTCCTTGTCTTGCGCCGTCGCCGGGGACTGGGGCGGCCGGTGCGGTGCAGCCGGGGGATTGGTCGCAGCCGGTTCGCTCCGCTGTGGCGCTACGGCGGATTGTGGCGCCGGCGCTTGCAGCGCATAGGCAAACACCGCCGCATGCAATGCGACCACAGTCAGCAGAACGCCAAGATTGATGCGATTCGGAGGCGGTTGGCGCATCGGCACGGCAAGGTAGGTGGTGCCCAAGCCTAGCGCAGATGGGGCATCAGCGGCGCCACGGCGCCGCGCGCCCTGGGCGCGTGGGCGGCAGTACGGGCCGGCTCCCATGCTCGGAGTCAGTTACACTCGCATCCGCTCGATCACCCAGCAGGTTGCTTGTGGAGATAGAACGTCCGCCGCACCTTGATCGCCTGAGCACCCGACTGACACGCATAGTGCTGCTGAGCACTCTGCTGATCGGTGGTGTGCTCTCGCTGGTCCAGGTGCTGGCCGACGCGCGCCGCAACAGCAGCGAGCTTGATCATGCCGGCCACCAGGCCTTGACCACACTCAAGCGCGCTGCGACGGAGTCGGTCTACGAGATCGACAGCGAGCTCGCCGGCCAGGTGCTGGAAGGGCTGGCCGCCTACCCGGGGGTCTTTCGCGCAGAAATCCGCATGTTGCCGGCGACGGTGCTGGCGCGGCACGAGGGCGAGCTCGCGCGCAGCCCGTGGCGTGTCATCAGCGACAGCCTGTTCGGAGCACAGCGCGACTATCGCGAACTGCTGACGGACCCGGGCAGCGGCGCGGTACTGGGCGAGCTCGGCGTCAGCATCGACACCTACCAGCTTGGCCGCGATTTCCTTGCACGTACTTCCCTCGTGTTCGGGGTCGGACTGGCCTGGGCGGTGCTGCTCGGCCTGGTGCTGCTGGCTGTGGTCAACCGGGTGCTGACGCGACCACTGGAGCAATTGGCTGGCGAGTTGGCCGATAGCGACATGATGTCGCTGGAGACCGCCGCGGTCGAGGTGCCCAAGGGGCACGAGCGGGACGAGCTCGGCCAGCTGGCGCGGGCAGTGAACTCGCTGTTTGACGGTGTCCGCGAAAACCTCGCGCGCCGTGCAGACGCGGAAGCCCGCGCGACCTTCCTGCAGCAGTTCGACGACCTGACCGGACTGCCCAACCGCTATCTGCTGCTGACACGGCTTGGCCATGCGGTCACGACTGCGGCCTCGCGCGGCATACCGCTGGCCCTGTTGATTGTGGATTTGTGCAACCTGCGCGCGACCAACGATACCTACGGCCGTGCCGTCGGTGATGACTTGCTGCGCGAATTCGCGCGCCGCCTCGACATGATCGACGGCGTATTCGTAGCGCGTGTGGTCGAAGACAAATTTGCATTGCTGCTGTTTGATGCCGCATCGCGCACGGCCGTCGAGCAGTTGCTGGCCGAGGTCCGTGCCGCGGTTGCGCGCCCCATCGAGTTGCCGGCAGGTCATTTCCAGATCGAGATACGGGCCGGCAGCGCGCTGTATCCGGACGATGCCGACAGCGCCGAGAGCCTGTTGCGCAATGCCGAGTCGGCGCTCGCCTATGCCAAGGGCGAAGGTGGCAGCGGCGCCGCGTTCTTCGATGCCGCGCGAAACGACGAGTCGGCGACACGGCGGCGCCTGAGCCGGGATCTGCGCCGCAGCACGATAGGCGATGAGCTGGAGCTGGTATTCGATCCGCTGGTTGCGGCGGGCAATGGCCGCGTACAGGGAATGGAAGCGCTGCTGCGCTGGAATCATCCGCAATTTGGTCTGCTGCGGCCCGCGAGCTTTATCCGCCTGGCGGAAGAGAACGGCACCATCCAGGTACTGGGCAACTGGGTCGTGCAGCAGGCCTGCGCCCATGCAGTACTCTGGCGCCGCGCCGGCTATGCCGCGCCGATATCGGTCAATGTCTCCGGTGCGCAGTTGCGCGACGGCTGCCTGCACGAGCGTGTTGCGGCAGCGCTTGAGGCACACGGCCTGCCCGGTGCGGCGCTGGAACTCGAAATTACCGAGACCGCGATCGTCGACAATCTCAAGTACGCGGCCGAATCACTGCGCCGCCTGCGCGCGCTCGGCATCGGCATCGCCATCGACGATTTCGGCACCGGCCATGCTTCGCTGGGTTATCTGAAGCAGTTGCCAGTGAGCAAGCTCAAGATCGACATGAGCTTCGTCAGCGATGTGCTGACGGACCTCAGCGACGCCACCATAGTGCGGGCCATAGTTGGCCTGGGTCATAGCCTGGGATTGCAAGTCGCGGCCGAGGGTGTGGAAACACCCGGGCAGCGGCGCTTCCTCGAGGACATCGGCTGCGATCTGCTGCAAGGTATGCTGTTTGGCTGTGGACTGAGCGAGAGCGACGCGCTGGGCTATGCAAAGCTGCGGCTGGCCGCAACGGGCTGATAACGCGGGCTCAGGGTTTCGATGCGAGGCCATGGCGTTCGCGCAGCCGCGTTATCGTGCCGTCCTCCAGCAGCTCCGCGAGGCCCGCGTCGCAGAGCGGGCGCGCTGCTGCGGCGGTGGCGGAATGCCGTGACCAGGCAATGTGCAGCGCAGGCTCCTCGATCGGAGGTTGCAGCATTTCAAGCTCGGCACCGCGCAGCATCGCATCATGCTGCTGCAGGTATTCGGCCACCCAGCGGTCGATGAAGACGAGATCGACACGGCGGTGTACGAGCTTGCGCAGGTTTACATTGTCATTCGCGGCTTCTTCGCGCTGCAGATAGTCGGCGTGGTCAAATGTGGTGTTGTTGACATAGTCGCGCACGATGCCGATGCGGTATTGCGAAATGCTGCGCAGCGCCGCATCCAGATCCTGTGCCGGATCGACCGCGTAGGCGATCTTGTCCGGGCGGCGCTTGTACAGCCCGACCGGCCCACCGGGGAACGAGGCCGAAAACGCGAACTCCGCCTCGCGTCGCGCATTCTGGTATTCGGGCATCACGCCGGCGTAGTCGCCGTGTCGCGCGAGCATCAGTGCACGTGCCCAGGGCATCAGATCGAATTGCACATCGACATTGCGCCGCGAGCAGGCAGCGCGAATGACTTCGGCTGCATAACCCTGGCCCTTCAGCGCGGCGCCGACATAAGGCGGCCACTCCAGTGTTGCTAGCCTGACCTGCAGCCGTTCCGCAGCGCTGGCGGCGCAGGCAAATAGCGACAGGATAGTCGCGAGGGTAGTCAGTAGCACGCGCATAGGCTGATACTAGTGGCATTTGCTACAACTCGCCATTGAGGCGCCAGCCCGCAATTCTCATGCCCTTTCGTAGCGGCGGCCCTAGCATCAGGAGTGTGAGGAATACGGGCTAGTCCACCGCATCGTGCGCTCTGCCGCGCAACAGGCGCCACGCGATCACAAGATGTGGCGGCAGCAGCAGCCCTATCCATACCGCGTTCTGCTGTGTAAACCAGGGCAGTGTCTTGCCGGCGAGCGCGAACAGCGCAAGCAGCAGGATCAATCCCGCCAGTACTCTGGTGCTGCGGCTGCCGTGTGCTGGGATTCGCCTTGTGCGCCAGAGCGCCGGCAGCAGCAGGAGCAGCAGCGGGTTGAGCAGCAGCAGGTTTTCGTTGCGCCAGGCGGATACGTGCTCGGTCAACAGCCAGAGTGCGGCCAGCAGCAAGCCCGCCAGTCCGGCGCTCAAGGCCGACAGGCTGGCGAGCGCCGCAAATGCCAGTGCGGCGCGTGGTCGCGTCGAGCGCGCGAGCAGCAGCAGCAACAGACCAAACCCGCCGCCGATCATCACAGCTGGCGCTGCATAACCTATGGGGTAGGGACCATGGCGGCGCAGAAAGGAGCGCTCTGCCGCGGCCAGCACGGGACTGGCCTCGCCGAGGACGCGCGTCGCGCGCACCAGCGATTTCCTCGAGCCATCGGTTGCCGGAATCTGTACCAGCGGCAGATGCCGCGCGAACTCGGCCGGGACAAAACTTTCGTCCCAGAACGAAAGGCGCCGGTCAGCATACGGTCCCAGGCCCAGGTCCATGGGCAGCATCAGCCCGGCTATCGGTGCGAGCAGGCTGTCGGCCTGCAGCCGATAGGTATAGCCGCGCGAGCGCGTCTCCAGGCTGCGCCGTATGGCACCGTCCAGTACGCGGTCAAGCGCGTCACGCACCTTGGTGGAGCAGTTCGAAGTGAAATACTCGTAGCGGTACCTGGCGTTCTCGGGGCGCAGGTTCCACAGCAGGAAATCGCGCAGCGCCAGCCGCTGGGCGGGCGTCAGATCGAGCTCCTGTTCCAGCACCGCGCGACCTTGCTCACGGTAGTAGGCAAGATCCTGCTCCAGCGACGTCGCGGCGATGGAATAACGCATGTCCCCGCGCAGGAAGTTCAGGAAGAACGCTTCTTCCTCGAAGTCGAAGATGCCGTAGTTGATGCTCAGCGCATCGCCGCTACGCGTATCGCGAATCGCAATCGCGTTGTGGCCAAACCGTTCCCAGTAGATTTCGCCGGGGCCGAAGGTCAGCAGCGAGATCTGCAGCTCGCTGCCGGGTTCGGCCTCGGTGGCCGGCTGCGCCCGCAGGCCGCCGGTGAACAGCAGCAGCAACAGCCCGGCAAGCAGCGGCAGAAAACGCGGCTGCAGCAGCTTAGCTGGCATGCACGCGAACGGTGAACTGATGCACGCGGCGGTCGTCCGCCTTGCTCACGTAGAAATGGAAACCGCCCAGCGAGATTTCCTCACCGGTTTCCGGCAGGTGGCCGAACTCGGCAGTGATCATGCCGCCTATGGTGTCGAACTCTTCATCGGGGAATGCACTGCCGAAGCGCTCGTTAAAGTCGCCGATCGGCGTCAGCGCGTTGACCAGCCATTGACCGTCGACTTCGGTGACGAGACGCGACGGACCATCGTCTTCGTCGTCGTGTTCGTCGTCGATATCGCCGACGATCTGCTCCAGCACATCTTCAATCGTGACCAGCCCCGCCACCCCGCCGTATTCGTCGACCACGATGGCCATGTGGTTGTGCGAGAGGCGAAATTCCTTGAGCAGGATATTGAGCTTCTTCGATGCCGGTATCAGTGCTACCGGGCGCAACAGCATGCGCACGTCGGCCGGTACGCCATCGGACAGGCAGCGCAGCAGATCCTTGGCCAGCAATATCCCGAGGATTTCGTCCTTTTCGTCGCCATGTACCGGAAAACGCGAATGCCCCGACTGGATGACGATATCGAGGTTGTCCTTGAACGGCGCGCTGGCCGCGAGGCTGACAACCTGCCCACGCGGAACCATGACATCGGCAACAGTGAGGTCGGCGACCTCGATCGCGCCCTCGACCATGGATAAGGTGTCGTTGGACAGCAGGCCGTTGGCCTGCGCCTGGCGCAGTTCCTCCAGCAGTTCCTCGATATTGCGCGGTTCGCCCGACAGTGCCTGGCTAAGACGCTCGAACCAGGAACGGTGGGCGGGTGGACTAGGGTGATCCTCGCTCATCAGTGGCGGCAGCAAGCCCAATCGGGGCGGGAGGGCGAGTGTAGCAGAGGCTTGTGGCGGCGCTAATGCGGGGTTCAGCCTGGTGCGCGGCTGGGAAAATCGAAAGAAATCAAGGGCAAGAGGCATGCCTTCGGCCACGGCCAGGTAGGCCATAGCCATTCAATGCCGAAAACGGCTGCCGGGGCGCCGCCGGCTGCGCCTTTGCCGTGCTGCACAACGAGCTTGCGGCTATTCACATAACCAGTGGCCAAAACTCATCCGCTTCGTCAAGAACCCGCCTGGCCCATCGGTAACAACCGTTGCGAAAACACTATTCGTCCTTTCAAAAGCTTCCTGTTCGCCGACATCCCGCCAGTGCCACCCTCTGCAGCCTCATCGGAATCGCTAGAGCCAACGGCGAAAAACCCTACCGCTATCTCCGCTGTGCTTCACTCACCTGCCATGCGCTCAGTTGCTCACCGATGTCGAGGCGCTCTTACCTTGGTGACTCTCTGCTATTGCTCACCCGCCAATCCGGCTTCCGACCAGAAATAGTTGAAATCATCACCCACGCCCCAGCCGATGTTTTGCCCGAGCTGACGTACCCGGTCGAGCCTGGCCAGAAATGCCGCCTGCTGTGCCTTCGGCAAGGCCAGCACGTATTTCAGTGCTTGCTCGAACATCCGCACCAGCGCGTCATAGAAGCCTTCGTCCTCCATGCCGCAACCGGCCAGAAAATCGAACACTTCCTCGCAATAGAACAGCATGAGTTCGGCCAGGCCCTCAGGTTGGCCCAGCGCCTTCCTGTAGTCGCTGATCGCCTTTTTCGCCTTGCTGACCGACATCGGACTGCGCGCGTCCGGCGGATTGATCCAGCGGGTGATCACCTTCTTGTAGGGCTCCAGCGGGTCATCCCCCAAACCGAAACGGGCATGCAGGAAAGCTTTGTTGTCGTTGCTGGCCGCATACAGGTCCTGCACCAGACCCAGCAGCGCAGCGCGGTCGAAGTCGACCAGCCTGGTCTTGACGCCGCTCCAACTGGGGGAGGTTTTGGGTGATTTCTTCGTTGCCATGCGCTTCAGTTCTCGTCCATGCCGGGCGTGCTGGCAGGTTCAATCTGTTTCAGCAGCCGGTCGAAATCGCTTTCAAACAGTCTGTCCTGCACGATGCGGTATTTCTCGAATTCGCTCTCGGCGTGGGCCTTGGCGATTTCCGCTGAGACGTTGCCAGCGTCCTGCAACACCTCGCGGTCGGTGGCTGCTATGAAGCGGTTCAGGCGAGTTTCCCAGTCCTGCATGGTCATCGGGATCTTGCGCTGGGCCATGTCCTCGGCCACGTCAAGATAGGCGTTGACCAGGCGGGAAAGCTGCGCCATTTCGTGCTCGGTCAGGTAGTTCTTGGCCACGGCCACATCGAATCGCTGAATCTTGCCCGCTGGTGCATCCTTCCATGTGCTCAGCCCCATGTTGGGCTGGTCGGCGTCCGCTCGGTGGTAGATGACCTCGGCTGCCGTCTGACCGTGAATGGCCCAATGCAGCTTGTTTTGCACCGTGGCGAAAAAACGCTTGGTGGCTTGCGCCGCCACGTCGTAGTCCATCGCCGTGGCGTAGATGTCGGTGATCTTCTGGTAGAACTTGCGCTCCGAGAGGCGGATCTCGCGGATGCGCTGCAACTGCTCTTCAAAATACTGGTCGGCGAGCACGGAACCACCGGCCTTGATCCGCTCGTCATCCATGACGTAGGCCTTGATGGTGAACTGCTCGATGATGCCCGTGGCCCACTTGCGGAACTGCACAGCGCGTTCGGAACTGACCTTGTAGCCTACGGCTATGATGGCGGGCAGCTTGTAGTGCTGGGTGCCGTAGCTCTTGCCGTCGGCGGCAGTTATTCGAAATTTTCGAATAACTGCAGCTTCCTCCAGCTCACTGTCGCTAAACACCTTTTTCAGGTGGTAGTTGATGGTGTTGGTTTCCACGTCGTAGAGCACCCCCATCATCTTCTGGGTCAGCCAGATGCTTTCATCGGCATACACCGCCTCCACGCCACCCTGGCCGCTGGCAGCGACGAAGGTGAGGTATTCCGCTGCTGAGGAACGGACAACGGAAACGTCGGTTTTTCGGGGCGACTTCGGCGGTTTTCCCTCGACCATTACAGTTTCTCCTCAACCCAGTCCCAGCGTCTGTCCTTGACCATGACAAATCGGCAGCGGCCATCCGACAGGTTGGCCCACAGGCCACCGATCAGGCGGTCATCTTCAGCCCCAATCCATCGATCTGCACCCTTGTATTCAACCGCGAGAATCGGCCCTGGCTGACTTGCCGCCTCTGGCAACTGGCAGAGGAAGTCCGGGTAGAAGCGGCCACCAGCCTTCTGCAAGAAGAATGAACTGCCTTCGCGCCGAACCAGGTTGCGTACCCAGAACTGGATGCGGCCCTGCTGAGCCCAGATATCCAGCTGGCAGGCGCATTCGAACTCTTCCTTGCTGTCGAAGTCACCCATGCGCCCATGGAAGTGCTTGCGGAAATCGAAGTGCCCGAAGCGTCCATCGTAGTCGCGGCTGGGGGCATAGGCCTGGGCGTGAAACTCGAAGGCGTATTGATCGGTCACCGTCACCCGCGTGGCCGCATCGTCACCGAACAGCGCCTGTTGGAACGCCTTGCCGACGGCTTGCCTGCGAAGTTCACGAATACGCGCCTCAAGCAGATTGCGCATCAGAAATTTCTGCAGGTTGGCGCGTGCCAGCGTGAACGCTTCCCGGCGTAGCAGATCGGTGAGCCACGCGGCGACAAACGCCTGCTTGCTGGCATGTGTCAGCGACGGTTCGGGCAGCTTGCGGCATAGCCAGGTGGCGATGCGGACCTCATCCCAGTTTTCCGGTTGATAGACGAGGCCCAGATCGCGCTGTAACTCCGGCAGGAAGCGCGTAACGACGTGGCCGCCCTCGTCGATGTCGATCTCGCCACCTTCCGCAACCTTCAGTGCCGCGCCCAATGCCGTCAGGTCATCGGTTGTGGGGGCGGCGTCGTAGGGCGAAAGGTCCCACGGATACTCCAGCACCTCCGGGTCATCAAACAGCACCAGTTCGCCCTGTACGCGCAAGGCCAACTGCGGCACGCGGAAGCGCTCACCCAACTCGGCCGGCGTCTGGAAGAACTCAATTGCCGTGGTGCGGCTGACTTCAGCGGCCTGCACAATCGCCGCCGCGGCGGTTTCTGAAGTGACCGATGCTTTGAGCACTTCGGCTTCGTCTTCGGTGAGCGGCGTGCTGATCGTCAGCGTGTTGAGCTTGCCGTCCCAGCTGACCTTGTCGCGCACCGGTTTTGGCACACGCTTCAGGTCGGGCTTTTCGGACAAGGTAATTGCTACGGGCCGAACGACTACGCGCCCGGCGTAGCCCTCCAAATCCAGCCTTGCCTGCTCGGCCTTTGCGGCAGTGACGAACTCCGTGACTTCGCGCCGCTCGAAGCCTGCGCCTGCCACCAGACGATCCCGCAGGGCACCTGCGGTTTCGGCAAAGTTGCGTGACACTACGAAGGCATAGGATTGATTCAGGGCCCTGGCATTGCGATGGCTGGCACCGGGCTGCCGCAACACGCGCCCCAGCAATTGCTCCACCGCGGTGGCCGACGACAGAGCAGCCATGCTCACCAGAATGTAGGCAAACGGGCAGTCCCACCCTTCAGCCAGTGCCTTCTGTGTAATCACGAACTTCACCGGGCAGGCCGGGTCGGCAATACCCAGCTTGTAATCGGCATCGACCTGCTCCAGCCCCTTTTCCTCGCCGGTGGCTACCACAATTTCGTTCGCGGGAATGCCGTGGTTGGTGATCAGCTCGTGTTTTACTTTTTCGAAATCCAGCGTCTCGCTACCTGTGCGGCGCGGTTCGGACTGGATCAATACCAGGGGCCTCAGGTAAGCCGCGCCGGCACGGCGTTCCTCATCCGCCAACTTGTGCAAGGCATCGCGGCGGCCAATGGCATCGGCCAGGCACTGCTGCCAGTTGGGTTCTGTTTCCAGCACCACCGGCAGCTTGATCATTTCTTCCGCCTTCAACTCTGCGGCGGACACGCTATGCAGGACGTTGCTGGGTGTGCGCTCCAGATCGGGCGTGGCAGTCAGTTCCATCACGCCGCTGGGGCGGAAGCGTGCCAGCATGTCAAAGGCCAGTTCGGTGCGGTTGTTGTGTGCCTCGTCCACCACCACGAACGGGCGGCGCAGGCGCAGCACGTTGGCCAGCGAAAACGGCGTGGTGCGTTCGTTGCCCTCGCCATCGGTCAGCAACTCATCGCGCTGCGTCGGCGACAGGTTGTCGAAGTGGTGCATCAGCGCACCGCTGGACTGATACACCTTGCGGCATTCTTCCTCTTCTACCTGGAATGCCTGCCGCGTGGCGACGATGACCGTGGTCGAGGTATCCAGCGTGGCGCGGGTGACGCTCTTGGCTTCTTCGAGATCGAGCACCGTGACCGGCCCCGCCTCGCGCAGTGCAGCGTGATACGGGTGGCTGCGATCCTTCATTGCCTTGATGGTCTGCTCGCGGATCGGCTTGCTGGGCACCAGCCACAGAAGCACGCTGTGTTCGCAACGCAACAGATGAGTATTGGCGAGTTGGACGCTTTTGGCCGCCAGCCAGGTCTTGCCGCCGCCGGTGGGCACGCGCAGGCAGAAGTACGGCATATCGGCCGGAAAGCCCGACAAGGGGTTGTACGGCAAACCACGCCCCCACAGGCGTTCGGTAGTGGCGGTGAAGGCAATCGAGGGCGACGGCAGCTCGTGGCAGGCCTTGAAATAGGTTTCCACGCTGTCGAGCACTTGCTGTTGATAGGTTTTTGGTGCGAATCCGCGATTCGGAAAATTCATTGGGCTCACACCTCGAGCGCGTAAGGGGTCTGCTTGAAGGTGATGCCTTCACGCAAGGCGCGGGTGCCCATGCGGTTGGCAGCGGCGTAGATGACTTTGGGGCCGCTGAACTTCGGCAGCACATCGAACACTGGGCCGGTAAGCACGTTGCCGCCGGCGACAGACTTGTCCTTGAGGATGCCGTTGTAGAGCAGGTAAATCGCGCGGCCTTCGTGCATGCCCAGCAGCGGCGAATCGGCGGTGCCGGTGAAGCCGGTGCCGGTTTCGGCAAACCAGACGAATTCGGCCAGTTGTGCGAATGTCACATTGCTGCGCACTTGGCCGTCCGCGTCGAACAGCGGTTCGGCGGACAGGCGGCAGAACTGGAAGCCTCCGCCTAGTCCTTCGACGGCAGTGCCCTTCGCGTTGGTGTAACCAGAAATAGCTCGCTTGGTTCGGCCCGCCGTAATCGCGGTTGCTACCTCGGGAAGCATTTCGACCTGAATGAACCGGCGATTGCCGCCGTCCTCGATGTTCTGCTTGAGCACAGCGTGGCCAGTCGTGCCAGAACCGGCAAAGCTGTCGAGGATGATGGAATCCTTGTCGGTGGCAATCTGCAGGATGCGCTGGAGGAGGCGGGTGGGTTTTGGCGTAATAAAAACGTCGTCAGATGTGTCGAAGTCGACCAATTCGAGCAATTCTTTTTTCGCTTCTTGAGTGTGCCCGACATCTTTGTAGAACCACATCGTCTGCGGCACCACACCATCTTTAACATCGGACAGAAATCGTTTCAGCTGCGGGATAGAATCGCCCTTCTTGCCCCACCAAATGCGGTTGCCTCGATCAAGTTCTTGGAAACGTGCTTTTGAAACAGTCCAGTAGCGTCCTTTTGGCGGTGCTTCAATAACGCGGCCAGAAGGACTTATCACTGAGTACGTGCCGTCACCGTAATAGTTGCGTGCCGACAAGTCACTGGTTTTCCATATCCCTCTTGGGTCGTTGTCGGGGTTTTTGTAGGCTGCATTCTGCTCGCCAGTGCGCCCAAGCAAACTCGGTTTCCACGCGTCGGCCTTGGCTGCGTAGATGACGATGTAGTCGTGGTCTTCGGAGAGATGACGTGCCGAGTTCTTTGGCGAATAGACCTTCTGCCACAGCACAGTCGCTACGAAATTCTTCGCCCCAAAAATCTCATCCATCAGCAACCGTAGCGTTGCTACTTCGTTGTCGTCGATGGAAACAAAGATCGCTCCATCTTCGCGCAGGAACTGCTTCAGCAGCACCAGGCGCGGGTACATCATGCACAACCAGCGGTCGTGCCGGTCCAGCGTTTCGCCTTCCTTGCCGACCACCTCGCCCAGCCACTGGCGAATCTCCGGGCTGTTCACGTTGTCGTTGTATACCCAGCCCTCGTTACCGGTGTTGTACGGCGGGTCGATGTAGATGCACTTCACCTGGCCCGCGTAGCGCGGCAGCAGTGCCTTGAGCGCGTGCAGATTGTCGCCCTGAACGATGAGATTGCCGGAATCCGCCGGGTTGCAGGAGAGTTCCGGTACCGGCTCCAACAGCCGAAACGGTACATCCTTGTGGTGTTTGACGACGGCTTCTTTGCCGATCCAGTTCAATGTTGGCATTCAGTCCATCCCTTCACTTTTTTGCGCGATGGCACCTGGCCGTCGCGGTGGTGTTCTTCATGTCGAAATCACATATGGCATCCAGCTGCCCGGCAATCGGGCCCACGGATACCCCTGGTTCAGCGGTCATGGCCATGCTGCGGAGGCCACGGTTCCGGTGGCACAAGGCCGGTTTCCATCGCAAAGGGGGCAATTTATCGGTTTGGCGGGTGGGGAGCGAGCGCCGGATGTCCGGGGCAGGGTGCCGGTAGGCCAGTGCCTGAGTAGAGGCGTCATCCATTGCCCTGCTGGCCCCGACGGCCGGACCAAGTGCGGTGGCAGCTATGGACACACTGCCTGAGCTTTCTTCACCCCAAGTCGGCTGCTGCACACAGCAGTCCGGTGAGCCTACGGGCGCGTGGTGCCGTCCGACACCCTTTGCGGCGGGGCTAGGGCAAGGATGCTGACCACGCCGCGGCAGCGCGGCTGGATTGAGCCAGACGGTGATCGGACTGCTGCGTACCGGGCAGCGATTGCGATTGCAGCGGGTGTGCTTCAGGACGGTGGGCCAAGGCCCACCCTACGTGACTTTGTCATGACGACGCGCGACGGGGTGTCCTACCGCTTCGATGTCTATATCGAACGCGCCATTCCCACCGTGACATCCGGTACGGAGAGCAATGCGCGCAAGGCTGTGTTTCTGCTCGCCAGCGAAGTCACCGACCGCTACGGCAATTGGGTGCGTTATTTCTACAACGGCAACGGCCATCCGACGTCGATCACGGCTAGCGACGGTCGCGCTATTACGCTGACTTACGTACAGAGCCGCCTTCAGTCGGCCAGCATCACGCTATCGGTCCCCGCAGAAACACGCACCTGGACCTATGGCTACACACAACAGCCCGACACCCTACAACGCCTGACCTCAGTAACCCTGCCGGACAACGTATCGACCTGGCAGTTCGACTACCAGAGTCTGAATCCGCCATCGCCATTTACCTATCTCTACGTCACCTATCTCGCGCCCAAACCGTCGGGCAGTGAATGCCTGCCTCCGGAAATCAGCACACCCGGTGGCGATTTCGGTCTGCGCATCACTCATCCCTCGGGTGCAACCGGTGATTTCCGTTTCAAGCTCGAACGCAGCGACCGGTACAACTTCAGCGCCAGCAACTGCCAAATCCAGCCGGGCGGCGGCGGCAAATACATCGTTGCACCATACATTGATGCGTTCCGGTTGAAATCAAAGACCATCTCTGACACCGGCGCCAGTTCGCAGCTGTGGTCATACAGCTACGCCCCCCTTAACGATGACCGTCACGTGCGTACGACCGTTACGCAGCCGGATGGCAGCCTGGTGCGAAACGATTTCTCAGCGGTTTATGGCGCAACGACGGCTGGAGCGCCCGCTGGATCGGCCATTGAAGGTCAACTGGTCGCCATGGCGACCATTCAGAACGGCATTACGCTGCGCACCCAGGCCAACACCTACGTGACTGGCCCGGATACGGCGTTCGCTCCGCTCGCCGGCTATGTGTTTCCCTCGCGCTACGGCGGCGGCGCCGGTGGCGACGACAGTGCTTCGGGCAGCGTGCGGCCACTCCTGTCGACCACGATTACTTTGCCGCAGCAAGGTGTCACGCTCACGCGCACGCATGAGACGTTTGATGCCATGGCGCGGCCCCTTCGGGTCAAGCGCGAAAGCCGGCTGCTGTCCAGTAGTGCAGTACTGCACAGCAAGACTGAAACAACGGCCTACGACGACAAGCGCGGAATCTGGGTGCTCGACCTCGTCGACACGGTGACCAACTCGACTTTGCCTTCTGTCCCTCAGGTAGACACCGACTACGATCCCATAGGCAATCCGACACGCTCCACCGTGTTTGGCCGCCAGCAGAACACGATGACCTGGCGGCCGGACGGGACGCTCGAAACCCTCACGATCGGCCCCAACACGACGACGCTGGGCACGTTCAAGCGTGGCGTACCGCAGGGCGTGACGTATGCAGACAACACCAGCATCAGCGCAGCCGTTGACGATGCAGGCGATATTCGCTCGGTAACCGACGAGAACAGCTTCACGACGATCTACGGTTACGACAAGCTGCGGCGCCTCACGGGAATCACCTATCCCGCTGGCGATACAGTCAACTGGCTACCGACCAGTATCCAATACGACTTCGTCACCAACGACCCGGCCGCGGGGTTCACGGGTGCCCACTGGCGCCAGACCACCAGTATCGGCAACGCACGCCTCGTGGCGCACTACGACCAGCGCATGCGCCCGCGGCTGACCGCCGAATACGATATCACCGCACAGGCGGTGACCGAACGCTACACCCGTCGCGGCTACGACTATGCAAACCGCGAGACGTTCGTCAGTTTCGCCGCGAGCTCGGCATCGGCCAGCGCCGGCACGACGACGACTTACGATGCCCTGGGGCGCATCACCGGCACCACACAGGATTCCGAGCTCGGCACACTGACCACGAGCACCGTCTACACCTCGCCGTTCAAGACACAGTTCACGAACGCGCGCGGCAAGACCACCAGCATGACGTTCCAGGTCTTCGACGAGCCCAGCGACTCCGCGCCGCTCACGATTGAAGAGCCGCTGGCAACGACCACGACCTTCACGCGCGACGTTTTCGGCAAGCCGCTGACCATGACGCGCAGCGGCACCTACAACGGCAATGCGCTCAGCGTGACGCGACGCTATGTCTACGATCAGAACCAGCTATTGTGCAAGACCATCGAGCCCGAAAGCGGCGCCACGGTTTTCAGTTACAACGCATTAAATCTTGTCGAGTGGAAGGCCAGCGGCCAAGGACTGACGGACCCTGCAGCCTGTCAGCGTGAACTCGTCGCGGCGAATCAGAAGGTCAACTACGACTACGACCAGCGCGACCGCCTGTGGCGCACACGTTTCGGCGACAGCAGCCCCGACATTGTTGTCACCTACACCCCCGATGGCCTGCCCAGAACCGTCACGTCCGACAACAGTCTATGGACGACGGACTACAACAAGCGCCGCCTGATGATCAGCGAGACGCTGCAGCTCAACGGAACGAGCAGCTACGCGCTCGGCTATACGCACACACCGAATGGCCACGTCTCCGCGCTAACCTATCCCGACAACAGCAGCGTGGCCTATGCGCCGAACGCATTGGGGCAGGCCACTCAGGTGGGCAACTACGCTTCGCAGATCTCCTGGTATCCCAACGGCGGCCTGAAAAGCCTGCGTTATGGCAACACCATTGCGCATTCAACAGAACAGAATCTGCGTGGCCTGCCCAGCCGCAGCCTTGATGCTGGCGTGCTCAATGATCGTTACGTTTATGACGAGAACGCCAACGTCAAAGACATCGTCGACGACCTCTCGGGCGCCTTCTCGCGAACAATGCTTTATGACGACAGGGGTCGACTGACGGATGCGACCAATGCGCCGCTCTGGGCGGGCACACATTCGTTCATCTACGACCCGCTGGATAACCTGCGCCGCAGCATCAATCCCGCTTTCGGTGACTGGTCCTTTGTTTACAATGGGACAACGCAGCGTCTCGACCGGATCGAAGCCACCGCTGGCGGGACATCTCTGGTCACCTATGGCTACGACACTCGCGGCCGAGCTACCGCGCGGGCAACCACCGGTGCCGCACAGACCTTCGCCGTGGATCTGGCCGACCGGGTCACCGCCGTCAACCCGGCCACCGCGACTTACCGCTACGACGGCCACGGTCGCCGCACCAGCATCACCAAGTCCGGCGTCACCGCCGTGCAGGTCTACAGCCAGGCCGGCCAGCTCATGTACCAGAGCAGCCCCGCCAGCGACGGCATTTTCCGTAGCGGCTTCCAGACCAGCGATACGCCATATTCCGCAGCCACCGGCGGTACCAAGCGCTACATCTACCTTGGCCGCCATCTCATCGCCGAAGACGGCACAGCCGGACGCCAGTACCTCCACACCGACGCCCTGGGCTCGCCCGTACGCACCACGAATGCCAGCGGTGCACCCTCGGCACGCAATGACTACAAGCCCTACGGCTGGGGGCCGTCTCCGCAATCCACCCCGTCCTTTACCGGTCACGTCGCCGATGCAGAAACTGGCCTGATCTACATGCAGGCGCGCTACTACGATCCGTTTGCTGGACGATTTTTAGCAACAGATCCAAACGCAGCCTCAGCCAGTTCATTCAACCGATATTGGTATGCGAACAACAATCCCTACAAGTTCGTCGATCCGGATGGGCGCGAAGGATGCGCTGCCTCTCGCATTGCTGCCGTTTGCGAGCGGTACGGCATGTCGAACGCTACTGCGGCGATAGCTAAAGAAGGAACGAAGCAAGCGGCAAGAGGAGTGGAGACAATTGCCGGACTTACCGGCGCCGGAGGAGCAGCAACTTCCGCCTACGAATTGGTGACAGGTAGGTCGCCATTGTCCGGCGACGAAGCTTCACGATTCTGGGCAGCAGTCGGACTGATTCCGTATGCCAAGAATCTGAGGTATTTTGGGAAAGTCTCCGGTGCTGCAAAGGGGAAGCTCGCCGAAGCGAGGGCCGCGCGTGATGCTCTTTCGGCTGAATTAGCACCGCTGAAGGGCAAGGCACCCGCGACCGTGACGGCCGGCTACAACGTCAAGACAGGTGAAGTCGCTGCTCGCGCATGTGGTGACGGAAAGTGTGCAGAAAATCACGTTGTCGATGCGCTTGGTGGAGTGAAGGGCGATGTGCGATTCACAGAGGCTGTTCGGCCAAGAACGGGGGTCGAAGTGCCTGTGTGCCCTCGCTGCGAGGCTACCTTTGGGCGCGATTCGTTTCCGCAGAATACCCGCTTTAAAACTGACGAATGAGAGGAATGATGAATGAACTTGAGACCGTACCCAGAAGGGATCGACTGCGTGTGGCTTGCCTCGGATCGGGAAGGACACTTGGGCGCATTCATTACCGCAGGCATAGGTCCGATTCCTGTCGTAGCGCTTGATGCCGGGAACATGCCTGTCGAAGATGTTGAAGAACAGCTTTGCCAATTGCCGCCTGTATCGCAGGCTCAACTTCTCGTGTCAGTCAACAGGCCCGATGATTTTATAGATTTGGCTGAGCGAGGGTTGTTCGTCTACGACTGGACTGATGTTAATCGGACAGGGCGCGATGCACTGCATGCGTACGAGCCGGTTGCTGTTCCGTCCAAGCCTATCGCGGTGAGTTCACTTCCTTCCGATTTAGCTGCCTTCGCTGAGACGCTGAGGCTTAGGAATGTAGTGTTTTCCGCAGGAGGTATCGTGGACATTCGCGTCCATCTGAGCTGTTCGGCGGGATGATTCGGTAGCTGTCTTGACCGCGCTCGATGCTTGAACGCTTCGAGCGTCAAGCTGCGTTGCGGTCTCCAAAATCAGTGATTGATGTGAATACACGGTTTTCGATGTCACGCGGGCAGCAGACATTCCAGCAAACCCAAGCAGGGTCGACACCACATCCAGTTCTTATGCTGCCAGATTGTCGGGGAACGCCTATCCCAAATGTCGGCTCCGATTACACCGGAGGGTGGTAATCAATGAACGCAACTAAGCAACGGGCAGCGATAGCAGCCATTCAAGGCCTTGTTATCCAAGCAAGATTGCTTGCGTACGGAAGGGCTCTGGACGAGCAAATCGCGGACCTGCTGGATCAATGCGAATACTTGCCGGGCCTGCTACTCAAGCAGGAAGATCATTCAGCGACATTCGGCCACGCGCTTCGCGACATCGCGAACCGCTTCCCAAGTTGTCGTTATGCAGCCGACCAATACGAGGCCGCCACTGCAGGCATATGACCCTGCGAGCGAAGTCTGAGCACCCACAAGTCAAAGGATTACGGCGCGATGCGGGTCACAGCGCAATGGCACTATTGATTTATGGCAAAAGCGTGTGCGCGCTGTGTGGGCGGGTCATCAACCAGAACGAGCTGACCTGCTCATTTCCGCCCTTTGTTGTGAATGAGCTCGATGCTTGCTTCGTGTTCTCGGATGGGGCCTTCCATGAGGCCTGCGTTCGCAAACACATGCATGGAATCGATGCGCTTCGTCGCGTTGACGAATGGGCTTCAAGGGTCGGGCCTGGGAAGAGGAAGTGCATTGTGTGCGAAATGGAGGTGGCCGATCCTGATGACTATCTTTTGATCGACCATCTGTCGGATCGTGAAGAAGACCCCTTGCGGGAGTTCAATTACACTCACTTGCACCGGTCGTATGTTCAAAAATGGAATAGCAGATCTCGTTTTGTTGATCTGGCGGCCGCTGCGCTTGCTTCTGATTCCTGGAAAGGGCCTTACCTCATCCGGCTGATCGAAGAAATCGGGGCCAAGTCTTTGCATCAATAACCTTACATATCTGCTGGATAGGAGGAAGCCTGCAAAATGTGGGCTTTCTCATAGTAAGGTGCGCTCAGCACGAACGTAGTCCAAGACGATTCAGAGGAATGGCCCAATTCCCGCTCCGCCCCACTCACTGAAACCCACTGGCAAAAATCCGGTCATTGCCTAGCGGCGGCAGATCGGTGCCCTGGAAGATGCCCAGCGGGGTGTAGCCGGAGTAGCCGGGGAAGGCGTAGTAGACGTTGGGGTTGCGCAGGCGGCGGATGACGGCTTCGGACATGACGCGGCGGTAGTCGGTGGTGACCATGACATCGGCGCCGGCGTAGAGCTGGTTGGTGGCCAGGCCGGCGAAGTTGCCGTAGGTCTGGCCGCCGTTCACGGAACCGCCCAGGGCCAGCATGATGTTGCCGTAGCCGTGGTCGGTGCCGCCGTCGTCGTTCTCGCGTACGCGGCGGCCGAATTCGGTCATGACGACGACGCTGGTCGTTGCGGCGTAGTTTGCTGCGCCGGCGCCGTTGAGGTCGGTATAAAAAGCACTAAGTGCCTTTGACAACTCTTCCACTTTGTTGCCAAAGAAGTCGTAGCTGTTGACCGGGCTGCCCTGGCCGTCGTGCGTGTCCCAGCCGCCGAGATCGACGGTGGCGATGCGCAGGCCTACATCGCGCTTGATCAGCTGGGCGAGCATCTTGAGCTGCTGCGCGAAGCTGCTGCCGGATTCGTAGACCGCGCCGTTGGCGGCGGCATAGGTCGTGAAGTCGATGGGCTTGATGACGTTGAGTGCGTCCAGGGTCTGGCGTCCTGCCTCTTCCAGCGCTCCGGCCTCGCTCCAGAGTTCTGGCAGTACGCCGAAAAGGCCGCGCGCGCCGGGCGGCGCCGTGGTCAGGAAATCCGGTTCGACGTTCCAGGCCCAGGAGCCCGAATCGATGCGGAAGTCGGCACCGTTGCCCATGGTGATGGTTTCGGTACTGCCGAGCAGGCTGGTCGCGGTAATGCTGCCGGCGCTTACGGCGGGGATCTGTACCGTGCCGGGCAGGTTGGCGGTTTCGAGCACGCGCGTCAGCCAGCCTATGCCGCCGCCCTGGCCGGCCAGGCCGACTTCCATATTGATCTGCGCATCGAAATGGCTGCGCGTGACCGGCGCCGGCATGCCGGTGCCCAGTACGACGGCGAGCTTGTTGGCGGTATACAGGTCGCGCAGTTGCGTCGCGCGCGGATGCAGCCGCCACTGGTCGCTGCTGACCGGAAGTCCGGCGCCAGTGCCGCTCAGGGGAATCTTCAAGGTCGGGCGTGCGGTTTCGTAGGCAGCACGGTTCACATTGCTGCCGCCGGGGGAGAACAGGCTGAGCCCGTCCATGCCGCCGCGCAGAAAAACCACGACCAGGGTGTCGTAGGCATTGGCCTTGGTCGCGGCGAATGCGAGCTTGCTGCCGCCTGCCAGCGCGACCGCACCACAGCCGGCGCCACAGGTCTTGAGGAAATCGCGACGATGCACCATACGGGTCTCCTCAGCGGCGCAGGTTGTCGGGGCTGCACAGGATCAGTGCGATCGTGGAGCGCAGGCGCGACTGGGTGTAGTGGTTCTTGAGGTTGGGCGTGCTGCCGCCAGCCCAGGCTTCGTTGAGCGTGAGCACTTCGTTCGGTCCCGCGTTCTGGCGCAGGAAGTCGATGGCCTTGGTGTAGACCGGCTCGGGCCGGAAGCCGAGGATCAGGTCGCACCAGTAGTTCACGATCGCGGTCGCCGTGCGGCCGCCGGCCGGAATCGCCGCATTGGTACGCCCCAGTATGTCGATGACATAGGGGCGATTGCTGTCGTAGCCGACCTGCTGGTGAATCTCGGTCAGCCGCGCCAGCATTTTCCAGGTCATGGCCAGGCTGCCGCTGCTGCTCCAGGCGGCGGCGCGATCCGGATAGCCGTTGGGTGCCGGCCAGTAGAACTTGCGCTGCCCGGCCTGCTGTACCCGCGAGTTGATCTCGTCCTTGGTACTCCAGTCCGTGCCATAGGTCGCCAGGGTCGGGGTGAATTCTGCCAGTGTGCCGCGCAGGGCTCCGACCAGGGCGTTGTAAGGGCGCTTGACCTTGGTCCCCCAGGTGCTCTTGAACTCGTTGCTGAGCAGAATGGCCTGGGTAACCTGCTTGAGCTGATCGGGCGCCTGCGCCGTGCTCTGGAACAGTTGCGCAATGCTGCTGATCAGGCTGGCCGGCGGGTCGTCGCCAATGAAGCGGCGGCAGAGCTTGCGCGCGATAAAGGTCGCGGTGCCGGGATGCGCGGCCAGCAGATCGAACAGCTTGTAGCCATCCTGCTGGCCCTGGTCGGGTGCGAAGCGGCGGTTGAGCACGTACTTGGTAAAGCGATCGTGCCAGTCGGCGGAGTCGCGGAATACAAAGGTGCCGTCGTTGTCGGCCGGGAATTGCCAATGGCCGTTCCTGATGGTCCAGCCGGTCAGTGCGCGCGTGGCTTCGTAGACATCTTCATCGACGTACTTGAGCCGCGCGGTGAGCCCGTCGCCGATAACACCGACCGGCAGGGATGGGTCGGTAGGGTCCATGACGCCGGCATAGTTCTCCGCGCCCAGCGTATGCAGCTCGATCAGCTCGCGCGCGTAGTTCTCGTTGGGTCCGGCGACGGTGCTGGCGTAGAGATCGAGGTAATACATCATCGTGGTCGAACGCGCGACCGCCTCGAGCAACGTGCGGAAATTGCCGAACACGTGGGGCCGGATCACATCGCGGTCGTAGTGCACGAACAGTGGGCCGGCGTCGTAGTCCCAGCCGAAGGTGCTGAAATGGTCGTGCCAGAAATCGGCCATGACCTCAAACAGCTGGCGTTGCGAATAGATCGCGCGGATCGTTGTCGCGCACTCGGTTTCGGCGATGGGCTGCATGCGCAGCGAGTAGTTGGTCGTGACTGAGCGGTGCTGGCTCCACAGCTGCTGCAGGGTCTTGCCCAATGTGGTGAAGCCGGCCGAGGCCAGGCGCGTATCGCAGCTGCTGTCGTCGATGGCGGCCGGATCGAGCTGGCGGGTGACCCAGCTCTGCCAACGGGTGTCGTCGGTAGCACCGGGCAGGCTGTAGAACGCGACATAGTCGCCCTGGTGGAAACCGAAGGTCGCCTTCTGCAGCCAGCGCACCGGCCCGGGTGGAATGGCAAGTTCGGGTTGTGCGCTGGCCTTGGCGGCTTGTTGCAGTGGTGCCTTGCCGGGCCGGCGCATCGCGGCAGCGGGGTCGATCAGGCCGATGCTGCCGGCCAGTGATTGAATCAATTGACGACGATTCAGAGCTGGGCTCGCGAGGGGGCTGGCCATGACGTATCCGGAAAGCAAAGACCTGTAGCAGCCTAGTGCATAGGCGGGCGTGTGCCGTGAAGGCAATCGCAAATCTACCGGGGTTCGGGACTGGCGGTAGTAACTTTCTGTCAAACGATCCGCGGCTCGGCTTCGAGCAGAACGCCGAAGCGCTGGGCGACGCCGGACTGTACGCGTTGTGCGAACGCCCAGAGCGCCGCACCGCTGGCCTGGCCGTGGTTGACCAGCACCAGTGCATGCTGCGCGGCGATGCCGGCATCGCCTTCGCGCATTCCCTTGAACCCGCTTTGCTCGATCAGCCAGGCTGCCGACAGCTTGCAGCGCCCGTCCGGCAGCGGCCACAACGGCAGCGTCGCATGCTGCTGTTTCAGCCCCAGGGCGCTGGCCGCATCGACGATGGGATTCTTGAAGAAGCTGCCGGCGTTGCCGATCAAGGCCGGGTCCGGCAGCTTGCGCCGGCGCAGCCGTGAGATCGCTTCGGCCACCAGTGGCGGCGTGGGCTCGCCCGCGTCCATGGCGGTGAGTTCCTCGCGCACGCCGGCATAGTCCAGGCGCAGCGACGGTGTGCGCGACAGGCGTAGCTGCAGCGCCGTCACGATATAGCGCGCGGGATCGCGCTTGAAGATCGAATCGCGGTAGGCGAAGCCGCAGGCGGCCTGGTCCAGCTGCACGAGCACACCGCTCTGGCGATCCCAGGCCTCGACCTGGTCGACAAATTCGCCCAGCTCGACGCCGTAGGCGCCGATGTTCTGTATCGGTGCGGCGCCGACGGTACCAGGAATCAGCGCCAGGTTCTCCAGCCCGGAAAGGCCGTGACCCAGGGTCCAATGCACCAGCTCATTCCAGTTCTCGCCGGCCTGGGCGCGCACCAGCACCTGGCCATTGCTTTCCGCGGTGATTGTGATGCCGCGTGTGGAAAGGGTCAGCACGGCACCGGGCACGTCACCGGTCAGCAACATATTGCTGCCTTCGCCGAGTACGAGCAGGGGCTGGCGGGCGATCAGCGGAAACGCCAGCACTTCGGCCAGTGCGTCGGTGTTGCGCACATCCACCAGCAGCGCCGCGCGGGCGTTCACGCGCAAGGTGTTGCGCCCGGCCAGGCTCGCGTCTTCGAGGATGCTGTAGCCGTTGCCGTCCAGGCGTGCCGGCGCGACCCGGAAATCATTCATGGGTGCGCGCCCGCGCGCTGGCGCAGGTGGGTTACACAGTCGGTGATCAGAGCCGGACCGCGATAGATCAGACCGCTGTAGACCTGCACCGCGGTCGCGCCCGCCGCGCATTTCGCGGCGGCGTCGGCGCCAGCGAGAATGCCGCCGACACCGATCAGGGGAATACGCCCGGCAAGGCGCTGCGCCATGCCGGCGAGAACGGCGGTGGAGCGGGCAAATACCGGGCGGCCCGACAGCCCGCCGGATTCCCCGGCGCGCGGATGACCGGCGACGGCGTCGCGTGCAATCGTCGTATTGGTGCAGATCAGCCCGTCGATGCCAGTTGCTAGCAACACCTCGGCGATGGCGTCGAGCTCCGTGTCGCTGAGGTCCGGTGCGATCTTGAGCAGCATCGGCTTGCGTGTGCCATGTTGCGCGGCGAGGCGTTCCTGGCGCTCGCGCAAGGTGGCAACGAACCGTTTCAGCGTTTCCTCTTCCTGCAGGTCGCGCAGGCCCTGGGTGTTCGGCGAGGAGATATTGACGGTCACATAACTCGCGCGTGCATAGACGCGGTCCAGGCAGTACAGGTAGTCGTCGACGGCGTTTTCGTTCGGCGTGTCCTTGTTCTTGCCGATGTTGATGCCAAGCACGCCGGTAAAACGCGAGGCTTCGGCATTTTTCACCAGCGCCTCGACGCCGGCATTGTTGAAACCCAGGCGATTGATGATGGCCTCGTGCTCGGGCAGGCGGAACAGGCGCGGCTTGGGGTTGCCCGGCTGTGGCCGTGGCGTGGTCGTGCCCACTTCGACAAAACCAAAGCCCAGGGCCGCCAACGCGTCGATATGGGCCGCGTTCTTGTCCAGGCCAGCCGCCAGCCCTACCGGATTTGGCAGGGTGATGCCACAGAATCCGGTCGGCAGCGGTGCTGGGCGTGTGGCCAGTAGTGGATTGAGGCCGCAGCGATAGGCGAGTTCCATCGACGACAGGGCCAGCTCATGGGCTTTTTCGGCGTCGAGGCAGAACAGGAACGGACGGGCGAGCTGATACATGCGGACAGGGCGGCAGCGCGGGGGCGCGCATCGTGCCATGGATGCGCCGCGGGTTCATCGTCGGCGTAGGGCTACTCGAACTCGGTACGGAACAGACGGTCTTCCGCCGCGGCATTGACCGCCAGGCCCTGGGCGATGACTTCGATCTCCGCCAGCCCGGCTGCAGAGGCCCCGTCGAAGGTGCCGGTAACGCCCAGTATCTCCACCCGCACGCGGCGTGCTGCGATATCGGCAAAACCCACATCGGAGCCAAACAGCAGCAGGCTGCCAGTAGTGCGCGTGTCCAGTACGGTGCCATTGGCGTCACGCAGGGTCACGCGCGTCGCCGTCACCTGCAGGCTGCTGTTGGCCTCGTCGCCGGGGCGCGGGTTGTACAGGCGTACGCGGCGCACGGCCACGGGTACCGGAAATTCAAGCTCTACCCATTGCCCGCTGACCTGCCCCGGTGCCGAGGTCCAGTAGTTGCGGATAGGGCCGAGAAATACCTGGCGGTCGACCAGCCCTTCGCGCCGGCCGCCCGGCCGGGTGGAACTCGCGCTGAGCTGGGCGCCGGGGGCGAGATTCGACCAGGGGGCGTCGGTTTCGCTGGGCACCGGGATCAAGGTATGGCCGGCATGGCAGCCGCTGCATTGGGCTGCCACACCGGCGCGATCATGATTCATGCCGGCGACATAGGCGCGGCCGTCGCCCCGCGGCCAGCCGGTGCGCGGCACGGTATAGCCAGCACTTGCCGCGGTGCGTAGCTGTTCAAACAGCGGCAGGAATGCGGGTGCATTGGCCGAGACCCGGCCCGCCGCGGAAATCGCCTGCTCGCCGAGCAGCAGCGGCCAGTCCAGCGAGGGAAACGTGCCCACGGCCCGGCGCTGATGATCGGCGTAGAAGCGAATGCTGGCGGCGCTGCCGACGGCCGGCGCGCTGGGTATGTCGACATCGACCGCCGCGTTCGCATAGACGTTGCGCGCGTCGAACACAAAGCTGCCGTCGCGCATCGCCGCCCCGGCCGGTGGCGGCAGGAACTGGGGGTAGGGCGCGCTCAGCGGCTGGTCGCGGTAGACGTCGGGCAATACTGGCGGCGGCGTGCGTGCGGCCAGTACCCGCGGGCGCAGCTCCGCCACACCGGGCGTATCGACGAGGGGTTGGGCTGCACCGCCGGGTGCCGCGATCCACAGCCCATAGTCCTGGCTCGTGTCGGCGGCACGCGCGAATACCAGGCGTCCATCCGGCAGCACTTCGGCATCGGTCGTATACGGCCCGGTGTAAAGCTGCGCGGCTTCCGGTGTGCCCGGCAGGCGTTGCGCGGCATCGCGGCGGGTCACGCCCGAGTGGGTGTTCCATTGCGTTGCGCCACGGCGATAGCTGCGGATGCCGCCAAAGCCGGCGGCGTCGGCGAGGTGGTGCGACGGGAAATAGTTTGCGTAAAGCGTGCCGTTCGCGGCGAAGCCGCCGCCGTAGCCGAAGCCGTCGGCATCGGCTTCTGGCTTGCCGGCGAACAGCACCAGCTCCGCACCATCCGGATTGATGCTGACGATTTGCCAGCTGTTGCGCGCGGGCGGCAATCCTTGCGTGCTGAGTCCCGACTGCTGCTGCCAGCCCAGTTGCGGCTGATCCGGAACGAGTGCGACCTCGGCCAGGCTGTCCTCGGGCAGGCGATGGTTACGCCACCAGCGAAAGTAGACAATCTTGCCGCTGACCGGGTCGAGCAGCGGCCGGTCCGCACCGTTGCGTTCACTGGTGATGCGGTGCAGCCCGGCGCCGTTGGTGCCGACGATCCACAGATTGGAAGTGCGTGCGTCAGCATGGTGGGCGAAGGCCGGCCAGCGCGTGGAAGCGAATACGAGGCGGCCGTCGGGCAGCCAGGCCGGATCGTAGTCATCGTATGGCCAGGGTGCCGTGCCGGTACCGAACTGCGAATAGTCGGCGCTGATATCGCTGTGCGTGACCGCCTGCAGGCCGCTGCCGTCGGCGTTGATCAGATAGATGCGCCAGCCGCCTGGGTTTGCGCCCGCGGCGCTGCTCCAGTTGCCCGGCGCAAGTCCGGCAAACGCGATGCGCGTTCCGTCCCAGCTGACCGCTGGCCCGGCCATATCGATCAGTGTGGCGTTCGCTGCGCCGCCGTCGAGCAGGGTGCGCAGGCTGCCGTCGCCGTCGCGCACGCGTAGCCGGGCTGGTGCGGCGGGACGCAGGCGCGCATACGCGCCTACGCCCGGCAGGGCCCTGGCCGGCCAATAGGCATTGCCGTCCGCCGGAATCTGGCGCTCGACATAGACCAGCGGCGGTATCGTCTGGGCGTAAGAATCTGAAAACGATAAAAGCAGGTAATTTGCAAAAAATGCAATTGCGGCGCCGCCGGTGCGGCTGCTCCAGCACACACGCCGGCGGGAACGGACTGGCGCCGTTCCCGCCTTGGAACGCCTGATATCAGACTTGCCGTACACGCCGCTGGCGCCAGGCGAGTGCGGCCAGGCCCAGCAGCAGCAGGCCGAATGACCACAGCGACAGCACTGGAACGGGCTGCAGGCCAAGGCGCACGCCCGTCGGCGTGCTGTTGTCACTCGGATTGCCGCCGCCCGGAGCGGGATCGGTGCCGTCATGAGACAGATCCGATACCGCGACGTTGCCGACCAGGCCGGTGCCGAGCACCTGGTTGGTAAAGACCGCCCCCGGCGCGAACTGCACGCTGACCACCAGCCGCAGGGTGGTTGTTGCGCCGACTGCCAGCGTGTCGCCGCCGGCCAGCAGGTTGGTGCTGGCACGGCCGTCGTAGGCCGGATTCAACGACAGCGTGGGCGAAGTCAGGCTGACTACGTTCCAGTTCGTGCCGGCGCCGAAGGTCGTTACCAGATTCTCGACGATCTGCAGATTGTCGACCGGCTGCGTGCCGTAGTTGCGCACGAGGATCACATAGGCGATCTGCGCCGTGCCCGGCGTAGCCCCATCGCCGTAGCCGCCGCCACCCGTGATGGCCAGCACCTGCGATTGCTTGGCCAGACCCAGCGGCGAGGTGCCGCCCGGTGTGCCCAGTGTGATCTGCGCCGGGTCGGCGTCGTCCTCGTCGGTAAGCGGGTCGGTGCCGCCTGGTACACCGGTGCCGTTGCCATTGATGGCGTCGTCGGAACCCGAGCCCGGGGCGCCGCCGGCGTCGTTGCTCAGATTGCCATCGGGCGAGGAGTCGATGTCCAGCGGTGGCGGTGTCGAGGAGTCTGCGTCGTCGTCAGCCCGGCCGATCTCGGCCCGGTTGACCAGCGGCGACACCGCGCCGGGCAGGATGCGCAAGGTGATCGTGACCGTAGTGTTCGCACCTGGCACAAGCGGGCCGTCGATCGTGCGCGTCGCCAGCACCGGACTGACCGGGTTCCAGTTCAGTTCGGTGGGGCTCAGCTCGAACCCGGCCGGGATGTAGTCATTCACCACGATGGTCGTGGCCTGGACGGTACCCTGGTTGAACACGGTGATGTCGAACGTGACGTCCTGGCCCGGCAGGAAAGGACCGGGCTGGCCGGCCGTCAGCCGCTTGCGCAGGGCAAGGTCGAAACCGGTGCCGAACGTGATCTGCGCCGGATCGGCATCGTCTTCGTCGGTAAGCGGGTCGGTGCCGCCTGGTGTTCCGGTGCCGTTGCCGTTGATCGCGTCATCGGCCGCGGAGCCTGGGGCACCGCCGGCGTCGTTGCCCGGATTGCCGTCTGGTGTCGAGTCGATGTCCAGCGGCGGCGGCGTCGAGGCGTTTCCGTCGTCGTCGGCTGAACCAATCTCGGCGCGGTTGACTAGCGGCGATACGGCGCCGGCCTGGATGCGCAGACGGATCGTGACGACTGTCGATGCGCCCGGTGCGAGCGGACCGGTGATCGTGCGCGTTGCGAGCGTGGTGCTGACGCTGGTCCAGTTCGTCTCGGTCGGGCTCAGCGCGAAGCCGGCTGGGATGTAGTCGTTGACGACGATGGTGGTGGCCTGGACGGTGCCCTGGTTGAACACCTCGATGTCGAAGCTCACGTCCGAGCCCGCCGTAAACGGTCCCGGCTGTCCAGCAGTCAGCGTCTTGCGCAGCGCGAGATCGAAGGTGCCGCCAACGGTGATTGGATAGTCCTCGACTTCGCCGTTCGCTGCCGCGCCGGCCGCCGTGCAGGTGGAGTCGGTGGACAGTCGGAAGCGGGCGTAGCTCGCCGCTGCCGCAGTGCTGGGGACGGCGCCGAAGTTCAGTGTGAACACGACAGCGTTGCTGCCGTTGGGCACGCTGCTCTGGGCCGCTTCGCCTGCGTCGGCGAAATCACCGTCGGCGTTGTAGTCGAGGAATCCGCAGAGCAGCGCCGTGCTGCCGGTGGTGTTGGTCGCCGTCACACGTATGGCTGGTGCGGCACCGCGTTGCAGTGCGAGATCGGCGACGGTCACACCGTCCTCGTCGTCGGGTATGCCGTTCGCGTCGTCGCCGCCGGCGACTGCATTCGGCTGGCCGTCAGCCTCGGCGTCCTCGTTCGTGCCCAGGCGCAGGCCCGGCACGATGGGATGACGTGCGCCGTTGTCGCTGAGCAGGGTGGCGTAATTGCCACTGCTGCTGCCGGCGCCGGTATCCGGCAGGTCGCCGTAGTCGACCGCTGCGATGCCGACCGGATAGTCCTCGACCTCGCCGTTTGGCGCGGCACCGACCGGGCTGCATACGCCGGTGTCGGTAGACAGGCGGAAGCGCGCGTAGCTCGCCGTCACGGCATTGGCCGGAACGGTGAACGCCAGTGGGAAGGTCACGCCATTGCTGCCGTTGACGACGGCTGCAGACGTGGCCTCGCCCACATCGGCGAAATCGCCGTCGCCGTTGAAGTCGACAAAGCCGCAAAGCTGTGCCGCGCTGCCACTGGTGTTGGTCGCAACGACACGGATGGTCGCAGCGCTGCCGGCCGTCAGATTCAGATCGGCCAGCGTGACACCATCTTCGTCGGCACCGTCGCCGCTGGCGGCGGCGTTCGGCTGCCCGTCGGCCTCGCCGTCTTCGGTGGCACCGAGGAACAAGGAGCTGACGATAGGGTGACGCGGGCCGTTGTCGGCAAGCAGGGTGGAATAGTTGCCATTGCCGCTACCGGCCGCTGTATCGGGCAAGTCGCCGAGGTCAAGCAGGCCGATGCTGACGGTGTAGTCCTCGACTTCGCCGTTGCTTGCGGCACCGTCAGGCTGGCAGCCGCCGATGTCGGTGGACAAACGGAAGCGCGCATAGCTGCTGGCCGCTGCGGTCAGCGGCACTGTGCCGAAACCGACGCTGAACTGCGCACCGTTGCTGCCGTTTGCGACCGCCACAGCTGGCGCGGTTTCGCCGCTATCGACGAAGTCGCCATCGGCGTTGAAGTCGATGAAGCCGCAGAGCTGCGCGGCATTGCCGGTGGTGTTGGTCGCATTGACACGCACCGTGGCCGTTGCGCCGCGACTGAGCACCAGGTCGGCCACGGTGACGCCGTCCTCATCGTCGGGTGTGCCGTTGGTGTCGTCCCCGTCGGCAGCACTGCCGGGCTGGCCGTCGGCCTCGCCGTCCTCGACAGCACCCAGGCGCAGGCCGGTCACGATGGGATGACGCGGGCCGTTGTCGGCCAGCCGCGTGGAATAGTTGCCCGGCCCTACGGCCGGCCCGGTGTCGGGCAGGTCGCCGAAGTCGACCTGCGCAATCCCGACCGGATAGTCCTCGACCTCCCCGTCCGCTGCGATGCCGACGGCGCTGCAGGCCGCGGCGCCGGTGCTGAGGCGGAAGCGGGCGTAGGTGCTGCTGACTGCGTTGGTCGGAACGGTGCCGAAGTTCAGCGTGAACTGCAGGTTGTTCGATCCGCTGGCCACGGCGACGGCGGGGGCGGCCTCGCTGGGGTCGGCGAAATCGCCGTCGCCGTTGAAGTCGATGAAACCGCAGAGCTGCGCCGCGTTGCCCGTGGTATTGGTCGCATTGACGCGCACCGTGGCGGGAGTGCCGCCGGTCAGCGTCAGATCGGCCACGGTCACGCCGTCCTCGTCGTCGGGTGTGCCGTTGGTATCGTCGCCGTTCGCGTTGAGTGATGGCTGGCCGTCGGCTTCGCCATCTTCGTTGGTGCCAAGGCGCAGGCCGGCAACGACGGGATGGCGTGGACCGTTGTCGGCCAGCAGGGTGGAATAGTTGCCATTGCCGCTGCCGGCGCCGGTATCGGGCAGGTCACCGAGATCGACCAGGCCTATGCTGACCGCGTAGTCCTCGACTTCGCCGTTCGTCGCAGCACCGGCGGCGTTGCAGGCGCCGGTGTCGGTCGAGAGGCGGAAGCGCGCATAGGTGCTGGTGGCGACGCTGCCCGGTACGGTGCCGAAATTCAGCGTGAACTGCTGGTTTGTGCTGCCGTTCGGCACTGCGGTGGCTGGGGCCGTTTCGTTGCTGTCGGTGAAGTCGCCGTCGCCGTTGAAATCGATGAAGCCGCAGAGCTGTGCGGCGCTGCCGCTGGTATTGGTCGCCGTGATGCGCACATTCGCGCTGCTGCCGGAGACGAGGCTCAGGTCGCTGACAGTGACGCCGTCTTCGTCGTCGGGCGTGCCGCCGGTGTCGTCACCGCTGGCGCCTGCATTCGGCTGACCGTCGGCTTCCGCATCGACGCTGGCACCCATGCGCAGCCCGCTGATGATGGGATGGCGTGCGCCGTTGCCGGCGAGCAGGGTCGGATAGAGCGGGGCCGGCAGGTCGCCGAAATCCAGCGTGCCGATCGTAACGACGTAGTCTTCCACTTCGCCGTCGGGTGCAGGACCGACTGGCGTGCAGACAGCCGTGCTGCTGCTGATGCGGAAACGCGCGTAGGTCGTTGCAGCGGAACCGGCCGGCACGGTGCCAAAGTTCAGCGGGAAGCTGCCGTTCACGGTGCCGGGCGCAACGGCGGTCGCCGGCAGGGTTTCGCCCGCGTCGCTGAAATCGCCATCACCGTTGAAATCGAGGAAACCGCAGAGCTGCGCGGCAACGCCACTCGGGTTGGACGCTACTGCAGTCACTGTTGCGTTCGCACCGACGAACAGCGCCGGCAGGGTCACGCCGTCTTCGTCGGCGCCGTCGCCGCTTGCGGCGACATTGGGCTGGCCGTCGGCTTCGGTATCGACGGTCGGGCCGAGACCGGGTGCGGTCGCGGTACGTGGATGCCGTGGACCGTTGTTCGCGAGCAGTGTGGAATAGTCGCCCGAGCCGATGCCAGCCGTTGGGTCGGGTAGGTCGCCCAGGTCCTGAGGAATTACACCGGCCCGGTAGTCCTCGACCTCGCCGTCGCCGCCGGAACCGCTGGGTGTGCAGGCAGCGGCCGGACTGCTCAGGCGGAAGCGCGCGTAAGTGCTTGCCACACCCGCGGGTACCGTGCCGAAGTTGAGCGTGAACTGGACATTGTTGGTCGCGGTGTTCACCGTTACCGACGCCGTTTCGTTCGTGTCGCCGAAATCACCGTCGCCGTTGAAGTCGACTAAGCCGCAGAGCGTCGCAGCGGCAGCGGTCAGGTTCGTTGCGTTGACACGCACCGTCGCGGTCGAACCGGTGACGAACTGCAGGTCGGCCACGGTGACGCCGTCCTCGTCATCGGGCGCGCCGGCAACATCATCGCCGTCCGCATTGATGCCTTGCTGGCCGTTGGCTTCGGCATCGACCGAGCCGCCCATGAACAGGCCGGCAACGATGCGGTGATTCGCGCCGCTGTCGGCTTCCTGCGTGTTGTAGTTGCCGGTCGAGGTGCCGGCGCCGGTATCCGGCAGGTCGCCGAAATCCAGCGCTGTGATGCCGACCGGATAGTCCTCGACTTCGCCCGAACCGACCGGGCCGTTTGGCGCGCAGGCGGCGATGACGTCGCTGAGGCGGAAGCGTGCATAGGTGGCGGCGGCCGATCCGGCGGGCACACTGCCGAAGGCGAGCGTGAACTGGACGTTGTTCGAGCCGTTCGGCACGGCGACCGCGCTGGCGGCTTCGCCCGCGTCGGCGAAATCGCCGTCGCCATTGAAGTCGACAAAGCCGCAGAGTTGCGCCGCCGCGCCCGTGGTGTTGGTCGCATTCACGCGGATGTTGGCGGCGGCGGCTACACGCAGGCTCAGGTCAGCCACGGTCACGCCGTCTTCGTCGTCCGGAACGCCGTTGCTGTCATCGCCGTTTGCGGCGGCGCCGGGCTGGCCATTGCTTTCGCCGTCGACAGTCGCCCCCAGGAACAGGCCGGGGACTATGCCGTGGGTTGCGCCGTTATCGGTGGACAATGTGGAATAGTTGCCAATGCCGCTGCCTGCGCCGGTGTCGGGCAGGTCGCCGAAGTCGGCGATGCCGAAGCCGAAGTCGATGCTATGGTCGTTGCGACCCGGCTCGCCGACGGTCGTGGCGAAGCCGGTGCCGCTGGGGCCACCGCCGCCGACGGTTACGGCCACGCCGTTGGAGTCACGCAGCGCGCCGCCGGTGTTGGCCAGCGTGGCTGTGAAACCGGCGAGGGGATTGCCAGCGGTGAAGTTGGCCGGTGCGACGAGCAGGGTGACCGCAGTGCCGAAGGGGTCCGGCAGGATTACATTGTTGTCGTTCGGGTTTGCATCCGTTGCGCCGACCGTGAACAGGAACAGGAAGTCGCCGCTTGCGTTCGTCGTCGCACTGCCGAGCTGCGCGCCGGCCGCGTTGTAAAGGTTGATGACGACATTGGCGAACACGGGTTCCCCCGGGTCCTGCCGGCCGTTGCGGTTGCTGTCGCGCCAGACGCGGTTGCCGAGTTCGACCGGCGGACTCTCGCAGAGGATTTCGATGTCACCGATGCCTCCGCCCTTGCCGAAGGTCGACGTGCCGTCTTCATAGAGGCGGAACTCATGGCGGATATTGCCGGGCAGGCGCGCATTGGCGCCGTTATCGTTGCGATACACGCGCACGCCAGCGTTGAACGTGCCGTCGACGTCATACACGGTCGACATGAAGTTGCCGCTGCCCGGGCGCCACAGCAGCGAACCCATGGCGGTTTCACGATGGAAGTCCGGGGAGAAGTCGAAATCGTAGTACTCCTCCCAGTAGAACTCGCGGTCGCCGGGGCCCGAACCCACATTCGAGCCCGCCCCGGTGCTGTTCGGATCGCTGGTCGCGCTGGTGCCGCAAGCACCAGCATTCTCCAGCACCCAGCTGCCGCCGGCGCCGTTGCGGCAGGCGAGCAGCAGGTCGCCACCCTGGCGCGTCTGATCGTTCTGGTCGCCAGCGGGGCCGAGATCGCCGACATCGTAGGCCTGATCGGCGAGACGGTCGCGCAGGCCGATCGCCATGCGGCCCTGGCTGTCGAACTCGATGTCCGTGAGCATGGGCTGCGGATACAGCCAGAAGTTCGCGCTGCCTATGGCGTCGGCGGACTGGTAGGTGTCGTTCCAGGGATTCCATTCGCCGTCGGTCGTAGCCGTGCCTACACCGTTGTTGATGAACCGGCGCGGGTAGTTCAGCGGGAACTCAAAGACCGGTGTGGACGAGAAAGTATTGGTCGCCGGGTTCATCGCGTAGACGTAGCCGCGCATCGCCGCCTTGGCTGCCGCGAGCGTCGCGCCCGCGCCGCGCATGCTCTGCGCGGTACAGACCATGCCGATATACAGCGTGCCATCGAAGAACTTGGTCGCGAACGGGCGGATGTCGTCAGTGCTGGGCGCGGCCGCGCTAGGGGTGGCGCCGTTGCAACTCGTGGGTACCGGTACCGGCACGCGCACGATCTGCGCCGCACCCGGTGCGGTCGGGCCGGTGCCGATCGGTAGCACCAGTACCTCGCGCTGGAACAGGTTGATTGTGTACAGCGTCAGGCCGTCTTCGGAGATTTCGAGATCACCGAGGCCGCGCTTGCCGACCGCGCCGTAGGTCGTGGCGTCAAGGTTCCAGTCGGTGCCGGTAGGATGGGGGTTTGCACCGGTATCGATGCCGGCCAGGCCGTTGACCGTGATGAACTCGGTCGCGGCGATATTGGTGGTGTTGCGGGTGACACCGGCCGAGCGATAGATAGTGCCGGTGTTCTCGCCCGGCCCTTGGGGTGAGCCGCGGTGAACATAGGAGGCAGAGAACAGGCTTTGCGTGCGGCGCTGATAGGCGATGCCGTAGATCGCGCCGGTCTGGCTGGTCAGACCGTACTCGCGCTGCGCCTGCACGCCGGCCGTGTTCGGGTCGGCGTCGTGGTTGGTGCCGCGGGCGTCATAGTCGAAACCAAACAGCGTAGGCAGGCCTGGCGTCGGGTTGCCGAACGCGAAGAAGCCGGCTACGACGGCGGGTGGAGTGGGCCCGGCGCAGTACTGTGCAGGATTATTGAAACCTGCGTTGACCGTGGCCGTGCTCGTTGCGACGAACTGCACCGAGGTCAGGTTGTCGCTGCCGAAGGCGGCGGTTGCGAACGTGGTCGCGGCTTCACCGGTGAACTCAACCCGGAACGGCCCGCCACTTGCGATCACCAGGGCATAGCTACCCAGCGCAGGCGTGTTTGCCGCGGTGCAGGCCGCCGTCGGCGTACCGGCACCGGAGCAGACCTGATCGAAGGTGGTAGCTGTGGCGACGCTGTTGCCGGCGGCATCGTAGGCCGTAACGGTGATGCCACCCAGCCCAGGTTCACCCGCATCAGCAACGCCGTCGGCGTCGTAGTCGCGGAAAACGTTGCCGCTGATATTTGCCTGTGCGCTTTGCCAAACCAGACAACCCAGTGTCGCAAGGCAAACTTTCCTGAAACTCACAATAATTTGCTGCCGCACGCGAACATCCCCCTGAAGCCAGATAACCAAGCCCCGACCTGTGAAGTCAATCGATCAGAACCCCCTGCCTTGGCGCGCCTGGCCGCACTGGACGATTCCTCGCCGTGCGCATTGCTGTCAGGCCGCGGCTTACTATCGGCGATGTCGGAGTGTGTCAAAGGAAAAAAATTGTTACAACCGTGGCTTGAACGGTTTCAGTCCGGTTGAAAGAAACTGAAATAAGGTAAAAAAATTTTTGTGAAAAGAGCGCATGGTCCGGCCCGTCGAGGCCCCGGACGACTCCGGCTCCGGTCTGGTCGACCGGTGTTGATGCCATCTGTAATGCATTGAAATCTAATTGAACTACAGCGAATTCCGGGCGCCGGTGCGGGTGCTTGGCTTCGCAGGGGATGCGTCTTCGCTGGTCGTTGTATCGCCCCGGTGGCGAAAAGAAATTCCGCGTTGATTTTGGCGCAGGAACGGGCCGCGTGAGGACATGCAGACGCACCGCGACCGCCGCCGACGACGGATCGCCTGGCCGTGGCTGCAGGCGGGGTGGGCCCGTGCCGTTCCCCGCCTGTGGCGTGCTCGACTCACCGTGGCAATACGCGGCGCCGCCGCCAGGCGAGTGCGGTCAGACCCAGCAGCAGCAGGCCCAGTGACCAGACTGACAGCGCCGGAATGGCTTGTGTGCCCAGGCGCGTGCCGGTAGGTGTGCTGTAGTCGTTGGGATTGCCGCCACCCGGTGCGGGATCGGTGCCGGCAGTGGACAGATCCGACACCGCGCCGCCGCGAATGAAACCGCTGCCCAGGACCTGGTTGGTGTAGATCTCGCCCGGCGTGAACAGCACGCTGACGACCAGGCGCAGCGTCGTTGTCGCCCCGGCACCAAGGCTGTCACTACCGGCCAGCAGGTTGGTGCTCGTGCGGCCGTCATAGGCCGGATTGAGCGTGAGAGTCGGGGCGGTAACGTCGACAACATTCCAGTTCGTGCCGGTGCCGAAGGTGGTTACCAGATCTTCGACGATCTGCAGGTTGTCGATAGGATCCTGACCGTAGTTGCGCACGACGATCACATAGGCGATCTGCCCCCGGTTCACTGTCGCGCCGTCGCCGTAACCGCCGCCGGTGACGGACAGTATCTGCGCCTCCTTGGCCAGACCGAGTGGCGAGGGTCCGCCGCCCAGCACGATCTGCACCGGATCGGCATCATCCTCGTCAGTGGCCGGATCGGTGCCGCCCCGAATGCCGGTGCCGTTGCCATCGATCGCGTTGTCCGACGGTGTGTCAACGGCGCCGCCAGGGTCGTTGGCCGGATCGCTGTCGGGGGTCGAGTCGATATCGGGTAGTGGCGTGGTATTGGGATTGCTGTCGTCATCCGCGGCAGCGATCTCGGCGCGATTGACCAGCGGCGACACCGCAGTGGGCTGGATGCGCAGACGGATCGTGATCAGGGTTGATGCGCCCGGTGCAAGCGGGCCCGGGATGGTGCGGGTCGCCAGCACGGGGTTGACTGAGGTCCAGTTGGTCTCCGTCGGACTCAACAGGAATCCGGGCGGTAGGTAGTCGGCGACGACGATATCCGTACCCGGGATGCTGCCTTGATTGAATACGGCGATATCGAAGGTCACGTCCTGGCCCGGCAGGAACGGTCCTGGCTGACCCGCCGTCAGTGTCTTGCGCAGGGCAAGGTCGAAACTACCGAACAGACCGAAGTCGATACTGAGGTTGCTGTTGGGATCGGTGTCGTCATCGTCGATCGGTTCCGCACCGGTGCTCAGCGTTACCGGCGCGGAACGAATCGTCGGTGCCGTCAAGTTGCCGTTGTCGTCGTTATTGAGGTCGTTGTCCGGATCGGGGGCTGGTTCGTAAGTGCCGGTGGGTTGCAGCGGGCGCAGTCCGGTGCCGGTGCTGGTGCGATAGCCTGCGGGCGGCGTGATCTCGACCAGATAGGTGTCGGGATCAAGACCGGTAAACAAATAATTGCCGTTGCTATCGGTATTCATGCTGGCCAGCGCAGCACCGTCGGGTGTGCCGTCGTTGTTGCTGTCGCGATACAGCACGACGGGGACGCCGACAAACCCAGGTTCGCCGGCCTCGACGCGGCCATTGTTATTGCGATCCAGCCAGACCAGATTGCCAAGGCTGAGTATGCCCGAGCCAATTACAATAGTATAATCTTCCACCTCGCCATTCGTTGCGGTGCCGGCAGGGCTGCAGGCCGCATCGGTGGCGAGGCGGAAACGGCCGTAGCTGGCGCTGGCAGAGCTGTTGGGTATCGTGCCGAAGTTCAGCGTGAACAGCGCTGCGTTGCTGCCATTGGGCACCGCGATTTGTGCGGCTTCACCGGCATCGGTGAAATCACCGTCAGCGTTGTAGTCGAGGAAACCGCAGAGCAGGGCGGCAGTGCCCAAGGTGTTGGTGGCGGTTACGCGCACGGCCGGCGCAACACCGCGCTGTAGCGTGAGATCGGCCGTGTTCACGCCGTCTTCGTCATCGGGTATGCCATTCGCATCGTCGCCGTCAGCACCGGTGCTGGGCTGGCCATCGGCTTCACCATCAACGGTCGCCCCCATGTGCAGACCCGGAACAATCGGGTGGGCAGCGCCGGTATCGGCACGGAGCGTCGCGTAATTGCCCGGACCTGTGCCGGCGCCGGTGTCGGGCAAATCACCGAGATCTGCAATACCAAAACCGAAGTCGATCGTGTGGTCGTTGCGGCCAGGCTGGCCGACGGTAGCAACAAAGCCGGTGCCGGAAGGGCCACCGCCGCCCACCGTGGTTGCGACACCATTGGAATCGCGGGTCAGGCCGCTGGTGCTGGCCAGTGTGGGCCTGAAACCCACGAGTGCTCCACCGGCCGTGAAGTTGGCCGGCGCAACCAGCAAGGTCACGCTAAGTCCGTAAGGGTCGGGCAGGATGATCGCGTTGTCAGTGGTATTGGCGTCGTTGGCGCCGACGGAGAACAGGAACAGGTAATGCCCGTTGGCGTCGGTCGTCGCGCTGCCGAGCTGCACACCGGCGGCGTTATAGAGACTGATCACCACGTTGGCGAATGTCGGTTCGCCTGGATCTTGGCGGCCATTGTTGTTTGCGTCGCGCCATACCCGATTGCCCAGTTCCACTGGCGGGCTTTCGCAAATCAGCTCGATGTCGCCGATACCTCCGCCCTTGCCGAAGTCCGACGTGCCGTCGTCGTAGAGGCGGAACTCGTGACGTATGCCGCCGGCAAACTGCGCGTTGGCGCCATTGTCGTTGCGATATACGCGCACTCCCGCATTGAAAGTGCCATCGACGTCAAACACGGTCGACATGAAATTGCCGCTGCCCGGACGCCACAGCAGGGCGCCCATGGCGGTCTCACGGTGATAGTCCGGGCTGAAGTCAAAGTCGTAGTGTTCCTCCCAGTAGAATTCGCGACCACCTGGACCCGAGTCGATGTTGGTGCCGGCTCCTGTGCTGTTCGGATCGCTGGTAGTGCTGGTGCCACAGCTGCCGGCGTTTTCGAGTGCCCAGGCACCCGCGGGGCCATTGCGGCAGGCCAGCAGCAGATCGCCGCCCTGGCGCGTCTGGTCGGCTTGGTTGCCCAGTGGGCCTTGATCCAAGGTGTCAAACGCCTGGTCCGCAAGTCGGTCGCGCAGGCCAATTGCCATGCGGCCCTGCGCGTCAAATGCGATCCCGGTCAATAGCGGTTGCGGGTATGCCCAGCTACTTGCCGTGCCCGGGGCATCGGGCGGCTGAAAGGTATCGTTCCAGGGATTCCAATCGCCATCGAGTCCGGCATTCACGAACTGGCGCGGGTAGTTAAGCGGAAACTCGATGATGGGGGTGGCCGAGAAGGTATTCGTAGCCGGATTCATCGCATAGACATAGCCGCGCATCGCGGCTTTGGCGCTGGTCAGCGTGGCGCCCGCCCCCCGCATGCTCTGTGCGGTGCAGACCATGCCCAGATATAGGGTTCCGTCGAAGTACGTGACCGCAAACGGTCGTATATCGTCCGTGCTTGGTGCCGCGACACTCGGTGCTGCGCCATTGCAACTCGATGGAACCGGCACCGGCACACGTACGATCTGTGCCGCGGTTGGTGCCGTAGGCCCGGTACCAATAGGCAGCACCAGTACCTCACGCTGCAACAGATTCACCGTGTACAGGGTCAACCCGTCCTCGGAGATATCCAGATCGCCGAGCCCGCGTTTGCCCACAACTGCGTACGTATCCGCATCGAGCGTCCAGTCGGTTCCCGTGGGGTGAGGGTTGGCACCAGTATCGATGCCCGCAAGGCCGTTGACCGTAATAAACGGTGCCGCAGCGATGTTGGTCGTGTCGCGTGTCACACCGGCTGAGCGATAGATCGTGCCCGTATCGCCGGTCGAGCCTAGCGGCGAGCCCCGATGTACGTAAGCGGATGAAAACAGGCTTTGCGTGCGGTTTTGATAGGCAATGCCATAAACCGCGCCGGTCTCGTTCGACAGGCCATAGCTGCGTTGTGGCTGTACGCCGGCAGCTACCGGATCAGCATCATGGCTGGTGCCACGTGCGTCGTAGTCGAAGCCATGCAGCGTCGTGAAACCTGGTGTCGGGTTGCCGAAGGTAAAGAAGCTGGCAACGACTGCGGGCGGGGTCGGCCCTGCGCAATATTGAGCGGGGTTATTGAACCCTGCATTGACCGTCGCGGTACTTGTCGCGACGAATTGCACCGAGGTCGGGTGGTCCGCACCGAAGGCGGCGGTCGCGAACGTGTTCGTTGCTTCACCGGTGAACTCGATCCGATACGGTCCACCGCTGGCAATCACGAGGGTGTAACTGCCCAGGGCAGGCGTATTGGCTGCGGTGCAGGCCGCAACCGGTGTGCCATTGGCGGAGCAGGCCTGATCAAACGTTGTTGCCGTAGCCACGCTGGTGCCGGCTGCGTCATAGGCCGTGACTGCAATGCTGCCAAGCCCGGGTTCGCCGGCATCAATGACACCATCGGCATCATGGTCGCGGAACACCGTGCCGGTGATATTTGCCTGGGCGTCTTGCCCTGCAGCCAGGATGATCAGCGGAAGGCAAAATTTCGTAAAATTTGTGGCTTTTTGTGAAAGCACGCGAACACCCCCTGAAGCCGCTACGCAAGCTCCAACGCATGAAGTCGATTGACGAGGAATTCCCTGGCTATCGCGCGAATTGCTGCACTTGGCAGTCCGTCACTGTGCGTATCGCAATCCTGCTGCGGCCTACTATCAGCGATATCGCGGCGGGTGTGAGGAAAAAAATTGTGGCAGGTTAACGAGTGATCAGAAATTAGCTCGATTTCATGACATCAGAACAAATGCGAGTAAGTATTTTTATACTACGGCCTTGGCGTGGCTCGGGGCGTGGTCTGACGCTCGCAACATGAGCGTTTGGTCAGAACCTACAGCAGGCGCGCGGTGCGGGAAATTGGCCGCTAGATGCAATACTGTTCAGATAGAAAAAATCGCTGATAATCCATGCCCATCGAGGCTTCGATGGGCACAGGGCGATGGCGAGAACCCGCAAGGCGCTGCCGGCGAAGGTGGACATTGCGCATCTGATCAGCGCTGGCGTGCTGGCAAGCGTGTGCCCTCGGGGGTTAATCGAGGAGGTGTTGGCCGACACTGGCAAGGCGAGCCAACGCGAGCGACTTCTGCCGGCACCGGCGGTCGTGTACTACGTGATGGCGCTGGCGCTGTGGCGCGAGGCGCCGCTGGAGGAAGTGTTGCGGGTGGTGTGCGAGGGGCTGCAATGGCTGGGTGGCGGCGAGGCCGGCGCGGTGCAGGCCAGCAAGTCAGCGATCTCCCAGGCGCGGACCCGGTTGGGCGCGCAGGTCATGCGCGAGCTCGCCGAGCGCGTGCTGCGCCCGTTGGCCGATCCGGGAGCGCCGGGGGCTTGGTATCGTGGCCTTCGCATCATGGCGCTGGACGGCAGTTGCATGGATGTTGCCGATGAGGCGGCCAACGCCGAGCACTTTGGCTATCCGGGCGCCTCACGCGGCCAGAGCGCCTTCCCGCAGGCGCGCGTGCTGGGTCTGGTGGAGTGCGGCACGCATGCGGTGACGGCCGCCGCGGTGGCGCCCTATGGCCATAGCGAGCAGGCCATGGCGGCGCAGCTGTTGCCGGCAAAGCTCAAGCCCGACATGTTGGTGCTGGCCGACCGCAACTTCTACGGCTTCAAGCTCTGGCGCATCGCCTGCGCCAGCGGCGCCAAGCTGGCTTGGCGGGTCAAATCCAACCTCAAGCTCCCGGTACAGCGAACGCTGCCCGATGGATCGTTTCTCAGCGCCGTCTTTGACAGTGCGGACCGGCAGCGCTGCGCAGGGCAGATCGTGCGTGTCATCGACTACACGCTGCACGACTCGGCCCCCCCGGTGCAGGACAGCTATCGGCTGATCACCACTATCCTCGATCCCGAGCAGGCGCCGGCGCTGGAACTGGCCGCGCTGTACCACGAGCGCTGGGAAATCGAGGGCGTCTTCGACGAGTTCAAGACGCACCTGCGCGCCAACAGCACCGTGCTGCGCAGCAAGACTCCGGAGCTGGTTCAACAAGAGCTGTGGGGCTTACTGCTGGCGCACTTCGCGATTCGCCAGTTGATGGCAAAAGCCGCGTGGCCGCGCGGGCTCGATCCTGATCGGCTGAGCTTCACGCACGCCGTGCGGGTGATCAAGCGCAAGATGCCGCAAGCTGCGGCCGTTCCCCCCTGAGCGATTGGCGACCTGGCGCGATGCGCTGCTCGACGAGATCGCGCGCGGCCGATGCGTCAGCAGTCGCGGCCGCTTCAACCCGCGCGGAGTCAAGCGCAAGATGAGCAGCTTCAACGTTCGCCATCGCGGCGAGCTGCTTCATCTGAAGCATCAACCGACACCGGTGCTGCGTATCTGAACAGTATTGCCGCTAGATGCGATATTGGTTGCGGCATGTAGCATTTGGGGGGCTGCTGCCGTACAGCCGTGGGGCGGCAGAAGAAATCTCTTCCAATGTCGACACAGCGGCCATGTGCTCCATACCGAGGAAAGCGCCAAACAAAAAGGGGCCGCTTGCGCGGCCCCTCGATACCCGTACCCCGGCTCG
Organism: Rhodanobacteraceae bacterium; assembly: GCA_016790075.1. Taxonomy (GTDB): domain Bacteria; phylum Pseudomonadota; class Gammaproteobacteria; order Xanthomonadales; family Rhodanobacteraceae; genus Tahibacter. The sequence continues at coordinate 81,991 of JAEUPP010000024.1, read as the reverse complement.
GCCGGGGATGCAGTGGATCAGAAATCGAACTTGATGCCCTGGGCCAGCGGCAGTGCGTTGGAGTAGTTGATCGTGTTGGTCTGACGGCGCATATACGCCTTCCAGGCATCGGAACCTGATTCGCGGCCGCCGCCTGTCTCCTTCTCACCGCCGAACGCGCCGCCGATTTCCGCACCCGAGGTGCCGATATTCACATTGGCAATGCCGCAGTCCGAGCCGGCTGCAGACAGGAAGGCTTCTGCCGACCTGACATTCTGCGTGAAGATCGACGACGACAGTCCCTGTGGCACGCCGTTCTGGTAGTCCAGGGCTTCGTCCAGCGTCTTGAACGGCATCACATACAGGATCGGGGCGAAGGTTTCGTGCTGCACCACTTCATCGCTGTTCTTGAGGCCGGTGATGATGGTCGGCAATACGAAGTTGCCGGGACGATCAGTCAGCGCGGCGCCGCCGCTTGCGACTGTGCCACCGGCGGCCTTGGCTTTTTCGATGGCGCCGAGATAACGCTGCACCGAGGCCTTGTCGGTCAGCGGACCCATGAGCGTGGTCGGCAGAGTCGGATCGCCGATCTTGCCTTCGACTTGCTGGTAGGCGCTTACCAGGGTTGCGAGCACGCTGTCATAGATCGACTCGTGTACGAACAGGCGGCGCGTCGTCGTGCAACGCTGACCAGCGGTGCCGACCGCGCCGAAGACGATGCCCGGGATCGCGAGCTTGAGATCAGCGGTCTCGTCGACAATGATCGCGTTGTTGCCGCCCAGTTCCAGCAGCGAACGGCCCATGCGCTGTGCGACGCGCTCGCCGACGCGGCGGCCGACTTCGGTCGAGCCGGTGAAGCTCATCAGCGGAATACGCCGATCGTCGACGAACCTCTGCGCGAGTTCGGTCTGGGCGTCGTTGAACAGGAAGAAGATGTCCGGGAAACCACCGGCCTTCAGTGCCGCGTTGCAGATCTGCAGGGCAGCGATCGCCGACAGCGGCGTCTTTGGCGACGGTTTCCAGATCGTGATGTTGCCGCAGATTGCCGAGAGGAAGGAGTTCCAGGCCCAGACCGCAACCGGGAAATTGAACGCCGAAATCACTCCGACCAGGCCCAGCGGATGCCACTGCTCGTACATGCGATGGCCGGGACGCTCCGAATGCATGGTGTAGCCGTAGAGCATGCGCGACTGGCCGACAGCGAAGTCGGCGATATCGATCATTTCCTGCACTTCGCCGTCGCCTTCGGGCTTGATCTTGCCCATCTCCAGCGCGACCAGCGAACCCAGTGCATCCTTGTGCTGACGCAAGGCTTCACCACAGAGGCGTATGGCTTCGCCGCGCTTGGGCGCCGGTGTGGTGCGCCACACCTTGAAGGCTGCCTGCGCGCGGCTGATGATGGTCTCGTAGTCCGCTTCAGAACTCGCATGCACGCGGGCGATGACTTCGTTGTTGCTCGGATTGATCGCCTCAAGCACGCCGGCGTCGCTGGTTGGCGACCACTCGCCGTTGCCGAGATAGGTGCCCGAATTCATCTCGGCCAGGTTCAGGGCCTTAAGGATTTGCTGCGACATGGGGACTCCGGATGCGAAGGAAGGCGGCAGCGCCCACCGTCAGGGCCGCAACGTGGCGCGGCAGGCGCAAAGGGGTCGGATTATAGCAATGGGGCCGGCACTGCCCGGTGAGCGCGGCGGTGGTCCTGTTGGGACTGAGGGAAATGGCACCGTCATGGCCACTGCCCTCAAGCAGGGGGCAGGTGCCGATGCCGGGCGGATCCGGCTCACCCGTCGCGTCCGCTTCAACCGCTGACGGTGAAGGTCGCGGCGGCTCTGCTAAGATGCGGCCCCGCCGAGGCTCCACTCAGCACACTGCCAGCAGCAGTGACCTCCGGCCCCGTAGCTCAGTTGGATAGAGCGTCCCCCTCCTAAGGGGAAGGTCGTACGTTCGAATCGTATCGGGGCCGCCACTCGAAAATGCTGAAATTCCTGCGGTTTTAGGGCATTTTCCTCTCGCTGGTGTGCTGCAGGCCAGCAGACGAAAACAGGCCAAAACAGCCGAAAATGGGGCGGGATTTTCCCCAAATTTTCCCCGCCCTGGCGGGTAGGCTGGCCCTCGACTGCGAGGAAACCCATGGGTGCGACGCTCGACCTCCTGCGCGAGATGTTTCCCGGCAAGGCCATGCTGACGGCGGACGACGTCGCCAAGGTATTGGGGCGGGACGGCAACCGCGCCGGACGCGAAGCCGTCACCGCGGGGCTGCGCCGGGGCGACCTCTTGCCCGGTCTGCGGAAGGTCATGGGGCGCTGGCTGGTCCCGATCACGGCCTTGGCCGACTGGATGGACGGCTTAGCTGATCCGGCGGAGGTTTCGGCGCCACCAGTTGGCCCGCCTCGACGGAGCGTCGCCTCGAAGCCGCAGCACGCAATCGACGCGCCGCGGCGGGGCCGACTGCCCAACAAGGTGCGGGAGGCGCAGCGCCGGGCGCGGGCGAATCACTTCATGAGCGAAGTGCTGGCTTTGCTGGAAGCCGAGAGCTTGAGGGCAACGCTTCAGTCCGTTTGACGTCATGGCTCGTCTGGGATTCGCAGGGTCACGATCCAGCGGCCGGCTGGCCGATGGCGCCATGACTCGAACGTCGTGGGCCCGCGAGGGGAGCGGCCGACTCCGATCATCATCGGCGGTCCAGTCATCGAACAGGCATCACTTTCGTGCCGAAGGCGTTCTTGCTTCGCCGTCCCAGTGGGCTCTACGCCCGGTTCCTCCTTCCTGCTGACATCCGTGCCAAGACAGGCACCCGGTATCTGGTGCGCCCCCTGCGCTCAACGGGCGATGCCGCGCGCCTGTTGGCCGCTCGCATGGGCTATGCTTTGGCGCAGGCGATACAAAGTATCCGATGCGCCGGAGGGGACTTGGATACAAAAAGTCAGCTTGAGGGCGCGATTCAGTCGGTGGTCTTCCCCGTCAGCACCGGCTACGAAATCAACGTGCCGGGTTTGCTGACGATCAAGGCCGACGGCCCCGCTGGCCACGCGCGGGTGATGGAAGCCCTGTCGGTCCTGCAGGCGGTCATCCCCGGTCTGCCAGGTGCGGGTGCCTGGCGTGCGGCGAGCGCTTCACGGGCGCTTCCATCGGGACCGACCCTCCATGAGTCGGCCAAGCGCTTCCTCGCCCACTACTCCTCGACCAGCCGCGCCGCATCCACGCAGTTGGAGGCCGAACACAGCGTGGCGTTGTTCTGCGACCTCACCGACGACATCCCCATGGCGGACCTGGGGCCGACGCACGTCGACGCGTTTCGGGAGGCGCTTGCCTCCTGGCCGGCCCGCGCCCGCGTGCTGCCCGCCTACCGCGGTTTGAGCGCCAAGGCCATCGTGGCCAAGGCCAAGACGCGGGGCGAGGGTGGGCTCAGCATCCGGACGATGGAAAAACACCTCGACCGGTTGCGGACGTTTTTCAATTGGTCGGTCCAGCGCCGGGAATTGGCGCACAACCCATTGGCCGGCCTGCGCCTGCAGACCAACGCCGACAAGTACACCAAGACCAAGCGCGGGTTTCGGCCCGAAGAACTGAGCGCGCTGTTCGACCCGGTACGGCGGGCGGAGCAGTGCGACGACGACCCGATGTATTTCTGGATTCCGCTGTTCGGTCTCTTCACCGGGGCTAGGTTGAGCGAAGCCGCCCAACTGCTGGTGAGCGACTTGGCGGAGGTGAGCGGTGTCTGGGGCTTCCACATCACGGGCGAAGGCGCCAAGTCGGTCAAGAACGCTCAGAGCAAGCGCTTCGTGCCCGTGCCGGAACGGCTGTTGGCGCTGGGCCTTCTGGATTACGCCGCCGACGTGAAGGCGTTGGGATTCGCCGCGTTGTTTCCGGGCGGCTCCGTGGGGGCGAAGAATGGGCCGGGGGATCGAGTCGGCAAGTGGTTCAACAGAACACTGCTTCGCAGCGCCTGCGGAATCAGTGACAAAGCTGTGTCGTACCACTCGACCCGCCACACCTTCATCACGGCAGGCGACAAGTTGGGGTTCTCGGAAGCCCAAGTCGGGGCATTGACCGGACACGAGGCGCGGTCGGTCCAGGCGCGGCACTACATCGACGCGTCCACCGTGCCCCACCGCAAGGAGCGAATCGACCGGATTGCGGCCAGTTTGCCCGTGCCGCCGCTGGCGGCTTATCGGGCGGGGCAGTTTGGGGGCGTACTTCGAGGATTCGCGGCAAGCGGAGAGGAGGACTCGGACCGTGGCTGAACGGATGGCGGAGGCGCTAAGAAAAGAAGCGCAGTAAGCAAAGAATGGTTTGGCGTGAAGGCGGTGTAGCGGGCAATGGTCGCTCGCCGAAGGACTTTCAGCTTTGACTGAAGAATTCAATTTTTTCGGAGGTGTTCAATGGGTATTACTCGAATCACTTTTGCCGCTCAGGGAATAGCGATAGTGCTATCGCTCGTCTTGTGGGTATATATCCCATATAAATACGGTACTCCTGCAGCTGGTATGTTTTTTCTGTGCACGCTAGCCTTAATTTACGTGCTTACAGTCAGGAAAATATCTCAAGAGTTATGGGATATCGACGTAAGTGGGCGGACAGAGCAGAGAAAGAAATCAATTTATACTTGGACCATCATGTCGGCAGTTCTTGGCGCATTAGGGATAATCTACCCGGTATTGTATGTTTTCGTTAAAGACCTTGTCTGGTCTCTTTAGGGTCGACTACCGACCTTTTGCATTCCCTATATGCGACGCAGCAGCAGAGCGCCACGGTCGAAACAAATAGTATTGAGCTGGTTATGTTTAACATACTCATGGTTAGGCTCCGATTTACTTTTACGCTACCAAAGAATTCAGGGTTCGCAACCCTGCGGTCTTTGACACGTCAAATGAGCCGGTGGCTTTACCTTAATAAGCGCACTGAAATGACTGGTAGCCGTCAGCAGGCTGTCGAAACCCGCCGCTGGATGCACAATCATAGGCCTGATCAATCGCACAGCGACCAATGCGCAGGGCCGATACCCAGAAGCTAGGAAAGTTTTCGTAAGTCTCGGTGGCTGCACGGGTGCTGGCGGATCATCCGATTCGCAAGCTACGTGAGCTGGTAGACGGAGTTTTGCGGGAGATGGGTAGGTTATTTTCCGCAGTGCGCCCACTGATTCGCCATCAGACGAGCTCTACGCCGAACTTCCGATTTGACAGCCACTCTTTGAACGCATGTGGAGTGAGGTGATAGCCCCGCAACACTATATCGCTCTTTCCAAGAAAAGCCTCCGCATTTTGCTCCGGATCCTTGGAGCTCGGAGATCCTTCGAAGGTTAGGCCAACAAACGCGTAGCGGTCATCGGAGTTATGGGCGACCAAGACGGGGCCGCCACTCAATCCACTGAAACCCCATCCGTGCTCTATCTCTAGCGTTGAACAAAGCACATAGGTCGGCCTCTCGATGGACGGCAGCGAAGATGCCAGTTCAACTGCAACGCGTGGCATCGGTGCGGCCACTTTGTCCTGCACGAGAGATTTGTGCCCGTTGGGAAACCCGTAAGCGACCCATACTGGTTGAACAACCGACCAATCAGGCTCGACCCACGCGTCGAGGTCGATCGATTCTGCGTCACGGTTTTCCTGAACAGCATGCCAAACCTCGGTTATGTCGGCGATCGCGATGTCTGGTCGGTCCGCATTCGCTCGGTCTAGCGCATCCAGCTCTGCAGCACTGTCAATATCTGATGCCTCAGGAAAGTCCCGGCAACTCAGGAAACTCCACCGGTACTTGCCCTCTCGGCTGTAGGACGCAAATTGGCGAACTGTCTTTCCGGAATGAATCGCTGGAGCAATACGCTGCTTTGTTCTTATGGCCTCTGCAAAGAACGCCGACAGGACATGGTGACAGGTTACAGCATAGATCTTTCCCTGGTACCGGACGAAGGTGACGGTGGCGCTTGTGGTCGACTCATTGTGCCCGCCCTGCAGAAACTCCGTGGTGGCGAATAGCGGGGCACAAAAGCGCTTCACCAGCTTGTCGATACCCTCATCCCCTGAATGCACATAGATCATCTTATTGCTCCTCTTGTCACTGGCCACGAAGATGAAAACTTGCATCGAACTTACACAGGCAGTTGTTCAAGCTCGGAATGGCCCGAACAAGCCTCGAAACCGCTCGCTTGACTACAGGTGTTGCACCGCGACTTTGTCGGCAGGCTGCATTCGTACGATTGACCTTCCCTCAGCAGGTGTGCCAGTGATTACTGGCAAAGTCCGGGGTTGAAGGGTACTGCGTTGCCGACTTGCTGTGTTCGGTAATTGGTGGAGAATCGCTCTTGCGATGCGCCGATGTCTCAATGGCTTCTGGATCGCTGGTGGGAGCCTGCGCCGACCTGACAGGAGGCGGAGGTAGTGCCAGCGTCCCGATCAGGCCAGTCAGATTGAGTGCGTCGATCGTTTGGCGCGAAATGAGGTAATTCCCAACAGGTTGTTAGGTAGGCAACTCTTCGCTTGGTTTACCAGCGAGGTCGGTGAATGCTACCCCGCCAAGAGTTTTGTAGATTCGCTGTTGTTCGCCGCGTCGCTTCATTCCGAACCTTTGGCCGGGGGAATCATCGATGCGCTCGAACTGGTCGGCAATTCGTGATCTCCGGCATGAGCCAGTTCTCAGATTCGGCACTGATCACTGCCTCACCGACCACTTACGCAGTTCGAGTTGACCAGTCTTTGCTTTTTACGCGTGCGTTGCGCGTCGTGCTCTTGAACTGCCGTCTCGCTTAGAGCTGGCCCAAGTCCAGCCCTAAGTTCTTACGCTCCTTTCCAACGTTCGTTTGCTCATGGCCTGTTTTTGATCGGTCAGTTCGTTTCGAGCGTGGTCACGCTAGCCTCTGGCCACTTCACCCGTCGGCCCCGTCTACGCCGCTTCCCTATGTGCGTAGGAGGCTAGGTCGCGCCCTGCGTTGTTCGGCGATCTTCCTAGGTCCGGAGAAGTTGAGGGGCCAGTCAGCAAGTTCGGCTATCTCAAGTGTCTTCCAATCGATCGGTAAGCTCGCCGCCCGACAACGCTCTGCGGCGTTGCGGGAGAAGTAAGTGCCGAAGAAAAGAGAAAGAATCAGCGATGAGCTGCTGATTTCAAAAGGCGTCTGGGCGTTGGATCCGAGTCTGCCGCTCTCGACCCGCCAGGTTGGGCTCATCACCGGGTTGGGCATCGATCAGCTGAAGGAACGGCGCCGCACGCGCCCGCCGAAGCCCCCGTACCCGTATCGCGGTGACGACGACAAGCGGGGTTCCGCGGTCTGGTATCCCTTGGGCGAAGCTCTGGCCTACAAGCGCGAGCGCCTGCCTCGGACACTGCCGCTGGACTTCGAGCAGCCGAACGCCCCAGTGATCCACCGAGCTTCCGCTTTCGATTCCCCAACGCCGCAGCTGAGCCCAATGCCGGCGGACCACGCGCGCGATCAGGTCGGAAGCGTCTTGGAGGTGCTCAGTCGGTTACTCGTCTCGGCTCAGGCCGCTCAAACACCACAGGTGGCTCGGCCGCGTTCGCGCTCCCGCGCCGCGCTGCCAGCTCCGACGGCGCCTCCAACGGCGGCTCCGCGCAAGCCGGTCCAACTGACCTTGCGCCAAGCCATCCAGCTCTACACCGAGGCCGAGTCCCGCGGGTTGAAGCCGAATACCTGGGCGCAGCGGCGGCGCGCGTTCGAGTCGTTTGCCGCGTCGGTCGGTGAGGGGGTTCCGGTTTCCGCCATCGGCAGGGAAGCGGTCGGCGAGTGGGCGCACGGCATGCTGCTGGCCGGTACGTCCGTGCAGCCTGGTCCCAAGCGTCAGGCCGGTGCGACGAAGCGAACCGTCGGGAACATGGTTTCCCACTTGGCGCAGTTGTTCGCCTTCCTCGGTACGCGCGGCAAGCTTTCCGGAGCCAACCCGGCCAAAGGCGCGGTGGTCTTCTCCAAGAAAGAGAAAGCTGCCCGCCGAGCGGAAGGCTTCCAGTGGGAGGCCTTCGACCTGGTCGCGCTTCAACTGATCTTCAAACCCGACAACCTGGCTAGGGTTCGCACGGAGCACGTCCGATGGGCCGCCTTGATCGGTCTTTACACCGGCGCGCGCGTGAGCGAGATCGCTCAGCTTTATCTGGCCGACTTTGTGGAAGAGCAGGGCGTCCCGTGCATGCGGATCACGACCGATTCGGACGGCCAATCGCTGAAAACGGCGGCTTCGCGGCGCGTGGTGCCGATCCATCCGGACTTGGTTCGACTGGGCTTGCTCGACCGCGTCGAGCGCTTGCGGCGGGAGGAGAAAACGCGGCTGTTTCCGGAGATGCGCATCGACGGTAAGGCTGGTGCCGGAAACTCGATCTCCAAAGGGTTCGGCTTCCACTTGAACCGACTCGGCATTCGACCGCGGCGATCGACCGGCATCCTCGGCTTTCACAGCTTGCGGAAGACCGTCGTTCAAGAGCTGCAAGCGAGCGGCCTACCCGCCGAGCGGCGCCGCGCGTTCGTCGGCCACGAGGCCGGCGACGACGTTCATCAGGCCGACTACATGCGGGCGTGGACCGCTGCGGAGCTGGCCGAGTTGTTTCCGGGACTGAGATGGAGCAAGTGGCTGCAGTTGGATTTGATCCGTCCGCTCCTGAAATGACCTCTCGATCGGTCCGCAGCCCCTGCAGCCGGTCGAAGAAAATTTCTGATCGGGCGCGACTGCGGGGAAAGGGCACGCCTCACGCGCGCGCTATCGGCAAGCGAGACACGGCTCAGCTGGCGCACGCCTTTGGCCAGACAAGTATGGCTCTGCACCGCCGAACATCCCAGGAACGGCCGTCATCGTCATCGTCGTCGTCGGATTCGCTTCCGACAGGCTTCGTACCGTCGTACTCCGCATAGTCGTTAGTGAGCTCGTGCCATCCGACGTTAATACTGAGACTTTTGCTGTCGACCCATGGATTAACCGCAATATTCGCATTGTCTTCGCACACGAGGAGGTCAACGTCGTCGCGATGGAAATGAAGTCCCGTCGCCATGCGAGCCACGAGCCCTGGCGGTCCTTTGATGAGAATGTCCCAGTCTGATTCGGGGCGGGCTGTTCCGCTCACTCGCGAACCGAACCACCAGATTTCCCGTACCTCCGAAGTGTGCGCGACGAGGTCGCGTAACCAAGCATCAATGTCTTCCGGCAGCTGCGCATCGGGGCGGCCTCGCGCGAGTGCCGCTCTTTCTTCTGCGCCGTAGTCGTCAATCGTCGCGTCTGCGGCAGGCACAACGTCAACAATGACGTTGTGCCGGTTTCTAACGTAGGCTTCCACACCGCTCACGACGGTAAAGCGGCCCGCTTCCGGGCCCCGTACCACGATGGGTCGATCGCTGCCTGGCGTCCACCCCTCACGCGCTGAGTCAGCTTCAAATGGCTTGAGTTCGGCTGCGAGTTCTAGTTTTGAAGACAGGGCGCGCATTCGGGTGCCTAAGTAGTGTGTGGATTGGAGCGACGCTGCACGATTGCCTCTAGCCGTATTCCTTATCAAAAGCCCGCCTAGTGTCCGGCATAAGTTGCAGGCAGCAGTCAAGCACGTCCAAAGCAAATTGAACCAGGAGCGGGTCTCTCCCCCGGTCCTCATCGTCTGGTGGCCATGATTTCGATCCGTGCAGCACGTTGTGCCGAACTTGCCGGGCGCATTCGAGCAACATCCGCGTGTCGGACCAAGTGGGTTTCTGTTCGAGCGGTCGCCAGAGAAGCTGGCGGGATCTCGGGTCATACATTAGCTTCTTTGTCGGCGCCCTCTGAAACTCTTCTAGTGCGGCATTGAGGAAGGGTCGGCACTGCTCTGGAAATCCCGCGGCTTCCAAGTCGGCGGTAAACGCTCCCCAGTCACAGTCTGCCGTTCCAATGTCCTGACCTGAGCTGGACTTGGCATAGCCCGAAGTTTTCACTGCAAATTCGAATCGAGCGTAAACCAGCGCAAGTCGACCAAGCTCTGCATGGCCTAGGCCGGGCGGGAAGCAGTCTGCCTGGACATCGAGCATGAGTTTCCCCTTTTGACACGAGTGACAACGATAGCGAAAGCGTTCGGCTCTTGCCCCGGAACTGTCCGTTCACGTCTGCTGCGGGACAGAGCGTCCTCTCACTGTGCCGGCGATGTGGTCTACCTGGCCAGAAGTGGTGATCATGTTGGTCGGTCGCGTCAATTGGCCTGAGGTACCCCGGTTTGAACAGCGCTACCTACGATCCAGCGACCCCGCGACTCTGTGCCGGACTGTGGGCGCGTCTGACGTACGGCGCCACGCGGAAGTGATGAGCCGCCGGCCAGCACTTTCGACGGCTCAGCGCCAGGGTGCAAAGCGCGCTCAGGGTCTATCAGATTGCCGTTCGGCGTCGAACATCGCTGCGATCAGTCCACCGCCGTCCTGCGGTTCGGGGGCGGCGCTCGATTCGCTCGCGGGTTTCTGAGCGCCTCGCTCCGTCCGGCGTCGGCGGTAGAGGTGGCCCTCCGCGCGAATCCGAACGGCCAGCCGCTGCGTCGGCGAGTCCCCGATGCGTTCTTTGGCCTCCAGCAGCACGCCGACCACTTCGAGGGCGTGCCACTCGCCAAAGCCTGCTTCAAGTATGGCCGTACCAAGCTCCCAGCGACGCCGGGCGTCGCGTTTGCGGATCAGCTCGCGCGCCTTTTGTTCCAGCTGCAGTTCGCGCAGGAGTTGGCGGGACTTGAGCGTGGCGAGGCGATCCGTCATTTCCGCGACCCGTTGGTTGATCTTGGCCGAGGCGCTCATCGCGGGCTCCTCCGGCGTGACGGACCGTGGCTCGGCTCAGAGCCTTCTCCACTCGTGGTTGGCGGAACTTCCGGACCGGACCGTGTGTTGCTAGCCGAGAGTTCTGCGCGCGCCCCGCCGAACGTGGAAGTCGTGGCCGGGTCCGTTGCGAACGGGTCTGGACCGTGTTCCCAGCCCTCATCCGGACTGGGGCCGTCAAAGGTTGCCGATGACGTGGACTCGTCCCACTCGGAGTCGTCCGGGCGCGGTTCGTCGGCTGCATCGCCCGAAGACCGGTCGCGCGAGCTTGCCGCCGCAGCGGCACGCTGAGCTTCGGCGGTTCGGCGGGCCTGAATGGCCGCATGCAGCTTGGACATCCCCGTGGCGTGCGGACGTCGGGCGCGGCCGCGCCCACCGCCGGACCCGGCAGCTTCGCCGCCTTCCTCATCCGAAGCAGCCGGGGTTGCATCCCCACCATTCCGTTCGGCCGTCGGGTGGGGCTCGACTCTTCCGTCACGCGCGCGACGCGCCAGTTCGTCGTCGAGCAGGCAACGGGCGCGCGAGGCGGCCCTGGCACAGAAATCGTTGAGCAGTAGATCGTCGGACGTGAGTCGGGCGCGAGCGTTGCGGTCGATGGCGGAGCGGTACGACCAAAGCAGGCGGTCGGCCGCGTGCAGAAACTCGAAAAGCGAGAGGCGGTGATCGGCGGTCATCGGCGGTTCCGAATTGAAGGAGGATTCAGGAATATCGAAAGCGATTCGCCGCACAAGGACCGCCGCATTGCGTCGTGGAGGTGCGCACGCCGATGACTCGGTTGTTCTCTTCGGTTGGGTATTTGGCCGCGCTTCGCAAATCGGAGCAGCACTGCCGCGCTGAATCGATTGGAACAACGGACCACGTTGCGACTGCTGACGCCGGATTCCGCGCAGCAAAGAAAGCTGGGTGTGGCTTGCGCGGGAGCTGCTGCAGCACTGGATCCACCGGCGCTCGTTTTTCTTTAAGTGCACGGAAATTCTTCCCCCGAAGGTCGAGTCATTCCGGCGGTCCGGCTGATGCGCTTAGGTGCAGTTCTTGCGGAGGCCGGCGGTCGAAATGCCATCGGATCAACCGCCAGCGGGTCGGCGGAGTGTGGCGAGGTGGTCGAGAAGAAAAATCGTTGCCGGGAGACTGGCGAATGCCCAGAACTCGACGGCCCGGCGATGGGGTGGGTCACGAGCTTTCAAGCGGAGGGCGCAAGGACGCAAACCCCTCTGGGTTTGCCGCGGCCGGTGGGCCGCGCTTGCTCGGGGCGTTGCCCCGTACCCCGGCGCGTTGCGCCGACAGCACACTAAGATTAATAAATGCACGAGAATTCATCGGCAAGACTTGCGCAGGAGCTCAAAGATGTGGATCTCATGCGTCTTAATCTCGGAAGGTCATCTGATCCAGCACAGTTCATTCAGGCGGTTCCAGTCCGAAGAGGCGAATGTGCGAGCTTCGCGGATCGACGACAATCGGATTCGTCTATCGGTGCGCGCCAATCCTTCGTTGCCGGAGAGCGAGAACATTCGCAACGCCCACGTAATCACAAAGGCACTGATCCTTGCCTTGAACGTTGGCGCACTCGGGTACTTCTATTGGGAAAACGATCCCTGGGTTCATCCTCAGTTTACGATCACCGATGACATCGGAGGCGATGCTCGAAAAACAATCTCTTTGATAGTCGCGCCTAGGGTCGGTGATTCAGAGCATCGATTCCCATTTTCGGACATGGACGAGTATCGCACCGCTCTCTTGTTTGGCGTATTTGCCAGAGGATCGACGCACGTTCTTGAAGACGAGTATTGCCGGGGGCTTCTGTTATTGCGGATGCAATTTTGCGAAATCGATTTCCGGCGTGATGCTTTTATGTGCTTCTACCGGGCGCTTGAACATTTTGTGACACGGCGGGTTCTTGGTGTGGCAAAATTGCAGAATGAATTAAAGCAGCTTCAATCGTGCATCAGGAGTCTCGGGTTTCGCGACGATGTCGTCGAGGAAATGAGAGAGCTATATGCCGTTAGAAGCAGTCAAACTGCCCACGCTCAGAATTTGCCGAGGCAGATTACCGGAGAAGAAGTTCTCAAGCTTAAGATATTCGTTGATATTATTCTCAATAAAGAGCTTCTGAAAGAAGCAAACAAAATTATGGAGCAAAAATACGGCCCGCCACATGCGGCCAGATCGTAGGGAAGGACCGGCGGCGAGAGATTTTTTAGAGTAAGGAAGTAGTGGCGCACTCTCGGCGTACTTGCGGTTCGCCTGAATGTGGTCAAGCTACGGTCAATGTTTCGGTTCGTTGCATGGCCATCTACTACTCCCGCCTCTCCACCCTCAGTCGTTCCCGCGGCCAAAGCGCCGTCGCCGCTGCAGCCTACCGCTGTGGCGGTAAGCTGAAGGATGAACGCCTCGAACGGACCCACGATTACCGACGCAAGGGCGGCGTGCTCGACGCCCGCATGTTGGCCCCAGCTGACGCCTCGTGGGCGCTCGACACCTCGACCCTGTGGAACCGAGCTGAGAAGGCGGAGGTCCGCTGCAACGCCCGGACGGCCCGCGAACTGATCGTGGCGTTGCCTGCTGAGCTTCCGCAGGCCGCTCAAATCGAGCTGGCGCACACCATCGGGCAGGACCTGGTGGAGCAGTACCGGGTTGCGGTGCTGGTTGCCGTACACGCGCCCGACAAGGCCGGCGACGATCGCAACGTCCACGCCCACTTGATGATGACCACGCGCGAGGTTCGTGCCGACGGACTCGGCCCGAAAACCCGAGTGCTGGACGACAAAACCACCGGTCCGGCGGAAGCGGAGCGCATGCGCGAAAACGTGGCCGCCCGCATCAACGCGGCACTGGAACACGCCGGAATCGCGACCACCGTTGACCCTCGCCCTCTGACCGTTCAAGCCGAGGAAGCCGCGGAGCGGGGCGACCTGGATGCAGTGGTGCGCCTGACGCGAACGCCCACGCGCCACCAGGGCGTTTCCGCCACCGGGGCGGCGAGGAAAGGCCACTTCAGCCCCGTTGTCCACGAAAACCGAAACGTGCAGCGGGACAACCGTTCTGTCGCTCGGCACGGCCGTAAGCTGGCGAACCGGTATCGTACCGATGCTCACTCGCGTGTGCGCGGTCCCGAGGACACTTCCAACGGTCCGAGCCGAGCTCGGCCCCGCCCAACGACTTCGACCCGCGTGAGCGGAACCACCGGTAGTCGGCATGCCTCGCGCACCCGCGACCCGGTCGAGCTGTACATGCAGGCCATCCAAGCGGACGCGCGTCAGCTCGAGCTGACTTTGTCAGAGCAACTGCGATCGGTCCGGGACCAAGCGGCCGAATACGCCCAATTGGCCGAACTGTGGCGTCAGGGGCGGGCGAATCGATACCGTGACGACCGGACGTCCGCGCTGCTTCATTCAGTGGCGCAGGCCACCCGCGTTGACCGCAGCCATTCCGACCGCGCAGTCCATCCGCAATCGGCGCGATCGTGTTTGGATCGGACCGATGTCTCGGAACAACGCGGCCTGACCCGCCGACAGTGGGCGGAGTACCGGCGTGGACTACGTCGGTTGGAATTGAATCCCATCGAATCGCTGCAACGCGGCGTTGATGAATCGAACTTGTACGGAAGACAAGAATCCGGTCGCGTTACGGGCGTTCAGGGCGGGCGCCCCGCGCCGTTTGATTCGTTGCTCGACGAGCCGGCCTCGGTTGCTCCAAACCGAGTCACAGCACGGCTCGCGCCCGGCCGTCGTCCCGCATTCAAACCGCGAATTCCAGCGCCGCGGCCCGGTCGCCGTCGCTGCGCTCCCTAATCGGCGCAAACCCAACGCCCGCTTGACGAATCGGCCAACCGATTTACGGTGTCGGCCGTAATTCTGCTGTTCTGCAATAACAAAAGATTTGATAACGGCTCGACGGCCCGCGTCGAGTGCCCGAAACGCCGGAGATCGCCAACATGTAGCCACACAAACGGTACGTCGCCTACTTATTGGGCGTACGAAAAAGGGGCGCAACCGACCTGGCAGTCTGGTTGGCCCCCGAGGGTTTTGCGACATGCTGACAACGCCTGCATCGTAGCGGCTCCCCACCCCCCGTCAAGCTCGCCCTTTGGGGACGAGAGCGGACTCGTGCGCCCGGATTTTCCCGCCCTACAAGGAACCGATGCATGGAAACGCTGGAACTCTTGATTCGCCTTCTGTTGGAAAGTCCCCGCAAAACCAACGCCGCGATCGCCCGATTGGTCGGTTGCGATCGCCGCCGGGTGCGGCGTTACCGCCGCCTCCTCGCCAAGTCGAAATTGACCGCCGACGACTTGGACGGCTGCGACGCGCAAACCCTCAATGCTTTGTTCAACAGCCGCACGCCGTCCAAGAAATACGCCGTCCCCGATTTCGACTCCTTGGAAGAAGGTCATCCCGGCAAAAGCGGGCGCTTTCACTGGAAGAGATACTGCGCCGAGGCAGCCGCCTGTCTGCCGACTCTCAGCTACTCGCAGTTCATGCGGATCCGCGCGGCGTTCGCGTTGGACGCGGCCGCAGCACGTCTGCGCCAGCTCCACACCGACTCACCAGTGCGCCGCAGCTCGACCGCTGGTCCGAACGCGTTCGTGCAGGAGGTCGCTCGATGAGCTTTGCCTCAGCACCGCTCGCGAACGCCGTCGGCTTCCTGACGAGCACCCGCCTTTCGCACCGCGATGTCGCGCACCGATCGCACACAGCCGAGGACGAAGTGCGTCGCGTCGCGCGTCGACTGCTCCACCTGGGGCTGGCGCGCGACGAGTTAGCTCGTCTGACGGCCCACGAACTCAACCGCCTGTTGCGGCGCCGCGCACGCCGTCACGTCCATCGTTCCACGGGAGGTGCCGCATGGTGAGTTGCCTTGCTGTTTACACCCGCGTGGCGCGGCCGCGCGAAGCCGACGCGTCGCTCCACGTGCTGTACGTCCGGGAGTCCGAATCCAAGCCGTTGTTGCCGTTTTCGCCGCTGGTGCAGTATTTCCTGGAAACGGGCGCCGAGGAGCGGGTGCCTTGGCAGCGCGAAGTCGTGCGCGCCGTGGGCCTGCTGCTTGATTACCTCGCTTGGCGCGGAAAATCGGGCGATGGCGCTGGGACGCCTACAGCCGATGGCGCCTCGATCGCGAGCTCCGCCGGTGCGCCCGGGATCACTGGATTCGACCCGGGCATCGATCGCATGCCGACGGACGTGCTGCGCGCCTTCGTCGAAACGCTGCTCGCCGGTACCCAGCATTTGAGCGAGCACGAACGCCGCGGGTTGAACTGGCCGCCGTGTGCCGCGCCGCGCGCGTCGCGGCTGCTGTTCCTGCTCAACGGCTTCTGTGACTGGCTCTGCAACCGCACGGGTCGACCCATCGTCAACGCCTGGCGCACCGCAACGGCCGCCGAGCGGTGCATGGCGCTGCGGTGGCAGGATCGGCGCTCCGCGAACGCCCTGGTGAAGACGGCGTTTCGCCGCCTGCGTCACGAGGCCGCGGACCGCAAGCGCAGCGTCCGCGTTCGGCCATACGGCGACTCACCGGGGCCGGTCAAAGCGTTCGACGCGAAGTTGTTTCCGCGCTTGCTGCTCCACGGTTTCCGCCGGCGCGCTCCGTGGGGAGCGGCGCTCGCCCGGCGGTTTCGTCTGCGCGACATGCTGATCGCGATTTTGCAGCACGGCGGAGGACTGCGGGTTTCCGAGGCGTTCCACCTCTGGGTCGGGGACGTCGGCGTCGACCCGGACAACCCCGACAGCGCGCTCGTGTACCTGTACCACCCGTCCAAAGGCGCGCCGCCTCGGTCCGAAGGTGCCCAGTACAAAAACCGGAAGGACTGCCTGCAGCACCGGTACGGAATGGTTCCGCGCCACCGCGCCGAAGGCCGGCTGCATGCGGGTTGGAAACGGCTCGCGTTGTGCGAGCCCCGGTTGCACCGCACGCGCGTGCACTGGTTCGCCCCTTTCTGGGGCGAGCTGTTCCTCACGCTGTTCAACGCCTACTGCAGCGTCCGTACGAAAGCACCGCACCCGTTTCTCTTCGTGAGCGAAAACAAGAAGCACCGCGGCGACCCGTACACCCTCGCCGCCTACGAGCAGGCGCACGCGCGCGCGGTTCGGCGCATCGGACTCGTGCCGGCCAAAGATCGCGGCACCACGCCGCACGGCCACCGGCACGCGTATGGCCGCGCGCTGAAGAGGGCCGGTGTCGATCGGTTGATCGTGATGCGCGCGATGCACCACCGCTCGCCCGACTCACAAGACGTCTACACCGAAGCCGACATCAGCGAGGTCTCTCGGACTCTCTGTGAGGCCTCTGCACGCATCGCCGCGGCGGTGCCAACTGAACTTGAGGAAGTTCTGCGATGACACATGGCACGACCAATTCCGGCGCCTCGGCGCATCCGTCTTCGAGCCCGTGCGGCGATCCAGCGAGCGGTGGTTTCGAATCGCTCGCGGACGATCGTCGCCGTGCGCGGAAAGAACGCGCCCGGAACGCGCGTTTTCCCCGAGGGCGCCGAGCAAACGAATCGAGCGCCGGCGCCGACGGAGCCAGACCGCTGCCCGCGCGGCAAGACGTGCGGTTCGAATGGGCGGCCGGGCGGGGCGTGGACGCGTGGCGTTCCGAGCTGACCGAATGGGCGCGCGAACACACGTCCTTGAAGCGCGCCATCACCGTCGGCAACCTGTTGTTGGACTACCTGTTGGCCCATCCGTCGGTCGCGCGCGAGCCGCACGCGTTCTGCAGGCGCGACTACGTCAACCCGATCCCGTTGTCGTCCTATCTCGCGCGGCGTGGGTACGCCGGCCCTGAGGTGAACAACACGGCCGCCGCGTGGTTCGATTGGTATTTGCAGCATCGGCTGACGGCGCCCGACGATCTGGGGCGCCTCCTGGTCAGTCCGGACCACTGGAACCCGCTCGTTCGCCTGGAGAAACCGCCCGTTCCCTCCGAAACGTACCGCGAAGCCCTGCCGAGCCGGCTGCTGCGGGAGGCGTTCACTATGTTGACCGAGAAGGACTGGGACTGGGCCAAACGCCAGGGCGATTGGGTCGACGTGGTCGACGGCGACACCGGAGAACGGGTGCGCGTGTGGTGCCCCGTGCGCGCGACCGCCCTGGCGCTCAAGTTGCTGCTGCCGCTGCGATCGTTTCAGGTGCGCATGCTCGAATCCGGCGAAGGGGATTCCGAGTGTTACCGGGATGGGCGCTGGATTCCCAACGATTCACCGCATGCAGCTCACCCTCATGAAGGCGTCCAACGGGGATTCCTGCGTGCGTTCCGCGACGCGCACACCGGCGAGGTCAGCACCGGCTTTTTCGTGAACACCAACAAATCGGCGGATCGCTTTCCCGATGCCGCGGAAGAGGGCTATTCGATTCCCTGGCAACACGACGAGGCCATCCGGATCGTGGCGCAGTTGGAGGCTTGGCAACGTCGATACAATCCGATTTCCGAGCCGTTGGCGTGGTCCCGGATCCGCGAACCAAACGTTTCGCTCGCGACAGTCCCTCGCTCGGGGTCGGCTTTTTTCCTGATGCGCGATCCGTGCGGTACCGATCCCAACCATCCGGTGACCGGCGGCCGCCTGTTGGGACTGTGGGACAAGGCGGTCGTCTCGCTCGAAGATCGTTTGTACACGCAAGGCCAGCGGCTGTTGGACGGATCGCGCATCCGACTGACTTTCGCGCTGCCGCCCCGGGAAGACGGCTACGTCCAGCGCAAATCGCGCTACGACCTACACACGCTTCGGGTGACGTTGATCACCCTGTTGGCCACGGAGGGCGGCGTGCCGCTCCACATTTTGTCGAAATGCATCGCGGGGCACGCGGCGCTCCTCATGACGCTCTACTACGTCAAGATCGACCCCGAGACGATGAAGAAAAGCATGGCGGAAGCGGCGTCGAAAATCGACACCGGCGCCCAGGCCGAGTTCGCGCGGTATCTCCGCTCGGAGACGCGCAAAGCCGAAGGCTTCGTCGCCAACGATCCCACCGGCGTCGCAGCGTTGGATCGCAGCGCGCCGGCCTCCTGGATGGTGGTCGACACGGGCATCTGCCCCGTGGGCGGGCAGCTGTGCGACCGCGGAGGCCCGAAGCTGCTCAAAGGCGGGTACGGCCCGGTTCCGGGTGGCCCGCGCAATTGCACGCGCTGCCGCTTCCACATCACCGGGCCTGCATTCCTGGGAGGGCTCGTCGCGCGTTTCAACGCGTCGAGCGTGAACGTGGAAGTGGCCAAGAAAACCCGCGAGCGCGCCGAATCGGATCTGACCGCCGCCAACGACGCGCTGTTCGACGCGCAGAAAGCGCGCGAGGAGGGCGACCCGCAGGCGGTGCGGCGCGCGCAGGAGCGGCTCGACGTCGCCGACGCCTCGCTGGCCAACCACGCTGGCACGCTGCACGCGGTTTACGGCTTGGTCGAGCGGTGCAAGGCGATCGGCGCAGGGCAGGGCGGGTTGAACCTCGTGCTCGCCGGCGATCTGGGCGACCTGCAAACCGCGGTCTGGGCGACTTCCGATCTCGACGTGATGGATGCGGTGTGCCAAGCCGCCACCGTTCATCCGTGCGACGAAACGCGCGCGGCGAGCCTGCGGCGGTCGCAGTTGCTCGACCGGCTGTTGGTACGAAGCGGGCAGCTGCCGGTGCTGTTGGAACTGTCGGAGGAAGAAGCGCTGATTCGCGGCAACGAACTGATGCGGCTGCTCGACGTGCAGTTCGGGCGCGAACGCGCCCTGGCTTTGCTGGACGGGAAGGAATCGCAGCTGGAGGCGAGGGTGGCCGCGGGTGTGATCGCAGCCCTCAGCGGCAACGGCGATGCAGCAGACCGAGACGGGCGCCCTGCGCTCGCGCCGCCGGTCCGTGAAGCGATCTCACTGGAGCCATCAACGGAGAACTACGAATGAGCGAGCGTCCTGAAGAAGTGCTGTTGCGGATGTCCGAGGGCGCCGACCCCCGCCGACGGCGGTCCCTGCAGATCGTTCACGACGTCTGCCAGGAGCAGCACGCGCGCGGGAGCACCGACTATTCCCTGGGCGTCCTGGGGGCGCTGTGCCAAGCCAAGGGCGGGCCGGCCGAGCGCGCGCTGCGAAATCCGTCGGGTGCGCCTTACCGCGCGCTGATCGCCGCGCACGCGGCGCTGTACGGCCGCCCCAAGGCCAGCAAGGCGTCGAAAGCCGAGACCGATGGTTTGCTCGACGGTGTGAGCGATCCGATGCAGCGGGCGCGCATCGAAGGCCTCCGCGATGAAGTGAAGTCGCTGCGGCGGCAGCTGCAGATGGCGCAGGAAGTCGCGAACCGTTCGGCGGTCATCACGCTGACGGGATCGCCTCAGGGCGACGCCCATCTGCCGGACGCCGCCTTCGGCCGGCGCGCCTCGGTAGACCTGCTGCAGATCGAACGGGAAGCTCTGGGGGCGGCGTTGGACGCCGAGCGGTTGCGGCGCCTTGGGATCGCGATCGACGCGCGCGGGCGCGTGCGCTTGCCGGACGGCCGGGAAATCTTTCCCGTTGGGTTTGCCACCGCCCTCACGAAGATAGCCGAGGCGTTCGGAGCGCCGGGCGTCGGAACGTTCGAGCGGCTCGGCCCGGAACGCGGTGATTCGCTGCATTGAAGCCGCCGCCGGTGCGCGCCGAGACCGCCGAGGGGCTCCGGATCGCGACACAGCCGGCGCGTTGGCCTAGGGCTCCTGCGGCGCCCAGGAGGACGTATGCTGGCCTGCGGGGTTTCGGGCCGCGCGCGCTCGCGTGCGGCGGGAACAGCGGAGGAAACCTCGGACGCGCGCGCGGTTTGGCGGTCGTTTTCAAAATTCTCGGGCAGAACGGCCTCCGACGGCCGCGACATAGGAATTCGGGATGGGGTGGGTTTGTACGCCGTTCGGCGATTTCGAGACGACGCCGCTCGCGCACGACGCCGAACGGCACGGGTTGGCCGGGGTGGTCCTGTTCGTGCGTACCGAGGGCGACGTAGACCTGGTGGTATACGTGGGCCAGACCGAGAGCCTTTCCGATTGCGCCAGCGGCGCTGCCTGGGACCAGGCGCGGTCTCTGGGCGCGCGCAGCGTGCACGCCGTTTTGTGCGACCAGCTTCGAGAAACCGGCGATGGCGGAGAAATCTACGTGGACGGACGCCGCATCGGGCCTTAGCGGCGTAGGCAAACGCGTCCTCGTTGTTGAATAACGCTTGATGTGAGAGTGATGCGGCGCGTCGAGAGGCGCTCAGCCTGACGGGCCATGCTGCTGCACGCGAAGCCACGAGCCGTCAACGAGCTGAGCTGCGCCGGCCCGCGCAGGCGCAGAAAGTTGGCCAAGCCTCTGCAGTGCCGAGAGCGCTTTTGCATCGCGGCTCCGGTCCGGATGCGTCTTGCCGTGCATCTGGCGGTAGCGCCCTCGTACCTTCTCGGTTTCCTCATCGGCCGGACAATCGAAGATCACGAACCACGGTTTCGGTCGATAGGAAGCGGGAAGCGTCGCGACGCTTTGTGCACGTGTTCCATGGCCTGGTTCCCGCTGGCCGCTGCAGCACCCACATGCGGAGATGGCAGCGGTCGGTTGGAGCGGCTGTTGCGCCCTTACGGACGTTTGGTAGATTGGGTCGAGGCACAGCGGAGAGGTCTGGAAGATGCACGCGGAGACAGAGGTCGAAGGCTGTGATTGTTTGCGGACCGTTTATGATCGCGAAATGTTTTCCGCGGACCGTGGTCGCGTTGATGGCAGTTGCTTTGAAGTTGTTCCGCCGTCCGCTTACGACTTCGGTGACACTCACTTCGGTGACGTCACCAATATAAGTCTCTGAGTTACCTACTCATGTGACGGATCTACTATCTAATACTATGGTTTTCCCTAGTACTCCGGAGTAACCGAATTCCTCGGTATGTAGATCCGGACAAGCGAAGTACCTGCGTGACCGCAACGCCAACACATCAGGCACCTTGGTCGCCGGGGAATCGACGGCCGGCCCGTCTTTGCATAACGCGCCTCGAACAACCCATCCATCTCGCGCAAGACGCCGTCGACAAGCTCTCGCAGTGTCCGGACTGGATGGTCCGTAGGCACTCGGGCACCCACCGATACATACGAGAACAATCCTAGCTGCTGGATATCGGCGCTGCGCATCGATGGCTTCGCTATTGATCGGGCCTATGATTCTGCCCTGATCGTCGGGTTTCTCGACAGCCTGCTAGAGGAATTTCAGCTCGCTTCCCCTGACAGCCTCAGCCGGTGTGACCTGCAATTCCCTCTGTTGCTGGAGATGCCCGAACAACGCCCCAGTGCTCCTGTTCCAGATCCCGTCCAAAAGATTGATCAAAAATGAGGAAAATCTATCAATCTCCCGTCGTTGAACAGAGCCCGCGGGTACGATTAAGTCGATAATCTGCCGCAATGCCCGAAACCGCTCGATGGGGTCAGGATGGGTCGAGGTTCGGGGCCGGCGGCCGGTCAAGTCATCGACCATGCGATCGCCAATCTGCAGGTGCTTCAGCATGGATTGAAGGAGTAAGCAGCTGGCTACCGCAACATAACGTTGATGCGGGATATACTCGTCAGACGTCCTGGCAAGCACCTTCCACGGATCGCACATTGCCAGAAAGATCGACATAGCGTCGGCCTCATGTTCGATTTGCGCCCGCAGTTCCGTCGCGCGGCGCTCGTCATTCATATGGTTACGCATGGCGTGGCCATACTCATGCGCCACTAGTCCAAAGATCATCGCCTTCAATAGCATCACTCCGAAAGCGCTGCGATGGGGCTCTGTTGGGAACTGAGGGGCAACGGGCGGTAGCGACGGGATGATCGCAGGAGTTAGGCCTTCGACCCACATGGCCATCAGCTTGGGATGCGCGTCAAAGTGGGCAATCGCGCTTTCTGGCGTTAACAGCCAACTAATTTCAGATCGTCCCGGCTCAAAGCGGCCCTGGAGACAGTGCGAAACTACAGCCGCCACCGTCATAGTCGCGCATAACATGCCCCAATCAATCCCGATCACCAACCAGCCCTTGGCGACATACGGCTCGTAGATTGCCGCATAACGGGTATTCGATGGCAAGAATGTTATCCGAACTTTCTCGATTGCGACTCCGTTCTTTGCTCGATCGGCAGCCTGCACAAGCGCAAGAGCTTGCATCAGCATCGCCTTATAGTACGAATCGGCTTCGCCGCTACGCAACGCACCTGTCAGCGCCATATTATAGAGTCCAAGGCCACTCGGAATCTTGGCAAAAGAATCTTCTAGCAAGCGCCCAATCGGGCGGCTTGAGGCCTGCCAAGCCGAATAAAGGGACCGCCCATACTCGGACTCGCCCATCGCGACTTCCAGATCCGTCGCAATCCAGGCGTCAACGCGCGCTCTTTCGGCGAGATAATCTGCCTCCGACATCACCGCTGGACGACCGCCGTAGGCGTCGCGCAAAACCGTTTCATACCGATCATCACGATCGAGCGCGCAATCGTCATTGCTGCTGCGGTGCTGAGATCAAACGCGGCAATAATTATGTTGCCGATCTGGACGCCCAGATCCGCTTCATCGCTCTTGACCATCGCCTTGATCTTCTCATAGGCAGGGCAGGTCTTGTCTCGGATAGCAATCAGTACCGCCGCAAAGCGCCGAGGCGGCGGGATTTCGTCGGCGCCGAAAGGCGCTTCGATCCCCAATTTAGCTTCAAGCTCGATCAGCGCGTCTTCAAGCTCCATTAACTCGTCTCCCCAGCATTCTTGATCCATCTGTAACAACATGAATTTATTAGTTTATTTTTAACCGTTTTTGGCTGCACAGTAACTGTGTAAGTAATTCCTCAGGAATAGTATTTCTGATCGCGGCAATTCTTGGCAGATGGTGACTGCCCTGTCCACTCATTCCTGTAGAGCGCCCGCTCGCTCGTGCAGTGAGAGGATTCCCCGACTCGCGGCAGTCAATCGCCGAACAGAGGCGATCGCCCACGCGTTGGCCGGGGTTTGTCCGAACACGCGCACCGGTGGACGGGCATGGCACCCATTACGCCTACCCAGCGGCGATATCGGTTCGCGCCCGCTGAGACGCCGTCTTGCTCTCACTGCCGGGTACTGGTGGATGACAGTAGGTCACCTCGATGACGGGAGCAAGAACGGCGCGTCAGCTGCGTCAGTGGTAAGCAGGAGAGCACTATCGGTCCGGATTGAGGACAATATTGACTGTGGCGCTATCTTTCCGGCCTAGAGGGTCGATGACCTCATACAAGAACACTGCGGTGCCACCACCGCCTTTTGTTCTGTCTATAGCGAAAATATTTTGAAGATCCGACAGCGTCATAATCTCACCTTTTGCGACCTGCCCTCCGTTCGATTTTCTTAGCTCGACGAATTCGATTGGCGGAACTTCGATCACCGACACGCGTAACAGCGTGCTCGAAAAGCTCAAAGAATTCGGCATCACAATATTCAAGGGGATAGGCGCAGGTGATTCTGACTTAGATGCGTTAGCTACAATTGTCTGGTTTAGCGCAACTGGATTCTCTGGTTTTCTTGAGTTACCACCATCGGCTAAAGATTCGAATCGCGCAGCCACAGCAGGCGAAGGCAACAGCAATGCCTCTTGTTCTTCAGTAGAAAACTTCTCGGGCGATTTATCATTCAAAAGGCGTACCGCCCACCTTCTTAAAGCTTGATCTTTCTTTTCAATCGATTTCAACTCGATATCTTCGTCTTTCTGCTCTAGGCTACCGCCGGACATCTGGCTGTCGTTTTTTTAGATGGGTTCGCGAAAAGTATACTTAGTGCTATTTTAACATACTCCGAGTCGAGCTTGGAACTCTCAACAGAGCCAACCGCAAGGTATCCGGTAATGATCAAAGCAGCGGGAATACCAATGCCCGAGATCCATCCGATCATCTCACTGTTGCGCTTCAAAAAATTTTTCATTGATGCTCCTCAACAAGCTTGGCTACAGGCTTGGATTTCTGTTAGCTGAATCGACGGCCACGCTGACCATAGCTTGCTCGTCTTTGCTCTTACCGCGCCCTCATGACCAATCGGACTCCAAGCAATGTTAACAGCCTGTTGAGAATCGCCCCATTTCGGACAGCGTGATAGGCCTGTTCAATCGCGCTGGCTCATTGATCGGGCTGGCTGGAAGGCGCCGGCCTTGCATCAGGTCGGCGCAGGCCTCCACCATTGCTCCAGACCGCCGATGCGTACCAGGTTGTAAGCAGCAAACACCCAAAGCGTCCACCGTTCAGCGCAGCGACGAACTCTTGTGTGTCGTAACCCTTGTCGGCGCCCAGCGTGCAGTCCTTGCCCAGATATATGTCGTCGATCAAGCGCAGGGCGCCGTCAAGCTCCGAGGTGCCGGTGGCATGGGACAGGTCCACACCTATTAGCAGGCCGTTGCGATTCTCCATCAGCGTGTTGGCCTGGTAGCTCAGCTTGGCTTGCTTACCTTTGCCTTTGCGGGCCAACCGCGCGTCAGGGTCGGTCGTAGATTCGTGCGTGCCGTTGCTGCGCGGCTTACCGCGAAAATCGTCATCATCATCGCCACCACCTTTTTTCGGCTGGAAGCTCTTGTGCGAGGCCCATGCCTCCAGCAGCGTGCCATCTACCGACGCCTTTGAGGTTCGTCATCCTAGGACCGGCTGGGCAGACGGTTATGCATTCGACGTGGATGAGGCCGGTGAACTGATGATTGTGTGCGTCAACCTCAAGGTGCTCGGAACATTCAAGTATTCGACGAGCGGTGAATTCCTGGACGCTTCAGCGTTCAATGAGGCCCAGCTTGAGCGCGGCGGTTTCACGACGAAACTTTGTGCAGCGAGAGATCTCATCAAAAGAAAGCCCGGCCAGGCGCGCGCGGAGGCTGCACTCAGTGCGGCGGATGCAGCGCTGAAGGAAGGCGCCGCCGAGCGCGAGGACTGGTCCGTAGTGGCCCACCGGATACGCGGTGAAGCGTTGGAGGCATTAGGGCGCTACCGCGAGGCAGTGGAGGCCTATGAGAAGGCGCTCGCCATTGATGAAAAAGCTGGCGTGAAGCGGCGTGTGGCCGCGTTACGCAAGCGTCTTGACTTTCAGGGCGGTTGATCCGCAAAAAATGGGAGTCCTCATCCAGTTGTTCGCAGAGCGACAACTGGTGACGCAGATATCGGCAAAAGGCTTGCCTAGGAAGTAAAGTCTCGTCGTTGCGATCGCTCGTTCCTGAGTACGCAGCGCACCCGAATGATGAGCTTGTTCGCACCGTCGATGTCCAGATCCGTGGTGTGGAGCGTCCCGCTCATTTTCTCCATCATCGGTACCACGAACATGGCCTCTGCGCCCATCGCACTCCGGTCTACGTGAGACGCCAACCGAAGTGTGCCGATGTGTGTGAGCGCAAGATCGGAGCGTTTAAACTCCGCAACGAACGTCCATTCATCAGTTGTACCGGGTCTAAGACCGTCGAACGTCACTTTTTGAATGGCTCCGGTGTCGGAATTGAATTCGTCGTACTCGGCTTCATGCTCGGAACCGCCACCTGATTCGCCTGTTCGCTGAAGTATCTGTTCTATCGTTGGGCAGGTGGTCGAGGCGACGAGTAGATGCGTGTGGGGCGCCAGCTTCTCCAGGAAGTGACCAAAGCCTGAGTGTGTGAAACCGCTGGTCGTGAGACGAACACCAGCCATGGATTTTAAGATGTGTTCGACAAGCCCTTGCACTAGGAGTAGCTGATGGAGAACTTGTTCTCGGCTGTCAAGGCTACCTGGCCTAAGCGAGTTGGAAACACTGCTCTTCGAATGGAACAACGCGCATCGGACCGCCGAGTAGTGTGAATCCAGAAAGCTTTGAACTGGGTCTGTTGCTGTGGACTTGGAGAATGGTGCGAGATCACATCCGTGTTGTTGAACAGCGGAGGTAAGGGCTCGGCCGAGCCACCCGGTCTCGTTGTCGCCGTGCTGTTTGCCATCGATGTGATCGAGCAGGCATTCCAGTGCCAGAAACATATTCCGGTAGGCATCGAATACGTTACTGGCGGCCTGAGAGTATCGAAAGTAGCGAAAAGCGTTGTTGTAGGCCGGTGGTGTGTATTGAATATCGGGCAGCACATTGCCAGCTGCATCGCGGACCACGAGTTTGAGCGGAAGTCCGGCGGTGGCGAAAACAATGCTGGTCGATAGATCGATCTTGAGGCCGTGCTCGCCAACGCGCCAAACGACTCCATCCATAGGGTTCTGGATAATTAGGGCCTGTCGGTCCTCGACGGCGAGGATATCCAAGGCGTTCTCCGCGACCTCGTGTGTTTGCCGAACGATATTTTCGCGGCTGGACGTGCTTGGCGTTTCTCCGCGCACACAAATGAAAGGAACGCCTTCGCGGAGTTCAGCTTTCCAGTTTTCGAATCGGAAGGTTCTCGTTTCCGTTGCCGGAGCGCTTAGCTGAAAGATGGCGCCTAGCTTTGTATCCAGCAGTTCGAATCCGAAGGCCCTAGCCATAGCAATTCTCGCTTGGTGAAAAGGTACAGCTTGATGAGCGCAGTAGGGCAGCCTTGCTGCGAGACGTGAGATCAGCTTTTTGAAGACCGTATGCCCTCGATCTGGACTGCTCGTTCGATTTAAACCCTTTATCAGGGAGTCGATAGGCCGCGGGAGGGCCTGCCGCTGCAGCGGCAGGCTCCTACTCCTTCGGCGTTCGTCGGAGCAGGCTGCCAATTAGTGGCAGCTTGTTGGAAGGTAAGCCGGGCCGAACTCTGATCTCGCGTGCGGTTCGAGCCGGTGGCGGGATCACTTTTTCGGCCACGGCAGATGCCCAGTGAGTTCGGGCAGCAGTTCTTCGCTTTCGTCCGGTTCTGCGACCTCGTGCCGTGCAGATCCCACGCGTTCGAAGGTCAGAAACGAGAGCGTTTGCTTCCAGCCTCGCAGGTGGAGGGCTTCCTCGGTACAAACGAATTGATCCGCCGCATCGCTGGAACTCCAATCCGTGCCATCCAGTTCGGCATTCTCCGACGAGGTGTCGTTCGCTAAGGCACGGGCTGCTGCCGAACTCGAAGGAAGCCTGCCGTCTTGAATGAAGACGCGGTGCTCCCGCAGCGCGGCAGAGGTGAGCACGTTCGATATCCGGCCGTTCTCAGCAAAAACATAGGCGATCGGATTCGGGCAGGAGCGGACGAAGCTCGATGCGATGCACGGGCGCGACGCCTCAAAGTCGTCCGAGAGCCGCTGAACGGTTTTGACCGAGAAAGGTGAGTCCGTCAGAGGGCGGATAAGATGCGCGGGTACCAAACACTCCGCAGCGAAGACGTCGCACATTTTTTCTTCCGGGGGCCTGCCGACGAAACGTTCGAGGTCGCTGGAAGGGATCGACGCGCCGTGTTTCGACGGCAATTCGAGGAAATGGTGGGCCAGCTCGTGCAGCACTGTGAACCGTCGGCGGAAAGGATGGTTGTTCTTATTGACGACGATGATGGTTTTCGTCCCCTTGCGGAAGGTGTTTCCTGCTTCGCCTTCCCCAAGTTGATCGCTTTCCTTGACCTCCATGCCGTGCGCGGTAGCTAGCCCGTAGGCGTCAACGGGAGCCGATGAGATCCCGGCGACCAGCCGTCTGGCACGACCGATGGCGGTCAGTTCATCCACGGGATCAGAACGACTTCACCAGGTCGATCAGTTTGCGCCATCCGGCCTGGTCTGTCGGCCGGTTGCCTCGGAAACTCATGGTGGCGACCGGCTCGATGTCCTCGATGGGGATGTGCGGGTCCGCGACCATCAAGTCAAACAGGTTGTCGTCGATCTCCGTCTTCAAAAGCAGGCTCAGGATCTCCTGCTCGCGCGGCGTCAGCTCCAGCGCTTTGCTGAGCTTGTCGACCGTCGTTTCGGAAGGGGCGTCCCGATCCCCTTTCTCCAGTCGCCAGATGTAGACGTGGTTGAGATCGGCCGCGCGCCTCTCTAACTCTCTGAGACTCAAGCCTTTTCCGTCTCTGAGCTGCGCGATGAAACGTCCGAAATCCACTCTGCACCCCGCGCACTTGTACGTGTAGGCCGCAGAGTATAGTCTGTTGCCCCATTCAGTAACGAACGGCCGTCCGGTGGACGTTTTTTTTAGATGAGTGGTGTTGCCTGATGTTGTAACGAGCCCCCGCCGCCCGGCGGGTTTTTCTGAACCAGGCTGTTGCCTGGATGTGTAACGAGGAGTTTCACCATGAGCAAAACGAGCGGACTCAAGCCCGGCCAGACGGCCCCGGCCTCGGGCCAGTACCAGATCCAGGGGCCGCGGGGCGGAAAGGGGCCGGAGCGTACCGTTGTCCGCAACGAACCGTTGCCGCCGACGCCCAAGCCGGGGTCGACCTACAAGCTGGTCGATCGCACCAAGACCAAGTGACCACCACGAAGGCGTCGCAGCCGTTGAGACCGGAAGCGGTTCTCATCGGCCGCGGCGTCGTAACTAGGCTTCGATAGAGGACCCTATGAACATGCTTTCTGCTGTCCGGCTGCCTTTGTCGGAGCCGATCGATTTCCTCCTCGCCGATGTGGCGATCCGCGTCCAACTCAGTGCAACGAACCACAAGCTGGCGGTTGACCGCTACGCCGCTGTGAACAAGTGGATCGAACGTGCCGGCAGTCCGCTGGAGGGGCGCGTCGAGATCTTTTACCCCCAAGGCTCCATGGCGATCGGTGCAACCATCGCTTCGAAGCTCGAACGCGACGAGTTCGACATCGACCTGATCGCGCAACTGGACTTTCCTGCCGACACGTTGCCGCACGAAATGCTCGACGTTTTGGAGTTGGCGATTCGCGGCGAGCCGGGATCCCGCTACCACGACATGACCGAGCGTTGCACCCGTTGCATCCAGATTCGATACAAAGACGGGATGCATCTGGACGTGACCCCCATGGTGCGGCTGCTGAATCTGCATGAGCGCTGCGGTTTCATCTTTCACGCGAAGCACCGGTGGGCCACTGCCGACGATCGCCGGATCGTCGCTAACCCCTGGGGGTTCGCTCAGTGGTTCAACGCGCGCACGCCCGTGGAACTGGAGTTCGCCAAGATTTACGAGGCGCGCGCCGCAGACTATGAGGCGAGCCTGCTGCTGGCCGAGGCAGACGTGGAGCCCGTTCCGGATCAGGTTCCGCCGCACAAGAAGTCGATGGCGCTTATCGCGCTGCAGCTCCTCAAGCGCTGGCGGAACGTGCAGTACGACCAGCGCGAGGGCCGTTGCCCGCCGGCGGTTGTACTGGCGAAGTTCGTGGCGGACAACGCCAACCAGACCCGAACGCTGTCGGCGGAGTTGCTGCATCAGGCGCGCCAGCTCAAGGCCGCCTTCTCGCGCGCACAGCACGATCGCGAGCTGGTCGAAGTACGCAACCCGGCTTGCGGCAGCGACGTATTCACGGACCGCTGGCCAGGCACGCTGCAGGCCCAGGGCGTTTTCGTGGCCGATCTCACAACGCTCGTCGCGAAACTGGAGGTGCTGGGCGGTGATTGCGACCTCGCCACCATGCAGCGGCTGCTGTCCGAACTGTTCGGCGAGCGGCCCACTTTGGACGCCGTCAGGTCGTTCAACCGCCGTGCGGGGCAGGCGATCGTACAGGGGCAGTCTCAGCACGTTCCCGGCAGCGGCCGCTTCGGCATCCCTGGATCGGCGGCGGCCACCATCGCTCTCTCGACCAATGTAGCGGCGGCGGTCCGCGATACGCCCCGACATACCTACTTCGGAGGCTAGGTACTCTGATGCTCTCCATGATCGACCAGGTGCGCCGAATGAGGGCGCGGTATCCCGACTTCGAAATCCGGTTCGACGGCGGTTGGCACGTCGTCTGGGAAGGCAGGTTACGCCCGCTGGCGAAGACCTATCGCATCCAGGTCGCCCTCACGCTGAAAGACTGGCTGGACGACATGCGGATAACCTGCCGATTCCCTCAGGTCTGGCTGATGGATCCGATCTTGGAGCTTCAAACGGAACGCGCGCCGGGCGTGCTGGTTCCGCACATCTACCCGAACCTGACTGACCCGACCCGGTCGTCGCTTTGCCTGTTCGATCCGGCAACGCACGAATGGACCCGCTCGATGGCCATCGCCGACACCACGCTGCCCTGGACGATCGATTGGCTCACCAGCTACGAGGGGTGGTTGGCGACGGGCGAGTGGACCGGCGGCGGCCGCGCCCACGGAGTGCCGACGTCGTGAGCGAAAAACTCCCGCCGCCGCGATCCGCCGGCGCGTTGACACAACGGCGCGTCCAGCAGCCCTGGCCGAGCGACCGCGAGTTCCGGATCTTGTCGATCGACGGCGGCGGCATTAAGGGAATTTTTCCCGCCAGCGTGCTGGCCGAGTTGGAGGATAGGTATCTCGGCGGGGGAGGCATCGCCAGCTGCTTCGATCTGATCACTGGCACCTCCACAGGCGGAATCGTGGCGTTGGGGCTGGCCAGTGGCATGCGGGCCCGCGAGATCGCGGATCTCTACATCAACCGCGGCAACGAGATTTTCCCCCCGTACGCGGACAACTGGTGGGGGCGGCAGCGGAGTCGGTGGGATTGCGTGCGTAACTTCGCGCTGCACCGTTACGATCGAGCCGCGCTCACGGCGCTGGTTTCTGAAACGTTCGGCGATCGTCTGCTGGGGGCGTCGCAAAGCCGCCTGTGCATCCCATCCATCGACGGGCGCCACGGAACGGTTTACGTTTTCAAGACGCCGCATCATCCCGACTACCGTAGGGACCAGCACGAGCTGATGACGACGGTCGCGTGCGCGACCTCAGCTGCCCCGACTTACTTCAAGCCTCTGGAGTCCAATGGTTACCGATTCGTGGACGGTGGACTGTGGGCGAACAACCCCATCATGGTTGGACTGGTTGATGCCCTGGCCTGCTTCGACGTGGACCGCCACAACGTCCGGATCTTGAGTCTCGGTTGCGGCGACGAGCCCTACACCGTCACCGAACGCATGCTGCGTTGGGGCGGTCTGTTCACCTGGCGCACGGTGATCGACGGCGCTCTGGCGTTCCAATCCGAGAACGCTTTGGGCCAAGCTAAATTGCTGATCGGCGCGGAACGCGTTCTGCGGGTAACGCCAACAGCGGTGAAGCCGCCCATCGGTCTCGATGATTGGCGCCGCGCCAAAGATTACCTTCCCGGAGAAGCGGCGCGGGTTGTCGGGGATTTGGGGAGCATGATCGACGAGACCTATTTGTGACGGTGACGATCAGCCTTGCCCGAGCAGAAGGCCATCTCTTGAGAGCGTACTTGGCGATCTTCTTCAGGCGGGCGCGTCAGCGCGCCGCTCGGTTGGTGTACGTCAGCGATGGGTTCATTGCCGTTAAGATCGGCTACGCGCACAAATGCGTCGTTGACTACAATATCGCTGAGCACGACGAGACGAGCGCGCGACTGGTGAGCGATCAGGAGCGCATGACGGCAGTAGGGCGCGAGGGGCGCGAGCTTCAACAGGCGAACGAGCTCCTGCGTGGCTCTGTTCTCATTTCAAGTTGGCATTTCGAAAAACGAGTTTTCTGACATTCCTCGGGTTTCTCCGGTCCGAGAGATAGCGGTTACAGAGGCGTGGCACCGACCAACTTAAAGTGAGAACAGAGCCATCTTGCGCAAGGCCTCGACGATATGGCGAAGGAAGCGAGCATGAGCGAACAGAATCCTCGTCTGGAAGGCGTTCCTGGAACGGAGGCGGTTGCAAGCAAGCATGGGTACTACTACCAGGATGTTGCTACTGCCCTCGCTTGGACGCATCTGGCGCCGACGGAAACCCTCTTTGTGGAGGTCGCGGAAGACTATGCAATTGGTGAGAGAAATGGCACCGACGTTCACCAGTTCAAACATCAAGAAGCCTCGATAACGCTGCTGTCGGTGTTGGACTTTCTCGACCGCGTGTTTGACCTCCGTGAGCGCAACGCGAGCAAGAGCCTCACCTTTGTCTTCCGAACAACAAGCCGAATCGGTCTAGAGAAAGAGCTGGTGCATCGACCGGATGGACTTGCAGGGCTCACGTACTGGCGTGACGTGCAACAGGGCACTCGTCAAGCGGCTCCGCTCATCAACGTGCTAAGGGCCATTGCGACTGACAAATCGCGGCTACAGAGATTTCTCGCGCAAAAGTCTGATGCCGAGGCTTCATCGGAACTGATCGCCAAAGTCACATGGGCAGCACGCGAGCCCGATACCCAGCAGATTCTCGATGCTCTTGGGAAAAGACTATCGCAGATAGGTCACGAACAACATGGTCTTCAGTGGAGCGAGGGGCGCAGGCTGGTGCCTGCTGTGATCAAGGCGGTTATAGAGAAGAGCATCGAGAAAACGCAAGAAAGCCGCTCAGTATGTTGGGCGGACTTGCAAGAGTTGATCGCTGAGTCGCTGACACAGCGAGTGCCGAACAATCGATATCAGCAATTGCTCGAACAAGAGGAGCTGCTGAAGAACCCGCCAATTGAGCAGGTGGATTCGGATCTGAAAACTCGGCTGAGCCGACTTCGGGTCGTACGCTTCTTCGGTGAAGCGACGACAACTGCACTGGCGCGCGACTTGGCGGCCGATGTTCGCGCTGGTGGGAAAAGCCAGATCGGCGGCAAGGAGTTGCGCGCGTTCGTGATGAGTTGGTGCGCGCGAGTGCTTGCCGATGAAGACACCGAGCTCGCTACCGCTTTAGTCGAAGAAGCGAAGCTAGTAGCACCGCAAGATCACGTGAGCATGGTGGAAGCGCTGCTGTTGGGAAGAACGGACATCGAGGCGGCCCGGCGATTGGTCGGCGCGTATCGCGGCGAACTCTCGCAGACTATCCGCTACGCGCTCATGCGCAACCAGGATCGGTCCGCTGCTTTGCGATGGATCGCCGAGACAGGGTTAACGCCCAGCGATCTTGACCCAGACGGAAACTGTCTGGTACTCGGTGATCTTCTCGGCGAACAACAGCACGAAGACGCGTTGCGATGGCTGGACCGCGTAGCGGAAAGTGCCTTCGATGTGTGCCCCGCGCTTTGGTGGGTGGGTGCTCAAGTTCTCGTGGCCTGTAGCGTGGTTCCGTTGCTGCGTGAGCGTGCGTCTCAAGGACCTCCTGTCGTGGACGAGTTGCCCTTGGTTGATGGGGAGAACGAACTCGTCTGGCGGCGCCGTGCCGCAGAGATGTTCGGACGTTTCCACGATGCCGCAACGCGCTACGACTTGCCCGATACAGCGGCGGCGGCGTTGGATTACCGCCTGTGGTTGGGACTGCATGACCGAGCGTCAGTAGTTGCGACGAAAGCCGAAATTTCTCAGTTATGGAATCGGACGCGCGAGGAAGGAAGGGCCGAATGGATACCACTTGCGCTATCAGCTGGTCTTGAAATCGATGTGCAGGAGTGGGCGAAGACTATTGATCAGCGAGCCCTAACGTACGGAGGGTTAACGGCGAACGACGCTAGGGCCAGAGCCGCCCTCTTTCTCCGGCTCTCGCCAGCGGACTGTGCTCGACAGTTGCCATCAATTCGCGACCATCTACGCCCGTACATACATCCGAGCTTCCTGGAAAGCTTGGAGATTCAGGCGCTCGTGTTCTCGGGGCGACGATCCGAAGCTGTCGAGAAGCTGGCGAAGGCGACGCAGCTCCCGGACGCGATTCGGGCGCGACTGACTTTAGAAATTTCCGATGGCGTAGACGAGTCGATGTTGGCGGCCTTCCGAAAAGCTGCCGAAGAGGAGCAGGATCCGACGTCGCTGCAAAACTTGGTTGCGGCGTTGGTGAGGGCGCAGCAACTACCCGAAGCAATCGAGCATGCGATTTCCTTGTTCGATCTGACAAAGGATCGCGAGCACGCAGTTGCCGCTCTGCACTTGCTTATTAATGAGAATAGGTGGGGCGACGTGGTTGAGTTTCTCGACTCTCATCCGATTTTGATACAGCAGTCGGATAAGCTAAGCGAGATGTACCTTGACGCACTTTTCCAGCGAGGACGCTGGACGGATGCCAGGCGACACGTTGGGAAGTACGGCGATCGCCTTTCCCCTCGACGTCGCCTCGAACTCGGCATGTATTTAGCTGTGTACTCAGGGGATTGGGGCAGCCTGGATCGCCTGCTGGAAGCGGTGCTGGAAACGTTGGGCTATACGCCGGAACAATTGCTTCAGTTTGCGCGGGTGGCGACGGCGCTCGGTCGGACGCACACAGCAAAACGACTGACGAAGACCGCGGCTATTGCTGCCCCCGGCGCGGCAACGGTTTTGTTGAACGCGTACACGCAAGCGACGCGCGGGCAGTGGGAAGAAGAAGAGGAGCCCGGCGAGTGGTTGCGCAAGGCGATCGCTCTGTCCGATGAGAGCGGGCCGATGCAGGAGAAGACGCTCGCTGACGTGGTGGAGATGATTCCTGGTTGGCGCAAGCGCTCCGATGCGCTATCAGACGGGATTCGGATGGCTCGACTCTACATGGGCTTGGTTGCTGAGGCTGTCAATCAGCCTCTGTCCACACTGTTGGTAGGTACCGCCGAAGCAAACAAGGGGCAGAGGGAGCCGAGACGACGGACGCCCATCAGCGCTTTCTTCGGCGGAACGCGTACGCCGATGCAGCGCCCGAGTGAGATTGCGCTTGACCAAACAGCGCTTCTGACCCTTGGTCAATTGGGGCTGCTGCCTAAAGTTCTCAAAATTTTCGATTGCATTCATCTCCCGCACGCCACAGGGGCGTGGTTGTTCTACGAGCTGGGCGAGGTGAAGTTTCATCAGCCGAGCAGAATTCGAGAGGCCGGGCAACTGCTCGCTGTAGTGGCAGCGGATGATATTGACGTCGTGAGTGCGTCGGGAACTTGTTCGGCTCGACTGAAAGCAGAAGTCGGGGCTGATCTCGCGCAGATGGTGCGGGTCGCAGAGCTACAACGTGAAACACGTCCCGATGTCTACGTGGTTAGGCCCGGACCAATAGACCGTATTGGATCCCTGACAGGAGACAAGAAAGCTGATCTCGGTGCGGCGAAGCCATTGTTCCGGAGTTGTGTTGAGCTGGTTCGTAGTCTTCATCACCACGGCCTGATAGGTGATGACGTTCGGGACCAGGCGTTTTCCTACCTCACACGCAGCGACCAAGGACTCCCCGACGATTCGACGATAGAGCTCGGAGCTTGTCTCTATCTTGACGACATTACTGTCACGCACTTTCAGCGTTTGAACTTGTGGAGAACATTGAAGAATGGCGGGTTCAGACTATTTGTGCATGCGGATGTGGTAGCGGAAGCCATGTCGTTGAGGGAGTTTGAGGCGAGCACTGGGCACCTAACAGCGCTCATCGAAGCGATTTGCCAGTTTATGATCGATGGGCAGGAACAAGGGCGTGTACTTTTTCTGCGAGCGCCGAAGCGAGGAGCCGATGACGAAAGCGACAGCGATTCCCGCTTTCTGTTGCCGCAACTTGGAGAGTGTGAGAGCGGCGTTGGGGCAATCGTGGTGGACGATCGAGCCGCCAATAGGCTCTCGGATTTTGTCTTCTCGGACGGAACGTCGGTTCCCATCAGAACAACCCTGGACGTTTTGAACTGGTTGAGGGCAGAGGAAGCGCTCAGTGACAAAGATTGGTTGAGCAAACGAACAGAGTTGCGACGGGGGGGCTACCTTTTCATACCGGCGATCGAAGAGGAGATTTTGGCGGCGCTTCGCTCGTCGAATGTTCGTGATGGAGCCCTGGTCGAATCGCCGGCGTTGCGAGCGTTGAGGGAAAGCTACCTTCTGGCACAGACGTCGCAGATGGCGCTTGTTCCGGACGAGTTGCCGTGGCTTATGGACGTTAGGACGCAGGCCCAGCAGGCGCTCGCCACACTTTGGTCCGATGACGCTGACGATATTGAGACGGCCGTGCGGGCCGACTGGATCGTTGAATTCGGGAGTTTGGAGGGTTTTCTCAGAGAGACACCTGCGCCGTGGGACAGGGCACGCTTTCTGGACCTTGATGCCATGAACGCGAATCGATTGTTGTTTGGTGCCTTCTCCATGAAGCCACATCGTCGCAGAGCTTACATGGCATGGCTCGATCGGTATCTTCTACCTGTGGCGCGTTCTAAACCACCACTGTTTGAGACGATCTACGTCAGGATGGTCGAGAACTTGAAGTTGGTTCCCCAACGAGGCTCCGACTCGCCTGGTAGCTTGCAATTGACCTCGGAACAAGTGAGCCAAGCGGTCTTGGCTTTTTCTCAGAATTTCGTCAACGAGTTGCCGAAATCCTTACGCGATCGAGTCTTTGCGGATCGTGCGCTCCTGGAAGAGCTGAAGATTCCTAGTGCCGATCGAATCACTGTCCACCTTTCCGGAACGCCGAGATTTGATGCGAATAGGCTGTTTTCTGTCGTTGGAGTTGCGTATGAAAGTGCGAAGCCCGTGTCGGTTGATGATGAGGCAGGAACTGCTTGGTCGGTGGCAGTTGCTGAAGACGCCTCTGTCCGATGCATCGACTCCTCGGAACAGCGCTCATTTGGGATTGACCATGCGCCTCTATTGCATCCGGACCCGGCGCGCCGACAGGCATACATTGTCCACCGGGCGCAATCGTTCGGGATAGGTGAGCAGGAAGTTAAAGGGTGGCTGGAGGAGGCTGGTCAAGGCCCCGTTCACTACAGCCGATTTGAGATGCTGGACAAAGACTTGGAGGATTCTCCGATCGGTGTCGCCAACCATATTGAAGACGCACTCGCGAAAGAAGCGACTCAATACGATTTGGTCCCGTTGTCTCGGCGGTACTACGAGCGCTTGGTCCCTGCAGCCAACGGACACACGGCATTGCCGGATTACGTCCTAGCCTTGCGGCAACGCGAGCCAGCCGTCGAGCTAGCTGCTCAAGTCCGGCATGAGCTGCTTTGGTCGGTACATAGCCTTACCGTGCCGCTGCTTGCGATTGCCAAAATGGACGAATTGGCGCTCCGAGACCTGATCCGCGAAATGCTCCCCTCGATCGATCTCTGGTCGCTAACGGGGCTTATACAAGGATTGCTAGCTCGGCCCGATTGCGCCGATGCCCTGCGAGACGTGGTGGCCGAGCTGCTGAGTGCTTTTTTGTCGTATGTTCATGAGGATTGCGATCGGCTGTCGCTGACCGTTCACTTGGCCGGAATGGTGGACGCGATGGCCCATGTGTCTGGCGCGCTGCATGACGCACCGGTCTACTGGCGACGCTTGGCGACATTCGCTCATGCGGCGTTGGTCGAGCGCGTTGTGTTGCGGACGAATATTGATCTCGGCCAGTTTTCCGGTTGGGCGAATGAGTTCTTCTCCACGTTCGCTGTAGCTTCGCTTGCCGACATCCCTGTTGAACCACGCTGGTCCGGTTTCATGCTTTCGTCGGGA
This sequence comes from Rhodanobacteraceae bacterium, assembly GCA_016790075.1. GTDB lineage: Bacteria > Pseudomonadota > Gammaproteobacteria > Xanthomonadales > Rhodanobacteraceae > Tahibacter. Next base: position 44,071 of record JAEUPP010000024.1, on the reverse strand, counting down.
CAGCTGAAACAGGAGCTCTTGGCTCGGGTCTGGGCGGCTTTGGTCGGTCATCGCGATGCGTTGGCAGATTTCCTGGGCGCTTCGGTGTTCGGAGAGGAGGAGGGGTCACTTGAATCACAATGCCACATTGTTTTCGGCGCACTCCCTGGTCCGCTTGAAGGAGGGCTGCCCGCAGCAGCTTTGCCTGATTTTATGGTCAAACAACTCGATGATCTTCTTGATCAGAAGAGTGTTGCTTTAGAGACGCGAGCCCTGGCGTTGGCCCACCTGATTAGCCTGTGGGCGCCTCCATCAGAAAAGTTGGAAAGAATTACGACCTTTGTTGACGATCTGGCGCTTTCGGACGTCGATCCTGCTGACGACTCTTCGAGTTATTGGGAATTGTTGCTTTCTCGTCTGTCTTTGGCTGCGGCCAGCTCCCGCCATAGGCTCTTCGCTGATGCCGTGCGACGTCTGATCGAGTGTCGTGACGGCATACCGCTGTTCTTGCGCCTCCGATCAGGCATCGCAGTATGCGGCGTCGAGGACTCCGATGGCCTATGGTGCGAGGCTGTAGCTGCTCATGTTTCCCACTGCATTTCGCGAGATCTGACAAAGGAAGATGCGGAACTGGTGATCTGGTTCTTGCGGGTTCTATGCGATGCTAAGCCCGTACTCCGCGTGCATGTCGCGCCAGTGGTTGCACGCCTTAGTGGCGTAGCGAAGCGCATCGGGTAGGCACTAGATCGGGTGCCGCTGTTTGCATAATTTGCAGCGAGGGGGTGATCGCGGCCACATCGGAGGTGATGGAACGGCGCGGTGGCGTGGAGGTCATGAGCGCGTCTTCGCGACGTCGCCGCGCTCCCACGGGCGGACGGGGCCAAGCCGTGGTACGAGGTGTTCGGTTGCCGGTCGGACGAGGGAACGGAGAAAGTGCAGGCGCTCTACCGAAAATTCAGAAGCCAACACCACCCGGATCGCGGCGGCGATTCGGCCCGGTTTGCCGAAATGCAGGAGGCCTGGGACAACTTCCGCACCTTGCGCGGGATCGCGTAGCTGAGTTTCGTCTGTTTCACCAGGCGGCCCGTGGGGCTCGCGAAATGCATGCGGGCGGGCCGGCCCTCAAGTTCTCGTGCTGCTTGTGCATCCCTGCCTTACCAGCAGAGAGACCCACGACCCCGGCCCATCGGTGAGCGAGCCGTCCGGAGGCATTCGGACGGCTCACTCCGGCGTGTCGATCGTATGGGCGGGCGCAACCCACGGTGTGGTCGCATCATCACGACTGCTTTCTGCCGCGGTCTGCGGACTGTTTCGCCCGTGCGGTGGATCCGTCGTTTTCCTGCTGGGCCGCCTCGGTCAATTCGGAAGAACCCGGTTCTGTGGGCGCCGCATCGTTCCGCACGGCGGGCGTCTCCGCCATTCGATCGTCCGGGCGTGCGGCGGATTGAGGTGCAGCTTCCGGCTTCGTGCGTTCACCACGCCGTGCCTTGTGCGCGGTCCGAGGGCTCTTGCTTCGCGCTGACGGCTTTACCGCGTCTTTCTGGCCGCCCTCCGAACCTTCCGCGCTTTCCGCCTTGTCGTCGTTTGCGGCTTCACAAATCACCGGAATGCTCCCGGTCTGGTTTCCGAGCACCACCCAACCCGGCCGCGTCTGCCGCGAAAACAGCTCGAGCTTCCCGGCGTCCGGATACAGCCGTTCGAGTTCTTGGGCGAAGTGGGCGGGCTTCTGTGAGTGCGCGTAGCAACGCCGGCGATCCTCGTGAGCGCTCAGCATGGGGGCGCCGTCGGTGATCAGGCCCTTGCCTCGGCGCCCCATGAGGAGCGTTTCGTGGACGGGCCGGATCGCACCGGGCGTCGGCGAGCCGTGCCCTTTCACCCAAACCGCGCTGGTTACATACTCGAAGCCCCATGCGGCCATTACCTCGATGGCGCGCGCAAGGTAGCAACTCGGTGCCCAGAGCCACAGGACGGCGTCCCTGCCGGCGATGCGCGCGATCGGCAAGGATTTGATGTCATCCAGCCGCATGGTGGCGTAGTAGCGAGACGGGTCGGTGACGTGCGTGGCCGCTTGCTCACCGCGATCGTAGTCCCACGGCGGATCGGCGTAGAGCAGGTTGAAGACGGTCGACTGCTCGGCGAGTTGGTCCAGATCGGACTCAAGGCTGTTGCCGGAGAGCGACGCGTGCTTCGCCTTGGCTGCCACCGCCCGCGCCTCTACGGCTCGAACTCCTTGCGGAAGGGAAAGCGTGCCCGCCATAACTTTGGCGTGCGTCTCGGGATCTGTTTTGACCTTCCGGAACCGGTCGAGCGTGTCCGCGCTGACTCCCGCCGTTTCCGCAGCTTCCTCGCGGCTCATCCCGATTCCCGAATGTTGGTTGTCGCCGCGCTTCAAAGTGGCCAGCGCGTCGGCGATGGCCGCACGCACGGCCAAGCTCAGCTCTCGACGGCAGGCGTTCAGTTCGAAGAAGCAGCGGCCCAAGAGGTCGATGCGCGTGCCGGCGTCGGCGTCCATGTGGAGATCGACGATCCAGGGTTCGACGCCGAGTTGGCCCAGGGCTGCGATGCGCCGGCGCCCGTCTACGATCTGACCGCCGCGCCGCAGAATCGGGGCGAGCTGGCCATGCGCCTTAAGGCTCGCGATAAGTCCCTTATCGGTCACTGCGTCCGTGGCAGGCACGTGAGCCATGACAGCGTTAAGCGCCTCCACCTGGTCGGGCGTGGCCAGCCGGCGGGCGAGGGTGGTGTTTGCGTTCATTGTGGAATACTCGTCTTACGCTGCATTAGCGCAGCGAGGGCGAGTCTTCCGAGGCCGCCGACTGGTCGATGCAACGCGAAACCGCTTGGGGTTTACGACGCATGCTCGAAGGCTTTGATTTAGTGAAGTTTTCCAGCATTCCGAGGCCCGGCCGGCCCGCCGGACGGCCCTCGAATCGGTTGCGCAATTTGGCTTGGTTGCGGTTCCTTTTGCGCGGCCTTGATGACGTGCGGGATTGGGCCGGTACTTCGGAATTCGCCCCGGCAAACGGGGCCCGAGCAGGCACGACCGAACGCGTCGATGTGGTCGGAAAGCCGAGGCCTCGGGCCTGGACCGCGCACCGCCGATCGGACGCACTGTCGCTGGCTCGGGTCTTCGCCAGTCTGCCCGATCTGGAGATCGCGAGCGACCCACTGCAGCGACGCCCGGCGCTGCTCGACGCCGTGTTTGGTCCACTGTTCTCGGGAGCCGAGGACAGTACCGGCCGCTATTTCAGTGACCGCTTGGTCCGGGGAGTGGTCAGCCCGGATGCGTCGCGTTTGGAGCGGCTAGACGACCTGGTGCCGGGATCGCGTCGCGCCTTTGTGGGCGAGCCGGAGGGTGTGGATCCCTGGCTCTACGACGCGCTGGACTTTTCGAATCCCTGGTTCGCCAAGCTGTACCTGTGGCGCGCGTGTGACCCCGATCTTCAGGATCCTCAGTGGACCCGATGGTTGGTTGGGCCGGACGCAACAGACGGCATGCCGCGGCTCAACGACAGCACGCGCGCCGAGATGAACGTTTCATTCGACTTCACCGAGGACGACGCGGCTCGCCTCAGTAAGATGGTTCTCGGCGCGATGGCGTTCACCGCCGAGCCGGAGTTGCTCCACGCGCCATCGGGTGAGGTTGACGAGGTAAAGGCGGAACTGCTTGCCGCTGCAGCGGCACCCTGGGGAGCTGTGCCGCACCCGGTTGCGCGTGGGGTCGCTAAGATGGCCGTGTTGGACAAATGGGCGGCGCTCAGCAATGCGGTGGCTGGTGTGCGGCTGTGTCGAATGGTCGGCGGCGATGCCGAGCTCGCAGCGTGGTGGTTGCACGGTGTTCGCGAAGGGATGCGCGGCGACGTGGACGGCGCTCAACGGGTGCTGTTCTGTCCTGCTCAATACAAACCTGGATTGCGGTTTGCCTTGGACGAGGCTCTGGATGCCGTTGCTGCACTGCCGATGCCGCCCAACGAGGCCGAGATCTGACCTCGGCGGAACACGCCAGCCGGGAGTACGTGGAACGGATTTTCTTGCCGCCAAAACCAAAGTGGCGACGGTTGGGTTAGCGGTGATTTCGTACGCTTGGCGTGGGGGCGCACGAAATGATGTAAGTAGCTGAAGTAGATCATAAAAGAATTAGCGATCGCTTGACATCGATGCGTCGGTGATCTACTATTTCTCCGTGGTCGCTTGACGAGGAATTCTGTTTCTCGGGTTAGCCGCACAAGTGTTTGGATCCCCTCTGGGGATAGTGAAAGACGCAAGTGTTCGGATCCCCACAGGGGATAGTGAAAAGCGCGAAGGGTTTTCGGACTCCAATGCGTGAGAGACCGTTTGGATCCCCATAGGGGGTAGTGAAAAGTGCGGAGGGTTTTCAGAATCCAACGCGTGAAAGGCCATTTGGATCCCCATAGGGGGTAGCAGAACCAACGCCCACGCCATCGTGGGCGTTGTTTTTTCTCATTGGGGCGACGGAAGACGAGCCCAAGAAATGCAACGTCTCCTTTCTTAGAGCCGCTCGCGATGCGCCGGTTTGGCGACCGGCAGGATCAGGTTGAGCGCCACCGCCCCCAGTTCGTGCTGTAACTCGGACGTATAGGGGCACAGGCCCGCGCGCAACGCGTGGGCCACGCGCACCAGGCCGGCGAGTTGACCTGAGCCGGCGAGCAAGCGTTTGTCGAGACCCAGTTCCTTGAGGCGAGCCTTCACCGCGCTGTTGTATTCGAGCTCGATCGGGCACCCGCTGATCCCGGCGACGAACGCGGAATAGCTCCACCCGTAGGAACGACGGGGGTGCAGTTCTTCTCCCGCGAACAGGACGTCGCCGGCGAACAATTCTTCGTCGCCGATCGGAAGGTAAGGGCCCGGCAGGTCGTCCGCGCGGAAGACCTTGCTCGGCAATGGCAGGGGCGTCCCGGCCCGAACCACCTTCGCCCAGTAGCGGCAGTGGGTGTTTTCGGGGCCGATTTCGACGGAGGCGGACTCGGTCATCGCGGTGCTCCTTGCTGCAGAGGTGAACGCATGCAAGCAAAGATTCCGAGGCCGTCAAGGCGGCCGTCACTAGCCATCGCTTCGTGAGATGGTCGGCACAGCCAACGACGCAAGACGCACGGCGGGCGCGGGAACAGGCCAATCGGCGGCGCGGCGCGCGATCGAAGCCCTGCGATGAACAAAGATCGATCTCCGCTCCCGAAATCCCCGGCGCCGCTCTTGACGGCCTCCGGTGACTCGTTAGGTTGGGACTGAACCAACAGGAGCCTTGCGATGCCGCTGGATTTTCGAAACTGGAACGACCCGAACGCCATCGCCCGCCTGAGTGCATCGGAAACGCGGTACCGCGTCCAGCGGACGCTGGAGACCGCGAGTCCGTTCAAACGCCGGTGGCCGTGGCGCGACCCGGCGGCGGTGTGGGAGAGCCTGGCGGCCGACTTCGATCGCGTGGCGAATGACGCAGCTGCCTCTGATTCAGTGCGGGACTTTGCCGCAGCTGTCGTGCGCGGCCCTCGCGTCCACGGCGCGAGCGTCCTGTTGGCTGCCGCCGGCATCCACGGGTGCGAGCGAACGATGCGCGGCGCCCTGGAAGGCAAGGAGGCTGCATACGGGACGATTCCAGTGGATGAAACTGGCGACGAAGACTCCCCCGCTGCAGACCTTCCCCCGGTGCTTCTGTACGCGCTCCGCCGCATGGACTCGCAGCCGTCCACCGATTGACAGGACGGGAAATGCTGAGAAAAGGACCGCTTCCCTGCGGTCTTTCCCGGCGCTGCCCCACGATGGTGTACTGATTCCCGAGGCGCCGTAGCAAAGGTCACGGACGTCCTAGGGAGTGCGTTGTGGCTACACGTCGGTCGTGTTCTGGCCGAGCACGGCGTTGAGGCTGCGCACCAGGACCACCAGGGCGGCCTGGTGCCGGGCGCCCGTTTTGCCGTACACCACCTTCAGCCTTGTCCGCGCTCCTTCCTTCGATACCCCCATCGCCGCGGCCACTTGGGCCAGATCCGACCCGTTCGCCAGTCGCTCCGCCAATTCGGCCTCGCGCGGCGTCAGCCCGAACACGTTGCCGAGCGCCCATCGCAGCGCCTTCGGTTGGGTCGTCTCCACGGGTTCCACGAAGACCACGCCCCGCGCGAGCCCGAGCCCGCCGTGTCCCGGAAGTGGGTGCGTGGTCGCGTGGCCACCGACGAGTCCATCTCGCTGACAAAGGGCGATCGGTGCTGCGGTCGGCAAAAACGACGGGCCGCCACCGGGGTGGGCTGCCACCAATTGCCCGCCGCGCAGGCGCACCAGATTCCCGTCGCGCAGCAGTGCCTCGCCCGCGGCGTTCCATCGATGGCATCGGCCGCGCTCGTCCAGAAAGAAGACGGCGGTGCCCAGACGGTCGAGCGTTCGTGCTGCATCCCAGCAGTCGCGATCGGCCGGGGCCAATCGATCCCTGAGCCTGCACGCGTTCACCCAGTGAGGGGCGACGCCGCGCAGCCACGCTCGTTCCTTCGAACCGTAAATTCCCACGCGCGACGAGCGCAGCAAGGTGATGCTCAGCACCTTCTGCGGCGAGCGGAATCCGATCAAGCCGCAACCGTGATCGACGCCCATCGGCCGGAGGAAATCGGCCCAAAAACCCGTGCGCCGGAGCGCCGACAGCGGCAGGCGATCGTCCGGAATCACCACCGATCCGGGCGGCGGTCCCAGCGTTTCGTTGGGCGGGCGCCACGGGTTGCCGGCGCTGTGGCTCCGCTCGAACGCTTCGGCCGCTGCGCGCCCCTGGCCCACGTAAGCGGGGAGGGTTTGCCGGCCCGTGGCGACATCGACCTGCAAGACGGCCGCTGCGGGGCTCCGGGTGGCTTCGCACACGCCGTCCAGGAATGCGGACGCCCAGTCGGACTCGGCGAGGTTCTCGAACAGCGAAGCGACCAAACGATCGTCAGCATCCATGGCTCACCTCTCCAGTGCGTGCAAGTCCCATGTGGGAATGCCGCGGAACGACCCGGATGCAGACGATCCCGGACGCGCCACTTGCGGCGCATCTTGGAGATGCCCTGTCATGCCGACCCTCAATTTCGTCCGCTGGCTGTTCGCCGCGTGCCTCGCGTTGAACCTCAATCCCGTTTCTGCCGTGAGCCTCGCTGACCTCGCAGCCGACGCGGACGCCGACGCACTCGCCGAGGCCCTCGTACGCCGCCGCCTCGCTCAGGACGACCTGGCGCCGTACCATCGGATCGAAGTCGCCGTCCGCGACGGGGTGGTGACGCTGACTGGCAGCGCGCGCACGAAAACCACGCTCGATGCAGCGTTGCGCGAGGTCGAAAAGGTGTCCGGCGTGGAGCGGGTGGAGGATCGCGTCAAGGTCGAGCCCAACCCGTAGGCGCCCCCGTGTACTTCGCCGTCCAACGCATCGCCGCAGCGGTCCGCGACGCCGCCCGGTTTCACGCAGCGCCTGCGGACCTGCGGGGTGACGAATCCGCCGCAGCACGCACGCAGGCGTTCTTCGTGGATCTTCTGGAAGACGCGCTCGCCGAGTTGCCCGCGAACGCCATGCCGGAAACCCTTCGCGGTGCGCTGGAGTCCGGTGCCGCAGTGGGACCGGAAGCGGGTCGATGGTTACCACTGGTGGTGGAATGGCTGGCGCAGGAGTGCGCCCGAAGCAGCCCCTAACGGCATCGCGCACCTGGCTGCAGGCCGCGCGACCGCTCACGACAGGTCGAGCACGCGGCAGAGGTCGTCGAACACCGCCCGCGCCGTCGCGGCGGTCAGGCCGCCGACCACCGCGTAGGCCTGTCCGTCGCTCTCGGCGTCGATCTGGAACGAGATCGGCAGGAAGATGTTGGCGTCCGCGGCGTGCCGAGCAGCGCCCATCGCGATCATTCCGCCCACCATCCCGCCGCCCACGCCGACCGACGTCAGGATCACCCCGTCTTGGACGTTACGGCAGACGAGCCGGCGCAGGCGATCCGCTGGGATAAACCGGCCGTTCGGCAGCCGTATGCCCGACCGATTCGCCACCACGGTGCCCGCCGGCGCCCGCCGTGAGCGGAACGTACCGAGCGAGCCCGCGCGGCCCACGGCATAGCAGAACGCGAGGAAGAACCCCGCCAGAACCCCACCGACGGTCTGCGGCAGCCCGATCTGGAAACCGAGGCTGCCACCGAAAAGCGGCCCGATGATCAGCAGCCACCACGGCGCGGACGGGCCCGCGGCGCCGATGACGCGGAATTCGGTCCACCCGTCGGGGCGATGCGTGGCGGTGTAGGAGCTGTTCAACGGGCTGGGCGCTTGCGGGGCGGGGGCGGGAAGCGCGGTGTCGTTCATGGCGGAATCCTCGTTCGGGTGGGCCGGTCCGACCGGCCCGGCGCGGGCAAAGTAGCTCGCTCGCGAACCAGAAAACAATGACTTTTGATATAAAGGCTTCGTGTACATTCATGCGCCCCTTAATTTCAGGTCCGCCTTTGTCCTGGCGCGACCTGATGCAGAAGTCCATCCATCGCCCGCAACACCGACTTGTCTGCGCGCAACTGCGCGCGGCGCGGGAGGCGGCCGGGTTGACCCAGGTGGCGTTCGCGAAGCGGCTCAAGACGACTCAGGCCTGGGTTTCGAGCGTAGAAACCGGGATCACGCGACTGGATTTGGTCCAGCTGTGGGACTGGTGCAAGGCGTGCCGAGTCGCGTTGCCCGACTTCGTGGCCGCGGTCAGCGAGGGGTTTGCCAAGCTGCCGGCGGCGCGCAAGACCGCGGTACGGGGGCGGCGGCCGCCGAAAGCTGGCCCGGGCGAGGGCTCCGACTCGGCTTCCTGACTGCCCTCGCGGCGCGCGGGCGTGCCCAGGCCATTCTCCCGAGTTGCCCATCGGGCAAACCGGTGCGTCCGCCCGGATCGCCGCTATGTACGTCGGAAACACGCTGGCCCGGGAAATTTTGCCGGCCCTTGGTTCGTCGCAATCGGCGCGACGGCGGTCGGCGATGCTTTTCGTGCCGCTTCAGATCCGTTGGGCACCCTCTTGGTTTTGTTCGATTTAGGAATGTGAAGCTCGCCCTGAGAGGATCGCGCTGCTCGCGACACCGCGCGAACGCCGAGCTGGAAGACCCTGGAAACCGCCAAATATCGTTTGGTACTCTGTTGGTTCGGGGAAAACAGTGGTTTTGGGTAGGGCGGCTGCGTTGCAGCGCCACGAGCCTTGCTGGCCCGAATTTGCCGTCTCGAAGGGACTCGCCATGAACCGCGCTTTGAACGTCACGACCCCGCTGGGGCCGCAATTGTTGCGTTTCGACAGCCTGCAAGGCCGGGAAGCCTTGTCCCAATTGTTCGAATTTCAGCTGATGCTGAAAAGCGAAGAAAAAGGCCTTTCGGCCGACGACCTGCTCGGCCGGCCCATCACAGTAGACCTGGAGCTCGACGGCGGCGCGCGCCGCCATTTGAACGGCCAGTGCGTGCATTTCCGCTCGGCCGGCCGGCGCGGAAAGCAGCACCTCTACATCGCCGACCTCAAGCCTTGGTTGTGGTACGCGACGCGGCGCAGTGACTACCGCATTTTCCAAGGCCAAAGCACCCCCGACATCGTCAAGCAAGTGCTGGCGATGTACCCGTTTCCCACGAAGTGGCTGCTTTCGCGCAGCTACCGCAAATGGAACTACTGCGTCCAATACCGCGAGACCGACGCCAACTTCGTGCAGCGGCTGCTGGAACACGAAGGCATTTGGTTTTGGTTCGATCATTCCGCCGGCGAGCACACGCTGGTACTGACGGACGATATTGGTCTGGCTTCGCCGTATCCCGGCTACGCCACGATTCCGTTCTACCCGCACGACCACACGGTCCCGGACAAAGACCACCTCCACGGCTGGGCCGCTGGCGGCACGGTGCAGAGCGGCAAGTATTCGGCGCGCGACTACAACTTCGTCATGCCGTCAGCGGATCTGACCACGCGTCGCAACACGCCGGCGTCGCACCCGCACGCCAACTACGACATCTTCGACTACCCGGGCAGCTACCCCACGCTGGGTGAGGGCGATCCGTATGCGCGGGTGCGCCTGGAGGAACTGCAGGCCAACCACAAGCGCAGCCACGGGCAAGGGCGCGCACGCGGCTTGGCGCCGGGTCGCTTGTTCACGTTGGAAAAGCACGCGGTCGGCGGCTACAACCGGGAATACCTCGTGGTCGCTGCCGAATACGATTTCAGCGACAACGACTACGAAGCGAACGAAGATTCGGGCGAACACAGGCTGACGATCGCCGCCGAGTTCCACCCCACCGACCAGCCCTACCGCCCAGAACGCCGTACCCCGAAGCCCCACACAATGGGCCCGGAGAGCGCCGTGGTCACCGGTCCCGCGGGCCAGGAGATCCACACGAACGAACACGGCCAGGTGAAGGTGCAGTTTCACTGGGACCGCTACGGCAAGAAGGACGAGAACTCTTCGTGCTGGATCCGCGTCTCGCATCCCTGGGCCGGCACCGGCTTCGGCGGCGTCCACATCCCGCGCATCGGCCAAGAAGTGCTGGTGGATCACCTCAACGGCGATCCGGATCAACCCATCATCGTCGGCCGCGTCTACAACGCCAATAACCCGCATCCCTGGGGTCTGCCCGCCAACGCCACGCAGTCGGGTTTTCTGACGCGTTCGAGCATGGGCGCGACCTGGCAGAACGCCAACGCGTTCCGCTTCGAGGACAAGAAGGGCGAGGAACAGGTCTGGCTGCACGCGGAGAAGAACCAGGACATCGAGGTCGAGAACGACGAGACGCACTGGGTTGGGCACGACCGCACGAAGACCATCGACCACGACGAAACCGTGTTCGTGAAGCACGACCGCACCGAGACGGTTGACCACAACGAAACCATCACCGTACACAACGACCGCACCGAACGCGTCGATCACAACGAGAAGATCAGCGTTGGCGACAACCGTACCGAAGACGTCGGCAAGAACGAGTCGGTTTCCATTGGGAACAACCAGACCCACAGCGTCGGCGACAACCGCACGCGCAAGGTGGGCAAGAACGAAACGCTGACCATCGGCAGCAACCGCAACAAGAAGACCGGCAAGAACGAGTCGCACAAGATCGGCAAGAGCTGGTCGGTCAAAGTCGGCAAGTTCAAGACCGAAACCATCGGCATGGCCTCGATGCAGAACGTGGGCCTGGGCCGCATGGACAACGTGGGGCTGGGATATAGCCTCAACGTTGGGATGATCATGAGCACGGTGGTGGGGCTCAACCAATCGACGCGGGTCAGCAAGAACAAAAGCGTCAACGTTGGCGACGAGTACACCATCAAGGCGGGCAAGAAGTTCACGGTGAAAGTCGGCAAGACCGTTCTGGTGCTCAACGCCGACGGAACCGTCGCCATCACCGGCGTGGACGTCAACATCACCGCGCAGGGCAAGAACGTCACGATCAATGGCGAAAAGGTGCTGCTCAATCCCTCCGGCGGCAAAGCGGCGGTAGAGCCGGACAGCGTCAGCTGAGCGAGGCAGCTCCCGTGTCTGCAGAATTCCGCAACTCCAGCGGCTACCCCGCGTTGTGTTTCGAGCACGTAAACCACCACGGCGAACGGCGTACCGTCGTCGTCGCGCGCGTCACGCTGAAATTCGACCACGATGGCGCGGTTTCGCCCTGCGATCCGCAGCCGCCCCTCAACTTCAAGGAAGTGCCGTTCGAGCAGGTTGGGCGCGGCCCAGCGGAATGCGCGTTGCACCGAGAAAGCGACCTTGCGCCGGAAAAGCCGCTGGTGGACGTCGTCGTGCAGGGCACCGCCTACGCGCCATCGGAGCGGGGCGCTCGCCGTTTTCAGGTTCGCCTTGAGATCGAAGAACCGATACAGGGACGCGCGTTCGGTGCAGCTTCGGCCGCCGCCTTCCAAGCGGCGGGCAATTGGTCGCTGGACGTCTACGGCTCCAGCGAGTGGCGCTGGCGGCACCCGCTGGGCCGCTTCTGGCGCGGCCTGGTGTGTGCAGTGACGTTGGGGCTGTTGCGTCCCAGCCCTTGGCGCCGATCGTGGACGGTCCCGGTTGCTGCGGTGCCGCTGCGCTACAGCTGCGCGCGCGGCGGTCGGCTCGAACTGCGCGACGGCGAGCGATCCTTCGTCTTCTGCAACGAGGAAAACCCCTCGGGTACGGGGTGGTTGCCGTCGATCGCGGCGATCCGCGCGCAGACGGGGCTTTCCTGGTTCGGTGCGTGGCGGCAGCGCGGTCGGTTGGCCTCGCAGAACCCCGTCGTGTCGGCGGCCCAGATTTGGCCCGCCGGTGCCGCCAGACCCCATCGGCCCGACGGCGACGGGGACGTCGGGGGGTGGGGCGCGATCGCGAAGCCCTGGTTACCGCGGCGCCGGCACGCGGGCACCTACGACGACGCGTGGCAAGACGGCCGCCGTCCGCTGCTGCCGCACGATTTCGACCCGAGGTACTGGAACGGGGCGCACCCCGATCTCCAGCTTTCCGCGCTGTCCCCGGATGCACGTTTGCGCCTGGTGGGCCTGTTGCCGCCTACCGTCCGGGCCGATCGGACGTTCCAGATCGATCTGCCCGGGCTTCGATTCGCCGCCTGCATCCATGAGGCGGGAAAGCCCGAACAATCGCGCGAGCTGCGCCTCGACACGGTGCTGCTCGATGCCGAAGCGCGCGAGGTCGCGCTGCTCTACCGCATCAACCTGCCGCTGGCTGGCGGCGTGGTCGCGTTGCGGCGTTCGGACCTCCAGTTGGCCGCGTCGCACGCCTTTCACCACGCGCCGGATGCCCATTTGCCGTCCAAGGAACGAATTGCATGAGCACGCCCGAAGGAGCAAGAAAGAGTTCGGAGTTCATGGCCGTGTGTACGTGCCCAGACTTCTGCTGGACGCAAGTGGGCAGCAGCCGGGTCGTGCTCCCTTACATGGTGGTGACCGACCTTTCGGCCAGCGTCGAGTGTTCGCCGAACGTGTTCTTCGCCGACAAGCCCGCGTTTCTCTACAAGCACTCGTATGCGCCGAGCGTCTCGGGGAACGAACTCGCGGCGCCGGACGGGGGCTTCGACTCGAAGGTCAAGGAAGGCGTCGTGTGGGGCGAGGGCCACGATGAAACTGTATTGGTGAACGACATCCCCGTCGTTCGCCACGGGGATTCGTGCTGGATGAACCACGAGTCGGTGGGCTGACCGCCATGCCCTACAAATACATCGATCCCGTCACCGGCAACACCGTTTATTCCGACCAGCCTCCGCCCGTGGCCGCCGGGATGCGGCGGCGCACCGAACAGTTCAAGAATCGCAACGCGCCGGGCCAAATCGTGTACTTCACGCCGGAAACGGACGAAGACCGGGCCAAGGACGCGGCCGATGCCGAGCAGGCGCGGCGCGTCGCCGAAGGCGAAGCCGAGCTCGCAGAGCGGGTGGCGCTGTACAAGGAAGAGGCCGAGCTAGAGCGGCTGCTGGAGCTTTCCGAACAGGAAGGCTTCATGGAGGCCGTGATCGAAGGGGGCTTCGGCGAAGAAGTGGCCGCCATGGCGCGATCGGGCGACTACGGCGGCGTGGCGACGACGCTGCTGATCGGCCAAGGCGAAGGCATGCTGATGGACAAGGCCGTCGACCTGGTCCTGCGCAAGTTCAAGTCGATCTACCAAGCCGGCAAAGGGTTGCTCAACGCGCGCAAGATCCTGGCTGCGAAGAACGCCTTGCGCAAGAAGCTGGCCGAGCGGTTGGAGAAAATCCGCGAGCGCCTTCTGGGCAAGCGCAAAGGCACCAAGGTCGAGCGCGGCCAACCGAATGGGAAAGCGAACGATCCCTGCGCCGATTGCCCCGCCGGCTTGGGCATCGGTTTTCCCGTCAACCCGCTCCGAGGGATCAAATACCTGACGGGGGATGCAGACCTCGACTTCGTGCTCGACGGTCCGATGCCCTTTCGTTGGCAGCGCAGTTACCTGTCGAGTAACGGCGACGTGGGCGCGTTGGGGCAGGGATGGGCCCTGCCGATTGCCTACCGCATCGAGGTCGGTCCCAGCGCGGTTACCCTCATCGATACCCAGGGAAGGCGCATTCGGTTTCTTCCGCTTGAGGTAGGAACGAGCTTCTACTCCGTCTACGAGCGCAGCACGCTCGCACGGATCGCGCAGGACGCGTATCGGTGGACCGACTCCTCCGGCATCCAACTGCTGTTTGGGCCGGCGGGGGACGTCGCCGCGGCCGAGGCGGTCGCGGCTCCCAGCGCGACGAACACCGCCACCCTTCACCTTCATCGGATTTCCGACGCGAACGGCAACTTCGTGCGCGTGCACCGCACGCACGACGGCCAGCCGTATCTCATCGACAACAACGTCGGTCGGCGCGTCGGCCTGATCTATTCGCAGCCCGGGTCCGCCGGCGCGCGCCTGACGCACGCCGTCGAACTGCTGGGCGAGCCGCAGCCGGATGGCCAGTTCCCGGCGGAGCAGCAGCGTTGGCTCGTCGAGTACCGCTACAGCGACGAGGGCGACCTGCGCGAAGTGGTGGATGGAGCGGGGGAGGTGGTGCGTTCGTTCACCTGGGATCGCCACATCCTGACGTCGCACGGGGAGCCCGGGGGCGTAACCGCGCGCTACACCTGGGACCGGCTCGCACCGGACGGCAAAGTGGTCGAATGCGCAGCATCGACGGGAGAGCGCTGGCGGTTTGCGTATGCACCGGGCCACACGCGCGTGACCGACGTTGGTGGGCGCGTGACCGAATATTTCAGCGACCGCGACCACCAGTTGGTGTGCACGATCGCGCCCGACGGTGCAGTTACGCGCGTCGAACGCAACGCGGTGGGTCAAGCGGTCGTGTTTCGCGATGCAGCCAACCGCGCCACCGAAATCACTTACGACGATTGGGGCAACGCCGCTGCGGTTGAACACCCCGATGGAGCGGTCGAACGGTTCGAGCGCGACGCCACCAACGGCCGGCTGCTGAGCAGCACGGATCCCCTGGATCGCGTCACGCGCTACGACTACGACGTCAAGGGCAACCTCACGCGCGTTACGGCGCCCGACGGCGCTTCGACCGCCTACGAACACAACGCGTGGGGGCAGGTTACGGCCGTTCTCGATGCGCGCGGCGGTCGTTCGATCATCGACTACGACGCCCAGGGAAGGGTCATCGCCGTCAGCGACTGCCTCGGGCAGCCGACGCGGTACCGATACGATTCCGCCGGAAACCTCGCGGCGATCGAAGACGCGCTGGGCGGCGTGACCTCGTTTTCCTACCGGTACATCAACCGCCGGTATCGTCTGGTGGAACGCCGCCTCGCGGACGGCGGCGTGGAACGGCTTGCCTACGATCGTTTGGGCCGGTTGATCGCCCACCACGATGCACTCGGCCGGGCGACGCGGTTTGAGCTGGATCCGGTTGGGCGGCCGCTCGCACGCGAGAATTCGTCGGGCGCGGCGCTGCGCTACGGCTACGACGTGCACGGTCGCCTGGTCGCACTGACCAACGAGAACGGCGCGGTCTACCGTTTCGCATGGGACGCCGCCGACCGGTTGGTGGCGGAGCAAGGGTTCGATGGCCGGCGGCGCGACTACGGATACGATCGGGCGGGCGAGCTGCTGCACCTGGTGGACGGCGTGCCCCAAGGCGCGGACCTGCTCGCGCCCGGCGCCCCCGGGTTGCTGCGAACGCGCTACCAACGCGACGTGCGCGGCCGACTGACGGACAAGCTGAGCGCGAAGCGCGGGGATGACGGCGCGATCAAGGTACGTCACGCGCGGTACCGCTACGACCTCGACGGCAAAATGGTCCAGGCGCGCAACGAGCACGCACGGGTGGATCTTCACTACTCCCTGGCCGGTCAGCTCGCCCGCGAGGTCGTCAGGACGCGCGGGGGCCAAACGACCGCGTTGGCGCACGAGCACGACGGCATGGGCAACCGCCTGCACACCACGCTGCCGGATGGCCGGGTCCTTCGCTACAGCCTGTACGGGAGCGGCCACGTCGATCGCATCGAACTCGACGGCGCGACCCTCGCGGCCTTCGAGCGCGATCGCCTCCACCGCGAGACGGTGCGCAGCCAAGGTCCCTTGAGCACGTTTTTCGAATGGGACGCCGTGGGGCGCTTGCTGTCCAGCCATACCAAGGCGTCGGCGGCGAGTCCGACCAGGCCACCCAACACCGCGCCAGGCCTCGGCGGTGCGCCGTGGGGCGCGTACGAAACCGCCCGCCAGTATCGGTATGACGCCGGTGGCCAGCTGTTGTCCCTGGAGGACGCCCGTCGCGGGTCGGCGCGTTACGCCTACGACGCGATTGGACGCATCGCGGCGGCGCAGTTCGGCTCGATCGCGGAGGCGTTTGCGTTCGATCCGGCCGGAAACCTGTTGGATGCGACCGCCGCGTCTCCCGCGCCGCCCTCGGCTGACGGAGGGCGCGCGTGGTCGGAAGAAGACTGGGAAACGCTGGTGCGTCGGCATATCGACCGGCCGGAATTCAACCTGCTGCAAACGGACGAGGAGCGATCGACCGACCCGTCCGGATGGGCGGTCCAGCGGTCGAACCGCCTGGCCACTCATCAGGAGCACCGCTACCGCTACGACGCCTGGGGCAATTGCGTCGAGAAGCGATCGGGTGCCGGCGAGCGGCGGGCATTTGAATGGGACGCCGAACACCGACTGGAGCACGTGCGCGTCGAAACGGTTGCTGGTGCCGAAGAATGGCGCTACGACTACGACCCGTTCGGTCGACGCATCGCGAAGCACCAATGGCGACCGCAGAGTGCTTCCGCACCAAACCGCGGCCGGCGAGCCCGCCGTTTCCGGGACGCGGGGCGTCCCGTGGCATCGACGCACTTCGTTTGGGACGGAAACCGGCTGCTGACCGAGTCGGCCGACGGGCGCGTGTCGCTGCACGTCTACGAAGCTTCGGGGTTTGTACCGCTCGCGCTCGTGCGCAGCTCGCTCGAACTGTCCTCTCGTGAGGCAGCGGCGGACGCCGTTGCCGTGACCTCGTTGCCGCTGGAGTGGCAAAGCCTGCAAGAGCGGTACCCCGAGGAATGGGCTGCAGCGCTGAAGCGCCAGCGCCGCCTGCAGGAGCGCCTCAACCGCCAACTGCCCCAACCAACGGAATCCGCGCCGGCCGGGGCAGCAACGACCGAAGTCTTCCACGTCCACACGGATCAACTGGGAACACCGTGCGAGTTGACGGACGAGCATGGTCATCTCGTGTGGGCCGCGGACTACAAGGCTTGGGGGCGCGTGCGTTCCCTGCAAACGCCGGCACGTCGCGTGGTGCGGCCGGTCGGCAACGCGGTCGTGCAGCAGTGGGAGGAGCAGGTCGATCCAGTCGAGCAGAATCTGCGCTTCCAGGGGCAGTACTTCGACCGGGAGACGGGGCTTCACTACAACCGCTTTCGGCACTACGACCCCGACGTCGGCCGCTTCATCAGTCAGGATCCGGTAGGCCTGCTGGGTGGGGCGAATCTTTACGTTTACGTGGACAACCCAACGGACGCTGTGGATCCACTCGGCCTGGCGCCGACCACGTTCAAGTTAACCGGCCGCACGCTCTGCATCTTGGACAAGTTCCCGGCCGGCTCGGCCGAGTCGTTGGAGCTGCAGGACTTCACCAAACGGTGGAACACGCAGATTCAGAACCAAGGTGGATCGATGACGCGTAGAAAACTGACCGCCTTGGAGAAGGCGCAATCTCGCAAGTGGAGGGACTCCATGCGCTGTCAATGTGGTCCTGGCCGCGTGGCCGGCCACGTACCCGATGCAAGCGCGGGCGGCTCTGCCGTACCTCTGGATTGGATGGCGCAGTTGGAAGCGACAAATTCGTATGTCGGCGGTATCGTGCGTCATTTGCCATTGGGCTACACGTACGACACGGTAAAATTGGCCACCAGTCTGGGCGGGTGCTGAAAATGACGGAACCACAGAATCGTATCCACGACCTGCTGCGCCGGGTCCGGGCCTTGAACGACAGCAATCCGGACCACGGCGAGCAGCGCGTCCAGGCGCCGGAACCAGGTTCCGATCGCATCGCCACGCTGCGTCCCGGGGTGTCGCGACCGTTGAGCCCCATGCTTGCCGCGCGCTTCCGTTTTGCAGGGGCGTGGGGCAACGCGCGCCTCAGTCAGAACTGGCTGAGCCTGTCCGAGATCGGGCGCGCGTTGAACGACGACCGGATCAAACGGTCCATCGAACTCCGGACCGAAAACAGCTACGGCGACGATCCGCCCGGAGGCGTGGCCCCCGAGGATTGCGCCATCTTCGGACACAACCCCTTCGAACTCGACGAGACTTACCTCGTCTGGAAGGAGGGACAGGAAGAGCCCATCGTCTGGGAGTACTTCGATGCCGATGACAGCGTGTTCTCGAACCTTGAGCGTTACCTCGAATACATTGTGGGCGACCGTGCAGAGGACGACAAAGAACGTACTTACGCCATCTGGGTACGGGTGATTTCCTCGTCGGAGAACGAGTTGTTGCAGGTAGCTGCAATCAAAGTTGGTGACGACCTTTTCCGAATTGACTCGCGGATCGATGGCGAGAGCTTCACAACCGAATCGCAGGACGGGCCGAGGGCGGCATTGGAGTTCGTAGAGGGCGATGTCGTCCGCTGCGAAGAGCGGCGGCTCTCCGACGTCGAGAGCGGCCTTCTGGCCGTCGAGAAAGTCGGTGCCTAGCTGATGCGGTAGAAGCAGCCCCAAAGCGCCGGTGAAAAGGATTTCGTGTGGCCAATTTTTCGATGCTGTTCTGTTCCGATTCCGAGGGCACGCCGCGTCAGGGGCGGGACAAGCTGACCTATTCCGGCCGTTACCAGGTCCCGCTGTTCTGGCTCGCGTCGCTCCGACCGTCCGACGTTCGATACGTGATCGACAAGGAAGGCGACCGCCTTCCTTACACGGACGCCACGCCCGCATCCATGCTCGATGCGTTCCGAGAGCGCAAGCAAGCGCTGAGCACGATCGCCGCAGGCATCGTGGTTCACTTTGCGGCGTGGGAAACGTTTCTTCAGGAAGCCCGGTGCGGTTGGATCAAGATCGATCCGACCGAAGTCATCTTCATGGTGGGTTTCGACCCGAAACAGTTCGAAGCGGGAATCGCGTTCTTTGAGGCTCCCACCTTGGAAGGCTTCAACGCGGTGCTGTCGCTCACCTCGTTGACGGACGTTTTGGATCGATCGGTGAAACCTCCGGTATTGCGGCTGCGCCCGCTGGTGACCGGCATCGAGATCAACGCCAGCTCCAGCGTCTATCTGACCGGGTATCCCAGCGCCGACCCGTAGCCTCTTCGCACGCCCGAGCGGTCGGCCTCGAAGCGCGCCGTCAATTTCGACCGTTATGCGGTTGCGCGAGGAAGCCGCCAAGTCATAGTGTTTTTCCCAGTGTCCCGTACCGGCGTCCGCCACCGCTTGCCCATGGAAATGCTGACCGCTCGACCAGATAACCTGCTCGGCAACGTCGCCCTGGCGAGCTTGGTTGCCGGTGTTCCGGTGGGACTCGTCTTCGCCGCGGTCGGTCTGGCGACGCACCCGCTCGGGGATTCAGGGACGTGGTCCGCCAGCTTGGGCAGCGTCCTGCTCGCGCCCGCCCTCGTGTTACTCGCCGGATTGGCGCTCTTGCCGGTGCTGTACGCGCTGGGGAAGGTCGGCTACGCGGGTCCGGCCGTCGTGTATGCCTTGAGCATTCTCTTTTCTCTCGTGCTCACGGCCAGCGACGTGCGCGCTGGGCTCGTCGGGTTCGCGTTGTCGTTGCCGGCCAGCTTCGTGTTTTGCCGACTCGCATACGCGCAGCGTTAGCAGTCCCGTACAGATTGGCGAAGCATGGAAGCTCCGTTGAGGTTCCTTCGCCCGGCGTTGCTGGACGTAGCGTGGGCGCCGGCCGGGAGCCGGTGCCTCGCCGCGAACAAGCACGAAAAGTCACCGGCGCGACCGTTCAGTTTCGGTCTGAGCGCGGGCGTGACGGTTGTTCACGCGGTCGGGGAGGTGTCTCGGGCCGCCGTACGCGGTAATCTTGATTCCCGTTCGTAAATCAAGCGAGGCGCCATGACGCCCCCTCCCCACGGCGGCCCCCGCCCCGGCGCAGGCCGTAAACCCGGCACGGGCAGCTTCGGCGAGCCCACGCAGCCGGTCCGCGTCCCGGAAAGCCAGGTGCCGGCCGTTGTCGCGTTTCTGGACGCGTACCGCGAGCAAAAGATGGCCGAAGAGGAGGGCGTGCGCGCGAACGTCTGGCGGCGTACCGAGCCGGGGCGTGAGGTGGCGATACCGTTGATGGGCTACCGCGTGCCGGCGGGCTTCGCTTCGCCGGCCGACGACTACCTGGAAGAGACGATCGACCTCAACGCCCATTTGATTCGAAAGGGTCACGAGGCAGCCACTTTCATCGTTCGGGCTTCCGGGTGGTCGATGTTTGGTGCCGGCATCCACGACGGCGACGAAGTCGTCGTGGATCGGGCGTTGGAGCCCAAAGACGGTTCGGTGGTGGTCGCCGCTGTGGACGGCGAGCTGCTCATCAAGCGCCTGCGCATGCGGGGCGGAAAGCCCGTGCTGGTTTCGGAAAACCCCCACTACCCAGAACGCATTGTTGCGCCCAACGAAACGTTGGAGATCTGGGGCGTGGCAACGCGCGTCTTGCACAAGCTCTGAAACCTGCAAGTAGGGGAGCTGCATGCGACGGATCGCGCTGGTGGACGTCAACAATTTCTACGTCAGTTGCGAAAAGCTGTTCCGGCCCGAACTGGAAGGAAAGCCCGTCGTTGTGTTGAGCAACAACGACGGCTGCGTGGTTTCGCGCTCGAACGAAGCCAAGGCGCTGGGCATTCGCATGGCGGCGCCCTGGCACCATTGCCGCGCGATCGCGGAGCAGCACGGCGTTGTGGCCTTCAGCAGCAACTACGGCCTCTACGGAGACATGTCCCGACGCGTCGTGGACGTCCTTTCCCAGTTCGTGCCCCGCATGGACCTGGAGGTGTACTCGATCGACGAATGCTTTCTCGACGTAACGAAGCAGCCGCACGTGGACGCGAGCGCGTGGGGCCAAGCGATTCGCCAGCGCGTACGTCAGTGGTGCGGCCTTCCCGTTTGCGCCGGCATCGGCCCGTCGAAAACGCTGGCGAAGCTCGCGAATTTCGTGGCGAAAAAACAGCCGTCCTGGCAGGGCGTTTGCGACTTCACGAGCCTGCCGCCGCAGCGGCAGGCTGCGCTCTTGGCGGAGATCGGGGTGGGCGAGGTCTGGGGCGTCGGCCGCCGCCTCGTGCCCCAGCTCGCGGAGTTCGGAATCCACACGGCGGCCGACCTGCGCGATGCGGACGCAGCGAGCTTGAGGACCCGGTTCTCCGTGGTGGTCGAACGCATCGTGCGCGAGCTGCGAGGCGAAGCTTGCCTGGAGGTCGAGCATCAGCCTGCAGCGAAAGCGCAGATTCAATCAGCCCGTTCCTTCGCCGAACCGTTTCGCGAACTCGAACCGCTGCTGGAAAGCGCCCGCGCGCACGTGGTCCGAGCGGTTGAGAAACTGCGGGCCGAACTGGCGCTGGCAGGCCGGATCGAAGTCTTCCTCGAAACGAACCGCTTCTCGCCCGACGAGCTCCAGCACCACCCGGTAGCCAGCGAGAACTTGCCTGCGGCGACGGACGACGTGCTGCATCTGGTGGGCGTCGCAACGCGTCTGGTGCGCGCGATGCATCGCGTGCGGTTCCGCTACCAAAAAGTGGGGGTTCGGCTGCTGGACCTGAGCCCGCGCAGCGGCCGGCAAGCCACGCTGTTCGACGACGCGCCGGTTCGCGACGCGCGGCGGGAGCGTTTGGGCCAGGTGCTGGAAGCAGCTGGCAAGCGTTGGGGGCGCGGCGCGGTCGCCCCCGGAACGGCCGGCTTGGCCGGCGAGCGCGCGTGGCACATGCGCCGCGGCGCGCTGTCGCCCGCGTACACGACGCGTTGGGCCGACTTGCCCGTCGTGCGAACTTGACCGCGTCCCGTGTTGGCCTTCTGGCTGGACCCCGATTCAACGCCCGCAGGCGCATCGTCCGCCGAGGCTGCATCGTGGGAGGCCGTCGTGCGATCGGCGCAGCCATCGGCGCGCCAGGTGGTGCGGCCCCTGTCGCCGGCGTTCGTCGTCGTCGCCACGGCGCAAGGGCCGGCGGCGTTGCGCGCGCACTGGGGCTTGGTGCCCCCCCGGCGTGAAAGCCGACGCGCGGCGGGCGACGGCGATCCAACTGACCGGGCTGCCCTCGAAGCGGTTGACGCAAGTCCCCACCGACGCCTTGTGGTCGAGCACCGCGCGGTCGTGGCGCTGCTTGGTGGCCGCCAGCGGTTGGCTCGCCGAGGTGCAAGGCCAGCCCACGGCCTGCAAGCCGCCAGCGCCGCGCGTGGCGGTCGCGGGCCTTTTCAGCCGGTTCGAGAACGCCCAGGGGCAGGTGGTACGGACGTTCGGTCTGGTGACCGCTTGGTGGGAGAACGACGAGCGGTTCGGCCACCACGGCCCACTGGTCATCGCCGACCGGGACGCGCCAATCTGGTTGGGTGGGGACGCCGAACGGGCGCGCAGCCTGCTAGCCTGCCGGCAGCCACCAGTGATCGAGAAGTGGCTCCGCCAAAGGCACTTCCGGGCGCCCATTCGGTGACGCATGGCCGATGCTCCTCGACATCGATCTGCAAACGCAGCAGGCCGTCTTCCACCCCCGCGGCGCCGAGTGTCCGCATCTGCCGAGGCCTTACGAAGGCGACAAGCCCCAGGGCTGCGTGGGGCCGGGCGGTGGGTGGTTTCCGGCCGCGCGGTGGAGCGACGCGGTCGCTCTGGTCGCTGCAATGGCGCCTGGGATCCACTTGTTCCTGTGCACCGCGTGCCGCCGGCAGCCCGAGTGAGTCCGGCTCGACCTACGTGGGATCGGGCAGGGCGCAGCCGGTCCCGGTTTGGAGGCGCCCCCACCGTTCGGGAAAGGCGTTGCGCAGTGCGGCGCGAAACCGTTTCCAATCCCGCTGGCCTTCCTTGGTTTCGGCCTTGGTCGGCACGCGGGGCAAATCCTTCTTGATTCCGAGGTAGTGCAGACCGATGAACGCGACGCCGGCCGTTTTCATGGCGGCGTCCATCTTGCTCTGGAGTCAGGTTGCCGAAAGTACGGCGCGGATTGCCTTTGCGTTCCTGCTGGCGTTACCACTGGGTCTTGAGCGCGGTCGTTACCACGGCTTGGGATTGCGCACGT
Organism: Rhodanobacteraceae bacterium; assembly: GCA_016790075.1. Classification (GTDB taxonomy): domain Bacteria; phylum Pseudomonadota; class Gammaproteobacteria; order Xanthomonadales; family Rhodanobacteraceae; genus Tahibacter. The sequence goes on along the minus strand of JAEUPP010000024.1, from coordinate 20,989 downwards.
TTCCGGTTGTGGCGATGGCTGCGTGCGGCTACACGCTGCTGATCGCCGATTTGCCGGGCATCGACAGCGATGCTCAGTTGCGACTGCCGCAGGTCTTGCTGGCCGGGATTGGTTTCATCGGCGGCGGCGCCATCCTTAAGAACGACCAAGGCGACGTGCTTGGGCTGGCGACCGCCGAGAGCATCTGGAACACGGGTACCATCGGTGCAGCGGTCGCCCTGCGGCGGGAGGAGATCGCCACCGTACTCAGCGGATTGAACGTCATCGCCTTGCTCGGCCTCGGTTGGGGACGGCGGTTCGTCCAGCGCGACCAGTCTGAGACGTAGGATTATAAGGATTGATGCCTTGTCATACGCATCTCGGTTGAATCCATAGCAGGAGCGCGACGTATGTCTACCAACGAGTGGGAGGCTTCGTTGAACCGCTACATCGCAGCCTCATCGACCGCACGGCAGTTTCTTTCGCAATTGCGTGGTGTAGAGATTACGGCGTTCGACATCCAACGGGCACTCTGCCAACACCTCGGGATTGACGAGGAGAACCCGGGGGATTTGCTCTCGCAAGACTTCACTGCGGAAGCGATCCTAAAGCTCCTGGTCGACTTCGACTTCAGCAAGTTCCATCCGGAAGTTCTGGCTGAAGTCGTGCTGGAGGTGCCGTTAATACCGGACCACATTCCTCGTCTGCTAACCGAGCAGACCGTCAAGATCAAAGGAGAGGTCTGGCAAGTTCACAAAAACGACGCCGATCCATTCCCCTCCAATCCGCATGCACACAATTACGACGCCGGCATCGTTCTGCATCTAGGGACCGGCGAGATGTTTGATCGCCATCGGAACAGCAAAGGCCGTATCGGGAAGAAAGGCCTCGAAGCCATACGGGCAAAGCTGAAAGGGCTGACGCTTCCGCAGTTGGCTGCGTAGACTTTCGTCCGGAACAAGCCCAAGGCGAACAAACTGTTTGAGAACGTTTCCGGGGCTGTGCTCGCCTTGGTCGGCACAAACTTCATGAAAACCTGGATCACTCCGTAATTCGACGGTAAGTGCACCGCGACGACAGTAGTTCGTCGAACGCGAGCGGACGCATCGCGCGCCAGCCGGTGCGCCACGCGCGCGCGCCGCCGCCCAGCGCTCGTCTACCCCCGCCAAACCTTGAGAGGTCGCTATGGAAGTGCTTTGGGACGAACTCGCCGCCGGGTTTCCGGACGCCCGCCAACTGGCGCACGTGGTCATCCGGCTGGTGGCCGCCGCGTTGCTGGGCGCGGCGGTCGGGTGGGAGCGCAAGAGCATGGGCAAGTCGGCGGGCCTGCGGACGCACATGCTGGTCTGCCTGGGTACCGCGCTGTTCGTCGTCGCCTGCCAGGGCAGCGGCATGTCGTCCGACGGCATCTCCCGCGTCGTGCAGGGGCTGACGACCGGCATCGGCTTCATCGGCGGCGGCGCCATCCTCAAGCTGGCCGCCGAGCGGGAGATCCACGGCCTCACCACCGCCGCCGGAATCTGGATGACGGCGGCCATCGGCGTGACCGTGGGCCTCGGCGCGTTGGGGCTCGCACTGCTGGCCACGGCCATCACCGTCGTGACGCTCGCGGCCATCCGCCTCTCGCCGTTGGAGCGGCGGCCCAACGGCGAGTCCGACCTGCAGTCGTGAGCGCCCGGGTGCGCGGGCCTCGGGCCTTCGTGGCGGCCCCGGTCCGTCATTCCGCCGGCGCGTCTCGTGCACCTTCAACCGACGGGGTCGCCGCCGCCAGCGCCCGGGCGTCCCAAATCTCGATCCACCGGGATCGGAAGGGCTGGACCAGAAGGGCCGCTTTCTCGTTAGCGGGGTCCGTGCGCGCCGGATAGCGCACGACGACGCCGTCCGGATTGGCCTGAGCCCAGGCGAGCACGTCGCGTTCTTCGATCTCGGCCAGGGGACGGCTGAGCCGCCCGAGGAAGTGGTACTGCGCTTCGTAGCGGCCCACGTTCGCGATGGGGCGCCCTTCGGCTTCCGCGCGGGCGAGCGCGGCGGCGGCCGGGCGCAGATCGAAGTGGTGGAACAGCGACCGGGCGAACGCGGCGTGCACGAGCGCGATCGCGAGCAGCGCGCAGGCCGCGATGCGCTGCAGTTCGCGCCGGGGATCGCCCACCAGGCAGCCGGCGGCCAGCCCAACGAACGCGGCGGCAAACCACGGCGCGGTGGCGTACGCGTCGGACACCCAGTGCGGCGGGTCCGCCGAGTGGGCCCGCCACACGGGCAGCGCGGCCAGCAGCAGGGCGACGCCCAGCAACGCGCCCGCAACGGGCCAGGCGCGCCAGCGCCGACCGTTGGCGAGCACGCGCGACTGCTGCCGGCGCAGCACCGCCGCGAGCAGCATCGCCACGCCCGGCATCAGCGGCAGCAGGTAGTAGACCTGCTTGCCGGAAATGAGGCAGAACGCCGCGAACGTCGGCACCACCCAGCTCACGGCGAAGCGCTCGCCGTCGGTCAGCGGGCCGCGGGCCGTCGCGATCGCGTGCCACACGCGCGGCCAGGCCACCCATGGGAGCGCCAGCACCAGCAGCATCGGCAGGTACCAGAACACGGGGCGCGCGTGGTCGAAGCTGGCGACGACGCGGCCGGCGGTCTGCAGGAAGAACAGTTCGCGGCGGTAGTCCTCGCCGCCCGCGAAACCCGCCGGGATGGCCCAGGCCAGGAGCATCGAGGCGCCGCCCAGGATGGCCAGCAGGCCGCCGCCGTACCAGCGCCGGCGATCGCCGCGCGCGGCCTCGCTCCACCACGGTCCCAGCAGCCACGGGAAGACCACGTGGAGCAGCATCACCGGGCCTTTCGTCAGCAGGCCCGCCCCGACGGCGAGGGCAAACCAGTGCCAGCGCGGCCGACCCGTCAGCGCGCACAAGGCGCCCGCGACGCACAGCGCCAGCAGCACCTCGTACATGATCTGCAGGCTGAAGAGGAACGGGTAGGGCAGGGCGATCAACAGCCACGGTACGAGCGGCGCGGCGGAAGGTTTGCCGGCGCTCGCCGCGCCCGCCAGGCGTGCAGCCGCGACGAGCCAGCCCGCTGCAATCAGCACCTGCAGGACGCGCGGCCAGACGTCGGTGACGCCGAACGCCGCCCAGCCGGCGTGGATCAGCCAGAACAGCAGCGGAACCTTGTGGCTGTAGGGTGCGCCGTTGGTGTGCGGTACGAGAAAAGCGCCCTGATTCCACATTTCCCAAGCGACGCCGAGCGTGCGCGTGGAGTACAGCGGCAGCGGGCCGTGCTGGAAGATGGCCCAGAGCAAGGCGCACACCCACAAAACCAGCCACGCCGGTGGCGAGAAACGAGACGAAGCCGGTTGCATGGGGTAGGCGCAGGCTGGAGCGGTGCAGTGTAGGCAGCGACCGGCTTACAACCGGCTTACGCGCCGCGTTCACCGGGCAGCTCGCGCCAGGCGAAAAGGCCGCCGCCGAGCCTGCCGCTGCAGCGGCAGGCGTGTTGCAGCAGCCCGGCGGCGTCGGGGATCCCGGCCGACAGCGGCGTCGGCGCGGCGAGGAAGGCCGCGGCCGGCCACACCACGACCCAGCAGCGGCCAAACGGGGCGACCACGAGCGCGCCCGCGCGCAGTGCGCCGGCGTCCGCGCGTTCGGGGTATTGCACGATCAGCCCCGACGGGTGCGCCCGCGCCCAGGCCAGCACGTCGGTCTCGGCGATTTCGGTCACCGGCTCGGTCAGGCGCGCGTAGAAGTGCAGTTCGCCCTCGTAGCGCCCGACGCGCGCGATCGGCCGTCCGGCGGCCGCGGCGCGTGCAATCGGCGCCGTTGCAGGCTCGGGATCGAACGCTGCGGCGAACAGCCGTGTGAGCGCACCGTGGCCGAGCGCGAGCACGAGGAGCGACACCGCCGCGGTGGCGCGCAGTTGCGCCCCCACGGCGTGCGGGGCGGTCAGCAGCAGGCCCGCGAGGATCGCCAGCAGGACGGCGATTCCCGCGCTCCAGGACGCGAGCAGGTGGAGCCACGGCGGTGCATCGGGGCGAACCGCGAGCAGCGGCGCGCCCCAGCCCACCAGTGCCGCCGCGGTCAGCAGCAGGCAGGCGAACGGCCATGGCCCCCAGAAGCGCGAGGGCGGCGAAGCGGCCGGTTCGCGATCGCGCAACGCGCCGGCGAGGACCGCGGCCGCGACCGGCCCGACGGCGAGGACGCCGGCGAGGGTCGCCCGGGGCACCCACAGCGCCAGCAGCAGACCCGTTGGAACCGCGGCGAGCGCGAAACGGCCCGCGTCGCCCCACGGCCCGCGCCACGGCCAGACGGCGCGCCACAGCCGCGGCCACAGCGCCCATGGCAGCAGCAGCGCGGCCAGCAGCGCGAGCGCCTCCGGCCGGTGGATCGCGTCGGCGAGGGCCTGCATCGAGCGCAGCGGCTCCACGGACGTCAATCGGACGCGGTAGGCCGCACCGCCGGCCGCGCCCGCGGCACCGGCCCACGTCAGGAACGCCACGATGGCGGCGAGCACGGACAGCCGCGCCCGGCGGTACCAGCGGCGGCGGTCCTCGCGCGCCGCCGCGCTCCACCACGGCCCCAGCAGCAGCGGCGGCGCCACGAACCCCAGCACCACCGGCCCGGCCGCCAGCACGCCGGCGGTCAGGGCGAGGGCGAAGCCCAGCCAAGCGGGCCGGCCGCTGAGCGCGTACCAGGCCGCCACGACGCACGACGCCGCCAGCAGGTCGGCCCCGATTTGGAGGGCCGCGAACGCCGGCAGCGCGCCGGCGACGAGCAGCCACGGCGCGCCGTCGTCCGAAGGATTCGGCGCCCACCGCTTGGCCAGCGCCGCGCCGAACCCGAGCCAGGCCGCGCCAAAGCCCACCTGAAGCAAACGGGGCCACCAGTCATTGACCCCAGTCAGCGCCCAGCCCGCGTGGACGAGCCAGTAGAGTAGCGGCATCGCGTCGGGATCGGGCCGGCCGTTGTGCAGCGGCACGAGGAATTGTGCGTTGTTCCACATGTCCCACGCGGCGCCGAGGGCGCGCACCGACGCCCGGTCGATCGGTGGGCGCTGGAACGCCGCCACCAGGACGACGCCGAGCCACAGTACCGCCCACATCGGCGGGAATCGGCGGGAGAAAAACGGCGCGGAATGCGGGGCGGAAGACACCCGCGAGTCTAGGGGGAACGCGCCTTACAGCCGGCTTACACGTGGGTTCACACGGGTGCCGCGGGATTCCGGGAAGCTAGCCCACGTCGCGGGATGCAAAGCGGGGGCGCGCGTGTCCGGTCAACTGCTGAACCACCACATCGACGCGTTGGCGTCGCATCAGGCCGATGCGTTGGTCGCTGCAGCGGCCTGGCTCGCGCACGAGGGCGTCGAGCACGTCCGGACGGAAATGGCGGGCGTCCTGGGCTTGAAGTTTTTGCCCAGCATGGCGGGCTGCCACGCGGTGCGCCAAGGATTGGCGACCACCGCGCACGAGCAAAGCACGCTGCTCGTGTCGGCCCGGTTCTACGAGGCGCAAACGGCGATGTTCGCCGCCGAAGCCACGCGCTACGCCACCCGAATCGCCCACGCGGATTTTCCCGCGATGGTGCGCTTCGGCGACGCGGCGGTGCACGAGCTCAGCGAAGGGTTGCGGGATCTCCTGCTCGACGCGCTGGTGCTGTTGGAACAAGCCGGGCACGCCCTGCTGGCCTGCCCCGGCGCCTACGGCGTGTGGAGCCGGCGGTTCGACCTGCCGTTCGAAATCTACAAAGCGGCCGAGCAGGTCACCTACGGCAAGTTCTCGCTCCTCACCCACATCGACCGCGCGCCGTTCGTCGGCATCGCCCTGCTGCGGGTGGCGATCGAAACGCGGTTGCGCGCGGCCTTTTGCGTCTACGCATACGAAGACGCCGGCAACCGCAGCATCCAGCCGATCGGCGTTTCGGAGCTGCTGGAAGCGATCGGCCTGCATTGCCCTTCCGCGGCCTTCGCGGTGGATCGGCACGACGTCGCCAAGATCTACCGCTGGACCAACTTCTACCTCCACGCCGGGCGCCGCGACTTTTGCTGGACGCCGGGTTTCGCGCTGCAGTACGTGCGCCCGTTCGTTTCCGGCCAGTCGAAGCCCGACGGAAACCGGTCGATGAACAACGGGATCCTGGTGCCGCGCGCGGAATGGGAAGCCGTGCAGCAGCACTTCGCGAGCAAGGCGCACGATGGACAGACGTTCCCGATCGCGCCCGCCGAAGCGGCCGCCTGCACCGTCGTGTAGGCGCCAACCGTCGCTCAGTTCCGCGCGGCGGAAGAGGGAATGGCGGCGTGCCGCAGCGCCAGTTCCTCCAGCCCGCTGCGCTCCGGGCGGGAACAGCGGTACAGCACGGTCTGGCTGGTGCGGCCGACGTCGTCGCAGCGCACGCCTTCCGGCCAGGCCCACGCGGCTTTCCGGCTGTCCTTGACGGCGACGTAGAACGCGCCTTCGCGCGGCAGGTTGGCCGCGTCGTCCGCGGTCCGCGCGCGGCCGCCGCTGTAAAACTCCCCGGCGAAGGACCGCCTCGGCGCGTAGTAGAGCGGCTCGGGCGTGCCTTCGCGGCGCCGCTCCCACAACGCCACGACGCCCTGCTGGTTCTCGCCGCGCTCCAGCAACCGCCCGTCGGCCATGACCGCGAGCAACCCAAGCGGGAACGCCAGCGCGAACGCCGCGTGCCAGCGGGGTTGCCGCGCCTCCGCGCAGAGCGCGTGAGCGAGCAGCAGGCTCGCGGCGGGCAGGGCGGGCAGGGCGTAGGTCCACAGCACGTTGCCCGCCAGCGTGAAGAACGCCGGGGTCGTCAGCGCGACGGCGGCGAGGAACGCGGCGTACGCGCGGTGTTGGGCCAGGGCGCGCCGGCGCGCGTAGAGCACCGGCAGCAGCAGGGACCAGGGCAGCAGCGCGCCGAGGAGGAACAGCCAGATCATGCCGTGCGGCTGCGCGTGCGCCGTGCCGTAGCGATCGCCCGCCCAGTTGCTGACGAGGAAGCGGTTCCAATGCTCGCCCACGAAAAAGTAGTCGAGAAACCCCGGTGTGCGCAGTTCCGCGAGCACGTACCACGGCACGGCCACGAGGAGGACGACGCCGACGCCGGCGAACCACGGCAGTCGCCGCCACGCGGCCCAGCGCCGCGCGTAAGTCGTCCAGGCCACGGCGGGGACGCCGCACAGGAGGAACACCAACGGGCCTTTCGCGAGCAGGCCGAGTCCGAGGCCAACGAACCCCCACAGCGCACCGCGCCGATCGCCGTAGGCGACGCCGCGCCAGAAACCGAAGCACGCCAGCCACGTGGAAAAGTTCAGCGCCGGGTCGGTGAGGACCACGCCGCTGGCCACCACGCCGAGCAGGCTGCTGGAAAAAATCAGCGAGGCCAGCACGCCGGCGCGCGCGTTGCCTTCGTCCTTGGCCATGCGGATCATGAGCAGGCACGTCGCGACGTGCAGCAGCCAGGCCGGCAACCGCGCCGCGAACTCGTTGACGCCTAGCAGCACCATGCTCGCCGCCTGGGTCCAGAACGCCAACGGCGGCTTGCCCCAAAACGGCACGCCGGTGGCGAACCACGGCGTGACCCACCCGCCGTCGGTGGCCATGCGGCGCGCCACCTCGGCGTAGCGGGCTTCGGACGGATCCAACAGCGGGTACAGGCCCAGCGTGGCGAGCCGAAGCAACAGAATGACCGCCAACACCACGACCAGAAACGCGAGCGCGCGGTCGGCTCGCAACGCATCGGCAACACCGGTGCAGTATGCAAGTGTGTTTTGTTTCACAACGGAGCGTCGAGAGTGCGGCACGGCGGCGACCTTGGCCTGCGCTCGGTGCGCAGTGGGCGCGCATTCTCAAGAGCCCCTGCTTTCGTCGGACTTACGGCGATCGTGATGCGGTGAAAGGTCGTGGACCTCGGACGATTCAAAAACAAAGCGACGTCGAAATCGCCTCTTCGCGCGCGCCCGCTGCAGCCGATGATCTGTGTGTCAAATCGTTAAATCGACTTGTAAGTCCCGTGTAAGGCGGTATGTGTGAGACGCGCGCACGAACGGCGCCGCACCAAACGCAACAACATAACGACTTCATTCGCTTACACATTTTGTGATTGTCTAACGCCGGATTTGCACGCTACAGTCCAACCATGCACACCCCGTCTCCCAACCTGCTCAGCCGTCTGCGCCGCCACCTGCGCGTCGTTGCGTTGCTGTTCGTGGGGTTGATGGCGGTGAAAACGGGGTTCGCTGCATCGTGCGCGGCGGACGCGTTCGCCGGGCTTTCCGCGGTCGTTGCATCGGTCTCCGATGCGGACGCCGCTGGCGACGGATCCCAAACCGCGGCGACCGAAAAAGCCGCCGGCGTCGCCGAGGCCGCTTCCGAAAGTTGCTGGCACGCCGGTGCAGGCGGGTGCCATTGCGCGTGCGTACACGTCACGCCACTCCAGCCGCCAACGCTGGACGTGCCTGCGCTCACCGCTTCGTCCTTCCGTTTCGCCGTAGCGCCCGCCGCCGTTCGCGTGGCCCCGCGCGACGATCACCTGCGTCCGCCCATCGCCTGATTTCTCCCGCGCCGGGCCCGCGCCCGGCCTGACCGGATGACCGCATCGCTGCGTTGACGTCGCGTTCTGACCGAGCGTGCGTCCTGCGCCGTCCTTTGCGCGGTTCGTCCGACCGACATCCCTCGTCGCGTCAGCGGCCCCGCGTGCTCCGCGCCGGGTTCGCCGGAGAAATCCTTCATGAAGGCCATCTTTGCCTACATCGCCCGCGACAGCGTCGCGGCGGTGGTCGATGCAGTGCGTTCCTTGCGGTTGCGCGACGTCAGCGTCGTGGAAATCCGCGCGGCCCTATGGCCCGTCGTCGGCGACGAGCGGTTCCACTTGCCGCAACTCGGCGGCGCCAGCGTCGCCGACGCCAAGCTCGAAATCCTGTGCGAAGACGCGGAACTCGCCGCCGTCGTCGACGCCATCCACCGCGTCGTACACGGCCGCAACCTCGGCAACGGCAGCGTGTACGTCGTGCCCGTCGAAGCTGTCCGCGCCGCCGCTCCCGGCGGCCCACCTCCGCTCCCGCGCGCGCCGTAAACCGAACCTCCTGTTTGCACCATTGCTGCAAGGAATTTCCATGTCCGCTGATTCTTCCGCGCCGTCCAAGACGGCCGAACACCACGCCGACGACGGTCACGATCACGGCCACGCGCACGGCTCGGCGAACTACGCCGAACTGGTGGCGTCCGTGCTCGCCGGAGCGTTGCTGCTCGCGGGTTGGTTGGTCGAGCAGTTCGCCGGCGAGGGCGGTCGCGTCGCCTGGCTGCTCTACGTCGGTGCGTACGTCTCCGGCGGGTTCTTCGCCGTCCGCGAGGCCTGGGAAAACCTGCGCGCCCGCAAGCTCCAGATCGACGCCTTGATGCTGGTGGCGGCGGCCGGCGCGGCGGTGCTGGGCCAATGGGCCGAGGGCGCGCTGCTGCTGTTCCTGTTTTCGCTGGGCCACGCGCTGGAGAGCTACGCGATGGGTCGCGCGCACCGCGCCATCGAAGCGCTCGGCGAGCTGCGTCCGGAAACGGCGCTGCTTCGTCGGGGTTCGCAGTTGTTCGAGTCGCCGGTCGAGGAAATCCAGGTCGGCGACGTCGTCGTGGTCAAGCCCGACGAGCGCGTCGCCGTCGATGGCTTCGTGATCCTCGGCGAGAGCAGCATCGACCAGTCGGCGATCACCGGCGAAAGCGTGCCGGTGGACAAGCGGCCGGTGGCCAGCCGCGAGGACGCCCGGCGCAGCGGCGATGCACTGCCCGCGGAGCACCGGGTGTTCGCCGGCACCATCAACCGCGGGCGCGTGATCGAGGTCGAGACGACGCGGCGCAGCGACCAGAGCACGCTGGCCCGCGTGGTGGAACTGGTGCGTTCGGCGCAGGCGCAGAAGTCACCGACGCAGCTCTTCACCGATCGCTTCCAGCGCTACTTCGTGCCCGCCGTGCTCGGCCTGGCGGTGCTGCTGATGTTTGCCTGGGTCGTGATCGACGAACCGTTCAGTGCGTCGTTCTACCGCGCCATGGCCGTGCTGGTGGCGGCCAGTCCGTGCGCGCTGGCGATTTCCACGCCGAGCGCGGTGCTGAGCGGCGTGGCGCGCGCCGCGCGCGGCGGCGTGCTGATTAAGGGCGGCGGCCCGCTGGAGCGCCTGGGCGTGCTGCACGCGCTGGCCTTCGACAAGACCGGCACGCTCACCGAAGGCAGGCCGCAGGTCACCGACGTGGTGGCGGCCGAAGGCAGCAGCGAGCGCGAACTGCTGCGCGTCGCCGTGGCGGTGGAGCGCCTCAGCGACCACCCGCTGGCCGCGGCCGTGGTGCGCGACGGCACGCAGCGCCTGCCGGAAACGCCGATTCCGACCGCCAGCGGACTGGAAAGCCTCACGGGCCGCGGCCTGCGGGCTGACGTGGAGGGCAAGACCGTCCACTTGGGCAAGAAGGTACTTTTCAGCGAAATCAACGGCCCGGGCCTTCCGGTGTCGTTGGCCGCCCGCATCGAAGCGCTCGAAGGCGAGGGCCGCACCGTGTTCGCGCTGCGCCACGGCGACCGCTACCTCGGTGCCATCGGCTTGATGGACACGCCGCGCGCCGCTGCGCGCGACGCCATCGAGCGGCTGCGCGCGCTGGGCATGACGAGCATGGTCATGCTGTCGGGCGACAACCAGCGCGTGGCGGATGCCGTCGCGGCCAGCGTCGGCCTGGAGCGCGCCGTCGGCGACCTCATGCCCGAGGACAAGGTCGCGGAAATCCAGAAGCTGCGCGCTGCCGGCGAAGTGGCCATGGTCGGCGACGGCGTGAACGACGCCCCCGCGCTGGCCGCCGCCTCGGTCGGCATCGCCATGGGCGCGGCCGGGTCGGACGTGGCGCTGGAAACCGCCGAGGTCGCGTTGATGGCGGACCGGCTGGAACACCTGCCGTTCGTCATCGGCTTGAGCCGCCAGTCGCGCCGGATCATCCGGCAGAACCTGTGGGCCAGCCTCGGCATGGTCGCCTTCCTGATTCCCGCGACGATTTTCGGCATGTCGATGGGCGTCGCCGTGCTGTTCCACGAAGGCTCAACCTTGCTGGTCGTGGCCAACGCCCTTCGCCTGCTCGCCTTCCGCGAACGCGCCACCTCATGAGTTCACCGGGCCGCGCCCCGCGCGGCCCGTCACCCCTTTTCAACCTAGCCGTGGAGTCGTCATGTTTTCCCGAATTGCCTTGCGGCGGCTGGCTGCCGTCGTGGCCCTGTCCGTCGCCGCCGTCTCACCCGTATTGGCCCAGGAATCGGGCCTGACCTTGCGTGACGCGCTGGAGCGCACGCTCAAATCCAACCCGGATCTTTCCGCCTACCAGTACGTGCTCAAGGCCCAGGACGGCCGCATCACGCAGTCGGGGCTGAAGCCGAATCCGACGTTGTCCGCGTCGCTCGAAAACGTGTTGGGCACGGGCGAAGTGCGTTCGTTCAAGTCGGCCGAACTGAGCCTGTCGCTGAGCCAGCTGATCGAGCTCGGCGGGCTGCGCGACAAGCGCGTGGCGGTGAGCCGCGGCGAACGCGAAGTGCTGGAAATCGAGGGCCACGTGCAGCGCCTGGATGCCGTCGCGGAAACCGCGCGTCGGTTCGTCGCCTTGGTGAGCCAGCAGGAGCAGCACGCCCTGACGCACCAGGCGGTCGAGTTGGCCGAGCGCACGGCGGCGGCGGTGGACCGCCGCGTCAAGGCGGCGAAGTCGCCGCTGGCCGAGCAGGAACGCGCCGTCGTGGCGCTGGAGCGCGCCCGCAACGAGGACGCGCACGCCGAGCACGAGCTGAAGACCGCGCGCTACGAACTGGCGTCGTCGTGGGGCGCGACGGAGCCGGACTTCGAAACGATTTCGGCGGACCTCTACGCGCTGCCCACCATCGGCGAATACCCCTCACTGCTGGCCGACCTGGAAAACACGCCGGATTTCACGCGGTATCTGAGCGAAGCGCGCCTGCGCGATTCCGAGATCACGCTGGCCATCGCGAACCGCCGCCCCGGCATCGAGGTCGGCGTGGGGCTGCGCCGTTTGCAAGCCAGTGGCGACACCGCCCTGATGTTTTCCGTCGGCATGCCGCTGGCGGTCTACAACCGCAACCAGGGCGTGATCGCAGAAGCTGAGGCGCGGCGCTCGGGCGCCGAAGCGAACCGCAGCGCCGCGCTGGTGCGGGCGCGCACCGGTTTGTTCGGCTACTACCAAGAGTTGCTGGATCGCCGCCGCGAAGTCGAGGCGCTGTCCGCGCGCGCTTTGCCCAGCGCCGAGTCCGCGCTGAAAAACACGGAATACGCCTACGAGCGCGGCCGCTACGGCTACATCGAGTTCGTCGATGCGCAGCGCGAGCTGCTGGCCGTCAAGCGCGACCTCATCGCCTCGGCCACCCAATACCACCTCACCCTGATCGAGATCGAGCGCCTGACCGGCACCGGTCTGAGCACCTCAAGGACCCTGCCATGAAGCCACTGCTGCGTTCCATCCCCGTGCTGCTGCTCGCGTTGAGCCTGGCGGCCTGCGGGGGTTCCGAGAAAGCGCCGCCGGCGGCGCACACCGACGAAAAAGGCCACGCGCACGACGACGCCAAGGGCCACGACAAGGGCGAAGCCCACGCGGAGACTGAAGGGCACAGCGAGGGCGATCGCCACGAAGGCGGCGAAGCCGGCGAGCACGGCGAAGGCGGCCACGCCGAGGCCATCAAGCTCACGCCGGAAGCTCGCAAGGCCGCCAACCTCACCGTCGCACCGGCGGGGCCGGCGACGCTGGTGGAAAGCGTGCCGCTCTACGGCGTGGTCAAGCCCAACGCCGAGCGCGTGCGCAGCGTAACCGCGCGCTTCCCGGGCGTGGTGCGCAGCGTCGCCGTGAAGGTCGGCGACAGCGTGCGCCAAGGCCAGGCGCTGGCCTCGGTGGAAAGCAACGAAAGCCTGCAGGTCTACACCACCGCGAGCCCGCTGGCCGGCGTGATCACCGAGCGGCTCACCAACCCCGGCGAGCAAGCCGAGGCCGCGCCGCTGTTCACCGTGGCCGACCTCAGCACGGTCTGGGTCGAGCTGTCGCTGTTCCCGCGCGACCGCGCCCGCGTGAAGCTGGGCCAGGACGTGCGCGTACAGGCCACCGACGGCGGCTTGAGCGGCGACGGCCAGATCGTCTTCGTCTCGCCGCTGGGCACCGGGGCCACGCAGACCATCACCGCGCGCGTGCTGCTGGACAACTCGGAGGGCCAGTGGGCGCCAGGGCTTTACGTGCGCGCCGAAGTCGCCGTGGGCAAGACCGACGTGCCGCTGGCCGTGCCGGTCGCCGCGCTGCAGGAGCTGGAGGAGGGCGGACTGTCCGTCTTCGTGGACGACGCCGACGGCCTGGAACCCCGGTCCGTGAAGGCCGGCCGCAACGACGGCCGCTTCGTTGAAATCCTCGAAGGCGTTTCAGCGGGCGATGCAGTCGTCGGCGAAGGCAGCTTCGTGCTCAAAGCCGAGCAGGGCAAGGGGGGCGCGGAACATGGCCACTGACCCGGTGCTGCACCAAACCACGCAAAGGATGCAGCGCCCATGATCGACGCCATCCTCCGCACGTCCATCGCGCGGCGCGGGCTCGTCCTGGTGCTGATGCTGGGCCTCATCGCCCTGGGCGTCTACCACTACGGCAAGCTGCCCATCGACGCGGTGCCCGACATCACCAACGTCCAGGTGCAGATCAACACCCAGGCCGACGGCTACACGCCGCTGGAAGTCGAGCAGCGCATCACCGTGCCGATCGAAACCGCGATCACCGGCCTGCCGCACCTGAGCTACCGCCGCTCGCTGTCGCGCTACGGGCTGTCGCAGGTCACCGTCGTGTTCGACGACGGCACCGACATCTACTTCGCGCGCAACCTCGTCAACGAACGCCTGCAGCAGGCGCGCAGCCGTTTGCCCGAAGGCATCGAGCCCGCGATGGGGCCGATCGCCACCGGCCTGGGCGAAATCTTCCTCTACACGGTCGAGGCCGACGCTTCGGCGCGCCAGCCCGACGGCAAGGCCTGGGATCCCATCGCGCTGCGCAGCCTGCAGGACTGGGTCATTCGGCCGCAGCTGCTGCAGGTGCCCGGCGTCACCGAAATCAACAGCATCGGCGGCTGGGCCAAGCAGTACCACGTCATGCCCGATCCGGCGCGGCTGCTCGCTTACGGGCTGACCTTCGAGCAGGTGGCCGAAGCGGTCGAACGCAACAACGCCAACCAAGGCGCGGGCTACATCGAGCGCAACAAGGAGCAGCTGCTGGTACGCGTGCCGGGACAGGTGCGCACGGCGCAAGACCTCATGAACATCGTCGTCGCCACGCGCGACGGCGTGCCCATCACCGTGGGCGCCATCGGCGAGGTCGGCATCGGCAAGGAGCTGCGCACCGGCGCGGCCACGCGCGACGGCCACGAGACCGTGCTGGGCACCGCCATCATGCTGATCGGCGCCAACAGCCGCACCGTGTCGCAGGCGGTGTCCAAGCAGCTCGACGTCGTCAACGACAGCTTGCCCGACGGGGTCAAGGCCGTGCCGGTCTACGACCGCACCGTGCTCGTGGACAAGGCGATGGCCACCGTGCAGAAGAACCTCGTCGAGGGCGCGCTGCTCGTCGTCGTGATCCTCTTCTTGCTGCTGGGCAACCTGCGCGCCGCGCTCCTCACCGCACTGGTCATTCCCATTGCCATGCTGATGACGATCTCGGGCATGGTGGAAACCGGCGTGTCGGCCAATCTCATGAGCCTGGGCGCGCTGGACTTCGGCCTCATCGTCGATGGCGCGGTCATTATTGTGGAAAACTGCTTGCGGCGCTTGTCAGAGGCCAGCCACGACGAAGGCGAGTTGTCGCTGTCGGACCGCCTGCAGCTCGTCTACGAAGCCACCGCCGAGGTCATCCGCCCCAGCCTGTTCGGCATCGGCATCATCACGGCGGTCTACCTGCCCATCTTCGCGCTGCAGGGCGTGGAAGGGAAAATGTTCCACCCGATGGCGCAGACCGTGGTGATGGCCCTGGTCGCCGCGCTGTTCCTGTCGATGACCTTGATCCCGGCCGGCGTGGCCCTGCTGTTCCGCGGCCCGGTCAAGGAGCACGAGAGCATCTTCCTGCGCGTCATTCGCCGCGCGTACGAGCCGCTGCTGGCGGTGGCCTTGCGCGCGCGCTGGATCTTCGCCGCCGGTGCAGCGGCGCTGGTCGTGGTCTGCGGCCTGCTGGCCTCGCGCATGGGCACCGAGTTCGTGCCCAACCTCAACGAAGGCGACCTGGCGGTGCAGGCGCTGCGCATTCCGGCCACGGGCCTCACCCAGTCGGTGGAGTTCCAGAAGCAGGTCGAGCAGCGCCTCATGCAGTTCCCGGAAGTGCTCACGACGTTCGCGCGCACCGGTACGGCGGAAGTCGCCACGGACGCGATGCCGCCGAACATCTCCGACGGCTACGTGATGTTGAAACCGCACGACCAGTGGCCCGATCCGAAAAAGACCAAGGCCGAACTCACCGCCGAAATCCAGGAGGCGCTGGAGCAACTGCCCGGCAACGCGTACGAGATGAGCCAGCCGATCCAGCTGCGCTTCAACGAGCTGATCTCCGGTGTGCGTTCGGACTTCGCCATCAAGGTCTACGGCGACGACCTGGAGCAACTGCTGGCGACCGGCAACGCCATCGCTGCGGTGCTGAAGAACGTGCCCGGCAGCGCTGACCTGCGCGTCGAACAGGCCACCGGCTTGCCGGTGCTGTCGGTGGAGCCCAAGCGCGAGGTCCTGGCGCGGCTGGGCATCGCACTGGCCGACGTGCAGTCCGTGGTGGCCACGGCCATCGGTGGGCGCGAAGTCGGCCAGGTGTTCGAAGGCGACGCGCGCTACGCCATCCAGATGCGCCTGAACGAGGCCAGCCGCGAAGACCTGCGCGTGCTGGAGCGCCTGCCGGTGCCGGTGCCCGCCGGCGGCTACGTGCCGCTGGCCGAAGTGGCCGACCTGCAGATCGCGCCCGGCCCCAACCAGGTCAGCCGCGAGAACGGCAAGCGCCGCCTGGTGGTTACGGCCAACGTGCGCGGGCGCGACCTGGGCGGCTACGTCGCCGAAGCGCAGCAGGTCATCCGCAGCCAGGTGAAGCTGCCCACGGGCGTGTGGCTCGGCTACGGCGGTACCTTCGAGCAGCTGCAGTCGGCCAGCCAGCGCCTGATGATCGTCGTGCCGGTCACGCTGATCCTCATCCTCGGGCTGCTGGTCCTGGCCTTCGGCTCGGTGCGCGACGCACTGGTCATCTTCAGCGGCGTACCGCTGGCGCTGACTGGCGGCGTGCTGGCGCTGTGGCTGCGCGACATCCCCCTGTCCATCTCGGCCGGCGTCGGTTTCATCGCGCTGTCGGGCGTGGCCGTGCTCAACGGCTTGGTCATGGTCAGCTTCATCCGCAGCCTGATGCAGGCGGGCCGAGGGCTCGACGACGCCATCGTCGAGGGCGCGCTGACGCGCCTGCGCCCCGTGCTGATGACCGCGCTGGTGGCGTCGCTTGGCTTCGTGCCAATGGCGCTCAACACCGGCACCGGTGCGGAAGTGCAGCGGCCGCTGGCCACCGTCGTCATCGGCGGCATCGTCTCCTCGACCTTGCTGACGTTGCTGGTGCTGCCCGGCCTGTTCCGCATCGCGCACCGCCGCGAAGCGCGGCGCGAGCCGCAGCGCGACGACGCGCCGGTGCACGCCTGACCCGACCTGCGATCGCGGCCTTCGGGTCGCGATCGCAGCCCCGCCTCTTGGTCCGTCCGCGTTGCGGACGCCCCTCCGACTCATCCGGTTATTGGCATGCGGATCCTGCTTGTCGAAGACGACGCGCGGCTCGCCCACCTCGTGGGAGAGACCTTGGCGCGCGCGCAGTTCCAATCCGACGCGTTCACCACCCTCGCTCAGGGCGGCTACGCCCTGAGCCTTCAGCAGTACAGCGGCGCCATCCTCGACCGCCGGCTGCCCGACGGCGACGGCCTGTCCCTGGTGCGCCGATGGCGCAGCGCGGGCAACCCGATTCCGTGCCTGGTGCTCACCGGCGGCGACGCCGTCCGCGAGCGCATCGACGGGCTGGCCGCTGGGGCCGACGATTGCCTCACCAAGCCGTTCGCGCCCGATGAACTGCTCGCGCGCATGCGCGCCTTGCTGCGCCGCCCGCCCCAGCTGGCGCATCGCCTCCACGTCGTGGGCGACCTGGTCATCGACGTGGACGTGATGACGGCCACGCTGGCCGGACGCCGCCTCGCGCTCACCGCGCGCGAGTTCCTGGTGCTGCGGCTGTTGGCCGAGGCCCACGGCCAGCTGGTGACGCGGCAGCGGTTGTTCGACCAGGTCTACGGCCACTGCTCCGACGTCGGCAAGGGCGGACTGGACGTCACGCTGCACCGCTTGCGACGCAAGCTCAGCGCGGCCGCGGCCAACGTGTTCGTCGCCAACCAACCCAACGTCGGCTACCGATTGAGCACCCAGCCCGATGCGTAGCCCACGACGCGAGACGCGCCGCGAATCCGCCGCCCGCGCCGGCGACGCCAAGCCGCGCCTGGGGCGTCGGCCGTGAGCGCGCGGGAAAAAACGGCGTGGCGCGGCGACCTCTTGATCGGACCGGGGTGGGCGCGGTTCGTCGGGCGCGCCGGGCCAGCTCCTTCTTTGGCCTGCGCCTCAACGCGCATCGCGGTCGCCATGTGCAGTTGGATCGGTGTGGCCTGTGGGGATGCCGCCGAGCCGCGCCGGGTTCACGGTGTCGTGGTCGCTGCGGACGCGACTCTGGCGATCGATCCCGTGCGGCTTTATTCACAAGTGGTTTTCGTGGATGCGCGGTTCGACGCGACGCAGCGCATCGGTGCCCAACGAACCAGCTCCGCCGATGCGATCGGGCGGGAGCGCGCGGCTCATTGGCGGCGCGCGATCTACAGCTTGGCTCGGGACGATGAGGTCGCGCGCGTCGTGCGAACGCTGCTGCCAAACCAAGGGGGCAGCGGGGAGGAATCAGCTGCTTCGTCGGAGAAGGAAGCGGCAGAAGCGCTTCGAGAATGGGCTCGCGCTGCCGACGTCGCCGCCGCCTGCCGGCGTGGCGCCACAATGGGCAGCGCGGTGCGCGACAGCGGATTTGCTTCGTTGCGCCAGTGCCAGGCCACGTTCCTGCGGCTCTTTGGGCTGACGCCGGCGCTGCTGCTGGGGTTGGCCGATCACCGAGGGGCGGCCCCGACGTGATTGCCGCGGTGCCGGTCCCCGACGGGGTGTTGCGATGACGATCTTCCGCATCGAGCGCACGGGTTCGAAAACGGCGCCGCGGCTCGCGGTGTCGTGCAGCGAGCACGTGATCCTCATCCTCGCCGTCGAAAGCGGCCAAGGACTGGGGGGCTACCGGCTGACGTGCCCGGAAAGCGGTCAGCGTCGCGCGCTGGAATTCGACGCGGCGCAGTTTGCAGAAGCCGGTGGTCGCGTCGCGGTTCCGCTGCGTTTCCACCGAACCGGCGAGCACTGCTTGTCGGCCGACGTCGTCTGCATCGGCGCGCGCGCCGGCTCCATGATCAAGCTAACGGTGGGACCGTCCGAGGTCTACCGCTCCTACGCGAGCGCCAAAGGCGCGGGAAAAGGCCTCGGCGCATCGGCCGCCTTCGTCCTCGACGTGGTGTGAGCGCCGCTGCATCGGTGCGCTTAACGCGCCGGTAAGTCCCGCGTACGTGCTCCGCCCCCAGACTGAATCCTTCATCGTGCAAACGGCGCAGACGGCGCGCGCGCACCGCGCCGCGCCGCAGGCCGGTGGCGGGCCGTCGGCGAGAAGGGGAGTGGCGGCCGGTGCTGACCGACAAGCAACTGCAGCGGTGGTTTCAACGAAGGAAGCAGAGCATGGCGATCGAGCGAGACGAACGCGTGGGATCGCGGAACGCGCTCCTGATCGAACTCAACCGGAGCGAAGTGATGTGCCTCACGATCGCCATCGAATGCGGCCCCGCGGTCGCCGGCTACCGCCTGACGCGCGTCGCGACGGTGGAGCGAACCGTGGAAGAGTTCGACGACGCGGCGTTTGCAGCATCGGGCGGTCGCATCGCCGTTTCGTTGAGGTTCCCGCGCCCGGGCTACTACGCCTTGTCGGCCGACGTGGTCTGCCCGCTGGGGCGAGCCAGCTCGATGCTCAAGCTTAGTGCGCGGAACACGGAACTGTGCAGAATTTTTTCCAGCGCCAAGGCCAACCCGAAGACCACGGGTGCGGTGCTCAACGTGCGGATTCTGGTGTCCTAGAACGCGCGGCCGCAGACGGCTCACGCGTGATCGAAGGTTTCCTCGGTCGCCGCGTCCCCCGGTGCCGCGCGTTCCAGCTCCAAGGTGGCGTGGTGTACGTCGAAGCGTTCCTTGAGCCGCTCGCGCACGGCAGCCAGCAGCGCGGCGTCGGCGACGTCGGTCGTCGCGTCACGCACCACGTGCGCCGTCAGCAAGGCCTTGCCGGACGACACCGCCCAGACGTGCAGATCGTGGACGGCGACCACGCCGGCAATGGTCTTCACTTCGGCTTCGATGTTCTCCAGAGCCATCCCCGACGGCACACCCTCCAGCAGCACGTTGAGGCTGTCTTTCAAAAGAACCCACGTGCGCGGCAAGACCCAGAAGCCGATCAGCACGGCGATGATCGGATCAATGAGCGTCCAGCCGGTGACCTGGATCACCACGCCGGCCACCAGCACGCCGACCGAGCCGAGCAGGTCGCTCCACACTTCGAGGTAGGCGCCTTTGACGTTGAGGCTCTTTTCGCTGCTGGCCTGGAGCAACCGCATCGAGATGAGGTTGACGACGAGGCCCAGCGCCGCGATCGCCATCATCGCCGTGGACTGCACGGGCGCCGGCGTGCGGAAGCGGTCCGCGGCTTCCCACAAGATGTAGAGCGCGACCAGAAAGAGCAGCACGGCGTTGAACGTGGCGGCCAGGATTTCGAAGCGCGCGTAACCAAACGTGCGCCGCCGGTCGGCCGCGCGCTTGCCGATGCGGATGGCCAGCAACGCGATCGCCAGCGCGGCCACGTCGGTGAACATGTGCGCGGCGTCCGACAGCAGCGCCAGGCTGTTGGTGGCGATGCCACCGATGACCTCCGCGATCAGGAACGTCCCCGTCAGCACGAGCGCGATGCGCAGCGACCGCTCGGGCGCGGTCGCGATTCCGTGATCGTCGGTCGACTCTTTGCTGGCGGCGTTCATCGGTGCTCCGTTTCACGAACAAGGTTCGTCTGCGGCGGTTCGAGCCAACGCCAGCGGCAGACGATCAACCGTTGCGCCCGCTCTTGCCGCCCGAAAGATCGCCCCCGAAAATCCATCAAAAGCCCCGTGCTTTCGAACGCGTTTCCGCCACGGCCAGGAGCAGTGCATGACCCCGACCATCGCGCAGGCTTTTGCAAACGAATGGCTGGCGGCGAAGAGCGCCAGACAGGCGGGCGATTTGGATCGGGCGTTTGCGCACCTTGAGCGTGCACACGTTCTCGGTCAGCGCCACACCCGGCTGCACGTGCGCAGTCACGTCGGCATGCTGGGCGTTGCGTGGCAGCGCCGGGACGTCCGCGAAATCGTCGGCCAGCTCACCCGCATCGTCGCGGCAGCGGCCTTTTCCCGCATCTGGGTTCCCGAGGGAAACACCGGTGGGGCCAACGTCAGTGCCACGCAGCCGATGGCCATTTCGGACGATCTCCGCGCGATTCTCGATGCCGACCGGCGTTGATGGCGAAGGCCGGCGATTCGTTCGACACGCATCGTGTTGCGCCCCGACTTACATCGGGTTTACCGAAAGGTTAAGGCCCGATTTCCACCACTGGAAAAGACACGGGCGGCCTTGATGCGTTGTGTGGAAGCGTCCGAGGCGGTCTGTTGGAGGCGCATCGAGGGATCGGAGGCCGGCGCGGCGACTTCGCGCCTCCACCAACAATGGATCTATAGCGCGCCAGAAAGCACATCCAGAACCAAACACATGTGGTGGACGATCTGGAGTTCTTTGTTCTTGGTGAGGCCGGGGTAGCTGTGCTGCTGAACGCAAATCGCATACGCGTCCAACGCTTGGTTGGTGCCGAACTCGCGGC
>JAEUPP010000001.1 GCA_016790075.1 Rhodanobacteraceae bacterium | reverse complement strand
GGCCGATGCAGCGCCGACGCCGACACGAATGACCGGCAACTCGGGAATGAGGTCGATGCCGGGCTCCTGTTCGCGCGATACGCAGGTCGCCGAAGCCACCGCGACTTCCTGGGTGTCCGCATCCCGGACGACGATGGACCATGTCGCACTCGCGGAAAATGGTAGTGCCAAAAAGAGCAGACTGCTCAGCCGCAGGGTCAACAACGAATGCATAACGTTCTCCACTCAAACGGATGCGGGATTCTCGTAGCGGATAGCACGGGCGCAGCAGTATGCAGCAGCCGCAGCCACGCGGCGCGATTCTATGTGCTCTCCCATAAATATGATGTGTTCCTGGACTCATTGGCGAGCCAGCACGAAAATTTCAGCCGCCGAACGAGCTAGGTCAGTCCGATGGCGTACGGAAATCCGGGTAAAGGCCGGAAAAACCCACCGCGCCATTGCCTGGCGTTGCCCCCGTTTCCCGGATACCGGACCAAGCGACGGTCGACCGCCCAAACTGTTCCGGGCTGAGATAGCCCAGGATGGGGCAGTGCGGCTGCCGATCATAGTAAACCGCGGTGTAGTCAAGCCTCACTGACAGCGGTGACGCAAGGTCTGTGATCGTATACAAAATTCAAGGGTGATTTTCCGGCAGCCTGCGGGGTTGACAGTGTTCGCACAAGCACCCGCGGATCAGGGGGCTGCGCCGGGTTGAGGCAAGTATTCGTTGGTCACTTCGCAAGCGTCCCCGCTGGCTTAGACTCAGAAACGCAAGGATTTCTTCGGTGTTCTGCGGCTGCGCGGCTGCACTTGTTTGCGCAGGTCGCCGCAACCGTCGTGACTGGCGTCCATATCCGGGCGCGCGCACAGATTGATCGCGTTACCTTTGGCGTCTCGTTTCACGGTGTATAGAAAATCGATGTTCATCTTGCAACTGGGTTGCTCGCCATTTTCCAAAAGCGCTATTGGTGTCGACTCGCCGTAGCCGCGCAACACACGGCGTATCTGCGCGGCGTTGCAGCGATCAAAGTTGGGATGACCCCAGACGCGCGTTGCCGCCCCGGTCACCATGGCGGCCGCTGCGGATGTCTCGCCGAAAGTCGTGTATCCGTTGTCGCAGGCAGGTACGAACGGCGGCACAGGATTTGTTGAGGTAGTCGTACAAACTTTTTCCGCTGGGACGGCGAGGTCGACAAAGTGGCCTCGGTTGGAGCTTTCCAGGCGTGTGCCGGACAGATTCAAAGCCTCGACCGTCAGTATTGTCGGAAGATTCATGCCACCCGGCCAGACTCTGCAGTCGTGTGGACTGTTGAATTTGCACCCGCGATTTCCGGCCGCGACGACAACGAGCGGCGCTAGTCTTGACCATCGAAGTGACGACTCGACTTCTTTTATGGCGTCCTCGAAGTCTTGCGGATACTGCTGACTAAGCTCGGTTTCCATGCTGATATTG
The DNA here is from genome assembly GCA_016790075.1 of Rhodanobacteraceae bacterium. Classification (GTDB taxonomy): domain Bacteria; phylum Pseudomonadota; class Gammaproteobacteria; order Xanthomonadales; family Rhodanobacteraceae; genus Tahibacter. Next base: position 24,284 of record JAEUPP010000001.1, on the reverse strand, counting down.
ATGATGTCGGCGCGTCGCTGCACTGCGCATTTGTATGCCGCGACGAGCCGGCGACGGCTGAAACACTGCAGGTCAGGGTGCTGTGTGGAAATTGACAATAGCTGTTCGACATCACCTAGGCCGCTTATGCCCTTGCCGTCGTCCGCAGCTGCGATCAAGCCGGCTACTTGCGTTCCGTGGGCTGAATTAGGGGCAATTTGCGAATTGTCCTCGTGGCAACAATAACCTGCTGCGCAGTCTGCGCTAGGACCGATCGGGTCCAGGGAGTACCGATTAATCAGCGACTGTGGCGTCTTGCCCGCGCGCTCAAACTCCCTATGCCCAAAGATTTCCGTGTCGAGTACGGCTACCCGAGGACGCCGCGTGAACCGAATACTGCTGGCCGGCTTTATGGCGCCGATCTGTTTCCAAACTGTGTCGTTTATATCCAGCATAGTCGGCTCGCCGCCGGCTGGGCTTGCGTGGTTTCCGCTAGGTATCGAGTACAGCTCCTCACGTGGGCTGTAGTCGACTGGAGAAAAAAATCCTTTCCAGAAATGCTTTTTGGTGGATATGGTTTGAGTCGAATAGATGCCGACATCGGGCAGTGATGACTGCCCGAAGTAGCTGTCGACAGCAGCCAGCGATGGTTGCTCGCGCAAAAGCACTAGCCTGCCATCGCGGATGAATCGGTAACTGCGACCCTGTGCTCTGATGAAGGAGGCAGCCGTTTCTGCGTCGGGGAGCTCCTTTACGATCTGAACACCGCACCAATGCTCATAGATCACTGGCTGGGGAGGAGTCAGTGGCTGGGCGATTGAATAGGTGATTTGCATAGTAAACGCAAGGCAAACAACGCAGCGGATAAGGAACGGCAAAGCCATCGTAATTTCCCCTGTCAAACATCGTCGCGCGATACGCAACCGGCATGCGGCCGGCTGCGCATGGCCACAATCAGTTGCCCTGGCCTGTATAGCTGCCCTCGTCCGGCGCGCCGCCGACGGGAGACTTCACAAACACGTGGATGATCGGCAGAGCCGGCGGCTGCGGCAGCGCACGGTCCAGTGCAATCGAGAACCAGCCGTTAACTGGCAAACCGATGCCCGGTGGTTCGATCGGGATGTTCCCGGTAATGATGCCGTAGCGCGGGTCGTATGTGCCGGTAGCCGAATCCCAGGAGCCGCGATACAGGGAGCCGGTTGCCGCCGTGTAGCGGAACCTCACTGAATAGCCGCCGGCGGGACTGTAGATTTCAAGGGTGTCGCCGTTATAGCCGTCGGTAATTTCGGGCCAATATTCGTTGTAGATTTTGAAGCCTTTTGCATGCAGATACGGTCCCAGGCTCATGTCGATTCCCCGTTGGTTGAAGCGAGCTCTATTGCTTCGCATTCATTTCAGTGTGCTGAACGAACGGGTTCTCGCACGAAATCGCGATCATTATGCCGGCAGCTCAGAATCCATAAACCACAAACCCCGCCCAGTACCGCGGATCCCTCGTACGCGCGTCTGCGCGTATTTCCCGTTGCGCGCTGCGCAAGGCTTGCGCGGGATGGCGGCCGGACGTCAGGAGCTCGCGATAGAACACCTCCATAAGCCGACTCGTTACCGCGTCGGAAACCGGCGCTGATGCAGCGACGATCTGGTCAGCGCCAGCGGCGAGAAACGCGTAGTGCGTGCCGAGCAGTCCTTCGCCGGCCAGCGTTTCGCCAGCAGCCGATTCACAGGCGGCCAGTACGACGAGGTCCGCATCCAGTTGCAGACGGGCGATGCTGCGTGCATTGAGAAAGCCGGACAGGGGCTTGCCGTTCGCATCGAACAATGAGAAGGCGATGCCGGAATCGGTCAGCGATGCCGGGCCGACGAAGCCGTGCAGGCCCAGATGGATAAGCCGGTATTGCGCCAGCGGAAGCTGCAGGAAAAAATCGCGTGTTGCCTGATGCCCGGTCAGTGTGGTCAGGGATTGCTGCTGCAGATGTTGCTTCAACGTGGCTGCTTCGCGCCCGCTGGCCGCGAGCCGTGGCAGTGTCGCGGCAGTGGCATCGGGTGCAAGGGCGTTGCGAACAGTGTTGCGATGGATCGCAGCGATGCGTTCGTCGCTGATGTCATAGACGGGATCGACGATGGCGAGTGCGCGCTGTGGACGTGCGGCCAGGTCGCTGGCGCGTGCCAGGCGCCGGCGGCGGATCTCGTCGGCTGCGCGCAACGACGGTGAGAGCGTGAGTTCCACCTGTTCAACAAGATCCCGCCGCGGATCAGCCGGATTCGCGCCTGCGCAGCGCAGCGCAGGCCAGGGTGTGAGGTGCAGTCGCTCATCCGGGACGAGCAGCACGGTCTCCGCGTCGAGCGACCCGAGTAGCGGCTGCCATACGCTGCGGCAGAGTTCCGACAGCGCGGCCTCCGCTGCACCATCGCCGCTGCCGTCGAATATCCGGCGTGCCGCTGTGATCTGCGCTTCGAGTGCGGCGCGGCCCGGCAGGCGCACAAGTGCGATGTGGTCGCTGCGTACGGTCCAGGCATAACTGTGCTCGGTCGCAACGACGTAGTGGACTATCGCGGTTTCGTGCGCGAGCGCGGTGATGACTTCGGACATGGCCGGCGTCTGTGCGGTGCTGGCGGCAGCGTTGCCGGCGCGCGACCGTTCCAGTGCCGCCAACTGTTCGGATACATCGCGCAAGTCCTCGTCAATCGTGGCGACTGCCGCCGCTGGCAGGTTGCGCTCCTGGGCGAGCCAGCGCGCGGCTGCGAGTTCCACTTCACGTGTCGCAAGCCGGCGATGGTCCTCCGACCGCGGCGTGGTTTCGGTTACGCGGCTTTCGATCGTTTCCAGCAGCGAACGCGAACGCTGCTCGGCGACGATCGCCAGCGCCTCGCGAACCAGCGCGGGTTCGTTGCGCGCCAGCGCGTGTTCGGCCAGCGCAACGGCCTGCCCCTCGTACAGCTCGCGGCGGGTGGCGACGAAGCGGGCACGCCACTGCGCGTCGTGGATGCTGTTGCGCGCCCGCTCGATATAGGCAATGCCTTGCGCATAGGCCCGCGCCGCAGCCGGTAGGCGCTGCTGCGCGACCAGCGCCCGCGCTTGGAGCGCATGCATCTCTGCCAGATCCACGGTCAGGGCTCGCGCTTGTGCGATGCGTAGCGCCTGGCGGATCTGTGTCAGTGCGGTGTCGCTGTCGCCCGTGGCGAGCAGCAGACGGGTGCGCTGCATCTGGACCCGGCAGCGCAGGTAGTCGTCGTGCAGCGCGTCGACCAGGCCCTGGGTGCGGGCAATTGTGCTGCGAGCCAGGTCGAGCTGGCCGGTGTCGATCTGCGCTGGTGCGAGCCGCAGCAGTACCTGTGCCAGTGTGCGTGGTTCGGCATCGACCTCGGCGAGCGCTACTGCCTCGATGAACATGGCGGGCACCGCCGGCTTGAGGGCTTCGCGCCGCTCCAGCTCGCCGAGCAGCAGCAGCGTGCGGATGATGTCCTCGCTGTTGCGCACGCGGCGCTGTATCACCAGTGCCTCCTGCAGCAGCGCGCGGCCCTGCACTGCGTCGCCGAGCATCAGGCGCAGGTTGCCGCGATGGCGCAGGACCAGGGCAAGATTGCGCTGATTGTCTTCGCGCCGGTAGATCGCTTCGGCGCGTGCATAGAGATCGCGCGCTTCTTCGTAGCGACCCTGCGCGAATCGTTCCAGCCCCAGGTTCATCAGCGGATCGCCGCTGGCGCGGCCGCTGCCACGCTCGCCAAATTCGAGCGCTTTGAGAAATCCTTCCGCGGCCTTGTTTGACTGACCTGCCATCGAGTACGCGCCGGCGAGATTGTTCCAGGCCACGCCGATGCGCGCGTAGTCGCCGGTAGCCTCGGACAGTTCGCGGTTGCGCAGGCTGCAGGCAAGATTCGTGTGGACGCTTTCGCGCGAAGTGACGGTCAGGCAGAGGTTGCCGTCGATCATCGCCTTGAACAGCGAATCTTCCACGCCGTCCAGCGCGTGCAGAGCCTGGCGCAAAGGCGCTTCGGCGCGGCGTCCATCGCCCAGGCGCCAATGACTCATGCCGATGTTGTTGTAGGCGGCGGCGATGAAAACAGGCTCCTTGGCGGCGTGCAGCCACGGCAGCGCAGATTCCAGCAGAACAATGAGTTCGGCGCGGCGGTTCTGTCGCCGCAGCAACTGGTCGAGCAGAAACAGCGCCCGTGCGGCATTGCGCGGCTCGCCCAGCGACTGGCGCAGGGCGAGCAGCTGCCGCGCGGCGTCGACACTGGAGGCTTCGCTGGCGCGCGCCGGATCGGCGAGGCGCTGCGCGATCTCGGTTTCCAGCAGGTCGGCGGAGTGCGCGTGTGCCTGCTTCGCGTCGCCCAGATCGCGTACCTGCGTTCGCAGTGTGAATCGGCCGCCGCGGGATCCCGGACGCGTCGCACGGATCTGCAGCGTGCTGTTCTGTCCTGGCGTGAGGTTCACGCCGAGGCGGTGTTCTCCCGTGCGCAGGAAGTCACCGTCGTTGCTGCTGAGCTGCCGCTCGCCGGACTGCCAGAGCAGCTCCAGATCGACCCCCTGCTTGATGGCCTGCACGAGCAGGCCCTGTGTATGCGGCGCGGACGGCAGCGTGAACTCGATCTTCTCGCCGGGTTGCAGCGCGCGTTCGAATGCGGCATCCCATGCCAGTGGCTCGCCCGTGGCGAGCGAGGCCGTACACCACAGCGCAGCCAGCAGTCCGCAGCCGATCCTCGTGACGCGCATCATCCTCTCCGATGACAGGGCGTGTGGCCGTGTCGGCGACGGTTCGCGTATAAGAATTTCAAAGGCCCCTTCGGGCAGTTTGCGGGGTGGGCCGTACTCACACAAGCGCCGGCTTGAGGGCGGCTTGGTTGCGAATCGGGGCTACGTGCGCTGGGTTTCGCTACGCCGGGCCGCACTGCGGTGCGTGGCCAATTCTTGCGTGGCCAATCCTCACGCCCGTGCTCCGGTGCACCAAGCATCCCCAAGTGGCTTGCTCTGGCGTCACGGGCCCGTCATTCGTATTGCGTCCGTCCTATCGCGCGCAATCTCTCGCGAGTCTTTTGCTAATCAGCAAACAGCCGTACGGCCAGCCACATCGGGAGGCCGGCGTAGAAAGCAATACGGCTCAGCGCTGCCAGTGCATGGCGCACAGCGCGGGCGCGTGCCGGCCATGGCAGCACCGCCAGGTGTCCGCTCTCCACGACAATGCGCAGCGCTGCGGCGAACAGCATCAGGCCTATTGACCAGGCCGCCCACCAGACCAGCAGCCCGCTGAGCCACGCCGCAAGTCCATAGGTGTAGTACTCACCGAAGGTGCCACCGAAGGCGATGTGCTGGTGCAAGCGGAACGCCGGCAGCGCAGGGATCAAGGGAAACAGCGCGAACTTGACCAAGGGGTGATCCAGCCGTGGCCAGATCGCGCGAGCGCGCGCCGTGGCGTAGTCGGCCATAAGCATTGACTCAGCACCGACCAGTCGCACCGGAGATCCGGCATCGGTCAGCGCACGCAACAGCGCAGGGATGTCCGCGACCGCGATGCCATGCGCGAAACGAGCCCCGGAAGCAAGCCCGAGGCGTACGCCAGTGCCAGGCAGTGGCAGGCGCCATGCCTGCGCGGTGATGATCCGATCCAGGGGGATCTCAATGCGCTGGTGGCCTTGCCGCAGCACCAGCATTCCGGCATCGATGGATGCACGCGCTGCGAATACGTGTTGAATCGCCCACGCCGCAATTGCCGGCGTCAGTATTGCTCCGGCATAAATTTTTATTTGTACTAACGAGTTTACTTGCAGGCCATCAGTCAGCAGCATGCGCAGGGCCAGCCACAGCAGACCAATGCCGGCCGCCCCTTTCAGCAGCGCGGCCGTGACGCGCCAGCCGGGGGCCAGAAGTACGACGTCGATAGCCGCACTAACCGTCGACGCTGTAGCACTGCCAGTTGCAGATCGATCCGTGCTCGCCCCAGGTGTACGCCACCTGCGCAAAATTGACACGATGGCGAGCAACAGCAGGAACACGCCCGCAGCGCCACCTACCCAGTCGCCCCAGCGCACCATCACGGTCGGTGGCGGATCGCGCAGCGGAACCTCACCCGCCAGTACTGCGCGATCGCCTATTGCTGTGCTGGCGAGTACCGCGCCTGTAGGGTCGACGAACGCACTGAGACCGTTCGTGGTGACGCGCAGCTGCGGCAGGCGTGTCTCTATGCTGCGAAACGCGGCCACCGCAAGATGCAGGCGTGCACCGATCGGGTAATCGGTGAACCAGGAGTCGTTGGAAAACCCGACGATTGCTTGTGCACCCAGACGCGCGCCGTCAATAGCCAGGTCCGGCCGCGTGTCATCAAGGCAGATCAGCGGCACGACGTTCAACTCGCGCCCGTCCGCGGCACGCAGCAGCATGACTCGCGCGCCCGAACCCGGCCGCCAGCTGCCGGCCCACGGCAGCCAGCTGCGCAATCTTGGACCATCGAGCCAGGCTGGGACGTATTCGGTCAATGGGAACGGATGTGTCTTGCGGTAGGAGCCGATCAGGCCGGCGCCGGGCGCAAGGAAAGCCGCCGCGTTGTACTCGCCCGCGGCATCAAGATCGTAGGTGCCAAATGCTAGCGCCACGTTGGTGGCGGCAACGAAATCGAGAATCTCGCGGTCCAGCGCCGCGCCATCGTCGCTGCGTGGGTGTCCGAACGTAGTCGGATAGACCGTCTCCGACCACAGCAGGGCGTCCGCACCGTGGTGCTCAATGGCCGCGCGCGACAGCGCAAAGTGCGTGTCCAATATCTCGCGTACCACGGCATAGGTGCCGCGCTCGCGCCGCAGGCGCTCGTAGTCGACGATGTTCGCCTGCACCATGGCGATGCGCATCGAAGCCGCCGGCTCGCTCAATGCCGATTCGATCGTGGAAAGGCGCAGTGCGCCGTAGCCTGCCATCAGTGCCGGTAACACGACAGCGGCGGCCAGCGGCAGCAACACGGCGCGAATGCCTTTGCCGCGTAACGCCACCGCCTGTGCCAACCCTTCGTTGATGAGGATCAGCAGAAAGGTAATGCCCGCAGCGCCGCCGAGGTCTGCAACCTGTCGCAGCCACGACGCCGGCAGCAGGCCGTGGCCCAGCGTGTCACCCAGCAACTTCGGCCATAGCCATTCGCAGGCGACCCAGGCAGAAGCCCCGGCAAGTGCGCGCAGGACAGTTCCATGACTTCGTCCGACAAGATGGCGCACAAGGGCGAAGGCGATGACCTGCGGCTGCAGCAGTGGCGAGATGACGCAAAGCATCAACATCGCGGGAGCGCTCCCGATGCCGGTATACGCATCGAGTGCCGCGCCAAACCACATGAACACGGCCGCGACAAACGCGACGCTCATCAGCCATCCGTTGAGCAGAGCGCCCGAGAGCGTGTTCACGGCGTTCAACGCGAGCAGCCAGGGCAGCAGCAGCACAAAACCCAGCACCCACGCGTTTCCGCCGCGTGCGTAGAGACTCAGCAGCACCGCGCTGGCGACGATGCTGGCAATGCTGGCGGACACGCGCCGGATTGGGCGCGGCTGCGCAAGGATCGCCTGCATCAGGGTGTGCGCGTCAAGGCCGCTGCATCACGGTGACGGAGGAATCCTGATCTCCCGAATTGGGAGCCCAGGTGGGGCCATCTCGGGTGGAACGACCCGGTCTAGCGGAATCGTCATCTCGCGGCCGGATGCATCGACGAACACACCATCGGGCGAGAACATCAGGATCGGCTCCAGCGGTTCCCCTTCGTCGGTCACCTGGTGATGGCGCACATAGCCTTGCGGCAGATCGAAATCATCGGGCACCGCCAGGCCCCGCAACGGCGGACTGGTACCGGGCGGATTGAAAGCGCCGATACCGCTGTGATCACCCATTTCGTGCAAGGCACGGATTATCTCGGCGGCGGTCGGTACAGGCTCCGTAGGTGATATACGTGCCGACACGTAGTTCGCGATGTCATTGGGATCGCCACTAGGCGCTTCGTCGGACTGGCGCGTGCTGGACATGGCTTGTACCGCGGCATGGTGTTGCGGAATGTGCGCTGCTGCAGTGAGGCGCGAAGGTGCGGCAGTCTGCGGTCTGGGGGCTGCTACGGGCGATGTGGTGTCCGCGCTGTCGCCGCGCTTGGCCACCGGACGCGAAGGTCGCTGCGAGAACAGCAGGGTCACCACGGCAGCTATTGCTAGTGTCGCGGCGAGCACCTTTACAACGAAAAGCGCGGACATTGCTGCGCCGGGTTCGCGGATCACACGCACGCCATCGCCATCCGCAACGGATGGCGTGGCGTGGTGACTGCCAGAGCCGCTCATCGGCATGGCTGGCTTGCAGTGATCAGGGCGTGGGCGGGCTGTAGGTCGACAACGACCAGCCCATGCGCTCGTGCCCCAAGCTGTTCCAGATCGGACTCTTGCCACCGCTGAAGCTGGTGTAGCGAGGGGCACCGCTACCGGTCGATCCGCCGAACAGGCCGGCGCTCACCGTGCCACCAGTATAGGTCGGGTGCACGTCATCGGACTGGATGTAGTCGAAACTGCTCGATGAACTTACGAAATGCGTGTTCGCATCACGCAGCGTGGGGCGCAGCGTGGTGGTGATGCGCGTCACATAACTCGCTTCGCTCTCGCCAGCCACATAGCGCAGCGCGTCGGAATCGATCTGGCCGTCGCCGTTGCTGTCGTAGTCCGCCCCCATGTACTGCGCGAAATTGTCGGCGCACTGGAACCCTTTCTGGCGGGCGTACTCGCACATCCAGTAGTTCATCGCCGCCACGGCCGGCAGGAAACGGTCACGCAGGTTTACGGTCGCACCGGTGGCCGAATCGCGGCACGAACTCTGTACGTTGTCGGCGTTGTAACCCGGGTAGTAGAGGTTAGCGATGAGTTTCAGCTTGGTATTGGCATGCGCATTCGCATTGATATAGTCCATCGCCTGCGCGACGTAGCTCTTGCAGGTGTTGACCGCGTTGGTCAGCACACTGTAGTCGCAGGTGCCGCTCTGCGACTTGAAGCTGGAGCGTGCTTGCAAGCCGTCGTTGCCGCACATCTCAAAGGTCACGACCCGAGTCGAGCTGGCCTGCATGTACGAGCGCTCGGCCACGATCTTGTTCTGAAAGACGTCCGAAGCCACCGCGCCTGACTTGGCGCGACGGATATTCTCGATGTCAGCGTTCCACAGCGCGGAAAGATATTCCGAGTCGACGGTAGTCGCGGCGTAGCGGGCTGCGTTGCTGATGGAGCCGTTGTAGCCCGCGTAGATCGAATCGCCGTAGGCTACGACACGATATTTGGCGCTAGTGCCAGCGCGATCGACGGTCCATGAGACATTCTGGTTAAGTGTATTGCCCAGGGCCTGGGCGCTCAGAGTGAGCAAGGCAACAGCCGGCAGCCACCGACGGGCTGTGCCGAGGAATCGGTCTTGCATGGTTCTCCCCCACGAGGTTGGTGTGCACTGCAGACGCGGAAACCCGACGGTTCCGCCTTCCAAACAAAACGCAACGCTCGGCACGGCCCCATGTCGGGCGCCTCCCCCTTGCCGAGCCGCAGACTAAATGTGCGCGTTGTAGCGGTCAATACGCCCGTTTGAATTTACTTACGGTGCACTGCAGCATGGAATGGTGTTGGGACTGCGAGCTTTTCGGGCAAGTGATATGGCTAGACCGTTAAACACAGCTGCGTTCTCTGCGTTAAGAACCTCCTGCGCTTGCCGTTGTCAGGTCGCAACGAAGTTACGAGAAACAACGTTGCTGGGAGTCGCAATGGAGTAACAGGGGTGCGGTGTTTGTGCGGGCCATCAATGCAACGGACAGCGCTGCTGCCGCACCGTGGCGAACGCGAACTCGCCGCGCTCCGCCCGTGCGGAAAACAGGCGGCACTTGAGTCATGGCCTCGATCGGTAGCGCCTTCCAGGATGATTGTTGCGGTCTTTGCATGACCTATCCGTGGGCCGCAGCTTATTCTCAAAGTCAGCCTGGTGGTCATACATCGGCGAAATGTCCGCTGGTCAGTGCGCCGCTTATTGCATTGTAATAATGTATATTTTTATTTGACGAGGCGCGGTGTGGGTGCGGCTACTGCATGTTCATGTGTTTATACTTGTAGAGATAAATTGCGGTGCAAGTACGAAAATGTGCCGGTCAATAGGTCGGTCGTCATGGCAATGACGGTGGGTCGGATAACAGCCTATTTTTCCTCCGCGGAAAATCCGCATGTAGAGTCTGACAAACTGCCAACGGTCGAGCCTGTGGAAATGCGGTATCGACGAAGCACTCAGGCCGCTTCGAGCTGAGACGCCAGCCAGCGCCGCGCATCGGACCAGTCTCTTTCCACGGTGCGTTCGGATATGTTCAGCGCCAGCGCTGTCTCGCTCAATGACAGCCCAGTGAAGAAGCGGCATTCCACTACACGCGCCTGGCGCGGCTGGATGCGGGCGAGATCCTGCAGTGCGTCGTCGAGTGCTGTGATGTTGCGCGCCTGCTCAAGCAGCGTCTTGTCCGCATCTGGCGCATCCGCCGGCCGCTGGCTTTGGCGCAGGCGGCGGCGCGCATGGTCGCAGACCACATGACGCATCGCGCAAGAGACCAGATTCAGCAGGTGCGCCCGTGACTCCGCCGACAAGGCCGCCGCATTGGCCAGGCGCAGATACGATTCGTGCAGCAACGAGGTTGTGTCCAGTGTGTTGATCCAGCGGTTGCGGCGCAGATGACGCCGCGCTATCGCCTTGAGGTCGTCATAGACCAGTGTGCTCAGCGCTTGCTGTGCGCGTACATCGCCATCGCGGCAGCGCTCCAGTGTTGCCAGGAATTCCCCATCCATCCCGTGTCACCTCGTTGGTTGAAACAACTGCCACCTCATCCATCCCGCATGCCCCGTGGTGTCAGGTCAGCGCTGTGGGCCGCCGTCCGCTACCAGAACAACGCTGTCAGACCGCTGGCGCCGGAAATTCGACCATCGGTCGGTTCAATGGCGGAGCTGCCGTCGCTGCTGCGCAATCGCGCATGTCGATTCCATCATTAAGGGGATGTCTTCATGAGGCATGTGCTGGGCTATCTGTTGTTGGCGGTGCTGGCGTTAACGAGCAGTCTGGGGAAAACCGAACCACTGACCACGCACCCACGCCTGTGGATTACGGCCGCCGATCTGCCGCGGCTGCGGCAATGGGCCGTAACCAGCAATCCGGTCTACGCCAACGGCCTGCGACTGCTGGCTCAGTCTTCGGCTCAGGCCATGGACAGCGGCGCAATACCCAATGACGACAACGGTGGATCGACCTGGAGCCCGGTCAACACCGAGGAATACGCGGCGCTGTTTGCATTCCTGGCGCTGGTCGATCCCGATGAAGCGGCCCGTGCGCAGTGGGCGCAGCGCGGCCGCACCTTGCTCATGCATGTGATTGATCGCGCCGATGCCTGCATGCGCGCGTCGCCACCAACACAGCAGGGCAGTTTCTGTGCTATCGCGTTCAGTGTGTCGGATCGCTCGCGCTGGACCGGTGCGGCATTTCCACTGGCTGCAGACTGGCTGCAGGGCGCGAACGACGGTTCCGGGCAACCCGTGCTCAGCGCCCAGGACAAGGCCAAATTGCGCCGGGTGTTTCTGATCTGGTCGCGGCTAAGCCTTGAGGCCTATCCCAATCCCTACAACAACCCGCCCGAGTTCAGCCTGCCCGTAGGCACCATCGGCGAACCATTGCTGCGCCTGAACACCGATCTGCGCCGGCACCGGTTGCGCTTCGCCGGCAATAACTATTTCGCCGGGCACATGCGCAATATCGGCCTGCGTGCCATAGCGATTGATGCTGCCGACGACCTGCCTGATGCACAGACACCAGCCAGCTATCTGCGCCTGAACGGAAGTGGCCAGGCAGTGGTCGTGCCGCTGGATGCGTCCCCCGGTGCGCTGCGCAGCCTGCGCCGTGATGTGCTGCAGGGCTGGCTGTTCGTCCAGGACTATTTGCTGCGCCACGATAGCCGCGGCGGTTTGCCGCAGGAGGGGCTGGAGTATGCGCCGACCTCGATCGGCATTCCGGCGCAGTTCCTCTATGCACTGTCGACTGCAGGCTATGCTGATCTGGTCGGGCAAACCCAATGGGGTGCCCAGGTCGCTGGTCTGGCCACCAATCCGTTCTATCGCGCCACTGCCTATGGTTTTGTGCATTCGCAAAGCCCACGCACGCAACAGAGCAGTTTTGGCGTTGTCCACAAGCCGGCCTGGTATGGCGATGGCGAGCACTACTATCAGAACGATCCCATCGACATCCTGGGCCCTGTCGGCCTGCATGCCATGCGTATCGGCGATATGCAGACTGCTGATCTGGTGCGCTGGGTGCAGCGTCATATTCCGCCCAATGGCGCGGCCGGCTTTGCCGCGCGCACGCGTGCCAACGGCAGCAGCGGCGACGTGCTGTCCAGCCTCATGTACTTCCTGTTGTTTGATCCCGCCGCGGCAGGCAGTGCAGCCAACGCACCCGATCCACGTCCCCAGCTGGCGCTGTCGTTCTGGTCTGAAGGCATGGGCCGGCTGCTTTCGCGCACCAGCTGGGACGTGAATGCGCGCTGGTTCAACTACCGGCTCAGCTACAGCGCTGTGGATCACCAGCAGGGCGACGGCAATCTGTTCGAGTTCTACCGCAACGGCGAATGGCTGACCAAGGCCACGCTCGGTTATGGCAACGACGGCGGCGCCACCGACTACAAGAACAGTGTCACGGTGCAGAACATCCTCGGTGCTTCGGTGGATCAGGCAAGCGCCCTCGGCAATCGCCTGCGCCGCGGTGCGCAGATGCCACAGGGGCGCAGCGCGGCCGATCCGCGTGTAACCGCGCGCAGCGAGACGCCGCGCTACAGCTTTATAAGCGGTGACGCCACGAATCTGTACAACGCGTACTACGAGCCCGGTGATTCGACTCCTGCCGCACAGCGCGCGCTGGACGTGCTGCACGCGAGCCGTGCAGTGCTCTGGCTCAAACCTGATCATGTCGCCGTCTACGACCGTTTGCAGTCGGCTACGGCGCAGCGCGCCAAGCGATTCTGGCTCAACCTGCCCGATCAGTTGCCCAGCGTGCCGCAGATCAACGGCGACCGCGTAGTCTCGGTCACGCCTGGCGGCCAGCGCCTGCATGTGGCCAGCTTGCTGCCTGCTTCGCGCACCTTATCCATCGTCACGGACGATCCCATCATGTCGCCCAGCGTCAACGGCTGGGCTCTTGGTGATGAAGATACGTTTATACAAGAGCGTGATGTTTCCGGTGGCCGGCAGAAATTCGCCACGCGTTTGCGCGTGGAAGCCGATGGCGCTCCGTTACAGACACGATTCCTGCATGTTCTGCAGGGGACTACAGGCACGACCGCTCCGGACGGCGCTGCCGCCATCGTCTCCGAAACCGTGCCAAATTGCATGACGCCTGCGGGCGCCTTCGAAGGCGCGGTCATCGGCGCCAACAGTGTCTGGTTTGCGCGCGACCTGCAGCCCTACTACAACTGCGTGGCACTACGCCTGCCATCTGTGGTCAGCCAGCACCTTGTCACCGGGCTGAAGCCGTTTGCGAGCTTCCAGGTGACGCGGGAAACCGGGCCTGACCATCAGCTGCTGACGCTGCAGCCCGGCGGTCCCTGGCTGGCCGATGCCGGCGGTGTGCTGCGTATCGAAGTCGGTGTCATCCCCGCGTCGCTGGGGCTTGCTGTGCTGGATAGTCAACAAATGGACTTTGGAAATCAGGCCATAGGCACTCGTTCTACGTTGAGCGTGATGCTGGCCAACCGCGGTACGGCGCCGCTGACCAGTATCGCCTTCAGTCTTGGCGGCGCAACGGAATTTAGCCTGGGCGCCGGCACCTGCAGCAGTGCGCTGGCAGTCGACGCCAGTTGTATCCAGCAGGTCCACTTCATGCCGACGGCTCAGGGTTATCGCAGCGGGTTGCTGGGCGTTGCTTCAAGTTCATCAGAGCCGCTCTCGCCCTTGCCGCTGCACGGCATAGGGCTAGAGGGTGATCGCCTTTTCGCCAATGGATTCCAGGCGGTATCTCCATGAACCCGGCCCTGCATCTTGTGCTTGCGATTGCCTCGCTATTCGCGTTCACGGCGACCTCCGCCGATGCGGCGATTCCGCCGGATTTCTCCCTGCAAACCTATGCCACTGGGCTTGACCGGCCCGTTGCGCTGGCTGCGGCGGGCGACGGCTCGGGCCGGCTTTTTGCGGCCGAAATCGGTGGCCGCGTGCGTGTGATCCGCGACGGCACTGTGCTGCCGGCACCGCTGCTGGACATCAGCGCGCTGGTCAATACCAGCAGCTGCGGTGGCGAGTGCGGGTTGCTGGGCCTGGCCTTCGCGCCAGATTTCCCGAGCAGCGGCCATGTGTTTACACTGCACAATGATTCACAAAGAAACAATGTAATTTTAAGGCATAACATACCAGCGGGCTCTGACGTGGCGGACCCGGCCAGCCGCGCCGTGGTCATGACCATAGGCGGAGGCAGCGGCCAGCACAATGGCGGCGACCTCAAATTTGGCCCCGACGGCATGCTCTATGTCAGCGTTGGCGACGCTGCCGGCGGTGGGGCGCCGGCGCAGGATCTGTCGTCGCTGCGCGGCAAGATACTGCGCGTCGACGTGCGCAGCCTGCCCTACGTGGTGCCCGCCGATAACCCCTTTGCAGGCGACTCGCCGGCAGCGGGCACGCGTGACGAGATCTGGCACTACGGTTTGCGCAATCCCTGGCGCATGAGCTTCGACCGGCGCAACGGCGAGCTCTGGATCGCTGATGTCGGCGGCAACGGTGGTGCCTACGAGGAAATCAATCGTGCTGCCCCGGGGGCTGCCGGGCTGAATTTCGGCTGGTACTGCTACTCCGGCACACAGCAAGTCAATTGTTCCCTGCCCAGCCAGACTGTGCCGTTCGTCGCCGTACAAACTGCGACCCTGGGTTGCGCGATTGTCGGTGGTTTCGTCTTCCGCGGCCCGGTCGCCATGCTGAGGGGAACCTATCTCTACGGCGACTACTGCAGTGCCCGCGTCTGGGCCACGGGCACCGGTGCGACGGCCACGCCGCAGTCGCTGTTCGCGAACAATCGACCGCTGACCACCTTCGGCGAGGACGAGGCTGGTTGGGTCTATGTGGCCGAACAGGCGACCAATGCGCGCGTATTGCGCCTGTACTCCGAGCACATTTTTGCCGATGGCCTGCAGTCCACGCCGTAGACAGCTTCCACCCTGGCGGGGGCTGGCTGGTAGCACATGCGGCGGAACCGGTCACACCTGATCGGACAGGCTGGCTTTGCCTACCTTCCAGGCGCGAATTCCGGGCAGATCTTCACTACAGGGCTACAGGCCTGGTAGTAGTCTTGCCCGGGTTTTGCGGGGTATGAGTGAGCGCATGGACACGGCAACGACAGCTGCATCTGACGCACGCTACCTTCTCACCGCAGAAGGCGTGCGCATGCCGCGCCTGTTGTATGGCACGGCGTGGAAGAAAGAACGCACGGCGTACTGGGTCGAAAACGCATTGCGCTGCGGCCTGGACGGTATCGACACCGCCTGCCAGCCCAAACACTACGACGAAGCCGGTGCAGGTGCCGGCGTGGTCGCGTCGCAGCGCCCGCGGGACAGCGTCTACCTGCAGACCAAGTTCACCCCGCTGTCAGGCCAGGATCCGGCACGCCTGCCCTACGATGCCGGCGCGCCGCTTGCGTTGCAGGTCAAGCAATCCTTCGCAGTATCGCAGCTACATCTGGCCAGTGAACGCCTGGATGCCCTGTTGCTGCATTCGCCGCTGCGCAGCCGAGCTGATTTGCGCACGGCCTGGCAGGCCATGGAAGCTTTGGTCGATGCTGGTGTGGTCGCCCTGATTGGTATCAGCAACTGTTACGACCCGGCGCAGCTTGAGGCATTGTGGCAGTTGGCGCGCATCAAACCCGCCATAGTGCAGAACCGTTTCTACGCCGAGACCGGCTACGATGCGGAGATCCGCGTGTTCTGCCGCCGCTATGCGCTGGTCTACCAGAGTTTCTGGACCCTGAGCGCGAACCCGCATCTGCTGGGCAGTGCAAGCGTGCTCGGACTGGCTGCAGCGTATGCACGTACGCCAGAGCAGATACTGTTTCGCTATCTGATCCAGCGCGGCGTGGTGCCGCTCACGGGTACCACATCGCCAAAGCACCTGCGCGAAAGCGTCGAGGTGTTTGCGTTCGAGCTGGAAGAGCGCGATGCCCAGGCCATCGACCTGCTGTTGTAGGCCAGGGAGCGTGGCGCTACGGACTCGCGCTTATGGGTCCGGTTCAGGGCTGCCAGATCCGCGGCATCCGGGCTATCCGTGCAGGTAAGGCCAGGTTGCGGCAGCAGCAGATAGCGTTGGCTCATAGGTCGCCCGCTCCTGCCGGCCCACACTGCCACCGGGGCGAGCGACCTCTCTGCGACGGTCAGCACCGCGGCGGTAGCCACTGCCGCCTCGGCCGGACGCCATGCCTCAGCGGCTGCGCAGCCGATAACGCCCGCGATAGTCATTCGGTGTCATGCTGACGACCTGCTTGAACAGGCGGCGAAAACTCGACACATCCTGATAACCGCAGCGGCCGACAATTTCCTCAAACGACAGGTGCGTGGTTTCCAGCAATGCCTTGGCCCGCTCAACACGGAGCTTTTGTACGTATTCCAGCGGTGTCGCGCCGAAATCCTCGTGAAAGCGTCGCAGCAAGGTACGTTCACTGACCCGGCAGTGGTCAGCCAGTGCGCGCACGCTGATGGATTCATGCAGGCGCTTCTGCAGCCATTTCTCGGCGCGCTCACCCAGGCCCTGGCGTGGCCGCTGCGACAAGGCGAGGCTGATATAGGGCGCCTGGCTCTGGCGTTCGCGGTCAACCAGCATGAGCCGCGAGGTGTTCTGAGCCAGCCCCTTGCCGCCAGCCCACTCGATCATCTGCAGCACTAGCTCGTAGCTGGCCGTTGCCGCACCTGCCGTAACCACCTTGCCTTCGTCGATCAGGAGTTCGTCAACAGCGAATTCAACGGCCGGATAACGCTCGCGCACGAGGTTCGCCAGCCACCAGCTCGTCGTCGCACGGTGCCCGTCGAGCAGGCCTGCTTCTGCCAGCAGCAAGCTGGCGTTGCAGGTCGAGGCGATGCGCAAGCCCGCTTCCGCACAGCGCCGCAGCAGTACGCGCTCGGCGACCAGCGCATCGAGACGACGGCACAGATCCCCGGTATTGCTGTAGTCGATCGCCGAGACAAGCAACACATCGAGTTCATCTGGCCGGGCGAGCTCTGCCTCGAAGCTGACACCGCTGCCGGTGCGGATCTGCCCAGGGCGAACCGCAACCAGCCGGACCGACAGCGGTGCGGGTGCGCCCGGGTGCAGCAGGTGGGCGAGCTTGTTCGCCGTGCGCAAGGTATCAAGCGGCGTCGTCACGGCCGAAGCCATCGCTGACTCGTGCACCAATATGCCGATGCGCAGCGCAGGCATCAGCGTGCTCCGCTGGCGGCAATACGTGTGCCCGAATCCAGTCCGGCGGCATCGACATAGATCACACCGCCGCCGCCAGCAGCGATCTGTTGCAACAGGGCCGGTGGCAAGGTCGCCGCCTGATCCGACTGGGTGCGGCAGCCGGCTGCAACCAGTGTCGCGACATCAGCCGTTGCGCCCAGTGGCAGCAGCTCCAGGCCGCCCGCCGCGGGCACAGCCAGCCACAGGCCCGGCGCCAGTGCTGCGGCGCATTCGGCGCTGAACATGCGCGTGCGGATTTCACCGGTCTGCGTATCAATCTGCTCGAAGCGGGCAGCAGCAAGATCCAGCCGCATGCTGTAGTCGCGGCCTGCTAGCGGCTCGGCTGCCGCCTCGTCGACAGCGATACCGGCCGATGCGGCGGCGCCGGCATACACCGTCAAGGCGAAAGCAGCCAGTTTGCGGGCAAGATTCCGGCGCGTGCGTGTACTTGGCATTGCGTGGTGGGTCAGCGAGGTCATGGCACTAGTCCTTGGGGGAGAGGTGGGACCATGCTAGGCCTGTCAAGCCTGAGTGACCGGTGGCGGAATCGCAACCCTGCTGGGGAAATCCGCCACTTGCTGATCCGCCGTGCGGAGAGTGAAAGCTCGCGGCTTTGTGCTATTGGGGCGCCGCAGCCAATCTCAACCTGCTACGGAACGCGGGAGCATTGCTGCCGCAGGCCATGCGCAACCAACCACTGCACTTCCTTCAGAAATCGAACCTCATCGTCAGGGCTTCGCCCGAACAGCAGCCGGAATTCGCGACTGAACTGCAAAGAGCTTTCATAGCTGACCCGGTGAGCTGCACTGCTCGCACAAATGCGCTGCGCATCAGCAGCGAATGCGGTTCCGCGGCCGAAAGCGGCCGGCCGAAAGCGGCCGGCCGAAAGCGGCCACGCACAAGTCAGAACAATCCGACACGGCACCGGGATGTTTTCGCCTGCGCCTGCAACGCAGCGGCGGGACAATGCGCCCATGGCCCAGCCCCGCTCCCAACTGGTCTCTACGGATGAACGCGGCTTGTTCCACCGCGTGCAACGCTGTGTGCGCCGGGCCTGGCTGTGTGGTGAGGACGAGTACAACGGCATTTCCTTTGAACATCGCGAGCAGTGGATCACGGACCGAATAGCCCTGGTTGGGCAGTGCTTTGCTGTCGCGATCCATGCCTACGCCGTGATGAGCAATCACCTGCATCTGGTGCCGGAGGTTGACCCGCTAGCACCGCTGCACTGGTGCAATGAGGACGTTGCGCGACGCTGGGTGCGGCTATTTCCGCCGCGCGAGGCCACTGCGTCTGGGGGCGGCAGGTTCGGCGAGCAGTTGGGTGTCCTAGGCTAGTCCGCTGTGCCCACTGTGCACGGGCGGCGGCATCCGGGTCGACCAGGCCCAGGAACGCAAACAGCGCCGCGTATTCCTCGGTATTGACCGGGCTCCAGGTTGATCCGCCGTTGTCGTCGTTCGGGACCGCGCCACTGTTCATGGCTTGCGCCGAAGCGAGCGCCAGTTGCCGCAGACCGTTGGCGTAGACGGGATTGCTGTTGAATGCCCACTGTCGTAGCTGCGGCAGATCAGCGGCCGTAATCCACAGGCGAGGGTGCGTAGTCTGTGGTTCGGTTTGTCCCTTGATCGCCGTTAAGGCACCTATGGCCAGCAGTACACAAGCCAGCACGCGTTTCATGACAACCCCCTGACGACGAAATCGATGTGGGCGATTGCGTTGCTACGGCGGTATTCCCGTCATCGGGCCGATCGGTGGTCGGTTTTGCGGCGCGACGGCACAGGTGCCGTTGGTCTGCGCTCGAACGCCGACGGACGGTGCTTCGCCCGCCTATGTGCCGGCATATAGATTGCAGTCCGCGACAAACTTTTCAGCCGACAAGGTGATGCAGGATGAATGGGGAGTTTCCCGCAGCGCTTGAGCGTTGCTCCGGCAGAGAGGATCAGGCGCAGCAGATCCTGACCACACTGGCCTACGATGACCTCAAAGCGATCGCCCGGCGCCATCTGCGCGGCAGCCGCTGGATCAATACGCTGGATACGACTTCCCTGCTGCATGAGTCGTATCTGCGCCTGGCCAATGCAGACTCGCAGACGCAGCAGTCGCAGGCGCATATGCTCAATCTGGTCTCCTGCACGATGCGTCACGTGGTCTGTGATCATGCGCGCCGTCGCCTGCGCCAGAGCCAGCAGCTACAAAACGCGTCCGATGCGGACAAGGCGTTGCTGGACGAGGCGCGTACCATTGCGGCGCTCGACGACGCATTGCGTGATCTTGCCCGCGTGCAGCCGCGTCAGGCACGCGTCGTGGAATGCCGTTTCTTCACCGGGCTGTCGCTGACTGAGACGGCGCTCGCACTGGATGTGTCCGAACGCACCGTGGAACGGGACTGGGCGGATGCGCGGCGCTGGCTGGCGTCGCAGCTTGAAGCCGCCTGAGCGGGTGCAGTGAACGCGCCGTTTCTCGCGACGGGTGGCGCATTGGCTGGTGCACTCGTGGCCGATCTTCTGGCCACGCGGGGGCTGCCGCCTCTGATCAAGGGTGAGCGACTGGGCCCCTTCGTGCTGGTCGAAGAAATCGGTCGCGGCGGTCACGGCGTAGTCTGGCGCGCCGAACGTGACGATCGCGCCTTCGATCAGACCGTGGCAATCAAGATCGTCAAGGCTGGGGCCGGCTTGCGCGCGCGCTTCCTGCGTGAGCGAGCCGTTCTGGGGCAGCTGGTGCACGCGCACATCGTGCGCATTCTCGATGCCGGCGAACGTGATGACGGCTTGTTATGGTTTGCGATGGAGCATGTCAGCGGTGAGCCGGCGGATCGGTATTTTGCGACCCAGTGCGATTGGCGCGCGGGTCTTGCCGTGCTGATTGCCGTGGCGCGGGCCGTGGAACACGCGCATCGCCACCTCATCGTTCACGGTGATCTGACCCCGGGCAATATTCTCGTCGCGGCTGACAACATGCCGCGATTGCTTGACTTCGGCATTGCCCGCCGCCTGGATGATGCGGACTCGGGTAGTACCGTTCTCTACACGCCCGGTTTCGCGAGCCCGGAGCAGCGTGCCGGCCAGGCGTTGACGACCGCATCTGACACGTTTCAGATCGGGATGCTGGTGCAGCGCTGGCTGCTGGAAGCGCGTGGACCACAGCCGCCGGGCTGGGCGCGGCGACTGCTGAAGTGCGTGGTCGCGCGTGCTACGGCCGAAGAGCCCCTGCAACGTCAGGCGCAGTTGAGCGAACTCAGGATTGATCTGGAGTTGATACGGGACAGCGCTACACCGCGCCATGTGCCGATTGCCTATTCGTTGCAGATTGCCGTGTTTCTGCGGCGGCACGGCCGTGCCGCGCTGCTCATGCTCGTGCTGCTCACGCTGCTGGGCGTGATTGCCTCGCAACAGTGGAGCCAGTACCGCTATGAGCGTGAGCGGCTCGCGCAGGAAGCGCGCAGTTCGCGCGAAGTGAGCGCCTTCATGAGCAGCCTGTTCAGCGCGGCGAATCCAAACGAAAACGGCGGCCGTCGTGTGGATGCTGAAGAAATCCTGCACCGCGGCGCGCAACGGGTTACGCGGGACCTGTCCGGTCAGCCGCGCCTCAAGGCAAATCTGTCCCTGGTCATGGCTGACGCTTATCTGCAGCTGGGGCGCACCGATGCTGCGGAGTCTCTGGTGCAACAGGCGCTGTCGCTGCACGACGACGGTGATGCATCGGCTTTCGCGCGCGCGCTGGAGGCCCAGGCCCTGCTGCGTCATCGCCAGGGCCGCTTCGCGGAGGCGCTTCAAGCTGCGGATGCGGGCATCGTCGCGAGTGCGTACCTCAATGACGTGTTATTGCGCGCCGATCTCGGCAGTCGCCGTGGCAATGCACTCAAGTCGCTCGGCCGACTCGACGACGCGATGGTCGAGTTCGATACATCCATCGCGCTGGTGCGGGAAGAAGGCGCGGATACCGACACGCTGGCACGCCTGTACAACAATCGTGGCCTGATCCAGATGAAGGTCAAGCGCGTGTCGGCAGCGCGCGAGGATTTCGAGCGCGCGCTGGCGATCTATACGCGCCGCTACGGCGAGGATCATCCGCTGTGGAGTGGCGCCGCCTCCAATCTGGGCTGGGCTCTGGGTGAGCTGCAGGAGCTCGACGCGGCGACGGAACTGATCAGGCGCCGCTTGAAAGTGTCCGCGAGAACATACGGTGAAGAGAGCGTTGAATTTGCCAACGACCTGAATGTTCTCGGCGGCATCCTCGCGAATCAGAAACGCCATGCGGAAGCTGCTGTCGAGTTCGCGCGCTCGGCTGCGATCTGGCGCAAGGCGCTCGGCGCTGATCACCCCGCGCCGCTGTATCCGCTGCATAACCTGGGCTGGCAACGCCTTATGTTGGGCGAGGCCAAGGCTGCCGTCGAATTGCTGACCGAGGTCGAAGCGCAGCGCCTGCGCCTGCTCGGTGCAGAGCATGTCGATACGGCCGATGCGCAAGTAGACCTCGGCGATGCGTTCGTCGCGCTTGGCCACAGGAGTGATGCGCGTGCCGCCTACACTCGCGCGCTCACAACGTACACGGCCATTGCCCAAACTCCGCCGGAGCGGCTGGCGGAACTGCGCGCACGATTGGCTGCAGTGGCGCCGCCGCCTGCTGCTACACGCTGATTCGCATCGTGGCGAGCGTTACGTAGGCGGCAGTGCCAGGGTTCGCCCACGGTCCTACAGCCACCTATGTGGTGCCGCACCGTTCGTCACGACTCGTCATCGCGGCGTGGTCGATCGCCTGCAGCGCACGAAGCCGTTGAAGCCGGCACGTGCTCTGGTCGCGGGCATGACGATGGGGCTATTGACGGCGCTGTAGGGTTTGTTTCTGGCACGGGCGTGCCAGTTAGCCAGAAACCCGGTTATCACTCGTGATGCTGCCGTCATGTTGCTGTCTCATATGCAGAGATTTTGCTATTGACACTATGTCCACAAGAAACGTTGGCTTGGTTGACGCGTTGCCGATGTGAGATCAAGGGATCGGCCGTGACAATGGGTTGCGACCTGCAGGCGCATGACGTCGGGGCCGCATCCATCGTTCTCAAAGGAGCAACGTAGTGAACACAGTGATTCAAGTGCCGTCGGATATCCGTGCCAGCGGGATGTGGCGAACGGGCATTCGCCCCGGTATGGCAGCCGTAGTAGCGGCGACATTGATGGCTGCCGCAGTGCCGTCGTTTGCGGCGCCGCCCGAAGATGAAATTCGCGTTTACGTAAAGTTTGAACCGAGCACCGTAAGCGCCGGCCAATCGACGACACTCTCGTGGCGAACCGCTGGACCGGCAGTCACAGGATGCACGGTTTCGGGCGTGCCCGGGCTCAGTTATGGTGACGATGTGGGCAGCTTTACGTTTACCCCGACCGCCACTTTGCAGGCGATTGTCGCGTGCACCGGGCCGATGGCACCGGACCCCGGCAGCGGCTCGGCACAGGTAACGGTCTACCCGGCGGGTACGCCCCCGATTGTCACGGCCGATTTCTACCCCAGCCGCATCTACAAGGGCCAATCGTCCACCCTGCGCTGGTCGTCCAAGTTGGCGACAAGCTGCAGCAGCACGGGCGCGGTATCCATCAGCGGAACGTCCGGTAGCCGGACCATCACCGCCACCAGCGATCAGACCGTCACCATCACCTGTGTCGGTAGCGGTGGTCAATCCAGCAGGGCAGCCACTCTGACGGCCGTTGACAGGCCGCCTATCGTCCATGCGTCATTCAGTCCGTGGAGCCTTGATGGGCCAGGCTGGGCGACGTTCTCCTGGAGCTCCTCCTACGCCACGCACTGCAACCGAGGCGGCACCTGGGGTAGCCAATGGAGCTACTACACGAGCAATACGTCGGAATGGGTCACCTGCTATGGCCCTGGGGGCACGGCTTCAGCGTGGGATATGCTGATCGTAAATAGTACCGCGCAAGCCAATCCCGAGGAGAAAAAGGCCGCGAACCCACAACTGGCTGCACTGGGTTTCGATGTCGCCTCGCCGAGCATTCTCTCCTCCACGCACGACTTCAACGACGACGGCAACATTGACGCACTCGTGGTCGACGCGGCCCGCGGCGAAGGCTATGTCGTACTGGGTGGCCCGCTCAGCCA
Organism: Rhodanobacteraceae bacterium; assembly: GCA_016790075.1. Taxonomy (GTDB): domain Bacteria; phylum Pseudomonadota; class Gammaproteobacteria; order Xanthomonadales; family Rhodanobacteraceae; genus Tahibacter. Next base: position 752 of record JAEUPP010000001.1, on the reverse strand, counting down.
GTCACGCATCGCCAAGGTAATTCCTGATATCTCAACACTAGATCAGGTGAACAACATCACGGTCGTTGGCAAAGCTGGCGATGCCATCATGGTTGACGTGAACCGATAACCGTTCGACCGGACGCAGTTGCTTCGCTAGCGCAGCCGCTGCGTGTGCCTCGAGGAAGGTGCGGTATCCGGGGTTCCCTGAGGAACCCTGGATTGACCGGTGACTCAGCGCGGGATCATGCAGCGTTGCGCAGGTCATCGTCTGGCGAGACATCTACAGCCAGGTCGATCGCGTGCTGCGTTTGCGAGAGGCTGCCAAGACTCAGGGCGTCGACGAGTCGCATCGCGAACCGGCTGCGCGCATGCTGCCAGTCCTGATACAGCATCGCCATGATCAGCACTGCGACTAGCCCCAGCCCTAGCCAGATCGCAAGCCCGAGTGTCGGCCATAGATCGACGCCGATCACGGCCGAAAGCGGCCGGCCGAACGTGGTCACGCACAAATCAGAACAATCCGACACGGCATCGGGATGTTTTCGCATGCGCCTGCAACGCAGCGGCGGGACAATGCGCCCATGGCCCAGCCCCGCTCCCAACTGGTCTCTACGGATGAACGCGGCGTATTCCACTGCGTGCAACGCTGTGTGCGCCGGGCCTGGCTGTGTGGTGAGGACCAGTACACCGGCATTTCCTTTGAACATCGCAAGCAGTGGATCACGGACCGAATAGCCCTGGTTGGGCAGTGCTTTGCTGTCGCGATCCAT
>JAEUPP010000078.1 GCA_016790075.1 Rhodanobacteraceae bacterium | reverse complement strand
GGCCGTCAGTGGCAGCGCATCGAGCACGACAAACGCCGTCGGCACCATGTAGTCCGGCAGACGCCGGGCCAGTGCTTCACGGCAGGTGGCCGTCATCGACGAGGCATCCGTAGCACTCGCCGCCACAACATAGGCCACCAGACGTTTATCGCCCGTCGGCGTATCGCTGCGCGCCAGTACACAGGCATCACGCACTGCCCCTATCGCGCGCAGCCCACTCTCGATCTCGCCCAGTTCGATGCGGAAGCCTCGGATCTTCACCTGGTCGTCGCGCCGGCCGACGAAAGCAAGCTCACCATCGGGCAACCAGCGGGCAAGATCGCCCGTGCGGTAGAGCAGCCCAGTCCCGAACGGGTTGGCGACGAAGCGTTCAGCGGTGAGAGCAGCGCGATTGAGATAGCCGCGCGCAAGCCCTGCTCCGCCGATATACAACTCGCCGATGCAGTCGCGCGGCTGCAGCTGCTGCTCGTCGCTGAGGATGTACAGCTGTGTGTTCTGGATCGGCTGCCCGACTGGTACAGCCGTCATCATCTCCAACGCCTGCAGCTGAGAAGATGTGTCGACACGGAAGGTGCTGCATCCGACCACCGTTTCGGTCGGACCGTATTCGTTGACGAAGCGCGCGTTGGGCAGCAGGTCGCGCTTCCAACGCCGTAGTGTGGCTGCCGGAAGCTGCTCACCGCCGATGACCACACGATGCGCCGCAGTGCCGGCCGTCGCCGGGAGATCCATATGCAACAGCGCTTCCAGATGGGCTGGCGTGATCTTGAACAGCCAACAACGCTGTGACTGGAACAGGGCTGCCGCCAGGGCAGCCAAGGTGGTTCCGTCGTCGGGCAACAGGAGTACTGGCTTGCCCACCAACAGCGGCGGCAGCAGCGTCGTAAGGGTGGCATCAAAGCACAGCGGCGAACTGACGACGGCGCCTTCGATGTCCGCGTCGACATACGCGCGCACCGCATGCGCGAGATAATTCGACACCGCCCGATGCGCAATCATCACGCCCTTGGGCTGACCGGTCGACCCTGAGGTGTAGAGCACGTAGGCCAGGTTGTCCGGCGCGACAGCAACGCGCTCAACAAGGTCCCTGCCATCGTCGAACTCCACCAGCCAGTCCGCATCGTCGGCGGCCCCGTCCATCAGCACTACATCCACACCGCCCAGCGGCAAACGCTCCATCGAAGCACTGTCCAACAGCACCCACGCGATTCCCGCATCCTCCAGCAGGTAGGCAATCCGGCCTGCCGGCAGTCCGGGTTCCAACGGCACGTAAGTGCCGCCGGCCTTGAGCACGCCAAGTACCGCGACCAGCATCTCGATGGATCGCTGCAGGTAGATGCCTACGCGCGATTCCACACCTACGCCTGCATCGACGAGATAACACGCCAAGCGATTGGCACGGCGATTGAGTTCGCGATAGCTCAACTGCTGCGCACCGAACTGGACCGCGATCGCACTCGGGGTGCGCGCGGCCTGAAGTTCGAACTGCGTATGTATGCACTGCAAGGGATAAAGCGCCGCAGACTCGACGGCCAGTAGTTCCCGCGCCTGGGCAGGGCGTACCAGGGCAATGGTGGCGGTCGAGTCGCTGCGGGGCAACTGCTGCAGCACGTACTGCAGTTCATCGAGCAGTTCGCCCATGCGCCGGGCGGAGAAAAGGTGGCCGAAGTAGTTGCAGACGACGTTCAGCGTCTCACCCTCAGTGATACCCAGGGCTATCGGATACGTGTCGCGGATGCTGCTGCCTACACTCTCTACGCGCAGCGCACCGGTGACTGAATTTCCATTATTGGAAAGTGCAGCATCCAGAGGATAGTTCTCGAACACCAGAAGGCTGTCGAACAGGGACGAACCCGCCGCGATGCCGGCCTCGCGCTGGATGTCCACGAGCGGCAAGTAGGCATAGCTACTGCTGGCCTGGAAACCCGCCTGGAGTGCGGCGATCTGCTGCTCCAGAGGTTTTCCGGGCACGAAGGAAGCGACCACCGGAATGCTGTTGATGAACAGTCCGACCATGCCTTCGATATGGGCCACTTCCGGCGGGCGACCGGCGATAACGGCACCGAACATCACTGTGTTCTCACCGCTGCGGCGCGCCAGCAGCAACCCCCACGCCAGTTGGATCAGGGTGTTCAACGTCGTCTTGTGTCGACTCGCCAGCTGTCGCAGCAGCATGGTGTCAGTGGAACCCAGCTGCAGGCTCAGCGTTGCATGCACGATGGTTCGATCGCTGCGATCCGTGGGCAGCGGGGTCGGTGCGCTCATTGGCGACAGATACTCGCGCCAGTAGCGGCGGGCTTGCGCAACGTCCTGCGCCTGCAGCCATTCGACATAGCTTCGGTATGGCGCCGTGACAGGGAAGTCTGGCTCCATGCCGCGCGCCAGCGCGCCGTAGGCGAGCATGAGGTCGCGCAGCACCAACGCCATGCTCCAGCCATCGAGCAAGCTGTGATGATGGCTCCACAGCATGCGATGGCGCGCATCACCCAGGCGCAGCAGCGTCACACGCATCAATGGCGACTGCAGCGGATCGTAGCCAGCACTGCGGTCTTCCGCACACAGGCGCTCGAAAGCCTGCTCCTGCTGATGCGGATCGAGTTTGCGCCAATCGATCTCGGTCCACGGAAGGCGGGCCTCGAGGCAGACTAACTGATGCTGGCGGTCTCCTTCCCCGACGAAGGCGGTGCGGAAGATGGCGTGGCGCGCCAGCAGCAGGCGCCAGGCGCGGCGTAGACAACCGCTATCCAGCGGGCCGCTGAACGTAGGAAAGATCTGTGTGACGTAGGCGCCAGGATCGATCAGGCTATGGAACAGCATGCCCTGCTGCATCGGTGTGGAGCGATACAGGGATTCGATCGCATAGCGGCGCTGCCAGTCGTCCAGCAGGGGCTGATCCACGCATGCGAGTGGGAAGTCGCTGGGCGTGTATTCGCCCCAGGCCAGCTTAGTGCAGTGCTGAATGACACGGCGCAGGCCAGCCTCGAACGCACTGGCCAGGTTGCGTACCGTGGCTTCATTGAACTGCGCGCTGCTGTAGTCGATGTCAAAGCGCAGCGAGCCGTCGATAACCAGGCCGTTGATTCCCAGCAGGTGCGTACGCAGCCGTGCCGGGTCGACGAGATTGCCTACCGCTTCGTCGCTGACGCGAAAATGGGTGCCATGGTCGCGCAGAGAGTCGATCTGGCCGAGGTAGTTGAATAACAGCGAAGCAGGCTGTTCGGCATCAGCAGCAACAAGTTTTTCGTCACGGGCGATATACCGCAGGACGCCATAGCTGAAGCCGTGTCGCGGCACGCCGCGAGACTGTTCTTTCACGGCCTTGATGATGGTGCCGATCTCGTCCCCTGCAGCCTGCAACACCAGCGGATGGATGGTGGTGAACCAGCCCACGGTTTCGCTGGTGTCCAGCGCGTCGGAAAGGTGCTCGCGGCCGTGGCTTTCCACATCGATGCGCAGGCGTGACCGCTTGCTCCATTGGCGAAGAGCCCAGTACAGCGCAGCCAGGAGAAGCTCATTTATCGTTGTGCGGTAAGTCGCGTCGCAATCCAGCAGCAGCGCTGTTGTCTCACTTGGATTCAGGTGCACGGTGACGCGCCGGCTGCTCGCGATGTCGGCGCGCTGACGCGCACGCCTCTCCGCCTGCAGCGGTTCGGTTCTGGGCTCCAGCTGGGCGTGCCAGTATTCCAGTTCACGCGCACAGCGAGGCGCGGCCAAATGTGCGTTGACGGCCTCGCCCCAGGCCTGGTAGGACGAGGTCTTGGGGGCGGGCTGCACCGGTTTTCCCGCGTTCCAGTCGAGATAGCTCCTCTCCAGGTCCGCCAGCACGATGTGCCAGGACACACCGTCCATCACCAGGTGGTGTACGACCAGCAGCAGGCGCGACTGCGCGCCCGCATCGAACAGCACAGCACGCAGTAACTGACCGGCTCCGATGTCGAGCGTGCCCTGGTGCAGCTCGCTGCGCTGCTGAATGAACGCTTTCGCCGAGGCTCCTGCGGCCGGCACGGATTCGACGATGCAGCTGGCATCGACGAGTGCATCGCTGAGTGGTACGTGTGTTGCCTGCCAGCCAGTGCCGTCACAGTGGAATCGCAGACGCAGCGCGTCATGCCGTTCGTACAGGGCGCGCACGAGCGCTGTCAGCGCGACACCATCGAAACCTTCAGGCACTGTGAGCAGCAGGGACTGGTTGAAATGGCTAAGCGCGTCACCGCCGCCTTCAAGCAGTGCGCGCTGGACGGGCAACAGCGCCAGACCACCCTCGACCGGCTGCTGTTGCGCCTGCGCGGCCACGCCGCCGCCGTGAACGGCAAGACCGGCGATGGTCTGGTGCGCAAACACCAAGCGTGTATTGAGCGCAAGCCCGGCACGATTGGCCCGCGACACCATCTGGATCGCAAGAATCGAGTCGCCACCGAGGGCGAAGAAATTGTCGTGCACCCCGAACGACTGACGCTGCAGCAACTCGCACCAGATCGCATACAGGGTCTGTTCCCGCGCGGTGCGGGGCGCCTCATCGAGCGCGCTGGCCGAGTCAGCATGCGACGGTTCCGGCAATCGACGCCGATCGACCTTGCCGTTGGCTGTCAGGGGCAGGCCCGTCAACGGCACGATGAAGGAAGGCACCATGTAGTCGGGCAAGGCGTCGGTCAGGCCTCTGCGGCACTGCTGCACCAGCAGACCGGCATCCAGATTGGGATCGGACGCCACCACGTAGGCAACTAGCTGTACCGGCGCACCTTGGCAGGCACTGCGTGCCAAAACGTGCGCGTCCTGCACCAGGTCTAGCCGGCGCAGTTGGGCTTCGACTTCCCCCAGTTCGATGCGGAAGCCACGGATCTTGATCTGGTCGTCGCGGCGACCGAGGAATTCCAGGTGCCCAGCAGCACACCAGCGCACGATGTCGCCAGTGCGGTACAGCCGGCCCGTGCCGAACGGATTGTCAATGAAGCATTGCTCCGTGAGCTCGCTGCGATTGAGATAACCGCGCGCGAGGCCGTCGCCGCCGATGTACAGCTCGCCATAGCTGCCGATGGGCTGCAACATCTGCGACGGCCCGAGCACGTAAAGCTGCACATTGCGGATAGGCAGGCCCACAGGCACGGCCGCCGCCCCTCCCAGTGCGGCCAGGTCGTCGCCGCTTGCAATCTCGTGGACGCTGCAGCCAACGGTGGCCTCGGTCGGGCCGTATTCATTGTAAAAAAAGGCATTTGGAAGAAGTTTATTCTTCCACATGCGCAATGTGTCGGTAGTCAACTGATCACCACCCACCACGATGCGATGAGCCGACCCGCCGCTTCCGGCGGGACGGGGCAAATGCGCAAGCGCATCCAGATGCGCCGGCGTGATCTTGAACAACCAGTCGCCCTCGTCGGCAAAAAGGCGCTGCAGAAGACATTCCAACGTGCTTTCATCATCGGGCAGCAACAGCACGGGCTTGCCGCACAGGAGCGCCGGCAGCAAGGTGGTCAAGGTCGCGTCGAAGCACAGCGGCGAGCTGACCACGGCACCGGCGATCTGAGGCGTCAGATAGGAGTCGACGCAGTGGGCCAGGTAGTTGGCCGCATTGCTCCGGGTGATCATCACTCCCTTGGGTCGGCCGGTGGAACCCGAGGTATAGAGCACGTACAACAGATCCTCGGGCTGGGATGCCACCGCCGGCAAAGAGCCTGCGGCGAACTCCTGCAGCCATGACGCATCGGCGACAGCGTCATCCATCAGCACGAAGTCGACGCCACCGGCGGGCAGGTCGCCAAGCCGATCCGACTGCAGCAGCACCCACTGGATCGCAGCGTCGCCGACCATGTAGGCGATGCGGTCCACCGGGAGACCCGGCTCCAGCGGTACGTAGGCAGCGCCCGCTTTCATGACAGCCAACACGCCAATCAGCATTTCGGGCGAGCGCGGAAGATAGACGCCGACGCGGGATTCACGGTCCACGCCGAGGCTGCGCAGATAGTCGGCCAGACGCTGAACCTTCACGCTTAGCTGCGCATAGTTCAGCGCACCTCCAGCCCAGCACACCGCGGTTGCGTCGGGCGTGCGTGCCGCGGCCTGCGCGAACAGGAACGCGATATCGGGCTCCGATCGCTCATGTGCCGGCCCATGGCCGAGCTGCAGGACCCGCTCCCGGCGCGCGGACGTCAACAATGGGTAGTCGAAAATACCTCGCGCAGGATCAGCAACGATGCTCTGCAGCAGGCATTCGTAGTCCTGCGCCAGGGCCGCCATCGCATCGGCTTCGAACAGGTCGCTGCGATAAATCCAGGAAATGTCGAGCGCATCATTACGCTCAATCGCAGCCAGCTCCAGGTCAACCTTGGCCAGGACGCTGTCCTGTTGCAGGGGAATCAAACGCAGTGCGCCGATATCCAGTGCCTGCGATTCATTGTTGTTGAGGCCGAAAACGATCTGGATTAACGGATCGTAGGACAGGCTGCGCTGCGGATTGAGATGCTCCACAAGCAGATCAAATGGCATGCTCTGGTGCGAAAAGGCATCCAGAATGGTCTGCCGGTTCTGCGCCAGCGCCGCGCGGAATGTCAGGTTGTGGTCGAAACGGCTGCGCAGAACAAGATTGTCGACGAAGAAACCGATCAGCGACTCGACCTGTGGATGCGAACGGCCCGAGGTCGGCGTGCCGATGGCCACGTCGGTCTCGAAACTGCAACGACTGACCAGCAGTGCGAACGCGGTCTGCAGCATAACAAATAATGTTACATTTTCACTTTGACACAAACGCTTCAGGCCGCCGAGCAATTCACGGTCGAGCGACTGCCGCACGACGCCGCCGCGGCTGCTCTTGCGCGGCGGGCGCGGACGATCGAGCGGAAGTCCGTGCACCGGTGGCAGGCCGTCAAGCTGACGGCGCCAGTAGTCCAGCTCGCGCTGTAGTCCCTGTCCGGCGAAGCGTTCGCGCTGCCAGACGGAGTAATCGACATACTGGATCGGCAACGGCGGCAACGGATCGCTCCCGGCGCGGCAGTACGCCGAATACAGCGCGGCGAATTCGCGTGCCAGCAGCGATACCGACCAGCCATCGGAGGCAATGTGGTGCTGTGTAAAAAGCAGCACGTGGTCGTCGCCCCCGAGCACGAGCAGGCTGACGCGCAACATCAGATCATGCGCAAGATCAAACGGTCGAGCCGCTTCGGCCGCGGCCAGCTCGCCCACGCGAGTCTCGCGCGCGGCCGGCAATTCCTGCGACAGATCGACGATCTGGATCGGCACCGGCTGCGCCGGCTGGACCAACTGGCGCGGCGCGTCGCCGTAGACCCCGAACCGGGTGCGCAAGACCTCGTGGCGCCGCACAATGCTGTCTATTGATAGCTGCAAGGCATGGCGGTCCAGCGGCCCCTGTGCGCGCAGAACCAGCGGCAGGTTGTACTGACTGCTACCGGCTTCGAGCTGGTCGACGATCCACAGACGCTGTTGGGCGAACGAGAGCGGCAGCGGCTGACTGCGGTCGGCCGCTACGATCTGCACGCCGTTCTCGCTTCTGCTGCGATCGATTTCCCGTGTGAGCAGGAAATCGACAATTTCCTGCTTGCGGCTGATCACGCGCGTCTTGAGCTCGACGGGAAACCCGCCCTGCTCGGCCATGTACGACAGCTTGCCATCCTTGACGTGCAGGATGACGTTGTTGGCTTCGGCCTCGCGGACCAGATCGGCAATATGCTGCATCAAAGCACCCCTTCCTCTATCGCGAGCCCCTGGTCTAGCAGGCGCTTTTTCTGATCGTTGGCGCGGCCGTCCATCAACGCTGCGGTGATGCGAGCGGCAACCCCAGCAATGGTCGGCACGGCGAAAAAATGGCGGATCGCGAACTGTTCGCTGTCAAGCGCGAAATTCAGCTGGACGAAATTGACCGCACGCGTGGCCAGCAAAGAATCACCGCCCAGCTCGAAGAAATCGTCTTCCGTGCCGATGTCCGCAAAGCCCAGCAATTCCTGCCAGTTCTGCAGTAGCTGCCGCTCGACTTCGTCGGTGGGCACCCTGCGCGCGGACGCCGCGATGCCGCGCCGGTACAGCACCGCTGCAGGCCTGCTTGCCGAGGCACTGCTGCGCACGCGGCGGCGTTGCAACTCATCGGCGCTGCCGTACAGCAATTGCGGCGCAGCATCCGCCGCAAGCGCGGCCAGCAACACGCTGCGCAACAGATTTGGCGCGGTGTCGTCGCGCGAGCCCAGATTCAGGCTGAGCCAACGTGTGTCGCCGTGCTGATGACGGTACTGCGCGTAGGCATCCTGCTGCGCATTGGCGGCCGCCTGGACACCCTGCCCACTTTCGCCGCACCAAGCGGCCAGCGATGACAGCAGCACGATGAAGTCCGCTTCTTCAGCGTCCAGTGCGGCGTCGATGGCCGCCAAGATCTGCAGGCTCACGCTGCAGGACGCCTGCAGGTCCTGCACGGCGATCTGCGGCAGCGCACACCTCTCCGCCGGGACTGGGGCCGCGCTGTAGACAACACCGTCGATGCGGCCGGATCGCTGGCGCTGCGACGCGAAGGCGCGGCGCAATCGCTCGGCATCGTTACCTGCGTCCGCGACCACCTCGATCCCGTCGGCGGCCAGCCCGATTCGATCCGTCTCCGACACATCAGCGCCATCGGCGGCGATGACTGCGATCTTCAGGTCTTCTGCGGCTGTCTGCAGTTGTCTGGCGATGGCAATTCCGGCGTCGCTGCGCGCGCAGCAGATCACGTATGAACCACCTGCGCGCACTACAGCCCGCGGCATCGATTCCGCGTCGACAGCCAGACCTTCAAGAACACGCACCCAGCGTTGGCGGCCGCGCAGGGCTGTCACACGGTCGTCCATCCCGCCCAGGATTTCGTGTGCGAGCTGGTTCGCGAGTTCCCTGCATTGCGGGGAGTCAGCAAGATCAGCCTCACGAGGCGCAAGATCGATCTGACGGCAATGTAGAACCGGGTACTCGCTTTCAGTAACTTTGCACAATGCACCAACCGCGTCGGCCACGACCAGCAGATCTTCTTCGCCGGTCACCCGTTGGGCACCGCGCGTGACGACGGCCAGTTGCAGTCCGGCCGCCATGCTCTGCGTGGCAAGCACACCCAGGAGCTCCAGCAACGCCCCGCAGGAGTCGCGCAAGAACGCCGCCACACCACCGTCGTTGTCGGCCGGAACCGGCGCCAACGCCGCATCCAGCAGCAGGATTCCGCTCGGCAGGAAGCCACTCTGCCCCAGTGCCTGCACCAGTTCGCGCAACGCGTCGGCGGTGGTCGGCAGAGCGTAGTGCTGCTCGTCGCAGCGACGGAACTCCAGCGCCCGCTCGGTGTGCACCACACTGGCACCAGCACGGCGTAATGCACTTACCGTGTTCTGCGTCAGCGCCGCTCCATCACCCAGCACCAGCCACGATGCTGCAGACCGCGCACCAGCCTGGCGACGCGGTTTCAATTTCCACACAGGCTGGTAGAGCGCATCCGCCTGCGCAGAATCGCGCGAAGCTGGTTCGGTCGGCCTGGCCGCATACGGCCCATCGATCCAGTAGCGACGCCGCTGAAACGGATAGGTGGGCAATGCGATTCGACGCGGCCGTTCGTGCAGGCCGCCCCAGTCCAGCGCCACACCATGCAACCACAACTGGCCCAGACTCCGCAGCAGCACTGCCACGTCGTCTTCAACCGCCAGCGAGTGGCGCATGGTCGGAAGCACCGTGCGGGAGGCTGCTGCCGGGTGCTTGTGCACGAATCCGCAAAGCGTCTGGCCCGGCCCCAGTTCCAGGAAGACGCTATCGCCGCCGACAACGCTGCTGCGCAGCAGCGCATCGACTCCGCGGGCGAACTGCACGGTCTCGCGTAGCTGGCGTACCCAGTAGGCCGGGTCGATCGCCTGCTCCGCCGCGATGAAATCGCCGCTGAGGGTCGACACATAGGGCAAGACAGGACTGCGTAACTGGGCCGAGCCCACGGCCTCGGCGAACTCCGTCAGCGCCGTGTCCATCATCGCACCATGGCTCGCGTGCGAAGTTAGCGACGGCGTGTGCGCAACGCCGGCCTCATCTAGCGCGGCGGCAGCGGCAGCGATGGCAGATGATGTGCCCGCGAGCACGCAACCCGCCGGTTCGTTGACACAGGCCAGTTCGCAGCCGCTGGCCATCGCCACGGCAGCGGCCGCGGCAGGCTCCAGGGCGACCGCCAGCATCGCGCCGGGCTCGACCGATTGCATCAGCCGCGCACGCACGGCCACCAGTCGCAGCGCCGTGGCCAGATCGAAAACACCGGCCAGATGCGCGGCAACGTATTCGCCGACGCCGTGGCCAATCATGGCCTGCGGCGCCACACCGAGACTCTGTAGCAGGCGCGCCAACGCAAGCCCGGTGACGAACAGCGCCGGCTGCGCGATCACCGTGTTGCGCAGAGAGTGCGCCGCCTGTTCCGGATCGCTCTCGGGATACAGCACCGCGCGCAGATCAAGCCCGAGCAACGGCTGCAGCTCGGCAGCGCATTCGTCGATGCACGTGCGATAAGCGCTGAAACGCGCGTACAAGCCGCGCCCCATCTGCGGGTACTGCACGCCTTGCCCGGAGAACAGGAATACCGTTCCGGGCGCCCCCTGCCCCGTGAGCAGTTGTGCCGCGGGATCGGCTTTTTCGAGCAGATGCAGCTGGGCAATAGCTTCCCCGAGGCTGGCGGCAACCAGCGTGTCGCGGCAACGTCGTGCCGCACGCCCGAGTTGAAGGCTGGCCGCGACATCGTCCAGGCACAAGCCGGGGGTAGCCTGTAAAAAGGCGACGAACTGTTCACGCTGTGCGCATAGCGCCGCCGGAGAGTCCGCCGAGAACAGCAGTAGTTCGGGCCCGCCACGACTTTCGCGCGCGGGTTGCGACGGTGCCTGCTCCAGCACCGCATGCGCGTTAGTGCCACCGATGCCGAACGAACTTACGGCGGCGCGACGCGGCGAACCATGCTGCGGCCAGTCAGTCAATTTTTTGTTGACGATAAATGGACTGTTTTCGAAATCTATTTCTGGATTTGGATTGGCGAAGTTCAGGCTAGGAGGTACGCGGCCGTGGTGCAGCGCCAGCGCGGTCTTGATAAGGCCGGCCACGCCGGCGGCGCAATCGAGATGTCCGATATTGGGCTTGACCGAACCGATCAGGCAGGAGCCAGCGGGCAGCCGGCCAAATGCACGCGACAGGGCGCGGATCTCTATCGGATCACCGTAGCGCGTCGCAGTACCGTGCGCCTCGACATACTGCACGCTCGCCGGTTCCACCCCGGCCGAGGCGAATGCGGCGCGCACGACAGCTGCCTGGCCGGCGACGCTAGGCGCGCTGTAGCCGACCTTGTCGGACGCGTCGTTGTTGATCGCGGTGCCGAGTATCAGCGCGTAGATCGTGTCACCGTCGCGCTGGGCATCATCAAGGCGCTTGAGCAGCACGATGCCGGCACCATCGCCTCCACGGGTGCCGCTGGCCGCGCTGTCGAAGGTGCGGCAGTGGCCGTCGCGGGAACGGATGTCACCGTCCACATACAGATAGCCGTGCGGCCGCAGGCGCGTGACATTGGCTGCGCCCGCCAGCGCCATGTCGCAATCGCCCAGGCGCAAGCTGGCGCAAGCCTGATGCACAGCGACCAGCGAGGTCGAACAGGCCGTCGCGATGGTCAGCGCCGGTCCGCTGAGATTCAGCTTGTAGGCAAGACGCGTCGCGGCGAAATCACGCGAGTTGGCCACGCGCGCCGCGGTCATGGCCGGGCTCCATATGTCCAGCGAGGGCAGCAGGTTCTCGACCAGATAGACGCTGTCCATCATGCCGACGAACACGCCTACACGCTGCGCCTGGGTTATGTCGCCGTAGCCGCCGATCTCAAGCGCAGTCGTAGCACATTCGAACAGCAGGCGCTGCTGCGGATCGATCTGCTCGGCCTCGCGCGGCGTCAGCCCGAAGAATTCCGCATCGAACAGATCAAGGTCTTCCAGCAGCACGCCCTTGCGCACGAAGTCAGCCCGATCCAGCAGCGCGGCGGGCACTCCTGCCTCACGCAGTTCCTCGGTGCTGAATTCGCGCAGGGTTTCGACGCCGTCGCAAAGGTTCTGCCAGAACTCGGCCACGTCGCGGGCCCCCGGAAAACGGCCGGCCATTCCGATGATCGCGATGGACCGGTTGATATCGGCCAGATCAGTGCGCGGCGGCGGTGCGACGTCCGCCGTGGTTTCAGCACGCAGGTGCCGCGCAAGCTGCGCGATGGTCGGATACTCGAACAGGTCGGTCAGGGCAAGCTCGCAGGCCAACGCGCGCATGACCTCGTTGCGCAAGCGTACGCTGAGCAGCGAATTGCCGCCGATCTCGAAGAAGTTGTCGTGCACACCGACACTGTCGCGCTGCAGTAGTTGCTGCCAGATATCGACCAGTTGCTGTTCGATCTCGCTGCGCGGCGCGACATATCGCTGCGCGGCTGCGGCCAGGTCGTTGCGCGCCAGCAGCGCCTTGCGATCGACTTTGCCATTGCTGTTGAGCGGCAGCGCATCGAGCACCACGAACTGCGTCGGCACCAGATAGTCGGGCAGCACCGCCAGTAGCTCCTGGCGCAGATCCTCGGCCCAGCCAGCATCAACCAGGGTACCCGGCGACCGCGTGAGATAAGCGACGAGGCGCTGCTGCCCCGGCAGATCTTCGCGTGCCAGCACCGTTGCGCTGGCAACGCCGGGCAACTGCGCCAGGCGATATTCGATCTCGCCCAGTTCAATGCGCAGGCCACGGATCTTGACCTGGTTGTCGTTGCGGCCCAGATACTCGATCGCGCCATCGGCAAGCCAGCGACCCAGGTCACCCGTGCGGTACAGACGCGCGGCTTGATCGTCGGCAAAGGGATCGGCAATAAACTGCGCGGCACTGAGGTCAGCGCGATTCTGGTAGCCGCGCGCAACGCAGATGCCGCCAAGGTACAACTCGCCGACCACACCTCGCGGCACCGGCTTGCGCTGCGCATCAAGGATGTAGATGCGGACGTTGGCGATCGGCCGGCCTATCGGCACGATGCCCGGATGCGTGTCGGCGCGGCAGCGCCACGTGGTGACCTCGATCGCCGCTTCGGTCGGTCCGTAAAGGTTGTGGAGCTCCACGTCCGGAAGGCTAGCCAGGAAACGCTGCTGCAAACCGTACGGCAGTGCTTCGCCACTGCACAGCACGCGGCGCAAGCTGCCGCACTGCGCCGAAACCTCGTGGTCGAGGAACATCTGCAGCATAGACGGTACGAAATGCACCATCGTGATCTGCTCGCGCGCGATGGTCGCCGCCAGGTAATCCGGGTCCAGATGTCCGCCGGGGCGCGCCATCACCAGCTGCGCGCCGCACAGCAGCGGCATCAGCAGTTCGCCTACCGAAACATCGAAGCTGTAGGGCGTTTTCTGCAGCAGCCGGTCACCGCCGCCGAAAGCATACGCGTCGCGCGCCCACAGCAGGCGATTGAGCACGGGAGCGTGTTCGTTCATCACGCCTTTGGGCTGGCCGGTCGAACCAGAGGTGTAGATCACGTAGGCCAGGTGGCGCGACGTCAGGCCGATGTCAGCGGCGCTCAGGCGCGTGGCCGGGAACTCCTCCAACACGGCCGCTGCATCATCCAGACACAGGGTGGGCATACCCGACACCGGCAGGCGATCACGCAGCGCAGTCTGGGTCAGCACCGCCTGTGGTGCACTGTCGTGCAGGAGAAACTCCAGGCGCTGAGCCGGATAGGCCGGATCGAGAGGCACATAGGCGCCACCGGCCTTGAAGATGCCCAATATGCCGATGACCATTTCCAGCGAGCGCTCGACCAGCAGCCCGACACGCGCATCGGGACCGACGCCCTGTGCGCGAAGATAGTGCGCGAGCCGGTTCGCGCGCTCATCCAGCTGTGCATAGCTGAGTTCGTGGTTTTCGAATTTGAGCGCTGACACGTCCGGGGTCTGGTCGACCTGCGCCTCGAACAGCTCGTGGATACACCGGTCCAGCGGGTAGCTGCGCGCCGTGTCGTTGAGCCCACGCAGCAGATAGGCCGATTCCTGCGCTGACAGCAGCGGCAAATCGCCAATCGGGCTTGCGGCATTCTCGACGATGCCACGCAGCAGGCGCAGCAGGCGTTCACCAAACGCTTCAATCGTTTCAGCGAGGAATACGTCGCAGTCGTAGTCCAGGCGCAGTTCCAGCGTCTCGTTGTGCTCCAAGGCTGAAATCAGCAGGTCGACCTTGGTGCCGATGACCGCGTCCGGTAGACGTTTCAGCTGCGCCCCGGGCAACACCAGACTGTCGAGCGTGTCCAGCTCCATCGACAGCATCACTTGGAACGGTGCAGTGCCGCTGCTGCGGCGAACGCCCTGCAACTGGGCTACTACCGCGTCGAACGGCGCTTCCTGATTGGCTTGAGCCTCCAGGTTCACGCTGCGCACCTGACGTAGCAGGTCGACGAAGCGCGGGTTGCCGCTGCAATCACAACGCAGGATCACGGTATTGACGAAAAGACCGATCAAACCTTCCAGCACGCGCTGGGCGCGGTTGGCGACCGGGGTGCCGATGACGATGTCCTCGGTCTGACCGTGGCGCGCCAGCAACACGGCCAGCGCCGCATGCAGCAACATGAACAGACTGCACTGCTCGTCCCGGGCGAGATGGCGCAGACCTGCCAGAGTGGTCACATCGAGACTGAAAGTCGCACGTGCACCGCGAAAACGCGCAGGCCTGGGCCGCGCCAGGTCTTCGCGCAGCGGAAATTGCCCTGGCAATCCCTGCAGCTGCTGGCTCCAGTAGCTCAGCTGAGTCCGCATATCCACGTCGCCCATGCGATCGAGCTGCCACTGCGCGTAGTCCGCATAGCGCACCGGCAAGGGAGGCAGGTCGGCCGGAACCTGCTGCTGCAGCGATGCGTACAGGTGCGAAAATTCCCGCGCAAGCACGCCAAGCGACAAGCCATCGGCTGCGCTGTGATGCAGCGTCAGCAGCAGCACTGAACCACTGCTGCCGTCGCCGATCAGTCGCGCGCGCAACAGAACGTCGCAAGCCAGATCGAACGGCTTGCATATCTCGCTGTCGAGCAAAGTCTGCAGATGCGCCGCATGCTTGAGCACATCGGCATCCTGCGGTAAGTCGCGTGCCAGACTGAAGGCTGCGTCTGCACACACCTGCTGCAGAGGGCCGGCCGGCGTTTCCACGAGTACGGTGCGCAAAGGTTCGTGGCGCTGGACCAGCATGGCCAGGGCTCGCTCAGCGAGCGTCGCATCAAGGCGGCCCTCGATGCGAAACGCAACCGGCATGTTGTAGCGATAGCTGGGACCGTCGAGTCGATCGAGAAACCAAAGCCGCTGCTGCGCGAACGAGGCCGGCACCCGCTCGCCGGCCGCCGTGCCGGGCAGGATGGGGCGTCGTGCCGCCGCTCCATCCCGAGCGCGGCTGCGTTCGAGGAACGCTATGAGTTCGGGTTTGGCAGCGACGATTTCCTGCTTCAGTGCATCCGGAAAAGTGTCGGTCGACAATTTGAAGCGGAGCTGTCCTTCATGCACGGAGAGGAACACGCCCGCATCCGCCGCCTTCCTGAGAAGTTTTGCAATTGCCATGATCTGCTTGTCTCCCCCTACTCCCTGGTACAGCGTGCATGCCGCGCCGTTCACGACGACGGAGGTGCAGTAGAAATGCGCGCGGATGCAGCGCCATGCAGCGCTGCAGAGGCCTGGCTTCGTGCGACTCCGGGTAGCTCTCCCCCACCAGCAACGATGCCCCGTGCGGCGAAAACCGCACCGGCTAGGCGGCGTAGTGCGCCGGCACGCCTCTCAACGCTTGCGTCAGCCTGTTTGAAACAATTTCAACTATTTTTCTAGCCTGACTGTTGATGAAGAAGTGATTTCCCGGTAAGCACACATGATCGACGTGCCCCTGGATCAACTCGCTCCAGCGCAAGACATCGGCCAGCGGCACGTCAACGTCGTCCATGCCACCGAACAGAGTTGCGTTGCAATTCAGAAGAGCGCCTTCCGAGTAGGAATACGCCTCGCCGACAGCAAAATCGGCGCGCAGTACCGGCAGGTACATATCCATGAGATCCCTGTTGGCCAGCAGCTCGGCAGGTGTGCCGCCGAGGCTCTCCAGTTCCTGCCGGAACTCCTCTTCAGGTAGGTTGTAGGTGATGCGGCGCGTACGCGGCAGGTGGATTGCTCGCTTTCCAGAAATGAAATGATGGACTTGAAAGGTGTTGCCGGCACGCTGCAGCGCACGCGCCAACTCAAAGCTGACCAGTCCGCCGTTGCTATGGCCGAAGAACGCAAACGGCTTGCCGACGAAAGCACGGATCTGCGGCATCAGCGCCGCGACCAATTCACGGCAGCTGGAAATCAGCGGCTCCCCGAAACGATTGCCGCGTCCCGGGTACTGCAGCGCAAGCACCTCGATGTCAGCCGGCAGCCATTGCGCCCATTCGGCATAGATGTTGGCGCTGCCGCCTGCATAAGGGAAACAGAATAGGCGCAGGCTCGCGCCGGGAGCCGGCCGCCGGACATGAAACCATGGATTATTGTAGAAGTCCGACATTGTATAATTTCTCATATACTGCAACTAGCAGCAGTACAACGACTAGTCGTGACGCAACGTCAATGACGGCCGCAAGCTGGCCGCTCGGAGTGCCAGAACTGATACCGTTGCCCACGCGATAACCAGGATGAGGATGGCCGCCGCCAGGTAGACCAGCGGCGACTGCCCTATGCGCTCATTGAAATTGCTCAGCCATTCGCTGGTGAAAAAGAACGCAATCGGAAACGCGGCCACGGAACTGAAGCCGACCAGCAGCAGGTATTCGCCCGCAAGCAGGTTCACGAGCGCCATACGCGAAGCGCCGAGCACCTTGCGTATCGCCACTTCCTTGCTGCGCCGCTGCGTGCTGTAGGCCGCCAGGCCAAACAGTCCTATACAGGTGAGGAAGATGGCCAGGACAGAGAACACCAGGACCAGCTCCGCCTGACGGTGTTCGTAGCGGTAGATGGCGTCGTAGTTGTCTTCGACGAGTCGTATATCGGCGTTTTCCACACCGAGGTGCTTCTTGACGATAGCGGTCGCTTCGCCGCGCACGCGGCCGATGTCGGCATCGGCGATCTGCAGCACCAGTGTGCTTTCCGGCGACCAGGAATAGCCGCAGATGAAGAACAGAGGATACTGTTTGACCTTGACCGACCCCATCTTGATGTCGGCGACCACGCCGACGACGGTGACGTTGAACACGTCGGTGCGCCCGTCGATACCCAGGCGGAACACCTGTCCCACCGCTTCCTCGGGCGTGGCGATGCCTGCGCTGCGCACCATCGATTCGGTGATGATGATGCTGGCAGTCTCCAGACCCTGTTCGGTCTTGTGGTGCCAGTCGCCGTACGCCGGCGAGAAGTCGCGGCCGGCCACCAGTTTCAATCCCACCGTTTCGATGAAGCCGTAGCCGGTGGCGGAGAACCCTGCTGCATTCTTCGTATCGGGCGAATGAGGATAGATGATGTCGAGCACGCCGCCCGAACCCTCGGTCAGCGAGCGGTCGAACGGCGCGGCATTGACGACGCCGTCGATACGCTTGAGCTCGTCGACCACGCCGCTGTTTTTCTGGTCGAAGATCACATCGGGATTGAGTCCGCGTATCTCCAGCCTGCTGGTCTTGGCATAGCCGACCGGGAGATCGCTCAGGTAGCGGATCTGCTGGAACACAACGATGGTTGCGATGATCAGGCAGACCGAGAAGATCGACTGCACCACCAGCAGGGTCTTGCGCACGGCGATTGCCGTGGTGCCGCGCTGGAGGTCACCGCTGAGGACGCGCTTGGCGCTGAACGCGGAAACAAACAAGGCCGGATACAGGCCGGCCAGCACCCCGACCACGAGAGTGATCGCGATGAGATCAAGGCCCATGACGCCGAGGTAGTTGACCTGGATCTTGCTGCCGACGATGTCGGCGAACCAGGGGAGGCTGAACTGCACGATTACCGCGGCCATAACCGCGGCGATCGTGGCGACCAGCACCGATTCGACCAGGAATTGCGTGACCAGCTGCGACTTGCTCGCCCCCAGTGCCTTGCGCACCCCGACTTCTTTCGCGCGCTGGGCAGCCTGGGCGGTGCTCATGTTGATGAAGTTGAAACTGGCTATACCCAGCAACAGCAGGCTCAGAGCGATGCAGATTGCGATCGTTTGTTCGTTGTTGCCCGTCTTGATGTGGATGTCCTTGACCGGCAGCAGGCCCACGTTCCAGGGCTGTGGCGACCGCGCATTGATCTGCGTGCGGATGCGTGCGGCCAGGGCCGCGATGTCGCTGTCCTGGGCGAGTTCGACATAGGTGTTGCCCCAGAACTCATCCGGATTGCGATTGGGATTCACATACGCCAGGCTGGTGAAATCGTAGTGCGTGTTGTTCGGCAGATCCTCGAACACTGCCGTCACCGTCATCGCGCCGTTGCGGTACTTGATCGGCTTGCCGATGGGCGCGGGTTCGCCGAGCAGACGGATCGCTTCGCTGCGTGACAGCGCGATCTTGCCCGGCGACGCCAGCGCGGCATCCAGATCGCCGGCAATCACGTCGAGCTTGACGAAATCGCGGATGTTGGGGGTCGCTGCATACAGATTGTTGAGGCGCAGATGCGCACCATCAACTTCGATCTGGATACCCGCGCCGCGGCTCAGCGGAAACAGGCTGAACAGCGACTTGACCTCGGGCATGGTCTTGGCGATCTGCTGCCCGGTCAACGAAATGCGGTTCGTCGCGGTCAATCCGCCGGTGATCTCACCCGCATCGTTGTGCACCTGGGCAAGGCGGTAGGTCGATGCGAGATTGGGCTGAAAGCGGTCGAACGAAAGCTCAAATTGCACATAGGCGGTGACGAGCAACGTTGCCGCAAGCCCTATCGCCAGGCCGCAGACATTCAGCGCAAAATGCATCCGATGGCGCAGCAGCGCACGCAGACCCGCGGTGATGTAACTCCTGATCATCAGCCGGCCAACCTGACAGGTGCCTCGGACTTGTCCGAGGCGATACGTCCGTCGAACAGACGCACGATACGTTTGGCGTACCGCGCGTCATGCTCGGAGTGAGTCACCATGATCACGGTGGTGCCGGCATTGTTCAGCGCGGTCAGCATTTCCATGACGTCCTCGCCGTTCTTGGAATCGAGGTTGCCGGTAGGTTCGTCAGCGAGCACCAGCCGGGGCTTTATGACCAGGGCACGGGCCACCGCGACACGCTGTTGCTGACCACCGGAAAGCTGCTGCGGCAGATGCCCGCTGCGGCCGTCGATCTGGAAACGGGCGAGGATTTCGCGCACGCGCTCGCTGCGCTCGGCCTTGGGCACGCCCTGGTACTGCAGCGGCAGTTCCACGTTTTCCGCCACGGTCAGGTCGTCGACCAGGTTGAAGCTCTGGAACACGAAGCCAACGGAACGCTTGCGCACGTCGGCCAGCCGCTTTTCGCTATAGCTGGAGATGTCTTCGCCGGCAAAGCGGTACTCACCGCCGCTGGGCGAATCGAGCATGCCCAGGATCGACAACAGGGTCGACTTACCGCAGCCCGACGGCCCCATTACAGCGACGAATTCGCCCTCCTCGACGTTCAGGTCGATCTTGTCCAGCGCCGTGGTCTCGACCTCGTCGGTGCGGAAGACGCGTGACAGTTGCTTGAGTTGGATCATGCGTAAGTTCCTCGCCGGGCCTGCGCCCGCGGCTTCAATGGAGAACGAGCGTGTCGGCCTTGTCGAAAGCGCTGTAGCTAGAGATAACAACGACCTCGCCTGCCTTCAGCCCGCTGACAACGCGGAAATAGTCCTTGTTGCGCTCACCAAGCTTGATCGCCCGGCGCGTTGCGCGGCGGCCATCGGGCTCCAGCACGAACGCCCAGTTGCCGCCAGTGTCATTGAAGAACGCGCCGCGCTGCAGCATCACTGCGTCTTCGCTGCCGGCGCCAAGCACGATCTCCAGGTCCAGCCCCTGCCCGGCCTTGATGCCTTCGCCGAGTGGCTCTGGCATTTCGATCTCAACAGTAAATTTCGCATTGTTTACACGACCATCGATCTTGCTGATCGTGGCATCAACCTTGCGGCCGTTGAGGGCGACCAGTGCGGGCATGCCGACGCTGATCTGGCTCAGGTAGAACTCGTCCAGCGGCGCAACCACCTTGTAACTGCCGGGAATGTCGATCTGGCCCAGGCGTGCACCGGGTACCTTGGACTCGCCCAGCTCGACGTTGAGTTCGCTGAGGTAGCCCGCCGCCGGCGCCTTGACGACAAGATCGTCGAGCACCTTGCGCGTCTCGGCGAGGTTCTTCTGCAGCATCCCGGCGCTTTCCTGCAGTTGCTCGAGCTGGCGCGCGCGAATCGCTTCCTCCTGGCGCTGGCGTTCCTTGGCGATCGCGTTGCGATTACGGTAGTAGGTCACGTCTATCTGCAGTTCCGTCATGTCCTTGCGCGGCAGCAGGCCGCCCTTGATCAGCGGTGCGGCCTGTTCGATCTTTTCCTCCAGGTGCTTGATCTGGTTTTCGTTCTCGAGAATGTCCGTGCGCAGTTGCAGGCGACTGGACTCGGCCAGCAGTTGGTTGTTGCGCAGGAAGTTGATCTGCTCGGCAATCTGCGCCTCGCGCGTGATCACCTCCAGCTTCAGGTTGGTGTTGGCCAGGCGCAGCAGCGGCTGGTCTTTTTCGACGAAAGCGCCCTTCTCAGCGATCTTTTCCTCGACGATTCCGCCGGCGATCGCATCAAGATAGATGGTCGATTTCGCCGTCAGCGTACCGCGCACGCTCAGCGTCTCGTTGAAGCGGCCCAGCGCGACTTTGCTGGTCGTCAGGCTACGCAGGGGCAGCTTCTGAATCTGACCCGACGCCCCCCCGCTGGCCAAGGCATAGACGCCTGCCAGTGCGACCAACACGGCGACGGCAATCACGGCGGTATGCAAATTGCTACCGAACTTGCGTTTCTCGATACGTTTGTCCACTGCGCTACCTTGCGTTCATCACGACTGCCGCGCCCGCACCATCTCGACGCGCCCTGGTCACAAACATCCTTCCTGCAGCATCACGGCCTTACTCATACGCTCCTCGATGAAGCGCACTGTGCACTCGGTATCGATGCGCGTCGCCAGTTCGCGAAGGTCCACAACATCGAAAAGTTCCCGCAACGACAGCTCCACGCCAAAGCTCTCGCGGATATTCAGCGCAAGGCGCGCCAGCAGCAGCGAGTGACCGCCCAGATCAAACAGTCCGCTATCAGCGCCGATCACGGCCACGTCGACGTTGAGCAGACTGGCCCATATCTCCGCCAGGGCTATTTCCGTCGCGCCGGCCGGCGCGATCTGCCCCGCATCGGCGATCACGCTCTCCAGGCTGGCGAGACGTGCCTTGTCGACCTTGCCGTTGGGTGTCAGCGGCAACTTCACCAGCGGCGTGACCACGGCAGGGACCATATGGGACGGCAGGCGCGTGCGTAGGTCTCGGCGCAACTGGGCGCCCTTCGCGCGCGCAGGGATAGCCGGCTGGTGGACGCCCAGCTCGACGAAAGCAAGGAGGCGCACGCCCTGGCTGGCATGTTCGTCGGCGATGACGCAGGCAGCCGCGACGTCATCGAGCTGCTCCAGCGCGTGCTGCACATCGCCTAATTCGATGCGAAAGCCACGCAGTTTGAGCTGTTCGTCGAGTCGACCCAGGTATTCCAGTTCGCCGTCGATCCGATAGCGCACGCGATCACCGGTCTTGTACAGGCGGACATCGCCGATACGGGGCAGCTCCTGCCGCACGAATTTCTGTGCCGTCAACTCGGAGTTGTTGCGATAGCCGCGGGCCAGGCCGGCACCTGCCAGATGCAGCTCGCCAATGGCGCCCAATGGCATCAGCTCACCGCCGGAGCCGAGCACATAGGCCTGTGTACCCGCAATCGCGCGGCCTATGCCTGGAGCCCGGCAAAGCGGTGCCGAAAAACTGGCATAGGTCGAATACACCGTATCTTCGGTGGGACCGTAGAGATTGACGACGCGGCGGCAACGTCCTTCCAGCAGCAACGAATTGACCAATCGCATCGGCAGTGGCTCGCCGGCGAGATTGATCGTCAACACGCCGCCAGGAACTGCGTTGCGTTCTAGCAGTGCCTTCATTGCCGAAGGCACAGTATTGATCAGGCTAACCGCGGCTGGCTCGTCAATGAGCGCCAGTGCATCGCGCACGATGACGACTTCTCCACCTGCCGCCAGCGGCACAAACATCTCGAACACGGACAGGTCGAAGTTCAGAGAGGTGCAGGCCAGCACACGTGCGAGTTCCGCTGCGCTGAATGCAACAAGCGCCCAATCCAGCAGCGCCACGACACTGCCGTGGCAGATTTCAACGCCCTTGGGTCGGCCGGTCGAACCCGAGGTATAGATCACGTATGCCAGATCCTGGGCATCAGCCCGCGCAATCACAGGATTGTGATCGAGCTCGGGATCCCCCCCAGCGCAGACGATGTCTGCGATCAGCTGCGTCTCTATCACGTGCATCGCCAGCTGCGTGACGAGTGTGGCCTCGGTCAGGACGATCTGGACAGCGGAATCTTCGAGAATCATGCGCAGGCGTTGCGCAGGATAGGCCGGATCGAGCGGCAGATAAGCGGCGCCAGCCTTGAGGATACCGAGCACCGCGGCCAGCATGTCCAGCGAGCGATGCGCGCAGATGCCGACCAAACCGCCACGTGTGATGCCCAACGCACGCAGCCGGTGAGCGATGCGATTGGCACGTGTATTGAGTTCGGCGTAGCTGATCGAAGCGCCGTCTGCCGATGCAGCGGGCGCGTGCGGCGTACGTAACACCTGGCTTTCGAAACGACTGGCGATGCTGGCCGCCCCAACGGGGGGAAGATCGGCATCGCCGAAACCCCTTAGCAGTTGCTCCACTTCCGGTGCCGGAAGAATATCGATCTCGCCAATACGGCGCTGCAGGTTGTGCCTGAGATTGCCGAGCACGTGCAGCAGGCGCGCACCCAGCAGGTCCGCATCCGCGGCAGTGAAGTACGCAAGATTGTAGTCCAGCTGCAACTGGGTGCAGACCTCGTCGGATTCCCACAGCGTCAGCATCAGCGG
This sequence comes from Rhodanobacteraceae bacterium, assembly GCA_016790075.1. Classification (GTDB taxonomy): domain Bacteria; phylum Pseudomonadota; class Gammaproteobacteria; order Xanthomonadales; family Rhodanobacteraceae; genus Tahibacter. Next base: position 38,181 of record JAEUPP010000078.1, on the reverse strand, counting down.
CGTGGATTCGAAACCGTGGCTCAGATAGACCAGTTGTGCCGGCTGCCCGTCGAACTGCAATGCGCCGTCGAGTTTCAGATAGTTAAAGCCGACGTCGTACAAGCCACGCCGCTGCGCCGCTGCGCCGAGATCGCGCACCATATGGCCGATCGGATAACGCTGGTGTCGCAGCGCGCTGCGCTGGTGGCGTGCTATTGACGCGACCAGTCCTGCCAATGTCTGCTGAGCATCTCCAGCATCGACGCACAGCGGGCTGATGCTGGTGAACACGCCGAGCATTTGCTTTTGCGCAAAACTGCGCCGGTTGTGGAGCGGAAGGCCGAAGACAACGCGGCTCACCGAGCTGGCACGCAAAAAGTAGGCAGCGAACACACCAAGCAACAGAGCCGCCGGGCTTAGCTGCAACTCAGCCGCGCAATCGTGCAGGGTCGCCCGCAGCGGGGTATCAATGGCCAGGCACAAGCGCTGGCTCGGCGCTGCAACCATGTCCTGCCATGCATCGCGATAGCGCGCGTCGAAGAGCGGCGGCGGCAGATCTCCCAGTTCCCGTCGCCAATAAGCCTGATCGACGCGGTAGCGTTCTGCAGCCAGGTAGTCCTGGTCGGCTGTTGCGACGGATCGCCAGTCCAATGTCTGAACAGCGTCATCACCGCCGTCGTACAGGCGGCACAGTTCGCGCGCCCAGTTCGCGAAACCCCAGCCATCCATAGCCAGATGATGCGTGATGCCGGCGTAGCGATAGCTCTCCTCGCCGAGCTTGAGCAGGAACGCGCGGAACAGGCTGCCTCGGTGGAGTGCAAACGGCGTGCGAAACTGCTGCTGCAGCCAGGCGTCGGCCGCCGCCACCGGATCGGCTTCGCGTGAGAAGTCATGCAGCGGCAACGCGGTATCGCGTGACGAGTGAATGGACTGCTCGACCACAGCAGTACTGTCGTGCAGACGAAGGCCGAAGGCTTGGTGTCCCTGCACGAGCTGTCCATGGGCCCGGGCCAGCCGGGGCACATCGATACGGCCCAGCCGCATGTAGCCGCCGACGTTATACAGCGGACTAGTGGACTGGCGCGCCTGGTCCAGATAGATATCGCTCTGCGTCAGCGTCAGCGCAAACGGTGCGGTGGCTTTGGTGGATCCGCTCATGGGTTCGTTCTCGTCGCCTAGATCGCGGCGACGCGCTCCAGTGGACTGGTTTCGTGTCGCTTGTGCTGGGGATATTCGGTGCGCAGCAGCGAGCCCTCTTCCATTACCAGAACCTTGTCGGCGACGCTGAAATACCGGTCGTCGTGGCTGATCACGACCACGGCCTTGCCCATGTCGCGCAGCATCGGCAAGATGCCGTGGTAGAAGACTTCCTTGAAACGCGGATCCTGGTCGGCCGCCCATTCGTCGAAGATGTACATGTCCCTGCCCTCGAGGAAGGTTACAAGCAGGGCGAGGCGCTTCTTCTGGCCATCGGAAAGGGCAATGGTGGAAAACTTTCCACCCTCCACACTGACCTTCTTGTCAAGTTCCAGTTCGCGCAGGTAGCGGTCGATTGTCGCCTGTTCATCCTGGCCGAATGAATCAAGCAGGCGGTCAAACAGGTAGTAGTCGGTGAAGATCGCGGTGATGCATTGGCGGCAGCTATTCATGCTGTCGCGGTCGACGCGTGTTTCGCCGAAGTGCACGTCACCCGAACGCGGCGTGTAATGCAGTGCGATGAGCTTGCTCAGGGTCGACTTGCCCGAACCGTTTCCGCCGACGATGAACGTGATCTCGCCGCGGCTGATCTCCAGGTCGATAGGGCCCAAGCTGAAGGAGTTCTTGCCGTTGGTGTAGCTGTAACAGACGTTGTTGAAGCGCAGACTGCGCCAGGGCGCTATGGGTACGACATGGTCGACTGATTTTTCCTGCTCTAGGCTGCCGAACAGTTCCTTGATGTGGCGCAAGGAGACTTTCGCCATAGCAAGCTGCGGCATCGCATTGAGGATCAGGCCAACCGGACCGACGATATAGAGCAGCGCCATGACCACACCGACCAGCTTGGCTGGCTCTACAGCGTGATAGCTCACGAACACATAGGCGATTACGCCGATCACGAAATAGCTCAGCAGGTCACCGTAGTTGGCCGCGGCCATGACGATGGTATTGGCGCGTTTGGTGTTGTCGCGCACGGCGTATTCGTTTACCAGCAGGATGTCGGAGAAATAGCGCTCTCGCTTGGCTTTGCTGAGCTTGAGCTCCTTGGTGCCGTAGATCAGACCGCGGATCGACTCCTGCAGGGCGTCGACGAACTTGCGCCCGCGCTCGAAATACTTGTTACCGATGTACATCGGTATTTGGTAGGTGATGATGCCGAACGCGATACCGGCCACGACGACCCAGAACACGTCGATGTTGAGAAACGCCAGATACACCAGCATGCCGGTCACCGTAACCAGAGCCACCAGCACGTTCGGCACAATTGACGCGCCGGACACGATGCGGCCCACATCATTGGTGATCGCCACCATCAGCCGCGAAGGCCCTAGGCGTTCGATCTCCGCAATCGGCGCGCCCATGATGGCGCGGTAGGTCTTGACACGCAGATCGGTGGTCGCGTCCAGTGCCACGCGTGAGAGCAGCACCTGCGACAGCGAACGCGAAATCATGATCAGCAGACAGATGCCGGCGAACAGCGCGCCAAACTGGTAGTTGGTCACCTCGAAACCCAGCACCATGGCCTTGTTCGCGGCACGTTCAGCCGTACTGTTGGCGATGCTGGTCAGGACGATGGGTATCAGTAACGCGTAGCTGGCGCCCGCGATCGCACCGAGCAAGATCGACAGGAACACGCGATTGGGAGCACGGTCGGTGAAGAGCTTGAGAAATTCCATCAGCCGCGCTCGGGGGTCAGGGTGAGGGTCGCATCGACCGCAGGCTGCAGCTTGTCGTTCAGGCGAAAAAAGCGCACGTCGTGGAAGGGCCTGACCATATCGTCGTAGAACGGGCTCAGTGGATGGCCCGATTGCCCAGTGGAATTCATGTAGGCGTGCACGGGCGTGGTGCCTGGCTGGATGATTTGGCGGAATCCCGCACCGAAGTTCTGCTCGTAACCCTCGGACTCACGATACAGGGCGCTCGCCACATTGATGCTGTCGGGCGAACCGCCGCTAGCCACACGGCGCTCGAACAGCATTGCGAACGGGCTGCCGCTGAACGGAACGCTGGCGTAAACCGCGTGATGCAAGTCACCCCATTTCCACGAATCCATGGATGCGCCTTTCAGCTTGCGCAACTCGGAAAGGGTCAACTCCAGCGATTCATACACCACCTCAGCGCACGACCGGTCAGACGCTGGCGCGGCACACCAATGGGATGACCGCGTCGTGAGCGCAGCAAGGATCTGATCGTTGCTGGTACGCGCGACGATTGCCGCCAGTTCGCGCTGCTGCGCTGCGTCCCAGTAGCCTTTTAGTGAACGCGCAAACAGAGCTTCGCGCAGGTGCCGGGTCCAGACGTGAAAAACGCTCGCCCCCGTGCTGTCACGAGCCATGTCTCCCTGCCAGTCGCGCAGATATGCCAGAGCCCTGCCCTGTTCGTCCGTGCGTGGCTTGACATCACGCAAGTAGGTCAGCAACCCACTGACGCTCAGATCGACCGTGTCGCCCTGCATGCGCTCGACATCAGCCAGCGCGAGCTTGCGCTCGCCAGTGGAGAGTTGCTCGATCAGCGCGGCAATGCGCTGAGCCCGCTGAGGCGGAGCCCAATCAGACGACAAGAAGTACGCGTAATCGGGACCGACCGGGTTGTCGTTGGCCGAAACTATGTAACCGCTGTCAGGATTGAATCGCTGCGGCCACTGCTCGAACGGCACGTAGCCTGTCCAGGCATGTTCGTCGTTCCAGCCAGGCACTGGTAGGCGACCTTCACCACGCGCCCGCAGCGGAAACCGACCGGCGCTGATGCTGGCGATGTTGGACGAATCCACATAAAGCAAATTAAGCGCGGGTGCGACATAGTGCTCCAGCGCCTGCCGGAACGAATTCCAGTCGCTGGCGTAGTTCAACTGCAGGAAGGACTGATAGGAAAGATCGTCCGGATCAAGCGCTGTCCAGCGCAATGCCACTGGCTGATCCAGCGCGCCCAGCATGTCGCTGACCACCGGACCGTGACGGGTGCTTCGTACACGCAGTTTCACCGACTCCACTGGTGCGCGCATGAACGCCGGAAAGTCGGCCCTGATCGCGATGACCTCGGTGCGCGTGTCGAAGGCGACCCAGGCCGCGCCATCGGCATACTTGTTGGGGTCGTCGGCGCTGATCTGCTCTAGGAACAGATCCTGCGCATCAGCCATCATACTGGTACCGCCCCAGGCGATCTCGCGGTTGCGCCCGAAGATCACGACCGGCAGCCCGACGAGAGTCATGCCGGATACGTCGAGTCGGTCGCCCTTAAGATGGGCGACATACCAGATCGATGGAATCTGCAGCCCCAGATGAGCATCGTTCGCGAGCAGCGGCCGACCATCGCTGGTAAGTCGCCCCGCGACCGCCCAGGCGTTGCTGCCAACGTAGTGACCTCCGATCTTGAGCGCGGACTCAAGCGTGTTCTGCAACGCGGACAGGCCGCCGAACAGACCTGTCACAGAAGGCTGCAGCGTGGAGGCAAGGGGGGGGGCGACCGGCGCCAAGCCAAGGTCGACCAGTTGCTGGGGGGCCAGATACTGGCTCGCTACCAGGTTGGCGACCTCGCTCCTCATATTGCCGGCCAGATTCAGCGCAAACACCTTGGCCCAGGCCAGCGAATCGACCTCACGCCAGAGTTCCGGCTTCACGCCGAAGGCGAGAAACTCGGGCGGCAGTCGCTCGGCATCTTTGATCATTGCGTTGATGCCGGCAGCGTAAGCCGTCAGCGATGCACGCGACTGTGCATCCAGTCGGGCCCAGGCCGACTCCGCCGCGCCGTATAGACCCAGCGTGCGCATCCAGGCGTCCTGCTGTAGCGTGCTGCGACCGAACACCTCGCTAAGACGGCCCTGAGCCAGGCGGCGCTGGAGGTCCAGCTGCCATAACCGATCCTGGGCGTGCGCGTAGCCGATCGCAAAAAAAGCGTCGGCATCGGATTTTGCATTGATGTATACGACACCGTGCTCGTCACGCGCCAGCGTGACCGGCGCGCCGACCGGCGCGGACACTGAAACTGAGCCGCGGCCAGGCAAACTGCCGCGCAAATAGTGAATGCCTACCGCGACTGCAATGCTCAACGGCAGAATAACGAACAGCAAGAAACGCGTCGCCAGCGGGTAGGACTTGAACACTAACCGCACTCCCGAAGCAGCTCTCGCGAGCCTACACGTTCACCGGCTACTCGCCGACGGCCTAGAGCTGAACATGAATCCGCAAGCGACCTCAGGACCCACGAATCAATGCTCATTTTCTTCTTCCGTCACAACAGGACGGCAAGCACGCATCATCAACCCAACCGAAAACCTCGCCCGAAGCCCAGCGCGTAGTCACTACTCGCAACCGAGCCCCTGACAGGATCACACTTTTTAAAATATACATTCATTTCTATTTTATGACCATGCTAAAGCTGGGCATTCTGCTGTGCTGTCAAGGCTGACTTGCGTGCGAGGTGCCAGCAATCCCACCGGTACTTTCATCGCGTGACGGCCGCCATCCAGCAGACCGGCATCAAGCACGGCTCGCGACGAACACTGTTCCGACAGATAGTTGCTCTGGGCGCAAGCTTTCTGAACTTATCAGCAGAACATTTAATTGGTCAAGGCAGTTATTTTATTAAGTAAACTGCGGCATTTTGTTAAATTGATGTATTGACAATGAGCATGCACATATTGACTTTCGCCGCATTAATGCTGAGCCAGTCCGCCGAACCTCTGCAGGCCGGGCCATCCCGCCCCCCCCCTAATGCCGCACAGTGCTGAATGCAAGTGGCAGGGGGTTCAACGTCCGCACGCTTTGGTAACATGCGGACCTGAGATTCCGCCGAGCCACTGCAAGTCGCGCGACAAAGAGAATGCAACCGCACATTCGCCGCGACATCATCGCTACCCCGTGAGGACAGGCTCGCGCGGTGCAAACCAGAAGTTAACCGGCGCCGCTCGCTTTCGCTGCTGGTTGTGACGGCAGAAGCTGGCTCGCGTAGCTCTCCAGCGGGAAGCCGAACACGCCGCGCGAGTTGATCTTCTCCAGCCGAGTCGGCGCCACGCGCCGGATGGACTCTGGCGCCATCACCTGGCGGCGGTCGCCCTTCGGCGCCCTGTCGACGCGGGCCTCGTACACGGCCGCGATCTCCGCCTGCACGGCCACGCCGCGTGGCACGAACAGGCCCCGCTGCTTGAGCTCCGTGAGCCAGTGACACAAGTCGAAGCCCGGCAGCGGAGCCAGCGTCATGACGCAGTCGGCATAGCCGTGCGTGTCCACCGCGCGTTGCGTCGCCTCGACCCGCTCCGGCCGCACCACACCCTCGATGGCCGCGCCGGCCTGGCACCCGCGATCCGCGCCTCATGCCTGAACCCGATCGATGCGCTGCCGCACGGATAGGTCGCCAACCGAACCTTGCCCACGATGCCGGCGTGAGAACGCGAGCACGACAAGAGAACGCAGGCCATCGCTGATCGCTCCCGGTCGACCGAGCAGCTGCTCAGGATCAATACGCGACTACGGCACTGCGTCCGCATCTGCGTTGGCTCGCAGGACTGCGAACAGCGCTGACCGAACTCCGGGCGCAACACTGTACACCCATGCTCAGCTACCTAGATATTGTGTTATTTCAGTCGAGTTGGCGGCAACGACACCCCCGGCATCGGCTATCTTCGTGCTGGCGATCACGCCGTTACCACAACCTGGCGAGAGAACAGGTTGCGCCAGCGCAATTTTCGCGAAAAGCGACCGACGCGTTCGGCCAGGAATCCGGTCATGAAAGCGCCCGGCCGCACGAAGTGCGCCCATGCCGGCTTCGCTTCATTCGACAAGCTGGAAACCACACAATAAACGATATTTTAAATATGAAAAATTACACACTCATGTTTTCCCGCATCTTCGTTTGCTGTTGCATGACCTTCGCAGCATCGGCAGGGGTGTCAGCACAGGAACCTGCCCGCGTCACGCCCATGACGCCCGACGTCGTCGAAAAGTATGACCAGATCCTTCCCTCCGCCGACTTCGTACGGCGGGAAGTGATGATTCCCATGCGCGACGGCGTGAAGCTTTTTACGGTCGTGCTGATGAAGAAAGGCGTGACAAATGCTCCGATCCTCCTGTCACGCACGCCCTACAACGCCAGCAGACAGACTGGCCGCGTCAACAGCCAGCGCATCGTCGACGTTCTCGAAGTGATGGATGCGGAGTTTGTCGAAGATGGCTACATCCGCGTCTACCAGGACATCCGCGGCATGCACGAGTCCGAGGGCGAGTGGATCCTTAACCGTCCGCTTTCAGGGCCGCTGAACACGACAGGCATTGACGAGGCGACTGACGCCTACGACACGATCGACTGGCTGGTGAAGAACACGCCCGAGGCCAATGGCAAGGTCGGCACCATCGGCTCCAGCTACCTCGGCTTTACCGCCCTGATGAGCCTGATCAATCCACATCCCGCGCTCAAGGCAGTGATTGCGCAAAGCCCCATGGTCGATGGCTGGATGGGCGACGACTGGTTTCACAATGGCGCGTTCCGCGTGAATTCCCTGGGTTTTCCGTTGAGCCAGGGGTTCAACAAAGGCAATGGCGGCGGCGAGTTTCCCCTGGGCGGCGGCGACGACTACACGCGCTACCTGGAGGCAGGTTCGGTGGCGGATTTCGTCCGGAAGGTAGGTGCCGAACACGTGCCCGGCATCCGCAAATTCCTCGAAAACCCTGCCTATTCGGACTTCTGGTCGCTGCAGGCGGTGGACAAATGGCTCGCGGCAAGGCCGCACACGGTGCCGACGATGCTGGTCGTCGGACAGTGGGACCAGGAAGACAGCTACGGAGCACCGGCAGTCTATCGCGCGCTGGAACCCAAGGACACGAATAACGATCGCGTGTCGTTGGTGATTGGCCCCTGGCGTCATTCGGGTTTCAACCACTACGGCTATGACCTCGGAGCGCTGACCTTCAACGGCGACACAGCGAAAGAATGGCGTGTGAAATACGCCAAGCCGTTCTTCGATCACTGGCTCAAGGGGGCCCCCGATCCGAAGACGCCTCCCGTGCTCACCTACGCGACTGGTGCCAACACCTGGAACGTGTCGCCGCGCTGGCCCATGGGCAAGGCCAGACCCATCTACCTGGCCGCCGACGGCGTGGCCACGTTCGAAAAACCGGCCGCTTCCGGGCGCGAAGACTACATCAGCGATCCGGCCAAACCCGTGCCCTTCCTGCCTCGTCCTATCGACATGGGCAATCCGCTGCAGTGGAAGCCCTGGCTCGTCCACGACCAGCGATTCGTTACGGGTCGCCCGGATGTGGCCGTGTGGACGAGTGCACCTCTGGACAGAGCCGTCCACATCATGGGCCCGCCGGAAGTCGAATTGTTCGCATCCACGACCGGCACCGACAGCGATTGGATCGTCAAGCTGATCGACGTATATCCCAACGACGTGCCGGAAGACGCTTCGCAAGGCGCGAAGCCATCGATGGCCGGCTTCGAACTACCTGTCGGCATTGAAATCTTCCGCGGGCGCTATCGCGAGAACTTCGCCAAACCGTCGCCGCTGAAGCCGAACAAGACAGAACGCTACACGTGGAAACTTCCCGACGTCGATCACGTGTTCCTGCCGGGCCATCGCATCATGGTGCAGGTGCAGTCGACGCTGTTTCCGCTCTACGACCGGAACCCGCAGACGTACGTGGAAAACATCATGTACGCCAAAAATGAGAACTACCGCAAGACGACGCAAAGCGTCTGGTTCGGTGGCGCCAACGCCAGTGCCATCGTGCTGCCCGTGGTAGCCGAAACCCGTTGACAACGTTTAGACCACCAGCATTGCGGCCTTACGTAGACAGCCGGTCTGCGTAAGGCTGCGAATCACGCAAGTGAATCGCAGCGATGAGTCACAAAAGTGTGACGCCAGTCAGCATGCCCATGCCAGCACAGAGCTGCCGCCCTGCCCCGCTGCTGCCAGTCGCCACCTACCAGCGCACCGAGGTCAGGGTCGATCGCAACAATCCCTGATCCTGTACAAACAGCCAGAAATACAAGAAGTGCTGCGGCAGTTCAGCCTGTTCGGCAAGGGGCTGCTACTTAGCGCTCTCCCCTCCACTGACTTACCCCACCGCCAGTGGCCGCTGTCTCGATTGTGCATGCATCACCGGTATCGAGAAGTATCTTCTTTAGGTGGAACCAGACGGGCTTATTGCCAGCCGCGTCCTTTCCTGATGAGCACGCCAGATATTAAAAATCTTCTGACTATTTAAGATCTACAATGAAAATGTTCTAAAACCAGTGATCAGCCACCTCGACCGGTAGTGTGTAGCGACAGCCGCGTGCTATGCTCAAGTGCACAGTGCAATAGCATCCGGGGTACAGGATGTCATTCCGTGAAAAGAGCGCATGGATATATCTGCTCTCGCTGGCGGCCGTAGCCGGCATCTATTTCCTTTCGATTTCACCGCTTGCGCCGGAACTTTTGCGTCGTTTCGACTTGCTCGACTACCTCGTGCTTCTGATCGGCTTGCAAGCAGGCGCGATATTGCCGCTCGCCATCTTCGCGCGGCGTGAGACGGTGCCGGCGGTGGAATCCGACGCATGCATCGAGCTAAAGGCAACCCGCCTGGCCTATGCAGTGCTCGCAACCAGCGTGGCGTTCGCCTGCTTTTTCGGCGCAATGAAACCAGCGCTCCATTTCAGCGGCAATACCTTCGTTTTCTTCCTGGTTTCGGCCGAAATCCTGCGCTCCGGCAGTCGCATTGCGTTGCTGCGGCGAAGCACGGTCTGAATGGCTGCATTTTATGTTGCCGCAAAAGCGCATCGCTATGCTTTTGTTGTTGTAATTTGAATACGACGCAGGAATAGCGTCGCGATACGGTTATAGTTGTTCCGAATAACAAATTACTCTTCAGGCCTCTACAGGAAAGCCTCGCAACAACGAGAGGGTGCGCAAGACGGAAGGGGGAATGTGCACACGGATCGGCCGACCGATACCAATCATCGGGCCTGATTCCGCATACTGGACGTTGTGGAGCAAGGATGACACTGATTGCTTCTTTGTGGATTCTACTGGTCAGCGCGCACCTGTTGGGCCGCATCGCCGAACGGCTGGGTCAACCGGCTCTGCTAGGCCAGATGGTGGCGGGTGTCCTCATCGGACCTTCGATGCTCGGCTGGCTTGGCACCGATTCAGGTCTCGCGCCGCTGTCGGACTTCGCTGTCATCTTCGTCGTGATCACGGCCGGGCTCGAAATGCGCATGCAGCATTTGATCGAGACCGTTCGCGGGCGCGGCGCGCTCGCGCTGCTGTTGAGTTTTCTCGTACCCGCGATTGCAACTGCGGCGTTCACCTATGTGCTCGACTTCACTTTCGTCGCCGGAAGCGTGACCGTGCTGTGCGTTTCGGTCACCGCTTTACCAGTGGCGCTGCGCATCCTAAGCGCATTCGGCCTGTTGCACACGCGCGTCGCGCGAATCGCGATTTCTAGTTCGCTGCTGGCCGATCTGATCGTGCTGCTGCTGCTCGGCATCTTGATCGCGATGTTCGGCGCGCACGGGGAATCCTCCCTGTGGCAAACCGGCGGCATCGCCGTGGCCAAGCTGGTCGTACTGCTCAGCGCCGTGGCGATCTGCCATTACGTCTGCTCGCATTGGCTGCCACGCCGACGTCCACCGATGCAAAGCGAACATGCCCTGCCCGCTGTCGATACGCCGCTGCTGGCCGTGGTCTTGTTCATGCTCGGGCTCGGCGTATTCAGCGACTTACTCGGTTTTCATTTCGTGATCGGCGTGTTTTTCGGTGCTCTGATGATGACCGAGGAACTGCTCGGCGAAGCGCGTTTCCGCAGCGTCACGCAGGCGTTCGAGCTGTTCACGCTGGTTTTTTTCGCGCCGCTATTCCTCGCCTACCAAGGCGTCCAGTTCGAACTCGGCACGCTGAAAGACGCGGCGCCGCTCGCCGGCCTGATCACGATCGCGATCGGTGCCAAGATGCTCGGCGGCTACGCCGCAGCGCGGCTCAACCGGCTGCCGCACTACGAAGCCTACGGTGTGGGCATCGTGATGAACGCGCGCGGCGTGATGGAAATGGTCGTCGCCAGCATCGCCTACCGCGCCGGGCTGATTACGAGCGAGTTGTTCTCGCACCTGCTGATCGTCGGCATCGTAACGACGATCATCACGCCGTCGCTGCTGAAACAGTGGCTGCGTAATGAAAGCAAGCTGCGCGAGATGCTGGCGGCAACCGAGACCCGCTCGTAACGCGCGGTCGTGTCGCGGTTTGAATTTGATAGTGAAGCAAACCACGCCCGCCCCTCTCCGGGAGGGTTGGAGTTCAACGGGCTCTGCCCGTTGAACGACTCATTCGCTACACCTTGCGAGATTGTCCTCGACAATAACGCGAGGAGCAGACTGTATGAATCGACTTCGTGCGTTAGTACTCCCGATTGGGCAGTCGGTGAATTCTTCGCTTCAGGCGGCCGACTCGGTGGCGAGTGCTGCCGCGAGCCAGCCGCTGATGCCGGCCGACATCACGCGCACGTTGACGTAGCCCATGCGCTTGGCGCGAAGCGCCGCGTTTGGTGCCTTGCGGCACATCGGATTCGAGCAATAGAACACGAGCGTCGCGCCCTTGTCCTGCGGCAAGTCCGCGGCGTCGAACGCCTGCGGATCAAGATTGCGCGCGCCGGGTACGTGCGCCTTTCGCCAGCTCTGCACCGAATTCACATCCAGCGTCGTGACCTGCTTCTGCTCGATCAGCACCATCAATTCGCGCGGCTTGATCGTCTTCAATCCCATCAAGAATGCAAACATATGGTAACTCCTCTCTCAGGCCGCCGCCGCGCGACTGCGTTCTATGCGTATAAAAGCAACAGATCCATACGTATATAACATCCAAAATACCACGCTCATCCATGCCGCCGCACGCTGCGCCCACCCGGTTTCGCCGTGCCACAGCAGCAGCGCAAGATTGCCCAGTGCGTACAGGTACAAGGCGTACAGCAGTACCGGCGGCTTGCGCGGTGCAGCGTCGCCCTCGCGTGGCGCCGGCAGCAGACTTGCACGCAGCAGCCAAGTCCAACACAAGGTCGTCGCCAGCACCGTCGCAAGCGCGAGCACCGGCGTGACCCATTGCGCCAGTTCCAGCGGCCCGAGCGCGAACAATACGATATAGCCCAAGCCTGCCGGGATCAGCAACGTCGCGTCGAACCGGTTCGACAGCGCCGCTTTCGAGCGCGAGCCATCGGCTTGCAGCAGCGGCCGCAGCCGCAGCAGCGCTACGCCGACCAGCAGCAGCACAAGGCCCATCAGACAGCCGACGCCGCGCGGCGCGAGCGTTGCCGGGATTGCGCCGAATTGCGCGGCCTGGGTCACTGCCGTGACGCCGCCACTGAGGCAGATGAAGCCGAACGCCGGCGCTTGCACCACACGCAGCGCGAGAGATTTTCCGCTCATACCCGACCATCCATATTAGATTTGCAGAGAGACCAATACATCACATTGTGGAATGTGCGACACGTCACACGGACAATGCCTCGTCGCGCAGTGCGTCGACGTGCTGCGCCAGGTGTTCGAGCCGTGTGTGTTCGTACAAGGTCTGCAGGCTGAGCAAGAGACCGAACTCGCGGCGGATCTCGCCCTGCAGCGCAGCGATTGCGAGCGAGTGGCCGCCGACCTCGAAGAAGTCGTCCTCGATGGCGATGTCGTCGCGATCCAGCAGCCGCTGCCAGATCGCACGCAGGCGCAGCGCAACCCCGTGTTCGAGGCGCGTTTGCGGCGCATCGCCAGCGGCGTGCGCGGCATGGAGCGCGCGGCGGTCGACCTTTCCGCTGGGCAAGGCTGGCAGCGTGTCCAGCAAGACGATCGCCGGCGGCACGAGATGCAGCGGCAGCGTCGCGATCAAACGGCGGCGCAGCGTGCGCTCGAACGCCGCCACGGGAATTTCCATCGTCGCAACGGGCACCACGTACGCGACCAGGCGGGTGTCGCTTTCGCGCTGCTCTGCCAGCACGACCGCGTGCTTGACCTCGGCCAGCGCAAGCAACGCGGCCTCGACTTCGGCAAACTCCACACGCATGCCGCGGATTTTCACCTGCTGGTCGCGGCGGCCGGCGAATTCAAGCTGCCCGTCCGCGCGCCAGCGGCCGAAATCGCCGGTGCGCAGCAGGCGTGCCGCGGGCTTGTACGGATGCGGCACGAACGCTGCCGGGGTCGCATCGCACTCGACATAGCCCGCGGCGAGGCCGTCGCCGCCGACGTATAGTTCGCCGACCAGGCCGGCCGGCAGCAGCCGACGTCGCGCGTCGAGCACCAGGATCTCGGTATTCGCGATCGGGCGACCGATCGGCACGGCGTTGCACGTGCGCCGCTGCCACGCTTCCGGCTCGTGCCACGGCTCCGCGCTGGCTTCGGCGGATGTGGTCTCGACGCAGGCTGCGGCGATTTCGAGCTGGTCAGCCAGCGTCGCGCGCAAATCCTCCGGTGTGGTCAGCGGATTCGCGATGACCACGCGGAACACGGTAATGCGTTCGTCGCCGTAGGCCTGATGCATCAGGTCGGTGCGTGAGACGAAGGTCTTGCCGTTGAGGAACTGGCGCTGCTGGATCGCGCCGACCGCGGCGCTGATGACGCGGTTCTCGGTCGCGTTGTAGTGCCGTTTCGGCCGGAGTGCACGCGGGATGTAGCGGTAGTTGAGAATATTGATCTGCGGCGGCGCCACGAGTTCGAACGCCGGGTGCTTGTCGATCAGTTCGGCGAAATGGCGCGTCAGCGCGATGCCTTGCTCGATCAGTGCGCCGACGCCGCGTTTCGACACGATGCTGAGCATGGCGTGTAGCGCCAGGAAGATCGCCGGACGCGAACCTTCAAGCGTGTACTGGCCGGCGTCGAAACTGCCACGGCGGCCCTGGTAGTTCGCTTGGACGGAACTGGCGTGCAGGCGCTGTGAATCCTTGAACAAACACAGGCTGATGCCTTGCGGCACGTACAATTGCTTGTGCGGGCAGAGCGTGATCGTGTCCGCGCGCTCGATGCCGTCGAGTAGGCCGCGGTAGCGTTCAGAGAAGATCATCGCGCCGCCCCACGCCGCGTCGACGTGGAAATGCACGCCGTGGCGCGCCGCGATCGCCGCCATCTGCGGCAGCGGATCGATCACGCCGGTTTCGGTCGAGCCGGCGATGCCGACGACCGCGATCGGCAGGCGGCGCTCGGCGCGGCACTGCGTCAACTTTGCTTCGAGGTCGGCGCAGTCGGCGCGTTGCTGCGCATCTTGACGCAGGTAGACGAGGTGGCGTTCGCCGAGACCGAGCAACGAAGCCGCCTTGCGCAGCGAATAGTGGGCCAGGCGGGAGCTGATGATGGCACAGCCTTCGTAGCCGGACCGGCGCAGCAGTTCCGGCGCACCATGTTCAATCAGTTCGGCCTTGTCATAGCCGAGCGCCAGCACCGCCGCTTGGCGCGCGTTCCATAGTGCCGTGATATTCGCGCTGGTGCCGCCGCTGACGATCAGGCCGAACACATGTTCCGGATCCTGGATTCGTTCGGCGTAACCGTGCTGGGCGAAGAACTCCTTGTGCAGCATCGCCAGTAGCTGGCGTTCGAGCAAAGTCAGCGACTTCGAGGTCTCGACCTTGACCATGTTCTGGTTCAGGCGAGCGACCATCGCACTGAGCGCGACCATGAAGTCAGGCAGCGCCGAAGTCATGTGGCCGATGAATGTGCCGCGGCCGACGTCGACCACGTACGGCAGTACATCGCGTTCGAGCCAGGCCATATAGGCCTCGATCGTCCGCGGCGCCGCCGGCAGTTCGGTCGCAGCGAAACGGGCGCGCAGCGCGTCCATACTGACGTCGGGTACGGTGAACGCGGACTCGCCGCCGTCGTCCGGTACGCCCAGTGCCGCACCGACGCGCGCACCGCGGAAGAAATCAGCCAGATCGCCAAGCGAGGCGGCGGTGATCTCGGCGCAGCTACTGTCCGCACCGGTCTCGGTCAAACCGTAAAGATTGAACAGGCGCGTCGCTGGCAGCGCGGCCAAGCAGCGGCGCGCCAGCGCGGCGTCGAGCACGTCGCCGCTGCATGTGATCGAACGCAGTGCAGCGAGAGCGTCGGTCGGCGCCGCATCGAGCAAACGCGCGAGCGCGAACGGCACCTGCGTCAGGCGCGTGATGCGCTCTCGCGCGATCAGAGCCGCGAAGGCGGCTGCGTCGAGCACGGTCGCATCCGGCGCAATGACGAGACGGCGACCGTGCAGCAGCGGCTGAAACATTTCCGCGACATGATCGACGAATACGGTCTTGGTGCTGAGACAGAACACGTCGTCCGCAGCGAGCGCCAGCGCCTGCTCCGCCCACACGAGGCGATTGAGTACCGCACGATGCGTGCCGATCACGCCTTTCGGCCGGCCACTGGAACCCGAGGTGTACAGCACGTAGACAGGCGCGTCGATCGAGCGTGTAATCGATTCAAGCGGCGGCGACGCAGCGGCGAGGCGCCATTCGAAGCGCAGCCAGCGCGGGTCGTCGTGCGCCGTCGGTAAATCATGCAGCACGCAGCGCAAGTCGCCGTCGGCGATGATCGCGTCCGCGCGCGCCGCGCCGAAGCCCGGATCGAGCGGCACGTACACGGCGCCACGCTGCAGCACCGCGAGCACCGCAATCACGAAGGCGGCCGAACGCGGCAGATACACGCCGACGCGATCGCCCTCACCGATGCCGCGCGCAGCGAGATGCTCCGCCAGAGCGTCGGCGTAGCGTTGGGCAACGCCGAAACTGTAGGCGTGGCTGCCGTCGACCAGGGCGATTGCTTCCGGCTGACGCAGCGCTTGCCGTGCGAACAGCCGCTCCAGCGTCACCACGGGCAACTCTTGCACCGGACCGCTGCGCGTGAACAGTGCCGCGCGCTCTGCGTCGCTCATCAAGTCGCACTCGTCCAGCGCACGCTGCGGTTCGCTGCACACCGCGGCGAGCAAGTTGCGCAGGTGCGCGCAGAACGCGACGGCCGTTTCGTGCTCGAACAGCGCGCTGGAATACTCGAGTCGGCACAGCAGACCGCCCTCGGACGCCGGCTCCACATGCAATTCCAATTCGCTGTGGCTGAACGAACGCTCCGGTTCGGCCGGCACGCAGCGCCGCCAGGTTACGGCTCCGACTTGCCACGGCGGTGTCTCGGGTTCTCGGTAGCTGAACGCAAATTGGCAGAACGGTGCAACGGCCATGTCGTGCAGTCCTGCGCCATTCGAGGGCAGGCTTTCGAGCGCGACATCGCGGGCCGCCGCAAAAGCCAGTTCGAGCGATTGCGCCAGCGCTGCGCGTACATCACCGAACGTGCTCACCGGCATCAGCGCGCAGCGCGCGAGCACATGCTCGAACGTGGTCGCGGCATGCGCCGGCGCGCGTCCGGCATCGCGCAGGTCTGCCACACCAAGCGTCAGCGCAGACTGCTGCGCGTAGCGGCCGATGCCAACCGCGAACGCCGTCAACAAAGCCAAATACGGCGACTCGTCCAGCGGCAATTCTGCGGCATCGAGCCGGAACGTGAAACTGGCGGTGGTGAAATCCTTGATCGGCGAGCGCGCGCGATCGGTCGGAAATTCGAGCAGCACACGCGCCGCCGCGGCTTGCTCGATGTAGGCGTCGCGCGTTACGGCATCCGTGCACTGTACAACCGGCATATCAGGCCGCGACGCGCCGAATTGCGTCTCGACACGCCGTGCCAGTTGCTCCAAGCCTGCGCGCGTCATGACCAGCGGATGGAACGTGAGCAGCAGCCAAGCGCGTGCACCGGCCGCATCCGCCAGCCAGCGCAGGCGCAGTGGTGCTTCCCGTTCGAGCGCGAACGCATACACGCGCTCGGTTTGCCAGGCGCGCTGCACGGGTAGCGGCAGGTGCGCATCCGCCGCCGGCAGCACCAGCTCCGTGCAGACAAGTTCAACGCTTTCGAGTGCTTCGCGCCGCCACGCCGGGGCATCGTCTTGCACGCTCAGTCTCGAATGGAAATCCGGCTGTGCAGCGACGATATCCCGCAGTGCGGCGCGTAGGGCATCGACCTCGCAGACTCCGTCGACGCGATAGCACAACACCGCGTTCGGCTTGGATTTGGCGGCGGCGAGGCGTTCGAGCCGCCACAGCCGCGCCTGCGCACGGCTGAACGGAACGGTCACGCTCGGAACGGCAGTGTCGGACATGGCCAAATCCAAGAAAACGGCGCGTCAGGGGAACATGCGCGCTGCCGCCCGGGCGGACGGCAGCGGCCGCGCAGCGTGAAACCGGGCGCCGGCGACTCACGCCGCGCACGCATCACGCGGTTTCGAGTTCGTCCAGCGCGGTCGCGAATTCCAGGCCGCGCGCGTTCTTCAGCAGACGCCTGTTGTGCTTGTATTCGTCCTGGCCCGAAACGAGCACGACACCGTATTTGTCGAGCGATAGCTTGCTGCCGTACTCGTTGATCACGTCGGTGTCCGGATAGATACGTACGCTGGTCGGTACGTAGCGCGCGGTGAAGCCGAGGCGCGTACGGTTGCTCGACGTGTTCGGCCACGAAGCATGCATCAGGGTCGACCAGAAAATCACAAACTGGCCGGCCTTCATTTCCATCGACACGGCATTGGCGTCATCCGGCACCCAGCTCGGGTCTTTCTGCAGGTTGCGGTAGTCGTAGCCGAAAAAGCCGGACTTCATGCCGTTCTTTTCCAGCTTGTTGACCTGTTCCGGCGAATACTTCATTTCCTTGGTTTCGTCGTAGTGCATTTCCTCGTGCGTGCCCGGGATGAAACGCAGGCAGCCGTTTTCCTTGTCAGCGTCCGTCACCGCGGTCCATACCGTGATCGCACCACCGAAGTCCGTGTTCATCGGCCATACGACCTGCGGCGCGCCCGAGGCATGGCCGAACGTGTCCGCCTGGTGCCAGTCGGTGCCTTCGTCACCCGGATATTTCGGGAACATCTCCGAGCGCCAGCACAGCAGGTTTGGGCCGAGGATGCCTTCGACCTTGTCCAGGATCTGGCGACGCATGATGTGACGGCTGAAGAAATCAATGTCGAGATGGCGGTCGTAGCCGGCGAGCAGGCTCGAATGCTCGAGATCGTAGATCGCATGGCTACGGTCGAAGATTTCGGCGCGAAGTTTTTTATAGGTTTCCTTCATCTCGTTCTGGTCGTACGCATCGAACGGACCTGCGTAGCCGTTTTCGCGGAATGACTTTAGCTGCTCCGCGGTGAATGCAAATTGCTTGCTCATGCTCTTGCCCCCAGGGTTTCGTGACGGTCGTGCGGCGCTCAGGCCGAGGTCAGTTCTTCGCATTTGGCGGTATAGGCCTGCACCCATTGATTGATCGTGGACAGCAGCATTAGATCGCGCGTGCTCAGGTTGACGCCAAGTTGCTCTTCGACCTGGATCTGCAAGCCGACGATGGTCAACGACGACACGCCGAGGTCGAAATAGTCCTCGTCAAGGCCGATGTCCTTGAAGCTCTCCTTCTCCTTGAACAGCGATACGATCAGGTTCTGGATCTGTTGCGGTGTCATACACGGCCTCCGAATGCGTGCGTGTTGGAAAACAGCTTGTTTCTGTCTATCTTGCCGCTTTGGTTGATCGGGATTTCCGACTGGATCGAGATCTTGTCGGGAATCATGTAGCGCGGCAGGTGCTCGGCCAGGTACTTGCGTACCGTCTTGCTCTGGAGACCGTCGCTTTCGTCCGCGCGCACGTATGCGACCAGTAGCTGGTCGCCGTTCTCGAGCTCCTGGCACGTCACAGCAGCTTCCTTGATTGCAGGCATCTGCATCAGACGCGCCTTGATCTCCTCCAATGAAATCCGGTAGCCGCGCAATTTAATCTGGCTGTCGCGCCGACCGAGAAATTCAATCAAGCCATCGGCGTTGCAGCGCACGAGATCGCCAGTACGGTACAAGCGTCCAGCAGCGAGCGCGCTGTCGTGAAAGAACGCGCCCTCGACGCCTTCGCTGCCAAGATAGCCGAGCGCGACACCGCGCCCAGCGGCATAGAGTTCTCCAACCTCGCCCGGCAGCGTTGGCCGGCGCTGCTCGTCGAGGATCAGCACCTCGGTGCCTCGGATCGGTCGCCCGATCGGCACCTTGTCGCCGTGCGGCGCATTCGCACGCGTCATCACATGGCAACAGGTGAACGTTGTGTTCTCTGTCGGTCCGTAGCCGTTGATCAACGTGATGCCGTCGATCTCGTCGAGCACGCGCCGAACGGCGCCTGGATGCAGCACGTCGCCGCCTGCGAGCAGCACGCGCAACGGTCGCAGGGCTTCAAGATACTTGTCGACGAACAGATGGAACAACGCCGCGGTCAGCCACAGCACGCTGATGCGGTGACGCTCGACGTGCTGCTTGAATAAGTTCGGATCGAGCACCTCACCGGTGTAGAGCACCAGGGTGGCACCGTTCAGCAGCGCGCCGAAGATCTCGAACGTCGAGGCGTCAAAACTCGGCGTCGAAAGCTGCAGGATCGCGTCGCTCGGCTCGATCCGCACGTAATCGGTGTCGAGTACCAGGCGCGTCACCGCGCGGTGCGGCACGAGCACACCTTTCGGTTCCGAGGTCGTGCCCGACGTGAACATGACGTAGGCCGTGTCTTCGCCGTTGCCCGCGTACGGCTCTGCGACTTCGGCCGGCGCCGGCGCGTCGAGATCGACACGCACAGCGCGCCGCGTCTCGCTCAGCAGCTCCTCGCAGTCGCGGTCGGTTACGATCAGACGCGTACGCGCCTTGTCGAGACAAAAGCGGTTGCGCGTCGCCGGATTGCCGGCGTCGAGCGGCATGAACGCCGCGCCCGCCTTGAGGATTCCAAGCAGCGCCACGAACATCTCGGCCGAGCGCCGCATGAACAGCGCGACGATGTCGCCAGGCCCGACGCCGTCAGCGCGCAGGCGCGTGGCCTGCGCATCGGCCAGGCGATCGAGTGTCGCGTAACTGAACTGGCGCTCGCCGTCGATCAAAGCGATCGCGTGTGCGTGTTGCGCCACACGCTGCTTAAAAACCGCGTGAATGGACACGTCGATGACTGCGTGCATAGGCGTTCTCGCAGATGAAGTTCCAGATCGCGATCAAGGTCGCCGAATCGGACGTCAGCACACCGTAGTGGTCGGCGTCGGGATCGACGAACAATTTCGCGTGCGGCATGTTCTCGTGCAGCTTGCGGCAGCTCTCGACGTTGACCTGTACGTCCTTGCCACCGGCCATCAGCAGAGTCGGATGCGAGACATCGCGCGCCATGCCCAGGTAGTCCTCGGACTTGTACGCGAGGTAGTTGCGCGCGTAGCGCTTCAGGATACGCAGCTCGCTGAACGGCTGGTCCAGGCCTTGCGGCCGGTTCGGGCCGCCGTCGAAACGTTCGGACTGGATCTTGTCGAACACTAGCTGTGCGCGCTCGGCGCTGCTCGCGGCGAGACCGAGCAGCGTGTCCATGTCGGCGGCGAACTGCGTCGTGCATTTCGCCTCGGCGAGCAAGGTGTATTCGCCATGTGCGAGCACCAATTCGGAAAAGCGGTTCGGCGCCAGGTTGATCGCAGCCAACGCGATGCCGGCGCCGGAGCAATAGCCGACCAGGATCGCCTCGCGCACGCGCAATTCGTCGAGTACGGCGATCAGGTCCGCGGCGTGGTTGTCGATGCTGAAATCGGCGACCTGGTATTCGCGCTCCGACGGATCGAGGATCAGACGGCTTTCCAGCGTGCACACGTTGTAGTGCGTGCCAAAGAACTCGAAAAACGCGGCCGCCATGCGCACATCGAGGCCGAACGGGATCACGAGCAGGATCCACGGCTTGTCGTCGCCGGCGACGTGGTAGGCATCGCGCAGCTCGTGGCCGGCCACGTCAGTCAGTTGGGTTATCTGCATGGGAATCGCTCCGCTCACTTGAGCGCCGTGCGCAACAGCGTCAGCGGAAACTGCAGGCTCGGCATGGTCCAGTCGCCGCTCATTTCGTTCTTCACCAGCTTGCCTTTGAATTCGGCCGAAATACCCTTGACCGTGAGCTTCAGGTTCTCGCCGTCAAAGGCCAGGTCGGTGATGGGCAGTGCGAACATCTGGCGATTCGGGATGTCCTGCTGACCGATAACTTCGCCGTTGGCGCTGACCTCGAAACGCAAGGTCATATTCGTGTTCGCAGCCTTGCCGTCCCAGCGGCCGGACAGCTTCTGCGCCAGCTCTTGCGTGAGACGGAACGTCTGCTGCGTGTAGTTGCCGCGTTTCAGCACGACGTTCTGCGGCGGACCGTTGGCCGAGAAACTGCCGGCGATCGTGTCTGCGCCGAGCTTGCCGTCGAAACTCATGCGGATTGCGCCAGCGCCGAGCAGGAGGTGATCGCTGTCGAGCGTCACCTTGTCGAGCGGGATGCCCCTGCGCCCTTCGTGCGGGCTGTCGAGGTAAGCCAGGAACTTGCCGTTCGTCTCCTGCTTGAAGCGCAGCGCGATGCCGATACCGTTGCTGAATTCGCCATACCAGTCGCCGGCGAGGCGCTTGCGCGCGGTTTCGTCGACGGTGAGCGATACGGTTTCGTCCTGACCCTTGATGAAATTCATCGCCGCTGAACCGCCTTGCAGCCAGCGGCCGACGAGCTGATCTTTTTCGATTTTACCGCTGAAGGCCATTTTCGGCCGCAGCACGGTCACGCTCACAATGTTGTCCTCAAGCTTGACTTCTGCGGGCATGCCGAACGCCGCCTGATTGGGGCTGTCGAGCGTCGCGCTCATGCCACTGGGTGCGCCCGCGTCTTTCTTGAAGTTGATTACGAGCGGCACTTTCATGTCCGTGTTCGGCACGTTCAGCGTGCCGTGCCATGGGCCATCCAGATGCGCGGCGACTTGTGCCGGTACTTTCGGCACGACGTACGGCGCGAGCGCCAGATCGAACTCCGCGCCGTTCTGTTTCCATTTGCCGGCAATAGCGCGATCGTGCAGCGTGCCTTCGTAGCTGCCGTTGACCTCGTCTACGGTGAATTCAACCTTGCCGGCACTGAACGTGGTGCGTGTGACGGCGATGTTCTGCAGATTTGGCTCGTTCGGCGCGTTGAGGTGCGCACTGAGTTTGCCTTGTGCATCGCGCTCGACAATGAACTGGATCGCCAGGTGCGTGGTTGGGTTGATTGAAAGATTGCCCTGCCAGGTGCCGAGCAGAGCACCGTCAGCGGCGTCTTGAGCGAAACACGGTGCAGTACCAGCGATCAGGCTGACGACGGCGAACAGCAGGCGGTACAGCCACGGTGCAGGCGAAATTCGTTGCGGTGCATGCGAAATTCGTTGGATCGTGTACACGGTCGTTCCTTGTCAGTGTGCCCTTGATTCGAATCGGCGGTTTTCCGGTCGCGGCCGCAGCGGCTTCAAGCCGGAACGGCGCGAAGCGCGCCCTGCCCTCGCAACGTGGCCAGATCTACCGTCAACGCGCACTTCACCGGCGCGAAGTCCAGCGTCAACGCGCCACACACGGCGAGCGTTCCGCTGCTGCGGTCGAGCGCCGTCGCCGCGGGATCGAGTTCCAGGCCGATCTCGGTGCCGCCTTCGGTTCCGGTGAATTTGACTAGCAGGAAGCCACGTGTGAGCGCGGCCTCCACCTCGGCCACATCGCGATAGCGGATCAGCGCGACCGGGTGCTGCCCGCGCGCCAGCTTTTCTACCAGCGTCTCCATGGGGCTCCGGTCCCTATTGATTTTGTTGCTGCAGGCTCTGCATATGCTTCTGCAGGCTCAGCGGGCGCATGTCGGTCCACACTTGATCGATGTGCTGCAGGCATTCCTGCTTGGTGCCGGCCGTGCCTTCGTCAAACCAGCCTAGCGGGTTTTCGCGGTCCTGCGGCCAGATCGAGTATTGCTTCTCGTGGTTGACTACCACTCGGTAGACGATTTTGTCTTCTGCGTCGAAATTGGACATTGTGTTTCTCCTTCAGCAAGGAACACGGAATGCGCACAGCATTCCGCTCAATCCGAATAAATGATCGCCTCACGCCGGAACCACGCCGTCGCGAACAACAGCAAGGCCGCACCGAGCGCAAGCGTCAACGCAAACACCGTGGCGACGACGAGATAGTTGTCGAGCGTGCCACGGATCAACTCGCGGATGACCAGGCTCAGGTTTGACACCGGAATCGCTGCCCAAAGCCAGTTGAGGCTGATGCCAGGAATCACCACGACCATCACCAGCAGCGATTCCAACAGGTTCGCAAAGCCGGTCAGTGTGGTTGCTTCGCGGTAGCTGCGCGCGTACACCGAAATCGCCAGCACCACCGCCGCGAACAATGCCGTGACCGGAATCAGCATGCTCCAAAGCAAAAAGACCTCGAGTGGCTTTATCAGCGTGATCACTTCGCGTACTTGGCTCGACGCCACGCTGCCCTCGTACAACAGCCACGCGGTGACGCTGGTTGCGGCCAGGGTTGCGTAGACCAGGCCAACCGTGAAAATGACGAAGTACTTGCCGAGCACGATCTGCAGTCGCGGCAAGGGCAGCATGATCAGGATCTCGAGCGTGCCGCGTTCCTTCTCACCTGCCACCAGATCGATCGCGGTAAACGAACAGCCCATGAAACACACCAGCAAGAAGGCATACGCGATGATGCCGCCGAGACCGTAGCCGACACGTTCGCGATCGGGCGCGGTGTTGACCACGGTGAAGCTGACCGGGTCAAGCAGCTTCGCACGTGTACCTTCGTCGGCGAAACCGAGGAACACCAGGCGCCAGTCGCGCTGGCGCGCGCTGTAACTCAAGAGCGGCGCGGTGCCGCGGTCCTTGACCACCGCTTCGCCGGGATCGGACTGGAAATACAGGAACTCAATGCTGACGCCCTCGCCCGCCTTGAGCTTTGCTGCGGCATCGTTTGGGATGCGCAGCGCGAAACGAACCTTCTTGCTGCGCACGGCGTCTTCGACCTTGCCGTCCGGCACGTCGACGCGCTGGAAGCTATCGTCCTCGGCATAGAGCTTGACCAGATCCGGCAGCGCCTGCTCGTTGGCCACCGCATAGGTCAGCGTGGTCTTGCGCAGGTCTTCGCGGTGTTTGTCAGTGAAAGAGAGGAAATAGTGTCCCGCGAACGGCAGCAGGATAACCGGCAGCAGCAGCATGCGCACCAGATTGCGCCGGTTGCGCAGCGTCTCGCGCAGGTCTTTGAGGAAAATCGTAATCGCACCGCGCATCACGCCCGGCCTCCGGTTCCGGTCTTGGCCAGACGCATCGCCTGCCGCGCCGCGTGCGGAGCGGCTTCGCCAGTCAATGTCAAGTAGGCGTCGTCGAGATGCACGCAATTGGTCGTGCGTTTCATTTCCTCGACGCTGCCGTGAAAACAATTCGCGCCCTGATGGATCAACACCACTTGGTCGCACAGCTTCTCGACCTCGTGCATGTGGTGCGTCGAGAAGATGATCGACTTGCCGGAATGGCGGCAGGATTCGATATAACCGAGGATCACCTGCGCCGTCGGCACATCGAGGCCCGTGGTTGGCTCGTCGAAAATGATGAACTCGGGCGAGTGGATCAGACTGCGAGCAATCGACACGCGCTGTTTCATGCCGGCCGACAAGGTCTCGATGCGGCGGTGCGCGAAGCTGCCAATTTCGAGTTCATCGATGAGCGCTGCGATGCGCGCATTGATCACCGGCGCCGTCAAGCCGTAGAGCTTGCCGTAAAACTCGAGCAGCTCCTCCGCATTGAGCCGACCGTAAAGCCCGATGCTACCGGACAAGAAGCCGATGCGTTTACGTACTTCTTCAGCGTCCTTGACGATGTCGAAGCCGAGCAGCGAGACCGAACCCGAGGTCGGCTTGAGCGACGTCGCCAGGATTCGCATCAGCGTCGTCTTGCCGGCGCCGTTCGCGCCAAGCAAACCGAGGATTACGCCTTTTTTCAGGCTGAACTGGACGTTGCGCAAGGCGTGGAACAGCTTGCCTTGCTCACGCGGATCGGCCACGCCATCACGCTTCTTTTCCGGTTTCACCGGAAACGCTTTGCCTACTGCATTGACTTCTAGCATAGAACCTCGACGCTCCCTGTGGTCAGTCTGCGGAAAAGGCCAGTAGGACGTTGCCTGCGCGACCGCCGTTGGTGCCGTAACCGGAATTGACGAAAACCATGCCGCCGGCAATGCTTGCGCCCGCACCGATCAGCGAGCCACCATTCGCCGGCACCTCGTTCACCGTCTTGAAATCCTGATTTGTGTCGTACTGCCACAGCAGCGCGCCATCGGCGCTGGCGTGGGCGCGGAATCCGCCGTCTATCGAACCAGCGAACACGACGCCCGGGATCACGCTGACGCCGACCGGCTGTGCTGCCGTGCAACCGTAGCGCGGCGAGCCACACAAGAGCGGCTGCGGCGCCGCGCGCCAGCGCCGCACGCCCGTGCGCACATCCACCGCATGCACACCGCCCGGTTCCGGCTCGGTCAGGTCCGACACCGGGAAATACGCCGTATCGCCATTGAATGCCGATCCCCAGACTATGCCGCCCGCGGTGCCACCGTGTCCGGCGCGGTACTGCCAGACCTCCGCGCCTTTGCGATCCGGATCGAGCGCGTAGGCGACGCCGGATTTCTGTCCGACCAGGATCAGTTCTTTCGATCCGCGCGCAGTGCTGGTCGACACCAGCATCGGTGGACTCGCGATATCCAAGTTCGGACCCGTCTTCGCGTCACAGTTCGCCGCCGCTTGCGCCTGGCAGGTCGGAATCCAGACATCGTTGGGCGTCAGCGTGCGCGCCCAGCGTAGGGCACCGCTCTTCAGATCGAACGCGATGAGCGCATCCGAATTGATCGCGTCACCCGTGTAGCTATTGCCGGTACCCGCATAGACCACACCGCGTTTCGCATCAACCAGCGGCGGCGACCAGATCGCCGCGCCAGCCGGACCGTACATCGTCTTGCCGCCCGCTTCGGTGCCGGCGATCGGCTTCGGCTCCTGCGGGATCGTGTAGGTTTTCCATAGTATCTTGCCCGTGCCGACGTCGAGCGCGCTCAAACTGCCGCGGAACGTACAGCAGCTTTCGGTCGGCGCTTCGACCGTGGTCGAGGAAGACATCGGCACGTAGTAGCGGTCGCCGTACAGCGTCGGCGAACCGGTGATACGCGCCAGCGGATGCGTTTCGACTTGCACCTTCCACAGCAGCCTGCCGTTCGCCGCATCGAGCGCGTACACCTTGCCAGCGGTATCGCCGAACAGCACGCCGTATTCCGCACCGTAGCGCTTGCGCGCCGCTGCATCGAAATGCACGATGCTGGCCGCGCTGCGCACCCCGGCATCGGCCTCGAATTGCCAATACGTGCAACCGCTCGTCACGGACAGGGAGTAAAACACGCCTGCCTGGCTGCCGACGAAAATCCTCTGTGATGCAATCACGGGTTGCGACCAGGCGGAAAACGAATCTGGGAACCCGAACGCCCATTTCAGCTTCAAGTGTTTCACTTGATCAGGCGTCAAGCCGGCACTCTTGCCCGACTGGAAACTCGCATTCGCCAAACCATTGCCCCAGCCGTTCCACTGCGGCGATTTCGACGGATCGGACATGCCTGTATTCACGTCGCAGCGGCCACGACTCTCGTTCAACAAACTGGAGCTGTATTTGACGCCCGTCAAATGCTCAGCGATCGCCCGCCGCTGCTCGCCGCTGAGCGAATAGCCTTGTGTGCGCATTACACCGGTCGTTAGTGCCTGGATAATCGACCGCGGCGGAAATTTCGCCAGCACCTGTTTCGATGGCGCACGGCTGCCTAAAAATCCGCTGTGACAGCCACCGCAATGCGATTCGAATAGCTGCGCACCGGTTGCTTTCTGGGTGGTCGTGGGAGCCGCGGAATCGCCGTTCGCGGCCGAGGCGTTGCATGCGAGAGCCAGACTTACTGCCAGTAGAGCAATGCAACAAGTAGCCCGCATCTTCAGCATCGCCGTCCATTTCCTGTCGATGGCGCCGCCTTCCCTCCCCCTAGGCGAGGCCGCAGGAATTGCGGTCGGCTCGCCCAGCCTCGCGCACGCCGCGCGAGCGCGCATCTGTTGCCGTGCCCATGCGCGGACCGCGCTCAATGCCGAGCTGGCGCCGCCTAGGGGATACTCTGAACAACGCCGCAGTTTGCGGCAACGCTGGTGGTTGGCGGTGCGCTTGGCAATTTGCAGCGTGCCTATGCCGTCAGCTAAACATCGAAAGGCCCGAACGAGAGACTGCACAGGTTTGGCGGCGGGTTTGTCAATTGACCGGACAAGCAGGATTTGCAGCCTTTGCGCCTGCCTCTTGGCCGCATCCGTAACGGCCTCGTCGCGCCGGTCCACACCGGCATCACCGACATCGACATAGCAGATTCGCCACTTCGTTGAGTCCGTCGCGCTCGCCGCAGCTGCCTTCAGCATCGTAGCCTGTGTGCACCGCGTTCGCCCGCTTTCACCCCTCGGGCAACGCAGTGCGATCAGCGACAGCAATCTCTCCCAAGGCACCACCTGTTCCATCTCCGCCAGAAATGCCTCGCAGTTGTATCGCTTGCGCTTGCCGCGCAGCTTGAGGTCACCCAAGCTCACTTGGAACATGCTCAGTTGGAACATGGGAGAGCCGCGTCATGGATTTTATAAATTTATGTTGCGCGGACATTTCCGCGATTTTCTGTTTCCGCGGATTTCAGAGAATCCCTAGGCGACTTTGCAAACTATCCCGCATTTTTCGCAACACCAGCCCATTTGGCGTGATCAACATCATTGCATCTCTGTGTCAATGGTCGCGGCATTTTCCGTTTCGTACTGGCGTGTACTCTGCAGCTGTTCCGAATACCGGACTAGGGTCTTTTGCAGCGTCTCACTCATATCAGCGATTGTCAAGTTATCAAAATAAGCATTGTCATAGTGCACATGAATGCTAAGGCTTCCGTCCGTAGCAGATGGCGCAAACAGGTAATTCAGCGGGTAATGGAACTTGTCGTGCCCTGCATCCGCGATAAAACGCGGGTCCTCGTATTCCGAAACACCCGTCGCCTGGAAATCGACGAAATTGAACGTGGCGAAAAACAAACTATTTCCTCCCTGTTCTCGCTCGATTTCGGCCAATGGAAATAGGGCATGCGTTTCATTGAATGCCAGTTGCTGCTGCAAAGCACGCAAGCGAATATCGAGCGCGTCGGATGCGTTATCGATGCCGACCGGCAGCATGGTCCAATAGAGCCCCAATCCGCCGAGTGGATCCGATAGTCGATCCGAACGTCCGTTGGTGACCACGCCGACCGTCGTCGCCGATGCTCCAATGCGTGTCGCCACGAGCTCCAGATAGGCGCTCAGCAGCACCGCCTTGAGCGAGACCTGGTGACGTTGCGCCAGCGCACGCAAGCGCGTGCCAGTCGCCCCGTCGAGCATGATCTGCCGCCCAAATGCGTTTTGCACTTCGCGCACGCCGCGCGTCAGCAACTCCGCTCCAGTCGGTGTGAAGCGGCGCTGCGACCAATACGCGCGCGCTTCGACCGATGCCGCACTTTCCAACGTCAGCGCGACGAATTCCTTGTACACGTTGGCGGCCGGCTCGAGCGCCGGCGCTTGCCCATGGCGCAAGCGCTGATAGGTGTCGAACCAGAGCGCGAGCAGACGTTGATTGCCCCAGCCGTCATCGATCGCATGATGAATCGACAACAGCAACTCGATCTCGTGTTCTCCGGTGCGGAACCAATGGCAACGCAACAGCGCTTCTTGACCATCGATTGCAAACGGCGCAGCGCGATCACGCGCAACCTCAGCCAACACACAACGTTCGCGCTCGGCGGCGTTGAACTCGCGCAGGTCATGGCGCACGAACGGCACGGTCTGGGCAGCGCGAATGCCTTGCACAACGCTGCCATCGGCGCGCCGTAGCAGCACGGTGCGCAACACCGGTTGCATCGCAACCAGCGCTTGCAGCGCTCGCTGCATCGCATCCGCATCCGGCGCCGCATCCGCAAGACGGAACCACTGCTGCAAATGATAGACGCCAAAACCGTGGCGCCAGTTTTGCTCATACTGCTCGACCATGACCGCCTGCATCGGCGCCAGCGGATACCAGTCCTCGAGTTCCTGCGGACGTTCGCTACCGGACATTGGTGCGGCGAGCAGTGTCAGATCCGCTGGAGCCTGCACGTTGCTGCTCACGACAGCGCCTTCGAGCACAAGCGCCAACTCAGCCACCGTCTGGTGCTTGAACAGATCGATCACCGCAACCGCCAGACCCGCGGCCCGTGCCGCGCGCACGATCTGCAGCGAGCGGATCGAATCGCCGCCGAGTGCGAAGAAATTGTCGTGCACTCCGACGCGCCCGACACGCAGCACCGCCGCCCAGATCTCGCACAAATTGCGTTCAAGCGTAGTGCGCGGCGCGAGGTATGCGTGCTGCACATTCGCCAGTTGATGCGGCAACGGTAAGCGGCTGCGGTCCACTTTGCCATTCGGCGTCAGCGGCAGCGCATCGAGCTCAACGAACAGCGATGGCAACATGTAGTCAGGCAACGTGACCTGCAAGTGTGCGCGCAGTACTTCGGCGTTCGGCGCTTCCGTCGACGCCACGAAATACGCCACCAGACGCCTGTCGCCGGGCTCGTCTTCGCGCACAAGCACGATCGCGGCCTGGATCGACATGTGCTGCAACAGGCGCGCTTCGATTTCGCCGAGTTCGATGCGGAAGCCGCGCAGCTTGACCTGGCTATCATTGCGGCCGAGATATTCGATTCGCCCGTCCGGCAGCCAGCGCGCGAGATCGCCGGTGCGGTACATGCGCCCCGGGGCGAACGGATTCGGCAGAAAGCGTTCCTGCGTCAGGGCAGCGCGCCGCCAGTAGCCACGCGCGACGCCAGCGCCGCCGATGTACAACTCGCCCACCACGCCGACCGGCACCGGCGCGCACTGCGCGTCGAGCAGATAGACCTGGGTGTTCGCGATCGGCCGGCCGATGGTCGGATCGAAACCGTCGGCGCGCTCCATGGCGACCCATGTTGAATACGTTGTGGTTTCCGACGGACCATACAGGTTGCAAACGCGCGCGGCCTTGGTCTCGACGAACAGACGCTCCACCACCGCGCGCGACAGCGCTTCGCCGGCCAGGTTCACCACCTCAATGGACTGCGGCACATCGGCGGCGTCCAGCAGCGCACTGATCGCGGACGGCACGGTGTTGATCAAGCCGACTGCTGTCTGCGCGTTCACCGCCAGAGCATTGTCGACCAAGTGCACGCAGCCGCCGCAACACCACGGCACGAACAACTCGTACACCGCGAGATCGAAATTGAGCGAGGTCGAAGCAAGTGTGTGGGCGAACGCCGGCACGCCTTGCGCCGCGTGCGCCCACTGGATCAAGTTGCTGGTACTGCGGTGTTCGACCATCACGCCTTTCGGCTGTCCAGTCGAACCGGAGGTGTAGATCAAGTAGGCGAGATGATCCGGCCGCAATCCGATGCCGGTCGTGCCGAGATTACGCGGCGACTCCTTTGCCAGTATCGATTCGATGCCATCCAGCGCGACGATGCTCGCGCGCATCGGCGGCAACGCCGCGTGCAAGGAGGACTGCGTCAGCACCACCGCCGGATCGGCGTCATTCAAGATATGGTGCAAGCGTTCCGCCGGATAGTTCGGATCGAGCGGCAGATAGGCGCCGCCGGCTTTCAGGATCGCGAGCACGCCGACCGCCAGATCGGCGTCGCGTTTGACACACAAGCCGACCGCTTGATCCGGCACCACACCGAGTGAGCGCAGATGGCGCGCGAGACGGTTCGCGCGGCGATTGAGCTCGGCGTACGTCCACCGGGTTTCACCGCTGACGAGTGCGAGCGCCTGAGGCGTACGCGCGGCCTGCGCTTCGAACAAGCTGCCGATGCAGGCCGGCGTGTAGTCGACATGGGTTTGGTTGAAGTCGTACAGCACTTCGGCACGTCCGGCCACGTCGAGCAGACTGAGCGACGCAAGCCGTACGTCCAGG
The DNA here is from genome assembly GCA_016790075.1 of Rhodanobacteraceae bacterium. GTDB lineage: Bacteria > Pseudomonadota > Gammaproteobacteria > Xanthomonadales > Rhodanobacteraceae > Tahibacter. The sequence continues at coordinate 7,167 of JAEUPP010000078.1, read as the reverse complement.
TTCGCGACCAGTTGTTCGACCACGCATGCATAGTGACGCGCCCAGCGCATCGCCGTCGCCGCATCGAACAAGTCGCTGGCATAGTTCAGCACGCCGACAAAGGCACCGCCGGCGTCCTGCAGCGACAGCGCGAGATCAAACTGCGCCGTGTCGCCTTCGCCGATCGTTTCGACTTGGATGTACAAACCATCCAGCGCGATGCCGTTGCTGCCGGCGTTCTGCAACGCGAACATAACCTGGAACACTGGGCTGTAGCTCAGGCTGCGCGTCGGCTGCAAGGCGTCGACCACATGTTCGAACGGCGCGTCCTGATGACTCTGGCCAGCAAGCGTGGTTTCTTTGACTTGCGCCAGCAGCGCGCGCGCATCGCCACTCGCATCCACGTGCGTGCGCAAGGCGAGCGTATTGACGAAGAAGCCGATCACGCCTTCAAGTTCAATACGCTGGCGATTCGCGACCGGTACGCCGATCACGACATCTTGTTGCCCACTCAGTTTTGCCAGCAGCACGGCGTAGGCGGCGTAAAGGACCATGAACGGCGTCATGTCGAGCCGCTGCGCCAGCGCGCGTAGCTGTTCGCTTTGCTGGCTGCCGAGCGCCACCGGCACGCAGCCGCCTCGATACGTCTGCACCGGCGGCCGAGGACGGTCGGTCGGTAGCTGCAACAGCGGCGGTGCGCCGTGCAGGTGTTCGGCCCAATAGGCGACGTGTCGCTGCAAACTCGCGCCATGCGCCGCACTGCGCTGCCACGCGGCATAGTCGACGTACTGCACCGGCAGCGGTGGCAGCGAGACCGTTTGCCCGCTGCGTCGCGCGGCATACAGCGCCGCCATTTCGCGTAGCAGGATTCCCATCGACCAGCCGTCGGACACGATGTGGTGCACGGTCAACAGCAGCACATGCTCTTGCGCGGCGAGGCGGACCAGCATGCCGCGCAGCAGCGGTCCCCTCCCCAGATCGAACGGTGCCGCCAACTCGGTGCGCGCACGCTCCGATAGGCGCGTCGCACGTTGCGGTTCCGCCACCTCGCTCAGATCCTCATGGCGCAGCTCGAAAGCCGTTGCAGCATGGATACGCTGCACGGCATCGGCATCCGTCTGGGTGAAGCCCGCGCGCAGGATCTCGTGGCGCTCGACCAGGCCGGCGATCGCTGCTTCGAGCGAGCCGACATCGAGCACACCGCGCAGTCGCAGGGTCAGCGGCATGTGATAGGCACCGCCGGTCGAACCGAGTTGCTCGATGAACCAGAGACGTTCCTGCGCAAACGACAGCGGCAGTGCGGCGTCGCGCGACACGCGCGCGATGGCTTGCGCCGAGATGGAATCCGCACGCAACACACGTTCCGCCAACGAGGCCGGCGTCGGTGCCTCGAACACGTCGCGTAACGTGACGTCGCGTCCAAAACCATCGCGAATGCGCGCGACCAGCTTCACCGCCAACAGCGAATGTCCACCTAGTGCGAAGAAATTGTCGTCGCGTCCGATCGGTTCGACACCCAGTAGCTGCTGCCACAGTTCAGCTAGCTGCTGTTCGGTCACGTTTTGTGGTGCCACATAGACACCTTGCGCGAATGCCGAGCCTTCCGGTGCGGGCAAGGCGCGCCGGTCGACCTTGCCGCTCGGCGACAGCGGCAGCGCGTCGAGCACAACGATCGCTGCTGGCAGCATGAATTCCGGCAGCTCGGCGCGGAGGTGCGCGCGCAGATCGTCGACGCTCGGCGTAGCTGCCTCGGCTTGCGGCACCACGTACGCGACCAGGCGCTTGTCGCCCGGCGTGTCTTCGCGCGCGGTCACCACCGCGCTGCGCACCGCCGCATGCTGCGCCAGGCGCGTTTCGATTTCGCCGAGTTCAATGCGATATCCGCGGATCTTGACTTGATCGTCGTTGCGGCCGCGGTATTCGATCGTGCCATCGTCGCGCCAGCGGCCAACGTCGCCGGTACGATACAAGCGCGCGCCTGGCGTCGCGCCGAACGGATCGGCCACGAACCGTGCCGCGGTCAACGCGGCGCGCGCGTGATAGCCGCGTGCCACGCCGGCGCCACCGATATAGATCTCGCCGGTGACGCCGATCGGCACCGCACGTCCGTGCCCATCAAGGATATACACCTGCGTATTCGCGATCGGACGTCCGATCGGTACCGCGTCGTTCGGGCCGTCCGGTGTACATACATGCGCGGTCGCCCACACCGTCGTTTCGGTCGGGCCGTATTCGTTGATGAGTTCAACCGGGAAGCGCGTCGCGCGCCACGCCTCGACCAGCGCCGGCGCACAGGCTTCGCCAGCGACGACCACGCGCTGCAGCGCACGCGGCGCTGCGCGTTGCGCCACCAGCGGCAGCAGGTTCTGGTATAGCGACGGCACGCAGATCATGTCGGTGATTTGCGATTGATCCAGCACATCGAGCAGGCGCACCGGGTCGACGACTACGTCCGGCGCCGCCAAATGCAACGTGCCGCCGTTGGCCAAGGTGCCAAAAATGCCCGACACCGAGGCATCGAACGCGATCGGCGAAATCATCAGGAACTGCCGCGGCGTACCATAAGCCGCGCGACGTGCGAGACAGAACGACACAAGATTCGCGTGCTCGACCATCACGCCTTTCGGCCGGCCGGTCGAACCGGAGGTGTAGATCACGTAGACCAGATTGCCGCGATGGAGCTCGCTCGTGTCGCACGGCGCATCGCTCGTTGTGGCATCGTCGGCATCCAAGCACAGCAACGGCGTTGATCCCGCCGGCACCACCGACATCCAGCGCTGTTCGGTCACCACTAGCGAGGGCTGCGCATCCCCAACCATGTAGGCCAACCGATCCGCCGGATAGCTCGGATCAAGCGGCAGATAGGCTGCGCCAGCCTTGATGATGCCGAGCATGCCGACCACCAGCGAAACACCGGGTTCAAGGTACAGCGCCACCAGGCGATCGGGGCCGGCACCGCGGGCACGCAGCCGATGCGCGACGCGATTGGCCGCGCGATCCAGTTCGGCGTAGCTCAGGCGTTCCTCCTGGAAAACGACCGCCGTCAGATCCGGTGAGCGCACGACGTGCTGCTCGATCAACCCGTGCACTAGAGCAACATCGCCACATGGCAGCGCCGTTGCATTGAACTCGACCAGCACACGTTCGCGCTCGCGCGCGGTCATCAGGTCGAGCGTTTGCAGCGGACGCGCGGCGTCCTCAACCATCTGCGCAACCACGGTATGGAATTGACTGACCCAGCGCTCGATGGTCGCTCGGTCGAACAGGTCCGTCGCGTAGTTGACGCCGCCGACGACGTGCTCGCCGCTGTCGAACAGCGACAGCGTCAAATCAAACTGGGCCGTGGCCGTTGCGCCGCCTTTGAGCGTCGCCGTCAAACCCGGCAAGCCGATTTCGGACTCTGGCGTGTTCTGCATTGCCAGCAGCACTTGGCACAACGGGTTGTGACTCAAGCTGCGTGCAGGACGCAGTGCCTCGACCACATGCTCGAACGGCAGCGCCTGATGCTCGTACGCGGCCAGCGTGACGGCTTTGACTTCGCTGAGCAGCTCCGCGACCGTCATGTCCTCGCGCAAGCGCAGACGCAGCGCCAGCGTGTTGACGAAAAAGCCGATCAAGTCCTCGACTTCGCTACGCTGGCGGTTCGCCACCGGAACGGCGACGACAACGTCCGGCTGGCCGCTCAAGCGCGCCAACAGCAGCGCAAAGGCTGCGTGCAGCGCCATGAATACAGTGTTATCGGTGCGGCGCGCGAAGGCGCGCAGTTGCGCGCTGAGCTCCGCACTGAGCGCGAACGAAACGGTGTCGCCCCGGTAGCTGCGCACGGCCGGGCGCGGACGATCGATCGGCAGTTCGAGCAGCGCCGGCGCTCCGCCGAGTGCCTCCTTCCAGTACGTCACATGGCGCTGCAGCGTGTCGCCGCTCAGCCACTGCCGCTGCCACGCAGCGAAATCGGCGTATTGGATCGGCAACGGCAGTAGCGGATCCGGCGCGCCGGCGCAGTACGCGCCGTATAGCGCGCCAAGCTCGCGCAGCATCACGCCCATCGACCAGCCGTCCGACACGATATGGTGCAGGCTCAACAGCAACTCGTGGCGATCGTCGGCGAGTCGCAGCAGCAGGCCACGCGCGAGCGGTCCCGTCGTGAGATCGAACGGCCGCTCACTTTCCTGCGCGCACAGTTGCGCGACACGTTCGCCCTGCTCCGCCGGCGCCTCGGCCGCGAGATCGATTTCGTGCAGCGCGAACCCCATCGGCGCATCGATACATTGCTGCGCTACGCCGTCGCGCGCAACGAAACGCGTGCGCAATGACTCGTGCCGCGCCACGATCGTATCGAGGGCCCGGCGCAAAGCCGGCGCGTCGAGTACGCCGCGCAATTCCAGCCGCGTGTTCATGTGATAGGCGGCGCTGGCACCGTCGAACTGGCTTTCGATCCACAGACGCTGCTGCGCCAGCGACAACGGCAGCACTTGTGCGCGGTCGACCGTCACGATCGGATATTCGGCGCTCGCCGAACTTTCACCGAGTTGCCGCGCGAGCGCCCCTAGCGTCGGATGCGCGAACAAGTGGCGCAGCGCAAGTTCCCGGCCCAAACTCTGGCGCACGCGCGCGACCAGTTGCATCGCGGCGAGCGAGTGGCCGCCGAGTTCGAAGAAGTTATCCTCGCGGCCGACATGTTCGCGCTGCAGGATGTCTTGCCACAGGCGCGCGAGCACGCCTTCTATCTCGCCTTGCGGCGCGTCGAATCCTTTCGGCAGATCGGCCTCCGGCGCGGGCAGTGCGGCGCGATCAACCTTGCCGTTTGCGGTCAGCGGCAGACGTTCGAGCGGCACAATGGCCGACGGCAGCATATAACCCGGCAAGTGCTGCTTGAGGTGCGTGCGCAGATTTTCAATCGTTGCGTCCGAATCTGGCGTGCGCGTGAGGTATGCGACCAGGCGCGGTGCACGTCCGGCGTCGCTGCGCAGCAGGACCAGGGCTTCTTTCACGCCGGCGTGGCGCGCGAGCAGCGTTTCGATTTCGCCGAGTTCGACGCGGAATCCGCGGATCTTGACTTGATCGTCGTTACGGCCGAGAAATTCGATCTGACCGTCGCTGCGCCAACGGCCGATGTCGCCGGTGCGATACACGCGGCTACCCGCGGGACCATACATGTCCGGTACAAAACGCTCTGCAGTCAAACCCGCGCGCTCGACATAGCCGCGCGCGATGCCGATGCCGCCGATGCACAGCTCGCCCGGTACGCCGACGGGCACAAGGGCATCGTTCGGATCGCAGAGATAGAGCCGCGTCTGCGGGATCGGCGCACCGATCGGAATTTCGCGCAGATCCTGCTCAGCACTGACTGCGTCGCCCGCACTGCTACGGTATACCGTGCTGGTCACCGTTGCTTCGGTAGGACCATAGGTGTTGAGCCACACATGCTGCGTGCCCGCAATCGCGCTCCAGTGGCGCAGCGATTCCGCCGCCGCCTTTTCGCCGCCGACGATGAGCAGGCGCAGCGGGCTTTGCGCCAGCGTCGCCGCCGTCTGCTCAGCAATCCACACATGCCAGTACGCGGTCGGCAGGTCGAGCACCGTGATCCGCTCGCGGCACAGCAGCGCGTCAAGTTCTGCCGGTGTCGGTACCTGCTCGGAACGCATGACCAGCCGTCCACCGGCCATCAGGATCGGAAAGATCTCTTCGACCGATGCGTCGAAACACACCGTCGCGAACTGCAGCACCGCATCCTCCGGCGACAGCGCAAACGCGCGGCGCGCGAAACGGCTGTGGTTGACCGCGTTGCGATGCGAGACAGCCACACCCTTCGGTCTTCCGCTCGAACCGGAGGTGTAGATCACGTATGCGAGCGCGTCGGCGTGATCGCCGCATTCCGCGGCGTCGAGCGTTTCGGTGCTGAATTCCTGCAGCCGCTCCGCATCGCGATCCAGCGCCAGCACCGGCACGGCAACCTGCGGCAGCGCCTCAAGCCAGCGTTGCTGCGTCAGCAGCGCGCGCGGCGACGCATCGTCCAACACATAGTGCAAGCGCTCGTGCGAATTCGCTGGATCGAGCGGCAAATAGCATGCGCCCGCCTTCAGGATGCCGAGCAGGCCGACGATCAAGTCGACACTGCGCTCGACACAAATCGCGACCGGCTGATCGAGACCAATGCCAGCGGCCCGTAGTGCACGCGCGACACGGTTCGCGCACCGATCGAGTTCGGCATACGTTAGTTGTTGCGTGGCGTCGATCACGGCGATCGCATGCGGCTGCACCGCCACGCGCGCTTCAATCAAACGATGAATACACGCATCGCGCTCTGCCTCAATGTCACTGGGGGGCACACGCGCCGACAGCGGTAGTCCGCTGCCGGTAGCGAAGGCCAGCAAGCCGGCACGCTCGCGCTCGCCCAGCAGGCGAAGCTTGTCGATCCGTGCAGCACGGGTCTCGACCATGGCAGCAAGAATATTCGCCACGTAGGTGCGAATGCGCAGCTGGAACTCCGCATCGAAAACGGTCGGATCGACCGTGACGCGAAACAGATGCGTTCCAGCTACGTCGTCCTTCTGCACGTCCACAGCAAACGTGTAGTTCGTCTCGTCGTAACCGAAGGCACCCGCACCGACGACACTCGACGCCTGCGCGCCGTCGCTGATCACATGGAAATTGACGTAGTTGAACAGCGAGGCGGAGAAGTCTAGCTGCGACTCCGCCTGGATACGCGCCAGCGGGTAGTGGCGATAGGCCTGGTGATCCTTCAGGATGTCGTTGACGCGCCCGATCAGTTGCGCCCATGTGCTGCCGTGCAAGTCGGCGCAAATCGGCAGCGAGTTCAGGAACAAGCCGATGGTCTTCTCGGCATCGGCGATCTCGGGACGTCCATGGATCACGATCGAACCGGTAACCTGGTCGTGACCATCGAGCAAACTGCTGAGCGTGAGATAGATCGCACACCAGATGCTCTTTTCCTGCACATTGAGCGCGGCGGCCAGGGACACTACCGCGGCGCTCGTGTGTGCGGGGATCTCGCAATAGAAATTCGCCGCCGCGCGTTTCGGATGCGCCGCCCACCAGGGCAGCGATGCGCCTTGCAGATGCCGCGACCAGTAGTCGCGTTGTTCCTTCGAATGCGTGGCTTCTTGCTCCAGCGCGATGTAGTGCGCATACCCCGGCGGCGGGGGCTGCACCGGTGCCGCGTGGCCT
>JAEUPP010000071.1 GCA_016790075.1 Rhodanobacteraceae bacterium | reverse complement strand
ATCACTTTCTCAATGGTGAAACGAGTTGATTTCGGCCTTGTTTAGAAAAGAAGCGCTGGACGCGCAGCGAGGCGACTGGCTAGGTGAAATATCACTTGCCCAGCCGATGCAGCTAAAGGGCTTCGCAGCAGCTGCCACGATTACCGCCATCGCGATACTTCTGCTCTTGGCTTATGGCACCTATACCAAGCGCACGCGCGTGGCCGGGGAAATCGTTCCGTCAGCGGGTCTGGCCACTGTGATCTCCCCCGAAACCGGGGTGGTGGAGCGTATTCACTCTATCGAAGAAGCGGAAATTCGAGCTGGCGACCTGCTGGCTACGGTGATTGTTCCAAGGATCACCGATGACGCCGAGGAAACAAATTCCGCACAGCAGAAGCAAATAGCGCGCAGAGCGGGCAGCGCAAACGTCACTCGCCTCGCGAGCAAAGCGATCATCGACGCGCAAGCGAAGGGGCTGTCGGCCCGAATCGACAGTGCGCGCAGCGAACTGCAGCGGATCGAGGCAGAAGTCACGATCCGCCGCCAGCAGGCGCAGCTCGCCGCGGAGATCCTGGAGCGACTGCGGCATCTCGAGGGCGGGAAATTTGTCAGCGCACTGCAAGTGCAACAGCAAGAGAGCACCATGCTTGATCGCCAGAGCGAAGTGCAGGCACTGCTCAGACAGGCCGCATCAACCGAACGAATGATTGCGGAATTGCAGCAGTCCCTTGGCACACTCACCGGCGAACGCATGGCATCCAACGCCGACTACGAGCGCGATCTTGCAGTACTGGAACAAGAACGCCTCGAGGCGCGCGCCCGTAGCGGACTGACGGTAACCGCCCCAATTGACGGGTTGATCGCCAACCAATTGGTCAAGACTGGCCAGTCCGTGCGCGCCGGGCAGGCACTCTTCACTCTGATACCCAAGGACAGCGACCTCGAGGCACAGCTCCTGGTACCGAGCCGGGCTATCGGGTTCATCGAGGTCGGCGACCCAGTCCTGCTGCGCTACCAAAGCTATCCCTACCAGAAGTTCGGCCAGCATCGTGGACATATAGCGCGGATAAGCCGCAGTGCGCTCACCGCAGACGATCTGGGCGCACTGGCCGGGCGCGGCGATGACATCGAACCGCGCTATCGGGTTGTCGTTCGCCTCGACCAACAGACCGTGACCGCTTACGGACGCGAAGAACCGCTTCGTCCCGGAATGCTGCTCGAAGCGGACATCCTTGGTGAACAGCGCAGTCTGTTCGAGTGGCTGTTCGAGCCTCTCTACTCCGTCCGCAAGATCGCGTCGACCAACCGTTGCGCCGTGGGCAAGCCCTTGTCTTGCGATGCGACCTGAAGCCACCTGCCCATTTCCTACAACCCGTCGCTGGTACATCCATGAGCCAAAACATCCCGAACAACTGCGATGACGTCCTGATCCTTTCCGAAGACCTCGACTACCACGGCGTTGCTGTGCGTTGGGGCCTGGAGCAGATGGGCGTCGCCTGCACATGGTGGGACCGCAGCGAGTTCCCACGCAGTCAGCGGCTGAGCGCCTGGGTCGCCGATGAAAAAACTCGTTTCGAGTGCTCGGACAGTGACATTTCGCTGGCACCCGGCCGCTATCGCACGATCTGGAACCGTCGCGGCCAGGTTCCGCAAGTTGCCGACTCCCTCAACCATAGCGACAGGGTCGTGGCAAAAAATGAATCGGCCTACGTCCTCAACAGCCTGGGTCAGATGCTGTCGTCAGCGAATCCCGATGCTTTGATCGTCAATCGATTCTGCCAAGCCAGGGCAGCAAACCCAAAACTGCAGCAGCTGTCGATCGCGCGCGATCTCGGCTTCCGCGTGCCAAGCACCCTGGTTTCGAACGACCCGATTCAAATCCGAGCATTCTTTGCCGAGCATCACGGCGCCGTCGTGGCCAAGCAACACATCCCCTTTGCCTGGCGCACACGCGAGGGAGAGCTTCTGATCACCGCAACAACAGCGCTGGAACCAAAACACCTGGAAGACGATGCAGCGCTTGCTGCGTCGCCCATGATTTACCAGGAGCTTCTTCCGATCCGCAGTGAAATTCGCCTGATCGCCTTCGGCCGCACGTTCTTCGCTATGAACCAGGTCCGCGAAGCGCCAGTGAAGCGCGAGGGTTTTGTTGACATCCGCTATGAGAATGTAGATCGGCACGCATTCACAGTCGACGCGCAACTGGCAGGACTCTGCCGCGCCTACATGAACGCAACAGGCCTGGTGTACGCAGCGTTCGACATAGCGCAGGCCCCAGATGGAGGCTACATCTTCATCGAGGCAAACGAATCCGGGCAGTTCCTGTTCCTGGAAGAACTCGTGCCCGACCTTACGGTGCTCGATGCGTTCTGCCAGTTCCTCGCGAGCGGTGATCCTGAGTTCCGCTACCTGCGTGACACGGGCCTGCGCTTCGCGGATTTCGAAAGAACCAATGTCGCGCTGCGCTTTCACGAGCGCTACAGCCGGCACATGAAGGAGTCAAAAGTCTCAAGCCCGTTCGAACTGGCCGAATGACCAGCCTGGACGAGGCGCACCGGATTCGCCGGGCCGGCCCGGCGGGTGGCAAGGAGGCACCTCACGCCTCCATCATCAACGAGGTAATCAAAGCCATGGAAATCAAAAAGAACGAAGAAACCCGCATTCTTGCGCGCTCGCTGGCACGCGAACTGACGGCCGAGGAAATTGATCTGGTGTCCGGTGCAGGCTGCACGCGGTCCACCTGCTCAGCTTCCGACAACTCCAGCTGTGATTTGGATCAGTGCGGCGATACGGCACTGCAGTGATGTGAATCTTCGACCCGGGGCCGACGCCCCGGGTCGATCCCGCTGAATCATCCTGAAGACCAAGCACGATGAGACTTGAGAAACATGCGTTCCTCGACCACCTGGAATCCCGCGGCGCGAAGCTGGCGTGCCCGTTCTGTGCCTGCGAATCCTGGAATCTGCTGATCGAAAACCCGGACAACCTGCAGGATCAGCGCATCATGGAATTCTCGCTACAGCGAGCGGCGGGGCGTCTCGCGATCGCCACCGTCGTCATGGTCTGTGCCAACTGTGGCTTCCTGCGCCAGCATTTGGCCGACAAGGCTATTAGCGACGGATGCATGCGCAGATGAACAGGGCACGTCATCTCGACGGCCGCACCCCACATTGCTACCGGCATCCAACCCACGGGTCACTGTTGCGGCCCACCCGCCTGACAATCGGGGCGGAGCATGGGGCCGCGCAACGCTGCCGTGCCGGCAGGCTGTTGCTGGCGGCTGTCCAGTCCACTCGGGTAGTCCGTACGCCTCCGTGGCAGCGAATGCCCGCGTCATCCCCGCAACAGGGAGCATTCGGATCGGCTTCAGCACGCCTGGCCGGCATCTCACTTCACCGCGGACCTACTCATTCTTCTGGTCGATGCGCTTCGCCAAGCAGCACGCTGCAAATTCAGCGCCCGCCCCATACCACTAGTCACACGGTGTGCTTTCGCCGTTTCCACAAGCAGGCCGACCGCTTTCCCCTCCCGCCATGAACCGCCGAGCGCGCGCGTTATGGCTTCAGATCGAATGAACTATGGCAGCACCTGCGCTTGTCCACATCCGCCGTAAACAGTGTTTTCCCGCTTTCTGCTTACAACACAAATAGAAGTTCGACGTCCCCCATGGAATTCACGAGATGAATGCAAGCCTGCAAGCGGAATACTCGGAGTGCGGGTTGGCATGCATCGCAGCGGTCGCGGCCTCGCACGGCATGCACATCAGTTTGGCCGAGATGCGGCTGCGTTTTCCCACTTCACTGCGTGGTGCGCGGCTGAACGACCTCATCCGGATCGCCGACCGGATCGGTCTGCGCGCACGCGCGCTACGGCTCGAACCCGAACATCTTGCGGGACTGCAATTGCCCTGCATTCTGCACTGGAACCTCAATCACTTCGTGGTTCTCACGAAGATCAACACGCGAAGAGCAACCATCTTCGATCCAGCCCACGGCGAGCGCAGCTTCCCGACCGCAGCCATTTCGCGCCACTTCAGTGGCGTTGCACTTGAGCTGGCACCGTCTGCGGGGTTCAAGCCAAGAGCACCGCGACCATCGGTCAGCCTGAGTCAGTTGACGGGCTCTGTGCGTGGACTCAAGCGTGCACTGGCCCAGATTTTTCTCGTCTCGCTGACCCTGCAGTTGTTTGTCGCGCTTTCGCCTTTCTATCTGCAACTGGTCGTGGATCAGGTTCTGGTCTCCGCGGATCGAGATCTTCTGGTGGTACTCGGCATCGGCTTCACCCTGCTGCTGGTGCTGCAGACCGGTGTCTCCGTACTGCGTGGCTGGTCGATCCTCCTGCTGTCCTCCCGGTTCGGCGTTCAGTGGATGAGCAACATCGTCTCTCATCTGCTGCGCTTGCCTCTGGACTACTTCGAGAAGCGGCAGCTCGGTGACATCACTTCCCGGATCGGATCGGTGAACGTGATCCAGAGGACGCTGACGACGAGTTTTGTCGAAGCCGCCATTGATGGCCTGATGGCAACGACGACAATTGCGATCATGATGTTCTACAGCGTGAAACTCGCGATGATCACTCTGCTGGCTGCTGGCACTTATCTGGTCATTCGTCTGGTCGGTTTTCCACGCATGCGGGAACAGACGGAACTTCAGCTCGCAGCGGTTGCCAAGCAGCAAAGCCACCTGCTGGAAACAATCCGCGGCATGCAGAGCGTGAAAATCGGCTCGCACGAGCCATTGCGCCGCGCCGCGCATGAGAACCTGCTGGTCAAGGTGGCCAACGAGGAGATCCGGCTCGGGAAGATGTCACTCGGCTTTTCGAACGCAAGCCAGCTCGTGTTCGGAGCCGAGCGGATCTCGGTAATCTGGGTCGGCGCGACCCTTGCGCTCAGCAACGTGTTCTCGGTCGGGATGCTGATCGCCTATCTGGCCTACAAGGAATTGTTCACTGCCAGGATCGCATCGCTTATCGACAAGTGTATCGAGTTCCGTATGCTGCGCCTGCATGCCGAACGGTTGTCGGACGTGATACTGACCCCTCGCGAATATACCGAGGATGCATTCGAACCGCCGCCGCCCGCCGACGCAAGGATCGTCCTTTCGAATGTCTCATTTCGCTATGCGCCGGGCGAGCCATGGGTGGTTCGTGATTGCAGTCTGATCATCGAACCCGGCGAGTCCGTGGCCATCACTGGGCCGTCCGGCTGCGGCAAGACCACACTTGTCAAGCTTATGCTCGGCCTGCTGAAACCCGAGGAAGGAACAATCGTGATCGGCGGTCACGATGTGAATGCTCCGACACATCGCGCAGCACGCAGAGTCGTCGGCGCAGTGATGCAGGACGACCAACTCTTTGCCGGCAGCATTGCCGAAAACATAAGCCTGTTCGATCCAGACCCGGATCATTCGCGAATTGAAGGCTCGGCGCGGCTGGCGGCAGTGAGCGAGGAAATTGCAGCAATGCCCATGGGCTATCACAGCCTGATCGGTGATATGGGAAGCGCGCTGTCCGGCGGCCAGAAGCAGCGTGTACTGCTCGCACGTGCGCTATACCGGAAACCCATGGTGTTGTTTCTCGACGAAGCGACGAGCCATCTCGACACCCGCAACGAACAGCTGGTCAATCATGCAGTGCGTGAGATGCGGCTCACCCGCGTCATCGTCGCCCACCGCCCAGAAACCATAGCCACTGCAGATCGCGTCCTACGAATGGAAAACGGCTGCATAGTGGCTGATACCACGTGCTTTGGAGCGGTTGATCGCAGCCGGACCGAGCCTGAGTGGGGGAACGGACCCGCAACCGATTTTTCCGGCGCGAACCGGAACCGTGAACTCAGTGTTCAATAGGTTTCCAGCATTGGGCTAGCCGGCCGCTTCATCCGAATGGCTTATGAACTATGTACTATTTCAGTAGATTCCTCACCACGCACGAGATCGGCGCGCTATGTACCGACGCTCTGATGGCGTACTCCCCGACCCACAACGAACTCGACCTGTCGCGCAGTGCAACACTGGAAGCGGTGCGCGACAGACTCGAAGTACGCCTCGGCCGGCGACTGCGCTACTTCGGCGCTTTTCTCCTGCTGGTTTGCGACACAACGATCGAAACCGCGAACGGGAACGCGAGTGAAGGCTGGCACACCGACGGCAGTTGTGCGCTGGTCTCAGGAGACTGTTTCAACGCATGGATCCCGCTCTACAACAGCTCGCGGTCCAGCGGGCTGGAAGTAATTACGGACTGCGACAATGCCTGGATCTATGAGCACCTCGGAGATCCTGCATCGCCGCTGGAGGTATTCGTAAGAGGGTCAGCCAGTCATATTTTCGATCGCCTTGGGGCGAGCGACGGCACCGACCTGCTGCTGTTGCGAAGAGCACTCCGGAAGTCGCTGCTTCTGGAATGGAAAGCCTTGCACGTAGCTCGCTACGATGCGCCGGCTGCCGGCGATCTGGCACTGTTTCGGCAGACAGAAATCCACCGCGGCGTCCACCGCGACGGCGTCCGGATTCAGCTCAGCCTCAAGTTCCTCGACGAACGTGCAATCGATCTTCGCAGTCCGGATGCCGCCATTGTGCCGGAGAAACAGCTCAGCAAGCATGGTCGAATTGAAGCGCAGCTGGTACGTGAGCTGCTCTCCCTGCAAGCGAAGTCGTGCGCGAGCAACGCTGAAATTTCTCAGTGGTTTTTCAAAATGTAAAGCACGCCGGTACACTCGCCGAACGTGCATGTGCCGGACAGCATTGCAGGCAGACATTTTTTACTGCTGTTGCCAGCTCGAAGGCGGCGGCGTGCTTGAGCCATTGCCAGGCCATTCGGCGCCTGGCATTTCCCTGCGCGCGCGCAGCGCAATCTGACCAGCGCCACTGTCGCCGTTGGCGACGGCCATGACCGAGAATCCGTCCTCCGGAATCGTCCGCAGGCCAGTTGTCCGCAGTGCACGAACACCAAGCTGTCCACAGGCGGGTGTTGGCTGAGCCGGAGTTTGCGCGAGCGGAGAACAACAAAACGCTCTTGCGAGCGCTTTTTGAGGGTAGTGCCTCAACGTGCCGGGCCTAGTCAGACCGGTTTAGGCGGAATTGGCGCTGGAAAACGCCAATTCCGGGCTGTGGACAGGAGTGCCGCTCGTCTGGACGGGACAGCGCGAGGAAATACCATTTCCACGCTGCGGACAGTGGGCGTCGATTGTGCGGACACTTCACAGGGCAACTTCAGTCCAGGAACTTCACGACTTCCAAGTCACTTACTGCGCCATCTTTTAACTTGAATAGGGCGGACGAGCACTTAGAAACCCATGGCACTCGCCCCTCCGGGCAAGCATGCAACATCAGAGACTGCGAGCCATCATCTCCACTGTCGAAAGCCGTGATTCTTTTTCCTGAAATGACACTGTTTAAAGTCACCAGATCTCTGCTAGAGACTTCAGCACATCCAGTAGCATTAGCAAGGCATTTTTTGATCATTAAGTACGCTACAACGGCTTTCTCGGTTTCCACACCTTCCATTAGGAAGATCGGTGAACTCTCGCGCACCGCCGAATTGCACTTTTCCAATCCGCTTCCTGAAGACTCTACGAGGATCGCCCGGGAACGGCGAGGGCCGGATGGCCGTGAATGTGTAACGTACCCGATACAGGTTTCTTTTTTGTATGACAGTATTCCATCGACGGAATAGGTCTCGGTCGCGCCGCCGCTTTTAGACTCTGACACAGCCGCAGCGTCTCCAAGCGAGTCTGCACCTAATGTAGACACCGAAAACGCTGCCAGCATCAACACATACCGCAACATCACTCGTTCTCCTGATAAAGGCGATACAGCTTGTCGACCTCCCACCCCTTGGGAGAAGCGTAGCGACTATAACTTGTGGCGCCGTGCCCCATGTTTCCCGAATGGCCAAGCCCAAGATTGTGACCCACTTCGTGAACATAAGTGCCGCGCCCCATCACCTCAGGAAAAACATACATCCTGCCTATCCCCAGAGCGGCAGAAGCGCCAGATGGTCTTTTCCTTCCACGGAGATCCTCGTCGCGATGGTCCCAGTTGCGAAGCTGCAATGTGCCCGGAGCCGGACCAGGTCCTGCAAAGAAATCTAGCTCGAAGGAACTCTGCTCATGCTGATAACTTCCGCTCCAAGCACGCACAGCTGATGTCACACCATCCACAACGCTTTGCGGGACGTTGGCAAGCCCGACTACGGCGACCCACAGCGCGATCCGCTTACGAAAAATACCGTCGTCGAATAATCGGATAGCTCCATTGTTTTCCCATTTTTTGTTTGGCATCGATAGAGCTGAAGACAAGTCATCAGGTTCAGGGGTTGGTTCAATAGTCTCAAGTTTTTCCGCCACCATTCCTTCCCCTGGAGCAGTTCCCAGCGCAAACGTCTCAGCTCCCGTTGTATCTGTCGAGTCATAAACTTGCGCGATCAAGCTTCCAATCTCCACCGTCGCCCTTGCATTGTTCTGCGCCTTGCGTATCTGCTGTTTGGCCTCCCAGCTGTTCCAGGTTCCACTCGGCGCCCCACCCAGCGAGAACGACTTCCGGAAGTCATTCACCGGCCCAGCAAAAGTCTGATCCCGCTCACACTGCACGTCGCCCATGCAGGGGCCATTGTCCCCAGACGGCCGGCGGCGACGGGCGGCGTACCCCGTCGGATCGGTTCCCGCCATCGGATTGTTCAGGATGTAGCTGTACGGATTCAGGCTCTGGCTGTTGGCCGGGAACTGGATCATTGGATCCACGCTCAGGAACCGCCCGGCTTGATGGTCGTAGACGCGTCCGTTCATGTGGATCAGGCCTAGGCTGTCCAGGTGCTCGTGGCCGGTGAAGCCCTGGCGGGTGGCTGGGGTCAGGTTGATTCTTCCTGGCATTTCTCCACTTTGGCTGCGGGGCAGGAAGTTGCTGTTTCTGGCGCTGCCGAAGGGGCTGAAGCTCAGCCGCGTGTCGGCGGTGTTGAGTGCGCCGCTTTCGCTGCGCTGG
>JAEUPP010000048.1 GCA_016790075.1 Rhodanobacteraceae bacterium | reverse complement strand
TCCGCTGCAAGTGCTCATGCCACACCCGCTGCGCTTGCGTCAGTTCCTGCTCCATCACCTCTCTCTCCCAGTGCCTTGCACGATTCAAGCATCGGGCTAGCGACGGCCGGTTGAGTAGATGTAGGTTTTGGATCGCTTACTTCGAAGTTGCGAGGAGTTCAAGTCCAAGCGCGATGTCTTCTTTGCGCGTGGCCTCTGACTTCGGCTCCAGCAGAAACGCCGCGAATCGCGCCGTCAGCATCGCCTCGGCTTCGTCGAACGCGAGCTTGTGACGCACAGGCTTGGGTTCAGTGTTCAGCGCCGCAGAAATCTTCGCCGCGGACGCACCCGAATGCGTCAGGACGCCAATGGGGGCGAACGACCGCCGGTCCCTGCGCAGCACCGACCAGGATGAAAGCGGCGGCCACGGGTTCTGGCGCGCGCAGGTAGGTCTGCCGCTCCAGTTCCGCGTCAGTGAGCGCCGGATCTGGCGGCCAGGTCGGCTAGAGGCCGCGAAACGCTGGAGCACGCGCACCACTGTCGAACGTACAACGCCCAACGCGCGCGCTGGCTGAGCCCTTCCTCAAGATGTAACCGCAACAACTCACGAATCTGTCGCACGGAAGCCTCGCTTGAGCCATGGGAACCTCGCGGCAAAACCACTAGGTGACCAAGCGCCAACCGAGCGTCCGCACGGGGACCATGGATCAGAACAGCGGCGATGGCGAGTGGACTCACATGCTCCGGAACGTTGGACTCACATGCTCCTCGAACCACGATGGCAGCATTGCGCCCGAAGCGGGCTTGCGTGAGGACCGCGCCAATATGTCAGTCGCCAGTGGAACGCCCCGCTGCCAGGCCGCGGCGCTTGGTGCAGAACCAAGCGCGCGAAGAGATTGCCTTACTTTACGATGAGCTTGCCCTTCATGATCGCCCAGTGGCCCGGGAACGAGCAGAAGAACGAATAGTCTCCGCCGACCTTTAACGCCGAACCGGGGAATGTGGCCGCGGTCGAAGCACCGCCGCCGACCACCGAGGTATGCCCCAGCACGCGCGCGTCGCCGGCCGGCACATAGTTTGCGGCGGCACCCGCCGTTGTCCCAGCTGTGCCTATCGCTTGCACGTCGCCGGTGGCCGCAATTACCACGTTGTGGCCCATGGAGGCGGCCGGCAGCTTGCCAATGTGTGTCAGGTTGATGGTGATGGTCTTGCACGAGGCCGAGACCGTCACCTCAGCTTTGTCGAACTTCATCGCGTCGTCGCCCTTGAGGTCGATGACGCAGTTCTCCGCGTGAACGGTTCCGGTCAACAGCAATCCCGCCAAAAGTAAAATGCGCATTGGCTTTCTCCCGTTATGATTATCAAAAGTAGACGGTAGTAACGACTGCGATGCCTTGACGTAAATCAAGGCGAGGTTTGAATCAATGGCTTGATCCGCGTCAATGTGAGCCGGGATTTGTGATGGCAAGGTGATGTCCCATGACCATTCCCTTCGACCCCGATCTCCTCCGCCGCTACGATCGGCCCGGCCCGCGCTATACGTCGTATCCGACGGCGCCCCAGTTCGGCAGTTCCTTCAAGGCCGCGGAGATGCGAGCGCAGATCGGGCGCAGCAATGAGGATCCCATTCCGCGGGATCTCTCGCTGTATCTACATATTCCCTACTGCGCGAGCCCCTGCTTCTACTGCGGCTGTAATCGCATTATCACGCGCGATAAGGGCAAGGGCGAAGCGTACCTGTCGCGCCTGCTGCGCGAGATCGACCTCACCGCGCCCCTGCTCGATCGCGGCCGCGAGGTGGTGCAACTTCACCTGGGTGGAGGTACACCGAATTTCCTGACACCTGCCCAGCTCGGCACGTTGATGGATAGCCTAGGCCGCCAGTTTCATTTCGCATCGCGTCGCGTCCGGGACTTTTCGATCGAACTCGACCCGCGCTTCGTGACGCCGGAGGAGATCGCCGACCTCGCGGAGCTCGGATTCAATCGCGCGAGCCTCGGCGTGCAGGATTTCGACCCCGCCGTACAGCAGGCCGTCAACCGCATCCAGAGTATCGAGCAGACGCTGACGATCATCGACGCCTGCCGCGACCAGGGCATGCGATCAGTGAATGTCGATCTGATCTACGGCCTGCCCAAGCAGACGCTCAAGGGCTTTGGCAAGACGCTCGATACCGTAATCGCGGTCGCGCCGGAGCGCTTGGCGATCTACGGGTACGCGCACTTGCCCGAGTTGTTCCGCGCGCAGCGTCAGATCGAAACGGCCGATCTTCCCACGTCCGAGGACAAGCTCGCTTTGCTGCAGCTTGCTACCGCGAAGCTGGGCGCGGCTGGCTATCTCTACATCGGCATGGATCACTTCGCGCGCCCCGAAGATGAGCTGGCTCGAGCGCAAGCGCAGGGCACCCTGCACCGCAACTTCATGGGCTACACCACGCACGCGCATACCGATCTGGTCGGTATGGGCGTGAGCGGGATCAGTCGCGTCGGCGACAGCTACTGGCAAAACTATCGCGACATCGTGGGCTGGGACGCCGCCGTCGACGCGGGCCATCTGCCAGTCTGGCGAGGACTGACGCTCAGCACAGACGATCTTCTGCGCGAAGACGTCATCCAGCAGCTGATGTGCCACGGCGAGGTCGATGTCGCGCAAACCGAAACGCGGCACAAGATCCACTTTTCTCACTATTTCGAGGCCGATCTCGCGCGCTTGGCTCCTTTGCAAGCCGATGGACTGGTCGAGGTGTCCCCAAAGGCCATCCAGGCCACCTCCCGAGGTCGACTGGTGTTGCGCATCATCGCCATGTGCTTCGATGCTTTCCTCCACCGCCCTGCCGCTGCAAGCGAGCCCCCACGCTATTCGCGCGTGATCTGATGTCGCCGCAGCTGCGCTGGACCGGTGTGGCCTGACGTCGGCTCGGGAGCCGTCTCTGTCGTCCTGTATCTCCGATAATGGCGATGCTCTGACCTTCTGCAGCATCTGCGCATTATCGAGCGCGTGCATGGCTAAAGGGCTCGACCAAGTCCAAGCGCCCGATCTGCACGTGGTGGTCAAGCATGTCGGTTCGTTCGCGCCGGGCGCGCAGCTGTTTCGCGAAGTCGGTCGCGGGAGTCGCGAGCGCCTCGATCAGCCTGCTATCAGCTTGCTAGCGGTATGCCGCGCAGCTAGAGTTGGCCCGCCCCAATGTCACAATGCGGCGTCGTTTCCGAGCCTTTTGCTGAGGGTCCTGGTGCCCTTGACCTAGGTCATGGCGGACTTTCACCCGACCGTAGAAAGTGGCTACGACAAAACTGGAGACCCTCATGAGCAACACCCGCAAGCTGTGGTTGGGGCTGGCCACACTCCTGATCGCCTCGTTCGCCGTATTGCTATGGGCTGGCGGCGAAATTTTTCGCGCGGCTCCCCCGATGCCCGAGCAAGTGGTGTCCAGTGACGGCCGAGTCATATATAGCCGGCAGGACATCGAGACCGGACGCCAAGTCTGGCAGTCGATCGGCGGCATGCAGCTCGGTTCCATCTGGGGCCATGGCGGGTATGTCGCGCCCGATTGGAGTGCGGACTGGTTGCACCGGGAAGCGATGACGCTGCTCGATCGCTGGGCGCGCGATGAAGGAGCGGCAACGTACGCGGAGCTGGGCGAGGAAAAGCAGGCTACCTTGAAAGGCCGTTTGCGCAAGCAGATGCGCACTAACACGTACGACCCCACCTCGAAGACGATCACGGTCTCGACGGAACGCGCCGAGGCGATGGCCAACGTCGCCGCACATTACGTCAGCCTGTTCGGCAATGACCCAGCGACCGCCGAACTGCGCGAAGCCTACGCGATGCGCAACAACACGGTCGACACCCTTGAGCACCGACGTGCGCTTACCGGCTTCTTCTGGTGGACTGCGTGGGCCGCGGGCACAGAACGTCCCGGTACCGAAGGCCACACCTTCGCACCCGAGCGCGGGGGCGTCACGCCGAAGTTGGTGACATACACGAACAACTGGCCGGCCGAACCGCTGATCGATAACACACCGCCACCAGCGCTGTGGGTCTGGTCGGCCTTTAGCGTGCTGTTCCTGCTGGCCGGCATCGCCGCTTTGGGCTGGCATCATGCCGTGACACATGCACGCGGCGAGGAAGCCCACGTCCTCCCGGCGACCGATCCGTTCGCGGCACTGCGATTGACGCCCTCGATGCGTGCGACCGCTAAGTTTTTTTGGTTGGTCCTCGTCTTGTTCCTGGTGCAGATCGGGCTCGGCGCCATCACCGCGCATTACCAGGTTGAAGGGCAGCAAGCCTACGGCTTTGCACTCTCCGAATATCTGCCCTACTCACTCTCGCGAACCTGGCATACGCAGCTTTCTGTCCTGTGGATCGCCGTCGCGTGGCTCGGCACGGGCCTATACATTGCACCAGCCCTGTCGGGACATGAGCCGAAGTTTCAGCGCTTCGGCGTCAACTTCCTGTTCGTGAGCCTGCTGATCATCGTGGTCGGTTCGTTCACCGGCCAATGGTTTGCGGTCATGCAAAAGCTTGGGCTCAAGCACAATTTCTGGTTCGGCCATCAGGGCTGGGAGTACGCCGATATGGGGCGCTTCTGGCAGATATACCTCTTCATCGGTTTGTTGCTGTGGCTGAGCCTAGTCGGCCGTGCTCTGTGGCCCGTCCTGCGTGGCCCCACTACCGATACCAAGTCGATCGTCGGCTTGATGTTCCTGTCGACCGTCTGCATCGGCCTGTTCTTCGCGTCCGCGTTAATGTGGGGCGAGCACACGCATATCTCAGAGGTTGAGTACTGGCGTTGGTGGCTCGTTCACCTGTGGGTGGAGGGCTTCTTCGAGGTATTCGCGACCGCGGTGATGGCGTTGATATTCACACGTCTAGGCTTGGTCAAGGCATCGAGTGCGACCGTGGCGGTGTTGTTCGCGACGATCATATTCATGTCCGGCGGCGTACTGGGCACGCTGCACCACTTGTATTTCGTCGGCACGCCCACGGCTGTCGTCGCCCTGGGTGCGAGTTTCAGTGCGCTGGAGGTCGTGCCGCTGGCCTATATCGGCTTCGAGGCGTATCACACGTGGAAGCTCGGCCGCGCCACTCCGTGGATGCAACGCTATCGCTGGCCGATCCTGTTCTTCATCTCGGTATCGTTTTGGAATCTGGTGGGTGCGGGATTGTTTGGTTTCCTGATCAATCCGCCGCTGTCGCTGTACTACATGCAGGGTCTGAACCTCACACCGCTGCATGGCCACACCGCACTCTTCGGTGTCTACGGCATGCTGGGCATCGCCCTGGTGCTGTTCTGCATGCGCGGACTGCGCGGGCAGATGCGATGGGATACGCGTGCGTTGAAACTCGCGTTCTGGGCTCTCAACATCGGCTTGGCGCTGATGGCACTGCTGACGCTCTTGCCCATCGGTACGATGCAGCTGCTGGCTGCCATTGAGCACGGCTACGCGTACGCGCGTTCGGCTGAGTTCATGCAGCGTCCTATCATCGATCTGCTGGTGTGGATGCGGGTGCCGGGGGACACGATCTTCAGCATCGGTGCCGTCGCGCTCGCGTGGTTCGTGTTCCGGCTTTGGGTGGCGCCGCGTCAAGTAGCACTCCCGGACGCCGAGACCGACCAGGCGTGAGCCGTATCAATCGCTGACGTGTTCTCATGATCGAGTTCTATTCGCAGATCAAATGGGTGCATGTCTCCGCGGTGGTATGCAGTGGGATGTTGTTCCTAGTTCGCGGATTACTGATGCTGGGCGGACGCGGCGCGTGGGTGCGCCGCACTACCGTCCGCTATCTGAGTTACACCATCGACAGTGTGCTGCTTACCGCAGCGCTGATGCTCGCCACAATGTTGCCGTCGGCGCTATTCAGTAATGGCTGGTTGGGTGTGAAGCTCGCGCTATTGGTCGTGTACATCGCTCTCGGAGTCGTGGCATTGCGCGACGGCGGGTCACCCCGCCGTCGTGCGCTGTGCTTCGCCTCCGCGCTCGTCGTCTTTGGCCTGATCGTGTCTATCGCGAGAACCCATCATCCGCTGGGCCTGTTTGCACCGTGGTTCACATGATCTATGCACGCGCGCCTGACCTGGATCAGGGTGTTACGAGCGCGTCTGCGCGATGCTACCGGGATGGACATGGCACGCACATCCAACGCCTATCTGCCCTCCGCAGCGCAACTTGCCGCAGCCCCTCACCGACTGATGTTCTTCATCGGCGCGCTGAACGTCCTCGCCGCTATGGCGTGGTGGACCGCCTGTCTGATCGATGCGCGCTGGCACGTGTTCGGCATCGCAGCGCCTCCCGTCCCTGCTGGGTGGGCGCATGCCTTCGTCATGCAGTACCAAGTACTGCCGCCTTTCATCTTCGGTTTCCTGTTGACCGTGTTTCCGCGCTGGATGGGACAGGCCGAGCTCACACGATGGCACTATCTGCCGGTGGGATTGGCGCTGCTTAGCGGGCAGGTGCTGTTTCTCGTCGGCTTGGCTGGGATTCCTGTGCTCATCCATGTAGGCGTCATCAACACGCTAGCTGGATGGATTGCGGCGCTGGTGATCTTGCTACGCCTGCTGTGGCAGGACGCTGGAATGACTTGGCACGCTGTATCGTGTGCCGCCGCATTGGTACTGGGCCTGGTGGGTCTCACCCTGTTCTTCGCCTTCCTGCACAGCGGTGATGCACGCCTGCTGTTCGCTTCGATCAAGATCGGCAGCTTCGGCCTGCTGCTGCCGATCTACGTCACGGTCGCGCACCGCATGTTTCCGTTCTTCGCCGGCAACCTGTGCGTGGGATACGTGGCCTGGCGTCCGTTGTGGTTTTTGGGCGCGTTCTGGGCACTGGCCTTGGCGCATCTGGCGCTGGAACTGCGTCATGCGTATGCCTGGCTGTGGCTCGCCGATGTTCCCTTGCTGGCGCTGTGCAGCCTGTGGCTGTGGCGCACATGGCCACGCGGCAATATTCCTCCACTTTTGCGCGTATTGTTCCTGGGCTACGCGTGGCTGCCGCTGGCGCTGGCGCTCTACGCGTTGCAAAGCATCCGATACCTGCTGGACGGCCACTTCATCCTGGGCCGCGGACCCGCGCATGCGCTGTTCATCGGCTTCTTCGGCAGCCTGCTCGTCGCCATGGTGACCCGCGTCACGCAGGGGCATTCAGGACGTCCTCTCGAGCTGGGGCGTGTGGCCGCGTTCGCTTTCGTCCTCATCCAGGTGGTTGCTGCGGTGCGCGTCGCCGCCGAAGTCCTACCCGATGCGCCCTTATGGCAGGCACTCGCGGCCGCCGGTTGGGTGATCGCGTTCCTGCCATGGGTGTTGCGCTCCGCCTGGATCTACCTGACACCGCGCTCCGACGGGCGGCCCGGTTGAGCACGCCAGTCCGGCAGCCCCGCCAGAGACCTGCGCGACCGGCGTGGGCCAATCCATCCATGCGCACTGCCGATCGGTTCGAATTCGACAATACGGCGCAGCGACACGTGCTCCGTGCCAACCTCGGCTCAAATTCTTCTTCCGCAGCAACTGCGCACCGCTTGAGCTGGATCAAGGCAGATTTCCGCACCTGTGCCGAAGCTGCACCAAACGTCATCTGTTGCAGATAGAGGAAAATGTCATGAATGCGATCTTTCCCGTCTTCACGCTCCTGCTGTGCGGAATGTTCGCGCTGGCCGGATGTTCCCGCGGAACCTCTGCTGAGCCGCCGGTATCCGCAGTGGCGGGTGCCGCTGCGGATACCGGCGGGTCACGCAAAGGTGATTTCGGTCCACCGCAAGGAGAGCCGATCAAAGCCGTCCTGACGTCCCCGCCCAACGTACCGCCGCCGACCGGCCGCTCCGCGCCGGCCAAGGTCATTGTGGAACTGGAAGTCATCGAAAAGGAACTGCCGATCGCCGAAGGAACCACGTATACATTCTGGACATTCGGCGGCACCGTTCCCGGCAGTTTCATCCGCGTGCGCCAGGGTGACACGGTCGAGTTCCATCTGAACAACCATCCCGATTCCAAGATGCCGCACAACATCGACCTGCACGGAGTTACCGGACCCGGCGGCGGCGCAGCGTCGAGCTTCACCGCACCGGGCCATAGCTCGCAATTCACCTTCAAGGCGCTGAACCAGGGGTTGTTCGTCTATCACTGCGCGACCGCGCCGGTGGGCATGCACGTCGCCAACGGCATGTACGGACTCATCCTGGTCGAGCCACCCGAAGGCTTGCCGCCGGTGGATAAGGAGTTCTACGTCATGCAGGGCGATTTCTACACCGTGGGCAAGTTCCGCGAGAAGGGATTCCAGGCCTTCGACATGCAGAAGGCGATCGACGAGAACGCCACCTACGTTCTGTTCAACGGCTCGGAGACGGCCCTCACCGGCGACAACGCGCTGAAGGCGTCCGTGGGGCAGAATGTGCGTCTGTATGTCGGCAACGGCGGCCCGAACCTGGTGTCGAGCTTCCATGTGATCGGCGAGATCTTCGACAAGGTCTGGTACGAGGGCGGCACACGCTACCAGGAGAACGTGCAGACGACGCTGGTACCCGCGGGTGGCGCGATGATCGCCGACTTTCATCTCGAGGTACCCGGCAGCTACGTGTTGGTCGACCATTCGATTTTCCGCGCCTTCAACAAAGGTGCGCTGGGCATACTCAAGATCGACGGACCCGACAACCTCAGTATCTATTCCGGCAAGGAAGTCGATTCCGTCTATCTCGGCGACAAGGCAGCGAGCCTTGCGTCGGTGAGTACCGCCGCGACTTCCAACGCAGCGGGCACGTTGTCGCTCGAAGAACAGGTTGCTGCTGGCAAGGCGCTTTACTCGGGGACCTGCTCGGTCTGTCACCAGGACAACGGCGCCGGGCTTCCGGGCGTATTCCCGCCGCTGGCGAAATCCGACTATCTCGCGACGCAGCCGAAGGAGCAGATCGTGCGCGTCGTGCTCAACGGCCTGAGCGGCGCCGTCAAGGTCAACGGGCAGGACTACAACTCCGTGATGCCGCCCATGAGTCAGCTCAGGGACGACGAAATCGCCAACATCCTTAGCTTCGTACAGACAAGCTGGGGAAACAGCGGCGAGCGCGTCCGCAAGGAAGACGTCACCGCCGTCCGCGCTGCCACGCCACGCGCCGAAGGCGCGGCGCATTGAGACGATGATGCGACTCGCTGCCTTGCTCATGACGTTTTTTTTGCCCGGCGCGGCTGCGGGTGACTTTGTGCGTTTGCCGGGGCAAGCCGCGTTCACGTCGATTCTCAAATACACCGACAGCGACGGAAAAGTACCCATTGCGCCGTTCGAACTGATGACCACGCCGGTCACCAACGCGCAATTCCTCGCCTTCGTTTACACGCATCCGGAATGGCGCCGCGGCACGGCCCCGAGCGTTTTCGCCGAAGCCCGCTACCTGTCGCATTGGGGCGGGCCGTTGTCGCTGGGCGCTGCGGCGGAGGCTGCGCAACCGGTGACGCACGTGAGCTGGTTTGCGGCGCGCGCCTATTGCGAAGCCAACAACGCGCGCTTGCCGACCTGGTCGGAATGGGAGTACGCCGCCGCGGCCGACGCGACCCGCGCCGACGCGCGCAAGGACCCAGCCTGGCGCGATCGCATCCTCGGCTGGTACGCGAAAACGGCCAACGTCGCGCTGGCCCGCGTTGGGCAGGGCTCGCCGGATCTGCACGGCGTGCACGATCTTCATGGCCTGGTCTGGGAATGGGTGGACGACTATGCCGCCATGCTGGTTTCGGCCGACAACCGCAACCAGGCCGATCCCGACCTACTCAGGTTCTGCGGCGCTGGCGCACTCGCCACCGACGACCGGGAAAACTACGCCGTGCTGATGCGCATCGCGATGCTGTCGGCGCTGGAAGCACACAACACCACGGGCAGTCTCGGCTTTCGCTGCGCCCGTAATGCATCAGGGGACGTGCAATGAAAAGACGAACGCTTTTTCTCATTTTTGTCGCGCTGGCCTGCGCATGCACCGGAACACTGACTGCCGCCGACCTGCGCGCCATTCCCGGCGATTCGGTGTATCGATTCGACGCCACCTTGTCCGACCAGTCGGGAACCGAGTTTCATCTTGGCGAGCGCCGCGGCCGACCGCTCCTGGTCGCCATGTTCTATACCTCATGCCGCTACGTATGCCCCTTGATCATCGACAGCGTCAAAGGCGTAGAGCATGCGCTGAACGAAACCGAACGTGCCCATCTGAGATTTCTGCTTATCAGTCTGGACCCTGCCCGCGACGACACGGCGGCGCTGAAGTCCGTGTTCGACAAACGCAAACTCGATGCCGCCCACTGGACCCTGGCACGCACCAGCGAAAGTAACGTGCGCACGCTCGCGGCCCTGTTGGGCGTGCGTTATCGCGCCTTGGCGGACGGCGAATTCAACCACACCAGCGCACTCGTCCTGCTCGACCGCGAAGGTCGCCGGATAGCCAGCAGCGAGGCACTGGGGGCGACACCGGATCCCAAATTCATGGCTGCCGTGCGGAATGCGCTGGAGATATCCACAAAGTAGCGTTGAAAGTGCGCTCGCTGCAGCGGAACAGGGCGGGCCGTCTTCCGCGGCTCTAGGCGGCTTGATTTTGGGTCGGATTAGGCAGCTACCGCCCGTAGCAGAGTCAATCCCGAGAGACATTCAGGACCATGGCATGAAAGTAGTGATAGCCGTCGACGGCAGCGAACACAGCAACCGCGCCGTGGACTATGTGGCCTTGCACTGGTTGCCCGCAGACCCCTCGCCACGAATCGTGCTGTGTTACGCCGATCCCGAGCCAGTGCCGCTAGCACCGGCGCACGGCGGTGATGAAGATGATGCCGAATTGGCCAGTTACCACGCGGGTAATGCCGACATCGCCTTGCGCTACGGAAATGCTGTGTTCGCGAGCGTCGGCCTGGAGACGGTGGAACATCGACTGGTCGGACCGCCCGTCGCTGGGATCCTAAGCCTCGCCAGACAAAGCGGTGCTGATGTCATCGTACTCGGCGCGCACGGCAGCGCCTCGCACAGTCCCCGCTCCCTGGGCACCGTGGTAGAAAATGTGCTGGCTGAAAGCACAGTGCCGGTGCTGGTTGTGCCCTGACTACGCGGCGTAGAAAAGCGTAGTCCACGAAGATCGAATTCAGTCAGGAAGATTCGGAACCCCCAAAATTGCGCGCCCGCGCCTCTGTGGCGAGGAAAGCGAGGATTGCCCCCCGTTCTGGCGCATGAGCAGCGACGATGCGTTGGAACGCTCATTGGGGTGAGATCGCCCTTGAACTTCCCCCTTCGTAGACCGTACCGGCAGCGCGCAGCGCGAAACGAATCAATGATTGGCTGATCTTGCTCCGGGCGTCCTGTTTCGCCCGGGCCTAGTGCGCGCGACGAAGGCCAGGACGGCCTGATCGGAGTTCTCTGCACTCGCAACGATCCGTCTGTTCCGTCGCCTGTCCTGGGTTCTTGACCTACATCAGCGCGCTGCAATGCTGAAGATGGTGCACTGGTTGCATGAACTCTTCCCTCCAGCGGCCCGGCGAAACCGTACTTGAGCTGGACCTGAGAGCGCTGCCGCCGCCACAGCCGCTGGTACAAGCGCTCGCGGCGGTGGACAGGATGGCGCCCGGCACGGTTCTGCGAATACTCACGCCGCTCCTGCCCTTGCCGCTGCTGGAAGCCTTGACAGCGCGCGGGCTGACGCACCGGATCGTGCCGCAGAAAGGTCATGGTGCCTGTGTGATGGTCGAACGGACAGATCATGGCGCGACTGGCGATTGAGGACGCGCCGGCGCCCTCGACACCGCGTCGTTTCCTGCTCGCGGTACCTTACTGGGGTATGGCTGCCGGCGCGCTACTTCTGACCGATGCGGCCGCGCTGCTGCACACGCGCTGGCATCCGGCAACGCTGGCGGCCACTCACGCCTTTACGCTGGGCGTTATGGGCAACCTGCTCGTGGGCAGCCTGCTGCAGTTTCTTCCAGCGGCGGCCGGCGTGCGCCTACGCGGTGCCGCCTGCGGGGGCCTGCTCTGCCTACTGTTCAACTGCGGCATACTGCTTTTGACCAGCGGACTGTATCTGCTGAAGCCTCTGTTGCTGACTGCGGCGGCGGCGGCGCTCGCACTGGCCTTTTCGCTGCTGGCCGTCATGACCGGCCCGGGGCTGCTCACGGCCTGCGGACAGGGCCTGCTGCGCGCAGGGCTCAGCGCCGCCCTGCTGGCGGCGCTGGTCACTGCGGCCGGCGGCGTCCTGCTCGCCCTCGCCCTTAGCAACTGGCTGGCTGCGCCGTGGTCAGTTCCCGTGCTGACCGATGTCCACGCCGCCTGGGGCATCGCCGGGTGGGTGCTGCTGACCCTGGGCAGCGTTTCTCGCGTGGTCATGCCCATGTTCCTGGGCACGGCCGTCACGCCGCCCAGACTGCAAATGGCCTGGACCGCGGCAACTGTGTTGCTGCTCGTAGCCGCTTCGATCCTGCTGCTCGCCGGTGGATCCGCCATGCCCCTGCGCCTGAGCGTCGCCGGCGCGGCGCTCGCATTCGCCAGCGCCGCGTTACAGCAACAGCTACGCACCGCACCTGCGCGCAACGCGCCGCTACGCGCTTGGTGGCGAAGCGGGCTGCTCGCGCTTACCGCATTTGCGCTTGTCTTGCCGTGGCAACTGCGCGGCGATCTGCTAGCCGGCGTACTCGGGATCGCCGTCGCTTTGCCCTTGCTGACGGTGGGCATGCAGCTGGAAATCGTCGCCTTCCTCGGCTGGCTTGATCTGCACCGGCGCTACGGCCACGGCACGCGCTTGCCCAGCGTGCACCGGCTGTTGCCGGACGCTGACAAATGGCGCGTGCTTTGCGGCTTTCTTGCCGCGGTGCCACTGCAACTGGCGGCCGTACTAAAGCCTTCGACCGGGCTCGCGCGTGCGGCCGGGCTGGCGCTGCTAATTGCCTACACGCTGCTGTGGCATGCGCTGGGCGGCGTACGCCGGCGCAGCGCGCGCTTCGTGGCCCAGAAGGCATGAAAGTGCGCCAATCCGCACCACTTCCGCTGGCCATGCTGCGTGCGCTGGTCGATGCGCTCGATGACGGCCTCATTACGCTGCTGGCCGCACGTCGCATGCTGGTTGGGGCGATAGCGGTGGTAAAGGCAGAGGCGCATATCGCCACGTGCGATCCCGCGCGCGAGTGCTACGTGCACAACCGCGCGCTGCGGCTGGCGCGTCGCCTGGGTGTGCCGGCGACGACGGCGCGCGCCGTGATCGAAGCCGCTATCGCCGATGCGCGAGGGCAACAGAACCCGCCGCTCGCTGCTGGCCCCGAGAGGCCGGCATCGCAGCCGTGCTGCGACCGATGAACGCGAGCGCCCCCACCTGCCGTAGCACGTGACTCCGCACTCTCCCCAATTGCGACTTGTCGCCGATCGCGTTGACTCAGATCAGCGCGGCAAAGCGGGCGTGTCGCGCAGACTTGCTCCTTATCCCTCAACAGGCTGGCCATGACGCGTCCCTCCTCGCTCGACTTCCAGCAGATTCTGGCCTGCGCCCGCGGCGAGCTGTTCGGCATCGGCAATGCACGCCTACCTGCGCCGCCCATGCTGATGTTCGATCGCATAACCGCCATCGACGATCACGGCGGCAACTACGGCAAGGGGCTGTTGCGCGCTGAACTCGACATACGTCCCGACCACTGGTTCTTCAATTGCCATTTTGATACCGACCCGGTCATGCCCGGCTGCCTGGGTCTGGATGCGATGTGGCAGCTCGCTGGCTTCTTCCTGCCCTGGCTGGGCGAGCCCGGCCGCGGCCGTGCGCTGGGCGTGGGCGAGGTGAAGTTCGCCGGCCAAGTGCTGCCCAGCGCACGCTTGGTGCACTACGAGATTCATATCAGCCGGGTGATCCGAAGCCGACTCAAGATGGTTGTGGCCGACGGCAATACCTTCGTTGACGGACGACCGATCTACTCCTCACGGAACCTGCGCGTAGGCCTTTTCCAGACCACGGAGGGTTTCTGACATGCGACGCGTCGTCGTAACCGGGATGGGCGTGGTTTCCTGCCTGGGCAATGTGGCCGACGCCGTTTCGCATGCGCTGCGCGACGGCGTCAGCGGCATCTGCGCCATGCCCGAATACGCCGCACAGGGCCTGCGCAGCTGCATCGCCGGCCTGCCGCGTGTCGACCTTGCCGCAGCCGTGGACCGTCGCCTGCGACGCTTCATGGGCGATGCGGCCGCTTACAGCTATGTCGCCCTGCGTGATGCAATCGCCGATGCGGGCCTGGGGGCGGACTGCGTCAGCCATCCGCGCACCGGTGTGATTGCCGGCTCCGGCGGCGGCTCGGCCCAGTGGCAGATCGAGACCGGCGACCTACTGCGCAAGAAAGGCGTGCGTCGGGTCGGTCCGTACATGGTGCCGCGAACGATGTGTTCCACCGTATCGGCCGCACTGGCCACGGCGTTCGGGGTGCTCGGTGTCAGCTATTCCATCGCCGCCGCCTGCGCGACCTCGGCGCATTGCATAGGCGCCGCGGCGGACCTGATCCGGCGCGGGACGCAGGACGTGATGTTCGTCGGCGGCGGCGAGGAACTGCATTGGGGCATGACTGCCCAGTTCGATGCGATGGGGGCGTTGTCCAGTGCCTACAACGCTGCGCCGGCACGGGCCTCGCGCCCCTACGATAGCGGCCGCGATGGCTTCGTCATTGCCGGCGGCGCTGGCATGCTGGTGCTGGAGGACTACGCTCACGCCGCCGCGCGTGGTGCGCGCATCCATGCTGAGCTGGTCGGCTATGGCGTTACTTCCGATGGTGCAGACATGGTTGCGCCGAACGGGCTGGGCGCCGTGCGCTGCATGCAGATGGCGCTGGCCGGCGTGCGCAAGCCAGTCGACTATCTCAATACACACGGCACGGCGACGCCGCTGGGCGACCTCATCGAGCTGCAGGCCGTGCGCGAAGTCTTCGGCGCGGCCGTGCCGCCGCTGTCCTCGACCAAGTCGCTGAGTGGGCATTCGCTCGGCGCGGCCAGCGTGCACGAGGCCATCTACAGCCTGCTGATGTTGCGCGACGGATTCATCGCCGGCTCGGCCAATATCGATAGCCTGGATCCGCAGGCCGCGGCCTTTCCGATCGTGCGTGCGAGCCGCCCGGCGATGCTGAACACGGTCATGTCCAACAGCTTCGGATTCGGCGGCACCAACGCGACGCTGGTGTTCACGCGTGCCTGAGCGGCCGATTTCTACCGCAGCTGACTTCGATCAAGGCGCCAGCGCCGGTAGTGGCCGAAGCTGCCGGCAGATCCCCGACCACGCAGAAGGATAGTTCTCATATGACTACGACCGCGACTCCCGCGCTGGCCGAACAGGCGCAGCGCACTCTGACGGCGCATGACCGCAATGCCGAAGTGACGCTGGATGCCGACGGAGGCTTCGTCGTGCGCACCGAGCTGACCGAGGCCGAGGTGCGGCGCCTGCTCCAGGCCGCTGCACTGCCGGTGGCGGTGCGCACGGTGCCCGCACGCAGCGATTGCTGCGGCGGCTGTGGCGGCGCCTGAACCCGCCCGCTTTGCGCGGTGCCGGGTGCCGGGTGACGGCCTGTCGCGGCTGGCGACAGAAAGCAGGTCATGCCCGGCGCCGCGCTTTTTTGTGATTCCCTGCGAAGGCTTTCCATGCCCATGAAAAACCGTAGCCGCCTACTCGCTTTTCTCGTCCTGTCCGGCATCACGGCTCATGCCGCAGCCGCTGCAGCGGAGCCGTCGTCCGAGGACCACACGGCCCATGCGGCCCACGGGACGCCAGCAACGCAGGACTCGCACGCAGCGCCTGCGGCGCCTGATGCCGCCGCGCCGACTAACCCTCCGGCGAAGCGCTGGGCCAGCGACGCGGCCTTGCGCGAAGGCATGGGACGGGTGCAAGCCGCGCTCAAGGAACTGCGTCATCACGAGCTGGGCCATATGCCGCTGGCGGCGGTGCGGGAGCAGGCAGCGCAGATCGAAGCGGCAATCCGCTTCCTGTTCGCCAACTGCAGGCTCGCGCCGGACGCGGATGCTGCCCTGCATCCAATCCTGCTGCCGCTGCTGCAGTCCGCCAAGCACCTGCAAAGCGAGCCCGCGGACCGCGCCACGGTCGCGGCGCTGCGTGCAGCCGTGGCGCCATATCCGCGCCAGTTCGACGATCCGGGCTGGCCAGCGACACCGGATTCCGCTGCGGCGCAATGAGTAGCACGGCGGAGAACAGCTACGTCCAGGCCTGGCAGTGCATAGGCTGCGGCCGCATCGAGGCGCCGCAGCCCTGCATCGGCGTCTGCCGTGACCGCAAAGTGCTGCTGGTCGGCAAGGAAGACCACGAGGCAGCGCTAGCCGAAATCCAGCGGCTGCGCACGGCACTGACCTGCGCCTCGGCCATGCTGCGGCGCTTCGGTATGGCCACGCCGCATGTGGGACAGTGGGAAAATTCCTATCGCGCGTTGCAATTGCAGGTGCGTGAGGTGCTGGCCGTGCTCAGCGCTGGCGCCACCTGAGCGGACGTGCATGCACCGCCGCCTGTGCCACTGGGTGTTCGCTGCCAACCTAAATCGAATTGCGTCTATGCAACGCTGCCGTTGCGGCAGCGTGATCGCGACCCATCAGCATGAAAACGCAGCGGCCTGTGCTCAGCCCGCCTGCGTCCGCAGGTCGTGCATCAGCTTCTGCCATATCGCATCGACGCGGCTCTCCACCCCGACATCGGGCATGATCGGTCGACCCCAGCTGCGCGTGGTTTCCTGCGGCCATTTGTTGGTCGCGTCCAGACCGAGCTTGGAGCCCAGCCCCGCCGTCGGGCTGGCGAAGTCGAGATAGTCGATCGGCGTGTTTTCCACCAGAAAGGTATCGCGCGCGGGATCGACCCGCGTCGCCACCGCCCAGATCACGGCTGTGCCGTCGCGCACGTCGATATCGTCGTCGACGATGATGACAAACTTGGTATATGTGAACTGGCGCAGCCAGGACCACACGCCCATCATGATCCGGCGCGCATGGCCGGCGTACTGCTTGCGGATGGACACTAGGGCGACGCGATACGAGCAGGCTTCCGGCGGCAAGTAGAAATCGACGATCTCGGGAAACGCTTTCTGCAACAGCGGCACGAACATGTCGTTGAGCGCAAGGGCCAGTACCGAAGGTTCGTCGTGCGGTGCGCGGCCCATATAGCTGCCGTGGTAGATCGCGCCGCGGCGCAAATGCATGCGTGCGATCGTCAGGACCGGAAAATGATTCTGCGCGTTGTAGTAGCCGGTGTGGTCGCCGAATGGGCCTTCCAGTGCGGTCTCGTCTGGATGGATGAAGCCTTCAAGCAGGATCTCCGCGCCAGCCGGCGCATCCAGTCCGGTCAACGCACTGTGCCACAGTCGCGTGCGGCCGCCGCGCAGCAGACCCGCGAATTCATATTCCGAGAGAGAGTCCGGCACCGGCGCGACGGCCGCGAGCAAGGTGGCCGGATCGGCGCCGATGGCGACCAGCAGCGGGAACGGACGCCCGGGATGCGCGTTGCGCCAATCGGCATAGTCCAGCGCGCCGCCGCGGTGCGGCAGCCAGCGCATGATCACGCGATTACGCCCCAGCACCTGCTGACGGTAGATCGCGACGTTCTGGCGCGGCTGGCGCGTGCCGCGCGTGATCACCAAGCCGAAGGTGATCAGCCGGCCGGCATCGCCAGACCAGCAATGCTGTATCGGCAGCCGCGCCAGGTCGACCGCGTCGCCGCTCAGGGTTTCGTCGAGAAAGGCCGCTTCGCGCACGCGCCGCGGCGCGACATGGGCGAGTTGGGCCAGCTCGGGCCACTGCGCCAGGGCAGCGCGCAGGCTCCCCGGCCAGCGCGGCTCACGTATTGCCGCGAGTAACTGGCCGAGTTCGCGCAGCGAAGCCAGTGGCCGGCCAGCAAGCGCCAGCTCTATGCGCCGACGATGGCCGAACAGATTGCCCAGCAGCGGCTGCGCCGACGTTCCTGCCTTTTCCATTAGCAGAGCCGGGCCGCCCGCGCGCAGGGCGCGCAGGCACAGCGCGGTGGATTCCAGGTGCGGATCCACCGTTTCGGTGACGCGCAACAATTGCCGCTCGCGCTCCAGCTGCGCAAGAAAGCCGCGCAGTTCCTCGAAGATCATGGGTTGACGCCCACCGGTGCCTGCCAGCAGCCGCTGGCGATGCAGCGATTCAACGTGGCCAGCCATGGGCGAAGATCCAGCGCCTGCACCGCCAGCCAGTTCTGATCGAACAGAGTCTCCGCGTAGCGTTCGCCGCGATCGCAGAGCAGGCTGACGATGCTGCCACTCTCGCCGCGTGCGCGCATGGCTGCGGCCAGCTGCAGGCAGGCGGCGAAGTTGGTGCCGGAGGACCCGCCGTAGCGCCGGCCGAGCAAGCTTTCAAGGCACCAGACCGCGGCCACCGATGCTGCGTCCGGCACTTCCACCACGGTATCGGCCACCTCGAAGAGGAAGCCCGGCTCGACCCGGGCGCGGCCTATGCCTTCGATCCGTGTGGAGACGCTAGCGCAGACGTCGCGGCTGCCCGAGCGCCAGCCTTGCGCGAACGCGCAGCCGGCTGGATCTGCGACGCATAGACGCGTGGCCAGCCGGCGATAGCGCAGATAGCGTCCTATCGTTGCCGACGTACCACCTGTGCCAGCGCCACAGACGATCCAGGTCGGCACCGGTGCGGTTTCTGCACTGAGCTGGGACAGGATGGACTCAGCGATGTTGTTATTGCCGCGCCAATCAGTTGCGCGCTCCGCTAGGCCGAACTGATCCAGGTGGCACGCGCCGCTCACCGCATGTTCGGCTGCGCGTACGGTAACGTCGGCCGGATCGTCGACCAGATCGCAGGTCGCGCCCAGCGCCTGCACTTCGCGAATCTTCTGCGGCGCCGTGCCGGCCGGCATCACCGCGACGAACGAAAGGCCGAGCAGGCGCGCGAACCAGGCCTCAGAGATGGCCGTGCTGCCGGAAGACGCGTCGACCACCCGCTGGCCCGCGCGCAGGCGGCCGTTGCACAAGGCGTAGAGATACAGCGAGCGAGCCAGCCGGTGCTTGAGGCTGCCGGTCGGATGCGCCGCCTCGTCCTTGAAATAGAACGCGATACCCGGAAACCCCGGCAGGTCCAGCTTGAGCAGATGCGTATCGGCCGAACGCGCAGCCTCCTGCGCGAGGATCGCGATGGCCGCATGCTCCCAGTCGCGCGTAGCCCCGGGGGCGTCGAAGGGCGTATCCGTGCGCCAGGCGTTCACGGTGCCGCGTGTCCGTCGCGTACGCGCAGCGCATGGATCTGCCGCGCCAGGAAGGCGAAATAGCCGTCGATGTAGCTGATACCGTTCTGCGTGTCGATGAGGTACGGATTCATCAAGGTGTGGCGCAGGATGACAAGGCGGCCCTCGCCGATCGGGCCGGCATCCAGCCCCAGCGCTGCAAGAATGCGCGCCGTGTCGGCGGTGCCGAGCAAATCGAAGCGCAGGCTGGTAACCGAACCGAAAAACTCCTTGAGCTGCAGCGGCTGGCGCGGATCGCTGCGCAGGCAGTCGTGCAGCGCGGCGACGAAGGCATTGGCCACTTCCAGCGAGCGATTGCCGCAGGGATTAAGCGCGAGGCAGACCAGGTTGCTGTCGGGTGCGAACGGCACGATCAGCTGCACGACGCGGGCCTGCTCGGCCGCAAAGCGCAGGGCGCGAGCGTGGAAGGCCTCGGCCGCGCGCACCGTGGCCCGCGGCAGGCGGCCGAAATGGGCGTGATCCAGCGGCAGCACCTTGTGCGTGACATAGACCGCGGCTGCGCTCGCGCCAGACTTGGAGCCTTCAGGGATGTACTGCCCCAGGTTGCGGTAGCGCTCCAGATAGTCCGGCGGCGTATCGGAATGAAAGACATAGTCGGCGCGCTCGGCCAGCAGAGCCATCGCGCGGTGATCGCGGCAGACGAAGGCGCCTGCGCCGTAAGGCAGATAGCCGAGCTTGTGCGGATCCACGGTCACCGAGTCGGTGTCGGCCAACGCAGCAAAGGCCGCATGCACCTCGGGCGCCGGAAACCGCGTGAACTCCGCGCCGACCTGCGCCGGCGTCCGTAGGCTGCCGTCCTCGGAGCGGAACAAAGTAGCCAGGTAGCCGCCCCAGGCCGCATCCACATGCACGCTGAAATCCAGTCCGCGGCGGCGCGAGCGGCGGCGTGCGGCTAGCACCGCGTCGACCGGATCCACCGTGCCGTATTCGGTGCCGCCGAGTACGGCGACGGCCAGCAGCACCGGCCGGCGTTCCCGCGCATGGCGCTCTAGCGCGGCTTCGAGTGCATCGGCATCCAGTCGCATGCCGCAGGTGGGAAGCAGCTCCAACTGGTCGCGGCCCAGCCCAAGGAGCTTGACGCCCTTGCTCCAGGAATAGTGCGCCGTGACCGGCGCCAGCACGCAGGGTTCGCTCAGCAGCGGATGCGCTGCGAAGAAGCCGTGCAGGCCGAGCTGCTCGATGCGCTGCGCCTCGACCTTCGCCCGCCAAGACGCACGGTGCGCCGCTGGCAGCGCAGCGAGCCAGGACTGCCAGCGCTGCAGTAGTGCGATCGAGTCCTCGCCCGACAGATTGAACGCGCTCCAGTCGTCCGGCGGCAGCTCCAGCTCCGCGGGGCCGGCGGCGCGCAGCGCGACCGGAAACGCCTTCAGCGCCAGGGCCAGACGCAGCGCCTGGTAGTTCGCCACCGTGCCGCCCGAGGTCAGATGGCCGAAGGCGCAGGCCGGCTGCTGCGGGTCGTGTGGATAACCGAGCATGCGCGCGAGCTGCAACCCGACCTGAACTTCCATGTCGACGGTGACCGGAGCGGCGTCCTCGCTCACGTTGTTGGGGTTGTACGGCAAGGTCAGTATCTGTGCGGCCAGGCCGGGCAGCAGCAGATCCGACACCATGTGGCCCATGTAACGCGGACTGTGAAACGGCACTGACTTTTTCAACGCCGCCGAAAGCTGGTGAAGTTCACGGCGCATGCGAGCTTCGAAATCCAGGTAGTCCGGCTGGCGCGCGGCGGCGGTGGTGATCGGCGGTGGATCTTCCGGGTGGAAGTTACGCCGCCAGTAGACATGGTCGCGCAGGAATTCGACGACCAGTTTTTCAAGCAGACTGTCGTTTTCTCCGTAAGGACCAAGGAAGCAGGCGTCAAGGGCGTAGTCGTGCGCGGCCGCCTCCGCTGGCCCGCTACAGGCGCCGGGTGTGGCAGCGGGTGTGCTGCCGCCGCCTCCAGCACCGCTGCAAGGCTCAGCGGATAGGTGACTGGATAAAGACGGCATGGCGGCACTCCGGATAGGTCAGCACAGATCCTGCGCAGAGGCGCGCGGCGCGGCACTGATCTGGATCAATTCCGGGGCCGGTGTGCGGCGGCGGGTGGTTTTTTCCGCGATGCGGATGATCTGGATCAACGCGCCGCGCGGTGATCCGGCGCAGACTGATCCCATGACCCCGACACGCCAGTCTGCCTTGGCTCCATGGCCGCCGCATTCCGGTCCGGATGCGGTATTTGTCGGATTTCCCGATCCGGCCCGGTTCTCGCCGGAATTGGGCGAATCCCAGTTCCGCAGCGCTGCGCGCCACAGCAACGAAGATCCGATGCCGCGGCTGCTGTCGCTGCATCTGCGCCTGCCCTTCGACGGGAATACGGCTGATTGCCCGGTTGCGCCTGGCGCCGACCGCGGGCGCAGCCACGCCTCTTTCTACCGCCTCGCGCGCGAATGCGAATTGGTGGCGCCGCTGTTCGACCGCGACCGCGACGTAGTGCAGCTGCAGCTCGACGGCTTGGCCGGCAAGGCAGCCAGTGACGGATGGGGCGAGCTGCTGCATGCCGTGTCGCGGCACTTCTTCCTGAGCCATGCGAGCACGCGCGAGTTCCTGATCGTGCTGCCTGATGGTGTCTACGACGCGCGGGAACTCGCCGGCCTGGTCGACCTGGGCTTCAACCGCGTCCGTTTCCGCGCACTGCCGGCGGCTGCGGACCGCGATGCCACTGCGGTGCTGGAACGCAGCCTCGTCGCCGCGCGGGAGGCCGGCATGCGCTCGACGGCCCTGGATCTCGTCTGTGGGCCGCCGGGCAGCGACGCCGACTTCGAGGCCGGCCTGCAGCAGCTCCTGGCGCTGCGTGCGGACCGCATCCACCTATGCTGCGCGGGTGGACCGGCATCGCTGGCCACCGCGGTTCCACCGGCCGACCGCGCGTGGCATCACGCAGACGCGGTCAGCGCCTTGCTCGCCGCCGGCTACGAGGCGCTAGGCCTGGACGTCTTCGTTCTGCCGCAGGACGATTTGGCCCGCGCCCGCCAGAGCGGCCTGCTGCATCACAACGCGCTCGGCTATGTTCCCCAGGCACAGACCGACCTCGTCGGCCTCGGTGTGGGCGCGCGCAGTCGCATCGGCGATACCTGCTTCGAGAATTGCCCCGACCTAACGGCCTGGGAAAGCAGCATCGACATGGGCGAATTGCCCGTCTGGCGCGGCCTTCAGCTGGATGCGGACGAGCGCCTACGCAGCGATCTGCTGCAGGCCCTGCTCTGTGCCGGCAGCATTGATCTTGTGCAGATGGAGGAACAGCACGGCATCGTGTTCGCGGAGTACTTCCGCGACGAGCTGGACACGCTGAAGCCGCTGCGGGAAGCGGGACTGCTGCACTACAACCTGGAGAACCTGCAGCTTGGGCCGCAAGGGCGGCTGGCCCTGCAAGCAATCTGCGCCCCGTTCGCTGTGGTCAGGCGCCGGCCGTGACCTTAGACCGAGTTCCTTGCTTGCTGACCATCTCCCGATGTCGCGCCCATTCATGAACCCGTTTCGCACCAAGCCGAACCCGATCACGGACGACGGCGACGGGCTCACATTCTGCAGCAGCTGCGCCTTCGCCGGCGTCTGCCACTCCGAGGGCTATGACAAGTCCGCACTGCAGGAGCTGCACTGCCTGGTACAGCATGTGGGGCCGTATCCTGCGGGCACGCTGCTTTTCCGCGAGGGCGATCCCTTCAATGCGATCGCCGCGGTGCGCTCCGGCATGGTCAAAACCTTCCGCATTGACGCTTCCGGGCGCAAGCAGGTGCTCGGTTTTTTCCTGCTCGGCGAAATCATCGGGTTGGATGCGATTCACAACGCACGCTTTCCCTGCAACGCCGTCGCGCTGGATACGGTCAGCCTGTGCCGCTTCTCGTTTCCCATGATGGCCACCCTGGCCACGCGCATGCCGGGCCTGCAAACGCAGCTGTTTCGGCTGCTGAGCCAGGACATCAACAAGGCCGCAGCGATGGCCGGTGACTTCAGCGCGGACGAGCGCATGGCGGCCTTCGTGCTGTCGATCTCGCGGCGCTTCGCCAGCCGCGGCTTCTCGCCGAACCGTTTCGCGCTGAGTATGTCGCGCACCGATATCGGCAACTACCTGCGGCTGGCGGCCGAAACCGTGTCGCGCGTGGTGCGGCGCTTCCAGGACGAAGGCCTGCTGCTGGTGGACCGGCGCGAGTTCGAAATTCTCGACATGGCCCGGCTGCGGTGTCTTGCCCTGCCGCTGCTGCGCGAATAAACGCCTGCGCTTGATCGTGATCAGTGCGGCGGCCGAACGCGCTGCCTAGAGTCACCGCATGGCCGCGCCCGGATGGCACTACGTAGACGCACCGCTGGTCGCCGGATTCCGGCGATGGCGGCCAGCCGCGATCGGCAACGGCGACCGGGGCCGGTGGACAACGGCCGGCCTTTCCTGCTTTGGAAAGGATTGAAAGATGGCAGCCCTCATCGACGGCTACGGCCGACGCTTTCCGTACCTGCGGCTCTCGCTGATCGAGGCCTGCAATTTCCGCTGCAGCTACTGCCTACCCCGGGGCTACCAGCCGCGTCCTGGACTGGCACCTCTGCTGACTGTGGCGGAGATAGGCCGGCTGGTCCGGGCCTTCGCGCGGCTGGGCATGAGCAAGCTGCGGCTCACCGGCGGCGAGCCCAGCCTGCGCCATGATTTGAGCGAGATCATCGCCGCCGTCGCCGCCGTGCCCGGCGTGGCCAAAGTCGCGTTGACCAGCAATGGCGTGCTACTGCAGCGGCGCATCGCCGAGTGGCAGGCCGCCGGTCTCACGCATCTGAATGTCAGCGTCGACGCGCTGGACCGCGCGCGTTTCGCCGCGATCACTGGCCACCACCGCCTGCCGCAGATCCTCGACGGCATCGAGCGCGCGCTTGCACTGGGCCTAACAGCAGTCAAGCTCAACGCGGTGCTGCTCCGCGGACTCAACGACGACCAGCTGCCGGCCTTCCTCGATTACGTGCGCACGCGTCGCGTCGGCCTGCGCTTCATTGAGCTGATGCAGACCGGCGACAACCTCGCCTATTTCCGGCGCCACCACTACCGCGCCGAAACCCTGGAACAGACGCTGCTGGCACAGGGCTGGCAGTTGCATCCGCGCGCGCCGGACGCCGGCCCCGCGCGCGATTACGCCCATCCGGACTACGCCGGTCACATCGGCATCATCGCGCCGTATTCGCGCGATTTCTGCGCCGGCTGCAACCGCCTTCGCGTCACCGCAGCCGGCGACCTGCGCCTGTGCCTGTTCGGCAACGCAGGCATTCCACTGCGACAGTTGCTGCAGGCCGACGCGCAGGCCAACGAACTTCAGGCTACGTTGATAAGCCAGCTCGGCCTGAAGGCCGCCGGTCACGGCTTGCACCGGGGCGAGACCGGCGTTACCCCGCATCTTGCGTCGATCGGAGGCTGAACCATGCCCTTGAACCAGACCCCCTGCGTGGGTTTCCAGATGCCCGACTTGCGCCGCGAACGCCCGGTGCAGCGGCGCGCCGTCGCTACCGGTGAACTGCAGGTCGGCTCTGCCTATTCTGCTCTCGTCGAGCGCCGCCTGCCGCGCGGCGACGCGCTGCTGCTGGCCCAGGTGGCCGGGCTCCAAGGCGCCAGGAATGTGGCCCAGCTGATTCCACTGCATTCGTTGCCAACGCCAGACTACGTCGAGCTTCGCTGCCTGCCGCTGCCCGGCGAGGACGCCGTGCGCGTCTATTGCGAGGTCACTGGCACGGCCTGCGGAAGCCTGGCGCTGGAAGCCCTGGCCGGCGTCAACGCTGCTCTGCTCTGCCTCTGCGACCAGCTCGAAGTCCTACAGCCGGCGCTGTGCCTGCGCGAGGTCCGCCTGCTGTTTGACGAAGGCGGTCCGCAGGGCCTGCGAATCCATCCGCGCGGGCTGGATGAGGACGAGCGCGAACACTATCTGCCGCAGGCCGCGTCCGGTCTCGCCGGTGCGCGCTGTGCGGTGATCACACTCAGTGACCGCGCTCAGGCTGGTACCTATGCCGACCGTTCCGGACCGCTGCTGGTCGAGGCGCTGCAGGCGCTCGGCGCCGTCGTCGCCGATGTCGTTCTGCTGCCCGACGGCGTGGAGCCGCTGGCGACGCGGCTGAAAGCGCTGGCCACGGCTGGCGCCGAACTGGTGCTGTGCACCGGCGGCACCGGCTTCGGGCCACGCGATCTAAGTCCCGAAGCCCTTCGCGCGGTGGCCGACCGGCCGGTGCCGGGCCTGGGTGAACTACTGCGCAGCGAAAGCCGCCATCACACTGAACTGGCCTGGTTGTCGCGGGCTGAGGCTGGCCTGATCGGGCGCTGCCTGGTCGTCACCTTGCCCGGTAGTCCACGTGCCGTGGCCCAGGGCATGGCCATACTCGGTCCGTTGCTGGCACATGCCCGCGCAATGCTGCGTGGCGAGCCCCATCCCGATGGACGCAACCATGCTTGATGTCGATGCTGCTCTCGCACTGATCCATCAGGGGCTGCATCGCGGTCCGACCGAAGCGCTGGCACCACGCGCGGCCCTGGGCCGCGTGCTGGCCCAGGCCGTGTACAGCGGCGAGGACCTGCCACCATTCGACAACGCGGCGATGGACGGTTTCGCCCTGCCGCTGGGTGCACGCACGGCCCAGGCCGGCGAGGAATTCGCCGTGCAGGGGGAACAGGCGGCCGGTGACGCGGCGCGATCCGCACGGGTTGCCTGCGCCATCATGACTGGCGCGCGCCTGCCCGACGGGCTCGACGCAGTCGTCCCGCTGGAACAGGTACGCGTGCTTGCCCACGATGTGCAGGGCGGTGCGCAGCGCATCGTCCTGACGGTCGCGGTGGCGCCCGGCCAGCACTGCCGCCGCCGGGGCGAGGATATTTGCCGCGGCGAACCCGCGTTGCCGGCCGGCTGCCGGATCGGACCGCCCCAACTCGCACTGCTGGCTGGAATCGGCTGCGCCCAGGTCTCCGTAGTAAAGGCACCCAGATTGACGTTGTTCTGCACCGGCCGCGAACTCGTTGACGACCCGGCGCGGGCGCTGGGTTCAGGCGAGATCCGCAACAGCAATGGGCCCTATCTCGCCGCGGCCGCTGCCGCTGCCGGCACCGAACTGCTACGCGAAGTCACTGTGGCGGACGAGCCGGCCTCGCTGCAGCACGCCATTACCGACGCAGTGGCCGACGGGGCGCGCCTGATCCTGAGCACCGGCGCGGTATCGGCCGGTCGTTACGACTTCGTGCCCGAAGTGCTGGGCGCGCTTCGTGCCGATATTGTTTTCCACAAGTTGCGCATGCGCCCGGGCAAACCGCTGCTGTTTGCGCGACTGCCCGGCGGTACGCTGTATTTCGGCTTACCCGGAAATCCGGCCTCCTGCGCCGTCGGATTCCGCTTCTTCGTCTGCGCGGCCGTGCGCGCGCTGCTGGGCCTTGCCGCCGAACGGCCGTGGCGTCTGCCGTTAGTGCAAGAGGCAAGCAAGAGAGCGGGATTCGCCCTCTACCAGAAGGCCAGCTTGACATTCGATCGGGACGGCCGCGCCGGCGTGCGTCTGCTGTCGGGCCAGGAATCCTTCAAGGTCCATTCCCTGGCCCATGCGCAGGGCTGGGCCATGCTACCGGCAGCGGCGGAGCACCTGCCAGCGGGAGCGTCAGTCGACTTTCACGGCAGTGCGCACTGGGGCCTGCACCTGGATACGGAGAGCGCCGCATGAAGATCCAGCTAACCCTGTTCGGCTGCTTCAGCGAGTTCGAACCCGGCGCCGTGCTGGAACTGGATCTCGCCGACGCCGCGAACCTCACCGACGTGCGCGCGGCCATCGACGACTACGGCCGTCGCCACTGGCCGCGTTATCGTCCGGGTCTGCTCGGTGCCTCGGTCCTGGCCAGCGAAAGCGAACTGCTGTGCGACGAGGCGGCAGTCCCGGCGGACGGTCGGCTGGTGTTGCTGCCGCCAGTCTGCGGCGGCTGAGCCCATGCAGAACAATCCGTGTTTCCAACTCTTGCTACCCGCCATCAGCGAACAGGCGCTGGACCCGGCCGCCGCGCTGGAATTCGTCGCCGACGCTGATTTTGGGGCCACGACCCTGTTTCTGGGCCGGGTGCGCGCGCTCAACCTCGGCCGCGCCGTGAGCGGCATCAGCTACAGCCTGTTCGCACCGCTAGTGCTGCGCGTGTTCGAGCGAGCCTGCTGCGACGCCGCCGCCGCGTTCGGCCCGCAATTGCGCCTGCATGTCTCGCACAGCCACGGCCAGCTGCAGGTCGGCGATCTGGCCGTGGTCGTCGCTGCCGGCGCACCTCATCGCGACCAGGCCTTCCGTGCCTGCCGCAAGATCATCGAAATCGTCAAACACCAGGCACCGATCTGGAAAAAGGAACACTACGCGGACGGCGACAGCGAATGGAGCGAGGGGTGCGCGCTGTGTTCTCCGGCGACGCCGTCTGCGCTTTCGACGGCACAGGCAGCAACACAAACCACCGCAGCGACGACGACGCCATTGGCAAGAGCAGCAGATACACACGGCGACGGGCTCTGAACGCGCCGACCCTCCCGCCTCCCAACCTCGCCCAGGACCCCCCATGAAACTGCAACTCCACGGCCAGCGCCTGCGCTTTCGCATCGACGAGGCGGAGCTGGCCCGCCTGCTCGACGGCCAGACCCTGGCCGACCAAACCCGGCTCGGTCCGGTGCAGCTACACGAACGTCGCTTGCACCTGCACGATGGCACTACGGCGGCGCTGGACTGGAAGGACGGCAACTTGGCGCTGACGCTGCCGCGCACCGCCATCGAGGACTACGTCACCGGCCTGCCCCGCCGAGACGCCCTGCGCTTTGTCCTCGGCGAAGGCGAGGCTGCGCTGCACCTGGATTTCGATGTCGACGTGCGTGACAGCATGCGCACGCGTCGGCCGCAGGCAGCGCTCCAGCCCTGATCCACCGCCGGCCCCGTCCCGGCCGTGTCTGACCGAGATCAGACCCGCCGGCGCAACGAATGCCCTGTCGTTAACCCGCATTTCTCGCGCCCGCTCGTAGCGCAGGACGCAGGCGGCGGGGGGTTGCGCGCGCCGCCGCACTCCCGGGTGCCGTGACACCTTGCCGCACACGGCAGCGGGTTTAGTTGACCCAAATCAGTGTGATCCGCCGACGAGTTGCCAAAACTGCAGCCGATTCCACGGCCCTCGCCGAGGAGCGGATCTTGCGATGAGCAGCCCAGGCA
Source organism: Rhodanobacteraceae bacterium (assembly GCA_016790075.1). Classification (GTDB taxonomy): domain Bacteria; phylum Pseudomonadota; class Gammaproteobacteria; order Xanthomonadales; family Rhodanobacteraceae; genus Tahibacter. The sequence goes on along the minus strand of JAEUPP010000048.1, from coordinate 622 downwards.
GCGAAACCCGCAGTGTGAGCTCGGCCGCGCCTCGCGCCGCGCGACAGATCGAGCACTGGGACCCGGAGAATCCGGCGTTCTGGGACAGCCAGGGACGCCGCATCGCAAACCGCAATCTGTGGCTGTCGATACCAGCGCTGCTGCTGGCCTTCGCGGTCTGGATGATGTTCTCGGCCGTCGCGGTCAGCCTGCCGCGCGTTGGCTTCAACTTCGATACAGACCAGCTGTTTTGGCTCGCCGCACTGCCAGCCTTGTCGGGCGCGACCCTGCGCATCTTCTACAGCTTCATGGTGCCGCTTTTCGGCGGTCGGCGCTGGACTGCGATCTCCACTGCGAGCCTGCTGCTGCCGGCGATGTGGCTGGCCTTCGCCGTCGCCGATCCAACAACGCCGTACTGGCACTTCGTGGCCATCGCAGTTCTCTGTGGCTTGGGCGGCGGCAATTTCGCCTCGTCGATGTCGAACATCAGCTTCTTCTTTCCCAGGGTCTTCCGGAACTCGTGTGGGTGATTTTCTGTGATTCAGAGCGGCGGCAGCATGCAGGTGAGTATCTTCAAGCGCAGATAATCCTCATCGCGTAGGCCGTACGCTCGACGCTGAATGACCCGGATCTTGTTGTTGAG
>JAEUPP010000037.1 GCA_016790075.1 Rhodanobacteraceae bacterium | reverse complement strand
GTAGGTCTTGGTGGGATTGGTTGCGGTCGAGGTGGAGCCGTCGCCGAAGTTCCAGCTGCGCGAGGCGATGGTGCCGTCGCTGTCGGTGGAACTGTCGGTGAAGGTTGCCGTCAGGCCGTTGGTGGCGCTGCTGAAGTTCGCTACGGGTGGTTGATTGCCGCCGCCCGAGCAGGCCGGACGTGTACCGCAAGCAATGCCGTGGGCGTTGAAGGCATCCCAGATGCGGCAGGCGTTCGGCGTGCCGTTGGCCAGGTTGCCGTCGTTGTCGTCCGCTGCGAGATAGACCGTATACCAGTTGTTCGCACCGCAGCCGTTCACGGTGGCCGCCGTGCTGCATTTGCTGCCCGAGGCAAGCTGGTAGGCGCTCTTGCTCGGCGTCAGGCTTGCATACCAGATCTTGTCCATCGCCGCCCAACCCGCGGCCGAACCATGCGTGGCAACCAGCGACTGGGCGAGATCCCAGTTTGCGGAACCGGCGATATACGACTCGCAATGACCTTCATAGCCCATTGGTCCCTGATACGGACTGATGCCTTGAATCAGATACGGACAGGCATAACGGTCGCAGTTGAGGCCGTTGTCGTCCGTGACCGTGGACGGCTTGGCGATCGTGTGCGCCCCCTGCAGACTGAATGCCTTCAGATGACGCACACCCGTGCAGGAATCCTCACAGTTCGCACAGACCTGCCCGGAGTCGATGAAGCCGGGACCTATGCAGGAGTCCTTGGTTTCGAGGAAAGCGAAAGTATCGCCTACAGCCTCGCCACTACCCTTGTCGCTGGCAGCACCACCGCTGTTCTGGTCCATGCCATGCCCCCATTCATGCAGGAACACGGCCGGAATCTCTCCGGTATTGGCGCAGTGCATTCCCGCTACCGTCGGGTGGTTGCCCGACTTGAAAAAATTCATCGCGCTGCCGTTCCAGTTAGCGTTACAGACGTCGTTGACGTTCATGTTCGCCGTGACTTTCGAGGCAATCCAGGAGTTGCTGGGCAGGAAAGTCGCTGCCTTGCGATTGATCTTGGTCAGGTAATAGAAGCCGGTGCGCGAAGCACGCGTATTGCCAGCGCCGCCAGGTGCGGTGGTGCTGCCACAATCGGTGCTGGCATCGGTACCCAGATGCAGATTGCCGTCGCTCGAGTTCGACAGCGAGATCGAGCCGCAGCTGTCGGACATACGGAAATACTTGCCGTCCAGCGCTGTGCTCGCCGAACCGCCGGAGTAGTCGTAGATGCCCAGTGCATCGGTCACCTTCGCCGTGCCATTGGTAACCGCGACAAAAGGCAGGGCGACCACGGTCTCCGGGCCCGTATTGAGGCCCAGGAACACCCCCCCGTCGACCGTCGCATTGACATAACTCGCCAGATCGCGGACTTCGATGATGCGATTGGTCTTGGCATCGACGAGCAGGTCGTAAGTTACCTTGTCGTTCTTGAGACGGAACGTGAAATGCCAGGCCAGGCGATGTGCGTAGCCGGCACCGGCGACGCCGGAATACGCGGCCTCGCTCTGGAAGCTATGTTCCGGCGCGATAGGTAGCACGCTGAGCTCGCCCCGATTCAGCCACTCCGCGACGTCAGCGCCCGCGGGAAGCGCGAGTTCCGCAAACGCGAAGTCAAAGGCTTTCTCGCGTGGCGACACCGGAATCGTATCTATCGTCACCGGAGCAACGAGGTTGCTACCGAATTGCACGATATTTCCATGCGCAATGCGGAAGAACAGGTTCGCTCCCTTTACACGGATGCCGTTCCTGATCTGCGCAAATTCGATAAACCAGTGCGTGTTGTCCTTGCCATAGGCAACGCTGCCCTGGGTGTCGAGCTGGAATTCGAGGCCATCGGTCTTGAGCAGGTCGCTGTTGGCGATGACGAAATCGAGCAAGCGCGCCTCAACGACCGCCATGTCGACCGTTTCGCCACGGCGCAGGCCCAGTGAGTCCACTGTCAACGTGTTGCCGCTGCCGGGAATCAACGGCACGCCGGAACCTTGAATCAGGTTGGGGCGGTCGGAACGACGATCCCAGCGCATTTCCCAGCTGCCCGGGTGGCGACGCTGGAAACTGGCTGCTGCTGCATAGGGCCGCGCCATGTTCTGGCTGATGGAGACCGTAGCCTCCTGGGTCGGCGTGACCTGCAATTCGGGCGCCAGGAACGCGCGCGTCAACAGGGGCTTGTCGCTGCCGTTGACCGGCGGCTGAATCGCGTGAACCGAAACGGCGGTGACCAGGCCGACCAGAAGCGACGACAAGGCAACGCCAGCGATATTCGGCCGCAGGTTGCGACCGCTATTACGTACAGGGCGAATCATGAACCTCTCCCTCCAAGATGTTCGTGACAGTGGAGCGGCAGCGACGTGGCGGAATGACGGCGGCACGGCGTCTGCTCACCGTAGTAGCGATGAGCTGGGCGTCGTACTTGTGGTCCACAAAGAAGCTGGCGCTCCAGGAACCTGGAACTTCCCGGGCGAGGGCACAATAGAAAAAAGGTCGTAAATTTATTTATCTTTCAAGCGTCTGAATTACCGAGTAAATTTCCGGGACTGCCGGACCGACGCAGCGGCGCGTTGCGTGACGCAGTCGACCAAATCAAAGACCGACCAAGGCCGTGCTGGAAGACTTCGTGCACCCACTGCGACAGGTGCGCACCGGGGAAAACTGAGTAAGCCGCAACAAGTCCGGCACCAGCGACCTCGTGCGCCGGGACCGAACGGCGTGTCGGCTCCGCACCCGCCTGCCGCGGCTAGCCGAGCTGCGGCAACCATGCGGCCAGGTATCGCGACGACCTGCAGGCCCAAGCTGTCCTGCGCGTTTGTATACCGTTATTAAAAGCGATATGTACTTCAATACATGCAAGCCGCAGCGCACACCGAGACAACTAAAGCACCGAGCTCCCCGACCACCGCACATTCGCGCCGCAGCAGCCGCAGGTTGGTGCCGACGGCAGCGATAGCTGTGGTGATGCGTTCAGGCGCTATACCCCACTGTGTCGCCCAGTAGTGCAGCTCATGCGCTGACGACGGATCAATGCCATCCGTATTGCCGGCTTGCCCCGATGACGACGAATCAGCACAGCGGCGCATGGTCATGGCAGTGCCTCGACGAGCTGGACAACAGGTAAGGCTGATATAGCCACGTCGGGGTTATCGCCCTGTTACGGCGCCACACCGAGTGATGTAAAAAATTCGTTCAGTCCTCCGCTTGGCAAGCCCTCGATACAGCGGGCGCGGCATTTCCGTTCGTATTGCGCCACCCTGACGTTCCGTTAGTTGTCGCTTTTACTGAAAGGATTGCCCGCGCTACCGCGTATCATCGCCATGCCGGGCCATCGCTGGCCCTCGAACACCATGGAGCCCCACATGAAAGCCCACTCGTTGAGCCTGGCCCTGACGCTGCTGCTCAGCAGTGCCAACGCCGCAGTTACGCTGGAAACCTCAAGCGAGGCCTTGCACGCCGATCCGGCGGCCGCCACCAAGACCGAGCAATGGCGCGGCAGCACGAAATCCGCCGCCGCAGTACCGCTGCTGCAACTGCCGGCCCTTGCGGCCGAGCGTGTCAACGCCGTCAAGCGCCGCAACCAGGCCAATGGACAACGTCGGGTGCAGATCGGCGTCCGGCGCGACATTGCCAGCGAGGCCGTCGACGACCTGCCGCAAGCTCAGCTGCACTACGTAGACACCGGAGCAGTGCTGCGTATTGACCTCGCATCACAAGGCGCCGCCGCCCTGCGTAGCGGCCTGCGCACGACGAACTGGCCCAATGGCGTGGAACTGCGCGTGGCTGGCGCCAATGGCGAGATCTACGCCGTCGATGCGGCTACCGCGCGCCAGCAGGCCGATGCGGACGGCGTGTTCTGGTCAGCTGTCACTGATGGTGAACGTCAGCAACTGGAGCTATTCGTGCCGACCGGAATCAACCCCGCGAGCGTCGCCTTGCGTGTGGAAACCGTGTCGCATCTGCTGGTTTCCCCGCAGACACAGGGGCGCAGCAAGGGCCTCGGTGACTCGGGCTCCTGCAATATCGACGTGGTTTGCCGCACCGGTACGCTAGGCCAGCCCTTTATCGACATAAAAAATGCAGTCGCACGCATCGTGTTCCAGTCCGGCGGTGGCAGCTTCACCTGTACCGGCACGCTGCTCAACGATACCGACAGCAGCAGCCAGATCCCCTGGTTCTTCACGGCGCATCACTGCATAGGCAACCAGAGCGAAGCATCCTCGGTGACCACGTTCTGGAACTACGAGACGCCGACCTGCGGCGTCAGCCAGAACGGCCCGAATATCCAATCTCCCGGCGGTGGCCAACTCGTGTATTCCCAGGCCAGCACGGACGGCGCACTGCTGCGCCTGAATTCGACCCCGCCAGCCGGCGCCATACTCGCTGGCTGGAACGCTTCCCCGCTGACTCCGTCGACCGCCGTCACCGGCGTCCACCATCCTTCAGGTGATATCAAGAAGGTCAGCCAAGGCAATCACAGCGGCACGCGCGAGAACGTCACGTTCGACGGCCAGACCGTCACCAGCACCTGGAAATCGTCCTGGAGCCAGGGCACGACCGAAGGCGGCAGCAGCGGCTCGGGCCTGTTCACCCTCGCAGGCGGCGGCTATCAGCTGCGCGGCGGCCTGTACGGCGGCGGCGCCTCCTGCGCCAACTCAGGACAAAGCGAAGCCGCTGGCAATGTGGATTTTTATTCACGGCTTGACCAGATCTTTCCGGCTATCGAGCAGTACATCGCCAACAACGGTAACACTGCCGGACCGACACGTGACTACACCGGCCAATGGGATGTGCGTACCGAGGGTGGCCGCGGCCTCAGCATGTTCCAGTTCGACCGGGTGCTGTTTGCACTCTGGTTCGTCTATGACAACCAGGGACGGGCCGTGTGGTACCAGCTCGATCCGCAGTGGACTGGCCGCGACGTTGCGGGTGGGCGCGTCGTGAAGTTCACCGGTTCGCCCTGGGGGCCGACCTACAATCCGGACGCGCGCACACTGATCGAAGCCGGCACCTTCACCCTGACCTTCACCTCGGGAACGCAGGCCAACTTCAGCTACAACGTCGACGGGGTCAACCGTACGATACTGCTGCAGAAGTACTAACCGCGCACGGAGCCCGCTTGCGTAGTCCAGAATAGCCCTGGCGCTCCGGAGTAGTACTGCATCCGAAGGCACGCGGGAGGATCAAGGGCTGTACCCGCCTTGCGATCCTCCCGCAGTCGCCGGGAATGGCATTCCCTACAGCCTGTCGAAAACCCACCAGCGGCCCCGAACCCGGTCTGGTACTGCGCTCGCGCCGAACGACCGCCGCCTGCTCACCACCCCGTCCACGTCGGAATTGCCTTACACGCAAGCAAGAATTTTCAGAGCATCGGGCCAGGGACTGCCGGTTGGGTAGATCGGGATTCTGGGTCCCTTACTTCGCTTTGCCCGCTTTTTGCTGATGGTCAAAACTCAACGCAGTCTTGAGTTTCCACTTTCCATCGCCAAGCAGCCAGACATGTGTGAATTTCGCAACGGTGTATCCCGCAATGGAAGGATCCGTACCTTTGGTATGGAACTGGTGCTCGCCTTGCTGGATTGCGCCGTAAAGGACGCCATTGTTTTCGAGCGTATACACCGTTGTGCTTCCGGCAACCAACGTGCGCATCGGTTTTTGATCGAAACTTGCACAGATATTGCGCTTTGTCGCTTCGAGAAATTCGTCGCGGTTCTGGGTCCCACCCTTGTCATGAAAAAACTCCAGTTTTTCGTCAGTGAGGGTTTCAAAAACCTTAGGCTTGCACTGGTTGAAACCCTCCTCGAAAAGCCTGTTGTCTAACGCCATAATTTCCTTGTAGATATCAGAGTTCTCAGACACCTGGGCGTATCCGGTTTTCGCACCACCCAGCAAAACCATGACTGCTAATGTGAAGAGAAGTATTTTGTTCATTACAATCCCCTTTAATGTTTTTTGATGACGGCTTTGGTTGGCTACTGAAAAATTCAAACAAGCAATTGCCAAGTAATTTTCCTGTTACATACATTTGAACAACGGCATGTATGTCAGGCTCACCGCCAGCGTCTCTTGTCGTCCCTTCAACTTGATCACGCCGCGCCCGGCTTCGTCCCGGACGATGCTGGCAATAGCCTTCATGTTTACGATGGTGGACCGATGAATTTGCCTGAATTGGCTGGAATCCAGCTTGCCTATCAGGTCGCGTAAGGGCGTCCGCAACAAAGCTTCCCCGTCGACCGTGACAACAGTGGTGTATTTGCTGTCCGACTGGAAATACAGGACATCCTCGATCAGGATCAAACGCGAATCTCTGCCCGTGCTGGCAGTAAGCCAGACCAGGGGTCTGTCCCTGGTTCCTTGTGATAACGCCTTGCTGAGCTGCTCGACCAGCGCCGCCAGTACAACCGGGTCCGATCCGCCTTTGCTCATTCGGGTCTTCAAGCGTTCAATCGTGCCAGCCAGGCGCCTTGGTTCGATCGGTTTCAACAAATAGTCGACAGCACCTTTCTCGAATGCGTCGATGGCGTACTGGTTGTAGGCAGTCACGAAGACAATCTGTGTCGCGGGGCTTATTGCCGCTGTTGCGGCAGCCACGTCGATTCCGCTCAGTCCTGGCATGCGGATATCAAGAAACGCGACGGCGGGTTTATGCTCGGCAATCGCCTCAAGGGCTTCGGCGCCGTCTTCGCAAGCTACCAGAATCTCCAGACCGGGCCATTGACTCGCAAGAAGCTTGATCAAGGCATCGCGAAAGATCTTTTCGTCCTCGGCGATTACACAATAGACAGGGTTAGTCATGGCGCAGTCTTTGGCACTTCTGCCGGAACGCTGATGCTGGCTGCAACGCCATTCGGAAAATTGGCCACGATCGAAAACGAAGCCGCGCTGCCGTAGGCAAGCTTGAGGCGTTCCCGCACGTTTCTTAGACCAATGCCCGTGCCAGACGTGCCGCTACCGAATCCAATTCCATCGTCGGCTACGGTGACGGTTACGGCGCCCGCGGGGGATTGAGCGGTACGTGCGCTAATCCAGATATTGCCGCCGCCTGACTTTGGCTCTAGTCCGTGGTTGACGGAGTTTTCGACCAGCGTTTGCAACATCATGGTCGGGAACGGGATGCCCAGGAGCGTTTGCGGCACTTCGATTGTGACCTTCAGGCGCTCGCCCATCCGGATTTTCAGAATATCAAGATAAGCACGGGCACGTTCGACTTCTTCGCCCAGCGTGGATGCTCTATCGTCATCGCGGGGCAGCGAATGGCGCAAATACAGGATCAGGTTGCCGAGCATGGTTTCGGCGCTGACCGGATCTATGCTTATCAGATATTTTGCGCTTCCCAACGTGTTGTAAAGAAAGTGCGGTTCTACCTGCGCATGAAGCAAGTTCAGCTTGGCAACGGCCAGTTCCTTCTCGGTGGCGGTTTCCTTCGCCGATGCTTGTTCGTCACGCCGGCATTCGGCGATATGGCGTGAGATGGCGCGGGTTATCGTTTCCGCGTTCTGCAGGTTGACCCCTTCATCAAGGAAAAATGAATCTGCCCACGCGGCGCCACCTGGCCCACACGACAGGCTTACGCTAACGCTGCCATTCGCAACGGTTGCGTTGGCAACAACGTGATTTGGCCTTTCAAAGCCCAGCTTGTTGCAGATTTTTTTCCACAACGAGTGATCTATCCTGTCGTTGTCGGTGGCAGGAACGACCGCTTGCAGACGCTTTCCGTCCTGGGACACCTTCAGTTCCTCGATGCTCTTGAGCTCATGGAAGCAAGCCTTCAGCATTGGCAGCGCAATTTCTTCCCCGAACGGAATCTCTATTTGGCGGCGATGACGGTTCTTCAGCTTTCCGGGTTCCAACTCGCCGTCCATCAGTTGCACGTGATGCAGATGCGATGCCGCGTCGAGCAGCAAGAGAACTAGTGCCGCCAGGAGAACGACTACAACGAGGTCCATCAGAAAGTCGAGGCCAGTCACATTGAAGAAAGCACTGGTGGCGATGAACATCAGAAGCCAGGCAAAGAGGATGCGACCAAAGAAGAAGATGATTGTTTTCATGGAGGTGGCAAGGAGCCCCGTGTTCTCGGCGAGCAGCCTATCAGCCCTCGCGGAAATGTCAGCTCTGAAGCGACCAAATAAGGAATGCGCGGACGAAACGTGGGAATCAGAGCTCGCTGTACCCGGTGAGAAATCCATCCAGGCAGAAATGTCGCGGCGCGCGGCATGTTCCAGCTGGGTCCGCGCACAAGGCGCAGGCCAGACGATTCATCAGGGCCTCGTTCATGACCAGCGGCCAGGACTCCCCACGATTCGGGCCAAGATTCGGGCCACCCGCAATTCAGAATTGTCCGATGCAAGTCCGAGAAATCTCCGCCGGGACAGACAACGACGGGGACCGGAAAATGCAGCCACGGCTTGACCCGGCTCCCAGCTAGCCAGCATTTGTCGCACCCGCTCGTCGCGAGTCCACCGGCGATGACCGTGCTGCGATAAATGGAATTTGCAGCGTATGTGCGACCCGCACAGGTCGGCCTGAACCTGACCTTCTGACCGCGCACCGCGCTGTCGGGCACGCGTATCGCGGCTACTTCGGAGGCAGTGCACCGACGTAGCGCGCGGCCATGGCGATCCAGTCGCGCAAGTCCTGACCGTCGGCGTGTTCCGCATCAACCCAGACGAAACCGCGCATGGGCTTGCCTGTGATGTCCATAGGTTTGGCGCCCGGCCGCTTCAGCGCTTCGGCCTCGAGTTCCTTGCCAACGCGGAACATGTAGCGGCCAACCTCCACACCACACAACATGTTTCCATTCAGCATCCAGCAATAGCCGCCGAACATCTTCTTTTCGGCGATGGCTTTGCGCTGGCTAAGCGCCTGGCGCATGCGTTCGGCCAGGGCGGGATCGTGCGGCATGACAGGTTCCTCCGCGTCAGTTCAAGCGCGCGAGCATGATGTCGGCCTCGGGTTCGCTGTCGGCCACCAGGGCCACGCGCTGTCCGTCCGGCGCCAGGGCGAAATCGCGGTTCGCGTACGGGCCAGCCAGACCGCTGAACGCGCGTGCGCGATCCCATTGCCCACGAGGCGCCAGCATCAACGCCTCGCCGTCGGCAGAGGCCCAATACACCACGCCCTCGGCGTGCACCGCCCAGGCGGTGAACTCGTCGCAGCGCGCGATGCCGGGCAGCCGCTGCGCCTGCCAGTCGCCCGGTGATGCACGCCACAAGCCCGCATCGCCGACGCGCGCGAACAACAGCGCCCCATCACGATCAAAGGCCAGGCCTGCCACGTCCGCAATAGGGAGCGTCTCACGCGTACCGTCGGCGGCGATGCGCTGCACACGCGTGTCGCCAGGCGCTGCAGGCGCTACGTACAGCGCACCATCGTCCGCATGCCGCGTGAACGCCTTGACCTCCTGTGCGGAGCGGTACAGCAAGCGCGGCGCGGCGCCGTTCAACGCGTACTCGGCGATGCGCATCTCGCCATCCTGAAGGTAGGCCACCAGAATCGCGGCGCCATCGTCGCGCCAGTGGTGCGCCACTGGGCGCACCGACGCCTGCCAGCGCGTCAGGACGCGGGCGGGATCAGCGGCACCGAGTTCACCGATCCAGATCTGCCAACCGCCGTCGCGATCCGAAACGAACGCAAGGCGCGCGCCATCCGGGCTCCAGCGCGGCCCTGCCGAACGCCGCGTGCTGCCGAAATGCTCCTGCTTGCTCGCCGGCATCGGCCAGCCAAGTTCCTGCACCACGATGTTGGCCGAACGTGGCGCTTCAAACGTGGCGAACACCAGGGTCGAGTCGTTGCGCGCATGACTGGGGAAAGCCGCGGTCTGTGGCAGATCGATCTCGCGCAGGTCACCGCGCGTCAAATCGAGTTCATGCAGGCGCGGACCCTGCGCCCCCAGCACCGAGACCAGCAGCGCGCGGCCGTCGTCGCGCCAGTCGATGCCGCGCAGCGGCAGCTCGGACCGGTACGCAACGCGCGACGCGCCGCCCGTGCCAGGTGCGATCATGATGTCGTCGATCAGGCGCGAACCGACCCGACGCTGTTCGCGCCAGGCCAGGAGAGCGCCATCGGGCGAAAAATGCGGGTCGATGGCATCGCTACCGGGCACAACCGGTACCGCAAGCACCGACATGGCGCCGCTGCGCACATCGAGCAGGTGAATGCGTGTATGCGTCTGCGTGTCGTCAATCGTCTGTGGTACAGCAATGTGCGCCCCATCCGGGCTCCAGGTCATGCGCGCACGGCCACCGTCTTCCACGCGGCAGGCGCCCAGTTCTCGCCTTGCTCGGATTTCGGCATGAATAGCCACGATGCGGCAGTTCGCACCGTTGACCAGCATCACCGCCACCTCGCGGCTATCCGGCGACCAGGTTGGCGCGCGCACATATTCACCGCGCTCGCCGGATGTCAGCAGGGTGGCACTGCGCTCACTGTCGATCTCGCGCAGCATCAGGCGCGCGCTCAGGCCCTGCTCTTGTCTTTGCACCGCGATGTAGGCCACGCGCCGCCCGTCGGGCGACAGTGCAGGAAACTGTTCGCGGCCCTTGTCGGCGGTGACGGGGCGCAACGCCGCCACGGTGGGCGCAGCGCGTGACTGCGTGCCGTACCACGCACCTGACGCGAGCACCACCAAGGCCAGGCCTGCGACTAGGGCGTATGGACCGCGGCCATGACGGCGCACGCTTGAATCAGCGCTAGTCCCAGTGCCCAGCCCAGTTCCCCCCAGCCCAGTTCCCCCCAGCCCAGTTCCCGGCGGCGGTTCGCCAGCTTCACCGACCAGCGGCGCGGCTGGCTGCGGCGTGTGGGCCAGCGGCGTCACCGCGACAATCAGTCGATAGCCTACACGCGGCACGGTCTGGATAAAGCGGGGCTGACGCGCATCGTCGCCGAAAGCCCGCCGCAGCTCATTGATCACATGCGTGATCACCTCGTCGGAGGGATAACACTCACCCCAGACCTGGTCGAGCAAGGCCTCGCGCGCCACGGGTTCGAACGGCTGGGCGGCGAGCAACTGCAGCACCTGCATGGCCTTGGGTGTTACCCGCGTTTCGCCTTCGGCCCCTATGACGCGATTGGCGGCGAAATGCACTACCCAGTCGCCCATGCGCACCGCGGGCGTTTGCACGTGGTCCACACTTTGGCGCGAATAGTGGTTCATGCAGACCGCCGGCACTTGGTCTACGAAGTGTGACGTAGGCATGCATTGCCCACAAGCCCGGCGCTGTTTGAGCTATCTCGCACAACTCTCGCAGAACTCTCACAGGACTTGGTCGCCGCTTCGGTGGGTTACTGAGGCCGCGCCCGTCCCCGGGCATGCCTGACGAGACCGCCGTGCTCCTACGTTGTTGCTGGGCAGCCCTATCAAACCCGCGTGTGCACCTGCCGAGGATCGAAGGTCACCGCGCACTCCGCTTCAGCATCGCCGCAGTGTTCCGCAGCCATGTCGCCGCCGTGGGCGGCGCCAATGGCGGTCAGGTGGAGAAGCATCTGGGTGAACCCGCCACGCCAGCGCGCGCGGCACCAATCCGCGATCCGCCCTGGCGCGGGCGAAGGCCCATGGCATCCGCGCCATCCCGACGATGCTGAACCGGTAGCCCGCGCATAGCCCCATACCCGCATACCCGACTAAGAAGGCCAGCGGCCGGGCACTGAAGCCTCGCTGCGAACAGGTATTCAGATCTAACAAGGAGACTGAAATGAAGGCAGTGCACACCGTTGGTTTTGGTCTGCTGTGTTTTTCTGCTGCTCAAACGTCCGAAGCCCAATTCGTCCACACCTTGAATGGTGGCAGCGGGTTTGGATGGGCTGTTTCAGACCTGAGCGACCTGGATGCCGATGGCGTTACCGATCTCGCGATCGCATCCAGCACGGGCTCCGGAAACGCCGGATCGGTGTCGCTTTATTCGGGACGCAGCGGACTCTTGCTGAGAACGCTCAACAGTTCGGCGAGCCGTGCCGGCTACTCGGTTGCTGATGCGGGTGATGTCAACGGCGATGGCTTGCCCGACGTGCTCACGGGAAACCCAAACGCCGACGGCAGAAATGGCGCCGCCGAATTGTTCTCGGGGGCGACCGGGCAGAGCCTGCTTCAACTGACTGCACATGGCCCACTGCAATCGTTCGGCGCTGCGGTCAGCGGCGCCGGAGATCACAACGGCGATGGCAAGGCAGACTTGCTGATTGGTGCTCCGGGCGGAATGGGAAGGGCGTTCCTGGTCAACGGGGCCGATGGAATTCCTATCCGCCAGCTCGATGCACCGGCTGCAAGCACGCGATTCGGCGCTGGCGTGGCCTCGGTTACCGACCTCAACGGCGATGGCAAGAACGAACTGCTGGTCAGTGCCCCCGGAGAAGGCGCTGGCGCGGTGTACCTGATTTCAAGCACTGATTTCTCCGTGATTCGCCGCATGGACGGAGATCCCGGAGGAGTCGAATTCGGAACATATTTTGTCGCGGATGTGGGGGACATCAACGGCGATCAGAAACCGGACATCTACGTAGGTGATTATGCATTCGGCGGCACCCAAGGCCGAGCCTATGTTTTTTCCGGCGCCGACGGATCGCGGTTGCACCGCTTTAGCGGCGTTGGTGGAGAAGGCATGGGCCCGGGACGCGGCGCCAGAGACGTCGATGGTGATGGTCGCAACGACATCGTTGTCGGTTCCTACACCTTCAGCTCGGCCGGCCTGAACGGAAGGGGCCGGATCAGCGTTTTCTCCGGACGAACCGGAGAAGCACTGGCCCGTTATGAAGGGCCGATCGCGGGAGGCAATTTTGGATTCGATGCCATCGGCATCGGTGATGCGAACAACGACGGAAAATTTGATTTTCTGGTCGGAGCTCAACCCAACTCGAGAGCTTATGTGGTTGCCGGCACAACCCCCAGAGCCGCCGCGCCAACCTTCAGCATCGGTGCTGGGATGACAGGCGCCTGGTTCGACCCGGCCCAATCGGGGCACGGCTTGTTTGTGGAAATCTTGCCTGAAAACCGCATCCTCGCCTGGTGGTTCAGCTTCGATGCCCAGGGCAACCAGGCCTGGTTCGGCGGCGTCGGCACCTATTCAGGAAACACCGCAACCATCGAATTCACCCGCACGCAAGGCGGAAGATTCATACCAAATTTCAACTCAGCCAACATCACCAATCCGCGCTGGGGAACCGTGGTGATGACGTTCGACAACTGCAGCTCCGGGCGAATCAACTTCAGCGCTGAAGCCGGTTTCGGCGTCGGCAGCATGCCGCTGTCGCGACTGACCGCACCGCTAGGGTTGGTGTGCCAGTAGTCCGATGCTGCGATACCAGCGGGCCGGGTTGACTTTCTGATGTGCTGTCCGGGAAGTTGGCCCGCCCCCGTTCTTTCCCATGTGAACGTGATGCGAGTATGTGGCCTGTGACGACACCTTAGATTGCAGGTAACGCGCCGCACTTCCACTTTCGAGAGCATTGAGAGACACGCGCAGAGAATTTAAGCATTGAGCGACACGCGCAGCATTGAGACAAATCTTGGCGTGTCTAAGCGAGCTTTTAATAAGGAATTTAAGGACGGAATTTAAGGACACGCAAACTTCGAAGGAACATGCCGAGAAATGTTCGCTGATAGACGCGGGAAAATTTCTGCATCTAGGAGCAGCATCTGCTGACACGGAAAAATTTCTGGAGCTTTCCTAGGAAGTGCTGAGCGTTAGACGACAGCGCGTTAGACCGCGTTGGACGACACGCGTTGGACGACACGCACAAGTCTTGGCACCCGTGAACTGCATACATACTGTGGACTCAAACATCAGGTTTTCGGGCATGCTAGACAAGCCAGGTGTTGATGCTGCCCGCACTCCTTCCTCGCTTGCGCGCCGCGACAGCTACAACACACCCAGTTACTTCATCTTGGCGAGTAGCCTCGCAAAGCCTGTACCACGCAACCAACGCTGACCCAGCTCTTTCGCTGTATCGATCAGATCTTGCGCTTCACCCACTACCCGCCAATAGCGAGAACCTATGGCTTTGACGCGTATCGGCCAGCGATGCGCACCGTTTTCCACTCTCCTGACTATGTCCGGAACTTCCCCAGTGGCCACCCCACTCATTTCGTCCCTAACCTGTTTGCCAGTCCACTCGACCAACTCGAGGTAGTCACGCAGGCGGACATTCGGGAGGGCAGTGTCAATGCTCGCAACCACCGGTTGTAGTGTAGACAACAGCAACGCCGGGCTCCCATCAGCAGCCTGTATGCGTCGCCGAACACTGGTGTGGTTTTTTCCATCAACGCGATCGGCAAGACCCGCGCGAATCGGATTGAGATCCACATAGGTCATGGCGGCAAGCAGCGCTTTTTCGTCCTTCAGCACCTGTGACTTGAATCGACCTTCCCAGAAGCGTCCCTTGCAGCAATCTTCTGCATTCGCCCGGCGCGCAATGGGCTCGGCCAGGCACTTCATCAACCACGACAAGCTTCCCAGGCGACTGCGCAACGTTGCAAGACGGGTTGAACTGCCCAGCACTGCCTGACACTTCGCCGCGAATGCTGATTCTGTGTTTTCACGAGGCGGAAACAGCCGAACCCAGCGACGGGCCACATCGTCGTTAGTCCAGAGCAAAGGCGCAAGCGGATCGATTTCCAGCACTAGATGCAAATGGTTGCTCATTACCGCATAGGCATGGATGGCCACTGCGAAGCATTCCGCGATGACGGTAATGCGATCCTCGATCCAGCGCTTGCGATGCTCGAAGGAAGCACCCGTGTATTTGTCGTGACCACATAACCAGGCGCGCCTCACACAGCGCTGTACGCAATGGAACAGTCCACGTTCATCCGGCGAGACCAGTTGGCGGCGTGGCTGAGGCATAGCACTAGCATGTCGGCTCCCAGTTGCGGACGCATGGGAAGATTCCCGAGATTTGCCTCGGAAAATTCGGAAATTTAGACGACTGTGTACTACCGCTGCGCAATGCCGACTGTACGTTGCCGCCACGTATTGAGCAGGTCGATCGAAGGCCTCTGCCTGTCCTAAAGCCTACCGCTACAGCCTAGCCTCGATGCGCCATCAAGACATCGTCCTCGAAGCGCGGAATCCCCCAAACTCGGTGAGTGTCCTCGACATGGTGTCGGTTCACCGGCGCTGTTCGCCGGCACAGTTCACCGGCGCAGTGCGTGTCCTTTGAAGGGAGGAGGGAGGGAGGGCTGCACCACCGCGCGGCTAGCCCAGGCTTGACGCGCTCTCGGTGCGCCTGGCTAGTTGCGTGTCCTCTGCGCGCTCTGCGCGTCCTCTGCGCGCTCTGAGCGCGCCCTCCTCTGAGCGAGCCCTACTCGGTGCATGTCCTCGGTGTGCATGTCCCCGTGCGTTGCGTTGCGCGTCCTCGGTGCGCTGGTGCGCTCCGTGCTCTGCCAGCAGGTGCGCCGCGCAGCTGTTGCAACAGAGTTATTGGCGCCCCTCGCGACTACCGCAGTAGGCCGCATAGATAGCATCCAGCACGCTGGCTGCAGGGCCCGCCGCCAGCGAATAGAAAATGGTCTGTGACTCGCGACGTGTTTCTACAAGCGCCGTGTTTCGTAGCACTGCAAGGTGCTGCGACAGGGCCGACATGCTCAGGCCGGTGAGCGGTTGCAACTGCCCTACGGAGGATTCGCCCTCTATGAGCTGGCAGAGCACCAGCAGCCGCGCGGGATGAGCCAATGCCTTGAGCAGAGCGGCTGCTTCATCCGCATGGCGAGCCATTTGCCCGGGCGTAGGCAAGACATGTTTCGTTTTCGATGAGCGGCTTGTGAAAGGCATATTTTAGGAATTACTTGACAATAAACTGCGACTCAAATAATTTAGACTTATCTTAAATATAGCGCAAGAAACTGCCAATGAATCCGCAGGTCCAGAGCTTCTATGACAGGGCAACGTTCACCTTCACGCATGTCGTCTACGACAGGGCGGGCGGCCGGGCGGCCGTTGTCGACCCAGTGCTGGATTTCGACCCTGCCACCGCGCGCACTTCGACCACCTCGGCGGACCAGGTGCTCGCATTCGTGCGAGAGAAGGGCCTGACAGTCGACTGGGTGCTGGAGACACACGCGCACGCCGATCACCTAACGGCTGCCGCCCACCTCAAACGTGAAACAGGGGCAAAGGTCGCGATCGGCCAGGGCATCACGCAGGTACAAGAACGTTTCAGGAGGCTGTTCGGCCTTGAGTCTGAATTCGCCACTGACGGCCGCCAGTTCGACCGGCTCTTCGCCGATGGCGACACATTCGAGATTGGGGAACTTATGGCGCACGTAATTGGAACGCCTGGCCACACTGACGACAGCCTCACGTATGTCATTGGCAATGCTGCTTTTGTCGGCGATACCGTGTTCGCTCCGGAGACCGGCACCGCGCGGGCGGATTTTCCGGGCGGCGATGCGCGCACGCTGTACCGCTCGATCCAGCGGCTGTTCGACCTGCCCGGCGATACCCGGCTGTTCCTGTGCCACGACTACCCACCGGCAGAGCACGAGGCACGCGCGCAGAGCTCGCTCAGCGAGCAGAGGCAGCACAACGTGCACCTCGCCAGCAGCACGGACGAGGATGCGTTCGTGAAAATGCGGACCGAGCGCGATCGTTCGCTCGCGTCTCCCAAGCTCATTCTGCCCGCGCTGCAGGTGAACATCCGCGCGGGCGAGCTACCGCCGCCGGACGCCAACGGCATCCGCTATCTACGGCTCCCGCTCAACCAGATTGGCGGTGCGGCATGAGCCTGTCGTGGCTGGTCGCCCTCGCGGGCGGAGTGCTGATAGGCCTGTCCGCTACGCTGCTGCTCTGGCTAAACGGGCGGGTGGCGGGCGTCAGCGGCATCCTCAATGGCGTGGTGTTTCTCAAGCAGGGCGATGTCTGCTGGCGCGCGATGTTCTTACTCGGACTGATCGCCGCCGCAGGGCTTTACATGACGTTCGTACCGGGTGCGCCGCTGCCGCGGAGCGACTTTCCGCGCGGGGGCCTCGTGATCGCCGGACTACTGGTCGGTTTTGGCACACGCATGGGCAATGGCTGCACCAGCGGCCACGGCGTCTGCGGGCTCGGCCGTCTGTCGACGCGTTCGCTGGTGGCGGTGCTGACCTTCATGGCGACTGCCGTGGCGACCACTTTCATCACCCGCCACCTCTGGAGTTGGGCATGAAGAAGCTTTCGATCGCTGCACTGCTGTCAGGCGCACTGTTCGGCCTGGGCCTCGCGATGTCGGGCATGACCGACCCCCGCCGCGTCCTCGGCTTCCTCGACGTCTTCGGCGATTTCGATCCGACGCTGGCGTTCGTGCTCGGCGGCGCCGTCGCCACCACCACACTGCTGTTCCGTTTCGTACTGCGTCGCGGCAACCCGGTGCTGGCTGACACCTTCCACCTTTCCAACATCAGGCAAGTCGACAGCCGGCTGCTGGGTGGCGCTGCGATATTTGGTGTCGGCTGGGGCATTGCCGGGTATTGCCCCGGCCCCTCGCTTGCCGGTCTGGGCGTCCTTTCACTCGAAGCCCTTTGGTTCGTGCCGTCGATGGTAGCCGGCATCCTTGTGCATCGCGCCGTCAATCGCGCCTGAAACTCCCCTCATGAAGTCCATTTCGCCAGTCCCACTTGCCACCGTGCTCGCTGCCACGAGCTGCGCGTCCACCCTGTAGTTTGGCGCGTTGCCGGCAAGTCCGAACGTGCGTGTCCTGTCCTCGATGGGCCACGCAGCACTCATCGAACGGGACTGGCTGGCAGCGTGGCTGAGGCATCGCGTCAGCATGCCGGTTCGGAGTTGCGGGCACATGGCAAGCTTCCCGAGCAGCGCGTCGGAAAATTCGGAATTGTGAGTGGCCGCGTATGCCAGCCGCGTATGCCAGCTGTACATCGAACAGCTCGAAAGTCTCTGCGTGTCCTAGCTAGGAACATGGAAGCGCGGACGGCCACCACTCGGCGCGTGTCCTCGTGTGTGTCCTGTCCTCTCCGCCCTCGCAGTCCTCGAGTGCGTCGTGTCCATCGTGTGCGTGTCCTCGTGTGCAACTCGGCGTGTGTCCTGTCCTCTCCGCACTCGCAGTCCTCGAGTGCGTCGTGTGCATGTCCTCGCGTGCACTCTTGTGCGTCCTCGTGTGCGGGGCATGACCAGGCGACTGCGGATTCTGCATCTGTCGGGCCTGCATATCGGCAAGGAAGCGGCAGACGACCACTGGCGCGTTGAACGGGTGATGATGGGCGAGGCCTGGGCCGGCAACCTGCGCGAGATTGCCAAACACACGGCGATGGATCCGGTCTGTTCTACCGGCGATCTGGCCCAGCGGGGCAAGCCGGGAACCGCAGTGAACGGCGTCGTGCAAGGCCTATCAGCTGCCCATCAAACCACGCGAATGCGCCTCGACGGCGCCCTCTACGCGGGCGACCGATCCTTGCCCCAGTGCTGGCTACCCGACAGACTACCCGGAAAGGGTGTTTGAACTTCCTGTGCCCCCGGACCCGAGCACCACGCGGCGCAGGGAGCCGTGAGCGCCTGCCGTGCATCGCCATTGGAGAGCTTTCATGACCCCCCTGACCATCCGCACCGCACTGGTCTGCCTGATAGCACTCGGCTCGTCCGCGCAGGCGCAGACCTACTTCGTCGCCAATCTCACTGGCGCGCAGGAAGTTCCCGCGAACGCAAGTACCGCCACCGGGTTCGGGCGCGTGACCCTCAATGCGGCGCAAACCCAGATCACGGTTTCGGTGTACTACAGCGGACTCGGCAGCAATCTCACCGCGGGGCACGTGCACGGGCCCAGCGCGGTCGGAGCCAATGGTCCGGTGATTTTCAATCTTGCACCCACGACAGGCGTGACATCGGGTTCGGTGGTCGGCGCCACGTTCAACGTCACCTCGACCCAGGCCGCCAACCTCGCCGCTGGCCTGCACTACATCAACATCCATTCCAGCGGGTTCCCCGGCGGGGAGATCCGCGGACAGCTGGTGCCGACCGTCCCGCAGCCAGCGACCCTCACCGGTGCGCAAGAGGTTCCCCCGGTCGCCAGCGGTGCGACCGGCACCGCGGTCGTGAGCACGAATTCAGCAACCAACCAAGCGTTGATATCAGTGCAGTGGTCCGGGCTGAGCGGCAACGCGACCGCGGGCCACATCCACCAGGGTGCCTTTGGCGTGAACGGCCCCCTCAACTGCAATTTATCCCCGACGGCGGCCGCCAACGGCAGCATTGTCGACGCGTTGTGCAGCTATTCCGCGGCGCAGATCACCGAGCTGCGCAATGGCCAGTACTACGTGAACATCCACACCTCAGCGAACCCCGGTGGCGAGATCCGCGGGCAGATCATCGACCTGCTGTTCAGGAACGGATTCCAATGATCCCGCCGCACCACGCGGCAGCTGTATGTCCAAGGTTTTAGGGCGAGATCCTGGCCCGAGATCCTGGCCACCCACAACTCAGAATCCGCCGACTCGCAACCCGGTTGTTTTCCCAGGCAAGTTGCGCCGGTCGCCTATCTGCTGCTGCAGCGTCGCAGCCGGCCCAACCATACGGATATACGGAAATCGAGATAGCGACTGGGCGCAGGCGAGCATCTCTCTTGGACATGCAAGTCCATGTCGCCTGAGCCCTGCTCCAGTGGGTGTCCATCGTCCGAGATCCTGGCCACCCACAACTCAGAATCCGCCGACTCGCAACCCGGTTGTTTTCCCAGGCAAGTTGCGCCGGTCGCCTATCTGCTGCTGCGGCGTCGCAGCCGGCCCAACCATACGGATATACGGAAATCGAGATAGCGACTGGGCGCAGGCGAGCATCTCTCTTGGACATGCAAGTCCTTGTCGCCCGAGCCCTGCTCCAGTGGGTGTCCATCGTCCGAATCACGTGTCTTCGCTGCAGCGGCCGGTCAGTCTGCGCCTGTCGCGTGACGTTGCCACCGATGTCTCGGCTGTCGAGCTATGCGCCGAGAGAAGCAGCCGACAAGTTCGCGAACGGCATGCGCCTGGGCTGGAACAGTGACAAGGATATTTGAAGATCCTAACCTGCATGCCGCCGCCGTGAACCAGGCCAGATTGCCCAGACGAATTCCGGAAGACCAGAAAAAATTATGCCAATAGTGGATAAAAGATCAGACGCCGCCGATCCGGCGCCAGCGTGAGCGCGCCGATCGCCCGCGTCGGTCTGCGCTGGGAGCTGGCCGGCAGCTACGCCGGCCTGGGCCTCAACGCACTGACGACGCTGTTGTTGCTGCCGATCTACGTGCAACTGCTGGGCGCTGCGCAGTGGGGCAGTGTGGCACTGTGCATGACGCTGCAGGGATTGCTGTTCGCGGCCGACGCCGCGCTTTCGCCGCCGCTGCTGCGCGATGTCGCCACAGCGGCGGTGCACGGACGCCAGGTCGCGGTCTACCGCCGGTATCTGAGGCTTTATGGGGTGATCGCACTGAGCCTGTTCGCCGTCGGCCAGTTGGTCCTGCTGCTACTACCGCTATCCGGCGCGTTGCCGGCGGATGTGCCGCTATGGCCGTTACGACTGGTCCTGGTGCAGTTCCTGTTCCAGTTCTGCAACAACGCGGCGATCGGCTACTGGAACGGCGTGCTGCAGCAGCGCCGCGCGAACCTGCGTCTGGCGGCTGCGCTGCTGGTCAAACACGCGGCCGCATTGGCGTTGCTGGCGTTCTGGCGCGCCGATGCGCTGGCTTACCTGCTGCCGTTCGCCGCCGTCAGTGCGGCGGAGTTTGTGCTGAACAGGCGCGCATTGCTGCGTACCGCACCGACCGGGCAGCCAACCGTCGTTGCTGAGACGAACGACATTGACGTGGCGGCCTACGCCGCGGCGGCAGGACTGGGGCTGATCGGCGGGCAGATCGACCGGATCGTCCTGTCACTCTACCTGCCGGCCGTGGACTACGGCCGCTATTTCCTGGCGAGCACGGTCGTGCTGTCGCTGTTGCAACTGCAGCCGCCGCTATTGCGCAGTTTCCTGCCACGCCTGGCCACGGCCGATGCGTGGCGGCCGTGGCTATGGGCCATGCTCAGGGCGTCGCTGCTGCTGGTTGCGCTGCCCAGCGTGCTGCTGTCGCTGGCACCGGAGCCGCTGGTGCGGCTGTGGCTGCGCGACGCAGCGGCGGCGGCGGCCATCGCGCCGCTGCTGAGCCTCATGCTGCCGGCTGTCGCGCTGCTCGCGGCCTATGCGCCGTTCGCGACACTACTGCTGAGCCAGCGGCGCTACCGGTTGCTTACGTGCATCAATGCGGTCGCACTGTCGGCGCAATTGCTGGTGCTGGCCACGACGACCACAACGCTCGGCGCCCGTGCTGGTGGCCTGGCCTGGCTCGTCTGCGCGCTTGCGCAACTGGCAGTCGTGCCGTTGATACTGCGCTGGCGCAAGGCCGGTGCTGCATGACGATGGTCGCACCGCCACTCGTCGTCGTGTCCGTACTGAACTGGAATACGCCGGCGCTGACCCTGCGCTGCCTGCGCGCGCTGGCCCTGTGCGATTACCCAGCGCTGCGCCTGGTCGTCGTCGACAACGCGTCGGACGATGACAGCGTCGTGCAGATCCGTGCCGCCTGGCCCGACATCACGCTGCTGCGCGCGACAGAAAATAACGGCTTTGCCGCGGGCCATGCACTGGCCCTGGCGCAGGCGCGGTCGTGGAATGCCGCGGCGCTCTGGCTGCTCAACAGCGATGCCGAACCGGAGGCGGGTGCGCTGCGGCGGCTGGTCGAGGCGTGGCAAGCCCGTGGCGATGCGGTCTATGGCGGCGCGCCGCTGTGTGCGACCGCCGACGGCCACGTGCAACTGAACTTCCCGGACAAATACCTCGATCCTGACGGCAGGCCGCGACCGTTCCGGCGTGATCGCCGCGTGATCTACGACGCATCCTGGGCGGCAGCGCCGCCGCGGCGCGTCGGTGCCGTCGCTGGCAGTTGTCTGCTGCTGCCGTTGCACCTGATCGATACGCAGGGCTGGCTCGATACGAGCTGGTTCCTGTACTGCGAGGAGATCGACCATTGCTATCGTTTGCGCGAGGTTGGCGTGGCCTGCTGGCTGGTGCCGCAGGCGCGCGTCTGGCATGCCGGCGGCGGCAGTGCAACGCGGCGCGGTGTCGCCGATGTGATCGCCTACTACCGCGCCCGCAACGAGATCGTGCTGGCGTGGCGCTACGCAGACCGGTCGACGGCCGGACTGATCGCGCTGAAGAAGCTGCTGCGCGCGCTCGCGCTGGCGCTGCTGCGTCCGCGGCTGGCAGCGTACGTGCTATACGGACTGATCGATGCGTTGCGCGGCCGCCGCGGCAAGGCTGTTGCGCCGGAACACGCGCCATCGCGTCGCGACATTGCGACACCGTTCTGGCTCGCGCGGCGCCGTGTGCTCCATCGCCTGGACCTGCTGCGCCGCCACATCCTGCCACGCCGAGCCGCGTGCAGCGGCGAGCTCATCGGCGAGGCGCGGCTGGTCCATCCCGCCGCGCCTGCGCCGTTCATCGCCGAATACCTGCGCTATTGCGTGGCACTGCTGCGCGAACGGCTGCGCGCCGAACCCCGATCGCTGCAGCTTGTGTTCGGCAACTGCGCGGCGCCGGACGCCGCCGCGGTACGCCGCATCGGGATCCAGTGGGAACACACGCTCGTGCGCCCCGGCGGCCGTGACAGTGCCGGCGCGCCGGCCGGTGCCATCGCGCTTGCCGACGGCACCGGCCACTACCTCGTGCGCATCGCGCACCTGGCGCAGCTGGAGCAGCAGGACCTGGTCATTGACTACAGCCGCGCGAACCAGATCAATATCGAACGCGGCGGCCGGCATGAAGCGCTGCTGACCCGGCTGATCCTCATCGCGCCGCTGCTGCATACGCCGCATTTCTTGCGCGGGGGACGTCCCTTGCGCCTGATCTGTCTATTCGGCAATCGCCGCGAACCGCGCCGCGCCGCGCTGCTTGCGCAGGCGCGCCGGCGCAATCTGGGCCTGCGCCACATCGGCGGCATTTACGACACGACCGGCCTCGAACGCTTGTATCGCAGCAGCCGCGTTCTGCTCAACGTGCACCAGACCGACGACCATCACACCGCCGAAGAACTGCGCATCCTGCCGGCACTGCAAAGCGGCATGATCGTGATCAGCGAAGACGTACCCCTGCGCGAGGAACTGCCCTACCACGCATTCGTGATCTGGGCCGCGTACGAGAACCTGCTCGACACCGCTGCAGCCGTGCTCGCTAACTACGAGGCCGAGCACGCGCGGCTGTTCGGTGATGGACAGCTGACGAAAATCTTTGCCCACATGGAGCGGGACAATCACGAAGCAGTGGCTCAAGCGCTGCAGCGGCTGGATCCGAACTCGGCGGTTAGCTCGCGTGCGAGGCGAACACCGTCCCCAACCCAACCCTCTCAGCCGTTGGCTGGGAGGTGACTGCGCAGAAGTGACACCCCTCCCCCACACAGATCCGAGCGGACACGATTCGCGCTCTCAGCTCCCACCTCGGGTGTTTGGCGTCGAATCGTTGGTTTGGCCAAGGATCAAGGATGGTTGCTTTGGGGGAGCCAGACATCGGGACATCAGCGAGCTGCTAAATGTGTGCCCTGGTGCATGTCCTGGAGTGCGTGTCCTGGAGTGCGTGTCCTTGGTTTGGCCAAGGATCAAGGATGGTTGCTTTGGGGAGCCAGACATCAGGACATCAGCGAGCTGCTGAATGTGTGTCCTGGTGCATGTCCTGGAGTGCGTGTCCTGGAGTGCGTGTCCTGGAGTGCGTGTCCTGGAGTGCGTGTCCTGAGGTGCATGTCCTAGGGTGCGTGTCCTGAGGTGCATGTCCTGAGGTGCATGTCCTGAGGTGCATGCTGGGGTGCGTGTCCTGGGGTGCGGTGCAGTGCGGCTCCACGGGGCACGATACACAACCCGTGCGGACTGAGCCGCTGGCCCGCCCCGCGGCCGAATGCGCGCTTGTGGTCTTTGTCGCCTTCGGCATACTCGCCCCACGCACCGGGGAAGCGGCATGG
>JAEUPP010000081.1 GCA_016790075.1 Rhodanobacteraceae bacterium | reverse complement strand
CTGGTCGTACGCCTTGAACTCGCCACCGAAGCGCTCGGCGCCGATCTTCGTCAGCGCTGCCGTCAGCGTCGTCTTGCCGTGGTCCACGTGACCGATCGTGCCGACGTTGACGTGCGGCTTGGTGCGCTCGAATTTACCCTTGGCCATGCCTGCAAAACCCCGAGAGATCAAAGGAGGTGGATGAGTTCAAAACGGTGTAGCGAAGATGGTGCTCACGAAAGGAATCGAACCTTCGACCTCTTCCTTACCAAGGAAGTGCTCTACCGACTGAGCTACGTGAGCGTAAAACGGTTACCGCGACAGTATTTCAATGGAGCGGGAGACGGGAATCGAACCCGCACAATCAGCTTGGAAGGCTGAGGTTCTACCATTGAACTACTCCCGCTCAAGCTAGAACCGGCTGGTGGAGGGAGGTGGATTCGAACCACCGAAGGCGTGAGCCAGCAGATTTACAGTCTGCCCCCGTTGGCCGCTTGGGTATCCCTCCAGCGCGGAGCCCGGCATTCTCGTTATCCAAGGATCGAATGTCAATCCTGCAACAGCAGTTTTTTCGGATCCGTCAGATGGTGCAGCACGGGGCCGCGGAAGATACCCGGAACCCCTGTGCAATACCAGCCGGGGGACCCGTTCCGATTGGCATGGCGATCAAGACACCGGGGCATCCCTGCGAACGATAGCGATCTCATCCGTGGCACTATGCGACGCAGACAGGCACACTGCAGCGGCAGTTGAGGATGGAGCTGTTAAACACTGTCACAAAAGGTGATCCCTGTCACAGTTCGGCACAAGCTTTGCTAAGTGGGTTGGGCCTGCCAATAAGGCAGCACGTTCATCCAAATATTGGGAGAAATCCACCGTGACCTCGAAACTGCGCCTAGTACCGCGTCTCGCCGCACTCGCGCTCGCTTCGGTAGCTTGCTTTCCTTCGGGCGTTTTCGCCCAGGCCAACGTCGATGTGAACATCACTATCGGCAACGGCATTACGATCCTTTACTACTACTCGACACTCAACATCACGTTGAATGCCTCGGCTCTCGCCGGACTGCTGACCTCGGGCTGCACGGCAGGCACAGTAGCAGACACCTACTACTGTGACCGGGGTACTCCGGCTGGTGTTACGGCCACGGCGGCGGGCGGAACCTTCACCGCTTCGTTCACAGGCCCGACGGGGCCGGGCACCCTCAACACAGCGGCCATTCCGCTGGTGCTCTCCAATGTCTGGTCGGTGCGTGCTGTCGGCGGCGCCTCGGCCAATACGACCGTGCAGATCTCGCGTGGTGCGAACAACACCCTCAACAACGGCGCGGCGTCCATCGGCATCAACGACAACTATGGCATCGCAACCGGCGCCACCGCGACGCTGTCCGGCGCCTCGCCGCAGAGTGCGACCTTTGCCGACCCTGGCCTGGGCGCGCTGACGACAGGCAGCGTGGTTCTTGAGCTTGACCTGACGAACGCGACGGCAACCGGCGCCTATAGCTCCACTGCCGGCAACGTCAACTACGTTCTGACGATCACCGCAACCTGATCATGCTGCGCCGTGCTGCCATCCCGGCTGCCGGCCTTGCCGCCGCGGTGCTTGTCACCGCGGCGACGGCGAATGCTGCGAGCCCATTGAACACCGTACCCGGTGTGCGCGGCATGTTTTCCAGCAAGAGCGGACTGTTCGAGACCAGTGTTTCACGCCTGGATCTCGACAGCATCCGCAGCACCGAGGTCGCCCCCAGGGGACCACTTACGGCCAGTTCGGCCAGCGCGCAGAGCCGGCTGGTAGGCAACGCACTCGTTGTTGATCTGCCGGGTCCGGACAGCCCGGCAGTCCCCCCCATCGTTCGGCCCCTGGGCGTGTTATGGCGCTGGTCGCCGCCGCCCGGCGCCGAGCTCCAACCACCGACGGTGCGAGTGCGGCTGCTGGACCCACTGGGCCAGCCGGATCAGATCGCAAACCCGGCCCACTCGAATGCAAGAGTCAGGGCGCGTTTGGTCACCTACCGACCAGACTTGGTCAACAGCCCAGACGGCCCCATGTGGACCGGGGAAGCCGAACTCCACATCGAGGCCAGCGACCTGGCCGGGCCGGGCAACTATCAGGGCCGCATTGAAATTACCTTCGAGAGTTCCTGACCATGCAACGACTCTGGCTGCTCGCCGCACTGCTCCTGCTGTCTGTCGGCGCCCACGCACAGGTAGGCCTCAGCCCGCAAATCCTCGATATCACCCTGGATGGCGGCCCCACGTCACAAGCATTCCGCCTGTTCAATTACACGTCCGAGGACAAGGTCGTGAAGGTTACGGCCGTCAATTGGGACATGGACGGCGATGGAAAGGTGTCCACTATTCCGACTACTGAACAATCGCTGGACGGGTGGCTAGTCATCAACCCGCTGGAATTTACGGTCAAGGCGGGACAGAACCAGGTCGTCCGCGTTGCGGCGCGTCCCGCCGTGAAGCTGACGCCGGGTGAACATCGCGCCATGGTGTATTTCGAGGAGCAACCACGGGAACGCGCGCCCGGCAGTGAGACCACGTTGCGCACCGTGTTCCGCTTTGGCGCTGCAGTCTATGGCCATGTCGGGCCGGTAGAACGCAAGGGCGAACTCGTTGCGCTGCAAGCCCGGCCCGCCAGTGGGGAACTCACCCTGCGTAATGACGGCAACGCTACCAGCCGATGCAGCGGCACCTTCGCCATCTGGCGCAAGGCAGACTTCCCCGGCGAGGCCAAGACCAGCGCCATCGCCAAGGCCGGCACTGATGACGCGCAGCTTCCGCCGGGCGTTGTCGCCTCTGGCCGCCTGCCCAGCGATGCGGTGCTGCCTGGTGCGACGCGACGTGTAATGCTCGACTATGCGATCAAGGCGGCCTTGCCGGCCGGGGAATACGTGCTCGATCTGAACGGCACATTCGGCGACTCGCCCATCGATCGCAGCCAGGCATTCCGCGCCGAAGCCGCCGCCGCGCATTGAAGCCAGCATGGCGACGTTTTCCGCCTCCTGGCGCCAGACCATTCGCTGTCGCTGGATCTATGCGGGTATCGGCGTAGCGCTGGCCGGCGCAGCCCTGGCAGCCCCAGCCCCGGCACCCACGCCCGGACCATCGCCTGAGGCCAGTGGCCCTGAGTTTCCGTTCGTGCGCAGCACCGACGGGCGCTCCTCGTCTACCACGCTGCTGGTAGGCCTGCTGATCAACGGCAAGGAGCTTGCGCGCGAAGTCGCCGTACTCGACGGTGAGCTCGACGGCCGCACCTATATCGCACTTGGCATGCTGTGTGAGGCACTGGGCCTGCACGCAAGCCGTGGCGACGATGCCTGGCGCATCAACACACCGATCGGCGAGGCAACGCTTGCGCGTGCAACAACAACGCGCATCGCTGAAATCGATTACGTTGAACTCGATGCCGCCGGCGATGCGCTTGGCCTGGCGATACGTTTCGACCGCAGCGAATTTGCGCTGCGCATTCAGGGTGCATGGCTAGACCAGAGCACGGCCGCGGCCAGCACGCCTACGCGCGAATCATTGCCTATCGACGTGCATGCGCCGCGCGCAAATCTGTCCGCCTGGCGCAGCGAAGTCCAACTGCGGCACACCGGCGGCAGAACCGACACAACAACCTTGACCGAACTCGGCGGCGCGCTTGGCAGCGGCAACTGGCATCTGCGCTACCTGGACGACCTGGACAACCTGCGCCGCATTGACGAATGGGGCTGGCTGCTTGACCGCAATCGTTCGCGCGCCTACCTGGGCCACAAACACGTCACACTCAGCTCGCTGCTGCCGTCGTTCTCGCTGACCGGCGCCCAGTGGGCCTATACCAACCGCCCCGAACTCGCGTTTGGCGATCAGGTGATCGGCAGCGAAATCGTCGCGAACCGCCTGACTACGGGCCGGCAGATCCAGGGCGACGGCCCCCGCGGCGGCGTCGCCGAGCTGCGCGCCAACGGCCGGGTGGTCGCGCGCACCGTGGTGCGTCTCGACGGCCACTACCGCTTTCCGGAAATTTCCGGCATTCCGGCCGACGCGGCACTGGAAGTCGCCCTGTACCGCCCCGCGAGCAATGATGTCCCGATACGCATCGAGCAAGTGACGCTGCGGGCCAGCGACGATTTGCTCGCCGGCGGTACCTATGTGCTCCATGCAGGCGCTGGCACGCAGAACAACCCGCTCGATGACGCTGATACCGTCAGTGGCGGTGCGGGCTTTGCGCGAGTGCGGGCCGGAATCAATCCGCGACTGAGTATCGACGCTGCCTTCGCACACGCAGGCAACCGGCAATTTGCTACAGCCGGAGCTGCGGTGAACCTCGGCCGCGGCGGTGTCTGGTCCGGCCACCTCGCCCGCAGCGAGGATGCCGGCGCCGCGGAACTGCTGGGTGAGGGCGCGCGTGGCCCGGTATTCTGGCTGGCGAGCTTGCGCAAGTTCGAGCAGGGTTATTTCGACCGGAACAGCCCGGCCCGCAGCGACCAGCAAATCGAATTCGGTTGGCAGCAGCCACGCCTGCGCGCCAGCCTGATCGCACGCGATTTCGACGACCCGGTACTCGGCACGAAACGCTACGTGAAGCCGGCGCTCAATGCGCAACCTTTCGACAGTTTCTGGGTTTCCGTAAGACCCGACTATCTGGGCGACTATTCCTATGCCGCAAGCTGGCAGCCGCTGCGCGGGACGCGACTGGGCGCGTCCCGCTACGCCGAGCGGCGACAACTCGACTGGCAACAGGAGCTGGGTACCCGTTTCGACCTGACCGCAGCCATCGTCGACGACGACAGCTTTGGCCGGCGCAATTCGCTGGTGCTCTACCGCCGGCCGCTGGATCGCTACGGATGGTGGTGGGGCGTAGGCGCGCTCCATGCACGGGGACGTTTCGGGGGCCTGGTTGATGCCGGCCTCGAACTTCGTCCCGGCCTCACCGCCCGCCTGCAAATGCAAGACGACCCACTCTATGGCCGCTCCAGCAAGGACTCGCGCGTGATCTCACTGTCGCTGACGGCGGATTTTGCGGTGACGCCCAGCGGACTCACCCGCGGCGCCTTCACCGCCGAGCAGCGCCGCGCCGGCGGAATTACGGCGCATGTAGACCGGAACAAGCTGCCGCCCGGCATCGAGCTTGCGTCGCTGCGCGGTGTGGGGGTGCTGGTCAACGGGCAGGTTCGCGGTGAACTGGATGCGGAGGGCCGCGCGTTGCTGTACCGCCTGACGCCGGGCGTCCACCGCGTCGAACTGGATGCCGAAAACCTGCCGATAGAACTCAACCCCGCGGATACAGCACGCAATGTCGAGGTGCGCGCCGGATCAAGCACGCCGCTGGAGTTCACCCTGCACGTGCAGCTGGGTTGCGCCGGCTTCGCCGGTATCGACGCCGCCGGCCTGAGCGTGCGTGTGCTCGACGGCGAACGTACCGCCGCGACCACCCGCGTCAGCTCTATCGGCTACTACCGTATCGATGGACTGGCTCCCGGCCGCTACCGGCTGCAGCTGGTCGATGGCAGCGGCAATACCGCGGTCGAGCGCGAACTGATACTCGATAACCGGTTCCTGTTTCAGCAGGACCTGATCCGCCAAGCGGAGCCACCTCCATGAAGCGTAATCGATTTGCCGAATTCGCTGCTGCGCTGCTGACACTTTCGGTCACCGCCAGCGCCCAGGTGCCCACCAACGGCAACTTTGAAGCCGGCAACCTCACGGGCTGGACGACGGGAGGATACAACCGCGCCGGCGCGATCCGCGCCAGCAACATCACTCCAACAACCTCGCTGACCATCAATGAAGGCATCTGGGCCGCCGCCGTAACCACGGGACCGGGAGCACTTGCGACGGGCGCGACCGGAGCGACCGATTTCGACGGTCTTGGCGGAGCCAACGATTACGATATCAGCTGGCTGCAAGCCAGCTTCGCCCTGCCCGCGAATGCAGCCTATGTTGCCTTCGACTGGGGGTTTGCCTCCAGTGAGCAGAACGAGCCCGACCAGTTCGACGACCTGATGGACGTCACCGTCAACGGCACGCGCATCATGACCCGGTCGAGTTGCAAGCTGAACGGCTCAAGCTTCTCGCCATTTCCCAATGCGAACTGCCAGAACGCCACTGTCGTCAACCACACGATCAACACGACAGCGGTAACCGCGCTGCAGAACGTCAATCTTCGCTTCGGATCACCGTCGTTCCAGCGCATCTGTCTGCCGCTGCCTGCCGGCCTCACGGTCGGAGCCAATGTGGACTTGCGCTTCACGGTCGCCGACCAGAACGATCATGCCGTTGACTCGACCCTGTTTGTCGACGATGTGGAGATCAAGAGCTCCTGCAACGAGGTCGGCAGCATCGTGCAGCTGACCAACACCACCGGACACAACATCGAACTCAAGGGCGGCGGTTTTCTCGCGCGTCTGGCGGCGGCGCGAGCACTGGCGGTCGATTCAAACGGCCGTACTGTCGCGTTCATCAGCAGCGCGGACCATGGCAGCAATTCAAACCTGCTCGACCAGATCTATGTCTGGGACGGCCTCGCCTTCACCCGCGCTGCCTGGTCCGGCACGCCACAGATGGCCAGCGGCGGGCAGATGCAGAACATTGCATTGTCAGGTGACCTCAGCGGCACGACCTACGGCCGTCATATCGTGTTCTCGGCCAAGATGAGCGAAACCGACAACTACGAGATCTATCAATTCGACCGCGTCTCCAATGTGCTGACGACGGTCACCACCACGTCCGGCTGCAGCAACACCGATCCGACCATCGACGGTGACGGCAATGTCATCGCCTGGACCTCAAACTGCAACGCGTTGACCGGTGCCGGCACCGCGCGGCGCATCATCGCCCGCGCGGGCGCGACCAATACCGTTGTCCCGGACAATACGCTGTGCCCCGCCGGAACACCGACGCGCGAGGCACGCGGTGCACGTCTGACCAAGAATGCCAACGGCCGCTATCTGGTTTTCGAGTCGAACTGCCAGCCAGTAACCAGCGGCAATGCCGATGCCAACTACGAAATCTTCCGCTACGACCGCAATGGCGCTGCGAATGCAGCAGCGAGTTATGCGCAAGTCACCACCACAACGACGAATGCCAGCGCCAGTGATATCACCCAGAACAGTTTCGCCGTACTCGACGGCAGCGCCGACGGGCGCTATGTGTTCTTTATCTCCAACGGCAACCTGACGCCGTCGGGCACCGTGTTCAATTCCGACTACAGCTACGAGATCTTCCGCTGGGACGGCAATGCAGCGGCGGCATCGCGCCTGAGTCAGCGCACCAATGGTTCGGACAGCGACATTATCGGCCTCGATGTCAGCTACGACGCCGCCGACTACGCATTCGAGCGGTTCGAACGCAATACGTTCAACACCAGTGTTGGCCGCCGCCGCGTCTCGACGACTGGCCCGGACCTGGAAAACCTGCTTGCCAGTGCGTCGTTTGTCTTTCACGCACGCATAGGCAAGGACGGCGTCGTACCCGTCGTCAGTTTCCTCTCACCGGAAAACCTGCTTACGACAAACGTTGACGGCAATACCGAGGTCTGGCAGGGGAGAATCCAATGAGATCGCGATTCGTGCTGCTGCCGCTTGTCACGCTGCTGGCACCCATACTGGCCCATTCGGGAACAACAAATCGTGACGATGTGTTGCAAGGTGATGCTTATGGCCATCGTGTCAGCGCTGACGCAACCTTGTGCCCCTATGCCGCGCTCGACATTTCGGCCAACGGTCAGGCGCTGAACCCGGTCGCCTCCAACGCCAACGTCACGGCGCTTGACGACGGCGCTGCCGAAGTCGATCTCGCCCTGCCTTTCTCGTTTTACGGCACGGTCTGGACGCGTATCGCGGTATCCACCAACGGCTATATCGCCTTCCTGGCTGAGCCTGGCCTGGAGGACGGCGGTGACTTCAACAATGACGCGTATGTGCCCAGCCTGCCGGACAACCCACGTGCGGCCGCCGCCCGCGTACTGGCCTACCAGGACGAACTCAACGGCGAAGGTGCCGGCGCGACCCTGCGCAGCGCCCATTTCGCCAGCTGTCCCCGGGCCTCGCTATTCGGCGACGAAGCCTGCAGCGTAGTCCAGTGGAAGAACTGGACCCGCGTTGGCAGCAGCGGCGCGCTCGATGTCGCGCTGATCCTGTATCACACCAGCCGCGCCATCGTGCTGCAGTACACGGCACTCGATGCGAGTGCAGGCAGTTCCGCCTGCATCGGCATACAGTCCGACGGCGCGACGGATGGCCTGAACTGGAGCTGCAACGGCATGCGCCCACTGAGCGCTGGCAGCGCAGTCTGTATCTTCGATCCCTCGCGCCTGCCGCCGGGAAGCAACGACCTGATTTTCGCGAACCGGTTCGAGTCCTAACCGTTACGCTCAATATCCTGTCGCACGCGTTCGACCTCACGCTGTTGTTCGCGTGACAGCTCGATGATCTTCTCCGCATAACTCGCCAGGATGCGGTCGTCATCGTTCTGCGGCACCCAGGCCGGCACTGCAGCGGGGCGGCCATTGGGTGCATCGAGCGCTACAAAACTGATGACGCAGTGGGTCGCGAGCCGCTCCGCGCTGCTTTTGAGATCGCGGGCAATCACGTCAATCGCGAAATGCATGCTGCTGCTTCCGGTACGGATGAGCTTGCAGCGTACGACCACGATGTCGCCGATCAGGATGGGCTTGACGAACTGTATGCCCCCTACTGCTACCGTGACGCAGTACTGGCCGCTCCAGCCAACCGCAGCGGCATAGCCGGCCTGATCTATCCACTTCATTACCATGCCACCATGCACCTTGCCACCGAAGTTCACGTCGGAGGGCTGGGCAAGAAATCGGAATGTCGTTTCGCGCTGCTGACCTGGCATGATAGGCCTCGGCTGGGGGGCCAGGCATCGTACCGCATTGCCTGCAGCGTGACCGGCGTCACGCCGCTGTCGAATGTCGGACTATACTTTTTCACCACGACGACCTGTCGTGCACAGTACGGGGTTCGCCATGAAGCGTTGGGCGTTGGCGCTGGCAGCAGCGCTGGGCAGTGCAGCCGTCGGAGCCGTGGAACAGACCGTGCGCAACGATTCGCTGGAAAACGGGCAGGCCGGCGTAATCGTCTATGGTTTCGTCGCTGGCGAAGCCGCCGCATCGTGGCTGACCTCGCCTTGCAACGGCACGGTGCGCGCCGTGCAGGTGTTCTGGACCTCGCCGCTGGCGAACCAGGCCATGCAAATCCATGATTCGCTCAAGGTCTTTCGCGCGGGCACCTTTCCCAATCCGGGCACATTGGCTGCCGAGATCGGCGGCCCCGTGCTCAACGACGGCGTCATCAATGAATGGCGCTATCTCGATGAGAACAACACGGTGCCCTTGTCGGTGCCGGTAGCACTTAACGAAACCTTCGTCGTCGCATTTACCTACGACACAGCGCCTATCACCAATGTCTCACCCAGCCTCGTACGCGACACCAACGGCATACAGAGCGGCCGCAATGCGCTGCTGGCCAACCTCGGCGGCAGCAACTTTGTCTGGCTCGACAGTGCAACGCTGGGCTTGACCGGCGACTGGGTCATACGCGCCGTGGTCGACTG
This sequence comes from Rhodanobacteraceae bacterium, assembly GCA_016790075.1. Taxonomy (GTDB): domain Bacteria; phylum Pseudomonadota; class Gammaproteobacteria; order Xanthomonadales; family Rhodanobacteraceae; genus Tahibacter. Next base: position 12,430 of record JAEUPP010000081.1, on the reverse strand, counting down.
CCCGACCACACCGCAAACTGCCGATATCGTGGTCGGCATGAGCGCAAACCCGCCAGCTTACGTGGCCGGAAGTTCACTGGTATACACGATCACCGTCGCGAATTCTGGCCCGGTCGCGGCCAGCGCCAGCATCGTCGATATTTTCCCTGCCAGCTATACCGGCGTGTCCTGGATCTGCCTGAGCAGCGGCGGTGCCTCGTGTCCTGCCAGCGGCAACGGCAACCTCACGCATGGCGCCGTGCTGCCACCAGGCGGGCAGGTCACCTATACCGTCAGCGGTACCGTGGCCCCAGGTACGAGTGGCGATCTCTCCAATTCCGCCACCGCTGTTGTGAGCGCTCCTGTGACCGACCCCAATACGGCCAACAACACGGCTACCTTGGTCGTACAGGCCAATACCGACCTGATCTTCAGGTCCAACTTCGAGCCCTGAGCCGTAGCCGGGTCGACTACACGGCGCTGCCGGCGTCCGGCCGCCAGCGCCATATCCCGTACGATCAAAAACTCAGACGTTGAAACGGAAGTGCAGCACATCGCCTTCCTTGACGATGTAGTCCTTGCCTTCCAGGCGCAGGCGGCCTACGTCACGCGCGCCGGCCTCGCCCTTGTACTTGATGAAATCGTCATAAGCGATGGTTTCGGCACGAATGAAGCCGCGCTCGAAGTCCGTATGGATTACGCCAGCAGCCTGTGGCGCGGTCGCACCGACCTTGACCTGCCAGGCACGAACTTCCTTTACGCCAGCCGTGAAATAGGTTTGCAGGCCCAGTAGCTTGTATCCGGCGCGGATGACGCGATTCAGACCGGGCTCGTCCAGACCCATATCGTGCAGGAAGGCATCGCGGTCGGTGTCGTCGAGCTGGGACAGCTCCTCTTCAATGGCTGCACAAACCGGCACGACTTCTGCGCCTTCCGCCGCAGCCCGCGCCCGCACCTGGTCGAGATGCGGATTGTTGCTGAACCCGTTTTCCAGCACGTTGGCGATATACATCAGCGGCTTCAGGGTCAGCAGGAACAGGTCGCGGACCAGCGCCTTCTCGTCTTCATCCAAGCCCGCCGCCCGAGCCGGCTTGCCCTCGTTCAGCGTCGCTGCCAGCTTCTGCAGCACCGGGCGCTTGGCCAACGCTTCCTTGTCAGCGGCCTTGGCCGCGCGTTCCACGCGACTCAGTGCTTTTTCGACCGACTCTAGATCAGCCAGCGCAAGCTCGGTGTCTATCGTCTCGATATCGGAAATCGGATCGACCTTGCCCGCGACGTGGACGATATCGCTGTGTTCAAAGCAACGCACCACATGCGCGATCGCGTCGACTTCTCGGATGTGCGCAAGAAACTTGTTGCCCAGCCCCTCGCCCTTCGATGCACCGGCGACCAGGCCTGCGATATCGACGAATTCCATCGACGTTGGAATCACCTTCTGCGGTTTCACGATATCCGCCAGCGCCCCCAGGCGCGGATCGGGTACCGGCACAACACCGACGTTCGGATCGATGGTGCAGAACGGAAAGTTCGCCGCGGCGATACCGGCCTTGGTCAGCGCGTTGAACAGAGTGGACTTGCCGACATTAGGCAGGCCGACGATGCCGCATTTGATGCCCATGTGAATCCAGAGAGTAGATAAAGCGGTTAATTACACAGATGAACGATGACGGCCACTCAGGGCGCCGGCGGTGCCGTATGCAACCGCTTCATCGCCTCGTTGAAATCACCGGCAAGCGCCAGCGGCAGCACATCGAACGCAGCGCCTACCGCTGCCATGATGGCGTCCTCATCCTTCGCCCCGGCGCGGCCAAGCACCCAGCCGGTGACCTTGTCCTTGTGGCCGGGATGGCCTATGCCGACGCGCAAGCGGTGAAACTTGCCGTCACCCAGGTGCGCAATGATGTCGCGCAGGCCATTCTGGCCGCCGTGACCGCCGTCGAACTTGAGCCGTGCCGTCCCCGCCGGCAGATCGAGCTCGTCATGCGCGACCAGCATCTCCTCGGGCGCAATCTTGTAGTAGCGCAGCGCCGAGACCACGGCGATGCCGCTCTTGTTCATGAACGTGGTCGGCTTCAGCAGCAACACGGGTTGCCCGCCGATAGCGATCTTGGCCGTTTCCGCATGCAGCTTGGCTTCGACGCCAAAACGCGCGCCGTGCTGCTGTGCTAGGGCGTCAATAAACCAGAACCCGGCGTTGTGCCGGGTTCTGAGGTAGTCGGCCCCGGGATTGCCGAGGCCGACCAGCAGGCGCAAGCGAGCCATGCGAAGCGGGATCGCGTCCTGGGACGCGAAACCTTACTTCTTCTTGGCCGGTGCCGGTGCCGCAGCGGCAGGCTTGGCCGGAGCGGCCTTGCCGCCCTTGGCCGGCGCCGGGGCCGCAGCCGCCGCATCGGCAGCGGGCGCTGCTTCGACTTCTTCCTTAGCGACCTTGGCCAGCACCACCGCCACGTCATGTTCCTTGCCGAGCTTGAGCTCCGGAATCTCCAGACCAGCCGGCAGCTTCAGGTCAGACAGATGGACGATATCGCCGACATTGAGGTTGCCCAGATCGACTTCGATGAATTCCGGCAGATCCTTGGGCAGGCAGGAAACGACGATGTCGTTGAGCTCGTGCGTGACGAGCACACCAGCGGTCTTGCCGGCCGGCGACTTGTCCTGGTTCAGGAAGTGCAGCGGCACGCGGATCTTGAGCGCCTCGTTCTCGTTGACGCGCTGGAAGTCCAGGTGCAGCAGGCGCTGCTTGTACGGATGGCGCTGCATATCACGCAGCAGCACCTTCTGATTCTTGCCGTCGATCTTGAGATCGAGGATAGAGGAATAGAACCACTCGTGCTGGGAAGCCATATAGACGTCCTTGTGCACGAACTGGATGCTCTGCGGGTTTTCCTTGCCGCCGTAGAGAATGGCCGGAACGACGTCCGCGTGACGCAGGCGGCGGCTCGCACCTTTCCCCTCGTCCTTGCGGAGCTCCGCCGGAATTTCGTGAATCTTTGCCATGACAAACCACCTTCAGTAAGGAACCGCCTCGCGGCGGCTGTTGAACTCCCCCGCGACCAGAGGAGCCAGAGATCGACTGAGCGAATCAATCGACGTAAAGCGAACTCACCGACTCACCGAATGCCACGCGGCGTATCGTTTCGGCCAGCAGTTCCGCCACCGTCAGCTGACGGATGCGGTTGCAGGCCTGGATTTCCGGAGTCAGCGGGATGGTGTCGGTAACAACAAGCTCATCCAGCTGTGAATTCATGATGTTGCTCAGCGCCGAGCCCGACAGCACCGGATGCGTGCAATAGGCGACGACGCGGCGCGCGCCCTGCTTCTTCAGCGCATTCGCTGCCGCACATAACGTGCCTGCGGTATCGACGATGTCATCGACCAGCACGCAGGTCTTGTCGCGCACATCACCAATGATGTTCATCACGGTCGATTCGTTCGGCCGCGGACGACGCTTGTCGATGATGGCGAGGTCGGCGTCGTCAAGGCGTTTGGCGATTGCCCGCGCGCGCACCACACCACCGACGTCGGGACTGACGACAATCAGGTTATCGGTCCCCTGGCTGCGCCAGATGTCGGCCAGCAGTACCGGCGAGGCATAGACGTTGTCGACCGGAATATTGAAAAAGCCCTGGATCTGGTCCGCGTGGATATCGACCGTCAGGACACGATCGGCGCCAACCGTGCCTATCATGTCGGCGGCCACCTTGGCCGTGATTGGCACACGCGCCGAGCGCGGGCGCCTATCCTGGCGGGCATAACCGAAATAGGGGATTACCGCAGTCACCGTGGCTGCCGACGCACGCTTGAGCGCGTCGATCAGCACCAGCAGTTCCATGAAATTGTCGGCGGTAGGCGCACAGGTCGGCTGGACCACGAACACGTCCTGCCGACGCACGTTTTCCTCGATCTCGACCTGGACCTCGCCATCGGAAAAGCGGCCGCATAGCGCCTTGCCCAGGGGCACGCCGAGCCGCTGCGAGACGTTCTCCGCCAGTCGCCGGTGCGCGTTGCCGGTGAACAGCATCAAACCTTGCGTATTCATGTGAATCTCCGCCAGCCGCCGTCGATCGGGCGCAGACCCGATGCCTTGGATGATTCAGTGGCTGGGGCGGTAGGACTCGAACCTACGGATGCGGGAATCAAAATCCCGTGCCTTACCAGCTTGGCGACGCCCCAGCAGCAAAACTTTCCAGCGCGGCGAGCAGCGGCGAACGGTTCACACCGCGCGCAACCCAAGCCGACCATCCCTGCGGACAGGCCGCCGCGAGTACAGCTGCCTCGGCTTCAGTCGCCACGTCCAGAAAGACGCAGCCCCCAGAACCGGACAAACGCGGGCGCCCCTGTGATTCCAACCAGGCAAGCGCTGCTGCTACCGCGGGGTAGCGGGCGCTGACGACTGGCTCGAACGCGTTCGAGGACTCGGCCCCAGCAAGGAAGCGCGGGATTGTCGTGGGCGCGGCGTCGCGTGTCAATTCCGGAGATTGAAATAGCGGCGCCGTCGGCACGCTGACTTTCGGGTCGACAATGACATACCAGCGCTCGGGCAAGGTAATCGGCGTCAGGCGCTCACCGACGCCCTCCGCCCAGGCTGAATGGCCGTGCACGAACACCGGCACGTCAGCGCCGAGTTCCAGGCCGAGTGCAGCCAAAGCCTCGGGCGCAAGACCACAGCCCCAGATCTGGTTCAATGCGACGAGCACCGTGGCCGCGTCCGAGCTGCCGCCGCCCAGCCCACCGCCTATCGGTATTTGCTTGGCAACGTCAATGTCGATCCCGGCCCCCGCCGGCGCGTACGGCTTGAGGCTGGCCGCTGCACGCACGACGAGGTCATGCTCGGGTGCTACGCCGGCCAGCTCACTGGTGCGCACGACGCAGCCGTCAGTCCGCGGCCGCAAACGCAGACTATCGCCCCGATCGAGCAGCTGGAACACGGTCTGCAGCAGATGGTAGCCGTCAGCACGCCGCCCAATGATCTGCAGGAACAGGTTGAGCTTGGCCGGGGCCGGCCAAGTACTCCAGGCAGCCATCGCTACTGCCAGCCTTCGACAAACAGACGCACACGGTGCCTGCCCTTGGTCGCAAACACCTTGCGCGGCAGCGCCGGCTCGCGGTCGGCGAAATATTCGCGGTATTCAATGGTCCAGCCCGATTGCAGCAGTTTTGCAGGCCGCTGCACCTCGTCGAACACCAGCTCTGCCTTGGCACCGGGCGCGCGCAGACCACGTACCCAATATTCCAGCTCGTTTACCGGCAACTGCCAGTTCACTTCACGCGCCAGCAGTTCGGCCGCATTGCTGCCGCGCAGGACCTCGTCGCGCACACCTTCCAGCGTCGCGAAATTCCTGTCGCCATGAAGCCGCCAGTTCTTGCCGGTAACTGGTGCGCGCAGACGCAGGTCATAACGTGCTCCATCCTGGCTCCAGTCAACCTCGGCATTGCCGCCGTCATCGCCGTTGCTGACCGCAATACGCCCGCTGAGCTGCCAGCGCGACTGCGCGAGCAGCACTGCTTCGCGCAGACGCTGTGCGCCCAGGGTCGCGTCGTCCTCGCGCAGACGCAGCGGTGCGCAGGCCGCAAGAACCAGCACGCAGCAAGCCAGCAGCAGCGCCGCCGCACCTCGATGTGCACCCATCAGACCCCCAGCCTGCGCATCGCTTCGACGATAGCCTTGTTTTTCGCGTCTTTCTTGCGCGCCTGCTCGAAAATCGCGCGAGCTTCGTCGCGCTTGCCCTGTACCCAGAGTACTTCGCCCAGGTGCGAGGCAATCTCGCCGTCAGACTGTTTTTCAAATGCGCGGCGCAAGGCAGCCTCTGCGCCCGCCAGGTCACCGCGGCGATACAGCACCCAGCCATAGGAATCAATGACGGCCGCATCATCCGGCTTGGCTTTCAGCGCGCGCTCGATCAGTTGCTGCGCCTCATCGAGCTTGCGGTTCGCATCGGCCAGGGTATAGCCGAGCGCATTGGTCGCATCCATATCGTCGGGCTTGAGTTCGAGCACGTGCCGCAGATCGGCCTCGGCGCGATCAGTCATGCCGTTCGCCGCTGCGTGCAGCGCACGCGCGTACAACAGGCGCGTGTCCTGAGGAATCTGCTGCAGCGCGCGGGCATAAGCGGCCTGCGCCGCTTCATGCTGCTCGTGCCTGGCGAGCAATTCTGCCTCCAACATAAACGCGTCAGCCAGCGCACTCAGCTGATCACCGACACGCTGCTGCAACTCGCGTGTCATCAGCAGAGCCTGCTCGCTCCGCCCCAGTTCATCCACGAGCACAGCCATGCGCACCTGGCTCGGGAACCACTCGTCATCGTCGGTGGAGACCTGCTCGTACCAGCTCAGCGCGCCCTCTCTCTGTTCCAGCATTTCGGCGAGCTGACCTAACAGGTACGCCCGCGCGAGCCGTTCGTCGGCGGGCCGGCTCTTGAGTTCGTCATACAACGACTGGATCAGGCTCTTGTCGTTCGCGCGCGCGACGTAGGCGGCCCGCGCCGCATAGCTGTAGTCATCCTGCGGCCCATCGGCGAGCAGTTTTGCCGCGCCCTTGTTGTCGCCTTGCTGCCCCAGCATCAAGGCATAGGCGGCACGCAGGCGGATGTCCTTGGGCGCGCGCTGTATGGCCTGCTGATAGTCACGCCCGGCGCGCACCTTGTCGCCTTCGTCGAGGGCCAGTTGCGCCGACCAGCCGTAGGCGGCCGCACTGGCGAATTTCTTCAGCGCGAGATCGGCCAGCTCGCGCGCATACGGCTTGACCTCAAGCTTGAACGCCAGCTGGCTCATCGCGACCCAGATTTCCTCGGGCGCCGTAGCGAGTCGCTCCGGCGTTGCAAGCCGCCGTAACAAGGTTGCCGCGGCAGACTTGTCGGCGGCGCCCAGCAGCACCTGGCCTAGCAGGCGCCACCCTTGCTGGTCCGGCACGGCCAGCAACTTCGTCAGGGACTGGAACGCCGCATCCGGATTACCGTCTGAAAGCGCGAGGCTAGCTTCGACCTGGGTCTGGCCCGGGTCGTCCGGCTTCAGCGAGCGCCAGCGCGCCAGGGAGGTGCGCGCCAGCGCATAGTCCTTGGCCGCCAGCGCAATCCGGGTCGCATGCGCGGCAATCTGCGGATCGGAAGAAAGCTCGGCAGCCCGGGTATACCACCTGGCTGCATCGGCCAGATCCGCTTTGCCTAGAGCGAACTCGCCCGCCAACATCTGCGCCAGCTGATCCTGCTCCAACGGCGTTGCAACACCCCTCACCTGACCCGGCTGTAGCGTGCTCTGCCGTACCGGCGGCGCCGTGCAGGCAGTCAGGAACATCACCACCACCGCGCTCAGCACGGCCCGGGAAAAAGCGCGATCAGCGCGAGAATTCATCCACATCCACCATCATCGATGCCGACCGGTAGAGGCCAGCTTGCTTGATCTTGCCGGATCGCGACCGCACACTAGCCGCGGTTTTTGTGCAGCGCGGCAGCAGGATCGCCGCGATCCAGGCGGCAACCGCCGCCTTCACGCCTACAAGCTTAGCTGATTGTTGCCCGCGCGGCCCCGTCATCCATGGCATTGCTAGCCCTCGGTCTCAATCACATCACGGCTCCGCTGGACCTGCGCGAAAAAATCGCGTTCGGCCCAGAGCAGGCCCGTCCGGCGCTCGAAGAACTTGCGGCCCAGGAGGGCATCGAAGAGGCGCTGATCCTGTCCACCTGCAACCGGACCGAACTCTACTGTTCGGTTGCGGAAGGCGCGCAGATCGTTCCAGCGGACTGGCTGCATCGGCACCACCGGCTAAGTCAGGGAAGGTTGGACGAGTTCCTGTATCGCCACGACAACGACGACGCGGTACGGCACATGTTCCGCGTCGCCACTGGCCTCGATTCGCTGGTTCTGGGCGAACCGCAGATTCTCGGCCAGGTCAAGGACGCCTATCAGCTCGCGCGCAGCGCGCAGACGCTGAAAGCGCCCATGGAGCGCATGCTGCAGCACACCTTCGCCGTCGCCAAACGTGTACGCACCGACACGCGTATCGGCGCCAGTACGGTGTCGGTGGCCTATACGGCGGTGCGGCTTGCCGGGCAGCGCTTCGCCGACCTCACCGGCGCCTGTGTGCTGCTGATCGGCGCCGGCGAAACCGTGGAACTGGCCGCCCGCCATCTGAGCGAGGCCAAGGTACGCCGGCTCATCGTCGCGAACCGCACGCTGGAGAACGCCCAGAATCTGGCCCATCGCTGTGGCGGTTATGCGATCGCCCTGGCGGATATGCCAGCGCATCTGGCCGAAGCCGACATCGTGATTTCTTCCACCGCCAGCCGCGAACCGGTACTGACGCGCGCGATGGTCGAAGCCGCGCTGAAACAGCGCCGGCGCAAGCCCATGTTCCTGGTCGACATCGCCGTGCCACGCGACATAGACGCCGCTGTCGCAGAAGTGGACGACGCTTATTTGTATACAATCGATGATCTCAGGCACGTCATCGACGAAAACCTGCGCTCGCGTGAGGCCGCGGCGCGCGAAGCTGAAGCGATCATCGACCTGCAGGTCGAGCGCTATATGGCCTGGCGCCGCGCACTCGAACGCGGCAATCCGGTACAGGATCTGCGCCGCCAGGCCGAGGCCGAACGCGACGAGGTGCTCGCCCGCGCAAGCGCAATGCTGGCACGCGGTCGCAAGCCGGAAGAGGCGCTGGCATTTCTGGCCAATACGCTGACCAACAAGCTGCTGCACGCACCAAGCGCCAACCTGCGCGCAGCCGCCCTGCGCGGCGACGGCGAACTGATTCAGGCCGCCGCGCGCCTGTTCGACCGCGCCACCGCCAACGACGACAAGAACGCATGACCCCGACTATCCGCCGCAAGCTGGAACAACTCGCCGAGCGCTTTGAAGAGATCGGCGCGCTGCTTGCGCAGCCCGATGCCGCTGCCGACACCCGGCGCTTCCGTGCACTCAATCGCGAATACGCGCAGCTCGAACCCGTCGCTGCAACCCTCAAGGCCTATGACACGAATGCGTCTGCCCTCGCCGCCGCCCAGGCCTTGCTCAAAGATCCCGAGATGAAGGAGCTCGCCGAGATCGAGATCACCGATCTCGCTACGGCGCGCTGCGAACTCGAACAGCAACTGCAACTGCTACTGATTCCCAAGGATCCGCGCGACGACGCCAATCTGTTTCTCGAAGTGCGCGCTGGCACCGGCGGCGATGAGGCCGCCATTTTCGCCGGCGACCTGTTCCGCATGTACAGCCGCTATGCCGAGCGGCAGCGCTGGCATGTCGAAATCATCTCGTCCAATCCGGGCGAGCATGGCGGCTACAAGGAGATCGTTGCGCGTGTGGAAGGCAAGGGTGCGTTTGCCCGGCTCAAATTTGAATCCGGCACACATCGCGTACAACGCGTCCCCGCAACCGAAGCGCAGGGCCGCATCCATACCTCGGCGGCAACGGTCGCCATCCTGCCCGAACTTGATGAAGTCGACGAAATAGAAATCAAGGACGCCGACGTAAAAGTCGATACCTTCCGCGCTTCGGGCGCGGGCGGCCAGCATGTGAACAAGACCGATTCAGCGATTCGCATCACCCATCTGCCCAGCGGCATCGTCGTCGAATGTCAGGACGAGCGCAGCCAGCACAAGAACCGCGCCCGGGCGTTCTCCCTGCTCAAGGCGAAACTGCTCGACAACGAACGTTCCAAACAGGCTGCAGAACAGGCCGAGTCACGCCGCCTGCAAGTTGGTTCTGGCGACCGCAGCCAGCGCATCCGGACTTATAATTTTCCACAAGGCCGCATTACCGATCATCGCGTCGAGGGCCTGACCCTGTATCGCCTGCCGGAGATCGTCGAAGGCGACCTCGACGATCTCGTGCAACGGCTGACCCAGGAAAATCAGGCCGATCTGCTGCAGGCGCTGACCCAGACGATCTAAGGCGCCGGCAATCCGGCACAGCGCGGCATCATCGCGTGCCAGCACCGTACAGATGCGGAAGCCGGTCGGGTGTACGTCGCGCAAATCGCCGACGGGGCACGCAGCGAGCACCGGGGGCACCGACCGGGTTTTTCCCGGACAGCGCCCCGGTGACGACCGCGCTACTGAAATCCGCCGAAGAAGATGCGGTCATACGCGGACAGCTCGACGACATAGGTCTCGGCACCCCCGGTGTCGAACCAGTCCGAACTGAACGCGATGCGGGTGCCGCTGGGGCTCAGGACCGGATGGGGTTCGGCAAAATACCCATTGCTGCCCTGCCCCGCAGCAGAACGGTGATGACCAATACGGCAGACGACGCCGGTATCGACATTGGCAAGATAAAGCTCGTTCTCCAGCACGCGCTGGCCCAGCAAACCGTTCTGTCGCTGCCCCACGGAACTCACTACGACCCAGCCGGGGTTCCGGGTCGCCAGCGCCGACAGATGTGTACCGGACGGCGGATACGGCCAGCCATTGGCCGGACCGACATGGACGCGAACCTCGCCGGTGTCCAGGTCCGCACCAACGACCGATCCCTCATAAGTGGAGAACTGTACGCCAAAGAAGGCGTCATGGCCGTTGGCATACTTGCCCAGGCTTGCATGCTCGTGCGGCACCAGGTTCGGGATAGTGCGCAGCAACTGACCTTCGAGGTTACGCACCTGGGCCTGGCTGTTCATATAGGACAGGAACACTTTGTTGCCGGACGGCGCAACGATGTAGGCCGTCTGCGGATTGTTGTCCTGGGTCTGCTGGTTCACCACCGTGTGCACGATGTCGTTCCTGAAGTCGTACACCCAGTTCCTGGTACCGCAGGTCAACCCCGTCTTGCCGCCGGTCCAGGAACCAAACATAGGATCGCTGCCCATGGTCAGATCCTGCGTGCAGGATGCAGGCGATCCGTTGAAATCCCGCAACATTGTCCTGACACGCGTGACGAGATTGTATTTGTAGAAGCGCCGATCGACTCGATTGGCATAGTAGATGACTTGCGGATCGTCGTTGTCCCACAGCACCTGCTCTCCATCGCTGGGACTGATCTCGCCGGAGATGTCGCGAATGAACTCGTAAGTGCGACCGTCGTAAAGCACGTGCCGGTAGCCAGTGGAGAGCAGCAACAGCAATGATTCATCCACATTCCACGCCGGCTGTGTGGAATACATGGTCTTGACGTAAGTCTTGCCGATGGCTGCGGCATCGGTTACGCGGCGAATGCGTGTGCCGAATTGCGGATCCACAAACACCTGCCCAACCGCGGGCTTGCTGACTCCGGAAACCGACAGCGGGTGATTCAACTTGTCGGTTACCAATCCGTTGCATAGATTCCCCCAAGCCGGCTGGAACGTGCACATCATGCTGACGGCTACTGCCAATGCGGCGCGCTGGCGCCTTTGTCTACCGGCCTTGGCTGACATTGCATTTCCTCTTCTGGTCGATCATGGGTTGGCTGCGGCCTTGTGCGCAGTGCGCGCATGCTGCAAGGGCCAGGGCCGGAAAAAAGCTAAGGCCGTCGCAGGTTTTTAGGGATTTTTTCGCACTGGACAACATGTCAACTGCCCCGACGACAGATCTCGCAACGAGCCGGAACACCCACGCCCGATAGCGGCGAGCCAACAGAAATCACGTTCGCGCTGAGAGAGCTGCTGCTCAGGCGCAACTGAATCCCTCGTAACGCAACGACACTGCCGACACGGGGCGGCAGCCACTGCTGAAACCTCGCATCGATGATCAGCCGCATGCGGGAATTCATGGATTCTCGTTATGCCGGCGCGCTCTATGCCTCGACCCACGAAGTGCCACCGTGTCCGAGAGAAGCGCAGCGCAACGAAAGCGGACTCTTCAGCTTCGCGTTCTGTCAGGCCATTGCCCCGATGCGCAACGTGCTACCGGGCCTATCCCTCGCTCGGCCCCGGTTTCCCTATGCAGCGACATCAATTGATCCGCGATTAACACGATCAGGTTCACTTCCCGCCCGTGAATCTGACCTCACGCTTCTCAATTGAGATCAATTGATCCTTTCCTGAGCTTCGCCTGAGCTCCGCTTGAGGCCAGCGCTGACGGGTTTTCCGTAGCGTGCTGGTGGCTCCGGGCGGGCATGTCGCACCCATGCCTTTGCGCCGGAGCAACCCACGGACGGGTGACGCACGCGGGAGGAGTTACTGCTCCGCCGCGCCGATGCTGTCGGGTTTAACCGCCGGCGGCGTGATCCGGTCGACCTGGGAGAGGGTGGCCAGATCCCATCCATTCGGTGCTCATGTTCACTGAACCAATGAATTGGAGATTGAAGTGGAAACTCGTTGCAACACTATTCGTCGCAAAGTACTCGCTGCGGCGGTGCTGACCACGCTAGGCGCCTTTGGCGCAGCGGCCTCTGCTGCTGTTCCCGGCGTACCGGAGTCACTGCGTGTAGCGGTACAGGGGCGGGTAAATTTCTCGGCACTGACACCGGGCACTCAAAACACGCGTTTTATCGTGCACTACCGCGATGCCGTGGCCTATGGCGCGCCGGACGCGGCCAAAAA
>JAEUPP010000076.1 GCA_016790075.1 Rhodanobacteraceae bacterium | reverse complement strand
GCTGCCCCAAGTGCGGTGGCGAATCCGGATTCCGGGCCAAAGTGGTCCGCACCGAGGTGCGCCTCTACACTTGGGCGGACGTCCTCGAATCGACGCCCGAGGTGCGTCACCAATCGAACACGCGGATCGAATGCCGAGATTACGACGGTCGGCTACCAATGCGTTACCGCGTCGACGCCGGTGGCTGACGCCGTCGCGCACGCACCTAGAACGGTGGCCATCGTTGAACTTGCGGTGTCACTGATGTCGCCAAAACCGCCGGCTGAGGCAACCCCCTTGGACGTACTGCGCTCAAGCTGGGCGGCTGTGTGATGCCTGGACGCCACTGCCTCCGACTCGCTGCATGCAAGCGTTCGGTTCATGGGCAAACCATCTTGGGCGAGGGGTGTCCGCACCGAACCCATCCTGGACACCTGCGAACCGCTCCGGGTCGGGCCGGTGCCAGCAACTAGGTGCTTGTGCTGAAGGCAGCGTGTGTTGTCCTGGGACTAGTATGAAGCAGCCCAAGATGCTGAAATTCAACAAATTAGTGCTTCGTCGCGTAGCCGGATTTTCGAACATATTCGCCTAGGAATGTATGTTGCGAGGGTGCTGATCTGGGAAAACTATGCTGCGAGGGCGACGGGCGGCTTCACAGAAAACCCTCAAGCCCGCACTTCTACTGTCGAACGGCTGAGTACCCGATTGCGAGGGTTAAAGGGCCCTAGAGCAACCAAGCACGCCAGCGCCCGAACCCGAAGAGTGCCGAGGTGTCGGTTTCTTCCGGCGCACCAACGGCTGCTGCGCTGCGCTTTACCACGCGGCACGATGGCGCAGTAGCCTAGGTGCGATGCAGAGTGGTGCGCTGGGCGAGGGGGCGGATGCCGCCTCCGATTGCGAGCGGTTTGACGACCTTGCCGAGCGGCTCCTCGGTCGTATCGAGCTGCCGGTTTATCTCGGGCGTCAGCCGCGACGACATGTACTAGTTGTCGGCTTCCGAAGCGCGTGTTCGCCACACGCCAGCTGTACGTGGCGATTACGCAGTGGTTCGGCCGCGTCGATGGCAAGCCGCGCACGCAAATCGTCGGGAACAGGCTTGTCAGGCGTATCGCGGTTGGTGGTAAGCCTCGCGATTGTGCGGGCAGGCGTGGCAACGCTCGGCATTCGAGGTCTGCAGCAGTGCCAGCAGTTCAATCCGCGCCACGTGATCGCCTTGCCTGGCCACCGTCGCGCAGCCGGCGAGCAACAATGCGAGCAAGACTGATAAGTCGGCCCGGCATCCACCCTTGTTCTAAACCACCATAAGGCCGCATTTGCAACATGGTGGGAGAAGCCACGCCGCCGCGACACTTGCAGTCAATGCAGACGCAGTAGTGTTCCGCACGATCACCGGGGAACGCCACTAGTCACGCGTTGCAATGGCGCTGGGAACGCCTTGCCGGACAGGGCTGGATCGGCGGAAAAGCGTGCCGCAACGGGCAGAAATTGCCCGCGCTAGGCACTGCCGACATTCCGCCGCGCGCCAATTTATGAGCACTCGGTACGCCGCTGTTCAACCGAAGCGGCACAGGGGGGGGGGCATGCAAGAGCACGGCGGCAATGGCGGCGGCGGAAAAGTCAAAGCCGTGGATATCAACGAAGTCATCCGGGCCGAACGCGAACTGTTGAAGCTGCCCCCGGAGGACATGGGCCAGAAAGACACTATGGCGCTCTGTCTTTCCGGCGGCGGCATTCGAAGCGCGACCTTTTCGCTGGGCGTGCTGCAGGGCTTGGCCAAGCGCGGGCTGCTGGGACGCTTCCACTATCTGTCCTCGGTGTCGGGCGGCGGCTATATCAGCACCTGGCTTGCGGCATGGATCAGCCGGCGTTCGCGCGCCGAAGTGGAGGAGGCGCTGCGCCAGTCCGTCGATGCCGGCACCAGCCACACGGCCGGCGGAAGCGAGGCATCGGCCATCAAGCGGCTGCGCGCGTACAGCAATTTCCTGACGCCAGTGCGCGGCGTTTCCGGCGATTCGGCGGCGCTGGTGGCGATCTATGCGCGCAACCTGCTGCTGCACTGGATGATGCTGCTGCCGCTGGTTTTCGCGGTGCTGCTGATCCCGCGCCTGTTCAATGCGGCGCTGCTGGCGATGGCGGAACCGCCTCTGCCGCCGGCGGCCTACCCCGCAGCGGCCGCCCTGTTCTTTCTGGCCATGCTGTTTGCGGCGCTGGATGTTCCGCTGATACGTCATCTGAGCGCCGGGAAGACGCAAGCCACGCAGCCAGGAAGCCTGGTCTGGATCGGTTTCCTGCTGCCGCTGACCGTGGCGATCTTCGTGATCCTGCTGGCGCACTGCGCCAGTCCCGAATCGTCGTTCCGTCTGCCCCAGGCAAACCCCTGGATACCTATTGGCTGGGGCGGGCTGGTGGGCGCACTGGCGGCAGTGTGTGGCGCGTCGTTTCATATCTACCGACACCTGATGGAGTACAGGCGCCAGCACGGATTGCGCAGCAAGGACAATCGCTGGCAGGCAACCTGCCTGATCTTCGTCGCCAACAATGCGGCGACCGGCGCCTTGACCGGCCTGCTGCTGTGGCTGGCCCTGCGCGGCATCGATTACTTTATGCCGGACAGCCAGTCCAAGGTGACCTTCGGCCTGCCGCTGCTGGTGTGCGTGCTGAGCCTGGCGGCGATACTGCGCGCCGGCCTGTCCCGGCGCTGGACCAGCGAAGAAGTGCGCGAGTGGTGGGGCCGCGCCTCCGGGCTGCTGGGACTGTTCGCCGCGGGCTGGCTGCTGCTGGCGCTGGTGGTGATCCAGCTGCCGCACTGGCTGCTGAGCTGGGCGTCGACCAAGACCACACTCATCGCCGGCGCGGCCAGCACCGGCAGCGTACTGCTGACCATCATCACCGCCTTCGCCGGTTACTGGAGCCAGAACGGCGCGCAGATCAAGGAGAAGGCGCATAGCCTGAGCCAAGCCATCGGCGTACGGGTGATGGAGCTGGCCGGCATGGCCTCGGTGCTGGTACTGGCCCTGGTGGCCAGTCTGCTGATGGGCTGCCTGCTGACGCTGGAACCGTTCGTCACCAAGACAAAAGAGGCGATGAAGGTGGCGCACTGCGCTGTCGTCCAGCAACAGAAAGAAGCCGTCGATCCCAAACCGAAAGATTCGCCAAGCTGCCCCTTGGAAAATGTGCCATCGGGCAGTTCGACGCCGACCGCCGCCAACGCCGATGCGCAACAGGCCGGCAAGCTCGTACAGCAACCCGCCACCGCGGCCAGGGCCGCGCCCGCTGGCGCCAAGGCGGCAGCGAATGGCACGGTAGGGGCAGCGGCCAACGGTGGAAACACGCAGCCGGATGCCGCGGCGGCGTCCGCAACCCACGGCAAGGACCGCAAGAGCATGGCCGGCACGCCCGCCGGTGCAAAAAGCGACGTTGGCGAAAAAGCGCAGGCAACGAATACGGCGGGTAGCGTCAGTGCTAAGGCGAACACGGAATCCGACGGCAAGAATAATCTCGTACCGCTGGAGCAACGCTTCGCCTTCAAATGGCTGGTTCAACATCACCAGTCGCTGAATCTGCCGGGCTGGCGTCCGCTGCTGTTGCTGCTGCTGTTGCTGTGCGCCACCGGATTCGCTGCCTCATGGCTGTTCGGCGCCAACGCGTTCTCGCTCAACGCCTTGTACGGAAATCGCCTGACCCGGGCCTATCTCGGCGCATCGCGCAGCAAGAACGAACGCCAGCCCCATCCGTTCATCGGTTTCGACGACAAAGACAATCTGTCACTCACCAGCCTGAAGCCGAGTTCCAGCAACTGCGACGCACGCCTTTTTCCGGTAATCAACGCGGCGCTGAACCTTGTCGAGGCTTCCGGCGACCGGCTGGAGTGGCAGCAGCGCATGGCAGCGGCCTTCTTCATGACGCCGACGTACTGCGGCAGCGATGTGCTGGGATTCGTGCCCACCGGGGAATACGGCAGCAAGGAGGGCGGCCTGACCGCCGGCCGCGCGATGGCGATTTCCGGCGCAGCCGCAGCGCCGAGCATGGGCTATCACTCCTCTCGCTTCGTCTCGATGCTGATGGCGTTCTTCAATATCCGCCTGGGCTGGTGGATGCCCAATCCCAGTCGCACGAAGGTATTGCAGAAGAACGAACCCGAGATAGGTCTGGTGCCGGTGCTTGCCGAGCTGCTCTCGCGCACCAATGAACGGCGTAGCTTCGTCTACCTGTCTGATGGCGGGCATTTCGAAAATCTCGGCCTGTACGAAATGGTGCGGCGGCGCTGCCATCGCATGCTGGTCGTGGATGCGGGCTGCGATCCGGACTACCAGTATGAAGATCTGGAAAACGCGATCCGCAAGATCCGCGTCGATTTCGGCATTGAAATCACCTTCGACAACGGCCTGCTGCGGCCGGAAGACGCACGCAGCAGCGGGCTGCATTACTGCCGCGGCACTATCCACTATTCGCAGGGCCAGGCAGGTGTGGCGGATGGGGAAATCATCTACATCAAGCCGCTGCTGAGCGGCGATGAGTCCGTGGACCTACGCCGCTACGCCGAAAGCACGCGCAGCGACGGCCGGGTGTTCCCGCAGCAGCCGACGTCGGACCAGTTCTTCGACGAAGCGCAATTCGAGTCCTACCGCGAACTGGGCCTGCACAGCGTGCTGCAGACCTTCCCGCAAATCGGGCCGGAAGATGCCTGGCCGGCGCCTATCGGCCCGAAGCCCGCCGGGCCTGTCGCCGCCGGTGTCGCGGAGACCAGGACAGCGCCACGCTGGGCACCGGAGAGCAAGAAGGCCGAGACCAGCGGAACACTCGGGGCGTTCGGTTCCTTGAGCCAGGCAGCGGTACTGGCTTCGGCGCTGACGATCACGACGGCAATCACCGTGACGGGCGCCGTGGCGCTGAAAGATACCGAGCTACACTTGGCGGAGGACTCCAGGACCTTGCGGCTTGCCGCCGGCGAAGGCCTGTCCGTGACGCTTGCGGACAAGACGGTGGTGCGCGTCGATGTGGCAGGCAGTATCCAGGAGTATCTGAACCAATCCGACAGCGAGGCGGTGAAGGTCCTCAACAGCACGCTGAAGCAACGCCTTGAGAACCTTCAGCTGAACGTGAAGATCGGGAGCGGTGGCGACGGACCAACATCCGGCGGCGAACTGGACGCTGCGATCAAGGCGATCGATGACGCTGCCGCGAAGCTCGCCGGCGTCGCCGGCACCTTGAGCACCACTTCCGGCTCGCTGGATGCGGCATCCGGCAATCTGAACAGCGCCACGAACACACTCCGCAACCAAGTCAACGAGACCGTCCGCGCGCTCAACACGGCCATCACAGTGCTGAACAAGACCGTCGAGCCAGTAGCCGGCAATGTCCGCGACATCAGGACCACGCTGACCGAAGACCTGAGCGAACTCAAGTCACTACTGGTCCAGATCCACGACCGCGTAGCGAAGATCTCTCCGCGCGAAACCGTAAGGGGGAACTGATCATGGAACACTCGATGGCGCGCACACTACGGCATCTCTGCCTGCTGCTGCCCGTGTTGTGCTGCAGTGCCTGTGCCTCGATGTCCGGAGCCTGGTATTACCAGACCGGCGATACGGAAGATGGCGACAATCTGTTTCTCGCCCTGGTCAATGATTCCAGCAAGAAACAGAGCATCCGCTACCTGAAAATCAATACCAGCGACGATGGCGCGAGCCTGGGCTGGGCCTGCGAGACATCGAACAGCACCGGTTTTCCGCTACTGCCGGGGCAACTGCTGGTCGTCGCCCTGCCGACCAGCGGCGATTTCCAGTGCGCCGTTCCCACGCGCGGCCAGGCCATACCCACCGACGGCCGCCCGCTGGATTTCCGCCTGCCCAGCTCGGTCCCCACCGCCCTGCCCGAAGGCTGGCGGCGCGCCTGCGCGCTGAACGCCATACCGGAGAAACCCAAGCCGGTCGAGCCGGCCGACATCCTGGCATTCCAGTGCCAGAGCTGCCAGGCCGCGACAGTCACTGCGAACAAGACCGCGCCGGTAGGCAGTAACGCGAAATTCGTCTGTGAGTCGTGCAGAACCCAGGCGGACAAGGAGAAGAAAAAATCCGAACCGCCCCCCACACCGGCACTTGTCTGCACACCCTGCCGCGGCGTCACCTCGGCGCCGTGCGGACCAACAGGCGACTCGGCGACCGCTATTGTCAGTCGCCGCTAACAGCCTGTTGAGAGTAAGCGTACGCCCAGCCCATCTACCGCCGCGAGTCCGACGCGCCAATGCTTGCCTCTCTACTTGCGGAGGCACGAGGCATGGCGACACAGAAGTCCGAGCAGTTTTGGCAGCGGCACGTTGATGCATGGCGCGCGAGCGGTCTGACGCAGAAGCAATACAGCAAGCGGCACGGACTGACGACGGCGTCGCTGTCGAACTGGAGCAGTGTGCTGCAGCGCCGGGCACGGACGAAGCCAGGACAGTCGCTGGTGCCAGTGCGCGTG
>JAEUPP010000074.1 GCA_016790075.1 Rhodanobacteraceae bacterium | reverse complement strand
ACCCACGATCCCAATGCGCAGCTCGCTTCGCCGCAGCTCATCGCGCTTGTCGTACACCCCCAACGTCTCGATGCCCGTCCTGGGACAGATGTGCGTTCCGTTGCCGAACTCGAGCAGCGGCTCCTTGAGCACCTTAACCTTCATCATCGTTGCCCTCCTGGCTGTCAACGCCGAGTGCTTGACCTTCGACTAGCGCATCATCGCAGGTGAGCTCGATCAGCTCGCCGAACAATCGCCCATCCTGGCCGGGCGTGTCAGTCGAGCTGAGGAAGTAGGCGAGGAACCTGACGATGTTGCGAACGGTTTGATTGAATTCCAATCGTTTCTGCTTAGAAAGCAGCTTGTCGTGGAAGCGTGATTTACGATGACCATCGTAGGTGTAGAGCCAACTGGGCACCACCATGGCATACCAGACCCCCGCAATGGGGATATAGGAGAGCTCGAAGGCGAGGTGGACGTGGTGGGCTGTTTTAGTAGGATCCTTTTGTGAGATCAGCCGTTCGTAAACCCGTCGGGTGGACTTTTTTTTCCCACGCCATATTTCCTTGCGCTGGGTGTCATCAGGGTCATGCGGCTTGAAAAAGAAGCTTCGGTCTTCGCGATAAAAGAACACGCTATGCGACTTCAAGGCCTGTTTCACATAGGCGGCGAGCAACTGTTTGGCAAGGTTTACGTTGTCTTCTACGCCAGAGGCCAGCAGGTCCTCAAGGTTCAGTGTCTCGATCGACCCGACATCTACCACCGCGACCAGTCCGCTGCAGGTGATGTCGTCGAAGGCGAAGATCCGGTCCTCAAACCGGACCCAGGCATCGTCATCACACCCGTTCAACAGGAGGGCCAACTTCACCGAGAGCGATTTTCCGGCGCTATGTTTCTTAAAGCCTAGCCTCTGCCGCGCCTCGTGAATAACATGCTTGTCGTCCAGTGCCAACTCCGCCACGTACAGCGTTGTGGGCGGTCGTAGTTGAATCAAATTCGTGGTCAGCGCGTGGGAGGAGGGCGTGTCGCTGGAGGTAAAATCCAGATAGGCCTTCACGTCGCCCAAGATGATCTTGAAATCGTTCAGCACCCTCTCTTGGGCAGGGATGCGAAGACCGGCCACCTTAGCAAGCACATCGCCCAGATCGATGACATGCTTCTGGGCGATAAATCCAAGCCGGGCGTGTGTGATCTGATCCAGTGAGGCTTGACTGTAG
Source organism: Rhodanobacteraceae bacterium (assembly GCA_016790075.1). Classification (GTDB taxonomy): domain Bacteria; phylum Pseudomonadota; class Gammaproteobacteria; order Xanthomonadales; family Rhodanobacteraceae; genus Tahibacter. The sequence continues at coordinate 5,427 of JAEUPP010000074.1, read as the reverse complement.
GAGGACTGCTTCTTGGTCAGCGTCAACACAAACAGCTCGTCAAATGTGTTGAAGAACTGATTGTCTATGAAAGTAGTCAAGGTCTTCTTGATCTTCTCCAGGGAGGTGGTCGAGGTGACTTGGAACGCCACGCGATCATGGTCATCGCCCAGATCAATGCCGGGGAAGTTTTTCTGCCGTCGATTTAGATTCACAAGCTGTGGCAGGTTGTAGGCCGCCCGCAGGATCGGAATCAGGGCATCCTCCAGGGAAAGATTGACGTCTAGCCTGCCTTGCTTGGTCGATAGCTCCACCTGCGTGACGATGCGACTGACCACATCTCTGAGCTCGTTCTCAATTTCCAGTTGTCTCACGGCCAGGCTCTTCCTGAGTAAGCTGCGGATTAAGGTGGAACGGAGTGGGCGTCTGCACCCGCAGCTCGTGCTGGATGGTGCCCGACGAATCTAGCACCTGTTAATTTGTAAGGCGCGCGTCGGCGCGGGAGAGTGGCCCTCAGAACCGTTTACGCGCCGCCGCAATGCTGATTGCATCAGGAGTCGATCTCAGCGGCTGCGACAGCATCCATCTCTGGCACAGGCGGGTGCCGACCGGCTATTCCTCCAGCAAGCGGGCGGCCGGATTGGCTGAAGCAGTGCCTGTGTGGAAGTAGCCGAGGACGCTGCTGACAGAGCGGTGCTCGGTCATCTGCATAATCGCCGGCAGCGCCACGCCTCGGCGACTAGCTTCGGTCACGAACCCCGAGCGCAGGCTGTGCCCCCCAAAATCCCCCTCCAGCCCGGCCAAGCGCGCCCTCCGCTGCACGATCTCGCCGACCGCAGCGGGAGAGAGGGCAGGGCCGACCCGCTGTTTCCACAGCCGCCGGAAAATCGCCCCCTCCGTGATCCCAGACGCATCCAGCCACTCCTCGAGCGCCAAAGCGGCCCGATCGAGTACCGGCTTATCCGGGGTCGAAGTGGCCGTCACTCCGGCCTGTTGGGTCTTGCTGTGCTCCAGCCGGTAGATGTAGGCCTTCTCGCCAATCCGGCGCAGGTCGCGCAAATCGGCTGCCGCGATCTCACTGCGCCGGCGTCCGCCGCTGGCGAAACCAAAGCAGAGCAGGGCGCGATCACGCCGCCCTTCAAGAGAGTCCTCACAGGTCGCGAGCATGGCCTCGAGTTCGGTCTTGGTGATCGCCGTCTTCTTGGCCGGACGTTCGCCGCGCTTGACAGAAGCTCGGCGGGCTCGGCCCAGCACGGTGCGCACCGCCGGTTCCTCACACGGGTTGGGCAGCCGCCTCAGCCGATGCGCCGTCGACAGGACGGCAACGCGGTGCACGACACTGGTGAGCTTCCAGGGGCCCGGCTTGGCCTTGAGGCCGGCGGCCACTAGGGCCTGGTCGACCGCCGTTGGCAGCTCCCAGGCCAGCCCGTACTTGCCGCGGCGAGCGACATGGTCGATGACGAACTGCATGACGACGGCTTCGGCGACGGGCAGGTTGAGTTCGATGCCGAAGCGTGCCCGGTGCCAGCCGGCCCAGTAGCGCAGGGCGCTGGCGTAGCTGCGTGTCGTGTTGGCTGCGGCGGCTTCGGCCAGCAATTCGCGCACAGCCTCTGCGGCCTGTTCGGCCAACTGGGCTGGTAGCAGCAGTTGATTGGCGGGTGAGGCGAGGGTAGTGATAGTCATTCTATGCTTCATAAGATGTATTATTTACTATGAAATATACTGCATAGCCACGATAATCATCACTTATCGTCGGTACGCAGACAGCAGAGTAGGGCGCGGATATCGGAGGCGTCAAATGGCACGCGGTATCACCCAAGACCAGGTCAATCAGGCCGCGGATGCGCTATTGCGCGCCGGCGAGCGACCGACCATCGAGCGCGTTCGCGCCGCGCTAGGCACCGGATCTCCCAACACGCTGATCCGACTGTTGGAAGTGTGGTGGGCGGCGCTGGGGGAGCGGCTCGTCCAGCAGGAACGCCGACTCGCGGTGCCAGAGGCACCGGCGGCTTTCGCCGAAGCAGCCGGGGCGATGTGGCGTCTGGCGATCGAACATGCCGAGAAAATTGCTACAGCGGCCTATGCCAGTGCTCAGGAGGAGTTGGAGAGGTCGCGCCAGGCCAACGATATTGCAGTCCGCGACGCTCAGGCGCGAGAGCAAGGTGCGGTGGATCGAGCGCAAAGCGCGGAAATACAACGGGACGCCACGATGGCTCGCATGGCCGACCTCGATCGCCTGGTCGAAGCCCAAGCGACTCAGTTGGAAGAAATTGCGGGCCAACGCCGGGACGCGCTGGCGCGCGGCGAAGAGCTCCAGACGTCGGTCAGCCACTTGACGGCAGAGCTGCGCCAGCTGACGCATGATGTGGCGGCAGAACGGGAAAGGCGAGACGCGCATTCCCGCGCGCAGGAAGATCGATGGCTGCAGGAGGTGGATCGTGCTCGTCAGGAGACCGCGCGCCACCTTGCTGCATTACAGCGCCGCGAAGAGCAACTTCGCAACACGACGGGTGAGCTGGAGCGAATTCGCCGAGCCTACATGGACGCTGAGCGTCAACTGGCCGGAATGATCGCGTCGCACCAGGCCGCCGTTGCGGAGAACGCCCGTCTCCATCAGCTCCTTACGACCAATACGCGCCCACCGTCTTCTCAAGCGACGAAAACCCGCAAGCCGGTGATTCGCGCACGTTCACCGAAGCAATCCCGGTAGCCCGGCCCACCTATCGTGCTTTGCACATACCGGTGGTGCTTTCCGCCTAGGAACAAAGCCGAGTGGAGTGTCAGTTGTGCAAACTCGGCGCTATTCGGAGCACGGACACCATCCCGGTAACGCCCCTTTGACTCCACGCGACAAGGAACGATGACATCCGGCAATATGCGTCGGGCACCTCGTTCGGCCGCGAGGGGAATAGTCTTGAGAGAGCTGTGAATCTTCGGCCAGACTTGGCGCGAGAATTTCGTGACGCATTGCTCGTCAATGAACGGTGGTTCACAGCTGCCGAGGTTGCTGTACGGTTAACTGGCTGCGACGAAGCGCAAGGGAGCATCGAACAGCGTCGACGGGAACGGACTCTTTTTGCAGTCAGGCTAGGCAATGAGTTCCTTTATCCAGCATTCCAGTTCACGTCGGTCCCTGGAGGAGTCCATCCGGCAATTTCGGATCTATTGGCTTCCTTGCCTGACGAAGAACATGGATGGACAGCCGCGTTCTGGTGCTTTTCACCGACGCTGAAACTTGACGGAGCGAGACCCGCTGATTTGTTGCAGTCGAAACCAGGGGTGGTCATTGCTGCAGCGCGAAAAGACTTTGGTGGGGACGATGCTGACTGGTGATGCACGCATGCATTACGCTTCACGTTGTTCGGCTCGATTCTTTAGTGTGCTCACCGGGTGAAGGCCCAGCGCGGTTGCGTCCCGCACACCACCCCCTACTATCCGGCTACCCTGTACCCTTTTTCTCGTTGTGTCGCTTCGGGCAGAAATGAGCCAGGGGCCGGCAGTGCCGCGCTCAGAGCCGCGATCTCGGCCTGCAGCTGCTCCACGCGAAGGACCAGCTGCCCGAGCACGTCCACGATCGCCGCGCCCAGATCGCCGTCCTGGGCCAAGGTCTGCCGCAAATCGCGTATGGTTCTCCCACGCCCGGAGGCGACCATTCGTGAGATGTCATGCAACGAGCCGCCGCCCAGTAAAGCGCGGATATCTCGTAGGCTTAACGCCAGACCGACATCCACGTCGATGTCGGAGACCGCTATCGCTTTGGCCGAGCGAGAAGGCTAGCAACATCACGGCTTCGTGCTCTGGGCGCGTTGCGACCAGAAACGCAGACTGAAATTGTTGAGTTGTCCCGTGTGCAAATCAGGGATCGCGCGAAACGTCGTGGGGACGTCCGCAGGCGCACCCCCATCGCGGAAGAAATCACGGATCGCATAGAGCGCGGATTCGCGTAAGTGCTCCCAGATCTGGGCTAACGCCTCTTGGCGGTTGGTGTCGCGCTGCCGAGCGCTCGGCGCTCGCGCCGGCCGGGGCTCGCTATAATCGGGTCGCACGATGGCGTCGTGGGTGAAGGTGATGTGGCCGTGCTGCCACGCGTCGGAGAGGGTTGCACGCCACTGATAAGCGATACAGGTCCGCATCGTTTCCGAAAAATGAGAGGGCGGCAGATCCGAGCAGTGGAGACTGAACCGTTGCTCTTCCGCTTCTTCGCGCTCGACTCGTTCCTTCATACCATGCACAGCATGAGACAGGTTATTGCCGGCCCTGCGCGCGTCCACCTGCGTCTCCCGGACCTTCTTCAACGACTTGGCGTTCGCGTAGCTCGTTAATGCGTCAGAGAATTCGCGAAGATGACGGTAAACGTAGACCCCGCACTGTTCCAAGCCGAGGCTGCGCAAGCCGCGAACAGATACCTCCTGCAAGGCCCGTTCGATGTGCTCGTCGAGCCGTTCGTCATCGATCGCTTTCAGCGCCTCGCGCTCGCTCGCCGGAAGGTTCAGATTACTCATGCGCGGCCCCCGCTCGATGGCAATGTTGTGCTGGATTTTACGCCACCCGGTAAAACGCAGCATTAGGGTGTTGAACATCTCCGCGTCGAGCGAGCGTGCGGTTCTGTGCGCCGTAGCTTCTCCGAAGATCCACGCGAACGTGTGCGTATCTGGCCGCGGCTTGTGCCAGCGCGTTTCCGTATCAGTGCGTTTCTGCAACGGTGACCGGCGGGCAAGGCCGCGAGCGGCTGTCATTGCCGCGAATCGAAAACGCAACATCACTGGACGGAAGGGCAATCAACGGCTCTGTCAACGATGTTGAACCCCTAACAAAGTACGTCGACGAAGTCTCGAATACGAGCCAGGCGCTGCAGGAGGTTGTCGAGGACGACGAGATTCCCAGAGCAGGTATGCCGGTCTTTGCTAATTCGGCTTTGGCACTGAGCTGGATGGGTAGATTGCCGCCGATGCCCAGGGCATTCAGAGCCTGCCGCGTCACCTCTGGCGCAACACTCGATGGAATCAGCGCGACCATCACCAGCATCATCGCTAACGCAGTGAAGGTCCGAGCGGCGTGTTCTCGAAACGATCGTCGTCGCAATCGTCGGCTGGCGCAAAGAATTATGTATAAAAAGAGAAAACATGCAGCGTACGAGGACCAGACAACGATCAGATCCAACACCAGATCGTCGGGCATCGCACTGGCCGCGATGGCCATCAGTGTAGTGAGCAGCGACAGCCATACAAAGTTTACACCGAGTGAAACTGCGGTCCAAAACGCGATCGACCGTCCGGCCCAACGTACGTAGCGGCGCTGGCGCAGACGGTGGATATTCCGCCCATGAGAAGCCAGCATTCCGGCCGATGGGAAGCCAGCGTTCCGGCGCATGGGAAGCCAGTGACGGAGGCTGGCTGAGCGTGGAAGCCGGAGTCTAGTCGGCGGGTTGGTTTTTGTCGCCGGCGGCGG
>JAEUPP010000067.1 GCA_016790075.1 Rhodanobacteraceae bacterium | reverse complement strand
ATGCGGCAGTACTTCGCCGCCAAGTCCGATTATCCGGACACGCTCGTGTTTTTCCGCATGGGCGATTTCTATGAGCTGTTCTACGACGATGCGCGCAAGGCGGCGCGGCTGCTCGATATCACGCTGACCCAGCGTGGCCATTCCGGCGGCCAGCCCATACCGATGGCCGGCGTGCCCTACCACGCGGCTGAAGGTTATCTTGCGCGGCTGGTCAAGCTCGGCGAGTCGGCCGCGATCTGCGAGCAGATCGGTGATCCGGCGTTGGCCAAAGGTCTGGTCGAGCGCAAGGTCGTGCGCGTGATCACGCCAGGCACGGTCACCGACGAGGCGCTGCTGGAGGAGCGCCGCGACAATTTTCTGCTCAGTATCGCCGCGGGCAAGAGCGGCTATGGACTGGCCTGGGTTGACCTTAGCAGCGGCCGTTTCCTGCTCAGCGAAACGGCGACGGCAGAAGGGTTGGCATCTGAACTGGCCCGGCTGCAGCCCGCCGAAACACTGGTTGGTGAGGATGTCGCCTGGCCGCGTCTGGTTACCGAACTGCCCGGCCTGCGCAAGCGCGCGCCCTGGCATTTCGACGTCGACACCGCGACACGCCAGCTCTGCCGTTTCTTCGGCACACGTGATCTTTCGGGCTTCGGCTGTGAAGGGCTGTCGCTGGCGATCGCCGCGGCAGGGGCGCTGCTTGGCTATGTCGAGGAAACCCAGAAAAGCGCCTTGCCGCATCTGTCCGGGCTTGCAGTCGAGAACGCCGCCGAGACCATTGCGCTGGACGCGGCCACACGGCGCAATCTCGAACTCGATACGCATGCGAGCGGGCGCAACGAGCACACCTTGCTGGGCGTGCTCGACCACAGCGTCACGCCCATGGGCGCGCGCCTGCTCAAGCGTTGGCTGCACCGCCCACTGCGCGCGCAGGAACCGCTGCGCCATCGCTACCAGGCGATAGCCGCATTGATCGAACAGCACCGCGGCGAGAGCTTGCGCGAGATACTGCGCGGCGTCGGCGACCTGGAACGCATACTGGCTCGTGTTGCGCTGCGCTCGGCACGGCCGCGTGATCTGTCCACCTTGCGCGACGGCCTGCTGCTGGCTCCGAAGCTGCGCGAGGCGCTGTCGGGCAGTGATAGTCCACTAGTGGATAATTTACTTAACCAGCTTGGCGAACATGCGCAGACTGCGCACTATCTCGCCGGCGCCATTGTCGACCAGCCCCCCGTGCTGCTGCGCGACGGCGGCGTGCTGCGCCAGGGCTTCGATGCGGAGCTCGATGAGCTGCGCACCTTGTCGACCAATGCCGATCAGTTCCTGCTCGACCTCGAACAACGGGAGCGCGAAGCCAGCGGCATTCCCAGCCTGAAGGTCGGCTACAACCGCGTGCACGGTTATTACATCGAAATCACCCATGCGCATGCGGAGCGCGCGCCCACGCACTACACCCGGCGGCAGACCATCAAGGGTGCGGAGCGTTATATCACCGAGGAACTCAAGTCGTTTGAAGACAAGGTTCTGTCGGCGCGCGAACGCGCGCTGATGCGCGAACGCGCCCTGTACGAAGGCGTGCTCGACGCGCTGAACGCCCGATTGCAGGCGCTCAAGCAGGCCGCCGCCGCGATGGCTGAACTCGATGTGCTAGCCACGCTGGCCGATCGCGCCGATGCGCTGAACTGGGCCGCGCCTCAGCTCAGCGACTACAGCGGCATCACCATCCGCCGCGGCCGGCACCCGGTCGTCGAACAGGTACGCGACGACCCCTTCGAACCCAACGATCTCGTGCTCGACGACGCGCGCCGCATGCTTGTGATCACCGGCCCTAACATGGGCGGCAAGTCGACTTATATGCGGCAGGCCGCGCTGATCGTGCTGCTGGCGCATATCGGCAGCTATGTGCCGGCCGATTCGGCCGTGATCGGCCCCGTCGATCGCATCTTCACGCGCATAGGCGCGGGTGACGACCTTTCGCGCGGGCAATCGACGTTCATGGTCGAAATGGCCGAAACGGCAAACATTCTCCACAATGCCACTGCGCAGAGTCTGGTGCTGATGGACGAAGTTGGGCGCGGCACGTCGACCTACGACGGCCTCGCGCTGGCCAAGGCCTGCGCGGTGCAGCTCGCCGAACACAACCGCGCCTACACCTTGTTCGCCACGCATTACTTCGAGCTGACCGAGCTCAGCGCGCAATACGGCGGCATTGCGAACGTGCATCTCGACGCGGTCGAATACGGCGACAGCCTCGTGTTCATGCACGCGGTCAAGGACGGCCCGGCCAACCGCAGCTTCGGTCTGCAGGTCGCGGCGCTGGCCGGACTGCCCAGAGGTGTGATCGCGAACGCGCGGCGCTATCTCGCCGCGCTGGAACAGCAGCCGGCAGCGAGTGGTGTAGCCACGACGCGCGCGGCGCTGGACGCACCGCAACAGATGGGGTTGTTTGCGACCACATCAGCGGCCGAACGCGCTTTGCGTGAAATCGACCCGGACGAGCTCACGCCCAAGGCTGCTCTGGAAGCGCTGTATCGGTTGCGTGCCCTGCTTTGAGCCGACGCGGCCCGTCCCTGGTTCAGCCCGCTGCGACCGCATCCAGCAGGAAGGCTTCGAGCGCCGGCAGCACCTGCGTGTTCTCAAACAGCGTTGCGCCACGTTCGCGCAGCAATGAGCGCAGCGACTCGCACTGTGCCTGATCAGCAAGCAGTGCAACCGCCCTGGCGACATAGTCGTCGTCGTCAGCAGCGATCAATTGCGGCAGATCCAGCAGTCGCAGCATCGCGGCCGTCTGCCGGCCGCGCGCGTAGCGTCCGTCCAGGGTCAATACCGGGGTGCCTACACCGAGTGCGTCGAGACTGGTGCCGCCGCCGCTGAAACCCGGAGAATCGAGCACGAGATCGGCCTGCTGCACCAGCACAAGATAGTCCGCATACGGCCGCGCTCCCTCGATACGCAGGCAATGCTCCGGAGCTAGCCCGTGCTGCTGTAGCGCAGGCGAGAAACGTTCGAGAAAACGCCGGCTGATCCCCGCGCTGCGATCCAGCAGTACCAGCTCGGCGCCACTCGCCGCCAGCACACGTGCCAGCACTGCGTCGAAAGCCGGAGGCAGCTTGATCAGATTCTGCAGGCAGAGCAGGCGCGGCCGGCCACGGGCTGCTGAAGGCGCGTGGCGAGCTGGCGGCACGGGGGCACGAGGTACACAGCCCAGACCCGGCAACCGCACCAGCCGTTCACGATAGTGCTGCTCGGCATCATCCGGTTCGAGCGCATCGCCAGACAGGTAGTAATCGATGGTCGCAAGCCCGGTGCTGACCGGATGCCCGTAGGCGGCACATTGCACAGGGGCGAGGCGCAGCGCTGCCAGAGCCTGCTGGCGCGGATCAAGGCCTACATCCAGGTAGATCAGTACATCGAGTTCGCTGCTGCGCAACGCTGTCGCCAGATCGTCGAACGAGCCGCCAGGTTCGGCGTAGTGCTCCACGTTGTCACGCAGCGCAGCCGTGCGCGCGTCCGCGGCCGCTCCGGTATACCAGACAAAACGTTCGAAACGCGCCGCTTCAAGGCCGCTGATCCAGCCACCGAAATAGCGTTCGACCACGTGCTCATGCAGGTACGCACTGACAAAGCCGACGCGCAGCCGCTGGCCCGGCACGAGCAAGCGCCGGGGCAGCGGCGCAGTCCACTGCGGCCGCGCGCGTGCGGCAACGGCACCGATCAGATCACCGAAACGCTGCTGCCGCGTGCTGTGGTCTCCGGGGAGGTAGTGCAGTGCAAAGATTCCGACCGACTGGGCACAGTCGAATGCGGCTTCCGCCGTGCCCGGGTCCACCTGCAAGACTTGGACCCCGGCGTCAAAGGCTGCAAGCGCCGTAGCGACTGCTGCCGCGTCGGCAGGCAGGCAGGGCACGGCAAGCGCCTGTTGCCAGCGGGCACGGGGCCAGCCCGGTGCCAGCGACAGGGCGCGCGCATAAGCGGCGCGTGCGGCCTCGAAATCGCCGCTGTCGGCCAGGGCCAGCGCAAGCTGCAGCGCTATGGCCGCATCCGCCGGCGCAAGGCGCGCCGCGGTCTGCAGCGGTTCCACGGCAGCGTCCGCATCCTGGGCCAGACGCAGTGCTGTGCCCAGGGCTTCCCACCATTTCGCCTCGCCCGGCTGCAGCCGTGTGGCAGTCCGGGCGAGTTCACACGCGGCGGCATGGCGCGCCTGGTCGATACGCAGCAGAGCGAGGTTGCCCTGTGCCGCGGCATCGTTGCGTGCCAGCGACTGCGCCCGCACCAGATGGCGCTCGGCCTCGGACAGACGCCCTTGTGCACGCAGCAGATTGCCGAGGTTGGTCAGCGCATGCACCGCATCGGCATCGCCGGCCAGGGCCTGGCGGTAGGCGCGCTCCGCCGCCGCCGTATCGCCATCCTGCTCCAGCAGCAGGCCGAGGTTATAGGCGGCCGCGGCGTATTCCGGACGCGCCTGCAGAGCCTGTGCAAACTGCTCTGCCGCACCTGCGTGATCGCCCTTGGCGCGCAAGGCGAGCGCAAGGTTGTTGCGCAGATCGGCTGCACGCGGCCTCAGCTGTACCGCGCGGCGATAGTGAGATATCGCCTTATCCACTTTTCCCATCTGATACGCAACGACGCCGAGCAGATGCCAGGCCTCGCCATTGTGCGGTTCAAGCTTGGTCAGGCGCAGATAGTGGCTCTCGGCCAGACCTAGTTGCCCAGCGCGATGATAGCCCTGTGCTTTTGCGAACAGTTCGAGGATCTGGCGATCGGGTGCTTGCGGCATGGCAGTTCCGTGGCAGCCAGTAGCATCAGAGCGCGTCGATGTCGCCCAGCGCGCGGATCAGGCGGCGGGCACGCTTGTCCGGCTTGGTCGCGGGCTTGGCATAACCGCTCGATTCAAGCCGGCGCTGTTCGGCCGCAGCCAGGCGCGCGCTGCGGCTGTCCTCGGTTTCGCAATACAAGGCCTGAGCTACCGGTGCGGGACCGCGTTCATCACTGAGGCCAAGTACGATGATTTCGTAACGATCCTCGCCGCGCACGATGCGCAGCCTGTCGTTGATGCGCACGGCGCGGCTGGGCTTGGCCGTGCTGCCGTTCAGTTCGACACGTCCCGCTTCGATCACACTCTTGGCCAGGCTGCGGGTCTTGAAAAAGCGCGCCGCCCAGAGCCAGACATCAAGACGTATCGATTCACCGGTTACTTCCATTGCTTCAGTTCCGACTGTCAACGCGGCCGTTTTCGAGCACAGCCGCCAGCGCGTCAAGTCCATCGCCGGCCTCGAACAGTTTCGGCGCACGCGCGCGCAACTGCAGGCGCATGGCCTCGTTCGCCGCAGCATCCTCGATCAGGCGTAGTGCAGCGGCGATGTAGCCATCCTCGTCCGTCGCGATACTGTCGGTCAGATCCAGCAGGCGCAGCATGCCCGCAGTCTGGCGTGAGCGCAGAAAATCGCCTTCCCAGGTCACTACCGGCGTACCGACATGGCAGGTGTCGAGGCTGGTTGCCCCGCCACAGAACCAGGGCGTGTCGAGGATGAGGTCGGCTTGGGCGATTTGCGCGAGATAGTCGGCATAAGCGGTGCGTGGCCGTAATTCCAGGTGGCGTGCGGGGTCGAGGCCCTGCGCGGTGAACGCGGCGGCAATGCGCGCCAGGAAACGGCGTTCTAGCGCCTGGACGCCAGCTGGCCCGGTAAAAAAACCGATGCGCGCGCCCGATTCCTTGGCAAGCCGCGCCAGCGTGGTATCGAAACGCGGAATCAGCTTGGTCAGGCTTTGCAGACACAGCAGTTGCGGCGTGCCTTCCATGCCACGCGTGCGCTGCGGCACTTGAATCGCGGGGCGCTGGGGTAGCGCACCGAGGCCCGGCAGGCGAATCAAGGGTTCGCGATAATGCGCATCGGCCAGCGCCGTTTCCAAGGCCGCCGCGCTCAGAAACCCGTCGAAGCCGGCCAGGCCGCTGCTGACCGGGTGGCCGTACGCCAGGTACTGGCGCGGCGCCAGCGGCAGGGCGGCCAGGGCATGCATGGCCGGATCCATGCCGACATCCAGCAGCACGACAACATCGGGCTGGATCTGGCGTATGGCGGCCGCCACGGCCAGCGGCGCCAGCGGCAGATGGCGATATCCGTCGACTCGGGCGGCTAGCTCGGCCGTGGTGCGATCATGCCGATTGCCGCAGTGGAAGGCCCAGCGTTCAAAGCGCTGCGGATCAAGCTCGGTCAGCCAGCGTCCGTAGTAGCGCGTGATCGTGTGCTCACGCAGTTCGGCACTGACAAAAGCGACGCGAACCCGGGCCTGCTCGCGGCGCGCAGCCGGTGGCTGCGCCAGCGGCCCACCCGCAGCCCGCAGGATGCGCTGTACCAGTTCACCAAAGCGCGTGCCCAGCGCGAGGTTATCGACAGGCTGGTAGTGCAAAGGAAACGGCAGAACGCGGCAGATCGCGGCATAGGCGGACTCGACCTCACTCGCCGTATCCAGGCGTAACTCGGCGTGGATGCGTTCCAGCTGCACGCCGAAACGCTCCCGCGAGGCAGCGATCGCTTCGTCACTGTCCATCAGTGCCGGCAGCGCAAGCGCACCCAGCCAGGCTATCGTGCGCTGTTGCGGGTCCGGCAGTAATGCTGCCCGGTGCAAGGTCTCGACCCCGGCGGCAAAGTCACCGGACTCGATCTGTGCCTGGCCCAGATCGGCGACCAGACCGGCACGTTCCGGCGTGAGCGCAACCGCGCGCTGCAGGACCGGCAGGGCCACATCGATATCAGATCGCTGGCGCGCTGCGCGGGCCAGCACACGTAGCGCGGCGGCATGTGCGGGTGACGCGTCGACCACCGCCTGGGCCAGTGTCTGCGCCTCTGCCATGTCACCGCACTGCACTGCCAGTTCGGCCGCTCTGACGCGCAGTTCCAGGTCCTGGGGACGCAGCACCAGCAGGCGCTGCAACAGCCGCAGCGCGGCTGTGCTGTCGCCGCTGCGGGCATGCACACCGGCCAGATTCTGCAATGCATCGCCGTGCTGTGGATCAAGCGCGAGCACCTGCTCGTAGTTCGCTTTCGCCGCAGCGTTATCGCCACCCAGCTCCTGCAAATAGGCCAGATGGAAGCGCAGCGGCAGGTCCGCGGGCCAGCGTTGCACCGCGCTCTGCAGCAGTTGCAAGGCCAGCGCAGGCTGTCCGCCGCGAAAGGCCGCGACCGCCGTTTGCAGCCACAGCCCCGGCTGCTGCGGCTGCCATTCCAGGCATTGCCGCAGCGGGGCGAGCGCGGCCCGCGCATCACCGCAGGCCAGCGCCCGCTGAGCCTCGTTCCAGGCCTTGTCAAACGCCGCGCGCGTACCGCTCATGGGATAGGAACGCCGCGCGGCTGATCACGCATCAGGCAGCTGCCAGCAGCGCGTTGACACGGCGTACGAAACCAGCCGGATCTTCGAGCTGGGCGCCGTCCATGAGCTGCGCCTGCTCAAACAGCAGCAAGCTGTATTCGCCGGCCCGTGCGGTATCCGCTTCGGTTTCGATACGGCGTACGAGTGTGTGCTGCGGATTGATCTCCAGCACCGGCTTGTTGGCCGGAACGTCGTGACCAGCTTCGCGCATCAGGCGCTGCATATGCGAAGCCATGGAGAATTCATCGAGCACCAGGCAAGACGGCGAATCGGTCAGACGCTGGCTCACGCGCACGTCGCGAACACGCTCACCCAGCAACTCCTTGAGCTTGGCAACGATGGGCTCGGCCGCCTTGGCCGCTTCCTCGCGCGCCTGCTTGTCGTCGCCCCCCGGAAGCGCATCGAGATCGATATCGCCCTTGGCCACGTTGCGCAGCTTCTTGCCGGCGTATTCGCTGAGGTAACCCAGCATCCATTCATCGATGCGGTCGAACATCAGCAGCACTTCGATATTGCGCGCGCGCAGTGCCTCGATTTGCGGGCTGCCCTTGGCCGCCGTATAGCCGTCGGCGCTGATGTAGTACAGCGCTTCCTGTCCCACCGGCATGCGTGCGATGTAGTCGTCCAGGGATACGGTACGTGCCTGCCCCTCCGACGCGGTTGAAGCAAAGCGCAGCAGCTTGGCGATACGTTCGCGGTTGGCCCCGTCCTCGGCGATACCTTCCTTGAGCACATTGCCGAAGGTATCGATGAAGGCCTGGAATTTTTCCTTGTCGTCATTGGCCAGCTTTTCGAGCAGATCCAACGTGCGCTTGACGCAGGCGGCGCGAATCTGCGCGACCAGGCGATTGTCCTGCAGAATTTCGCGACTCACGTTCAGCGGCAGATCGTCGGAATCGACAACACCGCGCATGAAGCGCAGATAGGCCGGCAGCAGCTGCTCGCTGGCATCCATGATGAATACACGGCGGATGTACAGCTTGAGCCCCTTGCGCTCTTCGCGGCCGCTGAACATTGCGTCGAACGGCGGCTTGGACGGCAAGTACAGCAGCAGCGTATAGCTCTGCGAACCTTCGACGCGATTGTGCGTCCAGGTCGCGGCGTCATTGAAGTCGTGCGACAGCGACTTGTAGAAACCCTGGTAGTCGTCGTCCTTCAGTTCGGACTTGGGCCGCGTCCATAGCGCAGCAGCATGGTTGACGGTCTCGAATTCTTCGGCCTCATCCCCCTCCTTCTTCGCCGGCAGGCGGATCGGAAAGGCGATGTGGTCGGAATACTTGGAAATCAGGTCGCGTAGCTTCCAGGTACTCAGGAATTCGGTCTCGTCTTCCTTGAGGTGCAGGGTCACGCTGGTGCCCCGCGGCGCCTCGGTCGTGTCTATCGTGTATTCACCGGTGCCGTCGGACTCCCAGCGCACGCCTTCGTGCTCAGCGCTGCCCGCTCGGCGCGTGACCAGGGTGACCTTGTCGGCCACGATGAAGGCCGAATAGAAGCCGACACCGAACTGACCGATAAGCTGCGTGTCCTTGCGCGCATCGCCCGACAGCGATTCGAGAAACCGCTTGGTGCCGGAGCGCGCGATCGTGCCTATGTTCTCGATAACTTCCTCGCGCGTCATGCCGATGCCGTTGTCACGCAGCGTCAACGTGCGGGCATCGGCATCAAACCGGATATCGATGCGCAGATCCGCGTCGCCTTCGGTCAGCGCCGGATTGGCAAGCGCCTCGAAACGTAGCTTGTCGCAGGCGTCGGAAGCATTGGAGATGAGTTCGCGCAGGAAGATCTCCTTGTGCGAATACAGCGAATGCGTCACCAAGTGCAGCACCTGGGCGACTTCGGCTTCAAATTTGCGGGTCTGAGCGGTGTTCTCGGTCATGGTCGGTAGCCTGAAGAAAGTTCAAACGACGCGGCGTGTATAGGGACGCTGGCAACAGATTCAACTGTCGGCAACACACCGCATGCAAACCGCGATGCTCCACTCGATGGAAGTGCGACGCGGCCGCAGAATTGGCGCCGCCTTGCCGGCAAGAAGTACGGTCCTGGCTAGCCCGAATTTCTCACATCCCTTCGACTACGGCCGCCGATACGAGCGAGTGTGAGAAATGCGGGCTAGCTGGCGCTGCGCCACGGCGCCAGTTCACAACGCAAAAAGCCGCCCAGCGGCGGCTTTTTGCGTTGTAGCAGAAACAAATTATTCGGACTTGCCGCCGTGCTTGGCCAGATCTTCCTGAATGCGGGCGGCCTTGCCTTCCAGACCACGCAGGTAGTACAGCTTGGCACCACGCACCTTGCCGCGGCGCTTGACCGAGACCGAGTCGATGACGGCGCTGTGGGTCTGGAATACGCGCTCCACACCGGTACCATGCGAAATCTTGCGCACCGTGAACGCCGAGTTCAGGCCGGCGTTCTTCTTGGCGATGCAAACGCCTTCGTATGCCTGCACACGCTCGCGGTTTCCTTCCTTGACCTTGACGTTGACTACGACGGTGTCGCCGGGGCCGAAATCTGGCAGGGAACGCTTGATCTGGGCGGCTTCGAACTGCTGAAGGAGGTTGCTCATGACACTCACCAATCTGGTCTGAATTATCTTTCCGGCGCCGTGCCGGCCCTTGGCTCTTGGCGCTGCGCAGCCGCAAGCGGCTCCGCTGCACCGGCCGCGAGCCACTCGCGGCGGAATTCTTCCAACAACTCACGTGCCTGCTTGTCCAGCGTCACGCGAGCCAGCAGGTCGGGGCGGCGCAACCAGGTTCTACCCAGCGACTGCTTCAGGCGCCAGCGCCGGATCATCGCATGGTTTCCCGATTGCAGCACTTCAGGCACGTCGCCCAGTTCGTCCTGCACCGGCCGCGCGTAATGCGGACAGTCGAGCAGGCCGTTCGCAAACGAGTCCTGTTCGGCCGAGGCCGCGTCGTTCAGCGCGCCTTGCTGCAGCCGACCGACCGCGTCGATCAGCACAGCCGCACCCAACTCTCCGCCGGACAGCACGTAATCGCCGATGGAAATTTCCTCGTCGACCTCATGCGCCAGCAGGCGCTCATCTACCCCTTCATAGCGCCCGCAGAGCAGGATCAACCGTTCCCGCTGCGCGAACTCCGCTACTTTGGCCTGAGTCAGCCGCGTACCCTGCGGACTCAGGTAAATCGTTCTTGCCTCACCGGTCGCCGCTTGCCTGGCCGCCGCAAGTGCCGCACGCAGCGGCGCCAGCAGCATCACCATGCCGGGACCGCCACCGCAGGTGCGCCCATCGACAGTGCGATAATTGTCGGTCGCAAAATCGCGCGGATTCCACGCTTCGACGCCGAGCAAACCACGTTCCTGCGCGCGCCCGACAACCCCGACCGCAGCGCATTGCCGCACAAACTCCGGAAACAGCGTGATGACGTCGATGCGCACCGCGCTGCCCTCATTCAGAAATCTGGATCCCAGTCGACGACGATGCGCCCGGCACTCAGATCCACTTGCTTGACGTAGTGCTCGAGCACAAACGGAAGCATCCGTTCGCGTTCGCCGTCGCGGACCACCATCACGTCGTTGGCGCCGGTCGCAAACAGATGCGATACGCGGCCCAGCGATACGCCCTCGACGGTCGCAACATCCATGCCTTCCAGGTCAGTCCAGTAATACTCGCCTGGCCTGGACGCGGGTAGCGCTGAACGCGACACCCAGATTTCCGTACCAATCAGCGCTGCTGCCTGCTCCCGATCGAGCACACCCGGCAGCGTCGCAATCATGCCCTTGCCCTGTTCACGCCCGCGGCAACCACGGATCTCCCGTTCATTGCCGGCAGACTTCAGTATCCAGGGCTGGTACCGAAATATCTGCATTCGAGGCTCGGTCCAGGATTCGAGCTTGACCGCTCCAGCCGTTCCCGAAACCCCGACTATCCTGCCGACGAGAACGCGGCGTTCCACTTCCGCGCTCATGCCGTCCTGCGCTTAGGCAGCCGCCGCAGCGACCTGCTTAGCCGCCCGCTTGAGCAGTGCGCGGACCTTGTCGGTAGGCTGCGCACCCTTGGCAATCCACTCATTGGCGCGAGCAACGTTCAGTTCCAGGGGAACTTCCTTGCCAGCGGCAACCGGGTTGAAAAAGCCCAGACGTTCAATGCTGCGGCCATCACGGGCATAGCGCTCGTCGGCAACCACGATGTGATAGAACGGGCGCCCTTTGGCGCCGCCGCGGGACAGGCGAATCTTGACCATTGCTTGATCTTCTCTATGAGAATGGGCCGGTCGCGGACGCAACGAGCCCCAGGAAACGCGGCATTCTATGCGAAGGTCCGCGAAAATTCAAAGCAGGCCGGCGAGTCTGCCGCACATTGGCGGCCATGTCGACCTGATCCGCACCGGCGACACGCCTCAACGTGTCATTCCGCCCCCCGGAAAGCCACCACCGCCCATGCCTTTGAGCGCACCGGACATTTGCCGCATCAGCCCCTTGAGGCCGCCGCCGGACAGCTTGGACATCATCTTTTCCATTTGCTGGTATTGCTTGAGCAGCTTGTTGACATCCGAGGGCTGCATGCCGGAACCGCGCGCGACCCGCGCCTTGCGCGAACCATTGAGCAAATCGGGGTGGCGGCGCTCTTTCTTGGTCATGGAATTGATGATCGCGATCATGCGGTGCACTTCGCGGTCGTTCGCCTTGGCCTTTACATGCTCGGGCAGATTGGACACGCCCGGGAGCTTGTCCATGAGCGAACCCAGCCCTCCCATGTTCAGCATCTGCTGCAGTTGGTCGCGCATGTCGTTGAGATCGAAGCGCTTGCCCTTCATGACCTTTTCGGCCAGTTTCTGCGCTTTTTCCTGGTCGACCTTCTGCTCGACCTGCTCGACCAGGGACAGCACATCCCCCATGCCCAATATGCGCTGCGACAAGCGGTCCGGATGGAACGGCTCCAGCGCCTCGGTCTTTTCGCCCGCCCCGATGAACTTGATCGGCCGGCCAGTGATGTAGCGCACGGATAGCGCGGCACCGCCGCGCGCATCGCCATCGGTCTTGGTCAGCACCACGCCGGACAGGGGCAGCGCCTCAGCAAATGCCTTGGCCGTGTTGGCCGCATCCTGGCCAGTCATTGCATCGACCACGAACAGCGTTTCGATGGGCTTGAGCTCGGCATGCAAGGCCTTGATCTCCGCCATCATATCCGCGTCGATATGCAGACGGCCTGCAGTGTCGACCAGCAGCACATCGGCGAAATTCTTCTTTGCAGCGTCCAGTGCACCGCGCGCGATGGCGACCGGATCCTGCTCACCGCTGGAGGGATGGAACAGCACATCGACCTGTTCCGCCAGCACGCGCAACTGCTCTATCGCCGCCGGGCGGTAGACGTCGCAGCTGACGACCATGACCTTCTTTTTCTTGCGCTCTTTCAGGAAACGCGCCAGCTTCGCCGTCGTGGTGGTCTTGCCAGCGCCCTGCAGGCCGGCCATCAGCACTACTGCCGGAGGCTGTGTAGCGAGATTCAGGTCGGTGTTGACCGTACCCATCACGGCGGTCAATTCGTCGCGGACGACGCGAACCAGCGCCTGACCCGGGGTGAGACTCTTCAGCACATCCTGGCCAACGGCACGCACCTTGACGCGCTCGATCAAGGCCTGGACCACGGGCAACGCGACATCGGCTTCCAGCAGCGCGATACGCACCTCACGCAGCGACTCTCGGATGTTTTCCTCAGTCAGACGAGCGCGACCGCGCAGGCGCTCGATGGTAGAGGACAGACGCTGGCTCAGGGACTCGAACATGTGCGGCTTCGATGCAGAACAAAAGGGCGGCGATTATAGCAGCCTGCCCACAAGCACGACGGCCGGGCCAGGCATCTGCCATACGCCTGCAGCCGGCGCTGTGCCAAACTCGCGCCATGCTGATCTCCATCCTGGCTGTTGTTGCCGTCGCCGCCTATACCATCGCCGCCCTGTTCGTCGCTACGCGAGCTCTGCACGGTAAGGCCCTGCCGCGCCCGGCCGGTTTCGCCATCACGGCAACCGGCGTGCTGGCGCACGCTGCTTACCTGTTCGCGGCCCATCGCGGCGGGCTGGATCTGCATTTCTTTGCCGCGCTGAGTCTTGCGGCGATGCTGATCGCCGCCATCGCGGTGTTCGTCAACCTGTCCCGCTCGGTCGATGCCCTAGGCATCATCGTGTTCCCGCTTGCAGCGCTGCTGCTGGCCATCGATGCCTGGATTGCGCCGCCAACGCAACCCAACGTGATGGACTGGCAGATCAAGCTGCATGTCATCGTCGCCCTGCTCGGCTATGCACTGCTCAGCGTCTCAGCTGTGCTCGCCTTGCTGCTGCTGGTACAGGAGCGCGCGTTGCGCAACCGTGATGTAGCAAACCACTGGCTACGTGTGTTGCCGCCGCTGACTCTGACCGAAAGCCTGATGTTCCGCCTTGTCGCCGCTGGTTTTGTATTGCTGACCGCGACCCTGCTATCGGGCGTGCTGTTCGTCGAAAACCTGTTCGCACAGCATCTGGTTCACAAGACTTCATTGTCGATAGTAGCCTGGGTCGTATTCGGTACCCTGCTCGCAGGACGCTGGCGCTACGGCTGGCGCGGCCGCCGCGCCGTGCGCCTGCTGCTCAGTGGCATGGGCGTGCTGCTGCTCGCATTCTTCGGCAGCAAATTCGTGCTGGAGCTACTGCTCGCACGCACCCTTTGAAGCGTTCCCTAAGAGAGCTTGCCGGCAGCTCGCCGGCGGGCGCAGAATCCTCTCACCAGCCAGCACTTATGCGAATGATTTGAGGAAGTTTCCCAAACCATGAAGCACGATCCCGCCGCGGAACGCCGCCGCTTCCAGCGCTTCAACTTTGAAGGCACCGTGCGCCTGTATTCGGGCACGGCCATGTGGGAAACCAAACTCGTGGACGTATCGCTCAAAGGCGTACTCATCGAGCGGCCGGTAGACTGGAGCGGCAAGATTGGCGGCGGCTATCGGCTGGATCTGCGCATTAACAACAGCGTCATCATCAGCATGGGCGTGTCGATCGCCCACATCATGCCGCACCGCCTCGGTTGCCGCTGGGAGAAAATCGACCTCGACAGCTTCGCCCAGCTCAAGCGCCTGATCGAACTCAATCTAGGCGATCCGGCACTGCTCAATCGCGAGCTCTCGGCGCTGGGCAACTGAATCAGGCTAGAGCGGTAAGCGAACTCAGCCAGCGCGTTTAGATAGCCTGCTCCATCCGGCTCATGCATGTTGCGCTGCATGAAAAACTCTGCCCGCCGCAATACCATCATGAGCAGCCACAGCTCCCGCCGCCCGCCCGAGCGCCTGCGCTTCGACGCTGCAAACGACACTCCACGTCTGAGCGGCGACAATCTTGTCAGTCGTGACGGCACTCCGCTCAGCATACGCCCCATCCACGCCAACGACGTCGCCGCATTGCAGCGCGGCTTTACCCATCTTCATTCTGACGAAGTGCGCATGCGCTTCCTGCATACACTTTCCGAACTCTCCGATCCGCTCGCGCAGCGACTGTGCCGGCTTGATCCCGAGCAGGAGCTGGCCTTTGTCCTGACCGATCCGCCGGACACCGGTGACGAGCCCGAGATCTACGGCGTAGCGCGTGCCTATGTCGACCCAAACACCGACAGCGCCGAATTCGCGCTGATCGTGCAACGCCGATTCACCGGGCAGGGATTTGGCAGCGAGTTGCTCAATCGCGTAATCGAGTCCTGCCGCGCCCGTGGCGTTACCGAAATCTGGGGCGACGTGCTGACCGAGAACCGCACCATGCTTGATCTCTGCGAAGAGTTCGGCTTCCGCCGCGAAAGCGTGTTCCACGACGCCTCGCTGACCCGGGTGCGCCTGAGCATCTGAAGCGGTGCGGTGGAAAGCGCTGCAATTATTTGATGGCAATCGCAAGACGGGGCACTAGACTAGGCGGTCCTGCCACCGGCCCTACCTGCTGGCGGCGTCTACTCACACCGCAATGACCTCTAGCCTGCTCCAGCCACCGTTACCCAAAACTGCCAAGGTCCGCCGCTACTGGGAGAACCCGCCCGGATCGAGCCTGGCGCTAGTACTGGAGCAGACCGGACGCAACCACGCCGGACTCGTCGTCGCGGTGATGCGCGACACCCAGGCGGCGCATACGCTCGAAACCGAACTCGCCGCGTTCGCTGGCGACGGCGCCGAAGTACTGCACTTTCCCGACTGGGAAACCCTGCCCTACGACCTGTTTGCACCACACCCGGAAATTGTCTCGCAGCGCATAGCGACGCTGTACCGCCTGCCCGCGGTACGGCAAGGCATACTCGTCGTACCAGTTGCCACCCTGATGCAGCGGCTCGCACCGCGCAGCTATATCGGCGGCTCCGGGCTTTCCCTGCAAGTGGGACAGAAGCTCGACCTTGGTGCCGAGCAGCGCCGTCTTGAGGCCGCTGGCTACCGCCACGTGCCACAAGTACTGGAACCCGGTGACTTCGCCGTGCGTGGCGCGCTGATCGACATCTTTCCCATGGGTGCGGCCGAACCCTACCGCATCGAGCTATTCGACGAGGAAATCGAGTCCATCCGCAATTTTGATGCGGAAACGCAGCGCTCTCTGCACAAGGTCGATGCGGTGCGCCTGCTGCCCGGGCGCGAATTCCCGCTGACCGAGGAGTCCGTCAGGAGTTTTCGCACGCGTCTGCGCGAGCGCTTTCCTATCGACGTACGCCGCTGCCCGCTGTATCAGGACATCAAGGAAGGCACTACCCCTGCCGGTATCGACTACTACCTGCCGCTGTTCTTCGCTGAAACAGCGACCCTGTTCGACTACCTCGCAGCCGATGCCTTGTTCGTGCTTGGCGACGGCGCGCTCGACGCAGCCGAGCAATTCTGGCGCCAGACGGCTGACCGCTACGATCAGCGCGCGCATGACATTGAACGTCCGGTATTGCCGCCGGCCGAACTGTATCTTGCACCCGAGCAGTTGCGCGAACGACTCAATCGTGAATTGCGCGTCGACCTTGTCGCACGCGGCAGCAACGAGCATGTACAGGTACTCGGCCTGCACCCAGCGCCGAGTCTGCCGATCAACCGCAAGAGCGAGCGGCCCGCCGAAGAACTGACGCGTTTTCTCGACACCTATCCGGGCCGCGCACTGATCGCCGCCGAAAGCGCGGGCCGGCGCGAGGCCTTGATCGAACAACTGCGCGCCGCAGGGCTGCACGCGCAGACACTCACGTCCTGGGCCGAGTTCGCGCGCAGCGAGAGCCGCTTTGCGATTACCGTCGCCCCACTGCAGACCGGCTTTGCGCTGATCGAACCGGCAATTACGCTGCTGACCGAGCGCGAACTATTCGGCGAACGCGTACAGCAGCAGCGCCGCCGCAAGCGCGCCGCACGTGATCCCGAAACCATCATCCGCGACCTGACCGAGCTCGGCCAAGGTTCGCCCATCGTGCACGTCGATCATGGCGTCGGCCGCTATCAGGGTCTGATCAAACTCGACGTCGGCGGCAGCGCGAACGAGTTCCTCGCCATCGAATATGCCAAGGGCGACAAGCTCTACGTGCCGGTGGCACAGCTCAACCTGGTTTCACGCTACTCCGGCACGTCGCCCGAACTGGCGCCGCTGCATTCCCTTGGCGGCGACGCCTGGGAGCGCGCCAAGCGCAAGGCTGCGGAAAAAGTACGCGACGTCGCCGCCGAGTTGCTCGCGATCTACGCCCAGCGTGAAGCGCGCCAGGGTACCGCGATCGAGGTCGACCGTCCTGCGTTCGAGCAGTTTTCTGCCGCGTTTCCGTTTGAAGAAACACCGGATCAGATCAACGCCATCGACGCGGTTGTCGCCGACCTTGCCTCGCCCAAGCCCATGGATCGCGTGGTATGCGGCGACGTCGGTTTCGGCAAGACCGAAGTCGCGCTGCGCGCTGCGTTCGTCACCGCCATGGCGGGCAAGCAGGTGGCCGTACTCGTGCCAACGACGCTGCTCGCACAGCAGCACTACCAGAACTTCCGCGACCGCTACGCCGACTGGCCGATCCGCGTCGACGTGCTGAGCCGCTTCAAGACCAAGAAAGAAGTCGAAGAAGCCATGGGCAAGCTGGCCGCGGGCCAGATCGACGTGATGATAGGCACCCATCGCCTATTGCAGCAGGACGTGAAATTCAAGCAGCTAGGCCTGGTCATCGTCGACGAGGAACAGCGTTTCGGCGTGCGGCAAAAAGAACAATTGAAAAAATTACGCGCCGAAGTCGATCTGCTGACACTGACCGCGACGCCTATCCCGCGCACGCTGAACATGGCCATGTCCGGCATGCGCGACCTGTCCATCATCGCAACGCCGCCGGCGCACCGCCTCGCCGTGAAGACCTTCATTGCTCCCTGGGATCCGGCGCAATTGCGCGAAGCGTTCCAACGCGAGCTGCAGCGCGGCGGCCAGGTGTACTTTCTGCACAATGAAGTCGACAGCATAGAAAAGATGGAGCGCGACCTGAATGCGCTGGTACCCGAGGCGCGTATCCGCATCGCCCATGGCCAGATGCCGGAAAAAGAGCTGGAACAGGTCATGCTCGATTTCCATCGCCAGCGCTTCAACGTGCTGCTGTGCACGACCATTATCGAGTCGGGCATCGATATCCCCAGCGCCAACACCATTGTCGTCAACCGCGCCGATCGCTTCGGTCTGGCGCAGTTGCACCAGCTGCGCGGCCGCGTAGGCCGCTCGCATCATCGCGCCTACGCCTACCTCGTCGTGCCCGACCGGCGCCAGATGACGGCCGATGCGGAGAAACGCCTCGAAGCGCTGGCGTCGATGGAAGAGCTTGGCGCCGGTTTCACCCTCGCCACCCACGATCTGGAAATTCGCGGCGCGGGCGAGCTGCTTGGCGAAGAACAGAGCGGCCAGATGCAGGAGATCGGCTTTTCCCTCTACACCGAACTGCTCGAACGCGCAGTACGCGCGCTCAAGAGCGGCAAGGTGCCGGATTTCGATCTCGTCAGCGCGCACGAGGCCGAAGTGGAGCTGCATCTGCCGGCACTGATTCCCGATGACTACCTGCCCGACGTGCATGCACGCCTGACCCTCTACAAGCGCATCGCCAGCGCACGCGACAGCGAGCGTCTGAGCGAACTGCAAGTTGAGATGATCGATCGCTTCGGTCTGCTGCCGGACGCGGTGAAACACCTGTTCGCGGTTACCGAAATCAAACTGCGTGCGACAGAACTCGGTGTACGCAAGATCGACTTCGGCGCACAGGGCGGCCGCATCGTATTCGCGCCGCAGCCCAACATCGACCCCCTCGCCGTGATCAAGCTGATCCAGGCCCAGCCACGCGTCTATGCGCTGGACGGCCAGGACAAGCTCAAGGTCCGCCTGGAAATGCCCGGTGCCACCGAGCGCCTGCGCGCGACCAATGACCTGATCACAGCGCTGAGCCAACGCAAGAAGGCGGCCTGAGCGCAGCCTCGGCTGCCGCAACGCCGCCTGTCTGGAATTACCCATCCATGCACACACGAGCAAAAGAGCTGATCCGCGCACTCCAGCTGGAACCGCATATCGAAGGCGGCCATTACCGGCGCATTTACGAATCATCAACGCGCGTCGCCTACGGCGACAGCTTGCAGCGGGCCGTCGCGACGTCGATCTATTTCCTGCTCGCCGCCGGCGAGCTGAGTCGCTGGCACCGCGTCGATGCGGACGAGGTCTGGCATTTCTACGAAGGCCAGCCTCTGGAACTGCTGCGCTACGATCCCACCGAAGACACGCTGACCGTACACACCCTGGGTCCGGCATCACGCGACTCCGCGCCCGTATTCGTAGTGCCCGCCGGCATGTGGCAGGCCGCTCGCCCGCGCGGCGCCTATACATTGGTCGGCTGCACCGTCGCACCAGGCTACGAGTACCGCGGCTTTGCCCTGCTTGATCAAGCACCAGACGTTGCGCGCCGGCTCGGCGAACGCGATGGCGAGCTGCTGGATCTCGCCTGATGGCGGAATCAAAGCAATGGTAAAAGTTGATAAACAAGCATTATTCAGCTACCTGTAGAGCGGGTTGCGGCCCGCCTCATCGGCGGTTGAACTGCAGCAGCAATCGCTGCGAGTTGCTGCATTTGGGCTGGCGGCACGTGCAGCGCGACAGCCAGCAAGCCCGTATTTCCCACACCCGTTCGTAACGAGGCCGTCGAGACATCGTCCCGCGGCGCGCCGCGGCCTGAGCAACGGCGAAGGCGGAGCCGCCACTACATCGAGCCGGCACGTAGTAGCCGCGCGCATCAGTGCGAGTGTATCGGCGGCTGCAGCAGAAGGGCGCGGCTAATACTCGGTAACTGCTTCGCCGCCGGACAGGCGCATCAGCAGCGCGCCGTCATCACCGTCCTCCAGGCGTTCGGGTGTGACCACGCTGCGCTCACCGTCCTCGCGATCGGCGCGCACGAAGACCACGCCGTTGGCGCGCAGCACCGCCGTGTAGTGCTCGAACACGCTTTGCCCCAGCGCAGCGATCAGATCCAGATCGCACTCAGCACTCTGCGCCCAGGCGAAATAACGTTCCTCGCCACTGTCTTCGTCCACCCGCACGTCAAAAAAATCCGCTATGCGCTGGTGCGCGCGACGGCCAGCACATTTCAGCGCCGGGTCCGGCACGATCAGATAAACCGACTCGGGCAACACAGCCGCCAGCCGTTCCCGTCTCCACTGCGTCGCGAGGCGCTGAAGCGCCGATTCGATTTCCCCAGCGAACAGGCGAAAGCGATCGAGCTGGTCGCGGTCGCGCAGGCTCATCTCGGCAGCCGTATCAGATTCGGCAACAGCACGCAGCGCACGCTCCGCCCAATCCTCGAGGCTGACCAGCCGCACCGGTGGATATAGCGCTACCGCCGGATAACGCTCCCCCGGCGTGCCGAGCACAAACGGCCCCAGCGTACGCATCGCGTCGCGATAGCTGCGTGGCAGGCGCTGCCCCAGCGTTTTCTCGAAAGCATCCAGCACTTCCGGCGGCGGAGGCGGCGTGCTGCGCAGATCAGCACGCGCATCAAGCGGCGTGACCTCGCGCACGGCAGCAATTGCCTGGCGATAGGCCGCCAGCAGTCCCTGTGTCGCAGCCGCAGCACGGAACTGCGCTTCGATGCCGTCACGCGTGACAACAACAGCGCCACGTCCACGCAAGGCGCGCATCGCTCCCGACTGCATCTGCGCTTCGCCACGCAGTTCATACTCGTGCACGCCGGGTGTCAGTTCCAGAGACGCCTGACCGCGATGGCTGCGTGGCGTGGAACGGTCAAGTTCAAGCGCGGCTACGCGCTGGCCATTTATCCAGAGCTCGCTGTGTTCGCGTATTTCGTCGCTGTCAAGTTCCGCCGCGAACGCAAACGCCGCGGCACCAGCGCGCACTGCTGCACTCGGTGCAGGAGGTTGCCGGCCAAGATCGAGCACGGCTGGCAGCAAGGGGCCTTCATCCATGCTGGCAGCGTCGAATCCGCCCGTACCTGCATCATTCGTACCCCAGCCGTAGATGCGCCCGTCGCGCGTGCGTGCGAAGCCGTTGTAATCACCTGCGAACAACGCCTCCACAGCCTTGTCATCAAGTGCGGACACGCGGCGCAAGTCACCTTCGAGCTCATCGCCACCATCGCCTAGCGTGCCGTAGACGTTGCCGCCGCGGGCCCAGACGCTGCCATCCTGCTTGAGCACCAAGGTGTAATCGTCACCCGCTGCAATGGCGACTGCCGCGTCAAGGCCGTTCAGACGCCGTGGCGGCAATGCAACCAGATCAAGCGCCGGCGTGGCCAGTTGCGCCGATTCGTTCACCCCCCAGCCCCATACCGCGCCATCAGCATCCAGCGCAAGCGCGTGAAACCGACCGAGACTGATGGCCTTGATCTGATCAAGGCCTGCGATACGCAGCGGCTGCGCATGCGCCGGATCGGTGAAATCCAGCGGTCGCCAGCGCCCCTCGGCACCGAGCAGGCCCCAGCGCGCACTGCCCATGCCCCAGACACTGCCGTCGCTGCGTAGCACGATGCTGGTATCGCCCTGTGCTGCCACGTCAACTGCATCGGGTATGGCGTCCACCACCCGCGGCAGCCGCGCCTGCATGCGCGATTCGTTATGCAGCGGGCCACTGCCCAGTTGCCCCCGTTCATTACTGCCCACACTGCGCAACTTGCCATCGCGCCCGATGGCAATCAGGTGTTGCCGGCCCAATGCCACGGCACGCACGGCGCCCAGGGCCTCAAAGCGCCTGGGCTGATGCGGCGGCTGTTTGCAGGTTTCCGTGGTACAGGCGAATTCAGCAAGCTCGCCCCAGAGCCACAGCGCGCCGTCAGCGTCGATTGCAGCAGCAGAGTCGGAAGCATCATGATTGATCGCCAGACTGACTATGCGCGACAACCCTTCGATGCGGCGAAAAGTCTTGCGCGCCTGCGCATCGGCATCCCCACGCACCGGGTCGGCATCACCGCTAGCCCAGACCGATCCATCCGCCTGCAGCCACAGCACCTGACTGCCGGCCACGATCTGCGGCGTCGCCGCTGCAGCGGTCAACGCCGACAGACAGAGCAACACCACCGCGAATGTCCTGTACATGACGCGCTTCGTCCTGAATTGCGCGGAGTATAGAACACCCGGGCCAAGGCACAGTCCATCGAGTACGCCTCATGCCTGCCGGTGCCAAAACAAGGCGTAGACAGCTACGCGCTTACTCCGTCAAGCCGCCGACGCTCGCCGCATCTTGGGCCACAGGCGTAGCCCGAGTACCAGCAGCAGCACGGCGACAAATCCCCAGTAATACGCGTGCGCCATTGCCATACGGACAAACGCGCGAAGGAACGTGAAGTAGACGATATAGCTACCCACCAGATGCAGGCGCCGCCAATTCCGACCAAGCAATCGCTGCGACGCATCGTTGGAAGTCGCCGCCATTAGCGCAATAAAGACATATACAAAACTACCGCCGATCAGCCTTGTATTGTCGACCAGACTGTTAAACAGCGCCGTATCGACCCGATACAAGGCCAAAATTGCAGCCGCGTGCACGGCATGCGATGCCGCGAAAGACAGCCCGATGCCGCGACGGTACCGGCTAAGCCAACGCGTAAAACTACCCGGCCATCGCGCATATAGCGCACTCGCTGCGAATGCCACGGTAAAAAGAGCTGCCGAGGTGTGGGCCGTAAGCCTGATGGCAACCCAGGCGCCTGTTCCGGGGGTACGCTGCACCAGTGCGGCAATAACCGCCGCAGTCGCGATCGTTGCGGCCGACAGCGCCACGATGGGCCACTGCCGGGGCCGGCGCAGAGTAGTCATAGGCACCTTCTCCATTCATGAGCATCTTGAACCCTGCTCGCCGCTGGTTCATGAGCGCAAAGCAGGCGGATACATGGCCAGTAGGCGCGAGCAGCCCAATGCTTGCAAGCAACTATTTGAAAATTGATTGCCAGGCAAGTCCGCCGCGGTCGCTATCTGCTGCTCATTCCTGACCAGCTCCAAAGATACGATCCGAAGCGCCTACCAACTCAGCGAGCACTGCCGCATTGGTCTTGAGTATCGCTGCTCCCATGGCCTGCGCATTGACGCCCATATTGGCCGGCGTATCGGTATTGCGGTGGTAATGCGGGTAGTCGGCGTAGTCTGTATCGATTGCGAGTACGGTTTCCTTGTTCGCATTCAGATAGGGCATATGGTCCGAACCGAACGGGTTCGTGCTCAGAGTCAGATTAAGACCTGGCACATAGGCCGCAGCGGCGGCCGCGAATCGATTGAGAAACGACTGATACGTGGCCTTGCTCTCGTAGAGGGCGTCGAGCTGGTTGTCAGCGCTGTAGCCGATCATGTCCATGATGACTACCGAACGCACCTTGGCAAAATCACCATTGCCCTGCAGCGCCTGCACGTGACGTGTGCTGCCGTACAGGCCCTGCTCCTCGCCCGCATAACACATGAACAGCACCGAACGCCGCGGCTTGAAAGGCAGCAGCGCGCGGGCCAGTTCGATGACGCCCGCACAGCCGCTGGCATTGTCTTCAGCGCCGGGGGCATTCGTGACCGAACCCAGGCTGCTGTTACGTGAGTCGTAATGGCCGCCGACAATGATCCATTCGTCGGGTAGCTCAGTCCCGGTCCAACGGCCGATCACATTCTGGCGCGTGATGGTGCCGCCACCGGAACCCGGCATGCTGAAATCCGGAGTCGTGACCGTGAGACCGAGAGCCTGCAAGCGACTGCCTATCCAGTCACGTGCGGCGTTGAGACTGGTCGTGCCGTAGCTGGAGCGGTCCCAACTGGCCAGCTGGGTAAGGTCAGCGAACCAGCGCGCTGCGTCGATACGATCAACGATGGGCTGAATCAGTGGATCGGCCGCCAGTCGGGCTGGCAGGTCAAGACGCGCCTGGCGCGCGAGCACTTCATTGCCGTCGACGCGACGCCAGAGCTCGTGCCCGGCGTCGTGCGCAGGCAGCGCAGCCCCCGCGTCGAGCTGCCGCAATTGCCAACGTCCGCTTTGCACCAGCAGACGGCCCGGCGCTGCTTCGCCGGGGTTGCAGCCTACTGCGCGCAAGGCCAGATCACGCCGATCCAGCGCTACTGCTTCGCCCAGTGGCTTGCTGTGCTCGCTGAGCTCACTGATCGCACTCGCTTCACCCCCCACCACGAGGCGCGCGCCCATTTCCAGCCACCAATGCACGCCAGGGCGCTGCTTGAGTGCGTCGACCTCTGCCGCCGTGGCATGGCGAATATCAACCACCAGGGCGCGATCAAGCGGCGCAGCCGACGCAGACGCAAGCAGCAGGCCGAGTGCAGGTAGCAGCATGAGCGGTCTCCGCGGTCAGGAAGAATCCGAGTCTACCCCGCGCCGGCCCTGCTGACTGCGAGCGCACTCACGCCCGCTGCGACGCGGGAACGACTGGAGCCGCCGGTTGACCGGGCTTGTTGGCAAAGACGGCGGACGCACTTGCAGCCGTATTGCTTATCTGCGCACGAGACCAATGACCGGGGTCATGGTTTTGCCATATCCAGCGCATTGGCCAGCCTGCGGCTTCATTTCGTCCGGGCAGTTGCTATACAGCCCCACCGCCATGGCAACTAGCCGCCCTGGCACTTTCACCCCAGGACGCCCCATGCTGCAAACAATGCTCCGCGGAAAATTACTTCACCTACTCGCTGCCGCCGCGCTGCTCGGTACCGCGGCGCAGGCAGCGCCGTCGGCTGCCGACGCCGAAGCCCAGGCAGCGGTCGATGGGTTGCTCGCAGCCGACCGCGGCTTTGCCCAGGCCAGCGCGACTACCGATCCGGTCGCCGGCCTCAGCGCCATGTTTGCCAACGATATCGTCATGCCCGTACCCGGCGGGCGCTTTGCACGCGGCATCGCCGAAGTCCGCGACTATTTGCGCAGCACACCCGACTATCAGAAATCGCGAATCGAATGGACACCGATACGCGGCGGCGTGTCAGCCGACGGCAAGCACGGCTTCACCTTCGGCTACATGCGCCTGCACAAACCCGACAGCAGCGTGCAGCCGCTGAAATACCTCGCGTACTGGCTGCGCCGTGACGAGCGCTGGCAGGTCACCGTGTATCGGCGCAGTGGCGCCAGCGCCGCCCCCGCATCGACCACACCGATGCCGCCAGCGCTGCCGGCACGCCTTGTCCGCAGTCATGATGATGCGGCGCGCACACAAGAATTTACGCGCAGCCTTGATGCTGCCGAACGGGCGTTCTCGGATGAAGCACAGAAGATTGGCCTGGGCCCGGCATTTGCGAAATACGGCAGCAGCGATGCGGTCAATCTAGGTGGCGCGGGCAATGCAGACATCGTGCTCGGCGCCGACAACATCGCCCGCGTGGTCTCGGCAGGTGGTCCGCCAGGCACTAGCCCGGTTACCTGGGCTCCGGATGAAGTTATCGTTGCCGGTAGCGGCGATCTCGGCGTGACCATAGGTTTCCTGCAACCCAATGCTCCCAGCGCCGACGGCAGCCGCAAGCCGATTCCGTTCTTTACGATCTGGCGCCGGCCGGATACCGGATCCGCCTGGCGCTATGTGGCCGAGTAACACCTACGCGTCGACCCGGCCGGGCCGGCGCCGGCTCAGACTTCTCCTACAGCTGTACCAGTCCTTTGCGTACGGCGATCATCGCCGCCTGAGTTCGGTCATTGATGCCCATCTTGGAAAGGATCTGGCTTACATAGCCCTTGACCGTGCCCTCGGTCAGCGACAATTCGCGCGCAATAGCCTTGTTGCTCAGCCCTTGAGCAATGCGCTGCAGCACTGACAGTTCACGCGCCGTCAGCACGAAGCCATCGTCATCAGGGATACGCAATCGCGCCACCAGCTGACGCTGCACCGTTGCGTCCAGCCAGGGCACGCCGGCGGCAACCTGGCGCACAGCGGCAGCGAGATCGCCGCTGAGCGCGTCCTTGAGCAGATAGCCGGTGGCACCGGCGGCAAGCACCTCGCGCACCACGCCATCTTCGGCAAAGCTCGTGAACACAAGAATTTCCAGCGGCGGCCACGCAGCGCGCAGCGCGCGAATAGTCGAGACCGGGTCGCTGGCCGGCATCTTGAGATCCAGCACGGCGACGCGGGGCCGCAACGCAGCCACCGTTGCAATCGCATCGCGCGCATTGGCGAAATCGGCGATGACGTCGAGATCGCTCTCTTCATCGAGTACGGCGCGCAATCCTTCGCGCACGACTGCGTGATCGTCAATCAGGATGACGGGAATACGTTCGCTCATGAGCGTATTCCCGTATCAGGGCTGCGGTCGCGCCGCGGCAGGCGTATACGCACTTCAGTGCCACGCGGCGTACGCGCACGGATCAGCGCCTCGCCAAGCAGCGCCGCCGCGCGTTCACGCATGCTGCGGAATCCAATGCCCGGCACGTGATCAGCGGCAATGCCGGCGCCGTCGTCGGCTACCATCAATTCGCAATAATCGTCGCGCACCGCAGCGGCGATCCACAGGCGCTTGCAACGCGAATGCCGCACCGCATTGGATACAGCCTCCTGGCAACAGCGCAACAGCGTCGCTTCGCTATCGATCTGCTGTGCTTCGTATTGGGCAAAGTCCATGCGCAGCTCCAGTGTCTCCGGCACCATCGCCGTCAGCAATTGATTCAGCGCACCGGGCAGCGCCTGTTCGCGCAACTGTTCAACACAGATCACGGCGCGACCACGGCGCGAACGCGTCACGACGGGTTCCGGCGGCTGCAATTCGCGCAGCAAGTTGCGCATTTCCGCATGAGCTGTACGCGCCAGCTGATGCAGGCGCTGCACCCGGCGCTGGCCTTCAGCCGGATCGCGCTGCCACACATTCGACAGGGTCTGGGTCAGCAGGCCTATGGCTGAGAGGATCTGGGTCACGTTGTCGTGCAGCTCGCGGCCCAGATTCTGGCGTTCGCGCAGGATCGCGTTGTCGCGCGAAGCCGCCGCAAGCCGCCGGTTATGTACTGCAACAGCGAGAAAGTCGGCGATGACTTCGAGGCTGCTCAGATCCAGCTCGTCAAAGCGCTGGTTGCCCTCGACGTTGAGCACACCGAGCACTTCCTCGCCGACGCTGAGCGGCACGGCGAGCTCGGCCTGTGGTGGCGTCATGCCCGGCGGCGTGACATAGCGCGGATCAGCCGCGACATCATTGACAAGCTGGCTGCGCCGCTCGCGCACGGCAGCCCCCATGATGCCGCGGGTAATCGGCATGCGATCCTCGCCGCGGATGCGACGCTTGTAGTCGCCGCCGCGAATCCGCACCACGAGCACATCGCGCTGCTTTTCATCGAGCAACGGGATATCCACATTTTCAAAACCCAGCAGTTCATGGATCGCGTCCGCACTGCGTTGCAGCAGCGCGTCGATGTCCTCCTCGGCCTGTACGATGCCGGCTACATGTGCGATCAGCCGGAAGCGGTCCGTGCGGCGCCGTTCCTTCTGGTAGCGCTGGGCATTCATGATGGCGATGGCCATATGCCGCGCGAACAGCTCCAGCGCGGCGACATCCTCACGCTTGAAGCGGCGCGGTGGGGCAATCCCGACGCCGAAGAAACCGATGAGACGCCCCGACCAGAGAACGGGCATGCCGATGACCTGGTTGTCGGCGAGTTCGGGCAAGGTCATCGTCTCAAGATCACCGTAGCGCAACAGTACCGTGCGCCCTGTCGCGAGCACATGGCCGGCAAGTCCGACACCACGCGGCATGGTCGCGCCGAGTTCGTGCTCGGGCATGCGATAGACCGCAACCGTGCGTATCCAGTCGTGCTCGGCTTCGTACAGGCCAATCGTGCCGTCGTCCGCATCGATGAGCTGGCACGCACCGGCAACAATGCGCGTGAGAAGCGGCTCCAGCGCAAGTTCTGAAGAGATGTCCTCGATCAGGCGCCAGAGCAGCCTGAGCTTGCGCGACTGACCTTGCTGATCGGCGACGAGCACAGTCATGCGACGAATTCGCGGTAGTGGCCGTCCGTTGCTTCAAGCGACTGCGGCAGGCGGCGGTCGACGGAGTACCAGCCCCGATGCGCATAGTAGCGTATGCGCCCAGGTGCCCTGGGCTCGGCACTCAGCCTGTATCGGCTTCAACCCACCACACCGGCAAACTCGACCCGGCGCCATGCGCCAGGCCGGCTCATGCCTTCGCTCAGGGAGTTCTTATGCAAACAGATAGCAGCAATCGCTCATTCTTGTTCACAGCAACCAGCGCCCTGCTGTGCGGTCTAGCGGCGCTGGTAGTGGTCATGCCTGCCTCCGCCGACAGTGCAGCCAAGCAGAAGACCACGGGCAGCCATATCGCGCGCGAATCGCGCGGCGATGCGGACAGTGTGCGCCTGGAGCCGGTCGAAGTGATGATCGGCGCAGTGCGCGATGCGCGCCATGAATCGCGCGAACCCGCCTCGAATGCACCGCAATTGCCGCTGCTTGACAGCACCGCGCTACTCGACGACACAAGCAGCGCGCAGCAGCCGCACTGATGCCTCGATGAATCGCGACGCCTGCAGCGCAAGCCGTTGCCTACAGCGCGCCTGTTGCAGCGCGTTGCGGCTGGCGCTGTCACTGCTGGCGGCAATTGCGCCGCCAGCAGCAGCCCGGCACTACACCGCCGCGATCGAGCATGAGGGCGTTCGCTACGGCAGCGTGACATTTGAACGCGTGGAATCCGCCGGTGTAGTGCACACGCATGAGAAAGCTGCCATCGGCGTGCGCGCGCTGAAAAAACGCGAGTGGCGCCGCTATGAACAGCACAGCAGTGCGCGCGCGGATGGCAGCCCACTTACGCTGTCGCGCCGCACGGTGTCTGGTGCCGCATCACTGCAGGCAAGCGCCCGCTTTGTAGGCGGACGCATCGAACTGGAACGCCGCGAAGGTGGCCAGACCCGCCGCGATACGCTGCCCGCGCCTGCCGATCTGCTCGTCGACGCGAGCCTGCAGCAGCGCATCGCCGTCCAGCCGCGCGATGTGCCGTGGTCGTTCACCTACAGCGAGGTCGACCTGGCAACTGCGCAGCTGGTTTCCATACACCTGAGCAGCAGCGGCGTCGCTGTAGGCGACCGCCTGGAACTGCTGCGCGAAACCGGTCAGGGTGATGCCCGTTCGCGCCGCCGCCTGTACTGGTCGCTCACGCAGCAGCGGCTGCTGCCCAGCTGGGAATTCGCCGGCGCGCGCTTTGACAGCCACGCCTGCAACGAACCCTGCACAGCCGAGGAGGCGCAGTATTTTGACCTGTTCGCAGGGCTGATGGTCGCATCGCCCTATCACATACCGGTGGCCAGGCGGCGCAAGACGTTGCGTTACGTGTTCGAATCTGCAGACGGCCTGACGCCGGAAATACCGGCCACCGGTGAGCAGGCAGTGGCCAGGCGCGGCCGGCGCAGCGTCGTGACAATTTGCCAGGACTGCGGCGACGAAGCCGCGCCAGACCCCGCGGCGCTTGCGCGTTTCAGAACGGCAAACGCCTGGGTGCAGAGTGATCACCCGAGTCTGCGCGCGCTGGCCCACAGTGTCCGCGCCAACGGCAGCATCGAAGCGCGCATGTACAAACTCGTGCGTTTTGTGCAGCAGCATATGGACGGAATGCGTCAGTCCCTGGGTTATGCCAGCGCACTCCAGGCCGCGCAGACGCGTAGCGGCGACTGCACGGAATTCGCCCTGCTGCTCGCCGCACTCGCCCGCGCACAGCAGATTCCGGCGCGCGTCGTGGGCGGCCTGCTGTACTCAAGCCGCTATACCGGCCGGCAGGACGTTTTCAGCCCCCACGCCTGGGTACAGGTATGGAATGGTGCTCGTTGGGTCAGCTTCGATGCCGGCGTCGGCGACTTCGATTCCACGCACGTAGTGCTCGCCATTGGCGACGGTTCGGCGGCCGACTATGCCGACCTGCTGCGCCAGGTGCGTTCGCTGCGCATCGTAGCGGCAGCGCAGATTGCAGCCCCCTGAGAGGGCGTTTATCCATGTCGAGGCACGCAGGGCGGGCTTCAACCCACCCTGCGCCATACCGTTGCGCCGGCGATCCAAAGCCCAAGGCGACGCATTTTATACTTCACTGCAAATGTATTTGCACCGATAGACCCGCTGCAGACACGGCACCGTCGTGCGCTTCGTTGTGGACAATGTGCTTTCACTCCCGACGAAGAGGTATGGTCGCCATACACCCTGATCAGGCTCCGAACTAGGCCGCAATGCCGAAGGGGTCGTCTATCGAATGCGCGGGCTGGGTGAACCAGCGCGGACCCTGCTCCGTCATGTAGAAATGATCTTCGTGGCGTATGCCAAACTCGCCGGGCACACAGATCATGGGCTCGTTGCTGAAGCACATGCCCGGCGCGAGTGGCGTTCGATCGCCGCCGACGAGATACGGCCATTCGTGTATGTCCAGGCCTATGCCATGGCCGGTGCGATGCGGCAGACCAGGCAACGCGTAGCCGGGACCAAAGCCGTCGGCCTCCAGCCGCGCACGCGCTGCGGCATCGACCGCTTCACAGGCAACACCGAGACGCGCAGCCGCGAACGCCGCAGCCTGCGCTGCCTTCTCCGCCTCCCAGACTTCCCGCTGGCGCGCGCTGGGCGCGCCAAAGACATAGCTGCGCGTAATGTCCGACATATAGCCGTGCACCAGGCAGCCCGCGTCGATCAGCACCATCGCATTGCGCGCCAGCGGCTGGGGCTGCTTGACGCCATGCGGAAACGCGCTATCTGCGCCGAACAAGACGATGCAGAAGTACGAGCCTGCCGCACCTACCTTGCGGTGCGCCGCATCGATGAAGTCCTCGACTTCGGCTGCGGTAATGCCCTCGTGCAGCATGCTGGCCGCCGCCTTGTGCACGGCCAGTGTCATGTCATGCGCGCGCTGCATCAGCGCGATCTCGCTGGCGGATTTATGCATGCGGCACGCCGCCGTCACCGGTTTGGCGTTGACGAACTGCCAGCGGCCTTCTTCTTCTCGCAAGCCGTCGACGACGAAGAACGGCGTGCTTTCGCACAGACCTATGCGGTGGCCCAGCGCCGGGTCCAGCGCGGCGAGGCGGTCGCGCAGCAGTGCATACGGACTTTCATGCTCGTGCCAGGTATTCACCCTGCCCGGCAGCACCTGATAGCCGCGTATCGTTCCCTCTTCAAACGCGGGTGCGAGAAACTCGATCTCGCCCTGGGCCGGTAGCAGCGCACCGACCAGACGCTCGCTGCCGCGCCAGACCAGACCGGTGAAATAGCGCAGATTCGTGCCGGCATGCAGATACAGCGCCGCAAACCCTTGCTCGCGCATAAAGCCCTGTGCACGTGCTATGCGTTCGCGATATTCCGCCAGGCCTATAGGCGCAACGCCATCCAGCATGGGTTGCAGGCTGGCCAAGGCAGCCTCGCGCGAGCTTCCGCCGACACCAAGCGTCATTTCTGTTTCTCCCCAGGCACCCCAGCGGTGCCGCCAGCAAAAAGTAACGTACAGCTAAAATTTAAGTCAAGCTAAAATTTGATGACGCCCATTGCCCCCAGCGCCGGTAGCCATGGCCGGCCGCTCGACTGGCAAGCAACCACGTGCACACGCTACCTTAGGCCTCGCGAGGCGGCCCCGGACACATCGAAGCAGGCTCCGGTTGCCGGGACACCTTCGCATCACGGGGGGCGTGCAAACGTTTGACACGATTGTAAGGAGCCGCCACAGGGCGCAAGCCCCGGGGCTGGCACCGGTTGCGGCCGTCCCGAGGGAAGAGGAGAGACTCGCATGGAGCCATTGGGCGAACGCCTGCGCCACTATCGGCGTAAAGCAGGCAAGACATTGCTTGAAGTGGCCAGCGAGGCCGGGCTGTCGGTCGGCTTTCTGTCGCAGGCCGAACGCAATCTGTCCGGGGTTTCCCTGTCGTCGCTGGCCAATATTGCCAAGGCGCTGGACGTACCCTTGCGCCTGCTCGTCGATCAGCCCGAACAGCGCTCGCCGGACTCGCATGCGGGACAGCGCCGCCGCTATTCCACGATCGATCGTGGCCAGACCTACGAACGCCTGTCGAGTTCGTTTTCCGGCAGTCAGATCAATGCGGTGAAAATGTGCCTGCCGGTAGGCTATGTGTCCGAGTCCGTCACCCATGACGGCGATGAATTCGTCTACGTGCTCAGCGGCAACGTGAGTTATTGCGTAGCTGGCATCGACTACCCGTTGCAAGGCGGTGACTCGCTGCATTTCGATGGCCGTCAGCAGCATTTCCTGGCGAACACCGGTGCAACGCCCGCTGAGGTCGTATCGGTAGGCACCTTGGCTATCTTCGATGACGCGAAGGACGGCTGAAAAACTGACTCAACGTACACGCTCCCACGCCTGAGCCGGAGTGTTGGACCGCCTAGCTGCGCTGCCCAGAAGGCCATTGCTATCGGGCAGGCGTCTGCCAGCAGCAGCAATACGTCCTTGACAGGGAATCCACTCAGCCGGCCGATGGACTTCAATCATTGGACCGATGGCTCGCCTTCTGGCCAAGCGCAGCCATACCGTTCACATTACGGACCCGGCTAGCACCAGCGCAGGAGCAACCCGCCAGTGAGCATAGTTCTTGTCGCCCAGCACCGTTTCGATCATCCAGCCGACGCCGTTTTCGCGCTCAGTGTCGATGTCGAGCGCTTTCCGCAGACCTTTACTGGCTACGGTCCGATTCCGGCGATTCGTCGCATCGTGCTGCAGGGGCCACTGGCTGTCGGCGCCACACGCGAAATTCACAGCAGCGATGGTTCAGTACTGAGCGAACACATCACGGCGCTGCGCCCACCCTTGCATCACGCCTATACGCTCAGCGGTTTTCGCGCCCCGCTGGGCTGGCTGGTACGCAGCGGTCAGGCAGACTGGCAACTGCAGCCGCTGCAGAACGCAACGCTGGTGACCTGGAGCTATCGCTTCGAGACCACTGGAGCAATCGTCCGCGCGCCCACGGCACTGCTGCTGCACCGCTGCATGCAACCGGCAATGCAGCGCTGCCTGCAACGCATGAATGCGCTGCTGTCGGGGGCATTGCCCGGCTGAAGACGACTGGATCGCACAAGCCACTCGCAGGCGAGCCCTGATTGCGAACGGGCCGCACCGACGATCAGGCCAAGACGACGCCGTCGCGCTACGACACGCCTGCCTTGGCGACAAGCTGCGCGACACAGCTCGCCAGCGCCGCGGGCATAGCCGCATGATTGGCGAGAAACCAGGCGCGAATCGCCTTCTCGCCCTCGGGCAAGGCGAACAGGCCGATCGCTTCGATCTGGCGCGTGCTCAGCGGGTCGCCCGAATACAGCACGACACTTTCATCCGCATCGCGTGCACCAACCAGAAAGGCATGCCATTCGCCGCTGTGCAAGGCTTCATTGATGCGTACGCCGCGAACACCCAGATGGCGCCCGATCAGCGGGGCGAGCTGGGTTTTCGCCGCGTCGTCAATGCCGCGCTCAACTCCGGCGCAAGGGTCGCCAGCTGCAGCTTGTGCGATCCAGAACAGCGACAGCAACAGCGCTTTCATCGCAGACCTCCAGCCTAGCCTCTCGGGGAACGATGGCAGCAAAGCGCGCAAACGGGACGGACAGCTGACGACTGTGCCGGTGCATCGGGATCAGGTCACCAGCGCAAGAATGGCCAGCGCCAGATGGAACCAACCCACGCCCAGAACCACATACAGCAGCAGCAATACGGCAAGCTGCAGGTTCAGTGGCCGGAACAATGAATCACGCAGATGCCCGCCGACCTCCTCCACAGCACGAGCGCCTAGCTTGGCGAGATCGATACCGCCGCCGCCTTTTGCCGTGAGTTCGGCGCGATAGGCGCTGAGCAAACAGGTTTCTACCTTGCTCACGATTGTGGTGCGCAGCACACGCAGCACCCAGCCCATAATCCCGCGCCGGCCGCCGGTGTCCTCCCCCAGCACCCGGTGGATCAAGTCCTTGAGCGCCTGCTCGGCCTGCGCTAGCGGGAGATCGGCCAGACGCGCGCCGATCTGCTGGTCGAGCCGCGCAATGGTGGCATCGACAGTACGCGCGACCAGGTTCCATCGCGCTTCGAGGGCCAGCGCCGCATGCGCAATACCACGCTGAAACCCGTGGGCACCGAACGCGACCAGACCCACCAGCGGAATGAGCAGCCAGACAGCGAAGCGGCTTGCGTGCAGCATCGCGGCCGCAGCGCCATCGAGCGAGGCCGCCCCGGACAACGTCGCGCTGCTCAACCACAGCGAGGCGGCGACCGTGAGCACACCCAGCAGCAGACCGCCCAGGGCCCACAGCACTGCCCGCAACGGCACGTGCCGTGCGACCGTCAGCGCCGCGTTGCCTGCACCGCCAAGCAGCGAGGACAGCAAGTTCGTACCCGCCCGTTCCGGTTGCACCGATACTGCCCTCGTGAGATCGCTGCAGACTTGAACCGAGGACCGGCATCCGCAGAGGTGCCCTATCGTAACCTCGTGTACGCATGTCGTCATTGCATAACCGTTGCTGTAGCGGCGCGATGCCACGGCAGCCCTAGCTTCTTGCCCGCCTCGCGATGGTGCCCGTACTCACGGCTATGATTGGCAGCCCTCGTCGCCGGTGTTCCTTCCGGCACAACCCGCTGCCGACCTGGCTGCGCGCTGCTGGAGACCACATGCCCACTATCGAATATCCGGAACCTGGCCCGGGCACAGCCAGATGAGGCCAGCAAAGGCACCGACCTTTGACCGGCGCGAAGTGGCCGCGATAGCACGCGCCTTCCTGCCGGCACGCTGGTATGGCAATCGAACGCCGTATTACTACGTGCGCACCAAACTTGCGTCCGACCCCCTGTATTCCGGCATCGTCGAGGTGCTGCGCGACAATCCGGCGCCGCTACTCGATCTTGGCTGTGGCCTCGGCCTGCTGGCACACACACTGCGCCAAGCCGGCCTGGCCCTGCCCTATCGTGGCGTGGACAACGATGCCGGCAAGATCGCGCGAGCCGCTGCAGCGGCACGTAGCGCAGGATTGGCCCATACCGAGTTCGAGACCATGGATCTGGCGACAAGTCTGCCGCAGCACCGTGGCAGTGTTGCACTGCTTGACGTGCTGCAGTTCCTGCCGCCAGACGCACAGGATCGGCTGCTCGATGCAGCGATCGCGATGCTGACTCCGGGCGCCAGCCTCGTGCTGCGTAGCGGGCTCCATGACGATAGCTGGCGCGCCCGCGTCACCTACCGCGTCGACCAGTTTTCGCGCTGGATACGCTGGATGAATGTGGGACCAACCCGTTACCCCGCACGCGACGCGCTGGCACAACGTTTTGCTGCCGCCGGATTGACCGCTGAGTTCTCGCCGCTGTTCGGGCGCACACCGTTCAACAACTGGCGCATCGTTGCCACGCGGCAGAGTTGAGACCTGCGCCGTGCCTGAGTCATTTCGGTTCTGCGGCCGCCGCCGTATTGCTGCGGAGACCGTCTAGCTCGCAGCCAGGCAAGGTGCAGGAATAGCCTTCGCGGGCGAGATGGGTGAGCACGGCGCCGATGATCGCGACGCTGCGCCCATGTGGCGCGCCTTCATGCAGCAGCAGGATTGCGCCAGGCCTCAGGCCCAGGCTTATGCGTGCGACAACGCGCTCCGAATCCGCTTCCCGCGCGTCGAATCCACGCGCACACCAGGCCACACGGGTAAGGCCTAGCGGCTTCAATGCCGCGGCAACAAAGGGATTGGCCATGCCTACCACCGCACGGAACCAGCGTGGCGGATAGCCGGCAAGTGCCGTCAAGGTCTGTTGCGCAAGAGCTATCTGCGCGCGCATCGCGCGGGGCGGCAAAGCCCAGAACCATTTCTCCGGATGTGTTGCGCTGTGGTTGCCGATCTCATGGCCGCGCCGCACGATCTCGGCAACCAGCTGCGGCTGTGCCGCGGCACGCTCGCCGACAAGGAAGAAACAGGCCTTGGCGGCGTAGCGATCGAGCAATTCCAGCACGGCCAGCGTATCGTCCGACGGTCCATCGTCGATCGTTAGCCAGACGCTACGCGCCGATGCCGGCAGTTGCACCAGCACCGGACTCAGCAATCGCGACTGCGGCCATAACGTCGCCCAGAACAGCAACGCCTGGGTGCCCAGGATCAAGGCAAGCCCAAACGCCCAACTGAAACAGGCCATAGCCAGCACACCGCCGATCTGCGCAGCGGAGAACCATACGACCCACGCCCAGGGATAACGCGGCGGCCGCGCATACACGGGTTCGGCTACAGCGAATGGCGGCGATGCGGCGATGGGGCTGCTCCTGGCAACGCCGTGGCCGGCGCAAACGCATCGTAGTTGCCGTTCGCCAGGCACACAACGCGCTCGCCACAGAATCTGCCAGTAAGGCACTGCCCCCGACCGATACGCACTTTATGGCGAGATGGCGTAATTTGTCCGCTCCATGTCTAGTCGCTGCATTTCGCGCCGGGCTGGCAGACGTGAAGATGACTCACCTTTCCGCAGCGGAGCTCACCCATGTCCAGTTCTGATACCGCCCTTGTCGTTATCGACGCGCAGGAATCGTTCCGCCAACGCCCTTACTGGAGCGACGCTGACAGCGCGGCATATTTTGACCGCCAGCAAGCATTGATCGATGGCGCGCGGCGCGCACGGATTCCGCTGGTGCAGATTCTCCACGTCGAACCCGAAGGCGCCTTCTCGCTGCAGTCCGGCTGGGTGAAGACACTGGCACCATTGCGTGTCGAAGCTGATGTGGTGCTGCACAAGACCCGCCACAGCGCGCTAGTCGGCAGCGGCCTTGATGTGTGGCTGGTTGAACACGGCATTCGCCGCCTGCTGATAAGCGGCATCCGTACCGAACAGTGCTGTGAAACAACGGCGCGCCACGCCTCCGATCTCGGTTATGCGGTCGACTACGTCAGCGAAGCCACCCTGACCTTCGCCATGCGAGATGCCGCTGGCCGCGAATGGAGTGCCGCAGAAATCAAAGCGCGCACAGAACTCGTTCTCGACCAGCGTTTCGCACGCATCGTCAGCGTGGAGCAGGCACTGGCCGATACTGTGCGCCGCGCGGCATGAAGACCGCTGCCACCCATGTTGTGAACGTGTGGGTGGTCGTACCGCCGCGCTGCCTGCTGCTTGACCTTGCTGGCCCTACCGAGGTGCTGCGCTGTGCGAACCTCGAACAGAACCAAGTGCATTTCGAGCTGCGCTACGTGGCCGCGCGACGCCGCCTGCCGAGTTCATCTGGACTGCAACTGCATGCGCTGCGAGCCTTGCCGGCGCGGCTACCGGACGACGCGGTAATCCTCGTCAGCGGCAGTGCCAGTAGCGTGCAGTTCGCCGCAGCGCCACCGCGCGGTGACGACGAGACCGACGAAGCGCGTATCGTCGACTGGTTGCGCAGCAGCGTACGCGATTCACACCAGCTGCTGTTGATCTGCTCCGGCGCGCTGCTTGCCGCACGCGCCGGATTGTTGGCCGGCCGCGCCTGTACTACGCATTTCAGCTGCCTGGATACGCTGCGCGCACTCGCGCCAGCAGCGCAGGTCTGTGACAACCGCCTGTTCGTTGAAGACGGCAATTGCTGGACCAGTGCAGGCGTCACTGCGGGCGTCGATCTGCTGCTGCACTGGCTCGCGCGCGTGAGTGGAGCGGGCTGCGCACTCGCCGTGGCGCGCCAGCTCGTGATTTATCTGCGCCGCTCTGGCAGCGACCCTCAGCTATCGCCATGGCTGGAGGGACGCAACCATATTCATCCCGCCGTACATCGTGTCCAGGACGCCGTCGCCGCAGCACCGCAGCAGCATTGGAGCCTGGCCACACTCGCACGGCGCGCGAACACCAGTCCGCGCCACCTGTCCCGTCTGTTCAACGAACACACCGGCATGAGCGTGCCCGACTACATCAATCGCCTGCGCGTGTCACTGGCACGTGATCTGCTGCAATCGACCCAGCTCGACATGGAGCGCGTCGCAGAACGCAGCGGCTTTGCCTCCGCACGCCAGTTGCGCCGCGTGTGGGCACGCAGCTACGCGCTGCCGCCACAACAGGCGCGGCAGCGCGACGAATGACGCCGTGGTCGCGCGATGCGCGAGCACGGCGTCCGCTAGCTCAGCCCGGATCAAGCTGACAGCAGTAGCCTTGATCCTGCGCCGGGGTGAACGGCGTGTCGACTGCATAAATCGCCAGCTGCTGCTTGATCTGCGGCGTGAACGGCTGATTGGGCAACTGCACCGGCGACCAGCTGAAGTTCCAGTCGACCACGCACTGGTCCTTCTTGTTCGGGTCGGTCTGCACCAGATAGAAGTCCTGCGCATCACCGACCAGATCCCAGTCGGTAAACGTGCTACCCGCCATCACGAAGCGGTCGCGCTTGTTGTCGATCGCCACCAGGGTCTCGCGGTTCGTACTCTGCGTGCTGTAGCGGAATTGGGCGCCGAACGGTCCCAGATTCGCATCGTTGGCGGTCAGGGCGAAGCCATCACCCGCGGTGCTCGCGCCGGCTATCGTGCCCGTTGCAACAATGGTCGGGTTGACCAGACCCGTAATCTGCGGCGACTCCACTACATCAAATGCGGTCGCGCCATCGGTGAGGTCGCGCCAGAAGGCATGTACCAGCGGCACGCAGCCACCGGCGTTGAAGCGGGTCATGTAGACCGACGGGTTCGTCGTCGCCGCCTGCGTGGCACCGACAAGCACGCTTTCGCCAGCGAAGTTGCCGGCCGTAAGGGGGGTGATGCCGTAGTAGTCCTCGTTCGTACTGTCGGCTGCGCCGAGCACGGCGTTGCAGACCGGCACGCTGTTGCTGCGCACGCGGAACATCAGGCCGCGGCGATCGACCGCCCAGCTGGCACCGCGCGCGGCAGAGCCGGCGACGACGATATCCGGCAGATTTGCCACCGCCGAACGGTTTTCGGTAACGGCACGGAAACGCAGACCCAGCGGCAGATTCGGTTGCGAATAAGCACGATCCCAGACGAGCGCGCCGGCAGTGGTCATGCGGATGATGCGCCCGGCCACCGCACCGGCCGGCGCCGCCAGATT
The DNA here is from genome assembly GCA_016790075.1 of Rhodanobacteraceae bacterium. Lineage (GTDB taxonomy): Bacteria > Pseudomonadota > Gammaproteobacteria > Xanthomonadales > Rhodanobacteraceae > Tahibacter. The sequence continues at coordinate 12,362 of JAEUPP010000067.1, read as the reverse complement.
TTCATCACCGACGACGATGAGCTGACTGGGAAGCAATGGCGACGGCGCGGATTCGATAATGTCGTAGCCAATGCCGCGGCTACCCACCGCCGTATTGTCGAGTATGCGCGTCCACACAGGATTGCCATCGCACTTGATGCGCATGACATAGATATTTGTATCATTGTTTCGCAACACCGAACCCGTCAGCGCGAAGCCGGTGCCATCGCGCAGTTCGACTATTGCGCTCGACGTCGTACGGGTGCTGTTGTTGACGCGATAGGCGAATTGCCATAGCGCAACGCCGTTGTCGTCCACACGCGTGACCAGCGCCTCGATGCCGGTAAGTGTGCGGCGCGTTCCGGCGACGATGCTGCCGGTCTGCGGGCAGAAGTTCACTGACTTCACGTCTTCGCCCTGGTCGTTGGTCGGGCGCTCGCCGTAGTAGGCCTCGAAGTTCTGTGCCTGCGCAGCGGGTGCAGCGATACCGGCCAGCGCAAGGACCAGCGCGCCCGCGAGCGGCGCACGCGCCGGAATGCGTTTCTGGATTTTCATAGGATCTCCATCAATTGGGGTTGACCTGCTTTGTGTACAACCGCACGACGGGCCCCCACGTCGCAAACCCAAGCAATGCGCAGCCCCCTGCGCACGCGCACGCCTTTCTTCCGGAGCAGCGGCTGCGCGACGCCGCGTCACATGTGGCCTCCCTGCCGCAAATGGCGATGACGCTGCACGCAGGACAGAGAAATCGAGCATGCGTGCAATGCAGAAAACCCAGCCACTCCCGTAAGCACAGAACGCCTGCGCAATCGTGAACCGAACGGCGCAGCGCCGGAAACATATTAATACGTATATTTTGCAATTTCTTGCTGCATGCGCACATGCGACCCAGCATGACCGTCGCCAGGCCACATGCCTGCCGGACACAGCTTCATGTCCGGCGGCAACGGGCCATACCGGCGCGCCACCGCGGGCAGGGCGACAGACATAGCAAACTCAGCAAGACCCCCGAGCCCGCGGCACAGCGGTAGGCAGGCCCACCGGACTGGCCTAAGATCCCCACGGATGCGTGCGCCGGGGCTATCACGTTGCCCCCGGATCGGCGCCGATGACAGCGGGGGCACGGTGTTCCGCATACTTATCGCCAACAGCAAGGGGGGTAGCGGCAAGACCACGCTGACCACGACGCTGGCTGGCTACTACGCCCGCGCCGGCCGCCTGGCCACACTGCTCGACTGCGACCCTCAGGGTTCGTCGCTGGCCTGGAGTCAGCTGCGCGGCGCTCAGCACGCAACCGTGCGTACACTCGCGAGCAGTGACCCGGCCAACGGTCTGGGTACCGGCTGGGTGCTGCGTCTACCCAGCGACACACAGGTTCTGCTCATCGACACGCCCGCCGGATTGCGGGCGCACGAGTTCGTACCGTTCGCACGCCACGCCGACGTGCTGCTGGTTCCCGTCGTGCCTTCGCCGCTGGATCTGCACGCAACGCTAGGTTTTCTCGACGGCGTACGCCGCCTGCCCGAAGTGCGGCAAGGCCTGTTGCGTGTGGGACTGATCGCCAACCGCCTGCGTGAACGCACGGTCGCCGCGCGCGATCTCGACGCGACGCTGCAAAGGCTGACCCAGACTTGCCTGATCCGTGTCCGCGATTCACAGCTCTACCTGCGCCTGGCCGCCGTCGGCATGAGTCTGTTCGATGACAACTCCAGCACGACCCGCGGCCATCGCGAAGACTGGCAACCGCTGTTGGACTGGCTTTCCCTGCGGGAGAGTGAGCGGCGCAGGGAAGCCAAGGTTGCATTCCTGCCTGCCGCAGCGAAGAAGATCGGCAACTGAACCAGATGGCACGGCAAGGAACGCCGGCCGATCAAAGACTCGCTTCGTTCTTGTCGGGTTGTTTAGCCTGAACTTAACGACCGCCGGAGCGCTGTCGTATTAAATAGCCGTACGCGGGAACAACAACACGGAATGTGCACAGCGTGTTTTTTCCGGCCTCGACCGCACCAGCTACGCGCTTCCACGCCTGCTGGTCGCAACCACTAGCTGCAGCCGTTTCTCGCCGCACCGCTTGCCGGTGTCGGCGGCGCGGTCGCACCCCAAATCATCTGATGAGAGTTACTACCATGCGCAACTGGCTACATACCCTGAGCCTGTCGCTACTCGCTGCAGCATCGCTGCCTGCATCGGCCGTCTACGTCAATCCACGTGGCACGGGCCAGGTGCTGCTTTTTCCGTACTACACCGTGAACGCGCAACAGCAGACCATGTTCTCGGTCGTCAACACGACCGATCGCAGCAAGCTTGTCGAGGTGAGCTTTCGCGAGTCCTATAACGGCCGTGTCGTGCTGCGCTTTGACGTGGTGCTGTCGCCACATGACACCTGGACGGTGACGACATTCGACCGTGATGACCAGGAAGAGCGCGGCGCGGCAATCGGCCTCAGGGACAATAGCTGCACCGTACCGGACATCGACGTATGGACTGGCAACATCGGCGGCGCGCCGTTTCAGCAGCTGTTGCCATTTGACTACACCGGTGACGCACAGGACGGCGGCCCGACCACCAACGACCGCATGCGAGAGGGTTATTTCCATGTAGTCGAGCGTGGCGAACTGATCGGCGATCTGGCAACTGCAGCAACGCAGCGGCGCTGCAGCGCATTTCAGGATCTGCGCGCCATCGCTGCCAGTTCACGGGTAACCCCGCCGACCGGCGGGCTGCGTGGCAGCTTCGCCGTCGTGAATGTGGGCCAGGGCACCCTGCTCGGCGGCAATGCGACGGCAATTGAAGCACTCTCAACGACACCGCTGGTATCCGCGACGCTGGAACCTGCCGCTTACGATGCACTCGCAGCAGTCAATGCCGGCGGCGAAGCGGTGCGTGCGCAGACCTTTGTCAATGGCAAGCTGCTTGAGCTCACGTTTCCGCCCAATCGCGCGGTCGACGCCATTTCTGCAGTACTCATGACGGATTCGCTGTTTGCCGATGTGTCGCGCGAAGCGAGCCTTGGCAGCAACACCGAATGGGTCATCACTGCACCGACCAAGCGCTTCCATACCGATGCAGCCCGCGCCAAGACTCAGTTGGCGCCGTTTACGAATTCGTTCAACACGACACATCCGGCCGCATCGTGCTCGAACTTCAGCACGACACTGTACGACCGCCAGGGCCGCGCGATAACGCTTTCGTCGGATCCGCAAGGCACACCGCCACCAGGCGCACTGCCGCAATTCGCCTTGTGCCATGCTACGGACGTAGTGAGTTTTGGCCCCGCGTTCGGCAGCAATGGTTCCCCTGTGCTGGGGGCGAAAGTCGGCACGCATATCGGCAATCCCACTCCAGCCGCCGAAACCGGCGCGCTGACACTGGCACTTGGCGTCAATGGCGAGGCACGCAGCTACCTTCCCGCTGGCTCAACCGGCCCAGGCCTGCGCGGCCTTCCGGTCATCGGCTTTGAGGCCCTTAAGTACATCAACGGCAACGTGACGCCAGGCGTGCTTGCGAACTACACCCTGGCCCGTCCGTTGAACTCATCGGCAACCTGCACCAATGCTGTAGGGGTTGCGACGGCCTGTCCGTAGGCAGCGTCCCTGGATCGGGCAGGACCGCCAGCATCAGGACTTGAGCAAATGATTCCCCCCGCGATCTGCCGGCAAACGGCAGATCGCTGGCATACACTCGCCCGGCAATGTGCACATAGGATCATCGCCACATATGCGACCAATGCCACAAGGGGGTTTCGTGAACAGCCAGACCAAGCGTCCCAACCTGCTCGTTATTCTCGTCGACCAATTGCGCTTTCCCCGCTTCGCCTACGGGCCCGGCGGTGGATTCGCGCCAGCGCTGAAGAACATTGTCGGTTTCCAGGGCGACGATGCCGATATCGCCAGCTACCGCGGCTGGTTTCCGGGTCTCTGCGCCCTGCGCGAGAACGCCGTCGTGCTGCGCCGGCATACGATTGCGGCATCGGCCTGCACGCCGAGCCGCGCCACCGTAATGACCGGCCAGTACGGCACCCGCACTGGCGTAACCCAGACCGACGGCCTGTTCAAGAACGGCGATGCGGAAAGTTTTCCGTGGCTGGCCGCCGACGGCATACCAACGCTGGGCCACTGGTTCCGCGGAGCCGGCTACCGCACGCACTACTTCGGCAAATGGCATGTCAGCAATCCGCCGGACCACAGCCTCGGCGTCTATGGCTTCGACGACTGGGAACTGTCCTGGCCCGAGCCCCATGGATCGAGCATCAACAATCTCGGCGCCTACCGCGACTTCGGCTTTGCCGATCTGGTCTGCGGTTTCCTGCGCGGGCAGGCGTTGGGGCTCGACTACAACCGCAAGCTCGCGCAGCAGCAACAGACCGCGCCGCGCGCACCGGCACCCGCGGCTGAGCAGAAACCCTGGCTTGCGGTGGCTTCGTTCACCAACCCACACGATATCGCGACCTATCCCGCACTACCGCGCGGACTGGACCCCACCGCCCCCAAGACCGGGCCGCTGACCGTGCCGCCCGCTTGCACCTTCTCGAACCCGCCGCAGGCCGGCAGCTTGCGGTTCGACCTGAACCCACAGGGTTTTCCCCAGGACAACGCCAACCTCGCGCCGACCACACGTGAAGACCTGCGCCGCAACAAGCCACAATGCCAGTACGACTATTCCTACAAGATGGGCCTGGCCCTGGCCAGCAAGACTGGCCTGACTGCCAGCGAGCAGGCCGGGATTGATCCCGCGACTGCGGCGCTGCTCAGCGGCATACCGTTCCAGCTCACGGCCGATCCGAACGACGCGGCGCAAAAGTTCCTGCAGTACTACGCCTGGCTGCAGCATCTCGTGGACGGGCATATTCATCGCGTGCTGACCACGCTCGATAGCTGCGGCCTGCGCGACGACACCATCGTCGTATTCATGGCCGACCATGGCGAATACGGCGCCGCGCATTCCTTCCTCATGGAGAAGTGGCACACGGCCTACCAGGAAGCGCTGCATGTACCGGTCGTGGTGCAGTCGGCGCGCTTCAACAAACTGCCGGCGATGCGCCAGATTGACGCGCTGACCAGCCATGTCGACATCGTGCCGACCTTGCTTGGACTGGCCGACATCGGACCACACGAGATCGAACGCATAGCCGCAGAACTGCGTGCGACACGCCCCGTGCCCCCGTTCGCCGGGGCCAATCTCGCACCGCTGATCCGCGGCGAAACCGATGTCGTATTCGATGCCGATGGCGCACCGCGCGAAGGCGTGCTGTTCATCAGCGACGATGAAATCACGCAACCACTTGCAGATGCCGCCGACCCACACCAATGGCATTCCGAACGCGAATACGCCGTGTTCCTGCAGCTAGTCGACACGGTACGCCAGGGTGACAGCCGGATTCCTCACAGCGGCCCCGTGACCGACCTGGCGCCCGGCCCGGTGCGCCAACCAAATCACGTGCGCTGCGTACGTTCCGGCGACTGGAAGCTGACCCGCTACTTCGACCCATCCGGCGCGCAGGCAGACCAGTGGGAGCTTTACGACCTCGCTGGCGATGGCTGTGAAACAACGAACCTGCTTGTCACGGACGCGGAATTCCCCACGCCGATCAAGAATCCGCCGGCGCCGCATGACGAAGCCGAGATTTGCCGAGTTGCCGAACGTCTGCACCGCCTGCTCACGCGCTATGAGGCAGAAAAACTCGCGTGGCCGGAGTCACGGCAGAACGCAGCCAGCTGAAACCATCGGCAACCCCGGCAAGGGGGCGCGCGAGGCGCCCCCCGAAGTAGCGCAGCCAGTACCTGTTCGAGGGTGACCACACCAGATCCCGCCGAACCCGGCAGTGCCGACCTGATTCCACGGCGGCATTCCCTTTGGACTCTTGCGTGCGTTAGTAACGGTGCTGGCGCATGATCGGACCCACACCGAAACTGCGCTAAGCGCAGCTACGTGTACAGGGGAAAGTCGGCGGAGCCTGCCCCCGGCCCGAAGCTGGCCGAACGGCACCGCATCCGATCGGGAGAACACCATGCAAAAACTCGTTTCCAGACAGCACGCCGTCACCGTTGCAATGAGCCTCGCACTCGGCTTGTTGGCAGGATCGACATTTGCTGCCACTGGCAACAGCGTCGCTCTCGCTCCGGCGATGCGTGCGCCCGCCTACCAATTGCGCGTAACCGGCCCGGCCGGCTTTCTGTTTGAGCGCACTTTCGCCGCTGGCGCGAACATCGGCGTCGACGCACCAGCCGGCGGCTGGACAGACGGCGAGTACCGCTACGAAATCGTCGGCGTACAGGCCAATACCTACCGCCGCAGCGATAACGACACCGCGCGCGACGCGGCACCGCAACTCAGCGAATCAGGCGCCTTCTCCGTCCGCGGCGGTGTTCCACAACTGGCCGACAGCGTGTTCGCGGCACGCCAGGACAACGGCCAGAACGCCTCACCCGTGCCCAACGATCAGGTCATCGCTGACGATCTCATCGTGCAAGGCAGCACCTGCGTAGGTTTCGACTGTGTCAACAACGAGAGCTTCGGCTTCGACACGATACGCCTCAAGGAAAACAACACGCGCATCAAGTTCGAGGACACGTCAGCCGCAGGCTTTCCATCGACCGACTGGCAGCTGACCGCCAACGACAGCGCATCAGGCGGCCAGAACAAGTTCTCTATCGAAGACGTCACCGCCACGACAATTCCCTTTACCGTGACCGGCGGCGCACCGTCCAACGCAATTTTCGTCGACTCCACCGGCCGCGTCGGTTTCCGTACCTCCACGCCGGTACTCGACCTGCACGTGTCCACCAGCAATACGCCAGCACTGCGGCTGGAACAGACAGCGGCTGGCGGCTTCAGCGCTCAAACCTGGGATGTCGCCGGCAATGAAGCGAATTTCTTCGTACGCGACGTGACCAGCGGTAGCCGCCTGCCCTTCCGCATACGCCCCGGTGCACCGACGAGTTCAGTCGACATTTCCGCATCAGGCAATGTCGGTGTTGGTACGGCTTCGCCATCGGTGAAGCTCAATGTCGTCGGCAGCGACGGCACGACAACGCAGGTTCTGGTGCAGGAGAACAATGCGACCGCAACCGGCCGCGACCTGCTGCGCCTGGAAAACAAGGGCCCGACCCGCCTGCGTCTGAAGAACACCAATACCAACAACGAGTGGAGCCTGAACGCGCACGATGCAGACTTCCGCATGACGCCGGCCGGCTCGGCCACGGTCGCCATGACGATATTCCCGACCGGCAATGTCACTATCGCCGGTACGCTGACGCAGAACTCTGATCGCAACAGCAAGGAAAATTTCCGCACGCTGGATCACAAGTCACTGCTGCAGAAAATCGCCCAGCTCGACATCACCGAATGGAACTTCAAGTACGAGAAGGACGATGTGCGCCATATCGGGCCCATGGCGCAGGATTTCCACAAGGTCTTCGGCCTCGGCGAGCGTGATGATCGCATTGCGCCACTCGACACTTCGGGTGTTGCCCTCGCTGCGGTGCAAGGTCTGCAGAAAGAGCTGGCCGAACGCGACAGCCGCATCGCTGAACTGGAGTCGCGCCTGGAACGCCTCGACAAGCTGACCCAGCAAATCGCGGCGAAACAGAACGCAGACGCCGTGGCAATCCCCGCCTCACTTGCGACTGGCCGTTGCGAAGAAGAAACCGTCGCCACCGGCCTCTGATTTTCTCCGCTGACTCCGGAGCCGCCCGCCGGGCGGCTCTGTTTCTCACGCCGCCGCGCATCGGACCTCCGACATCGGCACTTCAGAAAATCACCATGTCGGTATCGCTGAAATGCGGCGTGGTCACACGCAAGTCGAATTCGACGGACTCATCAGCAGCACACCCGGCACAGGCATAGAGGCGAGTCACCGAATCGGAGCCGAGCAGCTGAACTGGCCGCGTCGCAGCGGCAATCTCCACCGAGGGCGAAGGTATAAAGAACGCCATAGTGGAAATTGCCAAACGCTCGCCGGGAGCCAGCACGACACGATAGCGGCGCTGCTCCTGTGCATTCACCCGTGGCAGATGCACGGGATAGATCGGCTTGTCCGGCGCTGCAAACGTGTCTCCGGCCAGCACACGGCGCACCGGGAACAGGGCGAGTGAACCGACACGCCGCTCAGGCACCAGGCCGGCTGTTTTGCTGATCTGGCGGGACAGCCCCAGCCAGTGCGTTCGCGTCGCGTCATCGCCACCGACTGCCGCATCGGCGCGTGCGCAGCCCAGGCGCATTTCTATCGCATAGTCGTAAAGCAGGTGGCGTGCATAGGCTCCGTGCACGGCGACCGATCGTTGTCCACAAAGGAACTCGCCACTGTCACGCATTGCATAAGCCGGCAACAGCAACAGAGGCGCCGGTTCAGCAGCGGGCCCGGTCACATCGAACAGGGCCTGGAAGTCGAACGGCCAATTGCCATTCACCACGAAGCGCGCTGCCGCGACCGCACAGCAGGCATTGAGCACCAGCGCCAAAGTCATCACGCTCGCGCGCAGTGCGCGCGCCCACAGGGCAGCACCGAGTGCGGCTAGACCGAGCGCTACCGCACCCAGCGCAACCACGCGCAACGTGGTCGTCATGTAGTACGTGGTCTGGTGCCGAATCAATGCCGTCGTCAACGCCACCGCAAGCACGCCAAACAGAACGGCCACGATGAATACGCGTGTATCGCGATGACACGCCAGCCGCCACCAGCCTGGTAGCGCCATGGCAAATACGGCGGCGAGCGCGAACAGGATCGTGGAAACAATCCACGCTGGCCCGGCGAGCCAAGCCTGCAACCAGTAGTGCGTACCGCCGAGGGTAGCGGCCTGCAGCACCGGCAGCGTGGCGGCGACCTGGCCCGTACGCTGTGCGTCGAGCAGATAGGCGCCACCCGCGCGAAAATCCGCAAAGTCGTTGCCTATGCTCCACCACAGATAGGGCAGCAGCGGCAGGCAGGCGACGGCAGCCGCAGTGAGCGCCGCACGCCAGCGCAGTTCGCGCCTCCAGGCCGCATGGGCGATTACACCCAGCGCGATGCAGAGCAGACCAACGCTGCTCGGATGCGCATGCAGCACGAGCACGAAGGCGAGGGCCATGCCTGCGAGCCAGCGTGTACGCCACTGCTGTACATAATGTGTCGCACAGAGCAGGAACGTCAGCGCGAGTGGCGCGGTAAGCACATAGTGCTGCGGCAGCATCCACTCGACATTCGACCAGGACGGCAGCGCCAGCAACGCAGCCCAGAGCAGTCCTGCGCGTTCGCTATGTGCTGCGCGGCCAAGCCGGAACGCCAGCACGATCTGCGCAGCCGACAGCAAGCCGAGCAGAAATACAACCGCCAGCCAGCTGCGCGTCAACGCCAGCAACAGCGCAAGCAGCCAGTACCAGACCGGCCCCAGGTGGATGGTTCCGGCCAGCACGGGGCCGGCCAGCGGCACCTCTTCACCCTGCAGAAAACGCCAGGCAACGAACACGTCCCGTGCGAAATCCAGATGCGTCGCCGCATAGGGCACACGCACCAGATGCAGCACAATCAACGCTGCGAGCAGCAGCCAGATGCCACGCCGGTGCCAGCGCCCGACATCAGATGCCGCCACGTCCATCGTCGCGTTCCGTCCCTGCATTGCGAAGCGCGGCCGGCCGCGCGATCGCATTATGGTAGCGGCTGCAAAGCGCTATCGCGAAATACGAGGACGTTAGCGAAGCCTGATCAGCCAGGAGCCGATCTTTGCGCTCCCTTGACTCAGGCCAAGTGAAGATGGACGCCCGGAACTGCAGGTTCTGAGTGCCCCCTGGCTCGACCGGGCTCCACTATCCCAAACGAAATTCCGGCTTGTTGCTAGGTTCCCGGGCACTGCGCAAACGCCGATACACGGCGATGCTGCGGTTTCGCCGACTGCGCCCTGCCTGCAATGCCGGATTACTGCTGCGACGGCCACAGCGGCAGCGGCGTGACCTTCTGGTTCTGGATCGTATTGCCGCAATAGCCCTGGCAATACGTGGTCAGCGGCGCATTGAGCGAGGCATGAACGATGTTGAGGAAATACGTCTCGCCGGGCTGCAGCTGACAGATCATGGGATTGCCCGGCATATAGCCCCAGAGCAGATTGCCGTTCGCAGTGGAATTGTTGAGCACACAGGCGTTGGTCAGCGGCGCTGCCGCCGTAGGGCTGAAATCGCCACAGGACTTGCTGATAGTCATCGACATGCGGGCGGGACTGGTCTGCGGCTGCGTTTCCTCAAAGCGGAACGCGCCCGCCGTGTTCAGCGCAAGATTGCCGGGCACGGTGAACTGCAATGCGACATAGCCGTTGCGCGACAGGAACACTCGCTGATTCAGATTCACCGTGCCCGGGAACGCACGCAGCGGTGCATCAACCTCGGCATACCCGAAGATGTCTTCAAAGCGCGTGGCATTGGCAACCCGTCCATTGCTGACCGTGTAGTTGAATTCCACATAGGCCGTATCCAGGCGCGTAAGCCCCGCGGGCGCGATGCATCCGCTCGGCGGCGGGGGCACGGTTACCGCAACTGTGCGGCGCGAGGTCGCGACCTCGCTGGATCCGTTACGGCGGCAGCTCAGGTCGAACACGTAGTTGCCAGCGACAGCAGGCAGGGTAAGCGGCACGCTATGCGCAGTGCGGCAGCTGTCCGCATCGCTACAGGCATTGCCCGTTGTGGGCCAGCCGGGAACGGCAGCCGGCAGGCTGCTGGCCGAATAACTGCAGGTGTCGGCGTCGGCCGACCAGCTTACTGTGTGCTTCGCGCCGCCGACGCTGCTGGACGGCAGTTCGTTCGCGTCAAGGCCATTCGTGATCACCGGTGCACCTACCGGTGGCGGCGCGGTCACTGTGGGGCAGTCTGCGCCAAAGGTCGCGTTCGCAAGCAGCCTGCCCGTCGCCGGATCCAGGTTTACGCCGGCCGCATCGGTGGTGACCATGCAGGTCTTGAGCGAACCATCCGTCGCCGTCCAGTTCAGGCGCAAGGTGGTTTGGGCAAATGCAGCAACCGGCGAAGCAGCCAGCACAACAGCGATCAGGCGAGAAACGGACATCAGCAGCAGCTCTTGTCGGCGGAAAGCGCGCAATGGTGCAGGTTTAGCTGCGGCTTCGCGCTAACGCCCGGTTAAATGCCTGAACCGTGACCAGGGCCGCTGGCACCGCAGACGGCATGAGCAAATGCCTTGCTTGGAAGCCTTTTGGAACCGGTTGCCGGACCTGCGCGAAGCGCTTGCCTGACTCTGCAAAGGCCGAGTTTGCGTTCGTGAACAACAACGACCGTGCTCACACGCGGCCATGGCCGTTTCCGGCGCTCAGATGCCCGACTTCATGCGCGTCTTTTCAACCTTCCATGCACCGCCTTCCTTGCGCATCGTCGCAGTCCCCGTGGACTTGCCGCCCGACTGATCGACTGCGTCCAGCGTCAGCTCGGCGCTGTCGCCGAAATCCTGGCCGCCGGTCACGGCCGCGCTCTTGGGTGCAAACGCCTTCATCATTTCCAGCATTGCGCCAAATTGCGGATCTTTCCTTTGTGCACGTATTTCGTCCGCCTGTTTCTTGGTCACCGTCGCGAGCATGGCGTCGAGATCGCCCTTTTGCATGGCCGCAAGATTGGCCTGGAACACCTTGCCCGCTTCACCTCCGCCAGCAGGCAAAGCCTTGCCTTTGGGCGCGGCCTCCTTGCTGCCAGCCGCACTCGCGGCCGCAGTGGCTGCCGTCGTTGCCGCGTAGGCGAGGTCGAAACCCACATCGCACCGTACATCGTCGTCGCCTTCCAGCACAAAGCTGCCAGCCATGCGCTTGGCGTCGTTGACCTGGGTAGTGAGCTTGCCGATATCACCACCGGACTGCGACACGCTGCTGCCCGCGCCATTGAAGTTCACGGTTACTGCCTTGCCCCCGGACAGACGCAGTTCCAGCCGGCGCGACTCATCGATCATGTAGCCCTGCTCGGCAATCAGATCGGTTTTCTCCGCGGCCCCGGCCAACGCATTCTTGTCAATCGGATAGGTCGTCAGTACGACCACGGTTTCGATCCTGGCCGCGTCGAAGGTGTTGGGTTCCTTGACCACAGCCGCGTCGATGAAGGTATACGTCACACCGCGGTAGCTGCAGCTGCCGCGCACCGTATCGGCGAGTGCGCTGTCCGCACAACACAGCGCCGCTACGACAACAGCAATCCCGGACAGGCGGCTGACAACGGCAACAGGCTTTATCACGGTGCTCCGGTCGTAGTCGGGATGGCGAGCATACAAACGCACCCGCAGCCGGAAACGAACACAGCACTCGCGTGGCCGGCCCAGGAACGGCCCGATTCAGAAAACATCGTGGAGATTGCCGTGCGGGGGGGCGCCGCCCGCCCCCCCGCCCGGCGCCGCCGCGCCGCGCCCCCGCGCGCCGCGCCACACCCCCTGG
>JAEUPP010000043.1 GCA_016790075.1 Rhodanobacteraceae bacterium | reverse complement strand
CAGTGCATCGAGTCCGGTGCGCATATGCCGCACCTGGTCCCACATGTCGTGATCGAGTGTCATCTTGTGGTGCAGAGCCGAGACCAGCGGCACCAGGGTTTCCTCATACGCTTTGGCCATGCGCGTCAGCGCATCGCTGAGTACCGGCGGGGCTTCAAGCCTCGGCTCGCGTTGCAGCGCTGCGTGGATGTCACTCAATGCGTTGAGCGCGGCCAGCGCTTCACTCAAGCCTCTGCTGTTGTCGCCCTGTTTCTCCAGCTGCAGTGCAATATCGGACAGGGTCTGCGCCATACGCGTCGCGCCATCCGCGTCCTTGCCGCCCTGCCGCACCAGACGGCGGAAGTTGTCGACCAGCGCGTTCCAGCGCGCAGACTCGTCCGCACCCGGCGCACCGATCAGCTGTACCAGACGCAGCAGGTTTTCCTCGGCACGTGCGCCCAGCGTCTGTGCTTCGCCGCGGTAGTGATCACGAATCAGCGCATCGAGCTCGGCTGGCGTCAGCAAGGGACTCAGCTGCGCCGCGAGCTTGGCCATATTGCGATAGCTGCCCTGCAGCTTGAACGCAGGCTCGGTCCGGTAGGCGTCGTCCTGCGCCGCACTCTGCACGTACGCCGCATTGACGCGCATGAGCACATCGCGCACCGCAACCATGCGCTTGAGCAATTCCAGAGTTTGCACGCCGCCGGGCAACTCGCCGGGCAATTCACCGTCGCCACGCGCGGCACGCAGCGCGCTGAGAATTTCCGCGCGCGGCCGCTCTGCCAGTGCTGCGCTGAGTGCGTTCGCGGTCAGCGCATTTTCAATATAGCTGTCGGCAAAAAGGGCTTCCCGGCCGCTGAGCACATCGCCGAGATTATAGACGTCGGCACGGTTGGCGAGCATGTCCGGAATGCGGAACACCTCACCGGATTCGGTATATGGATTGCCGGCCATGACCAGCGCGAAGCGCTTGCCGCGCAGGTCCAGCGTACGCGCGTCACCATCGACGATCGCGTCAATGCGCCGGGTCGCATCCGAGAGACTAATGAACTTTTGCAGGAATTCGGCCGACAGGTGCTGAATGTCGTCGAGGTAGAGCATCACGTTGACGCCCATCGCAAGACCGAGATTCAGTTTCACCAGTTCTTCGGCTGCGCCCCGGTGCGAGGCGGCGGCAGGATCAAGCGATACGATTTCGTGGCCTAGCGTAGGTCCGTTCACGCGCACGAAGATCATGCCCAGACGGTGGGCGATGTACTCCATCAGCGTGGTCTTGCCATAGCCCGGCGGCGAGATCAGCAGCAGCAGACCCGAGCGATCACTGCGCAGGTCACCGGCGCTGCCGATCTGCTTGGCCAGATTGTTGCCGATCAGCGGCAGATAGACTTCGTCAATGAGCCGGTTGCGCACGAAGCCCGCCATGGGCTTGGCCAGGAAGCGGTCGACACCGAGACGCTTGCGTTCCGCCTCGACCAGTTCGTGACGCAGTTTTGCGAACGCCTGCCAGTCGCGTACGGTCGTTTCCGCATGACGCGACAGACGCTGCAGAAACTCCGGCAAATGTAGCGCAAGCACGCCGCTGCGCACGCGCGCATGGGAGCCACGCAGCGCATTGACGTCGCTGCGCAGCACCGCATTGACGCGCTCGCGCGGCAGTTCGGCAAAGACCAGCAGACAACCGGCTTCGAGCGCGGCATCGGCATCCTCCGCGGCAAGCCGCTGACACCACTGGACCGCAAGCTGCAGCCGTTCCGGCGCCGGCAGTTCCGAGTGCAGCGCAGCCAACGCGCTGCGCGGCAGCTCGGTCTGAGCACGCTGGGCGAGATCTGCCGCGACGGCACTCATGGCGAATCGTGGCGTGTCGGCACCAAGACTCACCACCAGATGACGCATCGCCGCGTCCACGGATGCAGTCTCAAGCTGGAAAGCCTGCGCCGCGCCCTGCAGACCACTGCGCCAGGAGGCCGGCAGCGGCAGTTCGCCGCGCTGCAGGAACCAATGCAATCCGGCGGCATGGGCGCGCAGCAACGCCCGCTCCTGTTCACCCTGCTCTCCGTACCAGACCTGCGCGAGCACACGCGCGACCACCGGCACGCGCAGTTCGCCGGCCGCCGCAGCGAGGCGTGCGACCTCGCGCAGTATGGCCGCGGCATCAGCGTCGTGCACGCCACGCTGATAATCCTCGGCCGGCCGGCGCTGTGCTTCCTGGGCGACGAGATCAGCCAGCGGTTGCGGATCCGCCGCGCGCAGGGCATCGTGTAACGCCGCGTCACCCGCTTCGAGCCGCCACCAGAGTTGCGCGGCGAGAAACTCGGCGCGATAGACCTCGGCGGTTTCGTTCGGCAGTGTCTGGCCCCACACGGCGCGGAAAGCTTCCGCTCGAGGATCGGCCAGACGGCGCCGGTAATCCGTGCCGGTGAGCTGGAACGTGAGTCCGCTGTCGTCGTGCAGCAAAGCCAGGTCGAGCACACCGCGCTCGATGGTGAAGCGATGCGCTCCTAACGCCAGCGCCTCGGTACTCGCGCCCAGCTCGTTGCGGTCGCGCAAATCGCGCAGGCCGGCATCCTTGAGTGCACGCAAGCGCCCGCTGAGTTCATCGGCGGCCACGGTCTGGCCGATACCGCGCAGTTCATCCAGTTGCTGCCGCGCCCGTTCCAGCAGCGTGTCGCCGGCGAAAAACGCCTGCAGTTCTTCAGCCGTCGCAATGCGTGTGATGCGCCGCGGCACACCGTCAAGCACACGGGCCACGGCTTCCCGCAGCGCCTGTGCACGCCGCTCGCGCTGACCGGCGATCTGCTCGCGCCGTGCGGCAAACACCTCCAGCACGCTTTCGCGGCGCGTGGTGAGTTCGAGCAGAAAGTCAGGCTGCTCGCCAAACCGCGCTTCCAGTTGTTCGATCTGGCTGAGAATCTGCGCCAGCGCGGCATCCGCGCCTTCGGGCGTATCACAGCGGCCACTGAGGTTCAGTACGGACTGCTCCAGTACGGTCAGTTGTGCGCCGAATTCCAGCCCCTGTTCCTGCACCAGCAGCGCGTCGCGGCGCGTGCGCAACAGGGCACGCAGACGATTGACCTCGCCATAGAGCTGCGCCGTCTCACCCAGCAGCGCGGCGCGTTGCTGCGCATCGCTGCGCTCGAAACTCGCCACCAGTTCCGACAGCCCATCCAGCGATTCCGCCAACGCATCAAGACGTTCCGCAACCGGCATCAGTGCTGCCGTCGTACGCGCCTGCTCCACCGTGACAGCACTCTCAGCCAGCCCCTGGCGCAGGCTCGCGAACGCCGCCGGCTCGGCAAAGAATTTGAGCGCACGGGCGCCGATACGGTCGAGTTCTTCACGCAGACGCGCATCAAGCGCATTGAGCGCCGAGGAATCGGTGTGTGGCTGTTCGGACAACACGGCCAGTTCGCCGCGCTTGCGCTTGAGCTGTCGGATTGCCTCGGTAAAGTCCTCGGGCTTCTGCCACAGCAGACTTGCGACGCGCGACAGCTGCTCGGCAACGCTGCGCTCCGCATCCGCAACAAGCTGGCGCCCTGCCGTCTGCGCCTGGGCAAGCTGTTCATAAGCATTCAGCGCCTCGCGACCGCTGCGGGCCAGGATCGCTACTTCGCTGCCGATATCACCGGCCTCAGCTTCGGCCAGCCACGGGTAGGCATCGGTGCAGCGCGCGGCCAGCCGCAGCAGGCGTTCATAGGCGCCGCGGCTGCCAGCGTCCTCGGCCAGCCGGCGCAGCTCGCGCAGATCAGCGAGCGCACGTACCACGCTGGCATTGCCCAGCCGTCCCAGCAGGCCCGCCACGCGCGGCTGCGCGCTGGCGTAGTCGTCGAAGGCGAACGGCGTACGCCAGAGCTGCATGGTATGCAGGCGCGAAGCCTGTTCGGCCGCCTCGGGCGTAGCCAGCAGTATGCGTCCGTCGACAAAACGCGCGTAGCCATTGCCCAGCAAGGGCTGGCTCATGCTGCGATCGATCAGATGGTAGGAAAGCAGCGCATAGGCGCCGGCCTGTGCTTCGTAAAACACATACAGCATGTCCTCGCCACTGGGCGCCCTGACGACACGCTTGATGCGATAGGTCGAAAAATCGTGCCCGAGATCGGCGAAACGCTTGAAGTCGCCGGACTCAAGGTAATAGCCGCCGGGAAATACGATGCCGTGGTCCTCAGGCAGCTGCATGCACGAGGCGCCGATCTCGTCGATGCGCGTCACCGACTTCAGGCGCCGGTTGAACACCAGATAACGCACCGTATCTTCGCGGTAGGGCCGCACGCGCAACAGGATCAGGCTGCGCAGGTCGGCGTAGGCGATGTCGGCGTCGGCAAGCGACTGGTTCTTGTCCTCGACCGGTTCACTGTACACACCGAGCCCCGTCTCGGTGTTGTTCTCGATCTTGACAGTGAGATCACCGGCCAGCGTTTCCACGAATACCGTATCGAGTACGTTGATATGCGGATGACGGCCGAGCACGTAGTGCTCGCGGGTGACCGGCACCCATTCAAAATCATGACTGGGCGGCAATACGTGATCGCGCTCGCCGCGGTTGTCGAGGTAGCTGAGCTTGCCGTCGCGTGCAATGGCGAACCGGAATACACGCTTGTCGCCTACCTGCGAGCCGGTGCGGAATACCAGCAGCAGGCGTTCGTCCAGTACGCGTAGCTGGTCCAGCGTGGTGGAGCGGTAGTAGGTAAACAGTTCGCGGAAGTCCGCGACGAAACGCGGATCGGCGAGAAAGGAATCCGCCAGTGGCACCGGTTCGAGCTCGGCGCTGTCATCGCCGGCAGCAAGCCGGTAGAGGCAGAACACATCGCTGACAGCGGTATCTTTCTTGAGCCCGATAAAGACGTTGTAGCCGAACAGCAGCAGTTCGCCCACCCGTACGATGTCGCGTGCAACGCAGTTGTGCTCGGTCCGCGCGCTGAGGCGCGCGAGGAGCTTGCTTTCCACGCGGCCGTAAGCTTCGACGCGGCGTGCATTCAGTGCTTCGGCCTTGGTGCTCAGCGCCTGCGCGGACGTAATCAGGCGCTTGCGCAGCAATTCAAAGGTTGCGGAATCCGACATGGAAACCCCTTGTGCATTCGATGACGCGTCGATGCGCAGATGGACGTTGAGCTGCAAGCGCACGATCACCCAGGGCAGCGCTCTCGCGAACCACCCTGAGCAGGTCGGTCATTGCGCTGCGGGTAGCGCCCTGACCACGGTTTGCCGGCATACGCTCGGCACGGGCTGCGGCCAGCCTTGCGGCCCGGCGCAACGGATGCTGCCGTTATTGGCCATCACCGCGCGGCGCCGGAGAGGACAACTTCTGCGCCAGCGAGGCCAGCGAGAGATCACGCACCGAATCCGTACCGCCCAGCGCCGCAACAAGCTCGCGTGCGTCGGCGATGAGATCGCGCTTGCCCGCCTTGTGATCCGCCAGCGCCACGCGCAGCAGCTCACTCTTGTCGACCGTCGTGTCGATGGCCTTGCCCAGGCTCAGACTGCGCATGAAGCGTTCAAAATATTCGCCATCGCCGCCGACGATTTCGATCTTCGCCACCGCCAGCGCCTTGGACAGGATCTCGGCCTGCTCGCGCGCTATGGCCTGATTCGCCTCGATGGTCTTGAGACGTTGGGCGTGGGCGTAGTCGAGTTGCATGCGCTGCTCTTCATGCGCGCGTGTATCGGCGCTCATGGCCTGCATGGCGTCGAACTTGTCCTTGAGGCCGCTGGCTTCGGCAGCGAAGCGCGCGGCGATCGCCTGCGCCTCGGCTTCGCCATGTTTCTGCTTGCCGGCGGCCTCGGCTTCCAGCCTGAGGCGCAGGGCGTCTGCGTTCGCGGCGCCCTGCTTGGCAATCGCATCGGCCTCGGCCAGCCGCACCTTGGCGGCAACCAGTCCTTCCTTTTCCGCGGCATCGGCGCGCGCGAGTGCAACCCGTGCTTCGGCCAGCCCTTGCGCCGCCGCGACGGCTTCCATGCCTTCGGCTTCACGCTTGCGGCCTTCAGCGGTCTTGCTCGCGATGGCCAGCCGCGCCTCGGCCAAGGTGAGCTCCTCCGCCGCCTTGTGCTTGGCACGCTGCTCGTCGGCCAGGGCGACTTTCACTTCGGTGATGAATTTTTCTTCGGCCTGGCCTTCGGCCAGCACGATGGTCGACTTCTTCGTGCGGTCCGCTTCCGACAGGGCACGCAGGTTCTTGATCTCTTCCTCCTGCTCGGCGACGGTGCGCTCGACCACGATGCGCTCGCGAATCACATCGGCAATCGCCTTTTTCTGCACTTCGACCGCCTTTTCCTTCTCGATGCGCTGCAGAGTCACTTCGCGTTCGCGATCAACCGTTTCCAGTTCACGTGCCCGGGTTACTTTTTCCTGCTCGATCGCAACAGCGCGCTCACGGTTCTTCCCAGCGACCTCGGCCTCGCGTTTCATGTTTTCGGTCTGTACCAGGATCTGCTGCTCAGCCAGCAGGCGTGCCGATTCAGACTTGGCGCGTTCCTCTGCCACGACCTTGGCGGCTTCAGCTTCCTCGCGCGCCTTGGTGATCACTATTTCCCGCTGCTGATTCGCCTCCGCATGTGCTTTCTGGCGCTCAAGCTCAAGCACGGCCTCGGCGGTTTCCACGTCCTTCTTCTTGATGCGCATTTCCTCGTTGCGGCGCAGCTCGTTGGTGAAGATGTTCTGCTCGGCGGTGAGCTCGGTAATCTTCTTGATGCCCTGCGCATCAAGAATATTGTGTGGGTCCAGCTTCTCCAGAGGCGTCTGTTCGAGATAGTCGATGGCGGCATCCTCGAGCACATAGCCCGACAGCTCGTCACCGATCTGGCGCACGATCTGGTCACGGAAGCGGTCGCGCGCTTCGTACAGATCGACGAAGTCCATGTTCTTGCCGACCGTCTTCAGGGCTTCGGAGAATTTTGCGCTGAACAGATCTTCGAGCGTGGCCTGGTTGCTTGCACGCTCGCAGCCTATGCCCTGCGCCACGCGGAGCACGTCCTCGCGCGTCTTGTTCACGCGCACGAAGAACTTGACCTTGATGTCAGCCCGCATGTTGTCCTTGCAGATCAGGCCTTCCTTGCCCATGCGTTCGATCTCGATGGTCTTGAGCGAGATGTCCATGACTTCACGCCGGTGCAGGATGGGAATCACCAGCCGACCGGTGAATGTGACGTCAGGCTCGGCACGCATGGTGTTGACGATCATGGCGTGGCCCTGGTCGACCTTCTGGTAGAACTTGGCCACTATGGCCATGAAGCCAAGCAGAAACACGACCAGAATGCCGATAGCGGCAAGCAAGGTAGTGAAGGCGATATCCATGGTGACGCTCCGCTGCAAAGTGGAAAACGTGCATTGCGTTTTGCACATCGTCGCTACACGAGGCGACGGTGCGGGTATGGTGGCGCCGCTGTCCGGCACCGGAAGTTTTCTAGGGATCGCTCCAGTTCAGCGCAGGTTTCCTGGGCTTCAGACGGATTCCAGTTCGGCTACAAGATAGCGTTTGCGCTGCGGGTCGAATTCGAGCACGACGGCCGCCGAGTCGCGCGCGAGGCGGTTGGGCTGCGCGGCGTAAACCTGCAGCGTCAGCCGTGTGCCGCTGCCCATCTCGACTTCGGCCTGACCAAAGTTGTCTTCCACACTCAGGGTCAGAATGCGGCAGCGGCGCCCGATCGCGGATTCACGCGTCACATTTTCCTGCACGATGAACACGGGTTTCAGCGGCCGCAGCGATACCGAAGCCAGCAGCACCGCGGCAACCAGTGCTACCAGCAGGACCAGTGTCCCGCTCAGCCAGACCGGCAACGGCAGGATAGGCAGCAGCAGCGCTGCGGCCAGCATCGTCAGCAGCCACCAGTAGAACGCGACCCCGCTGATGACGATGGAGAACGGCAGCCGGTCCAGGCCGAGGGTGAGCAGCATTTCCGGCAGGCCATCGACGTCGGCATCGTCGCTGCCGCCGAGCCAGTCGGGGCCAAAGTTGTCCAGGTCGAGCAGGCCAACGATGGTCAGCAGCCAGAACACCAGCAGCACACCGATGAGAATGCTTGGCAGCAGACCCGGATAACTCGTCAGCAGAGCGAGGAAGCTCACGGCTTTGAACTCCTTTTTCCAGTTCGCGACTTATGCCTTTTTTCAGCGAATGCAACCAGTGCGGCACCAACACGCTCCTTGATCGCGAGATGATCGTTCGGCTCAAGTTCGTAGCGCAGCCCCAGCAGCCGGTAGTCGTCCTCGCTCAGGCTGACCGTAAGACGCGGACGCTTGGCCTGGCGCAGCAACGGCAGGCCTAACACCACACGTACCTGATCGGAGTTCGACAGATTCGCCTCGTAAGCTGCAGCGCGGATCGCCTGTAGTACCGCTTCGGAAACGTCAAACGCGACCTGCACCGCACGCAGCGCCGGTTGTGATGATCGCCAGCGGCTTGGCAACTCAGTCTTCATGCGCGTCCGGTCCCGGCCGCTGCCGCGGTAGCTGCTGCAGTGTTTCGATCACGCGCGGCGCGCGAGCGCGGCGAAATACGGGTTTGACGGGCGACTGGCCGGCGGTAGTCCTGGGCGAGGTGCGCGCAGTCGTTTTCGGCCCGGCTGCCGGTACGCGTTTTGCTGCTGTGGCGCGGCGCGGCGCGGCTTGCACCACTGCCTGAGTAGCCTGGCCGATCACGCTGGCCGTGCGTGCCATCGACACGTCATGGTCGAGTTCGCGCAACTGACGGTTGACCTGATCGTGCAGCAGATCGAGCTGGCTCAGGTGCGCCTGGAAGCTGCCGGCAAGATCAGTGTCGCGCGCGATCGCGCGGGCGAGTTCGATCAGCCGCTCGCGGTAACGCGGATGTGATTGCGGGGCCCGCGTGAGCGCCTCGAGCCTGGCTTGTGCACGCACCAGCCGCCGCCGGACTTCATCCGCGCGGGCGCGCGCCTGGGCGAGCTCGCGCGCGGTACGCTGCAGCAGTCGTTGCGCCTGACGCAGGGGTTCGGACGGCTCGGGCAGATCCGCGCCAGCCGCCGCGGTAGCGCCAAGCTCCTGCTTGAGCATGTTGCGGATGTCATTCCACCAGGCCATCACGCACCTCAGACCAGGAATTCGGCAAGCGCGCCGAGTGCGTCGCGGCCGTTGTCGCCAAGCGTGGCGAGCTCCAGCGCCATGTCCGCAGCCGAAGCCGCAGGATTCAGGGCGCCGACCAGCACGAAATGCTCACCTATGCGGCCGAACGCCGAAAGCGGGACGCTGGGATTCAGATCCAGCAGCGTCTCCAGGAGTTTGGCGCGCAGCCGCGGCTTCACATCGGCGTCGCGCCAGAGATAGCTGATACAGAGCAGCTGGCTGCCCGCATCGGTGACATAGATAGGCAGGCGTTCACTGCCTGGAAATGCGATCTCGATGACGGGAACGTCACCGGCAATCGGTACGACATCGATGACCTCAACCAGGATCTGGCGCCGCAACAGCGGCACGGCGGCCTTGATCAGGCTGGTCAGTCGACGCCGGCTTGCCATAGCCCCTCCTCCGGGACGCACCTGGGGTATACGCGGGATCGAACGCTACGACCCGCCGACATAACATGTCAAGACATATTATGTCGGCGATACCCTGTGTCGCTGCCTTCCGTCGCCGGCACCGGCCGACCGCAGTGCGGCACTGCGCACTGCTATGCTGCAGCGACCTGTCCGGAACACCCCCATGCGCACCATTCAACTGAGCCTGCTCGTCCTGCTGTCGTTCGGCCTGCTGCCACTCTCGGCCACCAACGCATTCGGCGCGAAAATCAAACCACCCGGCGCCGTGCTGCTCGAAGCCACTACCAGCGTCGCCGCCGTCGAGTTCGCCGAAGCCGGCGTCGAAGG
Organism: Rhodanobacteraceae bacterium; assembly: GCA_016790075.1. Lineage (GTDB taxonomy): Bacteria > Pseudomonadota > Gammaproteobacteria > Xanthomonadales > Rhodanobacteraceae > Tahibacter. The sequence goes on along the minus strand of JAEUPP010000043.1, from coordinate 106,696 downwards.
GCGCATGGTCTTTCGCCGCATAGAGAAACTGGGTGGCGACGCAGAAATACCGGAACTTATCGACCTCGCTGTCCCGGCAAGCTTGCGCCGTATCGTACTGCCGGGTGAACGCTATCTGATCGCCTACAGCCTGTTCCGGCGCGAGGCCGAACAGATACAGGTATCGCGGCTGGGCGCCCAGTTGCTGGTAATCCCTGGCCTGGAGCCCGCACTGCTGCGCGACAACGCCGAAAATCGCGCCATCTTCGCCTGGCAACCCGATACCGACCCTGCAGCGGCACGCAAGCGCCTGCCGCAACTGCTCGCGTTACTGCAAGCCCACGATCCGCAAAGACAGAACTTCGCCCTGTCGGAAATCGTGCTGCGGCCGCAGTTGGCCGAAGCGCTGGATGCACGCGCGCGCAAGGCGCTGCTGCGCTTTGCTGCCAATCCCGATGCAAACACCAACGCACGAGCAAGGCTGCTACACGCTGCCGTTTCGCAGCCAGACCTGTTCGGCAAGAGCGGCTGGAAAGACGTCGCCCTGACCGTTCTCGCGACGACGCCGGTACAGGTGCAGGACAGCGAGGGCAATGCGAGCCTCGTTCGCTTCGCTTTCGAACTCGCCGAGCGCGACCGCATTGCGACCAGCGCACCCGTCCTCGAGCGCTGGCTCGGCGGCGACAATGCGGCACTGGCCGAAATGGCGCTGCTTGCCTTGCGCCGGCAGCATCCGGCACGGGAACTGCCCGCGCTCGAACAGGCATTGTCGCTATCGCTGCTGCCTGCCGGCACCCGCGAATTCCTGCTTGACCATAAGCGCCGCGCGGCACTGATGTCCCGCTAGGACATATCGAACGCAACCATATTCACACGCTGCGCGACAACAAAATACCCCTCAGGTTCCGTGCCGGAAGAACGCCTGTTCGAGACATGCGGCATCTATTGATGCATCATCCGCAAGGCTGGCTGTTGGTCAGCTTCAGGTCTTAACACCCTTGGGGGGTATGCAATGTTTCTTCGTCACGGCCTTGTTTTGGCTGTCGCGACCGGTTTCGCCACATTAGTTTCGCCGGCAGTTAATGCTGCGGGCGGCGTGGTAGTCGGTCACGCGGTCCGTTCCGACGTTTCCCCGCCTATGCGCGACATTATTGCCGCCTATCCTGCGCCGCGTGTAGGCGCCGACGGCCAGGACGTCTACGTAGTCCCGAACCAGTTCGTCAAGCCCAGCCAGGCCTACATGGGCGAGTTCATGCGCAGCCTGAGCGCGCGCAACACGCAGACCTCGCCTAGCGGTACTCCGGCGCCCTCGACCATAGTGGCAGCCGATGGCCTTTCCCTTGGTGTGGGCGGCGGCGGCGTACCACCGGATACCAACGGCGATGTAAGCCCTACGCATTTCATCCAGTGGATCAATACGAGCTGGGCGATTTTCAACAAGTCCACCGGCGCACGCATCAATGGCCCCACCGCCGGCAACTCCTTCTTCGCGGGCTTCGGCGGCAAATGCCAGACCACGAACTCGGGCGATCCGCTGGCGATCTGGGACGATCGCGCACAGCGCTGGGTCATGTCGCAGTTCACGACAGGCGCGAACTCCAGCCAGTGCTTCGCGATCTCGACCACGTCCGACCCGCTCGGCACTTACTACCGCTATGAATTCGTCTGGCCGACCACACCGGTGCAGGTGTTCGGCGACTATCCGCATATCGGCGTCTGGACTGACGAAACTGGCCGGCAGAACGCGTACACCATCGTCACCCACGAATTCAACAACGCGACCCAGGCCTTCCTCGGCGCCGCTTATATCGCCGTCGAGCGCGACAAGATGCTGGCCGGCGCACCGGCGGCTCAGGTTGGTATCGTGCGTTTCCCCGGTATTGATGCCTACGGCGCAGAGCCGGTACATCTGGATGGCACGTTGCACGCGAAACCGGGCAGTTGCGCCCCGTTCATCCACTTTGATGCTGCAACCTCGGAATATTTGTTCTGGGACATGTGCATCAACTGGACGACTCCGGCAAGCACAACCCTGAGCAGCACGCCGCAGCGCATCGCCTCCGAAACGCCATTTGTGCCGAATTACTCAACCGTGCCGCAACTCGGTTCCTCGGTACCACTGGACGCCTTCGGCACGCACATCATGTACCGTGCCGCAGCCCGTGTGTTCCCAGCCGGCTCGCCGACTCGCCTCTCACTGGTCGTGAACCATGGCGTACTCGGCCCCAGCAACCAGGGCGGCATACGCTGGACTCACTTCGATCTTTCTCAGGTCAACCAGCGCTTCGACAACATCTTCAATGACGGTTACCAGGCCTCGGCGAACGCACCGCTGCAGCGCGCCATTGTCGATGAAGGCGTCTACACCCCGGATACCAACACGCGCTGGATGGGTGGTATCGCCATCGACAAGGGCGGCAATATCGGTGTCGGCTACAACGTATCGTCGGCGGCCATCAATCCACGCCTGATGATCAACGGCCGCACTCTGACTGATCCTGACGGCACGCTGCGTGACGAACAGGCCTGCACGCCGGCGACGACGGGGTCGCAGACCGGATCGTTCAGCGGCCGCGGCCGCTGGGGCGACTACACCTCGATGAGTGTCGATCCGACGGACGATTGCACCTTCTGGTTCACGGGTGAGTACTACCCGACCACGAGCACGAACCAGTGGTCCACCCGCATCTGCAGCTTCAGGTTCAACGAATGCGGCCTGCCCGCCTTCAAGCTCGTGAGCCAGACCCCGCGCCGGATTGAAGTGTGTGGTGCGAATCCTGGTCCGGATCCGTCCTGGGATCTGCTCGCCGGCACCGTCGGCGGCTTCAATGCGTCGGTCACCTTGACCCCGACCGGCATGCCGGGCGGCACCACACCGAGCTTCTCGCTCAATCCGATCAACCCCACGCCAGGTTCCAGCCTGTTCACCCTAGTTGGCGGTCGTGGCGCGGCAACCGGCGAATACCTGATCAACGTCAGCGGCACCGGCGGCGCAAGCTCAAGCTCACTCAATCTGGAGCTCGGCGTCTCTGCACTGCCACCGGCAGCATCCACGCTGACCGCCCCCGCCCTCGGCGCGACGGGCGTCAAGGTACGTCCGCTGCTGACCTGGTCGGCTGTGTCGGGTGCGCTGTCGTATCGGGTCGAAGTGGCCACCGACGCGGGCTTCACGAACATCGTTGCATCCAGCACCGTGACCACGAACAACTGGACAGTCGATACCACGCTGGCCTCGACCACTCAGTATTTCTGGCGCGTGCGGGCGACCAACTACTGCGGCAACGGCGCGAACTCCAGCGTGTTCTCGTTCACCACCGGAACACCGGGCACCTGCCCAACCGGCACCACGCTCAGCAATGTCGTGACCTACGGCTTCGAGGGCGGTGCTGAACCGGCCTGGACTGCCGGCGCACCGGGTGATGCCGGTGGCACGGCCTGGTCGTCGGGCACGCCGATCGCAGGCACAACCGGTTTCACCGGCAACGTCTGGAAAGTGCCGAACAACACGGTCACCAGCGATCGATCGGTGCTGTCGCCGAGCATCGCGATTCCAGCCGCCCAGGCTGTGATCCTGTCCTACGACAACTACCACAGCTTTGAAACCGACGGCGCTACCGGCTGCTGGGATGCAGGCTCGCTGGAAGCAAAGATCGGCGCCGGCAGCTTCACCCAGCTGCTCGCAGGCCGCTTCTTTACGGACTCCTACGACGGCACGATCTCGTCCGGCGCACCACTGGCGGGGCGTCAGGGCTGGTGCCATCAGGCCGCCGGCACCGCAGCGAAACGCTCCATCGTTGACCTGGACGATATGGCCGGCCAGACGATACAGCTGCGTTTCCGCGCCAGCAGCGACAGCAACACTGCCGCCGCAGCACCGAACGGCATGGAAATCGATAACGTCCGTATCGATATCTGCAACTGATCAAAGCGGTCGCGGCCGATCCAGCCGCGCCGCTCCCTGACCGAAAAGCCACCGCTGCAAGGCGGTGGCTTTTTTTATGCGCTGGCAGTGCCAACTGCTATCGATGTACACCGCGCTACAGGCTGCACCTCCCCGGCAATTTCGCAGCACGGCAGCCAATGCGACGCGTCGGAGTCAGGCGATCCATGCTGGCCCGAAGCACCCCAAGAAATTCACGCGCCACACGGTGGAAATATGCTGCCTGGAACCACGTGACCCATGCCGGGTTTTGAATCAAGGCCTGCGACCTCTGTTGTCCCCACGAACACTCCGAACAGGTGTCCGCAGCGAGGCTCTTGTAGTTGACTGCTGGTTTCTTTGATTTCCGCCGGCCACACGCCGCAGCAATCGGTCGACGTACAGATCGACCATGCAACGTCAGCAGTATCCGCCTGACGCTGCCGACTCAGTGTGCCAATGCCGTCGCCGCGGCAGCGATGCGCGCAGCTTCCACATCGTGCCGAATCCATGCATTGGCCGCTTCAATCGCAGCTTCGCGCGTGGCGACGATGCCCGACGCGGACACGGTGCGCAGCCAGGGCCGGAACACTTTCCAGCGCAGCGGCGTGGTCGGCGTGCCTTCGACGACGACGCGATATCCAAGCCGGCGATACGCTGCGACGCGCTGCAGACGCGGGCGGCGACCGGCATTCATGACTCGGTGCAGATCGGGGGCTAGATGCATGGCGCTAATTCCTTCAGCTATTCGGTTCGACGACAAGCGGAGCAAGGGGAAATTCGGGCAACAGAACGCCGTATCCGTGGCGCGCACGAATCTTTCCCAACCTCTACGGGGGCGCCATTCCCTGGCGCGAGTAATCAGCTAGTGCGATACCACCTACGACATGCGGGGCAGACGCAGGTCATTTGCACGATATCGTGTTGCGACGGCAGTCCTGGGTGCGCCGCTGCGGATTGGCCATGCTGTAGTTCGCCAGCACGCCTGGTCCCGCAGCCGCATTGACATAATTGACAGCAGCGAAACCTATCGCGGGCAGGCCCAGCATCACCGTGCCGTCTTCGGCTGGACGCATGCTGCGGTTGGCGGCCGTCGCTCCGTCCTGATAACGCAGAAAATCAAGCGACATCCAGCCACCATCGCGGCGCGCAGTACCCGACACCGGTGCAAGCCGTGCGCCCAGCACCGATCCCAGTGGACGTCCAACCTGCGAGACGATGTTGACGCTGGGAGCTACCGTGATCACTTGCGTGGTAAAGCGCAGATCAACGACCGGGGTCAATCCTCCGGCAACGAGCACACTGCGACCATCACGGTCACGCAGCGAATACGACACCGGCATCGCCGCCGTGTTCTCGCTGCCCCCCGCACCCGGATAGACGCTGGTAAACGGCTTGATCGGCGTACTGCCTACGATGGCGCTGTCGGTGTAATAACGGCGCGTCGGGAAAGTGACGACCCAATCCGTGGTTCCGCCTATGCTGGCATCGTTGACATAGCTGACATTGACCGCATCTGCCGCGAGCACGGCGCTGACCGCATCGATCGCGCGCTCGCGCGGATAAGTCAGCTCCTGCCTCCTGTTGGGCAAATCAATCACGGCGTTGGCAAAACCGGTCGCCGGATCGCTGAGCGCGTCGCTGAGCCCGACCAGCCCGTCGCTGGGCATTACATGCTTGACTACCGATGCGCGACTCCCCTGCGGCAGGTCGGCCGGATCCACACGAAAGTCAGCCAATGCGGTGGCCTGATAGGCCATCACGGTGCCAGCCGCAACGTTAAGCACCATCGCTTCGCCACTTAGACCACCGGTAGGGTTGGTCAGATAGGTCTTGCGATCCTGCTGCCAGTAGCCCCCTTCATAGGCCGCATGGATGCTGTTGCAATCGGCCGGCACGCCGTTGCTGCCGGGCGCCATGGCCACCGCCGGCGGGGTCTCGGGAACGATGGTCGCGAGTTCATAGATGGCGATGTAGCCCTCGTACGTGCGATCAGATCGGGTCGGCCCGGCATCTCGCCGCGACCCGGTATAGTCGAACTCAAAAAGGCGCACGTACTGGCGTCCGTCCGGCAAGGCATACGAGTCGATCTTCGGATAGGTACAGGACGGGTCTCCCGGGAGCAGCATCGCGGGGTCCCCTTCCTCCCGATAAAACACCGTCGCCGACCAGCTGTCATAGGGCGAGAGCAGCACGTTGAACCCGATGGCCGCGCGGCCATTGCGCCCCTCGCTCATGATGACCTGCACCACCTTGTGTCGGTCCGTATGGTTGGTCACGCTGTAAATCGTCTGATTGCCGGCACGCACCGTGTAGTACGGATAGAGCAGTACCTGCCCCATGCCATCGGGATCGAGACGCACAGCACCGCAGGTCGACGCACAAAGCCCCAGCGCGGCCAGCGCTCCGAGCCGGCGAATCCAGCGGCCATACGTTGTGATCAGGTTGGTCATGACTTGTCGCCCTATTTACAGCCGCCGAATTCAGCTACGGCGGTCCCAGGTTGCCCATTCACTCGGGTTAGACGCAGCAGACGCCAAATCCCCCCAAGTGACTTTTCTTTGTATCGTGCCGCATGCCTTTTCACGCTAACGTGGCTAATATCCGCCGCCAATCCTGTTCCCGTCCAATTCAGCGATGCCGAGTTCGCCCGCCAACTCCGCCCCCTTCCTGCTGCTCGCACCAGCAGAGGCTGCGTCGATTGCGCCGCTGGCAGGCCCGGAGCAGGACAGCGATGTTGTCATTCCCGACGCCCCCGCGTCACGCCGCTCCGCACTGTTTGCGCTGCTGCTGTCGCTGACCCTGCACGGCCTAGCCGGCGCCGTGTTATGGCGGTGGTCAACCGAATCGACCCCCGTCCCGGAACGACCGGTACTGCAGATCCGGCTCCGCGCCGGCGGGGTTGAAGCCACACCGGCAGCTCAAGCTGATCAGCCAGCCGCGGCACCAACCAACGTCGCCACGGCCCCCGTGCCGCAGCGCAGACCGGCGGCGCTGCCCGCGCCGCACCCACCCGAGCCGGCCAAGACCGCCATAGCGCCGACCGTTCCGCCTGCCCTGGTGGCTTTGCCTGAGCGCGAATCGGCTACTCAGGCGTCACCAGCGCAACCTGATCTGTCCGAGATCGGCACAGACGTCGTCACGCCGCCCGAGGATCCGCTGGTCAACACGGCCACCGTGCGGGTGCTGGAATGGCTGGCCCAGCATCGCCGCTATCCTGGGCCTGCCCGGCGCGCGCGGCTGCAGGGTACGGTTGAGGTTGTCGTTGTACTGATGCCCGACGGCCGTCTGGTCGATCAGCGCATCGCCCATAGTTCTGGCCACGACATACTCGACAAGGCGGCGCTGGATCTGCTGCGCCGCGCATCACCGGTGCCGATGTCCGCATTCTTCACTGGCGGAGCACGCCAGCTCGAACTACGTCTGCCCATCATCTACCGCCTGAGCATCTGATGCCGCCGATCATGCCTGCGCAGTTCCGGTCGCACCGCCACAGCCCGCACTCCCTTGCTGCCGGCGGCTGCTGGCGAGCATGAATTCCATTTCACCGCGGGTCGCACCCGATGCGAAAGCTCAGGCCGTCGCCGAACTCTATGCAAGCTGCTACAGCGAGCTGGTCGCCTACCTGCGCCGGCTTTGCGCCGACCATGGGCAGGCCGAGGATCTGGCCCAGGAGGCCGGCATGCGGCTGATTGCCCAAAGCAAGCGCGAACCCCTGGAGAAGCCGCGCGCCTTCCTGTTCCATGTCGCGACCAATCTCGCCCGCGACCAACTGCGCCGGCGCATCGTGAGTGACGCCCATGCGGCCGAAGGCGACTTCGACGACAGTGGTTATGCGCCTGGCGCAGATCACATGGCTGCCGTGCAGGAAGACGTGGCCCGTGTCAACGCCGCACTGAACACCTTGACGCCGCGCGCGCGCGATGTGCTTATGCTCGCCCGCATCCATGGCCATACACAGAAAGAAATTGCGAACCGCCTCAACCTGCAGCCAAAGACCGTAGAAAACCACCTGACCCGGGCACTGGCCCAGCTCGGGGCAGCCTTAGGCGAGAGGCGCCGCCAATGAACCCCTCGTGTTTCCGCCGTTCCGGTTTCTGCCCTCGTTTTCCCTGTTGGGGGCAAATCCCCACTCGCGCGTCTAAGCGGGAGACATGCTCATGAAATCGACCGAATCGCTGCTGCAACAAGCCGCCCGCTGGCACGCCATCGCCAGCGGCCGGGATCTGTCGGCCGATGAAAGTCGCGCGCTGGATCAATGGCTTGCGCAGAGTTCTCAGCATCGCCTGGCGTATGCGGATATCTGCGCGGCGGCTTTTGCGCTGGAACAGACGGCCGCTGCCGCTAACTCCATCGTCAGGCGCGCACCGCAGACCAAGGCGGCAACCCGCACCTGGTTGCGCTGGGGCATGGCGGCTGGTACGCCGCTGCTGCTGGTGTTTGCGCTGCTGGTCGGCCCACGCCTGGCGCCGAGCTGGCAGAACTGGAACAGCGATCTGTATACCGACATCGGCAAGCCGCAGTCGCAGACGCTGGCCGATGGCTCGGTACTTGAGCTGGACACAGACAGCGCCGTGCGCGTGCGCCTCGGCAGCAACCGGCGCGATATCGAACTGCTGCGCGGTCGTCTCGCCATCGCCGTCGCCAAAGATTCCACCCGCCCGTTGCATGTGCAGGCCGGCCGCGTCGACGCGATGGCCGTCGGCACCCGATTCGTGGTCGATCACAATGCAACCGGCACGGAGGTCAGCGTGCACGAGGGCATAGTCCGCGTCACCACCGGCAGTGCTGCACCGGTTGACCTGACCGCTGGCCAGCAAGCTTTCGTCAGCGACGGCGAACTCGCCGCGCGCGTCGGCGCGCTGGTATCCAACGATGGCTGGACCCGCGGCGTGCTCAGCGTCGAGCAGATGCCTCTGGCCCAGGTGCTGGCCGAACTGGACCGCTATCTGCCGGAACGCATCGTGCTGACCGACAGCGCGCGCGCCAACCTGCCGATCACGGCCACGCTACCGCTCGATAATCCGGCGGCCGCCTTGCACACGCTGGCCCAGACTTCACAGCTGAGCGTGCGGCATATTCCGCGCGTCGCCTACATCATGCGATGAGGCCAGTCCGCCTGGGCCTAGCCGGCCTGCTGACCGCCGTTGTACCCATCGGTCTGCACGCTGCGGGCACGGCGGCAGAACCGGTCTACACCTTGGAACTCGAAGCGGGACCGTTGCTCGGCTGTCTTGAACAGATTGCCCTTGCCGCCCGCGTTGCTATCGTTGATCGTTCCGAGCGCGTCGCTGCGGCGGCCTGTACGGGTCGCAGTGTGCACGCCACCTTGCCACAGGCGCTGGACCAGCTCCTGGTACCGGCCGGCCTGACCTGGCGCCGGCGTGATGACGGCGCCATCGAAGTAATTCAGGCCTTGCCTGGCGAGCGTGTCGATCTGTCAGCGCTGACGATAGAAGACACGCCGTTGCCTTCTCTCGCTCCGGTGACGGCGGCGACGCCGCCGGTCACCAGCATGGCGCACGAGGCCATGAGCATCACCCGGGTTGAACGTGAGCGACTGTCGGCGGCCCCACTGCTGAGCCTCGCCCAGATCGCACGCTACGCGCCCAATGTATATGCCAGCGGCGCCAGTCTCGCGATTCGCGGTCAGGAGCGCGATCTCGATCCGTTCAGTGGCCTCAGCGTACGCCTGGATGGGATAGATCTTGGCAGCAGCCTGATCGAAGGCGATATGGTGCCGGTAGAGGGACTGGCCGGCCTGGAGTTGCAACGCGGCCCGCGCAGCTTCGAGCGCGGCGGCAACGCGACCGCCGGCGCGCTCGACCTCTACACCGCAGCCCCGACCGACTCGCCCAGCCTGCGGGCAAGCGCGGGCCTGGGCAACGACACGGCCATGCGCGGCTCGATTACCGGCTCCACGCGTTTTGGTGACAGCGAGAGCGGCATGCGCCTGGCGCTGGAACGCCGCGTGCTGGCCGAATACGTGCACGAGGTCTATGTGCCGGAAGCCAACCGTGACTACCGGGTTGTCGACAATCTGTATGCCAAGCTGAATGCAGTACCTGAGTGGTTGCCGGGTTTCAGCCTGGAATTCGCGCTGCTGGCGGTGTCGGGTGACGATCCGGCGCTCTACATCGCCGCCGGACAATTTCCTTTTCCACTGGCGAGGGAGCGCCGGAGTTATGCGCGCGAAGCAGGGCGTACCCAGGCTCGCGCGCTCGGCGCGGCACTGAACCTACAGTACGGCCGCGACGACTGGAACCTGCGGCTGAGCGCCAACAGCACGTTCGCGCGTCAGGAAGGGCTGTGGCTGGGCTCCGGCTTCGGCCCCAGCGGCGACCTCAACAACGAACGGCGCCGGGCGGTAGGCCTGAGCGGGCGCTACACGCCCGGCGATTGGGAAATGGCCGCTGGCGTCGAGTTCAGCGCGGTCTCCTTTGCCGACACGGACACCCTCTGGATCAGCGGTTTCCGCCGGGTCGCCGACAACCGCGAGGACCTCGACTTCCGCACGCGCAGCGGCTGGCTCTGGCTGGGCCACCACTGGGGTGATCGCCTCAGCGCCGGCATCGGCCTGCGCCAGGTGGAGGAAAAGGTCCAGCAGCGTTACATCAGCATCAGCTGCACCATCGGCGCGGGCATTACGCCGCGGCCTGGCGCCTGCGCAACCCGTGCGTCCCAATTGGAGTACACCGAGGGTGGTCGCGCCGACACCAGCACACCGGTGCCGTTTCTGGTCGGCAACTGGGACATCAACGACAACAACCGCCTGAGCCTGAGTCACGGCCGCGGCATCCGCAGCGCAGGAACGCGTCCCGAATACACGCAGAAACCTGAGCGTGACGACTCCAGTCAGCTCACCTGGCAGGCGAACTGGTTTGACGAACGCCTCAAAGCACGCCTGGCCGTGTTCCGTACGCTGATTCGCGAACGTTTCCACCTTGCGACAAATAGCATAGGTGCACGTGGGCGCGTCCATGGCGCCGAGTTTGAACTCGATGCACGGCTGGGCGAACGCTGGCGCGCCACACTCGGCCTGGGTCTGCTCGACGCCCGCTACGACTACTATCGCTACTACAACGAGAATCCGTCGCCGCGCCTGCCCGGCGCGCCGAAGTACACCGTGCTGGCCGGCCTGCGCTACGGCGCCGAACAAGGCTGGTATGGCACGCTGGACGCGTATCACGCGGCAGAAGCGGAAACGGCGCTGGATATCAACCCGGGCAATCGCCGCCCCGCCTACAGTTTGGCCGACCTGCGTCTGGGCTATCGCCTCGACGCAGCCGACTTCTCGCTCACCATCGCCAACGCGACCGACGAGCTTTACCTCGACCGGGTCGACTTCCGCTACAACGTCCGCCGTCAGGAAACGCGCTACCGTCTCGGTGATCCACGCCGCATAGAATTGCGCTGGCAGTACGAATGGCAGTAGGCGCGACCTGCGCAGCGCTCCGAACCCGCTTCAATCCGCGGCCACTACGCGCAGCTCGCGGCTCTCACTACGGCCATGATCGTCGACCACCCGCGCCACATGCGCACCGGCGGATGACGGCCGCCAGAACAGGGTCTGGCCTGCGGGTGCCACGCCGACGTAGCCGTCGTCGACAAACCAGTAGACCTCACGCACACCCGCATCGACGGTCGCATTGAAAGCAATCTGGCCATCGTTCGCGCTGTTGCCGGATCGTGCCCGCACGGTATAGGCCGCACCGCGTACGGGCGAGGTTATCCGCGGAGGATCACCGCTGCCGCGCAGACCACAGTCTGCGTCGGTCGGCGGCTTGCGCCGGGGAATACCGGCCTGGGCAAATACCTGCGCCAGATCCGAAGGCCAGAATTCATAAACCTCCGACCGCGTCGTGGCCGGATCATAGGGCGGACAGGCTGCCCGCCCGGTGCGCACATCGATCACGACCGGCCGGTGCACGCTGCTCACGCGGATCGGCGACCTGCCGGGTATGAACCAGGTCATGCCCCGCTGCGGGCACCAGGCGTTCGGCAGATCGCCGCTGGCGAGACAAACTTCCACTTTGCGCACCGTTTCGGGCACGGTCCAGGCGGGTTCCGTCAGGGAGCGGTCATGCGCCAGTATCGCGTCGGCGATGCGAAAGAACAGCGGGGCCGCCGTCTCCACGCCGATCAGCGCCGGGTTGCCGGCGCCGTCGAAGTTGCCCATCCAGACGATGAGCACGTAGGGCCCGAAGATGCCCGCCGTCCATGCATCACGAAATCCCCAGGACGTGCCGGTTTTCCAATAGATCGGCAGCCGCGCCGGCGTCGCCGTGGTCGCTTCGTCCGGACGCGGGTTCTGCCGCAGCATGTCCAGGGTCATGAAACTCGCCGCATCGCTGAGCAGCCGCACGCCGTCGCCGGACACCTCGTCGCGACGCAGGCGCAGCGGCTTGAGCACGCCGCGGTTGGCCAGCATCGCGTACAGGGCCGCCAGCTCCTGCATGGTCACTTCGCCGCCGCCCAGTACCAGGGCGAGGCCGTAATGCCGCTCGCTCGCCATACGGCTGATGCCCGCGCGGCGGAGAAACTCGTAGAGGTTAGGCTCGGCGAGCTGGGAAGCCACCCAGACCGCGGGAATATTGCGGCTACGGATCAGCGCCTCGGTCGCCGTCACCGGCCCCAGGAAGCGGCCATCGTAGTTTTCCGGCATGAACGGCCCAAACGCGCTGGGCACGTCGCGCAGTACGCTGCGCGGGTGCAGCACGCCCTGATCCATGCCCAGCGCATAGATGAAGGGCTTCAAGGTCGACCCCGGCGAGCGCTTGGCCGCGGTGCCGTTGACCTGGCCTGCAATCGCCGCATCGGCGTAGTCGGCCGAACCGACCAGCGCCTTCACACTCATGTCACGCGTATCAACCAGCAGTGCAGCCGCGTTACTGATACCGCGCAGACGTTCGCGCTGCAGGGTTTCCTGCAGCTGCCGCTGCAGCGTGCGCTGCAGGCCCGTATCGATCGTGGTATCGATGCGCGCTGCGCTCTTGCCTTCAAGCCTTGCTTCCCGCAACACCTGTTCCACCGCATGCGGCGCAACGAACGGCAACTGCGCGGGCGTACGCAGGTCCAGCGGCAGGCGCATCAGCGCGTCGCTGAGCGCGTCGACCGCATGTACCTCGCGCCAGCGCGCATACAGCCTGTCCCGCGCCGCACGCAGCCCGTGATTGAGCTTGTCGTCGCCCTCTACCAGCTGCACTGCGCGCAGCCGCCGGCTCGGATCCTGCGGAATCACGGCCAGCGTGAGTATTTCCGGCAGGGCGAGATCCTGCGGCCGCTTGCCGAAGTACACCAGACTGGCCGCCGCCACACCTTCGACGTTGCGGCCGTAGGGCGCGTAGTTCAGATACGCTTCCAGAATTTCATCTTTGGAATAACGCAGCTCCAGCCAGACCGCACGCGCGACCTGCTCAGCCTTGCCCAGCGGGCTGCGCGTATTGAGCTTGTACATCAGCCGGGCCAACTGCATGGTCAGGGTCGAACCACCTTGCCGGTTGCCGCCTTGCACATAACTGACCCAGGCACCACGCACCAGACTGACCGGATTGAAACCGGGATGCCAACGAAACCAAGCGTCCTCGTGCAACTGCACGGCCTGAACCAGGGCCGGCGGCATCTGCCCCAGCGGCAGCCACTGACGGTACTTGTCGTCGCGACTCAGGGTCAGGCGCAGCAATTCGCCGTCGGCACCATAGAGCGCGGTCGACGAATCCGCATGCGCCGACAACGGCGCATGCGGATACAGCCTCAACACACACAGCAAGCCAGCGATCAGTGCGATCGCGACCAGGGTATTCTGCCAGCGCAGCACACAGCGCCACGCCGCTAGCACCACCCACTGCAAAGCCGCCTGCATTGCCGTGCCCGTACTTCGCTTCAGTCCGGCTTGACCACGCTGATACGCCCGCCCAGCGACTGCGCCTGCACCGTGCGCTCGTACATCGATTCCGCATACGCCGGCGGCACCACGAAGCTGCCGACATTGGTCGCCTTGATGCGGTAGACGAACTCGCGCACCGACTGCGTCGCCGTGCCATAGATCACGACGCGATCGTCACGCACGTCGGCGTAGTCAGGAGCCCAGGTCGACGTCGCCAGACCGACCGTACTGCGCCACGCAGGAGCAGCCGTTTCCTCAGTCGCCGGCTCACCTTCTTGCGGTGCCGGCGCTGCGGGAATTTCCTGCACGACTTCAAAGCCGCCCGGCAACAGATCGACCACCGCCGTATCGCCAACACCATCAGCCCGCGTCGAACGGATCTTGAGCTTGACCAGGATTTCCTGGCCGAGCTCGACCTGATCAACCCGCTTGCCGTCGGCATCGGTGTACTCGCGCACGATTTCCAGACCTTCCTTGATTTCCTGGGCCGGCGGATTGCGATCGAAACCACCCTGCGCAACGCTGTACCAGGCGTTCGCATCCGCCTGGTTCGTTACGCGCACACCCGCAGCCCCGCCGCTGAAGTTCGCGCTGAGTACCAGACCTTCCGCCTTCGCAATCGCCTTGGCGCTACCGTCCTTGGCCAGCTCGAAGATATGCAGCTTGTCGCCGGTAAGCGACACGACCTGCTTGGCGTACGCATCGAGGGCGAGAATGGTGGTGGCTGAGGACAAGGTATTGAACAGCCCCCGCGACAGCGGCCGCATCACGTTCTCCAGCCCAGCAGCCGGCAAGGCCTTGGCGCGTTCCGGGAAGTGCTTGGCCAGCAGGTACAGCGTCGCCCCGTCACGAACCAGCGGATCGTAGTAGCGCTCATAGCGCCAGCCGCTTTCTATGCTCGTGCGTATCAGCATTTTTTCCGGGCCGACAATGAGCTTCAGCGCTTCGGCTTCCTGCTTCATGAGCTTGAGGCTGGCCGCCAGATAGGCCGCCGCCGTGTCCTGGGTCCAGGTGTCGGCAAAACGCTCCTGCAGGCGCTGGCGCACGGACGCGAGCGCGTTCGTCGTCACCGTTCCCTGACGTGTCAGCAGGTAGATCGCAAACGCGCGCTCGCGCAGCCCGGCCAGCGAACCATCGCTCTCGTCAGCAGCAAGCGCCGTGAGATAACGGTTGGACTTGTCGAGCATGTCCTGCGGCACCTCCCAGCCCCGCTCTTTTGCCTCGACCAGATACTGCGTCGCATAGACCGACACATAGCGCTGCGACTCAGGGGTCGCCATCCACAGGCCGTAGCCGCCTTCATCGTTCTGACGCGAGCGCAGCACGGCCAGCAGTTCGGCAAACGCTTGACGCGTCGTACGTTTGTCGCCGGGTTCGCGCACGAGCTTGCCGAACTCCGGATTCGTGTCGAACACCAGCGCCGGCACCGCCGCGCTCAGCAACTGCTCGGTGCAGCGATGCGGGAAGCTGGACAGGTAGGCCGACAGGCCGCGCGCGAGCACAAGCGGCACATAAGAGGCATTGGCCTCGCGCTGGGCGTAGGCATCGAACATGTCGCGCAGCGGCTTGACCTCCTTGTCGCCGGTAGCGAGGTTGCCGATCACCACTTCAGTGCGGAACGGCACAGCCGGACGCACCGACAGGTCAACGCTTTGCCGCGCCGACTTGTCGCCGCTGCTGGCCACGAACTTCAAGCTTGCCGCACCCGGCTCACCCTTGGCCCGCAGGCGGAACACCGCTACGCCTTCACGCATTTCAGCCAGAGTCAGCTCCTGCGCGGCGGCACCAAGTGATTCGACCTGAGTGCTGGGCTCGAGCTTCACGGTGATTTTCGATTCCTTGCCGTTGCCCCCGGTCAGATTGTTCGCAACGCCGACACTGACATCGAACTCATCGCCCGGGGCGACCATTGCCGGCACATTCGGCGACAGCACGAAATCGCCGCGTACCGTGGTCTGGCTTTCGCTGCGGCCTATGCGCTCGGGCGATACGGAAATCGCCATCAGGCGCAGCTTGCCGTTGAAATCATCCGGCAGTGTCCAGCTGAATTCGCGCTCGCCCTCGATGTCGCTGATACCCGACCACCAGACCACCGGCGGCTTGCGCTTTCTCTTGAACGGGTTGAGGTGTTTGCCCAGCAGCCCGTCAGCATCGCCGCCAGGAGCGGCCATACCGGTCAGCTGCGCAAATTCCGGCAGGATCTGATCGAGGATCTGGCTCGTCGCCACTTCAAGCATGCGCTTCTGGAAGAAGTGATCGAGCGGATCGCCCAGCTTGTAACGTGCGACCTGCAATATGCCCTCGTCGACCGCGAACACCGCGACGCGCGAACGCTGGCCACTCCTGACCTTGATCTTGAGCACCTCACCCGGCTTGACCAGCCCCTGTGCGGCGATGTCGAGCGTGTTGCGGCGCGCGCCACGGTTGACCGAGAACGGCGCTATGCCGTAGCTCAACGGACTCATGAAAATTTCCGCCGACGCCGGATCACGCACGTATTGCACGTTGACGTAGCCATTGCCCTCGAAATCCGCCGGCACGCGGATCTTCTGCACCGACGCCGTAGTCGAGGCCGTGAACCACTGGTGCGCATAGACCTTGTCGCGCTCTATCGTGATCAGGCCCGCGCCGGCATAGGGCGCGCGCACTGCGATCTCGATTTCCTCGCCCGGCGCATAATCCTTCTTCGACAACGCAAGCTGCAGTTCCGCATTGCGTTCCAGCGAGCGCGTGACATTGGCTTCGCCGGCCACCGAGTAGTTGACCTGATTCAAGGTCTCGCCACGCGCATTCTTTATCACGAGGGCGTAATCACCCGGCTGGTCGGTGGCCAGGCGGAAATCGGCGCCCGCTGCTGCGAGCTTCAACGGCTCCTCCTTGACTACAACCTCCTTCAGACGAGACTGATACTTGTATACGCCGGAATCCTGCTTGGTCAGCACCGAGACATAACGGCGCTCGACGAGCACGGCCTTGAGTCCTTCGACCGCAATGCGCCTGGCGGTATTGTCGATAGCGACCAGATTCACCGAGCGCTCGGCTCCGCGCGCTACGTAGTCGAGGTCGTCGACCACCTTGACCCCGATCAGGTAATCGAGCGAGGACACCAGACTCATGGTTTCTGCGGCGACGCTGCGCCCGCCCTCAGCCTCATAACCCTTGGCGAGGAAATGCAGGCGATAGCTCGCCGTGCCGTACTTGGCCAGATCCAGCGGGAATTCAGCCACGCCTTCGGCATTCGTGACCTGTTCGCCCAGGGGTTCGCTATAGCCTTCCTTGGCTTTCTGTGGATCGTAGAAGGTGTGCTCAGGCCAGCTGCGGAACACCGGCAGTACCGGCGACAAGGTCAAGGTCGCTTCGACGCGGCGTTCCTGCGCCGGTGTTCCGAACAGGTTCTGCAGACTCACCCGTGCGCTCAGATTGTCCGGCTTGATCCAGCCTTCCACGACTTCCTGCGACAGATGCGCCGTCGCCTTCATGCGATCGGGCAGGAATTCCTTGATCTGTACCGTCGTCGAGCCGATGAGTTGTGGATTCTTGTACTGGTCGATCAGCGACAGGTTCACCGTCCAGCTGCCGGTCGGCGAGGTCTCCTGGGTCGTGAACGCGAGTTCCTCGAAACCCGCGGCACCGAGGCGCACTGTGCGCTTGTCCACGCTGAGTCCACGCGCATCGAGTATGTCCGCCTGCAAAGGCACGCCGCTGAGATCACGCGACCAGTCGGCCGCGCGCACGATCATGCCGATATGGAAGGTATCTCCCGGGCGATACAAGCCGCGGTCGGAAAACAGATAGGCGCTGAGCTGGCCTGCGCTACGTGCATTCTTGATACCACCGACGTCAAAGCGCGAGAAGTCCAGGCGGCGATCGCGTTTGCTGATCGGCAGGAACGAAAGATCCTCGCCCTTGCGTACGATGAACAGGGCCGGGGTCTTTTCGCGCGTGAACGCATCGACTGATTCAAACGACGCGTGGCCAGTAGCGTCGCTGGTCGCCTTGAGTAGCGGCTGGCCGTTCTCGCCAAGGATCTCGATGTTCGCGCCCTCGACCGGTGTACCGGTCGCGATCGACTGCACATAGGTGTCCAGGCGCCCGTCCAGCGAACGTTTGACGATAAGACCGAGATCGGTGACGACGATGAACTTGTTGTCATTGATCTCGCCGCCGCTTTCGACATAGTCGCCGTCATAGCCCTCGTCGTAGGACTCTTCCTCGCTGTACTCTTCGCCCCCCTCCTCGCCGCTGGAAGCTTCGGGTGCGCTGAGTTCAGGGTCGGCAGAGTCGCCCTCATCCGGCGCCTTGGGCGCGGGTTCGCTGGCCGGGTCGTAGTCGCTGAGCCGCAACAGAAACACGCCGCGGCGACCGCTGGCGAGGTACTGTGACAGGTCGACACCTTCATAGTGCGCCTTGGTCGGATCATCCGCCTGGAACGCGATCTTCTGCTCGAAGCGTTCGCTGATCTTGTCACGCGACAAGGCCCCCAGCTCGGGCTGGGCAAATGTCCCATTGTTGAAACTTACCAGATGCTGCAGCTGGTCCGGCAGCACGCGTGCAATCTCGAGCTTCATGCCCGGCACATTGCGCGACACGACCGCAACGCGCTTGTCGCCCGACAGCGAAAGCAATGAGCCTTCGGCCATGAAGCGCAGGATGCGCGGATACTCCGGAACCTGCAGCACGTTGTTCGCATTGTCCGCCAGCTGGTAGCCGCCGAATGCAGCCAGCCCTTTGGTTACGCGCACATAGAGATAGCGTCCCGGATCCGCGCGGAACTTGTAGCTTTGCAGTTCGGAGTAATCCAGCTCCGCAGCAATCGGTTCCAGCGCCAGCGCCTGTGCGCTCTTGAGCACCCGTTCGTCTACGCTGCCACTGCTCCAGTTCCAGACCTGATCGCGCTGGCCTTCCGGTGCGTAGGGGTTGTTGAGCGGCAGCAGCCAGGCCTTGAGCGCGCCCGCTGCCGGCTTTTCGCCAACAGCATGGGAAAAATTCACCAGCAGCACCTGCTCGGGCTCGAACTCGCTGTTGTCGACCAGCGTGGGCTCGACCCCGCTGACGCCAAGGCTGTACATGCCCGGCACGGATACGCTGGCTTCCACGATCGCATCACTAGCCTTGCCGCCCGCCGCCGCCACGACACCTTTGGTGATGCGGTAGTCGAGCGTGGTCGAGTCTTTGGGCGGCGCCGACAGCGGTGCCGAATGCACCCAGGCATTGAGCTTGAGCTTGTCGTAATTGACGACGAACTGCTGCGGCAGCTTCTTGCTCCTGGGGCCTTGCAGCACAACTTCGATATGTTTCTCGAACTCGGCGGTGTCGACGGGATGGCTGAAGCTCAGGTTGACTATGCCCTTCTTCAGCTGCGCATCCTGCGGATCCTGATAGAACTCGCTGCTGACCAGGGAGACGACGAAATCCGCGGTCGCAAATTCAAAGTCATCGGCACGCACATTGGCTTGCGGCGCGAACAGTACTTTCTTGTCAAAACGCCCCTGGTATTTCTGCCCTACCGGCCAATCCCCCGCCGGCATGAAACGCAACAGGCGGTCGTTGACCCAGTTCCATTTGCCTGCAATGGCCGGCGTCAGGGTAATGCCGGCGGTGACATCCTTGCCGACCAGGGCCAGCGGCGCTACCGACTGGCTGAAGTTCAGATCCAGCGAATGCACGGTGATCGGCTCGCTGCTGTAATCCGTCAGCGCCGGGGCGTTTGCCGCAAACGTGGCGACAACGGGTTCCGGCGGCTTGGGTCGCTCCTTGTCGATCGTGTAGGCCAGCCAGCCGCCGCCGGCAATCAGTCCCAGGGTGCCCAGGACCAGGGCGACACGGCCCGGATTCCGCCGCACCGCGCCCCAGCCTGCAAGCCCGGCGCGTTCGGTAGCGAGCATCCAGGCCGGTGCCTGCCAGGAGACACGACCGACAATGACGCTGAGCAGCGTCGCCAGCATACGCAACACAAAAGCCAGCAGCCGCCAAAGCCCGACAAGCAGCTGCAGCGGTAGACGCGCGAGTGCGCGAAGCAGATCCATGTGATTCCCCAGAAAAGAACTGAACCAATAGCCACAGCCAGGCGCCCAAGCCTTGCTGCACTTTCCAGCGACCCAGCAAACTTCCCGCGTAACGACACCCGACAACCTGTAGCACGCCCCGTCGCCGGACAGAAACCCGACCCCCCGGGCAAGGCTGAGGCTCAATGGTTCCTGCTTATCCCGCGACAGACAAGCCATACGCCGCCCGAATGAGGCGTAGTAGGACCGGAATTTATGTCGGTTTCGGGGCGGAGACCGGCGTTATCGCGGTTTTAGCCGGCGCCAAGGCCGACAGGACAACTCACACCGGTGCCACCGAGTCCGCAATAACCCTGCGGGTTCTTGGCGAGGTATTGCTGGTGATAATCCTCGGCATAGTAGAACGGCACCCCGACGGCGATCTCGGTCGTGATTGCACTGGCATGCCCCGCAGCCGTCAGCGCCTGTGCATAGGCCTCGCGCGAACGCTGCGCCAGGGCCAGCTGCGCCGCTTCGCCAACATAGATTGCCGAGCGGTACTGCGTGCCGCGGTCGTTGCCCTGACGCATACCCTGGGTCGGATCGTGATTTTCCCAGAACACCTTGAGCAACAGATCCAGCGCAACGGCAGCGGGGTCATAAACCACAAGCACGACCTCGGTGTGCCCGGTCAGGCCCGAACAGGTTTCTTCATAGGTTGGATTTGGGGTGTAGCCGCCGGCATACCCGACAGCGGTCGTCAGCACGCCGGGAATCCCCCAGAACTTGCGCTCCGCGCCCCAGAAGCAGCCCATGCCGAACTGCACGCGCTGCGCCCCGGGGAACTCAGCACGCAGCGGCGCGCCGCTGACATAGTGGCGATTGACCAGACTCAGCGGCTGATCACGCCCGGGCAATGCGGACGCCGCGTCGACCATACGCTGTTTCCAGGCACCAATACCGAGCATGGGGTACTCCTGGGGCTAAGCAGACCTGTTCGGGGCCAGAGGCACTGAACCCTCAGCGGATTCAGCGCGAATCACGCCTGGCGGCACGCTGCTCCGCTTCCGCGTCCGCCAGCCATTCACGCATTGCCGGTAGCGCCAGCAGCGTATCGACATAGCCGCGCTCCACCGGGCCAATCGGAATAGCGTAGCTCACGATGCGCAGCGCCACCGGCGCATACATGGCGTCGGCAATCGAGAAATCACCAAACAGAAACGCGCCGGCCGCCGCATGACGCGCGCGACAGTCACGCCAGATCGCGCCTATGCGTTCGATATCGCGCATGACTTCCACACTGACCGGCGCCGTGCTGCGCTTGACGCAGTCCATGGGGCACTGGGTGCGCAGGGTCTGAAAGCCGGAATGCATTTCCGCACTGACGGCCCGGGCATGAGCCCGGACGTCGCGGTCTCGCGGCCAGCCTGCCCCATCCAGCCAGCGTTCGTTGGTGTATTCAAGTATCGCCAAAGAATCCCAGACCACGAGCTTGTCTACATGCATCACCGGAACACGTGCAGTCGGCGAGTAATTGCCTATCCTCGTGTAGAACTCCGGCGTATCCAGCGGCAGGCGCACTTCATCGAACTCGACCGCGTGGTGCTTCAGCAGCAGCCAGGGCCGCAGCGACCAGGACGAGTAATTCTTGTTGCCAATGACCAGAGTGGGACGCACGGCATTCGACATGGGCGGGCTCGCAATGGAAAAGCCGCGGCGGAATCGCCGCGGCGGTGACTTGTGCGAGCCTAGCATTGGCTGATGGCCAAATGCGGGCAATCTGTAGCATCACGCTGACAAACGCCGCGGGGCCGCCGACTTCAATGCTCAGCGGCGCTGCTGCGTATCGTGTTTCTGCTCGTATATGTGGGCACTGGAACGGTCGAGTTCACGCTGCAGCTGACGGCGTTCACGCCGCGTGACAACACCATCGGCCTTGGCCTCACGCTCCTGTTGCCGGATATGCGCCTGTTCTGCGCGCAAATGCACGGCTTCACGCCGGGTCAATTCATCGCTGGCGACACCTTGATTGATACGTGCGCGCTGATCGGCCTGACGCTGGTCGACGGCTGGGGTCTGTGCCGACGCGGCTCCGGCAAGCAGCAGACCGCAGAGCAGAAGGACCGGTGCAATAGCTTTGCTCATCTGAATTCTCCGTGCACCAGCAACTGCTGGCAGGAACAGGGCAACGCAGGCATAGCGGCTTCGTTGACGGCAGCAAGCCAATGATTGCGGCGCTGTTCAGCCTGCGCGGGCCTGTACCGCATCGCGGCGATAGTGAGCGCCTACGCTGTTATGCCGGTGCAATGCCGCCGCGGTAATTTGCACGGCCACGGCGATCCGGCGCCGCTCGGCCAGCGTTCCGGCGCTACGCGCCAACGTATCGAGCGCCGCCAGCGCTTGCCGCAAGCCCGATGCGTCGCGGACCAGGCCGACTTCGCGCCAGAGCAGATCGCGGACTGCCTGTGAGATCGCCGCACTGACCTGCGCGCAATCGTCCGCAGGCGGAGCCGTCGCTACGGTAGCCGCCACGGTAGCCGCCGGCGGCAGCTGTGCCGCAAGCCGGCGCCCCAGCGCCCGGCCGAACACCAGTCCTTCGAGCAACGAATTGCTGGCCAGCCGGTTCGCGCCATGCACCCCGCTACAGGCGACTTCGCCGACCGCATAGAGTCCCGGCACGCTGCTCTGCGCCGCCGCGTCCACGCGCACGCCGCCCATGTGGTAGTGCTGCGCGGGAACAACGGGTATGGCTTCGCGCCGCGGGTCCAGTCCTTCGGCCATGCAGGCGGCGAATACGGTGGGGAAACGCTGCGGAAAATCCGCACCAACTGCCGTGCTCGCATCCAGCCATACTGTTTCGCCGCGCTCAAGTTCGGCCCAGACGCCGCGCGCAACGACGTCGCGCGGCGCGAGTTCCGCCTCGCGCGCGTGCAGACGCATGAACCGTTTGCCAGCGCCGTTGAGCAATACCGCACCGGCGCCGCGTAGCGCTTCGGTCAGCAGCGGCAATTGCCCGCTGCGGCCATCACGCGTACGCAGCGCGGTTGGGTGAAATTGCACAAATTCCATATCGGACAACGCCGCACCCGCCTCAAGTGCCAGCGCAAGACCGCTCGCATCGGCCGCCTCGGGATTTGTCGTATGACGGTACAGTGCGCCTATGCCGCCAGTCGCCAGCACGACCGCGGCCGCATCCAGTTCGACGAAATCCTGCGCTCCCTGTGCAACGACACCGCAGATACGCTCGCCCGCGCGGCGCAGCGCAACGACGGCGTGTTGCTCGAAAATCTGCAGATGCGCCGCTGTGCGCCCGGTTACGGCCAGCGCCTGCATCACGGCCGCACCGGTTGCATCGCCGTTGGCGTGCACGATGCGATGCTGCGAATGCGCGGCTTCGCGGCCCAGCAGAAAGCCCTGCGCATTGCGATCAAACGCCGCGCCGTTGGCACTGAGCCACTCCACGGCCTCTGCGGCGCCGCGGGTCAGCACCTCGACCGCCGCGGCATCGTTAAGACCGTTGCCCGCAGCCAGCGTGTCACTTGCATGCACGGCCGGACTGTCGCCAGGCCCCAGCGCAGCCGCAATACCGCCCTGCGCCCAGCGGCTTGCCCCATCGCGCGCAAGCTCGCCGCGCGTGATCAGCGCAACACGTCGCGGCGCGGCAGCAAGTGCGGTTGACAGGCCGGCTATGCCGGAACCGACAACGATCAGATCGAAATGCATGGCTGTTCCGCGATGCGCAATGGAAATGGAAAGAAGCTCACTATCGGAAACTTGTTTCTAGTGGGTTTGCGCCGGGAAAAAGTACGTCACGATCGCCCGGGACAGAATCGGCAAACCCGCCACGGCTAGCCGCCTTCGCCCGTAGGGCAGCGCCGGAATTCATGCAAGACCTCGATCTCGCCAACGATATTGTCGTTGAGCTGCTCAAGTTCCCCGGCCGGAATCCACCATTCGGTGTGCTCGCGGCCGCCGACGGTCTGTAGCGGATAGCGCCGCATGAAATCGGCGCGCACCTGGAACCGCGTGACATAGCCGCTGCCGCTGGCTGGCACGTTCCAGTCACGTGCGATCTGGATCGCATAGTCCTCGTTGGTCACCGGATAGAAGATCGGCTGATCGGGCAGACGCGGCGGCCAGCGGCGATAGCCGCTGGCTCGTACCAGATCGAGTTCGGCAGGCCCGGTCGGGCGGTACAGAGTGACCAGGTCGTCGCTGCTGCTCACGCTGCTTCCTTGCGCCCTATCGCGAGCATGCGCTCGACCGCCTGGCGGGCACGCGCCGCGATGGCGGCGTCGACCTGCACTTCATGGCGCAGGTGCAACAGGGCATCGTGTATGCGCGGCAAGGTGATGCGGCGCATATGAGGACAGAGATTGCAGGGCCGGGTGAACTCGATATCGGGGAACTGCACGGCGACGTTGTCGCTCATGGAGCATTCGGTAATCATGACGACGCGACGTGGCCGGCGCTCGGCCAGATGCGTGACCATGGCCGCCGTCGACCCGACAAAGTCCGCCTCCAGCAACACATCCTGCGGGCATTCCGGATGCGCAAGAATGCGCACGTTGCCGTGCGCGCGGCGATACGAACGCAATTCTTCACCACTGAAGCGCTCATGCACCTCGCAGGAGCCTTCCCAGAGTATGACCTTGACCTGGGTCTTGGAAGCCACGTACTGGCCAAGATACTTGTCAGGCAGGAAGATCACCCGATCCACGCCCAGAGACTCGACGATATGCACCGCATTGGCCGAGGTGCAGCAGACGTCGGACTCGGCTTTCACATCAGCCGAGGTATTGACATAGGTCACCACTGGCACGCCGGGATACTTGGCCTTGAGTAACCGCACGTCTTCGGCCGTGATCGACTCCGCCAGCGAGCAACCGGCCGCCGTATCGGGAATCAGCACGGTCTTGTCCGGACACAGGATCTTGGATGTCTCGGCCATGAAGTGGACGCCACACTGCACGAGTACCTTTGCTTCCACTCGTGCAGCCTGCTGCGCAAGCGCCAGTGAATCACCCGTGATGTCGGCGACGGTGTGGAAAATTTCAGGGGCCTGATAGTTGTGCGCCAGAATGACGGCGTTGCGCTGCTTTTTCAGGCTCTGGATAGCGTCGATCCAGGGAAGGTGGGTCTGCCATTCCAGTTCGGGAATGACCTCGCGTACGCGTGCATAGAGCGGAGCGTAGCGATCAAGCAGTGCCGGGGTCAGTTCCGGCAGCACGCCGGGAAGTACGGAAAGCGTAGCCATCGCAGTCTCTTATGCTCACACTGAGCATATATGGGCTGCTTATGCTAGGGATGAGCATAAGAGGCGTCAACGGTATCTGAGCCCACGAAGCGGACTCAACAGCAAACTCAGGCCGGATCACCCAGCCCATCCGTTTCAAAATCCTCAGCCGCACGCGCCTCAGACAGTTGTGCGTCGACTTGCGCGACCAGGTCGCGAGCCGCCGGAACATCGTGCTCGGCGACCATGACGGTCAGCAGCCCCATGACGGGCAACTCACCCATGGCGCCCGCGAGGTATTCGCCAGCGACATGCGCCGGAATACCGGCGCCTTCGAGCACATTGCGCACCAGATGCGCGTCAATGATGTTTTCAGCCCGGTAGACAATTCGCATGTGTATTCCCGGTTGCACGATTTAACGCTAGCGCTTGACCCTGCGGCGGTCAAAGCGCGTATCCTGCGCGCTTGTGTTCATGCTCGCGGCCAGCCATGGATTTGCATCAGCATCTGCGCCTTATGGCCGACTACCACGCCTGGGCGCTGGACCGGCTCTATGTGGAAGTCGATACATTGTCCGACACGGACTACTACCGTGACTGCGGGCAGTTCTTCGGCAGCGTACACGGCACCTTGAATCACCTGCTGCTGGTCGAACACCTGTGGCAGGCACGCATGAACCACACCATGTTTCGGGTGAGCGGGCTTGACCAGCAGCTCGAAGCCAACCGGGCCGCGCTCAAGCAGCGTTTGCAATCATTCGCCCGCGGCTGGAGGCCGTTCGTCGACGGGCTCGACGCAGCGACGGTTGCCGGTGACCTGGACTACCGCAACCTGCAGGGCACACCGTATACGCTGCCGTTCGCCTCACTGGTGCTGCACGTGTTCAATCACGCCACCCATCACCGTGGCCAAGCCTCGATTGCGCTGCTGCAACTGGGCCGCAAGGCGCCCGTAATGGACCTGCCCTACTTCCTGCTCGAACTGCCGGCAGGAAAACTCCATGCGATGTGATCCCGCGCACAGCGGCGCTACGTACGCGTCAGCATCCTCGCCACATTACCTGCCGTGAGCGCCGATGGTCATTGAAACCGCCGGATCGCCGTTTCCCTTGCGCTATCGTTTCGACGATACGCTGGCGGTGCGAACGCGCGAGTGCCTGCTTGGCCTGCTGCGCCAGGCGGACGACATCTCCCCTGCGGACGTGGCGCGTGTGCTCGCCGAACGACTCGGCGCAGAATGGCGGGATCTGATGCGGCCGGTGCGGCTGATCGCCGCCGAACTCGCGCGCGAAGGCCGCCTGGAAATCCTGCAGAACGGCCGACGTGTCGACATACTCGACGCGCGCGGCCCGGTACGCCTGCGCTATCGCGGCGGCTGAGGACGCCGTGCGGAGGGGCCGGACGCCGGGTTAGACTTGCCGGTCTTACCCGAGACTCTCCGGCGGCCCAGTACCGCGACTCCATGACCAACGAAGCCCCGCAGCACAATCATTTCATCCGCCAGACCGTTATCGACGACAGAGCTGCCGGCAAACACGGCGGACGTGTCGCAACACGCTTCCCGCCTGAACCCAACGGCTATCTGCATATCGGTCACGCCAAGTCGATCTGCCTGAACTTCGGCATCGCACGCGAATTCGGCGGTCGCTGCAATCTGCGCTTTGACGACACCAATCCAACCAAGGAAGACCTCGAATACGTCGAGTCCATCAAGCAAGACGTGCTCTGGCTTGGCTTTGCCTGGGACGAGCTGCGCCACGCTTCGGACTATTTCGAGGTGTTCTACGCCTGCGCCGAAAAACTGATCCATGACGGCAAAGCCTATGTCTGCGATCTTTCCGCCGACGAGGTACGTGCCTATCGCGGCACCCTGACCGAACCTGGCCGCAATTCGCCGTTCCGCGACCGTAGCGCCGAAGAGAACCTTGATCTGTTTCGCCGCATGCGTGCCGGCGAATTCCCGAATGGCTCGCGCACGCTACGCGCCAAGATCGACATGAGTTCGGGCAACATCAACCTGCGCGACCCGGCCATCTACCGCATACGTCACGTCGAGCATCAGAACACCGGCAATGCCTGGTGCATCTACCCGATGTACGACTATGCCCACTGCATTTCCGACGCGGTCGAAGGCATTACCCACTCCCTGTGCACGCTGGAGTTCGAGGATCATCGGCCGCTGTACAACTGGTGCCTGCACGAGATCGACCTGCCCAACCATCCCGAGCTTACCGGGTCGCTGAGCGCACGCGGACTGACCGCGCCCATAGGTCAGCCTCAGCAAATCGAATTTTCACGTCTCAATCTCGACTTCACCGTGATGAGCAAACGCAAGCTCATGGCGCTGGTGGACGAAGCGCTGGTCGCGGGCTGGGACGATCCGCGCATGCCGACCCTGTCGGGCGTGCGCCGGCGCGGTTTTCCCCCCGCGGCGCTGCGCCTGCTGTGCGAGCGCGTCGGCGTGACCAAGCAGAACAGCGTCATCGAATTCTCGGTACTTGAAGGCTGCGTGCGGGAAGAACTCGACGCCAGCGCCGCGCGGCGCCTGGCGGTGATCGATCCGCTGAAGCTCGTGATCGACAACCTGCCGGATGGGCACAGCGAAACGCTGACCTTCCCGAATCACCCCAAGAACGAGGCGTTTGGCAACCGTAGCGTGCCGTTCTCCCGCGAGCTCTGGATAGAACGCGAGGACTTCATGGAACTGCCGCCCAAGGGCTTTCATCGTCTGGTGCCTGGCGGCGAAGTGCGGCTGCGCGGCGTCGGCATCGTCAAATGCGAGTCGCTGGTCAAGGACACCAATGGCCAGGTCACTGCCGTGCATTGCACACTCGATACGGACACGCGGCCGGGCCTGCCCGGTGCCGAGCGCAAGGTCAAGGGCACGATTCACTGGGTTAGCGCTACAGACGCGATTGCGGCGGAAATCCGCCTCTACGACCGGCTGTTCAATGTCGCCAACCCGGACGACGACAGCGATGGCAAGACCTACCGCGATCACCTGAACCCGGACTCCAGGCGGGTGGTACAGGGCTGGATCGAGCCGTCCGCCGCCCATGTTCCGCCGGAAACCGCGTTCCAGTTCGAACGCCTGGGTTTTTTCGTCGCCGATCGCTACGACCACAACGAGCACAAGCCTGTGTTCAATCGTGCTGTCACGCTACGCGATTCCTGGGCCAAGGCCGGCAAGAACTGAGTGCCGCGGCGCGCCCGCGCACGACGACTGGAGCCAATCCGCCATGCTGTATGTCCAGGTTCATCTGACCCTGCCCGTCTGGCTGCACGAGGAAATTGACCCGGCGTCACGTTATCCCAGTGACGAGGACAAGGTAGGCCTCGCAATACGCCTGTCCCAGCGCAATGTCGAACTCGACACCGGCGGGCCGTTCGGTGCAGCGGTGTTTGACAATGGCGGCCGCGTCATCGCTGCGGGCGTCAATCGTGTAGTGCAGCACAATTGCTCGGTGGCGCATGCGGAGATGATGGCCTACATGACTGCCCAGGCCCGCACCCAGCGTTTCCGCCTCAACGCCGACGGCAACCGCTATGTGCTGGCGACCAGTGCGCAACCCTGCTGCCAGTGTTATGGCGCGACGGTCTGGGCTGGCGTTGACGAGCTGCTGATCGGCGCTCGCAGCGAAGATGTCGAAGAACTCACCGAATTCGATGAAGGCCCACTGCCAGCCGATTGGATAGGCGAGCTCGAACGCCGCGGCATACAGGTTCGCCGTGACATCCGGCGCGATGACGCCCGCCGCGTGCTTGCCGCGTATAGCACACGCGGCGGCCTGATGTACTGAAATCAGGCAACGCCCGTGGCCCGGTTCGAGTCGTCGCAGCCGTCCGAGCGCAAGGCCGCGGCCTACGCACGCGGGCTTTGCCCAACGACAGTTTTGGAGGTTTGCCGATGGCTACGCCCCTGACCAGCGCACCTTTCGCCAGCGGCGTCGTCGTCTACTGCCGCGCCGGCTTCGAGAGTGAAGCAGCGCAGGAGCTCGATGCCATCGCAGCACAAGCCGGGGTTGCAGGATTTGCGCGCACCGAACGCAATGCCGGATTCGCCGAATTCGTGCTGACCCAGGAAGGTGCGCCTGACGCCCTGCAGCGCCTGCTGGGCTGGTCGCGTCTGACCTTTGCGCGCCAGTCGCTGGCCGTGATCGGCCAGTTCAAGGCTTTGCCGCGCGAGGACCGTCTGAGCCCGCTGCTGGCAGCGCTGCCGGCGGATTTCCGCGTAGGCGATGTCTGGGTCGAAACACCCGACAGCGATGCGGCCAAACCACTGACTGCGTTCTGCCGCAGCTTCAACAATGCCTTTGTGCAGCAACTGCGCCGCAGTCATCAGCTCGATGCCGCCAGCCCCTGGCGGCTGCATGCGCTGTTCCCCACCGGCGAACGCTGCCTGCTCGGCCTGACCCTCGTTGATCACGCCGCCCCCTGGCCGCAAGGCATACCGCGACTCAAGTTTCCGCGCGACGCACCGAGCCGATCCACACTCAAGCTCGATGAGGCCCTGCAGGTTCTGCTCAATGCGGGCGAACGCGAACGCTGGTTCAAGCCCGGCATGACTGCCGTGGATCTCGGCGCCGCGCCCGGCGGCTGGACCTGGCAGCTCGTGCGCCGCGGTCTGCAGGTTACCGCCGTCGACAACGGGCCTATGAACGAAGCGCTGATGGCTTCCGGACTCGTTGCGCACAAGCGCGAAGACGGCTTTCGCTACCAGCCACGGCAGCGCGTCGACTGGATGGTCTGCGATATGGTCGAACAACCGCGCCGCGTCGCCGAACGCATGGCCGCCTGGCTGGCCGCCGGCTGGTGCCTGCGCAGCGTGTTCAACCTCAAGCTGCCGATGAAGAAACGCTATGCCGAAGTGCAGCAGGCCTTCGCCACCATGCGGGCCGAGGTCAACGCAGCAGGCCGCGAACTCGAAATCCGCGCCAAGCAGCTCTATCACGACCGGGAAGAAATCACGGTGTTCGCGCAAACGCGCTGATCAAGTGCAAGCCAGACCTTGAGTAGAATACAAATACATCTGTTTATAAGTAGAAAAAGCCCGCCGTCAGGACGGTCAATCTGCCGCACGGGTTGCCATTACCCTGTACGGTGCAGTGCTTCTATCAGCCTCCGCAGCGGCGGATACGCCGCGATGGTGGATGCAAGCCCACTGCAGGCTTACCCAACACCACATCTAGGCAACCCGCAGCGGCTGCAGCGTGAGCGAAGTCGCTTCCACACCAATCGTGACCGCATGATGCGAAATAAGCACCAGCGTCGCCTCGCCTATCCAGGCATCGACGCCAGCGGCAACGCGTGCACGCAATGCCGCATCGAGCCCTTCATAGGGTTCGTCCAGCACAAACACGGCGGCAGGGCGCAACAAGGTGCGCGCCAGGGCAAGCCGGCGCGCTTCACCGCCCGATAAACCCGTGCCGTATTCACCCAGCGGCGTGGCCAATCCCTGCGGCAGTTGCGCCAGCCAGGCATCCAGCGCAACCGCCTGCAGCACGGCCTGCAGACGCGCATCGTCGGCCTGCGGGTCGGCGATGCGTAGATTCTCGGCCACGCTTGCGGCAAACAGATGGGGCCGTTGCGGCAGCAAGGCCACACGTGAGCGCAACGCCGCTTCGTCGTAGTCGCGCAAGTCAACGCTGTCCAGGCGTATGTCGCCGGACGCGGGATCGAGGCTGCGCGCCAGCAGCGCTGCCAGCGTGCTCTTGCCCGCACCAGATACACCGGAAACACAAAGGCGCGCGCCCGGCGCAATGCTCAGCGTCAGCTCGGCCAGTCCTGCACTGCGTGCCGGATAGATATAGCTGACACGGCGCAGTTCCAGCGCTCCGCGCGGCGGCGGCAAGGATGCTGGCGACGTGGGAAAAGTAATGGCGGGCGCACTCGCAAGTACAGCGCCTATCCGCTGCGCCGCCGCGCGCGCGCGTCCCCAGGCCAACCAGGCGGCCGTCATCGGCGCCAGGGCTTCGGCACTGGCCAGCAGACCGAGTATGGCCGCTGCAAAACCGGGAGCAGCGAACGCAGGCGCGTCGTGCGATGCCACAACCGCAACCAGGGCACAGGTACCGGCACCTATCGTCAGCGCTGCAACAGCCTGCCCCAGGCTCTCGCGTACACGCTGTGCGAACTGCGCGGAGAGCAGGGCCCGGTCCTCCGCCAGCCAGGCTTCGCGCCATTGTGGCCACGCACCGCAGAGCAGCAGCGTAGTCAGCCCGCGCAAGGCATCGACCAGCCCATCGCGGCGCACTGCGGCACACTGCGCCAGCTGTCGGCCGTCACGCCGACTGCGGCACGCCGTGGCCAATGGCACGACAAGCGCCGCCAGCAGCAGCGCCACGGCCACTGGCAGCAGGAAGTCGCGCTCGACCAGCGCTGCAACAATCAGCGCCGCAATGACTACCGCGCCCGCGGCCGCCAGCGGCAGGCCCGCGCGCAACGGGGCCTCGTTGAGAGCATCCACATCCGCTACCAGGCGCTGCAGCAACTCGCCTTCAGACCAACGAGCCAGCGGTTCCGGGGTCAGCGCCGCCAGCCGCGCATAGGTGCGACTACGCAGTGTCTGCAGCAGGCGCAGCAGCACATCGTGGGCAACCAGGCGTTCGCCATAGCGGCTAGCCGTACGCACCAGCGCAAACAGGCGAATCAGCGCTCCAGGCCGGAAAATATCGAATGCTGCCGCGGTCGCCGCGCCGCTGCCGGCAATGGCGGCAGCGACGATGAACTGGCCCGAAAACACGAGCAAGCCAAACGCCGCGAGCAATGCGCACAGGCCGAGCAGCAAGGCCAGCCCCAGCCGCTGCCAGTGCCGGCGCAACAGGCGGGCAATACGCAGCCGCGTGTCAGCCGGACTCATCATCCGTCCCCCCGCTGCGCCCGGCCGGGGCAGTACACACACGCCCGTTATCGAGTTCGATCACGCGGTCGACCCAGGCGCAGTCGGCTTCGCCATGCGTTGCGATCAGTACGGTACGTCCCCTGCTCGTCGCGACCAGTCGCTCGCGCAATGCAGCCGCCGTGTCGGGATCGAGATGCGCCAGCGGCTCGTCCAGCAGCCACAGTGCCGCATCACGCGCGAGCGTGCGCGCCAACGCCAACCGCTGCAGCTGACCACCCGACAGCGAACCCGATGCCTCGCCAGGCACCGCATCCGCCGCGAGCGGCAATGCGCGCACATCCTCACCGAGTCCGGCCTGATCCAATGCTTGCCACAGCAATTGCGTGTCCGAGGTATCGAGCCCCAGCAGCACGTTGTCACGTATCGGCTGCCGGAACCACTCGGGCCGCTGCTCCAGCCAGGCGATACGGCGCCACCAGCTGGCGCGATCCCATTGCGCAAGATCGATGCCGTCGATGCGTATCGTGCCGGCGCTGGGTACGACGAACCCGGCCAGCAGAGCGAGTATCGAACTCTTGCCCGCGCCGCTGGCTCCACGCAGCGCGATGCGTTCGCCGGACTCGACACGAAAACTCACCGCGTCGAGCGCGCAGCGTCCATCGGCATGGCGCAGGCTGACAGCATCGAACTCGATCACCGGCGCACGCACCGCCGCCGGCACGAATTGCCGCGAAGCCGCGATCACGGCCGCTGCATCAGTCAGCGGCGCCAGTACCGCAGCCGCCGCCAGTGCGTCCGCGCGTGCATGGTAGTCATTGCCTAGCTGGCGCAATGGCGCATAGAACTCCGGCGCCAGCAGCAAAATAAACAATGCGTCATCTAGCTGTAGCGGCCTGCCGTAGTGCCCCAGATCGAACCGGCCCAGCAGCGCAAGACCGAGATACAACGCCACCATTGCAATACCTATCGATGCGAACAGCTCCAGCACCGCCGAGGACAGGAAGGCCAGCCGCAGTACCGTCATCATGCGCTGGCGGTAGTCGCGCGCGCTGGCCTCAAGCCGCCGGGCACCTGCCTGCACATTGCCGAGCAGGCGCAGCAGTGGCAGGCCACGCAGCAGATCGAGAAACTGCGCGCCCAGGCGGCCCAGAGCGAGCGCCTGTGCGGCGCTGGCGCGCGCAGCACCGCGGCCAACCAGAGTCATGAACAGCGGAATCAGCGGCGCGGTGAACAACAGCAACAACGCGGCCAGCCAGCTGCGCGGCACGATAGCCGCACACAGCAGCAGCGGCACAAGCACAGCCACATGACGCTGAGGCAGATAACGCGCCACATAGCCGTCCAGTGCATCGACCTGCTCGATCGCCAGTGTCGCCAGTGCGCCATCGTCGCCGGCATGACGGCGCAGCGGACCTAGCCGCGCGAGCGCGGCCAGCACATCGGCCCGCAACTGAGCCCGCAGGCGCAGCGAAGCCTGGGCAGCGCAGGAATCGCGCACCACCGCACATACGCTGCGCGCGAGCAGCGCCGCCATCAGCAACACAAAAGGTACTTCTGCGCGCGAAGGCTGTGGCAGCAGCCAACCCGCCACCGTAGCGGCGAGTGCGGCGGCAAAGACGACATAGGCGAGTATCACGCCAACCCCGGCACCGATGGCGGCAAGGGTCCAGCGACGCAAGGCCCGGGTTCGGGCGGCAAGCCAGAGCTCCGCAGCGCGCTCGGTGGAAACATCACTCACGAACGTCACAACCGTTTCAGCGCGCAGCCCCCTCGTCTTCTGGATAGCCCTCGAATTCGAGCCACATTGCATTGATGATGGCCGCGAAGCAGGCCATCAGCACACCAAGTATCCAGGCGAAGTACCACATGGCGCAGCTCCTAAGGACCTCAAGCCAAGAACTGTAGGGTGAGCCTTGGCCCACCGTCATGAAGGTGAATTTTCTGCGATGGCAATCATCGAACGTGGATCACCGGCAACGGCGCAGACGGGTGCGATGGCGGGCCGAAGCCAATAATATTATTTAAGTATCTAATAGTGCACATTTGATCCACTCACTTGCTCCAACGTGACCGGTCCGCGCATGACACGGAATACCCAGCCGGTGTAGCACACGATCAGCGGCAGGAACACGACCGTCATGCAGAACATCCAGCGCAGCGTGAGCAGGCTCGAGGTCGAATCCCAGAGAGTAAGGCTATGCGCGGGCGCAAGGCTCGAGGGCAGCATGAACGGGAACATGGCCGTACCCGCCGTGAGGATGGTTGCGCCAACTGCTGTCGCACTCGCCACAAAGGCAATCCCGGGACGCCTCGGCGCCAGCCGCCAGGCGGCGAACACGCCGGCGAATGCTGCCGCCGGAACCAGCCACAATAGCGGCCGTGCGTGAAAATTGGCGAACCAGGCACCGGCTTCCACCACCACACTTTTTGCCAGCGGATTGGACGGGGCGGCCGTGCCGCCGAACGTGATGATGCGATAACCATCGATGCCATAGGCAACCCAGATGCCGGCCAAGGCGAAACTCGCAACATAGACCAGCGCCGCAATGCCCTGCCAGCGGCGCGCCCGCTGGCGCAAGGTCTCGACCGTCTTGAGCTGCAGGAATACCGCGCCGTGCATGACCAGCAGCGACAGGCTCACAGCGCCGACCAGCAGCGCGAAGGGATTCAGCAGACCAAGGAAACTGCCTTCGTAATGGACGCGCAGCACCTCGTCATAACGGAACGGCACACCCTGCAGCAGATTGCCGAACGCGACGCCGAACAGGAAGGCGGGTACCAGGCCGCCGATGAACAGACAGCTGTCCCAGAGGGAGCGCCAACGCGGATCATTGAGCTTGCTGCGGTAGTCGAAACCCACCGGACGCAGGATCAATGCGAACAGCACAAGAATCAGCGCGACAAAAAACCCCGAAAACGCCGCCGCATAAATCAGCGGAAAAGCGGCAAATATCGCCCCTCCGCCGAGCACGAACCAGACCTGATTTCCCTCCCATGTCGGGCCTATGGTGTTGATCAGCACGCGGCGCTCATCGTCGCTACGCGCAATTACCGGCAGCAGCACAGCGACACCGAGATCAAAACCGTCCATCACCGCGAAGCCGATCAGCAGCAGGCCGAGGAACAGCCACCAGATCAGGCGCAGGGTCTCGTAGCTCATCAGCAAGGCAACAGTGTCGGACATATGGCGCTCTCCTCAGGCCTGAGCCGGCACAGCCGCTGCAAGATCAAGCTCGGCCGGGCCTTTGCGCGCGAACTTGACCATCAGATACATCTCCACCACCAGCAGCGCCGTATACAGCAGCAGGAAACCCGTCAGGCTGAAAAGGAGGTCGCCGACGGTCAGCGAGGACACACTCATCCAGGTCGGCAGCACCTCGGCCACGGTCCAGGGCTGCCGGCCCAGCTCGGCGACTATCC
The DNA here is from genome assembly GCA_016790075.1 of Rhodanobacteraceae bacterium. Classification (GTDB taxonomy): domain Bacteria; phylum Pseudomonadota; class Gammaproteobacteria; order Xanthomonadales; family Rhodanobacteraceae; genus Tahibacter. The sequence continues at coordinate 71,431 of JAEUPP010000043.1, read as the reverse complement.
AGCCCGCCTCCGACGCAATCCACGGCAGGGGAATAGCCAGGACGGCCAGCTTGAGCACCCAGCGCTGGCGCATGATGGCGCGGCGTGATGCGGAGATCAGCGCCAGCACGAAGACCAGCAGCATCAGCACACCACAGCCAACCATGATGCGAAAGGCCCAGAACAGCGGCGCTACCGGTGGAATGGCGTCACGCGCGGTCTGCGCGATCTGTGCGTCGGTGGCATCGACCACATCCGGTACGCGGCGCTTGAGCAGCAACCCGTAGCCCAGGTCGCGCCGCAGCTCGATGAAGTTCGCCCTGGCTTGCGCGTCATCGGGATTGGCACGCAGCTGCTGCAGCGCTGCATACGCCTGCATGCCGCGGCGTATGCGCTGTTCATGCTCGGCGACGAGATCCTTGAGCCCGGTTACCGGCTTGGTCACCGAACGCGTGGCGATGATGCCCATCAGCCAGGGAATCTCGACCGCATGATTCGTCGTCATGTTGTCCTGATCGATGAAGCCGATAACGGTGAACGGCGCGGGCGGTTCGTGCGTCTCCCACATGGCCTCAATCGCCGCGAGTTTTACTTTCTGCACATGACCCAGCTCATAACCCGATTCGTCCCCGAGCGTAATCACGGACAGCGTCGCCGCGAGACCGAAGGCGGAAGCAATGGCGAACGAACGCTGTGCGAATGCGATATGCCGACCTTTGAGCAGATACCACGCGCTGATGCCCAGCACGAAACAGGCGCCCGTAACGTAGCCCGCCGACACCGTGTGCACGAACTTGACCTGCGCGACCGGACTGAAGAACACCTGCGCAAAACTCGTGAGCTCCATGCGCAGCGTATCGGGATTGAACTCCGCACCGACCGGATACTGCATCCAGGCGTTCGCGACCAATATCCACAATGCGGAAAAATTCGAGCCTAGCGCAACCAGCCAGGTCACCATCAGGTGCTTGACCTTGCTCAGCCGATCCCAACCAAAAAAGAACAGGCCGACAAAGGTCGATTCGAGAAAGAAGGCCATCAGGCCTTCTATCGCCAGCGGCGTGCCGAAGACATCACCGACGTACTGCGAGTAATACGACCAGTTCATGCCGAACTGGAATTCCATGGTGATGCCGGTGGCAACACCAAGCGCGAAATTGATGCCGAAGAGCTTGCCCCAGAACTGGGTCATCTGCCGGTAGACCGGCTTGCCGGTCATCACATAGACCGACTCCATGATCGCGAGCAGGAACGACAGTCCCAGGGTCAAAGGAACGAACAAGAAATGATACAGCGCGGTCGCCGCGAACTGCAGACGCGACAGTTCCACCACGGTGTCGGAGATCATCAGCCAGGTTCCTTCCGGTGAATGTGGCCAATGCCCGCCGGCCGGCCAGCACGGCTATGGCAGACCCCGTTGGGTGTGGATATGAACGCCACTCGCGCGATGGCCGCCGTCAGCCGCGACCCAGTCAAGCAGGAGGGTGAGACGAGTGCCTTGGCGGCGAACGGCGCGTAGAGCACCGCAGGCGCCAGCGATCGGGGATTCATACGGAGAAGCATAGCCGCGATGCATTCGCCTGGTCTGGACTGCGGCAACAAGCCGCGGCGCGCGCGCACGCTGGAAAGTGGTGACGCCTGTGCCGCAACCTCGGGGCAACCGCGCATGTTTCCTCCGCAAGCAAGAAATCCTTGAAGAACCTTGGCGGATTTCGGGGCGTTGGATCGTATCCATGCGAGGGCTTTGCAGAGATGGGTTCTCCGCTTAGCCCTACCGCCAATCACGACAGGTATTTTCATGGAAAAGTCTCACTTTCACCGGCGCGGGCTGGTAACTGCTGTCGCCGCGCTGGCCGTTATCGCGGCGCAGCACGCCAGCGGCATGGAACCGCGCATCTTGAACGCGCCACCCAACACCGCATTGCAGTCCGTCGAGCGCGCCGCAAGCGGCGACAACCGCATCCTGGGGTTCAGCACCGCACCCACGCAAGCCGAATCGGCAGCGAGTTTCTTTCAGACCCACGCGGCTGAATTCGGACTCTCAGCGGCCGACACGATCCAGGAAACGGCCTCGTTACCGGATGACCTCGGCAACGTCGTACACCACTACGTGCAGTTTCATCGCGGTGTACAAGTGCTGGACAGCCTCTACGTCCTCTACGAGCGTGATGGCCGCGTGACCAGCGGTCACGGCAACCTGTTTCCCCATCTCAGTGTCGACGTCGCGCCGGCGATAACTGCCGCAGCCGCACTGGAGAAAGGCAAAAAGTCTCTTTCGATTGAAATGGCTGCAAAAATTTCGTCCGCCAGCAGAGTGAAAACTCGCCTGGGCCTGATCATGCAGGCCGGCTCGGGAACTGCAACCCGACCGCGCCTCGCCTACCGCATCAGCGATGACGCAGCAGCCGCCAGCATGGATGTGGATGCCAAGACGGGCGAGCTGATCCAGTCCTGGAGCACACGGTCGGAACTGAGTGCGCCAACGCCAGCAGCTGAAACCACTCCACGCAACAATGCGACGAAAGCGGCTGGCCCCGGCGGGACGACACAGCAGAATGTTTCGTCCGTCGGCATGACGCTTTACGACGGACTGCAGCCGCTGACGGTGCGACAGTTCATCGACACCGATCACAACTACGCCACCTACCATCTTGGCCGCTTTCAGCAGGATCAATTGCCCGGTATCAACTTCTGGAACATTCCCAGAATGATCACTGTGCCGGCGACTGGCGCGCTGGACTTCGCCGCCATGATCGCGAGCCGGACGCCATACGTCGATCCGGACACAAGCACCTCCCTGCGGACAGGCAAACACGGTCCAGCTCTACCTAGCATCGCTCCGCCGGGCGGCGCCGACGGGAAGTTCGACGACGCACCTCCGGCCTGGTACCCGGCGCTATCTCAGATCATCAGCCTGCAAAACATCCACAGCTTTATCAATACGACCTTTCCAAGCCCCAGCGGCAGCGGTGGATTTCGTGGCTTCGACGGTTCGAGCAATCTGACCTACGATGCTTACTACGTGTCTGACCAGCTGGCGAACGCTTTTTTTGATTGGGGCAGTAACTTTATCCTTGCCGGTGGCGGCAACGGAACGACTGATGGTCCGATGGTCGATCTGGACATACTCGCCCACGAGGTCGGCCACGGCATCATTCACAAAGCACCCGCCAATGCGGGCTACGCCTTCACCGGCGACGCCGCTGCGATCGACGAGGGTTTCAGCGACGTGCTTGGCAAAATCGTGGAATTTGGTGCAACGCCGACAAATTTCTCCTGGTCCCTGGGGCACAGGGTCACCATCGGCAGCCGGGTCGGCATCGGCTATCGGAATCTGGCCACGCCAGGTGCGATCAGCGATAGCCGCAGCCCCTACCCAACGACTGCCGGCGGTCCCAACTATCTGTATTTCCCACCGGGCACCGCTTGTACTGACGCCAACGACCGCTGTGGGTCCCATCACAATGCGACGATTATCGGACACTGGTATTACCGGCTTGTCACCGGTGGAACCGGCACCAACGAACTCGGCCAAGCCTACGATGTATTTCCGCTAGGCCCGATAGCGGCACGTCGCATCGCCTTCCTGACCATGCAGCAGTTGGGACCTGCGCCGTCCTTTGCCTCGGTGCGCGCCGCAAGCCTGAATGCAGCCAGCGTACTGTATCCGGACCCGGTTCCGGGCTGGGTCAAGTCGCCGGAATACATCGCCACTATGGATGCCTGGTCCTCAGTCGGTGTCGGCGATCGTTTCGGCGCGGTCTGGGACAACGAATATCTCGCCATCAACCTGACACCGAATCCATCCGCCACGCTGAAAGATGTGCCCGTCCGCGTGCGGCTGAAATACGGCTACGAAAGCAATATGCAGTTCGAGCTGTCGAACAGCGCGACGTTCACGCCAAACCCCGGCGCAACGCCGCCACAAGCCATGATTGCTACCGCTGTGGCCACCAATCGGACGGCGACACCGTTCGCTGCCGAAGCACGCTGGAACCTCAAGCCCGCCACGAATCACTATTGGCGCGCCAGAACGACCGCGACTGATAGCACTCTGTGTGCAGGCCGCGAAGCCTTCTGCACCTGGGTGCGCTCGCGAGCAACGACCACGGCGCCTCGCCTCGTTACCCCGCCTGAGTTCGAGGTACACGCACACCTGCCCGCGCACGAGTGGGCGTGGAAGCACGGCGTCGACGTTTACTACGATCCCGTGAGCCTGGATGTGGGAAGCGAGTCCGGCATGGAGTACCGGCTTGAACTGGCCAACCCGACGTCTCCGGACTTCACCACGCTGGTCTACGCGGCAACTACCCGCGGCGACTGCGATCCCTTGTCCGGCGACTGTGGCTCCTTCACGGTTTCTGCGCCCAAGAACAAGACCCTGCTGGCCCGCGTGCGCGCCCGCTCGGACTGGCGCGACAGCCTGTTCAACGAGTACGCGACGTCCTATAGCGAGACGCTCTCGGTAGTGACGCCAGACGTTACAGTCAACCTGACGGCTCCGGCCAATAATGTCCGAATCGCGCCGTTCGGGGACAACGCCATTGTTCGCATGGCCTGGACGACGAGCGGGGTGCTGAGCGAACCGGTCTACGACATACGCAGCGGTGCATCGTTGTTGGGCAGCAGTGTGGTATCACCCAGTTTCGATTTCGACCTGAACAACCAATCGGGCATCACTGATGGACGCGTATACAACTGGCGTGTCACAGCCCGCAGCCCGACCCTGTTCGCAGGCCCTTACGCCTTGCCGGCAGAATCCGTGGACAGCGCCACGACGCGCAGCTTCACCGTCGATTTCAGCCTGGCACCAAGGGCGCAAGGCAACGAACCGGCCAATGGCGCGACCCAATGGCAATGCAGTTCCACAGGCAGCCCGAGTATCTGCGCGCTGCGATTTGCCTGGAACAGCATACCGCGCGCCAGCAGCTACGTACTGCACGTGAAACGTCCCAACGGCACGGTATCGGACTACAACGTGGGCAGCGCGCTGAACAAGACATTGAACGACGTGCTGCTCAGCGGTTCGTCCGCGGGCCGCGTCTACGAGTGGTGGGTGACTACCAAGGGCCCGGCCCCCAGTCTCATTGCAGTGGACTCGAGCCATCGCACGTACGTGGTGAAGACGCTTGCCAGCGCAGTGAACGCATCGCCGACAAACGGGCAGTCGATCGAGGCGAACGCCAATCCGATCACGTTCTCCTGGTCCAGTGTCGACTCCAATGCCTCCACCTCCAGCCTGTTCATTACCGATGTCACAACCGGATCGGGCTCGACCTACGCGGAAGGGCCGGCATCGCGGGGCTCCGCCAGCATCAGCGGCGTCCGCACTCCCGGCCACACCTATCGCTGGAGAGTGCGGACTTGCCCACCAACACCCGCGGGTGGAAGTCCTCGCGACTGCAGTGAGTCCGAACCGTTCACTTATTCCGTAAGAAACGCCGAACCAATCAATTCCGCGCTGGCGTTCGAACTGGAAGAATCCACTAACGCCGATTTCGACATGGTTATCCAGGACCCGACCGGGCGCGTTTTCACCTACGACGATCCCGAGCATTACGTACAGGACACGATAGGCGATACAGGACCCGATATCGCCTACTGGAGCAGTCCGCCTCACGGCACCTACCACGTCGCCGTACGCATCTACTCCGGCAACGGCCTTGCGACCAGCTTCCGCCTGCGCGCGTTGCGCAATGGTTCCGTCGTATCGGCACCTAATTTTCCCAGCAACCAGGCTGTAGTCGGCTGGGCCAATGTTTCCGGCAACTACTGGCCTGCTACGGGGGATTACACCTACAGCTATCCCTAGCGGCCAATGTGCCGGGCGCTGGCGAAATCCCAAGCCGACCCCGTTTCGCGCGCCCACCACGCATTCACAGTAGCCTGCGTTCCGAAGCACGAGCCCAGCGCCTGGTATTGAGTCAGCGAGGGTCTTTCGTGGGAACCAAAAAAAGTGCCGATCGGAACGTCCGACCGGCACTTTGGGTGTTACCTGCCCAACAACGGTTGACGCTTACTCGACACTGATGCGGAAGGTAAACTTCGAGAACCCGTTGGGGCCCGGCGGAATGACAACAAGGATGTCTTTTCCTGCCTCGGCATTCGGGTAAACGATCCGCTGTTGCACACCTTCTCTGAACGAGGAGAAGACCAGGTCAGGGCGATCTGCCAGGTGTTCCTCGTGAGCGAAAGCCGTTCCACCGGACGTCGGTGCATTACTGTAGTGCTGGTTTGCAGTCATGTTGGCATTGCCAGTGCCGTAGTTGGTTTCCAGGATGAAGTTCTTGCCGGCTTCCGACGCGGTTGGACGGTACGTGAAATGCGTATAGTAGCCAGGACCTGGTGAAGCTTTGCCACAAACCGCTTCGCCGAGATTGACATACTGATCCGTTATTTCGGGTTTTCCCGCGGCGCACGCGTCCGGCAAGGTGCTGCTGACAGGAACGATCTGCTCGCCCTTGATGGCGACCCCACCAAAGCCCCCGCTTCCGGCAATGACGGCGATCCAGATATCTTTGTTCGCCTGCACATTTTTGACAATGACCCGATTGTAGGTGCGCCTCTGGTTTCTCGGATCCAGACCAAAGGAGCCGTAAACGAGGGACGGGTTCGCCGTGAAGTCGGACTGGCTGGCGTAATTGCCAAAGTCCTGATTGGCAGTAATGCCCGCGATGCCGGTACCGTGACCGATGGTGAACAATACGTCTTTGCCGACGTCCGATGGCTTGGGCGTGTATTTGAATCGGACCTGCTGCTGATTGCTCGGCGCGTTGCTGACGCAATAGGCCTTGCCAAGATCGATATTCTGATTCGCGATCGCCGGGCGACCCAGACCGCAGGCATTGAGAATTCCATACTCGCTGTTGGACGCCGGTCCGCCTACGGCTGCCAGCCACCAAGCGCCACCACTGGAGTGACCCCTGGTATCTCCAACGGCACTGTCGCCTGTATAGAAATACAGAGGACGCCCATCGAGAGTGACCTGCAGGGTGCCATCCGTGCGCGTGATGGTACCGAGATTGTTGACACCTGCCGGCGCGGTTATCGCGCTGGCGCTGGCGACCGTGAGGGGCGGCCATGTTGCTGCGCAAGTGCCGTAGCACTGACTGCCACCGGTACCCCTATCCGAGTCGAACACATAAAGACTCATGCCGTTCCGGGTCGACGTGGCACCGCCTGCCAGGTAGTTGCCGTACTGCGACGAGTTCTGGACCGTCATCAGGTAATTGTTGCCGGTAGCATTTCCTTCGTCGTACGTGGCCGTCAGCGTTACGCCGGAGAACGCGCTGTAGCCGCGGATCATGACGAAATAGCTGTCATGATGAGTGGGAGATGCAATGGTGCAGTCTTCTGCATTGCCACTCAGATAGGGCCGACAGTCGTACGAGTTGACGGTAGGCGGCACTCCTCGCTTGACATGAAGATCCGCGTCACCCGTGCCACCTGACATGCTGATCTTCAGATTCTTGGGGTTGGCGCCATGGACGTGCACATAGTATTTCAGCTCCTGACCCGCGGCACCGGACAGTCCGGTAACCGGAACGCCATTGCTCAACTGCGTGCCGTTCTGCGCCGTTGTAGCTACGGTCACGTTCGCATTGGCACTGCTCGAAGCACCGAGATTGTCGGTAACCGTCAGCTTTGCGACGTAGCTGCCAGCGGTCGCGTACACGTGCGCGGGATTCTGTGCCGTGCTGGTCGTGCCGTCGCCGAAGTCCCAGAGGTAGGTGACCGCTTGCCCCTCTGGATCCACGGAGCCCGAACTGCTGAACGCGATATTCGCTCCAGCCACGCCAGTGTACGGGCCATTAGCGTTAGCTGATGGCGGCTGGTTGGTATTGGCGACGACGGTGGCGGTCGTCAAACCCTGGTGGGTCGCCCCCCTGTTGTCGGTTACGGTCAAACTGACGCTGTATGTTCCGGCCGAGGCGTACGCATGGCTGGGATTCGCGGACGTGCTGTCCGTGCCATCGCCGAACGTCCATTTGAAACCACTGATGGTGCCATCGGGATCCGACGAGCCTGCACTACTGAATTGAATCGGGCTGTTCGCGCGTCCGGTATACGGACCGTTCGTCCTCGCGACGGGTGCCTGGTTGGTATTGACGGTATACGACGCAGTCAACGTTACGCCCGAAAAAGCAGAATAGCCTTTCAGCAGTACATGCCAGCGTCCAGGGCTTGGGCTGGCCGTAGTACAGGTTTCGTCATTGTTGCTCAGATAGGGGCGGCACGAATAGACACTCGTGGTGGGTTCGGCATCCAGCCGCGTATACAGGTCGACATCGCCGCTGCCGCCCGATGTCTTGATGACGAGGTTGGTCGCGCCAGCCGGCACATCGATGTAGTACTTGAGTTCCTGGCTGGCACTGCCCGATAGCCCGCTCTTCGGAACCCCGTTCTGCAGGGCGCGCTCTGCTCCGGAGTTGGGATCGGTAACGACCGAACTGGTAGTGGCTTGCTTGCTGGCACCCTTGTTGTCCGTAACCGTCAGGGTGACCGCGTAGTTTCCAGCGGCTGTGTAGCGATGCACAGGATTGGCAGCGGCACTGCTGCCACCGTCGCCGAAGTCCCAGTTGTACGAGGAAATACTGCCGTCGGGATCGCTGCTGCCGGCACTGCTGAAGGCAATGTCCACACCGGCCGACCCGCTGTAGGGGCCATTCGCCCGGGCAACCGGAGGTAGGTTGGTGCTGTTGCCAGGAGTACCGATGGTGCCTAGCCCGATGTCACTAGTCAGCATCCCGCACAGCTGATTCTTCACATTGTCCAGACTCGCGTGAATTCGGACATAGTCAATGTCGTAGTAGCTTTCGCGAGCCTTCTGACGCGCGTTGCCCTTCAACGTGAACAGCGCGTATTCCTTGTGATCCAGATGGTCTTTCAAGCTGTTGAATGAGCATCCTCCCGTCATGTCGTAGGAGGTCTGATAGCTCGCCAGCAGGTTGTTCAACGGAACATTTTCCTTGGCCAGTTCCATCAGGATCAGGAAATCGACCACTTCCCGAATGTTCGATACGCCGGTATTCCAGTTGATATCGTTGTCCGTTACCGAGCCGGCGTTCTTCGTCTTGAAGTGCAGCGGGAACTCGTGCTTGGGCTCGATGCCCAGCGCTTGATAGGCCGTTGCCCAGCTGTTGTACGCTGCGTAGTCGGCGCGGGCGCCGCCCAGGCTTTCCGTCAGATCCAGGATTCTGTTCTTCTGCTGGGCAGTCAGTGCGCCGGCATTGTCGCAGTAACTCAGCGCCAGGATTTCCTCGCGCAAGCCACGGTAGTTCGCGTTGCGCGAGAGCCGCTTGTGCACGCTCTCTGCAACCGACGTCGACATTTCCGTGTTGAAGATGGTCAGTCCGGGGCCATAGGCATGGTCCGGCATATGATTGGACGTGCCGACCTGCGAGTAATAGGAGTCGCTGATGATGATGCTATGAAACCGGTCGTTGTTCTGCGTGTGGGCTTTGATCGCATCGAGAATCGGTTTCTCATCCGGCATGACATGTTCACCACCTGCGCCGCCGGAATTCGAGATGAATCCGTCCCAGTGCAGGTAGTTGCCCAGAATGGGGCGCAGTGAGCCCGCCACATTGACGTTTCCGCCTTTCGCATGGCACTGGCGACATTCGCCGCCAGTGCCGCCAATCGGGCTCAACTGCGGCGTTGCACCGCGAAAATCCAGAGCGCGAAACTCCCAGTCGCCATTGTCCTTCAGTTGCGCCAGGTCCACGACGTCGTACAGCGGCGCGCCGCGCTTTGAACCCAGGTTCATCATGAAGCGGGCGTCGGAACCCCAGGTCAGCAGGCCGGGATTGCTGACGCTGGTTTCATTCAGTCCACCAGTCTCTCTGACGAACGAATAGTGCTTGCGCAGATGCAGCGGCAGGTGGTCGAGAAACTGCTTTACCGTGGTGATGTTGTTGCTGGTGACGTACGCCAGAATTTTGTCCAGGTCCGCCGGAAATTCGCCCGCAGCGGGCGGCGGATTGGGGTTGGGAATCGATACATTCTTGAACTGTGTCGGCGATGTGGGGCAATCCATCGCTTGGACTTGCAGCGTCGCGAACGTTAGCGCCGCTGCAGTCAGTGTTTGCATGCATCTGTTTTGAAGTATGCGCGTGAGATTCATAAATTTGCTCTCAGGGTTATCACCGCGCGAGAGTATTCCGCGTTGGTGTCGCTGCGCTCGAACTCGGCTTCGCTTTGGCGTTGCGTGAGGCAGCACGCGAGGTGTCCAGCTCGTAGAACGAGCTGGACCAACACCTCCAGGGGAAACGATCTCGCAGGTTGGGCCGTCGTGGGCCCGAGCGAATTAGAATTCGGTGCTCAGCGTTACGCCGCTGAAGCCGCCGGTCGAGTGCAGACTGATGTAGTAGTAGCCAGCAGGTGGGTTGGCGATGGTCAGGGTTTCTTCGTTGGTGCCACCGATCGAACGCTGCTGGTACGAGGTCGGCGTTGCCCAGCCCGATGCATTGGCGTAGAGATCGGCATTACCCGTGCCACCCGTAGAACGAATGCGCAGTTGCGGCGTGCCTGCGGGGATCATCACGTAGAAGTAGGACGTGTTCCCGGAAGTGCCGGAGATATTGCTGCGCTTGCAGTTCTTGCCCAGCGTGCGTGGATCCGAGCCCGTGCATTCCGTCAGGCTTCCACTGCCACCACCCGAGGTCGAGTAGCTGGCAACCAGGGAGGCACCGGAGAAGGCGGCATAGGCATTGACCATCACGTAGTAGCGGCCAGCCTGCGGTGTAGCGACGTCGCAAGTTTCGTTGTTGCCGTTGGTATAGGGTCGGCAGTCGAAATCTGCAGTGGTCGGGTTGCTGCCAAAGCGCACGTGCAGGTCACCATCACCCGTGCCGCCGCTGAGCGCCACCTTCAGGTTCGTCGCGCCGGCCGGCACGTCAATCGTGAAATACAGCTTCTCGCCTTGTGCGGCACTCAGACCGGTTCGCGCCACGCCGTTCTGCAGCTGGGTTCCGCCCGTTTGGGGAGCTGTCACGGTGACCGAACGCGTCGTGGTCTGCGAACCGCCGCTGTTGTCCGTAACAGTAAGGGCGACGCTGTAGGTCCCCGCGGTCGTATACGTTTTGCTCGGATTGGTCGCCGTGGAACTGGTGCCATCGCCGAAGTTCCAGCTACGGGAGGCGATGGTGCCATCGCTGTCGCTCGAGCCATCCGTGAAGTTCACGGTCAGGTTATTGGCTACGAAGCTGAAGCTGGCAACCGGAAGCTGATTGCTGCCTCCGCCACTACAGCCCGAGCTGTTCGGATTGGCAACGCAGGTCAGGAAGCTTGAGAACTCCCCGTTGTATGTGGTGCGTATGCTATTCAGGTACGACTCATAGCCGCTGTAATTGCCCGAGCGCATGTTGCCGAGGATGGTGCGCACGACTTCTGGCCGCTTCTCGAACAGGAAGCGAACCGCGAGATAACCCCATTGGTACACCCGCGCACTGCCGCTGCTGTAGTCGTTGCCGAAAATTGTACTCAGGGGGTAGGTGCCACGACCTGCTTCCGTAATGGCGCGGTCATAAGAAAGATTGCGGTAACTGTACGACATGTACTCCGCGAAGCCTTCCGACCACCATACGGTGGGATAGCGCATGCCGAGCTCGAAGTCGCCGTACATGTTGAAGCGGCCATCGAGATAATGGATGTATTCGTGGGTCAGATTCCATACGTCGAACGTCGGTCTCAGCCACTCGGCTTCATAGGCAATAAAGCGCGCCTGGTTGCCCGGAACCGCCGGATCGCCCTCGAGATACATGCCGCCATTGTCGGTATCGATGCCAAACAGCGTGCCCGCATAGGTTTCATAGTCGCTGCTGCTGTCGAACACGACCATCTCGAGCGAGGCGTTGACATCGTTGGCGACCGGGGTGTTGTTGGTTGCCAGCTTGTTGTGGAAATAGGTTTCCTCTCCGGCAACCGTGGAGCAGACGTAGTTGATGTCGCTCTGGCTCATCGACTGGGCGCGCAGGCGCAGAGTCGGGCTGCAGGTATGCGTGATCGGAAGCGCAGCGGCCTCAACCCGGGCGACGAAATCGCAAGTGTTGTAATAGCTGCAGTTTGATTTGTCGTAGCTTTCGACCATTTCGCCGACGCCGACCCAGACGGAAGCGGTTGGTCCGCTGACGTTGGTCCGATCCAGCAATTCTTTGACCCGCACGCGCGCCCGTGCTTTTGCATTGCCCGTGTACATCAGGAAGCGGCCCATCTCGCGGCCGGCGTTGTACACCAAATAGCTGTCGTTCTGATTGAGCCGGGACAAATGTGTGTTGGCAAACGTATACAGCGTGTCGATGATCGACGTGTCGTTCTGTATTGCAGTGAGGTACTCGTCAGACCACTGGCCGCGATACAGAACCGAGAATACGTTATTCGTCGCCACCCTCATCCAGTAGTAGCTGGAGTGGGTCGAGGGATTGTAGTTGGTCAGCAACCGCTTGATGACGTTGAGATACCGGCCGTTCTCGTCGGAGCTATCGAGTAACGTCACGTACTCAGCCAGGATTTCGCCGTGCGCGTCGTTTGCTGCGAGAAAGTTGGAGTTCGCTGCGAAAGCGTCTAGCGCTGGCCGGATCGCGTTACGTAGTGTCGATCCGTAGGATCCTACTGTGGATGGATTGTAGTACTGTACGTAGTAGCCAGCTCGCAGAAATAGAATCAGCTGCAGCGTACTACCGGAGTTGGTGCCATTGTAGTTGGCAGCAGCGCTCTGCAGTGCCGTGGCGATGGATGCCATCTGCGCCTCGCGGAATGTCGCGCTGGCGGAACTTCCGGTAAGGTCGAACAGGTCGTTGATACACCCCACTTCCGCCGCCTTGACGGCGGCCACGAGTGTGCTGCCACTCAGCGAACCGAATGAAGATGGTTCGCAGGCTGCTTTCAGCAGGCTCGCCGACTCGATTTCATACGATGGACGCGGATTTTCGAGAGTCAGTGCGTCCGCAAGATCGTAATCAACACGGTGTGTCTGTGCGCGAAACGCCGGAGCGGGTGGCCTGGTTGCACTACGCGACGCTGACGCGTGACTCGCGCTTTTGAGCGAATCCGCGCTGGACGATTTTACGTGATGTTGTACTTCCAATAACGACTCGATCGAAGCTTTTTTGCCACGACCATCTTTTTCCCCTGCGTTAGTGGCTGAAATTGCAGTCGTCGATAACCCTGCTGCCACGAGGATGGCGAGGCTGTTCGAAAGTAATCGGTAACGTGGTTGACGTTTCATTTCTCCCTCCCAAAGTTTTTAATTTTCCCCTGAAATGCTATGCGGACAAGTTGCGTAGCCGGACGGAGTCTAGGAATGCAAGCAAGGTGGGTATTGGATTTTTTCTTCACACGCGTACCCGCAAACGTCAAAATCCTGTAACAGTGATGTGCATCAACTTAGCCGTGTAGACGGCTATTCAGAGCATGGATCTGGCGAATAGACGGAGATGAAGCAAGCAGCTGCTGTGCGTCATGGCAACAACGGCGCAGGGGACGACCTGGCTCCGTGAACCGGGCCAGGTTGACTTGAAGCCAGCGATTTCAATCAAACGTTTGCAAGCGCGCCTGCACCAGGCCAGTCACGCGCGGGCCTGAAGCTGGGGCGCAAACGGGGTCAGGTTGGAATGGCGCTGACTTAGCGCCATTCAGCTCTTGCCCGGACGTCGCCTACTGGAGCGATCCGCCGCACGGCACCCAGCACGTTGTTGTCAACATTTTCCCGGCAACGGCCGCGCGACCAGCTTCAGCCTGCGCACGCTGCGCAACGGCTCCTACGTATCAGCGCCTGATTTCCCCAGCAATCAGCCGGTATTCGACTGGGCCAACTTCTCCGGCAACTACTGGCCGAATGCGGGGACTTACACCTATACCTACCAATGACCTGTAAGTATCCCTGTCTGCCGGGTACGGGCGGTGCTCGCGGCGCCCGGCATTTTCCACGACACGGCGTCCACTAGCCGCCGTCACAACCCGGCGCGCAGTGCATCCAGGCGCCGCCGCTCGTCCGAGCCTTCAACAAATGTCTGCTCTACCGAGGCGGCATGCGCCTCAAGCAAGGCCCTTGCTTCCAGGGTTGCACTGTTACGGCGCAAGGTGTCGGCAAGCTCCAGTGCAACGGCTGCTGTCAGCGGATGATTTTCGCCATAGTGCTCGGCGTATCGCGCGTGCGCGACGCGATACGCCGCTATGGCCGCCTCGGGCTGCTGCCTGGCGACCGCAAGTTGTGCACGCAGGCGTTCGCGCTGTCCCTGCAGCGCTCTATCGGTGAGCGTGCCGGCCATATCCAGTGCGGCGAGCGCAGCTTGCGCCGCATCGTGCTTGCTGTCGCGGTGCAGAAAATCAACCTGCAGCAGCAGCGTGCGAACCAGATCGGGATGTGTCGTGCTGAGCTGTGCGCGGCGCCCGGCCAGCGCCCGATCCAGCAACGGCTGCGCCTCCTGCAGGCGCCCACGCCTCAGCAGCACACGGGCAAGATTGTGCTCGGCGCGCAGCACGGCCACATCGTCGGCGCGGAAGATCGAACGCCGCAGGTTCAGCGACTCACGCAGCAGCGGCTCTGCCGCCGCGGTATCGCCGACTTCGTCCAGCGCCACGCCGAGATTGTTCAGCGACTGCACCAGATTGGCCGGCACGACCTCGGGATCAGCGCGGCGCAGACGCAACGACTCGCGCAAGGCCTGCAGTGCATCGGCATAGCGACCCGCATCCTGCTGTACCCAGCCAAGCTCGGTATAGCTGGCAGCAACCATATCCCCCTTGTCCTCCGAAATGCGCCGCTGCAGCACCAGCGCCTGCTGCTGCAGCGCGATAGCCTCGTCATAGTGCCTGGTCAGCGCCAGCACACGCGCATAGGCATGAAGCGTGTGGATTACGGATGGATGCTCGTCAGTACCGTAGAGCGCGCGCTTGCCATGCAGTATTTGCTCATGCAATGCAATCGATGCAGCGAACTTGCCCTGATCGGCATACACGCCGGCAAGATTGTGCATCACGGAGAGCGTATTGCCACCGCGGCGACGGCGCACTTCCAGCGCGCGCAGCAGATAGGTTTCCGCCTCGGTCTCGCGGCCGCCGATGCCGCGTATTGCCAGACCCAACGCATTCCACGAGTCCGCCAGTTCCACTTCATCCGGCGGCGTTGCCGCCTCGCGCAGGGCGAGCGCGGCGCGTGCAGTCTTTTCGGCCTCAGCGCGCTGGCCGTTGTTGGACTGCATGACGGCGAGGTCCGCGAGCATGCGCGCGCGCTCGGCATCGAATGTGGCGCCCGCCTTTTGCCAATGCGCAATGCTGTCCTGGTACAACGCCATGGCGCGCCTGGGCTCACCGACCTGATCCCAGGTGCGCGCGAGCACGCCGAGCAGACGCGCCTTGACCTCGGTGCGTCCGTCAAGCTCGCCGGTCAGCCGCCGCGTGCTTTCTTCAAGCAGGTCGCGCGCGCGTATATCGCGGTTCCTGGTGTTCTTTTCCGGATTGGCAAACTCAAATACCGAAATCAGGAACGCGCTGACTTCCTGGGCCGTTTCCGCCTGGCTCAACGCCCGGCGTTCCGCGGCAAGCGCACGGTCGCGTTCGTTGACCAGGCGCCAGCTGGAACCAGCGGCCATCATCAGCAGCAGCGTGCCGGTGACAAACAGCGGCCAGCGGCGCCGCAGCAACCGGTCCAGCCGATAGCGCCAGGTTGGAGCGCGGGCATCGACCGGCTTCTGATCCAGATGCCGCTCAATGTCCGCTGCCAAGGCATCTGCAGAGGCATAACGTGCGGCCGGATGCTGTGCAGCCGCCCGCCGTATGATCGCGTCGATATCACCACGCAGCTCGCGCCGCCAGCTGCACTGTTCACCGGCTAGATCGCTGGCTCGCCGCAGCCCCTGGGATAGCTGGGTGACCGTGCGGTCGTCCGCATCAATCCGCGCCTTGCGTCCGCTGACCAGCTCAAACAGGATGAGCCCCAGCGAATAGACATCGCTGGCGACGCTGACCGGCTCGCCCGCCATCTGTTCCGGACTCGCATAGCCCGGCGTGTAGTACGCATCCGGTGAGCGCTCGATCGCACGGTCGAGCGCACGCGCGATACCAAAGTCGAGCAACACCGGAGCGCCATCGGCGCGCACCAGCACATTCGACGGCTTGAGATCACAGTGCACCACCAGGCGCTGATGCGCGAACGCCACCGCGCGACAGACATTGCGGAACAGGCGCAGACGCGCCTTGAGCCGCAGGCCGCGCTGGGCGCACCAACGGTCGATCGCTATGCCCTCGACGAATTCCATGACCAGATAAGGCTGACCGCCCGGCGTGGTGCCGCCGTCCAGCAGTCGCGCAATATGCGGATGCTGCAATCCAGCCAGTATCTGCCGCTCTGCCATCAGCAGCGCCAGGGTGTCCTCGGTCGGCAGGCCACGCAGCAGCTTGATCGCGGCTTGCTGCTCGAAATGACCATCCGCCCGCTCAGCGCGGTATACCGCCCCCATGCCGCCGCTTGCCAGCTTCTCCGCCAGCCGCCAGGAGCCGATTCGATCCCCGACATCGAGCTCCGTCTCCGGCAGCTGCGCAAGCAACGCCGTAACAGGAGCAACGGCACGGCGCAGATCACGAGTCTGCGCTGCAACCAGCGCCTCGACCTCAGTGATCAGATCGGGGCTAGCACCACTGCCACAGAGATGTGCCCGGCGCGCCTCGGGCGCGAGATCGCAGACTTCATCAAATAGCCGGCGTAACTCGCTGAAGCGCGAACCGGTAGTCACACCCGGCCTCAGCTGAGTGCGCGATTGAGCCAGGCCCGCGCAAAGCGCAGGTCGCGGTCAACCGTTGGCACCGAGATGCCAATCACCGCCGCGATCTCCTCGCGCTCCATGCCGGCGAAATAGCTCATCTCCACAATACGTGCCACGCGCTGGTCCTCGTCGTGCAACCGCGCCAGGGCCTGGTCGAGCGCAATCAGATCCAGCTCGATGCGTTGTCCTTCGTGAGCCTCGGCATGGCTCAGCGTAACCATGACGATGTCACCGCCGCGCTTGGCAGCCAGCCGCGAGCGCGCCTGGTCGACCAGGACCGAGCGCATATGCATGGCGGCCAGCGCAAGGAAATGGGCGCGGTTCTGCCAGTCCGCCGCCGCCCCGAGCAGGCGCACCAGGGCCTCGTGCACTAGCGCGGTCGGTTCCAGGGTCTGCTGCGCCCCCTCGCGGCGCAGGCGCACCGCCGCCATCTCCCGCAAAGTGTCATACAACCGCGGCATCAGGCGCTCCAGCGCGAGGCGATCACCACCTCGCCAGGCCTGCAGCAATTGGGTTACATCACCGACGTCGGACATGGGAAAACCGGAGGCTGGACAACCAGATTGTGCCCGAACGTTACATGGTGTGTCGCCGCCTGAAGTCATCCACCTGGCGGACTCCCACAATCAGCAGTCGAACACATGACGGCACCACAGCACGCCGGCACTACCGGTGACTGCGCCTGCCGCGACAACTGGCGCGGCACGCAACCGAGTCGGCATCTGGGAGAAATCTATAAATTCAGACGTTCTGCCTGTGAAAACGCAGCGTAATCGTGTCTATCCAGCAACCCCACCGCTCTCGCCGATGAAGCGCATCAATCCGTCGGATTGCGCCCCGGAGAAGGACCAGACAGGTGGCTACCGCACGGCTTGCGTACCCAGCCGCCCATTCCCGCCGAGTACCTACCAAGCGCATATCTGACCGCCCCCAGTCAAGGGGGCGGCCGAATCAGGAAATCCGCTATGGCAGGATTTCCCTAGAACGCATATTTGAGTGACAGAACCACACGGCTGTCCGCGATCTTGCCGAACAGGACGGGGCCGTTGTTGTCGGTATCCACATAAGTCAAAGCGGTTTCGAGCTTACCGAATGCGCGGCTCAGCCCTATGCTGTAGTCGAGATACTCATCTTTCGTCGGAAACAGATCACTGTCGAAGCGGTAAAGCCCGACTCCGGTCGACAGGGTCAGCTCGTACGGCAGGCTCCAGTTACCAGTCAGATTGGTGTAGAGGCCGGATTTTCCGGACGCAAACACATCGTCGGAATAGCCAACGGTCAGGACCACACGCTCAAAGAACGTGAGCTTGCCGATGATTTCGTTGTAGGCCAGATGGAATCCGTTTTTTACCCCCGGATAGTTATACCGGATGAACTGTATATCGCCGGTCAGTACATCGTTCAGTCGATGCTTGAAACCCACGTAGGCATCGACTTCCAGGTCAGCACCGGAGTCGTTGTTGAAGTCGACTGGTGAAGCCCAGACGCCCGCGTAGAAACCGGACGAATGTGTGTAGTCCACGGCGGCCTGCAGCGCCGGATCCTCATAATTCTGTGAGACCCCACGAAACACGTAGTCGCTGACCAGCCAGCCGGTAAAGGCAAAGTTATGAGCACTATCAGCCTCCTCCGCCTGCACCACAACCGGCGCAAGCAAAGCAAGAGCAAGCAGCATTCTGGATGAAAGCACCATTTTAGATCCCCAGTTGGTGCGGCAAGGCCGCGTCGGCGATAACCGAAATCATTCCTTAATATACTTAACAAATCTTCGCGCAAACACCTACGAAATCGGCTTCGTGTTCCGCCATCCGTGTCGACATCTGCAATGACCTGCCATGCAAGCTTCTGACCAACGACTGATTCACCGCATAAAAAACGCAGTGCAAACCATTACCAAACTACTGACTTGCAAATTTTTCCCAAGGAAAAACGATTCACGCCCGGGCGCGCTCCTTGAGACGCTGGAAAAAGGAAACCACCTTCGATGAAAAACTGTTGTTCACCACTGGCTCGGGCGCAGCCTCGACGGCGTGCGCTTTCGCCATGACCGGCGAGGCGGAAAGCACGCGATAACGCGCAAACGCCGCATCCACGGCCATTTCCAGCATGTTCGGCCGTATCGGCTTGGGCAGGAAACGGTAGATCTGGGCCTGATTGATCAGCTCGATGAGCTGCTTGGTGTCGTGGAACCAGGCCAGCACAACCGTTACCAGATGCGGGGCATGACGTTTCAGGGTCTTTAGCGCCAAGGTAATGTCCGCGCCACCGAGTTTTACATCCGATACCACGACGCCGATCTTCTCGCGCTCGATCAACTCGAAGGCATGGTCCAGAGTCGCTGCCCAGTGCACCTTGTGGCGCTTCCCCAGGGACTGCTCGATCATGCGGAAAACTTCTTCGCTATCATCGATAACCAGCAAGTCCGCAGCCGGAACCTCGGTATCCCTGCTAACCGCCACCGGGGCGCGTGATTGCTCGATCAGTTCGTTGGCGATAGCTGATGCCTGATCCACGGTATTGCGAAACTCCGTGGGATCCCAGGGTTTGCTCACAAAGCGAAAAATCTCGCCGTCATTGATCGAACCGACTATCGATGCCAGGTCGGAATAGCCAGTAAGCAGCACCCGCATGGTCAAAGGCGACAGTGCGCGGACTTCGCGCAAAAGGTCGACTCCGGCCACCTCCGGCATGCGCTGGTCGCTGACCACAACATGGACACGCTCGCGCTTGACGACATCAAGCACTTCCCGCGGATTGGTGGTAGCGATTACGCGGTAGCTCGACTTGAACATCATTGCGAGCGAGCGGACGATTCTTTCCTCATCGTCGATGAACACTATCGTAGATTTCTCAGCCATAACCTATCCTCGCGGCTGCGCCCGTAAAAGCCGATGTAATGGTCGCGAATCGCGACAGGGAAACCGTTTTTGAACAAACTGGACTTAGCTTTGCTACCGCAACACCTTGCAGCAGGGAAGCGAGCAGGCGTTTACCGAGGCCTTGACGACATGCAGCGCCGCGCGGAGACACCGCCGTAACCGTCTGCCCGGCACTTCGAGGGCGCGGGATGCTCATTGTGGACCCGCCGGAGCATTGCGCACCTGGGTAGGCAGGCTGATGACAAACCGCGTTCCCTTTCCGGGCTCCGATGCCACGCGGATGTGGCCGTTGTGCTGCTGCACGATCTGGTACGTTATCGACAAGCCAAGCCCTGTCCCTTGCCCAACCGGTTTGGTGGTGAAAAAAGGCTCGAAAATCCGGGATATGACATCCTGAGGAATTCCTCGGCCGTTGTCCTGCACGGCGACATGCACGAAGCCCTGCGATGCGGTGGTCTTGATCAGGATCTTGCCGCTGCCCTCGATCGCCTGAGCCGCATTGTTGAACAGGTTTATGAAAACCTGATTTATCTGCGAAGGAGAACAGGCGATCTGCGGAACTTCGCCATAGTCCCTGATGATCTCTACTTTCGACTTGAGTTGGCTGCGGGCGATATTGAGCGCTGCATCAATGCATTCGTGGATACTTACATCTTTGACTTTCGCTTCATCGAGCCGGCTGAAGTTGCGCAGGTTGAGCACCAGTTCGGTAATCTGCTCGACGCCGTAGAGACTGTCTTCGACAAGTTGCAGGGCGTCCTCGGCGACGCCATCGCTCTTGATCTCATCCACACAGGCGACACTGGCGGCAACCAGCGCATCATCGGGCGTGCGGCCGGCGGCGCGCTCACGCTCGCCAATGCCATCGACCTTGTCTGCCAGATCAAAAAAGCGCTGCAGCAACTCCTTGCCGAGAAGAATGTTGTTCTTGACGTAACCGAGCGGCGTATTGATCTCGTGGGCGATGCCCGCGACCATCTGACCCAGGGACGCCATTTTCTCGGATTGAACCAGCTGGGCCTGGGAGTTTTTCAGCTGGGTCAGTGTACGGCTCAGCTCTTCGGTGCGCTCCTGCACCCGGCGCTCCAAGGTTGCATTCGCCTCGGCCAGCTTGCCTTCTGACGTCACGATCTCGTGGGCAAGGCTGTTGATGTGATAGGTCAGAAGCCCAACCTCGTTGCGGGTCGGGTAGTCGATGCGATTCTGGTCCAGCTCGTGGTGCCGGCGTTCACTGAGCAATAAACCCATGCGTCGGACAGCGCCTGAAATCCGCCCCAGCGGTGCCAGCAGCATGCGATTGAACAACAGATACGCAACGACGACCGCGAACAGGATGGTAGCCAGCAAATAGATGATCAGCTGGCGCGTAATGCTGTTGGCCAAAGCCACCGTCTCGTCCACTGGTTTTACAACCCCCAGCTTCCAGTACGGTCCCGGCACATGAAAAAGCAGCAACGTTGACGGCTTCTTGAGCACCGGATCCGTGGCTACCGGGGCGATGCGATACAGCGAAGTCGTAGACGCAGAAAACCTCTCCTTGAACGGATCGGCCAGTACTGCAGCTGTCAGTTTCGCCTGATCGGCATCGATCTGATAGCTGCCTTCGTCAATCTCGCGCGCCATGCTGTCGATATCTGCACCTTTTACAGAACGCGCACCTTTCAGGATGTCCTCATTCATCGCCGCCAGGGTTTGCGCGATTTCGGAGAACGCAGGCTCGCTCTTGGCGAACTCAGAGGCGAGAATGAACTCCTCAGTACGCGCTCCTTTCGCATCGGCACCGATTCGCTTGACCTTGGCCGGATCAGCAAAGGTGATGAAGCGGTTGTAGCGATCGACCAGAAAGATATATCCGCCTGTACGCTGTGCCCATTCGCGCGCGAAACTCGCCAGGCCCTCAAGCCGCAGATCGATTGTCGTGACCGCGTTCAGCGCGCCGCCTTCGCGCAGGGGGACGGTGCAGGTGACCATGGGCTGGAACGAGTATGGATCCGAGTACGACTGGCTCCAGTAGCACTGGTTGTCCGGCACGAAGCGCGCCGGAACGTACCACTCTTCATTATGATACCCAGGGCCGGACTGATTGTAGTCGTCGAAATACTGCAATGCGTCGCTCTGGTCACGGCCCCAGAAAAAACTGCGACGCTCGCGGTCAGCGCTGAACCTGTGCGGCTCCGGCCAGTAACCGCCGCCGGCCACACCTTTATCGCCGCCGTAATTGATCAAGCCAGGCAGGCTGGTCATGAATGCCTGTTCGTCTTTGGGCAGAATGCTGGAGGTAGCCGCGAGAGAGCGATTGAGCGCTGCAATCTCGTCCAGCCGCGCCCCAAGCCCGGTTACCACCGTATTCCCCATCTGCTCGACTAGCCTATAGGCCTCCTGCTCCAGAAAGGTCTTGGCTTCTCGGTTCATCACGAGCATGACGCCGGCGACTATCCACGCCGTGACCAGCAGCGCCGCCACCAGCACGCGGAAGCCAAGGCTTCGATGCCAGGCGACATTCCAGGATTGTTCTGCAGCAACCGTGGCGGCAGCCGAGGGCACCTCAGCCGGTGCAGCCATTACAGCGGACGTATCGTTCACAGCCCCCTCCCTGTTTCGCTACATCCAGCGCCTGCATTTCTATCGGTTGGCCGCTACGCGCGCAAGATCAGGGCAAACCGAAACATTCCAGATGTTGCAGCAACGCGCGGCGTATTGTTCATGCGCACGGTAGCGCAAGAAGCGACGGCTTCTGCTGCGACGCAGCATCACGGTTAATCTGGCGGCACTGAGTTCACCCTAACACAGCCCTTCCGAACTCGAACACCGCCCCCCTGCCCCGTCGACAACCCGGACGGGACCACCCGTTGCCTGGACGGCGCGGACAGTCAGCGCGCCACCCAAACCGTTGCAACAACGGCCTGGGCACTGACACATCGAACGCGCAAGGCAGCGACACCTCCGCTGCCGGCCAATGCCTGCTCCAGCTCGGGCACGACAATTACGCCCA
The DNA here is from genome assembly GCA_016790075.1 of Rhodanobacteraceae bacterium. GTDB lineage: Bacteria > Pseudomonadota > Gammaproteobacteria > Xanthomonadales > Rhodanobacteraceae > Tahibacter. The sequence goes on along the minus strand of JAEUPP010000043.1, from coordinate 48,818 downwards.
CTCACACCTGCAACGCCCTTTAATAATCTCTGTAGCGTCAACTGCCCGCACCGCATCAGCCCAACGCTACCGCAGCTACAAGGGTCGCATTGACAAGCTCCTGGTTGGTAAAGGCCGGGCGAAACCAGTTATGCTGAAAACAGAATAAAGCACAAATAAAACTACTAGTAACATGAGATATTTGCACGAACTCCAGCCCCCCCGTCAAGCCGCCCGCGCAACGAATCGAAAGCGAAACTCCCTCTCCGTAGCTTTGCTGACCCCATCACCAAGCAGACGAGCAAACACGCCATGACTAGCAGCCATACGCAGGTAACCCGGGAACTCAAGCCAGTGCTGGGTACGTTCTCGCTCTGGGGCATTGCCGTCGGCCTGGTCATTTCCGGCGAGTATTTTGGCTGGAGTTATGGCTGGGCCAGCGCCGGAAGCCTGGGGTTCCTGATCGCCACGCTATTTGTAGCGGTGATGTACACGACTTTCATCTTCAGCTTTACGGAATTGTCCACATCGATTCCCCACGCCGGCGGCCCGTTTGCCTATGCGCGCCGCGCGTTTGGCCCCACCGGTGGATTCATCGCCGGCTTCGCTACACTCGTGGAATTCGTATTCGCCCCGCCCGCGATTGCGCTGGCCATCGGGGCCTACCTCGCCATACAGTTTCCGGGCATAGAGCCTCGCGTCACCGCCGTTGCGGCATACGTCGTCTTCATTGCACTGAATGCCGTCGGCGTGGGGATAGCCGCAACATTCGAGCTGGCCATCACGCTGCTGGCGGTCGGCGAGTTGCTGGTATTCGCCGGGGTCGTAGCACCCGGGTGGTCAATGGCCAATTTCGTGGCAAATGGCTGGGCAGGTGCAGCCACGTTCAGCAGCGCTGCCTGGGCTGGCATTTTTGCATCACTGCCGTTTGCGATCTGGTTCTTTCTTGCCATCGAAGGTGTCGCCATGGCCGCCGAGGAAGCGCGCGAGCCACAGCGCACCATTCCTGTCGCCTACATCACCGGCATTCTTACCCTGGTCGCGCTGGCCTTCCTGGTCATGATCATGGCGGGCGGCGTAGGCGACTGGCGCCAGCTCGCCAACATCAACGATCCGCTACCGCAAGCCATGAAACTCGTGGTCGGCGAGTCCAGCGGATGGATGCATTTGCTGATCTGGATCGGCCTGTTCGGCCTGATCGCCTCGTTCCACGGAATCATCCTGGGCTACTCGCGCCAGATGTTCGCCCTGGCACGCGCTGGCTACCTCCCTGCCCTGTTCGCCAAGGTTCATCCGCGTTTCCGCACCCCGGTCAACGCGCTGGTCGGAGGCGGTGTGGTCGGCGTGGCGGCGGTATTCAGTGATCGCTGGGTCAGCTTTGGCGGGCAACCGCTTACTGCCAACATCGTGACCATGGCGGTACTCGGCGCGCTGGTCATGTACATCGTTTCCATGGCTGCCCTGTTCAAGCTGCGCCGCCGCGAACCGGCGCTGGACAGGCCATTCCGCGCGCCTCTGTACCCCTGGTTTCCGGGCATTGCGATGACCTTCGGCCTGGTATGCCTGGCCGCGGTCGTATACTTCAACCTGGTGCTGTCGCTGGTGTTCGTCGTGCTGATGGGGCTGGCCTACGGCTATTTCCGTCTGACCGCCCAGCAACGTGAATTGGCTCCGGCCGATTCCATGCTGGGCAGCAGCACCCAATAAGACGCTAGCCGGCACCGCCATGAACCTGAGCGCAACCCGATGTTCTCAACGCCACCGCTTTCGCTCGCTGCGCGAAGTGATGGCCAAGGCATCCCCCTTGCGTTCCGGTGACTGCCTCGCGGGCCTAGCCGCAGCCACCGAGGCGGAACGGATCGCCGCACGCTGGGTGCTCGCGGATCTGCCGCTACGCAGTTTCCTTGAAGAACCACTGGTGCCTTACGAGGACGACGAAGTGACGCGATGGATCATCGACAGCCATGATCCAGCCGCGTTCGCGCCGGTATCCGCCATGACAGTCGGCGAATTTCGCGACTGGCTGCTAGGCCCCGACGCCACCACAACCGCGCTGAGCAACCTGGCACCAGGCCTGACCCCGGAGATGGTTGCCGCCGTCAGCAAGATCATGCGCAACCAGGATCTCCTGCTCGTCGCGCGGCGCTGCGAGGTGGTGACCCGCTTCCGCAATACCCTGGGCCTGCGCGGCCACCTCGCCGTACGCCTGCAGCCGAATCACCCGACCGACGATCCTGCGGGGATTGTTGCCGGCGTCATCGACGGCCTGATGCTGGGCGCTGGTGATGCGGTAATCGGCATCAACCCCGCTTCGGACAGTATTTCGGATCTGGTCCGGCTACAGCAGGTGCTGGCGGATGTGATCCAGCGCGGCAATATCCCGACCCAGACCTGCGTGCTCGCTCATGTCACGAACACCATGCAGGCCATGGCCCTGGGCGCCCCGGTTGATCTCGTGTTTCAGTCGATTGCGGGAACCGAGGCAGCCAATCGCGCCTTTGGTATCGACCTCAAGCTGCTCGACGAGGCACATGCCATGGCGCAATCCCTGCGCCGGGGCACCCTGGGGCAACAGCTCATGTATTTTGAGACCGGCCAGGGCAGCGCACTGTCGGCCAACGCACATCACGAGGTAGATCAGCAGACCTGCGAGGCGCGGGCCTACGCGGTGGCGCGTCGCTACCAGCCCTTGCTGGTCAATACGGTTGTAGGGTTTATCGGCCCGGAATACCTTTACGACGGCAAGCAGATTATCCGCGCCGGACTTGAAGACCACTTCTGCGGCAAATTGCTCGGGCTGCCGATGGGTTGCGACATCTGCTACACCAACCATGCCGAAGCCGATCAGGACGACATGGACAATCTCATGGTGCTGCTGGCAAGCGCCGGACTGAATTTCCTGATCGGGGTACCCGGCGCCGACGACATCATGCTGAACTACCAGAGCACGTCGTTTCATGACGCCCTGGTGCTGCGTGAAATGCTGGGATTGCGCCGGGCTCCGGAATTCGACGCCTGGCTGCAACAGATGGACCTGGCCGATACGCAGGGCCGCCTCTATCCGAGCACGAGGCCGACCCAGCTACCCTCCCTGCTGTGGAGCCTGCCCGAAACAGCCTGATATGAAGCCGCCGCGATTTCCCTCCACCGGCAGCCCGCAAGCCGATTCCTGGACTGCGTTGCGCCGCTATACACCGGCGCGCATTGCCCTGGGGCGCAGCGGCGTCAGCCTGCCTACCCGTGAAGTGCTGGCATTCGCACAGGCCCATGCAGAGGCCCGCGACGCGATTCATCTGCCTATCGACTTCGATACGCTGGACCAGCAACTGCAGAGCGACGGCTGGCCGGCAGCGCTTCGCCTGCACACCCTCGCCGCCACACGGCACGAGTACCTGTTGCGACCGGATCGCGGACGGCGCCTGGATGTCGCGAGCATGGCGCTGTTGAACGCATGGCGTACACACACTGCGGCACCGACTCTGGCCCTGGTCATCGGTGACGGGTTATCGGCACTGGGAGTCCAGCAGCATGCGGCAGCACTGCTGCGTGCGATTCACGACCTTGCTCCAGCCGGACTGGACCTGGGGCCGCCAGTACTGGTCGAACAAGCCCGCGTAGCCGTTGGCGATGAAATCGGCCAAGCCCTGGGCGCACGCCTCGTCGCGATGGTCATCGGCGAGCGCCCCGGACTGAGCTCACCCGACAGCCTGGGTATCTACCTTACCTACGCCCCCGGCCCGAACTGCACCGATGCACAACGCAACTGCATCTCCAACGTGCGGCCAGCCGGACAGCCGCCTTTGATCGCGGCACAACGGTTGATCTGGCTAGTTCAAGAAGCCTTGCGCACTGGCATTACCGGCATTGGCCTCAAGGACCTCAGCGGACTTGCGCTGACCGGCGATGCGCCGGGGATCGGCCCGCTCTGAAAGTTCTTCCGTGCCAATTTCCCACTCTCGGGTATTGATGCGAGATCTGCGTTCGCTGCTACCCCTACCGGCCTGCCGACCAAGGCTATCGCCGATTTTCCCTTAGTCTTTGCGGCCCAATCACTCTCGCCGAAGCGGATTTAACCGCCGTCACACCAGCACGCACGTGCTAGTCGCTGTCGCGGAGTAGCGGGTCACGTTGTCTACCGGCGCCGGATCGTGCGTGCCCCGAGTGCGACCAGGGCCGCCACCCGGTCGGCGGTCGAGTCGGCATTGGTCAACACCCTGTTGATGGTCCACGCGGCCGCGGCAACAGCGTCTCGCTGCAATGGATCATTCTATTCAACCACTTCAAGCCGAGCTTTTCTTGTGATGGTCGGCACCGCCTCGCGCTGCTCGATCCGCTACAGAGTGGTGGCGTTGTGTAGGATGCAAGTTGTTGGTCCGGCATCAAACCACCTGAACCTGAAGCCGCACTTTCGGACCCAAAAACATTCGGCTTCAGTTGCCAAGCTGCCGGCCGAATAGAAGCTTTGGTAACGCACACAGCCCGCCGTTTCAGCAGTGATCAGTCTGAGAGAGATCAGAGCATGCGACTCAATTCGTTTGGCATCAGCGCAACCTGGCACAGGCTTTTTTTTCTGACTGCATGTTCGGTCGCGCGCGCAGCCGAACCTCCCGTACCGGATGCCTCAGGCATTGCACGCCATCAGGGCGAGCTGCTCATTGTCGGGGACCGCGCCGTTGGCAAGCTGTTTCGTGCAGATATCGCTGTGCTGGCTAATCATTCGGCAGTCAAGCTCACGCAACACAACACCACATCGACAACCTTCCAAAGTCCAATGGCCATCGATCTTGAAGCGGTGGACACGTTCACCGACGGGACCTGGGCTGTCGTTTCCGAAAGAAGCCGGGGCTTGGCCCTGTCGTCCGGCCAGTACGTGGAATATCCGCCGTCCATGGCGGAGATCGGTGGAGTGGGACTCGAAGGACTTTCTATCAGTGCGGACAATGTCGTAGCGGGACTCTGGGAGGGTGGGTTTCCCGATATGAGCAAGCTGCCACCGGACCAGGCCCGCAGCAAGAATGTCGCGTACGCGCCTCAGCTATGTGTCCACCGTCTTCCAAAGGAAACCGGCGTGATGGTGTGCGAAGGCGGTGTCACGTTACTAGATGTGCCAGCAGCGCCTGAAAGCGATCAAGTTTTCCGGGCGCCGGATCTTGTCTGGGAGAACGCGAAATCACTCATTGTGCTACTAAGTTCAACCAACAGCACACACACGAAATTCAGGTTCAAGTGGCTGCAGCGCTTTTCCCTCCAGGGCGTACCTACAGGTGAGCCTTTGAATCTCTGCGACAAAGGCGTACTGCCCATAGAGTTGCGGCGAACCAATATCGAGGGCATCGATTGGTTCGAGGCGGGTCAAAGTCTCATCATGGTCAATGACGGCAGCCAAGCCACGTATGCGTTTACCCTTGAGGTCGCGACTTGGCCCAAGACCGACAAGTCGGTGCCATGCGACTGACACAAAACAACCAACACATGAAGTCCAGACCTCTGTCCGCTCTTCCTTCCGGAGTGCTGCACCCGGCGCATCCGGCATGACCTCCCGCACGACTAACGATCGCGCAGACCCGACGGCTGATGCGGCGTGTATCCGTGCGCTTGCAGCGATGGCCGCTTAGCCCACACGAAACAGAAGCTGCGAACTGCACGTGCCAACACGCTCAGCGAGCATCTGCCGGGCGCGCGGTCCTGGCATCGCTCAAACCCGGAGCAGCTCAAGCCATCCCCAACCAGGAAACTCGTAGCAGTTATTCCCAACATATTGAACTGTAAGAAGTTTCCAACGATTCCTGCGGCCTGTATTGCACCTGATCAATACGCCAGACTGACCACGTCGACGAGATAGAGCTAGCAACCGGTTGCCCCCATTTATTGGAGAAACCTCATGAAAGCGTATCTCAGAAAATTCATCGAATGGGTCACCGAAACACAGACCGCGCACCGCTTCGCCTATTTGATGATGAGCATGTCCTACGCGTCGAACTGCATCGGCGCCGACGACCTCGTAGTTGGCATCGTCGCAACCGCAGCCTACCTCTGGCTTGCCGCTTGCCGCTAGGCCAGTACCCACATGGAAGTTGACGAACGAATCAGCAGCACGAGGAGCCAAACAAATCACTGAATGTATATTTAGCAACTTGATCCACTTGAATAAACTCAAAGCCTGGGCGATTCTGCGGTCTGGGCTTTTTTGTGCAAGCGAACATGGCCGCCGACGAACTGATCCTTCGCGACGAATGGGATTGTCTGATCTCGTATCTTCTACGCAAGGACGGGCACCTGCGGTCTCCAAAGAGGCACCCAAAATCGAGTGCCTTCAGCGACCCCGCCATGACAGAACTGCTGTCCATTGTCAGCGGACTCGGTTCGTATGAATGGGCTGACAGGTGGGTAGAACACAATGCCGGCATCCATCAGGAAAAAGGCGCTCGCGAGCTCAAGACGAACCTGCAACGCCTTCTGGACGAAGCCGGTCAGTGGGAACACAAACTCACCGGCAATGGCGAGGACAGCCTCGCCGCGTGGCACCGAAAATTCTTCAGGACCGCCTATTCGCTCCCTCCTGGACGTTCCAGCTTCATTGGCCGTGGCGCGGAGCTAGCCGAGATCGACAAGGCCCTGAACGACCGTGGAAAAGTGTGTCTTACCGCTGCACTCACCGGCGTTGGCGGCCAGGGCAAGACCTCGCTCGCCATGCACTACGCCCGCACTAATCAACCCTCCTACGCGGCAATCGTGGCGGTTTTGATGGAAGGAAGCACCGCCCGGCTGAATCTTTCAACCCCGCTCGATGCATTCCTGCGGCAGTATGCCGACTGGGAAGGAGACCTCCCTAAGGGTTCCGAAAGCACTAAAGTCATCACTTTGCTGGGCCTCATTTGCGAGACCTTCCGCGGCCGAGTACTGGTTGTGGTCGACGATGTGCCGTTCCTGGGGACGGCGCGTAGCCGCCAGTCGGAAGCAGATCAGTTCTTCGCGGCAATTTTTTCCGCCGGCGAGCAGCCAGGAGCCCAGCTCCCCGCGCATCTGGCACGCCGCGTCCGTTTTCTGTTCACATCCAGGCGTCCCATCTTGACAACACGCATTACCAACATCCCGATCAATCCCATGACCGAAACGGATGCTGTCGCACTGTTTCGGAGCCGCGTTGAACTGGATGCACCCGACGGCGAGATACTGAAACTGGTTTCGGAGCTGCTGGGATGTCATCCCCTGAGCATCGTACTGGTCGCTGCCTATGCCAAGACGCAGGAAATCGACTCGATCGCGCCACTGATTCAAAGCCTGCAGCGGCGCATCGTCGATGCGGAAGCAATCACACAGCCGGAGTTGTCCGGCGAGGAGTATCCGCGCAGCCTAATCGCCACCCTCGACATGAGCTACAGCGTGCTCAGCCCGGTGGAGAAGGCGCTGTTGCTGCTGCTGAGTATGTTCCGCCGCGACACACTGCGCCTGCATACAATCCGGCGCACTTGCGCCAAGATCCCCGTCTTCGAAGCACCCGATACCGCGGCCCGACTCGTGCGTGCGCTGACATCCGAACGCGGCGGTGTGGCCGCAGTCAACCAACTCTGCAAACTGGAACTGCTTGAAGCGCATGGACGCCACGGGCAGAAGACCGGCGGAGAACTGTACCGCCTGCATCAAATTGTTTTTGACTTTGCGCAGCATCGCTGGGTCAGCACTCCCGAAGGGGAGTTCCGCAAAAGCCTGACCACGCTGGAGACGGAGCTGACCCGAGCCGCATGTGCCTTGGTCAGCGACCATCTCGGTACCAAAGGACTGGACTTTCTCGATCTGGAGACCCTTGCGGGCCTGCTGGTGCCGCTATCGAACCCCCGGCGCGGGCTTATTCCCCAGCCTGAGCGTATCGAGCTCGCGCTGCGTTTCTGGTTCGACAATTACACTTTCCACAACTACGTCTACGACACTGGGCTGCAGGAGCTGCTCGAGTCGCAGCTCACGGATCTGCTGGAGGTATTTGGGCGCTACTACCAACCGACGCTGATCGACCGCCTGGTCGTCGGAAAACTACTTGGCCACGCCTTGTATGCCGACCCCAGTACAACCGGAGAGAAAGCAGCCGCGTACTTCGACGAAGCACTGGAAACTGCCCGGCAACTGCAAGCGGAATCGCAGGACGCTGATATTGTGGACACTACGCGCTGGTACCAGCTGTTCCTGCTGGATCACAGGACCAACGTCCGCGCGAAACGCCTTTCCGGCAGCGAGAGCCTGCGACGCCTCAGAACGTTTCCAGCCTTCCGGTCCGACCTGGACGAGATCGAGTCCGCGTTTTCCGCATCACTCGCGGGGTTGGACGAAGCGCCGAGCGCGCAGGACTTCGAGTACATCGTCCGTGCCGCGCATTACTGGGGACATCGCGGCAATCAGGATAGTCAGATCCTGCTCCGGCGTGTTGCCGCCGGGGAATTGGGCAGCGACTGGGACCAATTGTCTGGCAACGCCACCCAGCACTACATCAAGGCGCTAACGTTTCGTCTGTTCGCCTCGGAACTATTTACCCCGGACAGGGCGCTGCAGAAAGTGATCCGCAAGAAACTGACCTTCCTGCCTGCTTGGATGAGTGCGGACATTGCCCGCTGCGACAAACGCTACGAGAAATTCACCAGCCTGGCCCAGGGAATTGGTGATGCCGCCCATCAATTGCGCGGCCTTCACGCCGTACTGGCCTACAAATATTTGGCGACCCGCGAGAGCGGCCTTCTCGAGCAAGCTCAGCGTGCACTCGACGAGGCCGATGTGCTGTGGCGCCTGGCCGATGAAAAGCTCACTTTCGGTGAAGTTCCGCTGAAATACAGGATATGGATGGAGAGCAGCCATATTGCCCATCGGCTCCTCGTCGCGTCGAGTCGCGGAGAATCCCTGGGTGACGAACAAGCCGTCATCGATCAGCTCACCGTCGCAATCAACCGGCGAACAAAAGCCATGAAATCGATCTATCACCATGCGGAATCGCAGCAGGTGAACGAACTTCGCACCATCTATGAGGCCATTAAGCGATTCTGAAATGCAAAAGTATCAACTCGAGCAAGCCCTTCATGCTGCGAGCCTGTTCCGCAGCGGAAAGGGCATCAAACCAGTGCCATGCATTTGGCATGCACATATTTCTAATTTTACACTTACTTTCTCATCGCTCACCTTTGGAAACCACAACCGCAGCCGCCAGATCGCCCGTGACATTGAGCGTGGTGCGCGACATATCGAGCAGGTGATTGACGCCGAGGATCAGGCCTATGCCTTCGGGCGGCACGTTGACCATGGCCAGTATCATCATGATCACAGGCAATGATCCGGCCGGCACGCCGGCCGTACCAACACCGCCCAGTATGCAGACGCCGAGCACCAGCAGCTGCTGCGTCAGGCTGAGATCGACGCCGAAGAACTGGGCGAGAAAGAGTACGGTCACGCCTTCAAACAACGCCGTGCCGTTCTGATTCGCCGTCGCGCCGACGGTCAGCACGAAGCGTGCAATGCGCGGCGGCAGACGCAGGTTTTCTTCGGCGACCTTCAGCGAGGTCGGCAAGGTTGCGGAGGAAGAAGCGGTGGAAAACGCCGTCAGCATGGCTTCGTCAATGCTGCGGAAAAAACGCCAGGGGCTCATGCCGCCGAAAAACTTCACTACCGCGGAATAGACCACGAACTGGTGCAGCGCCAGCGCGAGCAGCACGACGCCCACGTACTTGCCGAGCAGAAACAGTACCTGCCAGCCGAGTTTTGCCGTCAGCGTGAACAGCAGGCAGGCCACCGCATACGGCGCCAGCCGGATGACGCGATCGATCAGCGTCATCGAAATATCGTAGATGCCCTGAATAAATTCCTTGACGCGGGCAACCGGGGCCGTAGGCGTCAGCACCATCGCGATGCCAAACAACAGGGCAAAGAACATGATGCCTATCATGTCGCCGCCCGAGGCCGCGCGCACGATATTGTCTGGCACCATCTGCACCAGCATGTCGATGCCCGAGGCCGGCGCGGCCTGCGCCGTCAGACTCTTTGCCTTTGCTGCGCTGTCCTGCAGCAGCGCGGCACGCGCCGCTTCGTCGATGCCGACACCGGGCTGCAGCAGATTCACGAGCACCAGGCCTATGACCACGGCAATGCCCGAGACGAATATCGTGTACAGCAGCGTCTTCCAGCCGACACGGCCCAGCGCGCGCAGATCGCCCATATCGGCAACCCCCAGCACCAGCGCAGAAAACAGCAGCGGTATCACCAGCATCAGCAGCAGACGCAGGAATATCTGGCCGACCGGCTGTGTGACGTAAGTGACGGTAGTAGCGAGCCACACGCTGTCGCCGCCGGCAAAGCGATAGCAGAGCACACCGGCAATTGCACCGACCAGGAATCCGATCAGGATGCGTGCGTGCAAGGGCAGGCCGCGTGGGCCCGTTCCGGAGATTGAGTCGGAGGCGTGGCTCATAGGGGCCCAAGGCACAGTACGAAAGCGGCGACCCTACCGGAGAACCGTGCACCGGAGCAATCAGCGGCCGGCGAACAGACCGAACCCGGCGCGACAGGGGTGACGCGCCGGGCTCGTGCGGTCGTCCCTGACCAGAGCACCCTGCCCTTCCTACGACTCCGTTGTGTACCTGATGCCGCTGCGGCGGAAAACCCGGCAATACGCTGGTGCACACCTCAAAATCGGCGCCGAGGCTAAGCGCGGCACCGGGCGCGAACTGCCTACCCGTTCGCAGTTCGCTGGCGTGACTGGGCACCAACCTCACCAGACCATGGATTTGACGGACAAGCGGTAGCCATCCGCTGCCAGCCACGCTCCCGCAGGTAAGACGTCAACGCCTTGGAATTCCCCCAAGCCGAGGTCCGGACCTGTCCGCCGCAGGACCGACCGCCCGCGGCACGCCTTTACAACCTGCTGCCAGACACTGGCCGGCCAAAACGCCAACGCCAGGCACTGGGCTGCCGCTGCAGTGCCAAGGGCAAGCCCATCCGTGTAAGCTAGACCGCTTCGCTGCGGCGCCCAGGGGGCCGGCCGCACTGTCACCGTCATTGGGCCAGTACGGATGTCTGCACTACCGATACCGCTGTGCGTCGACCTCGATGGCACGCTGATCCGCTCCGATCTGCTGTTCGAGTCCGCGCTGATCCTGCTACGGCGCAATCCGTTCTATGTTTTCGTGTTCGTGCTCTGGCTGCTGCGCGGTCGCGCCCACCTCAAGCACGAAATCGCGCGCCGCGCCGAGATCGATCCCGCCACCCTGCCCTACGACGAACGTGTCGTGGCCTGGCTGCGCGAGCAGCAGGGCCAGCGGCCGCACGTACTCTGCACCGCGTCTGACGCGGCACTGGCCAACGGTGTCGCTGCGCATCTGGGCCTGTTCGACGACGTGCTCGCGAGCGACGGCACGCGCAACCTGGCCGGACGCGACAAAGCTGCAGCACTGCGCGAGCGCTACGGCGACAAGGGATTCGACTACGCCGGCAACGAATATCGCGATCTCCACATCTGGAAACATGCACGGCGCGCCGTCGTCGTCAACGGCAGTACCGGCCTGGCACGTGCAGCCGGCGACTGCTGCGAAGTCGAGCGTGTATTCGAGGCGCACCGCAGCGGTCTGCGTACCTGGGCCAAGGCGCTGCGCCTGCACCAGTGGCTCAAGAACCTGCTCGTGTTCCTGCCGCTGTTCACTTCGCATCGCGTGCTGGAGACAGCAACGACGCTGAACTGCGTCCTCGCCTTTCTCGCCTTTGGCCTTTGCGCCTCGGGTGTCTATCTGCTCAATGACCTGTTTGACCTTGACGCCGACCGGCGCCATCCACGCAAGCGCCTGAGGCCGTTCGCGGCCGGCACCCTGCCGCTATCGGCCGGCATCGTCGCCGCACCGTTGCTGGCACTGGCCGGGCTCGCGGTTGCGGCCTGGCTGTCCCTGCCTTTCGCCGGCGTGCTGGCCTGCTATTACGCGCTGACCCTGGCCTATTCGCTGCGCCTCAAGCGCATCGTCATGCTGGATGTGGTCGTGCTGGCCGCGCTGTATACGGTGCGTATCATCGGTGGTGCCGTGATCATAGGCGGCGGGCTCTCGTTCTGGCTGCTCGCGTTCTCGATGTTCCTGTTCCTGAGCCTGGCCATGCTCAAGCGCTATACGGAACTGCGTGCGCTGCTGGGTAGCGACAAGTCCGAAGCCAGCGGCCGCGGCTATGCCGTCGACGATATCGCCCTGATCCAGTCGCTGGGCGGCGCCAGCGGCTATATGAGCGTGCTGGTGCTCGCGCTTTACATCAACAGTACGGCCAGCGAGGCGCTGTACCGCCACCAGCAGGTGCTGTGGTTGTTGTGCCCGTTGCTGTTGTACTGGATCAGCCGCATCTGGCTGATCGCCCATCGCGGCCATATGCACGACGATCCGGTCGTGTTCGCGCTGGTCGACCGCGTTAGTCGCGTCGTCCTCGCGCTATGCGCCATCGTCGTCGCCGGAGCCATCTGAGGTGAGCGGCGAATCCTGGGGCCGTTACCCGCTGGCACGCGATCAGCACCTGCTGGCCCTGCGCGATCGTGCCGCCGCGCTGCCGGCCTTCACGGGCACGGCGCTGCCGCATGGCAACGGCCGCAGCTACGGTGACTCCTGCCTCAACGACGGCGGCACACTGCTCTGCACGCGCGGACTCGACCGCTTTATCGCCTTCGACCCCGCCAGCGGCGTGCTGCGCTGCGAAGCCGGGGTGCTGCTCGCGGAAATCCTTGAACTCGTGCTTGGCCAAGGCTGGTTTCTGCCGGTCACGCCGGGTACGAAGTACGTGACGGTCGGCGGCGCCATAGCCAACGACGTGCATGGCAAGAACCACCATGTCGCCGGCTGCTTCAGCGAACACGTGCTCGGCTTTGAACTGCTGCGCAGCGACGGCAGCCGACGCTGGTGCAGCGCGCAGGAAAACCCGGACTGGTTCGCCGCCACCGTGGGTGGCCTGGGCCTGACTGGTCTGATCACCTGGGTCGAGCTGCGCCTGCGCCGTGTGCGCGGCCCCTGGCTTTCGGTAGAGACCCACCGCTTCGACAGCCTGGCTGAATTCTTTCCGCTCGCCGCAGCTTCCGATCGTGACTACGAATACACCGTAGCCTGGATAGACTGCGCGGCGCGTGGCAGCGCGCTGGGACGCGGCCATTTCATCCGTGCCAATCATGCCGCAGCCAGCAGCGGACCCGGCGCACCAAAACGCTGGCTGTCCCTGCCGCTGACGCCGCCGTTCTCGCTGATCAACCGCCTGAACCTGCGCAGCTTCAACGCGCTGTATTTCCACCGCCAGCAGGCGCGCGTGCGCCACGCGCTATCGCATTACGAACCCTATTTCTATCCGCTGGACGCGATAGGACGCTGGAACCGCATCTATGGCCCACGTGGATTCCTGCAATACCAGTGCGTGATACCGCCGCAGAACGCGCAGGCCGGCATGGCCGAACTGCTGCAGCGGATCGGCGCCAGCGGCAGCGGTTCCTTCCTGGTCGTGCTCAAGCTGTTCGGCGAACGCCGGTCCGCCGGCATCCTCTCGTTTCCTCGGCCTGGAGCCACGCTGGCGCTGGACTTTCCGAACAACGGCCCGGATACCTTCGCCCTGCTCGACCAGCTGGACGAGATCGTCGCTGCCGCCGGCGGCGCGGTCTATCCGGCCAAGGACGCACGCATGAGTGGCGCTCGCTTCCGCAGCTATTTCCCCGCCTGGCAGACACTGCAGCCTTTTCTCGACCCGAAATTTTCCTCGGGTTTCTGGCGCCGCGTAACGGAGTGACCCATGCGCAGAATCATCATCATCGGCGCGACCTCGGCCATAGCCGAAGCCACTGCCCGCCTGTTCGCCGCACGCGGCGACGCGTTATGCCTGGTCGGCCGTGATGCCAGCCGCCTGGCCGTCATCGCAGCCGATCTCGGCGTGCGCGGCGCGGTGCGCGCGGCAACGGCCACGCTCGACGTCACCGATTTCGCCGCCCACGCCGCCGTGCTCGATGAGGCCGAACGCGAACTCGGCGGCCTGGACACGGTGCTGATCGCCCATGGCACCCTGTCGAACCAGAGTGAATGCGAAACCTCGGTCGACGCACTGCGGCGCGAATACGACATCAACGCGCTCAGCGTGATGGCGCTGCTGACACCGATCGCCAACCGCTTCGCGCAGCAAGGTTTCGGCGACATCGCCGTGATTTCCTCGGTCGCCGGCGACCGCGGGCGTATGTCGAACTATGTCTACGGCTCGGCCAAGGCTGCCGTAACCGCGTTTCTCTCCGGACTGCGCCAGCGTCTGCAGAAATCCGGCGTCAATGTGCTGACCATCAAGCCCGGTTTTGTTGACACGCCCATGACCAGGGATTTCCCCAAAGGCGCGCTCTGGGCCCAGCCGGACACCATCGCACAGGGCATAGTCAAAGCCATAGAGAAACGCCGCAGCGTGGTTTATCTGCCGTGGTTCTGGCTGGGAATCATGGGTGTCATACGCAGCGTGCCGGAGTTTGTGTTTAAAAGATTGAGACTGTAGTGGGCAAGAATGTACACACAGGCCGCCGATGTAGGTCGCCTGCACTTACCCAGCAACTGCGTGGAGATCGCAATGAATGCACGCTATATGAAAAAAATGACTGGCGCCCGGATGGGGCTGCTTGCAGCCTTCATCGCTGTGACAAGCCCCCTGCAGGCAGCCGTACTAAAAGGTGAGGTGGACGGCGTAAGCCTGAACACGAACACCGGTAAAGTTGTCATCAGCGGATGGGCCTGCAAGGTCGGTCTGTCTGAGCCTGTTCAGGTCCACGTATACGCCGAAAACGAAACTTCACCGCCAGGAACGTATTCAACGCTAGTCGCCGCCGGCGACACCGCATGGTTTGCCGCACCGAATGAGGTTGCGGCATGCAACCTGACGGGATCGCAGACACTGCGATTCGCGTTCGAGATTCCGGCGACAACTGAAGCTGCCTTTCCCGGCCGGCAACTCCGGGCTTATGGGGTCTGCATTACGGGTACGAGCTGCTCGGGAATTGAGCTCCGCGGCAAACCGATCAGTACGAACCCGACAGTCTATCCACCCCGGCCGTATTTCGCCTATCGCTATGCCAACGCAAGCAACCCGAGTGGCTGGTCAACGGGGACGAACTACTTCACAACCTGGGGCTGTCGTGCCCCCAGTGGCGGCATCAACACGATTCGCCGGCTCAATATCGCACCCATCGGCAGTCATACGACCAACACCTGGAAAGACAGCCTGCATGTCGACTTCAATGAATACGTAGGCGACAACCCGGTGATCTACTTCAGCGGCGGCAGCGCGTTCGCTACACCGACGTTCCGCCTTGAAAGGGCAACATTCAATGCAACGACCGGCAATTGGTCGATTGCTGAATTTGATTCCAATTATTCAAGTCCGGGCGGCATCTCCAGCAACGACGGCCGCAAGGACGACTACATTACAAACGTCTATCAGCAGGACGGCTGGGGGCCATTCGCCAACCGTTCCGGCAGTGTGTCCGCGATCCCAGGGGTTTCCACGACCGCGGTGAGCGGGGAATACCCGTTGATCGGTAGCGGCACCTACGGCATCTCGACGATACGCGCGCTGCAAGGAAACTCAGCCGACCCGAATACGAAGAGCTGCATACACATGAACCCGAGTCTGTTCGACTACGACAGCAACGGTCGTCCACGAGGCATGATGGCCTGCCTGTGGACCGGGAATAGCAGCAGCACCCACCCCTGGCCAACTGACGGATGCGCGTTACCGGGCAATGGGGGCCGTAGCACGTCGGCCCACTACGTCTACCGCTACAACACCTCGAACGGCTGGCAACTCGATCCGAATCCGGTCCTTCCAGCCGATAGCTGCGCTACCGTCGGCACGGTTAACCATATCCAGAGCAGCAACCAGAAGTTTCTCGTGACCCGCTGGGAGGGTCGTATCGATCAGCTCGATCTCACGACAAACACCGTGACCCAAGGCCTGCTCGATTGCACCGCATCACCCACCGTCGTGAACTTCGCCGAGGCGTCAGGACAGTCCAACCAGATCTATTTCATCGCGACGCGGCCGAATGAGTACGGTCCGGCCAACGGACAGCAAGACGGCATCCCGACACACGATATCTACGTTGGTTTCCGCCAGTAAATTTCATCCTCACGCGATCCGGCGGATCTGCCGCCGGATCGCATTTCCCTATACGACCCTGCCAGACTGCTTGATGGTTTCCAAAACTGACAAACTTGTACTCACCGGCGCCGCCGGCCTGGTCGGCCAGAATCTGGTCGTTGAACTGAAGGCGCAGGGCTATAGCAACCTGGTCGCGATCGACAAGCATGCGCACAACCTCACGATA
This sequence comes from Rhodanobacteraceae bacterium, assembly GCA_016790075.1. Classification (GTDB taxonomy): domain Bacteria; phylum Pseudomonadota; class Gammaproteobacteria; order Xanthomonadales; family Rhodanobacteraceae; genus Tahibacter. Next base: position 32,512 of record JAEUPP010000043.1, on the reverse strand, counting down.
CTGCGTGAGCTGCATCCGGATGTTGCAGTGATCGAGGCCGATCTCGCCGAACCTGGCAGCTGGAGTGACAGCTTTGCCGGAGCGGCTGTCGTGGTGCAGTTGCATGCCCAGATTACGGGCAAGTTTCCCGAGGAATTCGTGCGCAACAACGAGCAGGCGACACAGCATGTGCTCGATGCCTGCCGCGCACATGCGGTGCCTTACCTTGTCCATATCAGTTCTTCGGTCGTCAACTCGGTGGCCAATGACGACTACACCAACACCAAGAAGGCGCAGGAGAAACTCGTCGTCGACAGCGGACTCGCACACTGCGTGCTGCGGCCGACGCTGATGTTCGGCTGGTTCGATCCAAAGCACCTGGGATGGTTGTCGCGCTTCATGGAAAAAGTACCTATTTTTCCTATTCCTGGACATGGCCGCTATATGCGCCAGCCGCTGTACGAGCGCGACTTCTGCCGCTGCATCGTCAAGTGCATAGAAAGCCAGCCCGCCGGCGCGATCTACGACGTCTGTGGCGATACCCGTATCGACTATGTCGATATCATCCATACGATCAAGCGTGCGAAGGGCCTGCGCACGCCCATCGTGCACATCCCGTACTGGCTGTTCAAACTGCTGCTGAAGGTCTATGCCCTGTTCAGCAACAAGCCACCGTTTACCGCAGCGCAGCTCGACGCGCTGACAGCCGGCGATGAATTCACCGGCGTGGATACACACGCCGTGTTCGGTGTGACGCAGACGCCATTCGCCGACGCGGTGCGCGAAAGTTATTGCGACCCGCGCTATGCGCCTGTCGTGCTGGAGCGCTGACATGTCGACAAGGCCGATTTCGCAATGCTGATTCAGCAGTGACCATTGTTTTCACAAGGTTGATTCGTGAGTGACAAAATAAAAAAATTTGCCATTGTCGGCGCCGGACCCATGGGCCTGATGGCCGCAATGGAAATTCTCAAGGCGGGCCACGAAGTCGACGTCTACGAGCGTGACGACCGTATCGGCGGCATGTCGGCCGCTTTCGATTTCGACGGGCTCACGATAGAGCGCTATTACCATTTCGTCTGCAAGACCGACGATCCGCTGTTTGAGCTCATGGCCGAACTCGGCATCAGCAACACGCTGAAGTGGACCGATACCAAGATGGGGTTTTATTGCCAGGGCAAGCTCTACCCTTGGGGTACTCCATTCGCCCTGCTGCGTTTCGACAAGCTGGGCTGGATCGACAAGTTCCGCTACGCACTGCATGTGATGCGCACCAAGGCGGTCAGCGACTGGCGCGCGCTCGATAAGGTCGGCGTGACCGACTGGCTTGTGCGCAATCTCGGCGAACGCACCTACAAAGTACTCTGGGAACGGCTGTTCCACCTCAAGTTCTACGAATACAAGGACAAACTCTCGGCAGCCTGGCTGGGCACGCGCATCAAGCGCGTCGCCTTGTCGCGCCGCAATCTGTTTCAGGAATCGCTGGGCTTTATCGAAGGCGGCTCCGAAACGCTGCTGCAGAAAATGCAGGGCTTCATACTCGCGCGCGGAGGACGTATTCACCTTGGCGCCGGCATAGATCGGGTAAACGCGCCAAACGACAAGGTCGAAAGCATTACCGTACGCGGCGAGATCCGGCCAGTAGACGGCGTGATCAGCACCGCCCCCCTACAGTATGTGCCGCGCCTGGCGCCGGAACTGCCCGAGTCCTTTGTCGCACGCATACGCGCGCTGGAGAACATTCCTGTTGTCTGCGTCATCCTGAAGCTGAAACATGCGCTCAGTGAAAACTTCTGGATGAATATCTGCGACGACAGCATCGACATTCCCGGCGTCATCGAATATTCCAATCTCAATCCCGGCACCGGACCGGCTATCGTCTACGCACCGTTCTACATGCCCAAGACGCATCCGAAGTTCGCCCGCGACAATGCCGCGTTCATCGAGGAAGTACTGGGTTATCTGCCCAGGCTCAATCCGGCGTTTTCGCGCGACTGGGTGCTGGCCAGCCATTGCCATCGCTACGAATACGCCCAGGCAGTCTGCCCGCCGGGTTACTATGACCTGCTGCCGCCGATGCAGACGCCGATCCAGGGCCTGTGCATAGCCGATACCGCGTACTACTACCCGGAAGACCGATCCATCTGCGAAAGCGTCAAGGTCGCCAAGACCCTGGCGCGCACCGCGCTAGCCTGAGCACGCCCATGTCCGAATCGAACGTCGAACTCGACAAGCTGTACAACCAGCGTTTTCCCGAAGCCGCGTTGGCGCAGAAGCATGCGATCTGGAAAGTGCTGTGCAGCGATTTCTTCAGCCGCTACATCAAGGCCGACGACACGGTCGTCGATATCGGCGCCGGCTATTGTGAATTTATCAACAATATCCAGGCCAGCAAGAAGATCGCGGTCGATCTGAATCCCGACGTGCGCCGTTTTGCGGCTGCGGACGTGCGTGTCATCAACGAGTCCTGCACGGCGATCCGCGAACTCGACAGCGACAGCGTCGACGTGGTGTTCATGAGCAATTTCCTCGAACACCTGCCGAACAAGGACCTGGTACTCGATACCTTCCGCGAATCGCAGCGCATACTGCGCAAGGGCGGCCGCGTCATGGTGCTGCAGCCGAATATCCGCTACCTGCCCGGTGAATACTGGGATTACTTCGACCATCACACACCGCTGACCGAGCGCAGCCTCGTGGAAGGCCTGCAGCTCGCCGGCCTGAGCCCGACCACGGTAGTCGCCAAGTTCCTGCCGTATACGACCAAGAGCCGGCTGCCGCAGGCGCCGTGGCTGGTGCGGCTCTATCTGAAAATACCGCTGGTCTGGCGTCTGCTTGGCAAGCAGGCGTTCGTCGTGGCCGAGAAACGGAGTGGCTGATGAACCCAGTCTGGTGCATCGATACGAGAGGCTACGGCCGGTGATTTCGGCGCGGCTGGGACGCTTTGTCGTGGTCAGCGGTATAGCCGCGCTGATCAATTTCGGCTCGCGCATCGTATTCAGCCTTGTCGTACCGTACCCGATGGCTATCGCTCTCGCCTTCTGTGCCGGTATCAGCAGTGCGTTCGTGCTCAACCGCCTGTTCGTGTTCGACCCGCCGGCGATCCCGCTGCGCGAACAGATGTTCTGGTTTCTCGCGGTCAATCTGTTTGCGCTCGCACAAACGATGGCAATAAGCCTGCTGCTCGAGTACTGGCTGTTTCCGTCGATCGGCATGCACTGGCACAGCGAAGCCATCGCCCATGCAATCGGCATCGTGTTTCCGATCGCGAGCAGCTACCTCGGCCACAAGAAACTCTCGTTTCGCACCAGCCCATGAACTCAACGCAATGGACGACGCCGCTGCCTCGCGCGCCGCGGGACCGGGCCTGGTTTGGCGCACTGGTCGCGCTATTCGTAGCAGCGATCACATTGCGTCTGGGTATAGGTCCGGCGGGAACGAATCTCGATGAATCCTGGTCGGCGGTCATCGCCTGGGCGCATGTACATGGTGCGCAATGGGGCAGCGACATCGTGTTTACCTACGGGCCGCTGGGTTGGCTCAATCCGTACGCGACCTACAATCCGACGTTATTTTCCACTTTTTTTCTTAGCCAGATCGCACTGACCCTGGGTATCGCGATCACGTTCGGACTGGCCGCGAACCTGCTGCACGGCCGTGATCGGCTGCTGCTGCTTGCTGGCCTCGTCGTGCTCTCGCCCTGGCTGCATAGCGACGTGCTGCTGCTGTGTGCACTGGTGCTTTCCGTCGCAGCTGTCGAACGCATTGCACTGACGCCAGCGGCAACACGTTTCGGATCGACGCTGGCACTGGGTGCTGTCGCAACCCTGTGCGCTGCACTGGGGCTGCTGAAATTCAGCTTCTTTCCCTTGACCATCGCCGCCTGGGTCGTCGGCACATTGCTGCTTCAGCTACGCGGACGTACGGCCGCAGCATCCGGTTGGTTCTTCGCGGTTCCGACAATCTCGCTGGCGTTCTGGATTGCGAACGGCCAGTCACTGAATGGCATAGGCGCGTATCTGCATACCTCGCTCGACATGGCCGCGGGTTATGGCCATGCGATGGGCACGAGCGGTGAGCTCGCTCCGCTGCTCGTCGGTGCAGCAGCCGGCGCGATCGTCGCTGCATTGCTGCTGCTATCGCTGCGTCACGCACGCGGTGCACGCCTGCGCACGTTCGCGCTCGCCAGCTTTCTCGCGCTATTCGTATTCATTGCATGGCGCGCCTCGTTCACGCGCGCCGATGCGGCCCATGTCGGCTTCTTCCTGCCGCTGTGCGCATTCGCCGTTGCCGTGCTCATGGGCTTCCTGCGCGAGCGGGCCGGCGACAGCCTGCGTCTGTTTGCCGCGGCGGCATTCGTCGCGCTGACCGCCGGCTCTCTCTGGCTGGTCGCGCCCAAGGCGACCGTCGAGACCTATCGCACGAACATGACTTATGTCTCGTCGATCTGGCGATCACTGCTCGATCCTGCATCACTGCGCGCTCAATACGACGCCAGCCGAGTTGCCGTCCGTGCGCGCCTGGATCTGCCGCGCGTACGTGCCCGGGTCGGAGCGCAGCGCATTGATTTGCTGACCAACGGACAAGGGCTCGTTCTCGTCAACGATCTTGCGTTCGCGCCGAGGCCGGTCTTCCAAAGCTACGCCGCGTATACGCCGACCTTGCTGCGCCTCAACGAAGCCTATTTCCTTGGTAATACGGCGCCGCCGTTCGTGCTGCTCAAGCTCGAGGCAGTCGATCAACGCTATCCAACTAGCGAGGACGCGCTCGCCCTGCTGGCACTCTGGCGCAACTACCGGCCCGTCGAACTCGAGCAGGGGTTTGTACTGCTTGAGCGTGTCCGCGAGACGCGTACGCCGCTGGCGACCACCGCGACAGAATACGTCGATGTAGCGCCCGGAGAATGGATAAACGTTCCTGCAGCCGTATCGCCACAGCTGCTGCACGGCGACATCGCACTGAGCACGCTGGGCCGCGTGTTCGCAACGCTGCTGCGTGAACCGGAATTGCGCGCCGAGGTGCAGCTCGACAACGGCGAGACGCGTCAGTTCCGCCTGCTGCGCAGTACTGCGGCGGCGGGATTCCTGCTGACGCCGTTCTTTGCCGATGAACGCGCCTACGTACACTGGTTCTACGGTGAACGCCAGCCCGCCGTACAGCGCATACGGCTGCTTGCACCAGTAGCCTGGCAACAGCATTTGCTCGCGCCGCGCTTCCGCATCGGTTTCGTGCCCCTCGACCTGCCCCGTGAACAGGCAGCCACGCTGCCACCCGGCCTCGTCGCAGCACTCTATCCGGGCTTTGACACTGCACCGACCGCTCGCAGCGGCGCTATCGAAGCCGTGGTCGAGAACGGTGCACCGGCGCTGTTCATGCATGCACTGTCCACGCTGGACTTTGCACCAGCACCCGGCCGCTATCGCCTGACTGCACGCTATGGTGTGCGGCGCGCCGCCTACGAAGCCGCCGAGTGCATCAAGGCGCAGGCCGACGGCATACGTTTCCAGATCGACGTCCTGCGCGACGGTCAGATGCTGATGCAGTTCCAGCGCGACCTGAATCCGTTCGCATCGGCGTCGGACCAAGGGCCTCAGGAGGCCAGCACTGAGTTGCTGACTGTGGCTCCGGGTGACGCGCTACGTGTCACTGTGGCACCGGGCGAACATGGCAACGGGGCCTGCGACTGGGGTTATCTCAGCGAACTGCGCCTGCAGCCGCGTTCACCATGAGTGCCGTGTCGCTCATGCCCGACAAAGCCTCGCCCGTGCCTGTACTTCATCGCCTACTGAGCCAGATCATTCCGTTCGTGCTCGTCTGGCTGTTTGCGCTCGTCTGCCACGCGATGATGATACTGCTGTTCTCGCAGTCGCTACCGATCTCCGACCAGTGGGACAGCGAAGGATTTCTGCTGATCCGCCCGTGGCTGGAAGGTCATCTGAGCTGGGCGCAGCTATTTGATCCCCACAACGAACATCGCATCTTCACCAAGCGTGTATTCGACCTGGCCGTGCTGAGTCTGAACGGCGCGCACTGGGACAACCGCGTGACCGCGCTGGCCAACGCCGGCATCTACGCGGCCGCCGTCGCCACCTGCTTCGTGTTCGTCAGGCGCACGACCGAAGGCCTGACGCGACGCGTGCTGCAGATGGCCGTGCTGGCGCTGCCATTGATGACAGCGAACTTCGAGAACACGCTCTGGGGCTTCCAGAGTCCGTTCTATTTTTCCTGCCTGTTCGCCGTTTTCGGGTTTCAGCATGTGGCGCGAAACCCGGCGTTACCAGCCTTCGGCGCGCCACTGCTGGTGGCGAGCGCCGGGGCTATCCTGAGTCTTGCTTCCGGCCTGTTGCTGCCGCTTGCGCTGGCGGTACTGCTGGCGCTCGACCGTCGGCCTGGATGCAGCCGCCTGCGGCGCGCCGGTGTCATCGCGATGCTGCTCGCGGTCGCCGTCATTGGTTACGCCGTATTGCCGAAGCTTCCGCCAGAAAATACGGTCATGGCCCGCTCGATCGGCGAAGCCGCAACCGCCGCGCTACGCGTCTTGTCCTGGCCCATACCCCTGCTGCCACTGGCCTGGCTACCGTTGCTGGCCTGGCTGGCGCTGGCACTCAAGCGCCGCCGCACCTTTTGCACAGCCGACCTGTTTTTCCTTGGTCTCGCGGGGTGGGTCGTGCTGCAAGCACTGGCGACTGGCTACGGTCGCGGCCAGGGACTCGTCGCGGTGCCGTGGCGCTATACCGACGCCCTGCTATACGGCCTGCTCGCCAATGTGTACTTTGCCTGCCGGCTCGTCGCCGAGGCACCGCCGCGTTTGCTGCGCTGGAGCACGGCTGCCAGCGTCGGCATGGTCTGGCTCGTGGTCGGTGCTTATCTGGCCCTGGTTTCGGCGCAGAGCGTCTACGTGATGCTGCAGACCCTGCGCATCTGGCAAACCCGCGGGCTGGTGCTCGCCGCCCTGCTGCGCAACGAACCCGTAGCCGCCGACAATCCGGGGCTGCCCTATCCGCACCTGAGCAAGATGCCGCTGTTCCTTGGCAGCGCTACGCTGCGCAGCGCGCTGGGCGTCGACGGTGAACGCCTGCGCGATAGCTGCGATGTAGCTGCGAGCGCGCGGCTGTCGAGGCTCGTGTGCACGCTGTGGCCGTCCACCGCTACATCACCGCTACCGCAATTCAGAGCGACGGTGGCGCTGCCGGAGGAGACACCACCATCACGCTGCAATCTCGACTATCTCGGCGGCCGCACACCGGACGGCAGTATCACGCGCGGCAGTCCGTTGCGTCTGGATGGTTGGGTCGGTCCTAGCGCCCAGCGCCTGCTGCCCATGTTTGGCACGGCCACTGTATTCCTGGTCAGCGACGGCAACGTCTACGCCGCAAACTCTGAGGCCATCACGCCACGCCCCGACGTAGCCGCATTCGTCGCTGATCCGCGCTACCACTGGAGCGCGTTCTCGCTGCATGTCGGCACCGCCAACGTCGCCCCAGGCAGCTACGCGATCTACCTGCGCGCAGAGGACGCTGCGCCCTGCCGCACGGAGCAGATTGTTGAAGTGCGCTGAGTCCGCGACGCGCATTCAGCGCGAATACCACTTGATCCTTTGGGCAGCGCCTTGTGCGCCAGAGGCAGTCATCGCAACAGAGCCGCACCCTATAAGGACGGGTCGCCCATACCAGGCGAGCCGTCACAAGGTCACGGCACGTTAGTACAGGTATTCGGCGCCGCGAGAACCCCACAGTCCGTACTGTTCGACACGGTGTAGACCAGCGGCGTAGGCGGTGCCTGTGCAACACGGTCGACCATGGTACCCGTACTCTGCAGGTCGACGAACTTGTTACCGCTAAACGTGATATTGCTCGTTGCGATGTTGTTGCCATTGGCTTGGGTGTAAACGATCGCACCGTAGCCATAGGCATTCTCGCCCTGGCCTTCGTTGGCGAAGGTGTTGCCGCTGATGGTCACGTTCTGCGATTCACTCAGATAGAGCCCGGACACGTAGCGCCCGATCTGAGTGATGTCCTTGCCGCCCGTCCCGCTGCCTTCGCTGTAATTGCCACTCACGCTGCAGCCGACGCAACTGTTGATGCCATAGTTGTGGGTCAGGCTTGCGTAGGCCTTGTTGTTGCTGATCGTGATATTGCTGAAGTACAGATTCAAGCCGGACACGGTATTCGCATTGAGCGTGTCGACTCCCGCTCGCGAGCGATGGGTTTCGTTGCCCGAGATCGTGATGTGATGGGAAACCGGCTGGTTTGTGTCGGCCGGGATCACCGTGTCAGCGAGAACGCCGATCGCAGCGCCGGATGCATCGAGCACCACGGAATTCTCGAGGCTCGAATAGCTGACGTTGTTGTAGAACGAAAAGCCGATGTCGTGGATATCTTCGATATGCAGGTTGTAGGCGTGCGCATTGGTGGTGCCGTGGGCGAACTGCACGGAATTGCCACCACCGTAGATCTTGAGATCGCGCAGCGTCACGTTGTTCGCACCGTCAACCGTGACGGGCCAGTTGTAAGTATTGCGGATAGTGAGACCGCTTACGGTGACGTTGTCGATGCCGCTGGAGTAAGGTGCCAGGGCCGGGCCGCCAAGCACAACGCCGCCGATGCAGCATTCCTTCTGATTGACCGCATTGCCATCGATCGTGCCACGCCCGCTGATGGTGACATTCTTGGAATTGTGGGCGACCTGGATAACACCAATCTGTCGCGTCACTGCCGGCTCAATACCGGTCGAGCCCGAGTTGGTATGCCGCGCGAGAAACAGCGTGCCGTCGACGATCACCTCAACCGGCGCTGGCGAAGCACCTGGGTTCGAGATCAGCAGCACGCGTCGGTCCCTGTTCCCATTGGAAGGGAAAGAAGGCGATTCACAGCCCGTGACCATGCAACGGTCGGTGACGAGATAGGTCTTGCCGGGAGGGAGATAGGTCACTCCGCCCAATGCGATTTCCCCGTTGATGGTATCGGTATCGTCCGTGACACCGTCGCCAATAGCCGCCGAGATCCGATGTGGAACGCGCAGCAAGCCCGAGCCATCCAGCATCGGCGCATTGCTGCCGGCGGGAAAAGCATAGGCATACAGGGTCTGACCTTGATACTGAGCACGCATGGTCGGCGTAATCGCTATGTTGAAGCGGCGTGCATCACCGCCACAACCCGGGAAGGACTCGCCCAGATTCGGCGAAGCGTTGGCCGGTGAGGCATAGCTGACAAAGGTGCCGGCCGGATAGGGTCCGCCCGCGTAGATATGGACGTCGATAGGGTTGGGGTTGTTACGCTGACAGACCCAGCCCTGAACGATCAGATTCTGGGTGATTGAATCGTAAGAATAGCCATCGACATGGCCAAAGGTAGGCTCGACAGCAGCGACACCCGCCGCAAACGCAAGTAGACCCAGCATCGTCAGAGAACTATAGGGGCGCATGGGAAACCTCGTAGTTACTGGAAAGCGACGTCGAATCCGTGACTTGCTGCGGAAGACGTCGGCACCATTACAAGGCAGGCCAGCCTCAGAAGCTGCGACGGCGCCGACTGCTGCAGTCCGTGTCTGGCGCCACCGTGGTCAGGCATGCGAAGTTCTCCGGAAACTTCCAATCTGCGGCTTCGGCACAGGTCAAAACTCAGTCGCCGTCCCGGCAAGGCTGGTCATGACAGATCCTGAACCGGTGCTACCATGCGCGCGCACCCGGCGGTCGCGAGCCCGGTGCGTTACGGGCATCGTCTTTATTCTTGCAAAGGGAGACAGTGATGAAACGCACTCTCGCGGCGGCTGTTGGCGCCGCCTTGTTGGGACTCTCGGGCGCAGCCTGCGCGATCAACGATCTCGAAGCGAATGCGAGCATTCCGTTCAATTTTTCGAACCCGGGCGCCCGCAGCCTCGGCATGGGCGGCGCCTTCGTCGGACTCGCTGACGACGCAACGGCCGCCTATACGAACCCCGCGGGACTCGCTCAGCTGCGCCAGGCGGAAATCGCGATCGAAGGACGCCATACGGCGTTCAGCACACCCTTCGTCAACGGCGGCAACCTGACGACTCAACCGTCCTTCAGCACGGCCGGACTCGATATACGCGACGCCGACAGCTCGACGAACAATCTGTCCTATCTGTCGTTCGTGCTGCCGCGCGAGCGCTGGGCGTTTTCCCTGTATCGCCATGAAGTCTCGAACTTCGACAGCTATTTCCGGCTGGACGATGCGCTGACGTTCGACGGCTTGCCGTTGTTCTCGACCGAATCATCGATCGATCTCAAGATCATCAACTGGGGTGCGGCCGCCGCATTTCGCGCCAGCGACCGCGTGTCGCTGGGCCTGGGCGTATCGCGCTACGACTTCGACATCTACAGCAATACTGGACGCTTCTTTCCGCAACGTCCGCTGCGCGTGCAGACCGCACTCCAGTATGGCAGCGACAACGGCCTGGGCTGGAACCTCGGCGCGCGCTTCGGCCTGAGCAGCAGTTTGAGTCTCGGTGTGTCCTACCGTCACGCGCCACGCTTTTACTATGCTGCCAGTGTCACCAACCTCAGCAACGGCATTACGCCGCTGCCGCAGCCGGACCGCCAGTACTTTTCCGACCGCATCCGCTTCGATGTCCCCGACGTCTGGGCGGCGGGCCTGTCGTGGCGCCCCAGCGACAACCTCGTCGTGAACTTCGACGTCGACCGCGTCATGTATTCCGAACTCACAGACGGAATTTCGACGTTCTTCGATCCAGTCGCGGCGAGCCGGCTCCGTCTTGACGATGGCACCGAGTACCATCTCGGTGCAGAGTATACTTTTTCATCAATGCAGCATCCCTTCAGCCTGCGTGGCGGCCTCTGGCACGACCCTCGGCACGCCATTCGCTTCGAAGGCATTCCGCCGGCAAACGCGACCGACTTCGTGTCACTGGAAGAGCTGTTTGCGTCACAGTACGCCGGCAGTCGCGGAGCGGAGATGCATTACGCCATCGGCGGCGGCTGGGCCTTCAGCCGGTTCCAGCTCGACTTCGCCGCTGACCTGTCCGACGGCATCGACACCTTTTCGATGTCGGGCGTCTATCGCTTCTGATAGCGCGACCGGGGCGGCAGTCTTGGCGCCCCGGTTCCTCCATGCTCGCGCTGCCAGTCCAGGCGGCGCCACGCTGCTCGTGGTTGGCACAGAACTTGACTTGCGTTAACCGTCCATACGGATCAATAGTCGGTCCGTGCCCGATCGCCGCGAAATCGGGCTCTGCGGTTAACACGTTCGTGCAGGGTGTTTTTATGAAGTCGCTCAAGTGGTTGGTAATACTCAGTTCGTTGGCTTGGCTACATTCCGCTCCGGCATTGGCGCAATCGCTAATCCTGGTGCCGTCGCAGGGAACACTGCAGCAGGCCATCAACGGCATTGCCGACGGCGGCGTGATTGAAATCGCAAACGGCACCTACAACGCACCGGCCGGTGGCTTCCGCATCGAGAACCAGACCAAGCGCTTCACCATACGTGCAGCGACCGGTGCCAGCGTTACGCTAAGCGGCGCGAACACGACCGAAATTCTGCGCTTTACCAACCTAGCCCGAGCCAACGGCCGGCCGGTGGTATTTGAACGGCTGCGCTTCGCGAATGGACGCTCGACTATCGACAATATCGCCGGCGCCGTGTCCCTCGTAGAGTCAGACGCAACCTTCGTCGGCTGCAGTTTCGACAGCAACAATGCCGTCTCTACTGGCGGCGGCGGCGGCGCCGTACTCGCCCAGTCGGCGCGCGTGTTCTTTATCGACACTACCTTCAGTGCGAACACGGCGCGGCTGCAAGGCGGCGCACTAGGTCTCGGCAATGGCGCCATTGCGTTTATCCACAATTCCAGTTTTCTGAACAACCGCACCAACCTGCCGGGCCACTCGGCCAATTCGGTCGGCGGCGCGATGTTTGTACTGAATTCGGCGCTGCGCGTGACCAACTCGCGCTTCGACGGCAATCAGACCGGGTTCTCCGGCGGCGCGATCTACAGCTATGGCTCCTGGACCGGCCTGCCAAACCCGTCGACCGATATCGTCATCACGAATTCGACCTTCGCCAACAACCTTGCGCGCCGCGATCCCGGCACCAGCAGCGATACGACCACCCAGGGCGGCGCCGTGCAGGGCGAAGACTATGCCCGCATCGTCATGCACTACACGCGTTTCTTCAACAACTCGTCGACTCAGGGCGGCGCGCTCGCGGCCTACCGCGCAGCTCTCGAGGTCTACAACAGCACGTTCCAGGGCAATACCGCGACCGGAACCACCCATCTTGGCGAAGCATCGGGTGGCGCAATCTTCCTGGTGTCCCAGGATCAGCAGCCCGCCGATCCAGTCAATCGCCCGAGTACGACGCTGACGCTACGCGATTCGCTGGTACAGGGCCGGACGGGCACGCAGACCACCAATGGCCGTTTCGGCGGCTGCCTCTATGCCGCGGGCGACGGCTCACGCGCTTTCGGTGCCAATGGCATTCCGCAGATGGGGACTGTCGACTCGAATCGCTCCGTTGTCGAGATTTCCGGAAGCGTATTTGCCGACTGCACCGTACGAGAAAACAGTGGTGGCAGCATAGGTGGCGCCATCATTTCCTTTATGACACGGCTCAACATTACCGACTCGCTATTCATCGGCAACGAGGCCCTGCCGGTAGCAGCAAACACGGGCACCGGCGGCGCACTCGCGAGCTTCAACTATTCGATTACCAACCTGCTACGCACGACGATCGCCAAATCGCGCGCGGGCTTTGTCGGCGGGGCTATCCTCGTGCAAGGCTCGGAGCTCAACATTGACGACAGCCAGATCGTCGAGAACTCGTTGACCGGCAGTACGATCTGGGGCGGCACGGCCATCTATTCGGCACCTGAAAGCGCCAATGGCGTGATTCCGGCGGTCAACGTCAGCGGCGTCGTGCGCAATTCGATCATCAGCAACAACACCGGGGCTACCACGTTCCTCGACTACGACCCAGGCAGCGCGCCGGTCAACGTACTTCAGTATTCAAACAATCAGATCTTTCCAGGCGGCGCCGGCGTGTATGCGACCTCGCAAGCGCCTGCGGCCACCAGCGTTGCGCAGCTCAATGGGCTGGTGCTGCATGGCATACCCAAGGCCCCAGTCGCCAACACGGTTCCGGCTGCAGCACCAGTCGTGGCTGCACTGCTGGCGGCACCCACCGCGACACTCCCCACGAGTGCGGTTGGCGACGCCGCACCGCCGACCCTGGCCTACGTAGCCGGGGCCTGGAGTGGATCGTCAGCAACCCTCCATGGCAGCCCGTTGACCGGCAATTCGCTGCTGCTGCCTGCTACGCCCGGCATCCACCCGTTGGTGGCGGGAGCGGTGCAGCGCAACGCGACACTGAACGCCGGAGCGTCGCCTGCCCTGTCCGCAACGGCGCGGCCGCGAAAGCTAGGGCCAGGCGCGAACTACACGCTGAGCTGGGCGACTTTCGCGGGCAATTTCCTCGGCATCGGGTTTGATCAGAAGATCGACGTGCCTGTGGTAGCTGCAGGCAATCTGAGCGTCGGCCCCGTTTCCGCATCGCACACGGTGCGCGGCATCGTCGTCACACAGGAAGGCGGCGCGACCAGCACGAACACGATCCAGGTCATCGCCGACCTGTTGTTCTACGATGATTTCGAATAGGAGACCCAAGCCCAGCAACGCAGTCAGTATTCTGAAGTGGGGAAACTCGTACGGGGCCTTTACCGCCTTGGGATAACTATCGCGACGACCGGCGTCCGACGCGTAGTGCAAACCAAGCCATCAATATCGCAACCGCGCCCAGCAGTCCCTGCATGCCGCGGCCCAGGGTCGGAATCGAAATCGGGCCCGGCGCGCCGAGCCCCGACGCGCATTGCAGCGGGAAACTCAGCTGTGGCTCGTCAGCATCATTCGACGTGCAGACCAAAGTGCCGGTGATTGCCGTAGACGGCGTAGCAGGCAACTGGCACGAGACCGCAACACTCTGCGGCGAGCTCGGCGTGACCCGCAGAGGAAACGCGGCAGTCACACTGAATCCACTGCTCGCCGTACAGCCGAACACGACCAGATCATCTCCACCGCTATTTTCAAACCGGACTACGCCTAGTGACTGCGTCGTACCCGGCAATCCGCCCGATGCAGACAGGGAAGTGCCGGCCGCCGGTACCGTACTGATTTCGGGTGGAATTGCCGCCGAGCCGCGCAAGCGCGCCACATAGATCGCGGCTGCGGAACTGCCTTCGTCACCCGATCCGGCGATCAGGTATTTGCCGTCAGCCTGGCGCGCGATAGCAGCACTATTGGCCCCTTCAAACGGCACCAGCAGCGAAGCGATTCCCACCGTACCGAAATCAGGGTCGGGCGCCCCGTCCGGCAACAGGCCCGCTACGACGGCGCCGTTTGGCTGTTTCCAACCGGCGACGATCACACGACCATCCACATCAACGAGTAGCTTAGGCTTACCGCCGGTTGAACCACTAGGCTCCGGCATGGTGAACCGCGTGAACGTCGGATCAATCTGCCCCAGCGCAGAAATACGCGATACGGCAGCAGTACGCGGAAATGGATACCCGCCGCCCGTACCCGCAACGATGAGACGCGAACCGGATTGCAAGGCGATAGCGCTCGCAAGGTGCCCATTGAATCTGCCATCGGTATTGGTAAAGGGAAGAAGATAGCCGCCGCTTCCAAAGACCGCATCGAAGCTGCCGCTGGCGAGAATCTTGCGCACACCCGGAAGCTGGTTTTGCGAGAACCGGTCCCATTCGTAGTCGGCCATATAGATGGCACCGCCCAGCTGCACGGATTCCTGGGTCCCGCTGTACAACCGCGCTGGATAGTTACCCGGCAGGAACACACTGGCGTTGTTGCCGAACGAGGTATCGGCGATACCGGCCGCCGTGAGTTTCGTAACAGACGCGTGCGGTGCGGCGTAGAGCGCTCCTTCGCCGTAGACCACCGAACCGGAAACGATGAAGCCGCCCGATTCAGCAAGAGCGATATCGGCAAAGTACGGCCCAGGCTCGCCGTACGGTAACGGTACCGTCGGTGCCGGCGGGTTGTAGAAACCAGCCACGCCATAACTCGCATCCGGTACACCAGCCGGCGTGAGGCGCAGGATCACATCGTCGCCTACTACGAGAATATTGCCCGCACCATCAAAGGTCAGCGCGCGCGCCGTGGTCGTGGCGGACGCACCCGCCGGCGGCGTGAGCAAGATGGCGCCATTGATACCGAATCCCGAATCAAGGCTGCCATTGGTGTCAAAGCGAACTATGGCCCACTGGCGCGATCCGCCCGTACTCGCGTAGCCGACGCCGACGATACGGCCGTCGGCCTGTACGGCGAGGTCGAGCAGGCTGCTGTGCTCAGCTAGTTGCAGCTTGACGACACCGCCGTTGCCGAATGAAGGATCGAGATCCGCCCGATTTGCTTCGCTGCGCCCAGCCCACAGCGCCGCTGCCAACGCCATTACAAACAGGCCACCAAGCTTCCCAGGTTGAGCCTGTAGATTCTCGCTCATCGTAAATCCCCTGGAGACCTATTTGCGAGCCAAGCTTAGCGCTACGCGACGAGCTGCAGACCACAACCTGCGTTGAATAACACGATCTTTACCAGCGGCGTGCATGAACCCGTCGCCCGTGAAACTGGCGGAGCCGATCACAACTGGGACGACTCAAACCACGGCCCGCAACAGCAGCGGATACATCAGCCCATATTCCGCCCGCGGATGGTTGTTGGTCGCGAAACCGCAGAACAGGTCGTAGTCGAGCCCGATCTGCGCGCGGGAAAAGCCGGCTTCACGAGCGTCGTCGAGCAGCTTCCAGCCGAAGTGATGCCAGGTCAGTATGCCTTCGGGGCGCAGGCCGTCGCCGTGGTATTCGGGTGGGCCCAGGAACTCGATGCTGCCGTCGTCACGTGGGCGCGCTAACACGGCTTCTTCCTGCCGTGTCATAAAGAAGGGCACAGTGCAGATCATCTGTCCGGCGGGTCGCAGCACACGCCGCACTTCGCGCAGCGCGGCGCAATAATCGTATACATGTTCGAGCACATCACAATGGCCGACCAGATCCAGGCTGGCGTCGGCGTAGGACAGCTGCGTGATCGACTCATGCCGCACCGGATGGCCGTGATAGGAGTAGACCTGCCCCGGAACATGCTTCTCGCTGATGTATTCCGAACCTTGCAGTTGCGGCAGGTGGCGGCGCAGCACGGCGAACAGCGGTGTCAAATATTCCAGCAGCGCCACGTCGGCCTGCGGCAATTCATCGACACGCCGGCGCAGCGCGGAATAGATCAGCCGGTTGCGGTTGGACAGCCCGCAGCCGCGGCAGGTCAGTCCTTCGCGCAGATTCGGATTGCTGCCGTAGAAGCCACCAACGCGCACAGCGAAGTTCGTCACTGCGGCGCAGGCTACGCAGTAGCCGGCTACCGTTTCCTGCGCGGCGATGTGCGCCTCGCCGCTGCGGCGGCGCCCGTCCAGCGCATCGATCGCGCGCAGGAAGTCCGTACTGCTGTCAAACCAGGTCAACATCGTTACTCCCTTTGCCAGCTAGCCACAGCACGCGCGTTTAACGCGACGACTCGGCGTAGGCATATTCCTGTTCCAACGGCGCTGCGTTCACGCTGAGATCGCTGGACGAGGCCAGATAGAGTCCGGCACGCCGCGCGGCCAACGAAAAGCAGCGCTCAATGGCATGCGCCAGGGTGCCGTCGACCTGGCCGCGCTCGGCTTCGAATTCGGCTTCGTCCAGATGCAGATCCAGCAGCGGCCGCAGCGCGCTGACGCGCATCCAGAACATGGAACCGGCTGCGAATACGTCATGACCGGGATCGACCTCGGCCATGCCCATGAGGCGGCAAAGATAGTGCACCGTGCTCTGGTTCGAACCCCAGTAGAAATTCATCGGCAGGATATGCCCTTCGGGCGCGACCATGCCCAGCGCCGGCATCGCCGCGAACGCATCGAGTATGCGGGCCGCATTTGCGCCGGCCATGAGCTTGGTCAGCAGGTCGCGGCGCCAGATGTCGCCGTCGGCGCGGTGCAGCGAACGCTTGGTATGCAGCTTGAGGATGAGTTCTTCGCCCGCGTCGGCCAGCTCGTTCGCAACGCGCAAGAACGGCAGCACATCGCGCCCGCGGTTCTCGAACACGCGGCACTCGCCGTCGATACCGGCGCTACGCAGGCTGTTGTGCACATCCGCCTCGCGCTGCGGCACCGTGGTAACGATAAGCCGATAGGACGCCTTCCAGTCTTTGAGCAGGGCGAGGATTTCGTCGAGCAATTCGGGATAGTAGGCATGCACGATCACGCAGACGCGGTGTGCACGCGGCCGCTGCGGTGCGGCGATGTGCTCGACGGCACGCCGCGTCGCGTCGAGATAGGCATAGCCCAGGCGCACATCCGGCTCCAGATGTGCACCCTCGGCCCATTCGTTCCAGGCATTGATGAAGACCAGGCGCTGGTCGGGACGCTCGAACCGCGCCATCGTGTCGCGCATCGCGTTCGTCAGCCATTCCTCGTAGCCGCGCGGCGAGGCGTTGATGAAGATATTGCTGACGCCCGGCTTGCGCGCTTCATTGTCCCAGCCCGGATTGACACCGCGGTAGAACACACAGCCGGGGTCGGTGTAGCTGCGGCTGCGCTCCGGAAAACAACTCCAATCGTATACATTGCCTGAAAATTCCGGGTTCAGCTTGCGCACGCGATCGGTGACCAGCGGCGGCGCGGTATTGTTGGGCGGAAATTCGACCATGGCATCGAAACCGATCGCGGCCGGATCGATGCGGTCGAAGGCGCTGGTCAGGCAGATATGGATCTCGCCGATGCCGAGTTCGCGGCAGCGCGCGCGCCAGCGCTGTGCGGTGGCACGCGGATCGGGCAGCAAGCTGGGCCGGTAGACCAGCAGCACCGGCCGGCCGTCGACGCGCACATAGCGCGGATCGCGCAGGTAGCGCGCGATGTAGTCGATGAAGGCGATATCGTCCTGCGCCGAATAGTCCTGCGCAATCAGTACATCGCTTTCGTAGCCGTCCCAGCGCCGCGTCCAGTTCTCGTTCGCCCAGCACAGGCAGAACGGCAGATCGCATTCGGGATCGTCCAGGTACTGCAGGAGGGGCGCTTCCAGCAAGCGTTTACCGGCAAACCAGTAGAAATAGAAGCAGAAACCGCCGACGCCGTAGTGCTTGGCAAGCTCGACCTGACGCCGCTGGACCGCCGGCAGGCGCAGGTCGTAGTAGCCCAGCTCACCCGGCAGATGCGGCTGGTACTGCCCTTCGACCTGCGGCAAGGCACGGCCGACATTGGTCCACTCGGTGAAGCCCTTGCCCCACCAGGTATCGTTTTCCGGAATCGGATGAAACTGCGGCAGATAGAACGCCAGCAGTTTGACCGGCGGTGTCAGCGTCATCGGTTCCTGACGCAGCGGTGTATAGCCTATCGCCCGCGTGGCCGCATGGACCTTGCGCACACTCGAGCTCCGCGGTTCAGCCTTAGGCGCAAGCCGCGCGGGCTCGGCAGCAGGCTTCACGTCGTTGCTTTCGGCAACACCAGCCGTTGACGCACTAACGGCCAACACCTCGGCCGCAGCGGGCAGAGCCGACCCCTGTGGCGCCGGAACAAGATCGAGTTCCACCAGCACCTGCTGTTCAGCGGTACGCACTACCTGGCGCAGGGCCGGCACACGATAGGCGAGCCAGTAGGTGTGACGCAGCTTCGTGCGTTCATCGAGCGGGATGATGCGATAGATGAATCGCATGCCCCGCACCAGCCGGTCCCAATTCGAGACATTCGTCATAGACCCACCTACGAGAGTGCCAAACAGATGCCGGCGGGTCCGCTCTGGTAGCTTGCAGAACGATTTCCGGCACGTTCAGCGATTCCTGATAAAACCCCCAACGGCTCGTGCATCCTTGCGGACCACCCCCCTTGGAAAATCTGCATACCCGTCGACAGCGAGGCTCCCATGCCCTGCTGCTTGCCTCCACAACTCACCAAGAACGACAAGAATCGACCGACGCATCCCACTGCATCATTTCCGCGAAAACAGACGGCGCAAACGCTGCGACCAGCGCGCCTCGTCGCGCTGCTGCTGCTGCGCAGCCATCGCGTCGAGGCGGGCGGCCAGCGCCTCGATCTGTGCCAGCACGATCTGCTCACGCGCAACAGCCGCCTTGTCGGTGATCTCCGCCAGCTGCTGCAAACGTTCATCACTGTTCGCAGCGAACGCCTCGAGCCGCACTTCACCGCGCGCCGTCGCCACCTCGGCGTGCAGGCGTAGCTGTTCGGTCTGCACGAGCGCTGCGCCCAGCTGTTCCTGCTGCTGTGCCGCCATGGCCGACAGCGCACTAGCCTGCTCGGCCAACCCTTCCAGCCGATCACGCACCAGCGGCAAACTCGAACGCAGTTCGTTCACCGTTGCGGCGATGTCTGACGCGGCACTCAACGAGGCTTCCGTCCCGGTCCGCACCATGGCGCCCAGATCGGCCGAGGCCTGGCCTAACCGGCCCACACCGTCGCGCAGGCCGGAGATAAGCCGGAACTGCAGCTGTGCGAGTGCCGGCAACGTAGCATCTTTGTCCGTCCGGATGCCGTCCGGTGCGCGCTGCTCGGCAGCGTCGCGCGCCGCGAGCAGATTGAGCAGCTCGTCGATATAGGGCAGCATGTCATTGTTATACAAATGCCAGATATCACCTAGCGCGGCGACACCACGCCAGAACTCGGCCGAGTCGACACTCTCGCGCGCAAGCCGGTAGATGCGGCCATTGAGCGACTCATCCAGTGCCGACGCTTCGTCGGCGGCGTGATGATTGCGCGCACTGCGATCGAGGAAGCGCTCAATCTCGGCTGTCGCTTCCGCATCAGGGGCGAGTTCAATGTCGAGTTCACGGGCGATGCGCGCGACGCAGCCGCGCCAATCGTCCATCAGCGCCTGGAAGGTCACGACACAGCGCGGATGGCCGACGGTCGCTAGCGCGGCCTCAAAAAAATGATCGAGCAGCAGCAGACCGGCCTCGTGCGCCACGATGCCGTCGCGCCGCGACAGCGAAGCGATGACTTCGTCCGGATGGCGCAGCGCGAACACGACCTTGACGCCGATGCCGGCCGCCGCGAGGGCCTGAGTCCACAACGGTACAAAGCGGCACAGGCGTGGATCTTTCACTGCCCATAGCGGGCTGCCCGTGAATTGGTCAGTGATCAGCGCGGCGATGCGCTGCGCTGCAGTCGCCGCTGCCGGCGACTGCAGCCAGCCGGACGGCAGGCTGCGCGCGTCCGACCAGCTGCGGCCGAGCTGAAACAGCAGGCGTTCATGCAGATCCACGGCGTCGGCGTGTTCCCAGAACCCACTCTCGTTATTGTCGGCCGCCGGCGGCAGCAGGTGCGCGCCGAGATCTACGCCGCAAAGATTGAGCACACGCGTGAGCGCCGAAGTGCCGCTGCGGTGCATGCCGAGGACCAGGATCGCAGTAGGGCGCTGCATCAGATCAGACTCCGGCCGCTGCTTCGATGGAAACACTGGGGCGGATGCCGATATCGACGAGACCGGTAGCGAGCCGGTCCGGATCGGGCATCACGCGGAACATGATCGCGTCGATGCGGCGGTCAAGGTACTGTTCGCCTTCGCCGCTGAGGCCTAACACGCCAGCATTCGCGAAATACGTGCCGGGAGCCAGCTGACAGCGGAAAGCAAAGTGCACGGCGAGTTCGCTGCCCGCCTCGACCACATCGATGCCATTGCCAACAGCGGCGCTGACACCGCCCGCCAGCTCCAGACCGGTGGTCGTACGAAACAGCATGCCGCAGCGCACCCCGGCTGCGGCGGCATCGAAGCGCACACGGTAGCGGTAGACGTAGTCGTTGCCGCCGCGCAGCACGTTGACGCGCTGCCCGCCGGCAGTCTCGATGCGCGGATCGTCGATATGCGCGCCGAGCGAGGGATAGCGCAGCGTACTCTGTGAGACCAGCCCGGGATCGAAGTAAGCGCCGTCGGACACCGTATCCGACGCGTCGCCGCCAGCTGCTGCGGCAGCAGCGTTGTCGGCATCCGCCCGAATGCGCGCACGCACTTCGTCCACACGCTGCGCCGGTGCGTACAGCAGCTTGTGATAGCGCGACACCACATGACGCGGCGTGCCCTGGGTCAGCAGCTCACCACGGTCAAGCAGCACTGCACGATTGCAGAGTTCGATAACCATGCCGGCCGAATGCGACACGAACAGGATGGTTGCGCCGTCGTTGCGCAGGCGTTCCAGGCGGGCATGGCATTTGCGCTGGAAGGCCTCGTCACCGACCGCCAGCGCCTCGTCGACGACGAGGATGTCGGGCGTCACATTGATCGCTACCGCGAAGGCCAGGCGCACATACATGCCGCTGGAATAGCTCTTGACCGGCTGCTCCATGAATTCGCCGATATCGGCGAAGCTGGCGATTGCATCGAAGCGCGCATCGATCTCGCTGCGCTGCAGTCCGAGCACCGTCGCATTGAGATAGACGTTCTCGCGGCCGCTGAATTCGGGATTGAAGCCCGCTCCCAGCTCCAGCAGCGCGGCGATGCGTCCCTGCACCTGGACCTGACCGGCACTCGGCGTCAGCGTGCCGCAGATAATCTGCAGCAACGTGGACTTGCCGGAACCGTTGCGCCCGACTATGCCTACCGTTTCGCCGCGGCGCACTTCAAAGCTCACGTCGCGCAAGGCGTGGAATTCACGATGCCAGCTGCGGCCCGAATTCGGAAACAGCTGCTGCAGCAGCCGGTGGTGCGGCTTGTCGTAGATCGCGAACGCCTTGCTCACGCCCTCGACACGAATCGCAAGCTCAGAGGACATCAGCAAATCCCGAACGTGTGGCGCGGAACCAGGCGTAGCACAGATAGCAGAACACGAGTGCGGCCAGCGCATACAGACCGAGGCCGCTCCAGTCGGGCAGTTGCCCCCAGAGCGCAACCTTGCGCGCCTCGTCGATGATGAAGCTCAGCGGGTTCAGGCGGAAGATAAACTGGTAGTCCGGCGGCAGGCTGCTGATAGGGACCATGGCCGACGACAGGAACAGCAAGGCGGCCGAGGCAACACCAGTTACCTGATTGATATCGCGCAGATAGACACCTAGCGATGCCAGCAACCAGCCGACTGCCGCTCCGACCAACGCCAGCGGCAGCAGTACGAGCGGAAACAACACGACGGTCCAGGGCGGGGCACCAAAACGCAGGCCGAACAGCAGCAGCAGCACCAGCATGTTCATCAGCGCGTGGAACAACGCCGACAGCAACATCGGCCACGGCAGCACTTCCAGCGGAAAGACCACGCGCTTGACGTAATTCGCGTTGGACACGACCAGGGTCGGCGCGCGTATCAGGCACTCGGTAAAGAAGCCGTGCACGATAAGGCCGACAAACAGGATCAAGGTGAAGTCCGGCCCTCCTTCCGCCTGCTGTGGCCAGCGGCTCTTGAAGATGGAGCCGAAGGCCACGGTATAGACCAGCAGCATCAGGAACGGGCTCAGCACTGACCAAAGCAGGCCGAAACTAGCTCCCCGATAGCGGCCGAGCACGTCGCGTTTGGTCAACTCACGCGTCAGCGACCAATGCTGCCCGAAGGCCGAAAACGGCCCGGCCAGGAACGCGGCCACGCCCGGCTTGGCTTTCATGGCCAAAACCCCTGGCAGCCCATGCTCAGACCGCGGCCAGCGCCGCATCAAGCTCGGCACGCAGGTCGGCGACATCTTCAACGCCGACGGACAGGCGCACGAGGTTGTCGTGGATTCCCAGGCGGGCGCGGTTTTCCGCAGGCACCGAGGCATGCGTCATAACGGCCGGATGGTTAACTAGGCTTTCAACCCCGCCCAGCGATTCCGCCACAGCAAACAGACGGCATTGCTCCATCATGCGGCGAGCACCGTCGAAACCACCTTTGACATAGACACTGACCATGCCGCCGAAGCCGTTCATCTGCCGCTTGGCCAGCGCATGCTGCGGGTGCTCGGCCAAACCGGGATAAATGACTTTTTCCACCTTGGGGTGGCTTGCAAGCCAGCCCGCAAGCTCGCCCGCCGATTCGCAATGCGCGCGCATGCGCAGATGCAGGGTCTTGAGACCACGCAGCGCGAGAAACGAATCAAACGGACCTTGCACGCCGCCGACGGCGTTCTGCAGGAAGGTCATCTTCTCGGCCAGTTCCGCGTCGTCGCCGACCACGATCATGCCGCCGACGATGTCGGAATGGCCGTTGAGGTACTTGGTTGCCGAGTGCATGACGAGATGAGCACCCAGCTCCAGAGGCCGCTGCAGCATGGGTGTCGCAAACGTGTTGTCGACGCCGACAAGTATGCCGCGCGCACGCGCAAACTCGGCGATTGCTGCTATGTCGACTATCTTGAGCAGCGGATTGGTCGGTGTCTCTATCCAGATCAGCCGGGTATTCGGCCGCACCGCGGCTTCGAGCGCGGCGCGATCGTTCAGATCGACCCAGCTGAAATCCAGTGCCGCTGAACGGCGGCGCACGCGCTCGAACAGGCGATACGTGCCGCCATAGACATCATCCATGGCGATCACATGACTGCCGCTGTCGAGCACATCGAGCACGGTAGCCGTTGCCGCAAGCCCCGAGGCGAACGCATAACCATTACGGCCGCTCTCGAGATCAGCCACGCAGCGCTCATAGGCAAAACGCGTCGGATTGTGCGAACGCGAATACTCAAAGCCCTGATGCACACCCGGGCTGGACTGGGCATAGGTCGAGGTCGCGTAGATCGGCGTCATCACGGCGCCGGTGCTGGGATCGGGCGACTGACCCGCGTGGATGGCGCGCGTGCCGAGACCATGGGACTTGCTGGAATGACTCATGTGAACTCACCCAAGTGCGCCGGAGCGCGACAGAAAATCTAAGGACTGGATCACTGCACGCGGCGACGCAGATAGTTGAGCAGATCAATGCGCGTGATCAGGCCCAGGAAACGTTCGCCATTCATGACGATGGCGACATGCCCGCGGTCGAATACCGGCAGCAGCAGCTCGATCGGCGCACTGACGTCAAGCACGTCGAGCTTGGAGACCATCGCGGTGGATACCGGGTCGCGGAACCGCGCCTCGTTTGCATGCACATGCATCAGCACATCGGACTCGTCGACTATGCCGACGATCTTTTCGCCATCCATGACGGGCAGCTGCGAGATCTCATAGAGCTTCATGCGCTGATAGGCCATGGTCAGCGGATCGTTCGGGCCTATGACGACGGTGTCGTGCGCCGCGTAGGGGCGCATGATGAGGTCACGCAGATCACCGGAATGTTCGCGCTCGATGAACCCGTTATCGAGCATCCAGTAGTCGTTGTACATCTTCGACAGGTACTTGTTGCCGGTGTCGCAGATAAACACGACGACGCGCTTGGGCGTGGTCTGTTCCTGGCAATAGCGCAACGCAGCAGCTACCAGCGTGCCGCTGGATGAGCCAGCGAGTATGCCCTCCTTGCGCAGCAGCTCGCGGCCGGTCAGAAAACTTTCCTTGTCGCTGATCGCATAAGCCTTCTTGACGCGCGAGAAATCGCTGATCGGCGGCAGGAAGTCTTCGCCTATGCCTTCGACCATCCACGATGCACTCTTGGTCGACAGGGTGCCTTCGTTGATGTACTGGGTAAGGATGGAGCCTACCGGATCGGCCAGGATGAACTCGACATTCGGCGCCTTGGCCGCAAAACAGCGCGACAGGCCGGTCATCGTGCCCGACGAGCCGCAGCCGAACACTATCGCATCGAAATTGCCTTCCATCTGCGCAATGATTTCCGGACCCGTACCGAATTCATGCGCAAGCGGATTGTCGGAATTGCCGAACTGGTTGATGAAGTAGGCGCCCGGCGTTTCCCGCGCCAGGCGTTCGGCCATGTCCTGGTAGTACTGCGGATGTCCCTTGGCCACATCGGAACGGGTCAGCACAACCTCGGCGCCCATGGCCTTCAGGTTGAAGATTTTTTCGCGGCTCATCTTGTCGGGCACGACGAGGATGAGCTTGTACCCTTTCTGCTGCGCCACAAGCGCGAGGCCTATGCCGGTATTGCCGGCGGTACCTTCGACCAGGGTGTCACCGGGTTTGATCTGGCCGGCGCGCTCAGCGGCTTCGATCATGCTGAGGCCGATGCGATCCTTGATCGACCCACCCGGGTTCATGCTTTCGAGCTTGAAGAACAGTTCGCAGCAACCCGTAGCTAGGCGTTGCGCTTTCACCATCGGAGTCTGGCCGATGAGTTCCAGCACGCTTTGATGAATAGTCATGAGACTCTCGTCGGTACCGTCGGCGTAGCCGGTACCTCATGGTTTCAGGGGGCGCGATCATAACCGACCGGCCCGCCGCGCCGCGACGCGGCAATGTGACGTGCACAGCGGAGTCCGTCCAAGGCCGGCTGCACCGAACACCCGTCCGGCCCCGGGCAGCGCATCACGAGCAGCGCGCTGGCGTGAAAACGGCGGCATCCGTGGATGCCGCCGTTGGGTTCAGGGAAGGCCGGAGGCTGTGCTGGGGCATCCGGCAATGGATACAGATCTGCACTAGCCGGACGGGGCGCTGGATGCAGCCGGGCCGGTCCAGCAGATGAACTCAATGCGCGCCGTTACGATGTTCCCAGAGGTGAACGAGACGGTCCTTGGCCCGCAGCTTTTCCTTCTTCAGCGAATGTAGCGTCGTATCGTCCATAGGCAGCACTCCGAGATCGGCGTCGCGCAGCTTGCTGTCAAGCTCCTGGTGTCGCTGGTAAAGGCTGCGGAATTCGGTGCTCGACTTGAGCAATGCGTCGATCTCGGATTTCTGGTGATTTTCGAACATCAGCCGTTCTCCTCTCGTTGGAATGACGCACGCCGACAAGCCCGCGCGAGCCGGACAGGGCGAGTGGGGTGCGAGAAACTGAAGTGAAGCGGAAGTTGCGTTATCGCGCGCGTCGCCACCATCGGGCGATGGTGGTGTGAGGCTGAATCTGACGTCTGCGCTGCGCTAGTCTGCATGGATTCGGCAGCCGTACCGCGTAATCCGGGCGGCTGCCGGTTCACCCTACTCCTTTGCTGGAGCCCACGCAAACCGCAGCGGCAGCCGGCGTTAGCCTTTCGTTATCCGGCGCGGTCAGGTGCCGCGCCAACTTGCCGCGGCCCCCTGTGCAGTCACCGCCTCGTCAAGGCGAGCTCAACCAAGTGAGGCCACCGCAATCAGTTGACCTCCAGGCGCACGACCACGCGCCGGTTCAACGCCCGGCCAGCCGCATCGTCGTTGGAGGCAACAGGCTGTGCCCCTCCCTCGCCCGAAACGGAAATCCGCGTTGCGGCCACGCCGCGAGCGACCAGGGCATCGCGGACTGTCTCGGCCCGGCGCAGCGAAAGGCTGCGGTTGGCTTCCGGACTGCCAGTGGCATCCGTGTGGCCTTCGATACGGATAGTCGCTGCTGGCACCGTTCCGACCCAGGCAGCGATACGGCTCAGCCCCGCAGCGGCCTCAGCAACGAACACTGAAGTACCGGGCTCGAACACCAGATCTTCGAGCGTGATCTGGCGGCCATCGCTGCCCGCGTCAGGTTCCAGGCGTGTGAGACGCTGCGCAAGCGTGGACTCTGCCACTACCGCCGGCGGCGCAGCCTGCACAACCGCAGTCGCGGCGACCGCGGGCGTCGCTTCGTCAACTAGCTGTGGCGCGGGCTGCGACAGCGGGGTCGCAGGCGGCGCTGCCGCCTGAGCGCGCTCTGCAGCCTCCAGCCGCAGCAGTTCGCGCTGGCGTTCGCGGTCAAGTTCAGCACGTACGGCTTCGGTTTCGCGCCGGCTGGCCGCCAACAGCAGCTGCGCATGTTCTTGCTGCAACTGCACAAGGCGCGCTGCCTCGCGCTCGGTCTGTGCAGCCACGTAGGCGATATCAACGCGGCGCTCAGCCACATAGGCTAGCTGCGCGTGCTCGGCGGCATTGATGCTGCTCGCGTCCAGCCGGCGCACTGCAGCCTCTGCCAGAGCGCGCTCGGCCAGCGCGTGCCGGGCCAGATCCGGGTCAGCCGCCAGCGCTTCAAGACTGGCATGCAGCCGGTCGAAATCCAGATCACGGCGCGGAGCCGAGCCGCAGGCCGCAAGCGCTACGCTGAGCAGCACGAACAGCAGGCGCCTCACGGCTGATCCCTGGCAGGCTGTTGTGCCTCGCGACGTAGCTGCGCATTCGCCGCTGTCTGCGCCTGCACCGCTTCACGCGTGCGCCCCAGGCGCGATTTCGCGGCCGCAAGATCGCTATTGACCAGCGACTGCTCCAGCAGACGGCGTGCCTCGCGGGTGTCGCCGCTGTCAATCAGCTGTCGCGCTTGCTCCAGCTGTTCGCCCGCATAACGCAGTTCCAACGGCGCATAGGTCGCGGCACCGTCCTCCTCGGCACGCGCCAATGCCGCGGTCGCGCTCTGCAGCTCGGGCAGCGACGCACGCGGGCGCGCCGCGAACGCCGACAGTGCCGTAAGCAAAAGCAGCGCCAGTACATGGATTTTTGCGACCGTTGATGTCATAACTTCCGCCGAAGTCAGGGGGCTGGAACCATCGTTTTCATGCTGCGGGCATGAACGTTGCAGTGTAACGCCACTCGGTCCGCAACCGGGTTCTCAGCATAACGACGGCGGCGGCCGTCACGCATCTCGCAGCGAGGTGAGCATGGATATTGGCTACTTTCTCAAGCTCATGACCGAGAAGGGCGCGTCGGATATGTTCCTGACGACGGGCGCCCCGGTGAATATCAAGGTCGAGGGCAAGCTCTACCCGCTCGGCAATACCGGCCTGCCTGGCGGCATGGTCAAGAAAATCGCCTACTCGCTGATGGACGAAGGGCAGGTGCCTCAGTTTGAGCGCGACCTCGAACTCAATATGGCGATCGCGGTAAAGGATGCGGGCCGCTTCCGCATCAATGTATTCAAGCAGCGCGGCGAAGTCGGCATGGTGATCCGCGCGATCAAGAGCGAGATCCCGACTGTCGACGCATTGAAACTGCCGCAGATTTTCAAAGACATCATCATGGAGCCGCGCGGACTGATCCTCGTGGTCGGAGCGACTGGGTCGGGCAAATCGACCACGCTGGCGGCCATGATTGATCACCGCAATTCCAGCCAGTCGGGGCATATCCTCACCATCGAGGATCCGATCGAATACCTGCACCGGCACAAGAAATCCATCGTCAACCAGCGCGAAGTCGGCCTCGACACACATGGCTACCATGAAGCGCTGAAGAACGCGATGCGCGAGGCGCCCGACGTCATCATGATCGGCGAGATCCGCGACGTCGAGACCATGGAAGCCGCGATCGCATTTTCCGAAACGGGGCATATCTGCCTGGCGACCCTGCACTCCAACAACGCCGACCAGACCATAGAGCGCATCCTGAACTTCTTCCCGGAATCGGCGCACAAGAACATCCTGATGAACCTGGCCCTGAACCTCAAGGCGGTCATCTCGCAGCGACTGGTCATCGGCAAGGATGGGCGCCGTCTGCCGGCGGTCGAAATCCTGATCAACACACCGCATATTCGCGACCTGATGCGCCGCGGCCAGGTTCACGAGATCAAGGAAGCCATGGATCGAAGCCTGCAGGAAGGCATGCAGACCTTCGACCGCGCGCTGTACACGCTCTACAAGGAAGGCCGGATCGAACTCGAAGAAGCACTGGCCAAGGCCGACTCGCGCGACGGCCTGGCGCTCAAGATCCGCCTGGCCGAAGGGGGTGGCGACCACGCCTCGGCCGAGCACGATCCGTTCAACCTGTCGGCGTTCTGATGGCAGAGGCTGCGCGCCTTGCGCGCAGCCTCTGCGGTATCACACTCCGCCGCGGATACACCTACCGCGGCGCGTCGATCTGGTTTTCGGGCCGCGCGCGGTCGAAAGCCGGTAGCTTCAAGCATTCTTCGGTAATGCGTGCGATCGTGGGGAATTCGGCCAGATCCAGCCCCCAGCGATTTGCATTGTATACCTGTGGAACAAGACAGATGTCAGCAAGGCTAGGGTCATCACCCTCGCAAAACTGCCCTGTGGACGGGCTTTCGACAAGCAGGTCTTCCATCGCCCCGAACCCTTCGCGGATCCAGTGCCGCGACCAGCGTTCGCGCTCCTCGACCGGGGTATTGAATTCGCGCTCGAGGTACTGCAATACGCGCAGATTGTTGATCGGATGAATGTCGCAGGCGACGATCTGGGCAAGCCCGCGCACACGGGCACGATCCCGTGCCGTAGGCGGCAGCAGCTTCAGTTCACCGTCATAGGATTCATCAAGGTACTCGATGATCGCCATCGACTGGCGGATCACGCGGCCGCCATCGAGCAGGGTCGGCACGAATTCCTGCGGATTCAGCTGCGCGTATTCGGCCGAATGCTGCTCGCCGCCGTTGGCGGTCAGGTGCACCGGAATAATCTCGTGAGGCAGCCCCTTGAGATTAAGCGCGATACGGACACGATACGCCGCGCTTGAACGCCAATAGCTATACAGCCGCAAGCCATCTGCCGACATCGCCGCTTCTCCCTCTGGCAAAGTCTGAACGCGTCGCCGTAGCCGGGCTAATGCCCGGCCGCCTTCTGTTGTGCCACTGCCGGGCCAGCACCTGAATCCGCCAGGCCGGGCCTGCGGCGAATCTACTCCGTTGCCGCGAGCACGCCAATCACCCATAGCGGCAAACGCTTGAGAAGGTATTCACTCATGGTCAGGGTGGGCTTTAGCCCGCCATCGCGCCACATTCACTGCAGGACGGTGGGCTAGAGCCCACCCTACGATTTTCCTCAGGGCGCGCGCATGGTCTGTTCAATGGCACCGAAGATGCTGTTGCCGTCCCGGTCAAACATCTCGATACGGATACGGTCGCCAAAGCGCATGAACGGCGTTGCGGGCTTGCCATCGCGCAGGGTTTCGACCACGCGCTGCTCGGCCAGACAGGACGCGCCAGTCGAGGTGTCCTGGTTGGCTATCGTGCCGGAACCGACAATCGTGCCGGCGCTCAGCGGCCGCGTCTTTGCCGCGTGGGCGACGAGCTGGGCGAAGTTGAACTGCATGTCCACTCCGGCCTCCGGCGCGCCGAACCAGTTGCCGTTGAGGTGCGTGGTCAGGGCAAGGTGAACCTTGCTGTCCTGCCAGGCCTCGCCGAGTTCGTCCGGCGTGACGAACACCGGCGACAACGCCGAGCGCGGCTTGGACTGCAGGAAGCCGAAGCCCTTGGCCAGTTCGTCCGGAATCAGATTGCGCAAGCTCACGTCGTTGACCAGACCGATCAGCTGGATGTGCACCGCAGCCTGTTCCGGTGTAACCGCCATCGGCACATCGTCGGTGACGATAACGATTTCGGCCTCGAGATCGATGCCGTATGCCTCGCTGGGCACGACGACCGGATCGCGCGGTCCGTAGAAGCCTGCACTCGTCGCCTGGTACATCAGCGGATCGACATAGAACGAGGCCGGCACTTCAGCATTGCGCGCCTTGCGCACCCGCTCCACATGCGGCAGATAGGCGCTGCCGTCAACGAATTCGTAGGCACGCGGCAGCGGTGCGGCAAGCTGCGCGGGATCGAGTGCGAACATGCCCTCGGGCTTGACCGCCACCGTACCAGCAACAGCAGCATTGAGCTGCTCCGACAGGGCGTTCAG
The DNA here is from genome assembly GCA_016790075.1 of Rhodanobacteraceae bacterium. Lineage (GTDB taxonomy): Bacteria > Pseudomonadota > Gammaproteobacteria > Xanthomonadales > Rhodanobacteraceae > Tahibacter. The sequence continues at coordinate 1,964 of JAEUPP010000043.1, read as the reverse complement.
CCGCGGCGCGACATGGCTCCAGTCTTCCAGCGCACGCTGCAGGGTCGGCGCTATGCCGTCGGCACGTACGGCATGGGACAGGTCACGGCTGACGACGATCAAGGTGCCGTCGCGACCGCCTTCTTTGAGGCTTGCGAGTTTCATGGACTGCTCTGCTCCGCTAGCGCCGGGTCAGCGTTGTTGAGGATTGAAGTGCTTCTTGAGGCCTTGCCAGCAGGTGTAGTAGTCCTGCTGCAACTGCGGCGAAGCCAGCGCCTGCGCAGTCGGCCGTATCACCGCGCGCGCCTCGAACATGAAGGCCATGGTGTCGACGATAGGGTCCGGTTTGCTCAGGTCCGCCCGACTGGCCTTGTCGAACGTCGTGGCATCAGGACCATGACCACTCATGCAGTTATGCAGGCTCGCCCCGCCCGGCGCGAAACCGCCGGCCTTGGCGTCGTAGACACCGTGGATCAGGCCCATGAACTCGCTGGCGATATTGCGGTGGAACCAGGGCGGCCGGAAGGTATCTTCAGCCACCAGCCAACGCGGCGGAAAAATCACAAAATCCATATTGCCAACGCCCGGTGTATCGCTGGGCGAAGTCAGGACCAGGAAGATCGACGGATCCGGATGGTCGTAACTGATCGAGCCTATGGTGTTGAAGCGGCGCAGATCGTACTTGTAGGGCACATGGTTGCCATGCCAGGCCACTACATCCAGCGGTGAATGGCCGATAGCGGCACGCCAGAGCTGGCCCTGGAACTTCGCAATCAGCTCGAACTCGCCTTCGACATCTTCCCAGGCCGCAACCGGGGCGAGGAAATCGCGTGGATTGGCCAGGCCATTCGAGCCGATAGGGCCAAGATCCGGCAGACGCAGGGACGCGCCGAAATTCTCGCAGACATAACCGCGCGACGGACCGTCAGGCAAGTCCACGCGGAAACGCACGCCGCGCGGAATCAGCGCGATCTCCTGCGGTTCTACCTCCAGCAGGCCAAACTCGGTGGCGATAAGCAGGCGCCCCTGCTGCGGCACGATCAGCAGCTCGCCATCTGCCGAATAGAAATAGCGGCCCTGCATGGAGCGGTTCGCTGCATACAGGTGAATACCGATGCCGGTTTGCGCCGCGGCCGAACCATTGCCCGCATAAGTCACGAGGCCGTCAATGAAGTCGACGGATTCCTGTGGCTGCGGCAGCGGGTCCCAGCGCAGCTGATTCGGCGTCGGTGGGGCTTCGTCGAAGCGATCGTGAAAACGCGGCTGGGACAGTGGCACAAACGGCTGATGCAGGGCGGAGGGCCGCAGCCGGTACTGCCAGCTGCGCCGGTTCTGATGCCGCGGCGCGGTGAAGGCGGTGCCGGAGAGCTGCTCGGCATACAGGCCATAAGGCGCACGCTGCGGCGAGTTGCGGCCCTGCGGCAGGGCGCCTGGCAGCGCTTCGCTCGCATGCTCGTTGCCGAAACCCGAAAGGTAGTTCGGTGCCATCGTTTCCCAAGGGTGGGCGCAGCCCATCGTCACTGGTGTAGCCGTGGGCGCAGCCCACAGCCTAGGATCTGGCCGCCGCTGCTCGCGGCGGCTCGCGATTACAGCACGCCGCGGCGCATCTGGTCGCGTTCTATCGACTCGAACAGAGCCTGGAAGTTGCCCTCGCCAAACCCTTCGTTGCCCTTGCGCTGGATGATCTCGAAGAAGATCGGGCCCACCGCGTTCTGGGTGAAGATCTGCAGCAGCTTGCGCTGCTTGGTCTCGGCATCGGCATCGATGAGGATCTTGTTGCGCGCCAGGCGCGGCACGTCCTCGCCGTGATTCGGTACACGCTGGTCGATCACGTCGAAATAGGTGTCCGGCGTGTCGAGGAATTCGACCCCGGCCTCGCGCATGGCTTCCACCGTCGAATAGATGTCGTCGGTAAAACACGCGATATGCTGGATGCCTTCGCCCTGATACTGGTCCAGGTATTCGTTGATCTGGCTCTTGGGATC
>JAEUPP010000022.1 GCA_016790075.1 Rhodanobacteraceae bacterium | reverse complement strand
ACCAGTCGTTGGTGTCGAACATGGTATGTGCCGTATGCGTCATCAGTTCACACTGCTGCTGTGTCCGGGCCCGTGCTACGCAGGCGTCCAACAGTCGGCTGCCGATGCCGCAGCCGCGTAGTCGGGAATGGACGCTCAATCTCCGAAAACCTGCTGTACCTGAAGCTTGCTCTATTGGTCTCCCACGACCTTAGCCTGTGACGTCGCTGTAGTAGGCGGCCGCTCCGCCGACTTCTGCGGCTATCAGTTCTATACCCGAGAGTGTTTCAGTCGCGGCCAATGCGGTCAGGCTAGCTTCACGCGGAGGACTATCGTCCAGGGCGGCAGATCGGCGCACATCGGCGAGCACTTCGACAACGAGAGCGCGTGCCTGGTTCAGGCCACTCTCGGTGGCGTTCCGGGGCTTCCACCCAGCGGGCCAGAGGGAGATTGGTCTGACTCGACGTGGTGAGTGTGCTCGCGGTCGCCATAGTGCAGATGGTGGCGTCGTCAGTCAGCATGCAAGGTCCGCTGACGCGGCAGTCGGCTCCAGACTTTTTGGCGACTCGAACAGTACTTGTGGTTTGGTCGCCGCCGGCTCCGGGTTGACCGAGGTCGGTGGCGCGGGCTGCGCCGTCATCAATTCATTTCAGGGGACGGCTCGTTGCGCTTCGGCGTGCCGACGGAATTGCATGGGGCTGTTCCTCGCGCAGGACGATGGCTGAATCGAGCAGGCTGGCCCAGTCGGCAAAATCTACTTTGTTGTAGTCGAGCAGTCGCGCTGTTGTCGGCGACAGGGTGCGCAACGCTGCCTGATCGAGATAGACCAGCTCGGCGGCATCAGTGGCCCGCGAACGCACTTCCAGGGAGTCTGCCGCGGCCTGCAGTAACTCGACAGATGGTTTTCCCGGGCGACCGAAGCTTCCTGTTGCTGCGGAGAACCCGACTGAGTGTGCGTACTTTCCGTATTTTCGGGCAACCAGAAAACCGAACGGCACGATACCGTCCCTAACCCCCTGAAGGGTCTTGGCTGCATGTATGGTCGCGCACCAGACAATGACCTTGCTCCTGCGTGGCAGCCGCTCCAGATGCCGGACCAGATTGCGGAACATGGCTTGGTCACGCCGATTGAAGCTGGCTGCAGGCGACTGGTCGGCCGACAAATGAAGATACTCGACAAGATTTTCTGCCATCCAATGCGTGATTCCGTCCGTGTCTGATGTCTCGGTGCTCCGGCGCAGGATGTCCTGGCCGCATTTGAGTAACTGGGCTTGCTCGCTGGCATCGTAGGGCGTCGCATCGTCGTATTGCCAATTGAAGTGGCGATGCAAAGTGGACTCGCAGGATCTGCGAGTGGGCTCTTCGAGTACTGAAGCGAGCTGCGCTGCCAGCTTCTCTCGGGTGTAGGTCTGAGTACGTCCACCCACCTGCGGGTCCAGGCCCTGCAGGTGCACCCGGCCGTTCCGGGCGCGGTCGAAAAGGAATGCGACAAGTGCTTCCGCTTGGGCGCTGTCGGACCACAATCCCCCGATGGCTGCCGCTACCTGGGCTTGCTGCGCGGTTCCCTGCCTGAAAGACCGATGCAAGTCGAGGAAGTCGTAGATCTGGCTCTCAAAGAGCACCGCCTTGAACCCGCATTCATCGACGAGGCGCTGCACCAGACGCGCTTTGACCTCGAGTGTCTGGCCGCCGCTGTGGGTGGCGTCCTCTCCCAGCAGAATCACCTTGCGGTCGCACAGGTCGGCAACGGCTGCTTCCAGGCCGCCCGCTGCGTTTTTTTTCGCAAAGGCGGGTTGTCCGGCGGTGACGAAAACCAGAAGGCCGAGGAAGATCAGCACAGGCTTGCGGCACGTGAAAGTGATTGTCTTCATGAGTGGGTTTATCGACGCGTCGGACGGAGGTTCTGCGCGGACACGTGGTCGCGGGCAGTGTTCTCAGGTTCGCGCTGAAACGAGGGCTGTGTGCGCTGAATTGATTGCGAGCATTGGCCCGCCGCTGAGTTTCGTGCGCGCAGCGTTCGATACCCAAAGCGGAACCTGGAAGCTGTTTGCCTGGACCGAGAACGTCGGAGCGAGCACGGGCCAGTACAACTACAACACCAGTGTCAACGATCTGGGC
>JAEUPP010000021.1 GCA_016790075.1 Rhodanobacteraceae bacterium | reverse complement strand
CTGTTGAAATCACCTAGCGGGGTGCGCTCCGTCGTCGCCACATGAATCTTGGAACTGCCCGAAGGATCGTACAGTTGCACCCCGTTGTAGATATAGGAGAGTACGAGGTGATTGTCCTCGCGCAGGCGGAACATCGTCGGCGGCAGCGGATTGCGCGAGCGGAAGTTCAGCGGTTCTTCGATGCTGCGCGTCCAGATCGAGCGGCCGTCCGCGGCGGCTATGCAGCGCACGCGATTGTCGGGCTCACCCCGTACGGTGCGCACTTCGGAAATGCAGACCCTGTCGTTCGTCGCGGTTGCCTGCGCCAGATCAAACGCACCGGGGTATTCGAGATCCCAAGCTACCTGGCCGCCGGCCGTTATGCGTCGTACGCGGTAGTTTGCAGCGCCGCTGACTGCGCTGACGACAAAGGTATCGCCCTGCGGATTGGCGGCAAGTGCGCGAACTGTTGTTTGTGGAATAGTAGATAATTGGGTGTCTTCGGCGACAGTCGTGCCGTGGGTGTCGAGCTCGACCAGACTGCGCGTGCCAGCTTCCCGTGCGCCGATCAGCAGCGAGTGGCCATTTGCTTCGCGGGTGAGCGAGGATACGGTCGTCAGCGGCAGTTCGCGGTCATAGTTCAATGCGCCGGCGCCGCTGAAACCCAGCAGGCGTGGGCGCTGCAGCGAGCCGCTGAGCGCCGCGCTGAGCACCGTTGCGCGGCCGTTGGGGGAAACGTAAAGCGCACAGCCGGGGCCAGGAGCGGCACAGGCGTCGCCTAGACCCGCCGGTAGCGTTTGCGTCCACAGCGCGGCGCCGCTGGCCGAAAGGCGCGTGAGCTGCGCACCGCTGCGATTGATCATGTCCAGGGAGTAGAGGCTGCCGTCCTGGGCGATTGCGACAGCGGCGACGGCAGAATTCGGGCCCAACGCCTGTGCCGTTTGCCAGCGTTGCTGACCGTTCTGATCGAAGCAGAGCCGGACCACGCTGCTGCCGTTGGCCTGCCGTGCAGCGGCGCAGCTCAGGCCGGCGCTGGCCGCGACTGCCGTGAATTCCAGCGTGGCGCTGGTATCGGTCCAGGTCCAGCGCAGGCGGCCCTGACGATCGAAGCGTGCCAGCTGGGCGTTGCCTTGTCCGGGCCCGTTGCTGTTGCGGCCAGCGATCAGCAGATCGCCGCTCAGAGTTTCGATCGCCCGGCGCGAGCGCTGGTCACGCAGGGCTGCGGTTTCGTCATCCGCGGTACGCGCGACGACCGGAAACGACGTTGGCGCAAGTGTGGCGCGCAGGCTGCCGTCCGCGGCCAGGCGTTGCAGGCCGTCGCCGGTTTCGATCCAGCTGCCGCCGGCAGCGTCCGTCAGTACCAGCAGGGGCGACACATCGCGCTGCCACACGAACTGGCCTTGTGCATCGAAGCGGCGCAACCGGTTCGACGCGTTTTCAGCCAGCAGTACGCCACCGTCGGGCAGGGCGATCAGGCGTGAAGTCGATGTTGTAGTTGCAGCAATCATGGTCTGGCTGCCGACCTGGCGTTGCAGCAGCGTCGTGTCGCCGAGCTGTACCAGCAGCCAGCGCGTGCCGTTTGTGGCGGCGACGTCGACCGGCAGGGCAGCGGCCGTGCTGGTGCTGGGCAAGGTCTGGTCCCAGCCAGTTGCGACAGCGGCGTCAGCGGCCAGGGCGCTCAGCAGCAGCGAGGTGAGCCGGCCTAGGCTGCGGGCTGCCGTATGCAATGCGCGTTTCATACAAAATCCCTGTGGAAAACGAAAAGTGGTACCGGTTGCTAAGACGCGGCTGGGGGAAGCTTCCCCTACGAGGGCACGGCCGGTTGAGGCTGTAGCACGGCTGGGGCTGCATCGTTGCAGCAAACGCCAGACGCGACTAGGGCCGCACGTGGCGGCCCTAGCTGGTCCCAGGATAATGCCGGCGTGTTACTTCAGCTTGGCGTCCGTACGCAGCGCTTCGGCGCGATCGGTCTTTTCCCACGAGAACGCGGTAAAGGTCTCGCCGTTGTCGAGTTTCACGTCGTATGGCGTGCGGCCGAAATGGCCGTAGCTCGCCGTCTGCTGGTACATCGGGTGGACCAGATCCAGCATCTTGATGATGCCGTAGGGGCGCAGGTCGAAATGCTTGCGGATCAGCTTCTCGATCTTGTCGTCGCTGATCTTGCCGGTACCGAAGGTGGTGACGGAGATCGAGGTCGGCTCGGCTACGCCGATCGCATACGAGACCTGGATCTCGCAGCGGTCGGCAAGGCCGGCTGCAACGACGTTCTTGGCCACATAACGCGCCGCATAGGCGGCCGAGCGGTCCACCTTGGATGGGTCCTTGCCCGAGAATGCACCGCCGCCATGGCGGGCCCAGCCGCCGTAGGTATCGACGATGATCTTGCGGCCGGTCAGGCCGCAGTCGCCGACCGGGCCGCCGATGACGAACTTGCCAGTCGGATTAATGTGGAACTTGGTGCCCTTGTGGATCCACTTGGTCGGCAGCACCGGCTTGATGATGGTCTCCATCACTGCTTCGACCAGTTCCTTCTGCTTCACGCCCGGATCGTGCTGCGTCGACAGCACAACGGCGTCGATTGCCGTGGCTTTGCCATCTTCATAGCGCAGCGTGACCTGGCTCTTCGCGTCCGGACGCAGCCACGGCAGCGGCGACTTCTTGTGCTTGCGCACCTTGGCCTGCTGCTCGACGAGGCGGTGCGAGTAGTAGATCGCCGCCGGCATCATGTCCTTGGTCTCGTTGGTCGCGTAGCCAAACATCAGCCCCTGGTCGCCCGCGCCCTGTTCTTCCGGCTTCTTGCGGTCCACGCCCTGGTTGATATCGGGCGACTGCTTGCCGATCAGGTTCAGAATGCCGCAGGTCGCTCCGTCGAAACCGACGTCGGACGAGTCATAGCCGATATCGAGTATGACCTTGCGTGTCAGGGCTTCGAGGTCGATCCAGGCCGAGGTCGTGATCTCACCGGCGACGATGGCAACGCCGGTCTTTACCAGCGTTTCGCAGGCGACGCGCGCGCGCTTGTCCTGCACAAGAATGGCGTCGAGCACCGCGTCGGAGATCTGGTCGGCGATCTTGTCCGGGTGGCCTTCGGACACGGATTCAGAGGTGAACAGGTAGCTGCTCATCGCGGCATATCCTTCAATTCGGATAAAGGGATGGAAAAAACGGGCCGCGAATGATAACGGCTGGCAGGCGATATTGCATCTGTTCGGCTAATTCCGGTATGGCAGCGCCTGCCGGCGGCTGGAGCGAAGACCGGGAAACGGGGAGGCGGGAGAGGTAGGGGGACAGGTGCGAACCAGGTAGGAGGTACGGGGACGGAGGTATGGGGACAGGTACGGGGACAACCACTTTTGGGAAATCTCCGATGTCGCCGCAAGAATTTTTCCTATGGGCTAGCCGGAAGCAACTCAACGTTTGCCAGCCCACGTGGCCGCCCGGCAATCCTCCGGCTCGAGGCAGTCACGCAGCGGACGGGCCGCCAGCGGACCGCGTACTCGGTGAGGGAGGTGCGCCAAATTGGCTTGGATCGTCTGGCTTTTCCTTAGCCGACCGGCGCTTCCGGTTCGCTGCGGAACCCGGCCGCCCTATGACTGCCGTCGCAGTACGGCTTGTTCTTGGACTGGCCACATCGACACAGCCAGCAGTCGGTTACACGGTTGACGGTATGGCCGGTGCCACTGACTATTTCCAGGTTGCCGCTGACATGCAAAGGTCCATGGCGCGTGGGTTCGATCTTCAGTTCACCGCCGCGCTCGGCCAGAGGCTGCGACTCGACGACTGCTACTTCGCCGCTGGCGACAAAGCCCGCACCGGCATGGCTGCCGTCGCAGTACGGTTTGTTCATCGAAGCACCGCAGCGGCACAAGGTCAGCCGGTAGCCCTGCGCTTCACCGGCTATCGACACAGGCGCGCGGAATGCGAGCGGCCCGTTTTCACGCAGGCGCACCGTGTTCACCCGTGGGGCTGCTTCAATCTCGGTGCCGTCTGCATGCTCGCAGCGGATGGCGCCCGACGGGCAGTTGTGTGCCAGTTCGAGCAGCTCCGCCGGTGTCGCTCGATCGGGATGGATCCATTCGCCCTCGACGTTGGGCACGAAGACATCGGGACGGTCCAGCACACAGTGCCGCGAATGGATGCAGCGTTTTGCGGTGAACCTGACAATGGCTGCGCGGCCATGGACCACTTCATCAGTCATATCAACCTCCGGGCTGCTCAAGATCGCGGCACAGTGCGCCGTGTCCGCGTTCATATATTTGTACACCCGGTTGCGTGTACGCCCGGCCATGCACCGGGTGGTTCCGCCGACGTGTGGAATTACTTGACCTGAGTCGCAGTCTGCGCTGCTAAAGCACCGTTGTCGACAGCAGCGTCTACCTGACCAAACCGTAAGATCAGGTAGGCCGCCGGCCAGGCAAATTCTCAGCAGTTCGGGATCACATGGCTGCAGCGAGGCTTCCACGCCTTATGGCCAATCACCGCTGGAGAATCAAAAAGTCAAAACTTCAATTTGACCAGCGACCTTGCGGGCTGCTGTTGCACCGACGCATTGGGGAAGCTGGCGCCGATTTGACGTGAACGCTGCCGCACCGAAAAACCAATTGGGTAATACGGCAACAAGTTGTAACGACCCGTCACGGCGATAAAACTCAGGGATCATTTAGTGGTATTGGTGCAACGCCGCGCTGGGCGAATCAGGCCGGGTCGCAGGCGCGAACCGTGACCAGATCGGGTTTTTCTCGGCGGTCAGGCCAGCGCCGCTTGAATTTACTGTCCGCCCAATGCTGCTAGGCTCGATCTGATCTGAGCCACCCACAAATCGGAAAAATCTGACGTCTTGCCGGGAAGTTTCCCTAAGCGAGTCGTGCCCGCCTGACGCCAGCCGTCACTGGGCGCGTGATGTTGCTTCAACATTGCTGTGTCGCCATGCCCCAAGACAAACGCGATCTTCGCTTGCTGTTCAGAACCTCCTGCAGTCACGGGTTTGCAAAGCAGGGCGACAGCTCGCACGGGGGAGAAGCGCTCAGTCGTCGTGCGTCACGCCGCTACCACAACGCAAGGGCGACGCGGACCCAGATGACCGTAAGGACTACGTTGCTGATCGCAAATACCAGGACCCGGTGCCGTACCCGGTTGTAGGTAAGGTGGATGGTGCTGTGGACGACGCGTAGTGCGACATAGCCCCAGGCCAGGTAGCGGTAGGTGGCGTCGAGCTGATTGATACCAAAGATCAGCAGGCATGCGGCGTAGAAAAGAACCGGCAACTCAAGGAGGTTCATGTAGTTGCGGTTCGGGATACTCACGTAGGCCGGGACTCGGGCCGATTCGCCGTACTTGAAGTCGTCCTCTTCGATTTCGTTGGCGAGCTGGGGCTGCATTCTCCTGATGGGGATCAGCAGCAAGACGGTCAATGTGAAAAGGGCGAGGGCCGCTGCGGGCTGAAGAATCAGCAGGTTGTTCATGTCGTCGCTCCAGGGATAACGGGCTGTATTTCTGCTGGAACAGTCGGTATGTACCAAGGTCGGCACTGGGGCACGGGCAGCGCATCGAACGGCTACGGCGCCGGACTTGCCGTGCGGTCAGTCGCCACTTTCCGGGAAGACGCAGCCCATCCACGCGCTGGCCAGGTTTCGCGTATAGACATCCGGATCCGCCGGATCAAAAGTAATCCTGCCCTGGTCGATCAGCAGGCCTTCCTCAATCAGCCCCCTGACTACCTCTTCGGTTACCTCACGGAAATCCCATACCTCTTCCCGGGTCAGGGCTGCGAACGGCCAGAAGGAAGCATCGTCCGGGGCGAAGCTGATCACATCACCCAGGTTGTGCAGCAGGTACCAGGCAACCATGGACGAGGCTACGGGATTCCCCGCGATTTCCCAGCGGGTGTTGACGTTGATGTGGGCAAACGTGAGGCGCTCGCGCTTTGTTGCGTTTACCAGATAGAAGCCTACGCCCATTCCGGCACCTCCCAGGCACTGACCATGCGGCGGACATGTGCTCCGCGGGTCACGCGGAGTATGCCCCGCCCCTGCGGCTGTACGCGCTTGAGGCGCCGCCTTCGGGCTGTTGCCGGCCCCTGTTGTGTCGTTGCGCAGCAACCGCCGGCGCAGGAATTCGCGCCGCTGGTCGGCACCCTGGCGGGAACTGGGCCTTGCGTTCGTAGCCATTGCCACGAATTCGACAGGGGGGTGATACCAGTGAAATGTTGCTATCTGTTGCACTGCGCAACGGTTGTGCTGTGCCTACTGGCGTCCGGCGCGGCGTTACCTCAGGCGGGTCCAATATCCTGGGAGCCACGCGGTATCGGCGGCGGCGGTGCGTTGTTCAATCCGGTTTTCAGTCCGCATGACCAGCGCATGTTTGTGGCCTGTGATATGGGCGAGCTGTTCCGCTCGGAGAATCGCGGCCGTAGCTGGCAGGCGGTGGATGCGAGGCAGACGCAGGCCTTCGCCCAGACGACTGTACGCTTCACCAGCGACCCGCAAGTCCTGTTTGGGTTGCTGTGGAATTATTCCAACGATCATGGCGCTCCGGGGCGAAGCAGCGACGGCGGCCGGACCTGGCAGCGCGCCAGTACGACGGCCTGGCCTGCCGACCGCCTGGCACAGAAACTCTTCGCGGACCGGCGCAGTACGCAGCGTCTATTGGTCGCCACGGAGGAGGTGGTGTACCTGTCGACTGATGCGGGCGCGAGTTTTCGCGCGGTCCATGATCCCAGCGGCGTGGCACTGTTTGTCGCCGGAGCGTTCTTTGACGGTGATCGTGCATACCTAGGCACCGAAAGTGGACTGATGCGCCTGGATCTGTCCGATCCTGCGGCGAGCTTCGTGCCGGTATCGGCGACGGGCTGGCCGGCCGGAACTTCCATGGCGGAAATGACGGCAGCGCGTGAAGGCGGCATATTGCGCATTGTTGCAATTGCCAATTCCGGTGCCCTGTACCTGGACAACGGTGATCCGTACTACTACGAGGAAGCGGTCTGGGACAACTACGCAGGCATATACCGGCTGGACCTCGCTGATGGCCAACCCGGCGCGGCCTGGCTGCGGCGCGATGACGGCTTCCGCGTAGGGTTGCTCAATGCCGGAGGTTGTCCGAATCCGGGCGGGCGCGACGACAGGCCTACCCATATCAGCATGGCCGACAACGACATCGATGTGATCTACGCCGGCGGCTATCCGTCCCCCTGCAACGGTGAAGACATACGTGTTTACCGCACCCTGGACGGGGGGCAGAACTGGAGCAGCATCTTGGCGATCGGCTCCAGCCAGAACGCACAAACGGGCTGGATGGGATTTGGCAGCGGTGATCGCACTCAGACTTATGACGCGCCTCTGCGTGGTATTTCGGTGGATCCACGCAATCCCGCTGTCGTTGCGTACAGTGGAAATGGATTTGTACACGTAACGGAGAATGGTACGGATCCGGATGGCATCAGTCCTTCGTCGGGTGTGATCTGGCGGCAGGCGTATACCGATCCGGTACAACCCAACCTGCCGGGTGCTCCGACCCCGACTCGTCGCTATTACCGCAGTGTCGGTCTCGAAAACACCAGTGTATGGGACCTGGCCTGGTCGACTCCGGGCAGCTCGCAGCAACTGTTCGCGGCATTTACCGACATACGCGGCATCCGCAGCACCGACGGCGGCGGCAGCTGGGCGTTCGACTACGATTTCGGCGCGAACTCACGCAACAGCACCTATCGGGTCACGCGGCACGCGTCACACGCGCCGGGCGTGCTGTATGCGGTCGTATCGGGGGTGCATGACCTGTATCAGAGCCATCGTGCGCGCGATAGCTATGCCAACGACACCAATGCCTCGCGCAGCGGATTGCTGCTGCGTTCCGCCGATCACGGCGCCACCTGGCAGCGTCTGCGTGATTTCGGCCGTCAGGCCGTATGGCTGGAAATAGATCCGGCCAATGCAGAACGTGCGTTTGTCTCCGTACTGTTCTTCAACCCGGCCAGCAGTACCGAGGAAGGCGGTATCTACATGACTGAGAACCTCAGCGCGGGCAGCGCCGCCAGTTGGCAGCGCCTGCCGAGTCCACCACGAACCGAGGGGCGGCCGCTGGTGGTACGTGTGCTGCCCAACAACGGCGGGCTGGTCGCCAGCTATTCGGTACGGCGCCGCGACAGTGGTGAATACACGGCGAGTTCAGGTGTGTTCTACAAGCCGACGCTGGATGCCACGGCGAACTGGCAGGATCGCAGCGATCCGGGCATGCGCTACTGGACCAAGGACGTAGTGGTCGATCCGCATGATCCCAGCGCATCGACCTGGTATGCCGCGGTGTTTTCCAGCGCACCGGCGCCGGGTACCGGCGGCGTATACCGCACGACCGATCGTGGCCTGCACTGGACACGTATCCTCGCCGGTGTCAGCGCTGAATCAATAACTGTCGATCCGCTGGTGCCGTCCCTGGCGTGGGTCACGACCTGGGGTGATGGCCTATGGCGCAGCGGCAATCTCACCGCGGCATCGCCGAACTTCCAGCGTGACCCGGCGTATCCCTTTGGTCATCCCTTGCGGGTAATCGCCAATCCGAACAATGCCGCGGAACGCTGGGTGCTGAGCTTTGGCAATGGTCTGCGTGTCGGCTATGTGACCGGCGACCTGCTGTTCCGGGATGGCTTTGAGGGAGCTACGCCCTGATCCGGCCTGCAAGGCTCAGCTCGCGCTGCGTAGCGGTGCGAGCGGCTGAGGCAGCAGCGCGCAGTAGCGCTGCTGCACAGCGCGGCGTATGCCGTCGGCGTCGATGCCGCTTTGCGCAAGCAAGTCTTCGCGGCTTGCGTGGTCCAGGAAAGTGTCGGGCAGACCTAGTTGCAGCAGCGGCTTGACGTAACCCTGAGCGGTGAAGAATTCCGCGATGGCAGAGCCAGCGCCGCCCTGGATCGCGTTGTCCTCGACGCTTACGAAGGCGTCGTGGCTGCGCGCCAGCTGATGCAGCAGTTCTTCGTCCAGCGGCTTCACGAAGCGCATGTTCACCAGCGTAGCGTCGATTTCGCGCGCGACAGTTTCAGCGGCTGCCACGGTACTGCCGAAGGCCAGCAAGGCAATGCGGCGGCCTTCCCGGCGCAACTCGGCCTTGCCGATGGGCAGAGTCGTCAGTTCCTGGTCGACGGCGCGCCCTGGGCCGCTGCCACGCGGATAGCGTACGGCGGCTGGCCCGGGGTGATGGAAGCCGGTCGTGAGCATTTGGCGGCATTCGGCCTCGTCGGCTGGCGCCATGACAACCATGTTCGGAATGCAGCGCAGATAGGACAGATCGAAGCTGCCCGCATGGGTTGCGCCATCCGGGCCGACGACGCCGGCGCGGTCGATCGCAAACGTCACGTCGAGGTTCTGGATCGCCACGTCATGAACGAGCTGGTCGTAGGCGCGCTGCAGGAAGGTCGAATAGATCGCAACGACCGGCTTGGCACCTTCGCAGGCCATGCCCGCGGCCAGTGTGACCGCATGCTGTTCGGCTATGGCGACATCGAAATAACGCTGTGGGTATTCCTGCGAGAAGCGCACCAGTCCGGATCCCTCGCGCATCGCCGGCGTGATGCCGTACAGGCGTTCGTCGGCCGCAGCCATATCGCAGAGCCAGTCGCTGAATATGTCGGTATAAGTGGGTTTTCCCGGGGCTTTCTTGACCAGCCCCTTGACTGGATCGAATGGTCCGACGGCGTGATACTCGATCTGCTCGGACTCGGCTGGTGCGTAGCCTTTGCCCTTGGTGGTGACTACGTGCAGCAACTGTGGCCCCCTGAGTTCCTTCACGGTGCGCAGCGCGTGCAACAAACTCGGCAGGTCGTGGCCATCGATAGGCCCGGTGTAGTGGAAGCCAAGTTCTTCAAACAAGGTCGAAGGCACGAACATGCCCTTGGCGTGTTCTTCCCAGCGGCGGAAAAAGCGCCAGACGAACGAGCCGCGCGGCATTGCGGCCTTGGCGCGGTCTCGCAGCTGGTTCAGGCGGCGGCTGGACATCAGGCGCGCCAGCATTTTGCTCATGGCGCCAACGTTCTCGCTGATGGACATGCCGTTGTCGTTGAGTACGACAAGCATGTTCGGCTCTACGTCCCCGCCGTGATTCAATGCTTCGAACGCCATGCCTGCGGTTGCTGCGCCGTCGCCAATCACCGCGACGACCTTGCGCTGGTCTCCCTTGCGTTGTGCGGCGATGGCCATGCCCAGCGCGGCGGAGATCGAGGTCGAGGAGTGGCCAACGCCGAACGTGTCGTATTCACTCTCCTCGCGGCGCGGGAACGGAGCGAGGCCATCCTTTTTCTTGACCGTTGTGATGCGGTCCCGGCGGCCGGTGAGGATCTTGTGCGGGTAGCACTGGTGCCCTACGTCCCAGACCAGGCGGTCGCGGGGCGTGTCAAACAAGTAGTGCAGGGCGATGGTCAGCTCGATAACGCCGAGACCAGCGCCAAAATGTCCGCCCGAGGTCGCAACCGATTCCACCAGGTAGGCACGCAATTCCCGGGCTACGGCGGGCAGATCCGCGTCGCCAAGCTGACGCAGCGCGGCGGGCGTATCGAGTTTGGCCAGCAGCGGGTAACGCTCGGAGTCGATCATTGGTGCAGAAATCCGGACGGCAGGCCGGTATTTTCGATGACGCTTGCGGCCGGAGCAAGGAAACAAACTTGCAAAACAAGGGCAAAGCCTGCGGCACGCTGCCGCGGCATGCCTGGAACGCAAGGTTCATGAGGTGGCAGCCTGGGGCTGCCAGGGTTATGGATCCCCCGGAAATGCCGGGGGCAAGTCCACGGATTGTCAGGAAGTGATCGGTGCTGCCGTGGTGCATTTGGCCCATCGATCCACTCAGACCGTCAACTGGGACGTCTGTGCTTGGGCAAGTGCCCGACGAGGAACTGCATCTGGTCGGCGAGGATATTGCGATTGGACAGGATCAGATGTTCGACCCAGCTTGGCCGGTACGGCACGGCGAGCAGCGGCATGCCAGCTTGTTGCGGCGTGCGGCTGCCTTTGCGGACATTGCAGTGCAGGCACGCACTGACGACGTTTTCCCATTCGTCGAGTCCGCGCTTGGACAGCGGAACCACGTGATCGCGGGTTAGCTGGTTCTTGTGGAAGTGCTGGCCGCAGTAAAGGCAGAGGTGACGGTCACGCGCGAACAGGGCCGTGTTGGTAAGGGCCGGTGCCGGCTCGTAGCTGCCCGGGCGGGCATGGCCCCGGCTGGCGACGATGGGATGCAAGTCGAGCTGGCTTTGCAGGCCGGAATCACGGTTCATGCCGCCATGTATCGTCAGGCAGGGATCGCCTAGAGTCCAGGCGACTGCGCCACGCACATACAGGCAAACCGCATCCTGCCAGCTCATCCAGTCCAGGATGCGGCCGGTGGAATCCAGCGACAGCACACGCGTCGTATGGATGTCGTTCCGTGTACGGATAGCTCCGAGCATTCAGTCCTCCGTTTGCGCCAACTGCGAAACGGGCGTTCCTGCCGTCGTAACTCCCTGATTACGCGGGGGAGCATAACGGAATTCACGGAGGAAGGGGGCGATGCGCCAGCGAAGCTGATGGCAGCGGCGGACGGGTTGGAAACCGTCTGCCGCTGCGTTGGCGGATGGTGGATCAGTCGCCGGTGAGTATGGCGGTAAATGTGCCCGGCGTCGTGTTGTTGACCACGCTATTGTTCTTGTACGTGCTCAGCGCGGCGCCGCCGGCAGCCGCAACACCGGTGCCGTTGCCACTGATGACGGTATTGGAGACGAAAATCGAAGAGGTAGCATTCAGTGCGCGGATACCGACAGCCGTATTGTTGGTCACTCGTGAATTGTTGACATTAATGACCACGTTGGCGCCGGCACTGTTGGCGAAAATACCGTTCTGGTCGTTAGCGCTTACCGTGGAATCGTTCACGCTGGCGGTACCTGACACGACGATCAAGCCGGCCTTGTTGGCGAACAAGTTTGAACGTTCAACCGTAAGGTTGGCCGAACCGCCGACCCCCGGTGCAACGGAGATCGCTGCCCCGCCGGCGACACGTGAAATCGTCGTGTTGCGCACCAGCACCTTGGCTGCGGTTGTTGGCGTGATATCGATGCCGTTGTTGCTGACAGCCTGGATGGTGCAGTCCTCGATGATGACGCGGCCGCCAGCGAGGATGCGGATGCCATTGATGCCGGTCAGCGCACCGTTCATCTGCAGACCACGCAGGGTTACCACGTCGCTGGCGCCTGCATTGATGGTGATCCCATTGGTGCCCGCGTTGAGGACGCCGGCCAGCTGACCGTCAGTCTCTATGGTGATGGACTTGGTAATGGTGACAGCGCCGAAGCCGCCGGGATCCAGCACGCTGATCGAGCCGCTGGCCGCAGTCTTGGAGATGGCGCCGGCGAAGGTCTTGCAGGGGGCCGTGCGGCTGCACGGGTTGGCGTCGTCACCTACCCCCGACACCCAGGTGCGCGTCGCCTGGGCATGAGCGCTGGCGGCGAGCAGGGCGTACAGCAGGATGGCGGCGGCGAGACGGAATAGCGAATACGGTTTCATGGAGTGCCCCTGTGGATGCCTATGGGTGGGAAATGCGGTCTGCGCAGATCGAGCTTGCACGCAAAGCGCAAAACAGCAGCCGGAACTGTTGCCGGACACAACTGACAGGCGCGCCGGGTCGGTTCCGGGACGGATTGTATGCCCGCAGTGGTCTCACGGCGTGAGGTGAGTACGGACGCGGCCGCTACTTGACGGGCTTGACCATACGCAGCGTTTCCACGCCATAGCCGCGGTGCTCGTAGAGCGCGCGGGCGCGGGTATTGCCCTCGAATACCGACAGTGTGACGTGGCGGCAATGATGTTCGCGCGCAAAGCGCTCGCTATAGGCCAGCAAGGCGCTGCCTATACCCTTGCCGTCGTGGTTCGGCGCGGCCACCAGATCAGAAATGTGGCAGTTCTGCGCGCCGGTAAACAGGTCGGTCGTGAGCTGCAGATGCAGGAATCCGACCAGTTCTCCATCGTCGTTTTCGGCGACAAACAGGTGGGAACTGGCCGGTTGTTCGCGCAGATGGCGTGCAATATCGCGACGTATGCCTTCAGCCGTTTCGCCGCGACGACGCCAGCGCGGCAAATCGAAATCCACAAAACGGTCAACCAGGCTCAGGATGAAATCGTCGTCGCCCGCATCGGCAAGGCGAATGTGGATACCGGATTGTTGGTCCATGTGCGCAGAGTCGGAAGGGGAAAGTCTCGCCGTTTTCGCAAGCCGCCTTCGGCCTGGCACGGTGTACGAAACTTAGCGGAAGCCCAGGCCGCTGCGCCAGTCCTGGATGGGGGCGTGAGCCGGCAACCGATGCGTGTGATCGCGGGCGCAGCCGTAAGGCAGGTTCCGGGCACGTATCCGTTACCCGGTCCCTATGTCCGCCGGCCAGCCTTCCAACCCCGGCCAAACCCCAGTGTTGCAGGGGGCAGGCAGCCTGGGTCATTCCCCTCCACTCGATGACCCAAAGCAGTCCACTCCGATGCCTGGCGCAGCTTTCTCAACCAAACAGGGCGTCGGGCATGGCCATCAGGCTTTCCGCACCTGCACGAATCGCGGCGATGTGACCGCGTGTGCGCGGCAGGATGCGTGAGTAGTAGAAGCGCGCAGTGAGGCGCTTGGCTTGCTTGAACTCGGCATTGTGCCGAGTCGACGCATCCGCCGCCGCAACACTGCGTGCCCAGAAGTAGGCCAGCGCGATATAGCCGGCATAGAACAGGTAGTCGACTGCCGCGGCGCCAAGTTCTTCTGCATCGCCAACCGCCTTCTTGCCGATTTCCTGGGTCAGGGCAATCCATTCCTGGGTGAGTTCGGCCAGCGGTCTGATGAATTCGATAATTTCTGCGTTGGTCTGCTGCGCCTGGCAGAACGCACTGATCTCCTCGGCGAAATGGCGCAGGCCCACTCCATGCAGTTGCATGATCTTGCGCCCGAGCAGGTCCAGCGCCTGAATCTGGGTAGTGCCCTCGTAGATGGTCGTGATGCGCGCATCACGCATGAACTGCTCCATGCCCCATTCGGCGATATAACCGTGGCCGCCAAAGATCTGCATCGCGCAGTAGGTGCTTTCCTGTGCGGCTTCCGTCAGCAGGCCCTTGACGATGGGGGTCAGGAAACCCAGCAACTCGTCGGCGCGCTGGCGTTCGGCTGCGTCCTCGCTGCGCTCGATCACGTCGACCTGCATCGCTGCGTAGTAGCCCAGCACGCGACCGCCTTCGGCGAACGCCTTCTGCGTCAGCAGCATGCGCCGGATATCTGGATGCACGATCAGCGGATCCGCGGGCTTGTCGGGCCGCTTGGGGCCGCTGAGTGAGCGCATCTGCAGGCGGTCGCGGGCGTAGGCCAGCGAGTTCTGGTAGGCGCGCTCAGTCAGGGCCAGTCCCTGATAGCCGACGGCGATACGCGCGGTGTTCATCATGGTGAACATCGCGGCCAGGCCCTTGTTCGGCTGGCCGATCAGATAGCCTTCAGCGCCATCGAAGTTCATCACGCAGGTTGATGAGGCCTTGATCCCCATCTTGTGCTCAATCGAGCCGCAGGCCAGCGCGTTGCGTGCGCCGACGCTGCCATCGCGTGCGACCTTGAACTTGGGCACGATGAACAGCGAAATGCCCTTGGTTCCCGGCGGCGCGTCCGGCAAGCGTGCCAGTACCAGGTGCACGATGTTCTCGGTGAGGTCGTGTTCCCCCGCAGTTATGAAGATCTTGGTGCCGCTGATGCGGTAGGTGCCGTCGGCCGCCGGTTCGGCCTTGGACTTCAGTAGCCCGAGATCGGTGCCGCAATGCGGCTCGGTCAGGCACATCGTGCCGGTCCAGCGGCCCGAGACGATGGGTTTCAGGAACACTTCGCGCTGCCACTCTTCGCCGTGCTGCTTGAGTGCTTCGCTGGCGCCATGCGACAGCAACGGGAAGTTGGCCCAGGAAAGGTTCGCCGAATCGAGCATTTCCTTGAGCGGCGCTCCGATCGCTTCCGGCAGGTGCTGGCCGCCATACTGTTCCGGTGCATTGAGCGCAGCCCAGCCGCCGTCGCAGAACTGTGCATAGGCTTCCTTGAAGCCTTTGGGAGTGGTCACCACACCGTCGGCAAAACGGCATCCTTCCTGGTCGCCACTTTGATTCAGCGGGGCCAGCACTTGCTCGGCGAAACGAGCGGCTTCGTCCAGCACGGCCTCGCAGACATCGCGTGTCGCTGCGTCGCCGCCGGGCAGGCGCGCAAACAGGGCTTCGGCGCCGAGTACGTCGAACAGGGCGAAACGCATGTCGGTCAGCGGGGCGGCGTACTTGCTCATGAGTCAACCTTTGGTCGTCAACGGTAGGTATTGGGCCGGCCCGGCACCGGCGATAGCCGGCTGGACTGGTTTAGCGGGAATTTCCTGTCGGGCTCGCCAGTTTCGATGCTGCCGCGTAGCTGATAGCCGACAGAGCCGCTGCCGGCAGCTTCGGCGAACTTGGCTGCTGCTTCGCGGCTGGGCGCAAGTGTTGCTGCGATCACATCGGCCGACTGACCGGGAATTTCAAGCTGCGGACGCACGAAGATCGCCCCCGCATTGATTCCCTCGATCTCAAGTCCGGCCTCGATCGCGTCAAAGCGCATGGCCACGGTGCTGAAATTCTGCGCCCGCAGTTCAAGTTGCCAGTGGCCGTCCGCCTGAACCGTAAGTTGCTGAATGCTAAGTGCCGGGGGATTGATGCGGCGAACCGGCTTGCCGCTGCCACAGGCGGCGAGCAGGGCAAGAGACACAAGAGCGAACACGAAGCGAACCAGTTGCGACAGCTTCATTGGTGGGCCTCAAACGATTGTTTGAATGTTAGCGTGCCAGCGGCGGCCTGAGCAAAGGGCCTGGCCGCCGGGCAGCGTAGCTTGTCCGATATGAACCCGCGAATGCGCGAGTCAGGCAGGCTGTCCCCCGGCCAAAGTCTGCAAGGCCCGCGAGGTGCAAATACCGGTGTAAATAAGTGTGATCGCCACGCCATGCGGGGCGGGAACGGCCTATGCTGGTCACGTCGCGGCGGCAGGGCATCGGCTGAAGCTGCGGCCAGCCGCCTGTCTGCAGGAATGCGCTTGCCTGGTGGGAGTGCGCGAACCGCGGTGGATCCATGAACCCCGAGGGGGGTGTGCATGATTCGTCAAAGTCTTTGGGCGGCATGCTGGATGATCCTGCCGTTGTCGGGTATCGCTGCGGTGCCTGCCTTCCGAACGGAAGTCTGCGCGGTACGACTCGACGGTGTGCGCCTGGGCACGGACCTCACGCCCGGCGGCAGTTCGCTGCGCAATACCATTGCCTACGAACCCACCACCCGTCTGTTCCATCTCTGGGTCTTGGCCAACAACGACCCGGCTTTTCCAGCGACATCGGTGCTGTCGGCATTCACCCATGCGACGTCGACCGATGGCGTGCATTTCCGCCGTGATGCGGAATTGCGCCTCAGCATCGCCAGTCAGCCTTATGCGTCCTATGGCGCGAGCATTGGCCCGCCGCTGAGTTTCGTGCGCGCAGCGTTCGATACCCAAAGCGGAACCTGGAAGCTGTTTGCCTGGACCGAGAACGTCGGAGCGAGCACGGGCCAGTACAACTACAACACCAGTGTCAACGATCTGGGC
>JAEUPP010000011.1 GCA_016790075.1 Rhodanobacteraceae bacterium | reverse complement strand
AGCGCTCATCGCGGACCTCCTGCTGGTGGGCCACGCTGTCGGCGGCGTCGTTGCAGCCAATATGCACTTTGCCATCCGCGCCGACGTGGGCAACTACGGCAGATTCTGCCTGGCCGTTGAGGTGATACAGACGGCCTTTCTCCGTCACTTCCATCGTCACTTTTGACGGATCGGAAGTGAACTGCGCGTTCGTTGAGTGTTCTGCAGCGGGATTTTCCGACGACTGGACCAACTGCCCCGATTCCCTGTCAACGTGTGCTTTGATTTGCGCATCCGCCGCACGGGTTGCCGCTGGTTCCGCAGCGACAGCCGAGCCGGCCAATAACATGCTCGCCGAAACACATCGAAATACTTTCAACATCAAATTTCTCCGACAAATAACCCCGATACCGGAGCAGTGCTGCGCCGGCAATGAATGTAAAAGTGGAAACCTTCGTACGGAGCACCATCGCCCCGGATGCGGCGTTTTTTCCAAAAACCCCCATTGATCTAGGGAGACGGCCCGGCGCTGGCTTTGCAATCGCTTGACGACGATGCAGCGGCAAGCCGCGGGACATGAGGGCATACAGTCAACATGTATTTGGACCTTTCCGAGCACGATGTTCAGGCGGAGCAGCAATAGCCGCGTTGTCGAGTTGCACCCGGTCCTTAATACCCGGGACGCGGCCTGAGCCCGCCATCCGGAGAACCCTCGTTTGTTCTGTCCCGTGTTACGGCCGCGCCCCGGAGGGTTCTCAAGTGCGCCGCGCAAAGACGCATTTCCCCTTGTCCCATTGCACAACGCGCGTGCAGGAAGCCGGCTTGTATGTTTGATATGCGCACCAGGATATTCCTGGCTGCCGGCGCGACGGGGCTGGGTCGCGATGCCTGTCGCGTTTTCTACCTGGGTGGCCCCTGCGTCCTGTTGCACGTGGTGGCGACGCCGGCTGTTGTCATGTGCCTGTTGGTAGCGGCGGCAGGTGCTGCAGGTGCAGGCTACTTGTTTGCAGCCATCCGTACCGGTGCTGCATTGGCCGCAGTTGGCGAGGCCGGCAATCGGCTGATTCGCTGCATTGCCGGGAAACCTCCGGCTATGCCCGACTTTTTGTGGATATGTTCGGAAGTTTACTGGGGCGGTGCTGTCGACGTTTGTTCAGACCATTCCAGGCATTCTGGAGTACTGCAGCGTGCGTCAGGTATTAAATTTCATGTCGCTGCGCAGCGGCGCATTACGCAGCGACATGCGTCCTACAGCGTATTCAGTTGCAATGTGCCTGACTGGTGGTAGCGATGGCAGGCGATGCAGGTGCTGGCCACCTTGCTGCCGCCGTCGGCGCCGGCATGGCATTGACGGCAGTTGGCGAGGTCCGGAATCAGTAGATCCGTCGCACTCTTGGACGTAGCCGCTGCATGGCAGTCCTTGCAGTCCATCGTCGAGTGCTTGGCGTGGGTGAATTTTGCTTCGCCATACCAGATGCCGGCAACACGCACCGGCGCGATCTGCCAGCCCGCGCCTGGGACGTTCGTCGCCGCGGCGCGCGTGACTGTATGACAGGTCACGCAGGCGCGGCCGGTAAACACGCTGTCGGCGACCTGGCGCGACTTGTTGCGCGCCCAGCTCAGGGCTTCGATGGTTTCCTGCTGACTCAGCGGTGTATCGCCGGGGCGGCGTCGCTGTTGCACGAAGCCTGGGGCACTGGCCTCGGTGTAACCGCCTTCCAGCGCACGCTTGGCGTAGTAGTCGTCGAGCATGTACACGACTTCGGCAACCTTGGCATGAGGCACCTGCCGATCCGGTGCGAAGGTGTCGAAGCCCAGGGTATGGCAGTCCTGGCACATGCTCTGGAAGTTGACGGGTTTCATCGCCAGGCCGCCGGCGTCCGGCACGTGACAGCTCGCGCAGTCGAGACTGCGGCGACCGCGGGGTGAATTGAGATCGGGCTTCAGGTGCAGCGCGTGGTCGAATTTGAGTCCGGAGTTTTCCTTGAGATCTGCGGCGAGACGCGTGAGCTGCGGCGTGAACTTGCCGCTGGCATCCCAGGCCGGCAGGCGTACGCGGAATTCCGGGTGGTGCTTGCCGAAATCGGTCGCGTCGGCGAGCTGGGTCGCGTTCTGAGTGCGCGCCGGGAGATCGGTGTGGCAATCGGCGCACAGCGATTCGTCGGTATTGACCATGCCGGCGAGGCCGAGGTGGTCTTGATGGCAGCTGCCGCAGCGGGCTTCGCCGAGCTGGGGCAGGTTGAAGCGTGCCGGGTCGGCATGCGCGGCCATGCGGGTATGACAGGTAGTGCAGGCTTCATCACGCACAGTCAGGAAGGGGGTGCGGTGGCATTGCTTGCAGTCGTCGCCGAAGAAACGATGTGCGGCATCCAGTGGTCCGGGATTCCAGCTTGCCGTCGTCGGCAATCCGATATGCCCCATCAGGCGCCCCAGCGCCGGCACGAAGTGTGAAGCCGCCGGCAGCAGCAGACCGAAGGCGAGTACCAGCACAAACAGCAGCCAGGATGGAAAGCGCTTGCTGAGCCAGGTCTCGCGCAGCGAGGTGGGTTTCGCTCGTTTAGCCTTGGCGGCTTCCTGTTCGGTCTTGTCGAGCGTGGATATCTCGACGGCCGCTTCAAAATCGCGCGGCGGTTCCAGCAGCACGATGCGGGTCGAGGCGATTTCCACGCTCGCGCCGGCGCCGACATTGGTGGCGTAAGTCAGCTCGCCGTTCACCCGTATGCCGGCGAGAATCAGCGACTCGACCTTGTAGCGGCCGGGGCTCAGCGCGGTGACCCGGGCATGATTCAGCGCCGCGCGGATGTCGGAAAGAAATATCGCCTGATCGGCGGCGCGGCCTATCGACAATATGTCGCCGAAATGGACGTCTTCCTCGTAGGAAACCGCGCCCTTGCCCTGCTTGAGTACCCGGCGTATCAGCCAGCGCATGCGTTTGCCTGCCTACCAGTAGAAGAAGACCGCGATCACGTGCGCAAACAATGCCGCTACTGTCGCGAACGATAGCGGCACGTGAAAATAGAGCCAGATTTCCATCAGCGCCTGATACTGGATGTCGCGCGCAACGCGCGAGGCCAGGGTTTTCTTGCGCGACAGCAGGTCGATGAGTTTGCGCAGTGCTTCGGCCTGGCGGTCGTTGGTGCCGCTGGCCAGAAAATCGACCATGGCGAATATGGTCTGTCCGGATTTCGCGCCGCCGGCCGCCTGCTGCGACTTTTCGCGCGCTTCGAGCGCGGCCCGGATGCCGGCCAGCGCTGCATCGGAATCGTCATGCGCACGCAACTGGGCCAGTACGCCGCCGCCCAGGCGCGTGTTCTGGATCGAACGCAGCACGATATCGTGGACTTTCGGATCTATGCCGTCGGCCAGGGTGAGCGCGGTCTGGTCGAGCTCGGCAATTTCCTCCAGCATCGCACTACGTGTTGCACTCTCGCGGTTGCGCGTCATCAGGGTCGGGTAACGCAGATAGCAGTAGACGCCGAAAAATCCCGAGACGATTACAAGCAACATCAGTACGAGGAAGAAGGTGTGCAGGTTCCAGCCGACCTGAAAGCCTGCGTGCAGCAGCGCGAGCAGAATCAGCGCCGTGCCCAGGTATACGTGGGCCGACAGCCAGCCACGCAAGTTCGAGGTGCCGGAATAGGAACGCTTGCGCACGCCGAAGTACATCAGCCAGAGAATCAGCAGCCCGGCGATCGTGCCCAGGGTGTAGCCCAGCCAGGTGCCGCCGTTGGGAGGTACTGCAGGCGAATGCAGTGCATAGGCCAGCAGTGAAACCACGATCAGCGCGAGCGCGATCCAGAGCCAGCGCGCTCCGCTATGATTCAGGATGGATTCGTGGCGCGCGTTCACGTGCGGGCTCCGTCAATCGCGAGTCGCCGCGTGGCTCGCGTCTGTTTCGATGCGGCAGAGCGGATCATGATTCGTCGTCCGGAAAGCGGCGCGCAAGCCTGCTGCGAACGCGGCGCAGCCCGTAGAGGCCGATGCCGAAGAACAGCGTCGCGCCGGCCGCCGTTGCTGCTACCCAGTTCCAGTATCGCAGTGGTTCCTCGTGGCGCAGGATCACGACGCTGTTGCCCTTGCCGGAGAAAAACACCGCATCGAAGCTGAGCTGTACGATAAGGACCAGCAGGAGGAATCCGCCGATGAAGCAGCAGGCCTGAAAGCGGCCTATGGACTCCTGCGCCTCCTGTTCGCTGCGTTCGCGCAGCAGGCGCCGGGTCTGCTGCTTGCGTTGCAGAACCGGATCGACCGCTGGCGCCGGATAGAATGCGCGCCCGCACTGGACACAGCGGCGCTGGCGCCAGTCGGCGACTGCCTGCCCAGTCTGACAGTGTGGGCAGGTTGCGAGCGAGTCGGTCATAGGAAGTCACTCCGCGCGTCTCAGCGCCGGCTCTGCGCATAGGCCGGAAACTCCTCTGGCGAAATGCGGATGGCCGCGCCGGTAGGGCAGGCACGTACGCAGGCCGGTCCTCCTTTTTCATCTTTGCACATGTCGCATTTTACGGCTTTCTTTTCCTTGGGCTCTTTCTTCGACTTCTTCGGGTCGTAGGGTGCCTCGCCTGGTCCTGGGCCGAGGCCAAACAGCAGCCAGTTCAGCAGGCCCGGCTTTTTCGGCGGCTTGGACGCCATATGGATCACGCCGTAGGGGCAGTTGCGTTCGCAGTTGCCGCAGCCTATGCAGTTGTCGGCTATGTAGACCTCGCCGTTCGGCGCGCGGCGCAGCGCATCGGGCGGGCAGTCCTTCATGCAGTGCGGATGCTCGCAGTGCCGGCAGGAAGTGGGTACGTGCACGCTGGCATAGGTCGGGCCGGCCTCGCGGTCCAGGCGCGAGGTACCGCCATGGGTTTCTGCGCAGGCCTTTTCGCAGTTGTCGCAGCGTACGCACAGGGATTCGTCGATCAGCAGGATGTCGGTTGCTTCGCCGGCGCCCTGTGCGAGCAGGAACTGGATGATGTCGCCGCCCGCCGGCAGTGCCTGCATGGCCAGGTTCGAGGCGGCGCGCTGGCGGTATTCGGCCTGCAGCCGCAGCTTGAGCACCGGCATGCGGTTGACGAGCTTCTTGAAGCTCTCGCCGTCCAGGCGCACGGTTTCGGTGGCGATGGCTGCGCGTGCGGTGGCGGATCGGCGTGATTCACCCAGCAGCGCCATCTCGCCCACATAGTTGCCGGCAGGCACATAGGACAGGACCACTTCCTTGCCGGCGATGTTGCGCGAGATCGTCAGCGAACCGACGCGTACGAGGTGCAGGCAGTCGCCGACTTCGCCTTCGCCGAACAAGGTGTCGCCGGCGGCGAACTTCTGCAAGGTGGCAGTTGCCACCATGTCCTTGAGCTGGTCGGCCGTGGCTTCCGGTGCAAAGCGCGACTGGATGGCGCGCAGGATAAAGACCTCGTCGATCTCGCGCTTGACCGCGGCAACGGAGTTGATCAGCCGGTTCATGGAGCGGCGCGGCGTTTCTATCAGCACGCAGCCTTTGCCCGCTTTGACCGTGGCCGAGCGGCGGCGGCCTGAGATCAGGCCCATCTCGCCGAAAAACTCGCCCCGGCGCAGGGTGATGTGCTGCTTGCCTTCGTCGTCCAGGGCGATATGCACTTCACCCTCGACGATGGAATAGAAACTGTTGGTGTAGTCGTTGCGTGCGAACACGGTTTCGCCGGGGGCGGGCGTGCGCAGGTCGGAGTCAAGCATGAATTCGCGCAGCTGCAGCGGAGTGATATGCGACAGCACGCGTACGTTCTGCTGTATGCGAGCCAGCACGTCATCCACGCTGCGGAATCCCGGCATGCTGCCAAGTTTGGCCTTGAGCAAGGGTTCGTCCGCCGGTTCCACCCGCTCGCCGCGGATGTACTCGATGACTTCATACCCCTGGTTCATCGCCTGCTTGATCAGCGGATAGCCACCGAGCGCACCGACGATATACAACCCCTTGACGTTGGACTCGTATTGCGGGCTGATCGCCGGTACGGCAGCGGGATCCTTGCTCGGGAAGGTGACGCCGCAGGCTTCAACAAAGCCGCGTGGCGCGGTCGCGCCGAGGCGGCCGATGACGCGGTCGATCAGGATCTGTGCCTTGCCGTTGGGTGTGGCCAGGATCATGCGGCCTTTCTTGCGGCCGACACTGAGTGCATCGATGCGCTCGGGTGCGGCGTTGTAGTAGCACTCGACCAGACCGTCGTCGATGGCCTTGAGAATGGCTGCTTCGTTGCCTTTCTTGGCGCGGGCGAACTCGTCACGGCGATTCACGATGACGACGTTGTTCTGCTTCGCGAGCGCTACGGCGTTCTCGATGGCCGCGTCGCCGGCGCCGACGACGACGATGGTCTCCCCCTCGTATTCGTCCGGATCATCGAGTTGGTACTGCACGAACGGCAGATCCTCGCCGGGCACGCCGAGTTTGCGGATATTGCCCTGCAGGCCTATGCCGAGTACCACGAACTGGGCCTGGACGACGGCGCCGTTGGCACATTTGAGCTCGAAGCTGCCGTCTTCGCGTTTCTTGATCGCGCTGACTTCGTGGCCGTGGCGCACGTTGATCTTGAGCTTGGCGGCTGCTTCGTCCCAGGCCCCGAGTATGCTTTCGCGCGACCCGGCCTTGAACGGCACGGGCGAGCGCAGCGGCAGTATCCCGGGCTCGTCCATCACGAACTTGCCCTTCTGGTAGCGGTAGATGGTGTTGGACAGATGCGGCTCGGCTTCGAGCAGCACATGCGATTCACCGCGTTCTGCCGCGCGTGCTGCAGCCGACAGGCCGCCTGGACCGGAACCGACTATAGCGATACGGAATCGCTCGCTCATTCCTTACCTCGCTGGGCGGTCCTGATGCCGCCGGGCTAATGTTCCTGGAACGTGCCGCGGCCCCCTCGGGCCTTGGAGCCGGGCCTTCCCGAGGGCCTGCGTTCCTGCGCCCGGACTGTAACGCATAGTCGTGCCAATTCATGACATCGGTGCGCGCCGGCCTGCATACTCGGCCGCGCCGGCGCGGTCGCGGCCGTGGACCCGGGCAAGGTTGGAAAGCGGCGGCCAGGCCGCGGTTGTCCCGAGCCGCATTCAGGGCCGGCCGGCCGCATGTGTTTGTCGGGTCCGGATAGAAAAGCTGCGGGCATGACAGTCGTGTAATGGATACCCGGGCGGACCTTCCTCAGCAACGGAGGTGTGATGAGGCACGTGGAAAGGTTGGCCGCAGTGGCGGAAACGGTATCCCGGATTCTTGCCCACGGGGCTGGACACCTGCGTCTGGCGGCGCCGCTGGGTCTGGGCAAACCCAATGTGCTGCTTAACGCGCTGTATCGTGCGGTCCTCGCTGATACCAGCCAGACGCTACATATCTTTACGGCGCTGTCGCTGGCGCGGCCGGTGGCCAAATCCGATCTGGAGCGGCGCTTTCTGGGTCCGTTTCTGGAGCGGCAGTTCGGCGCCGACTATCCTGATCTCGACTATGTTGCCGCACGCCGCGATGGCACTCTGCCGCCGCGTGTGCGCATCAGCGAGTTCTATCTGCAGTCAGGCGCCCTGCTCGACAACGCCTCGGCGCAGCGGGAGTACGCCAGCCTGAACTACACGCACGTCGCGCGCGACCTGGCCAATGCCGGCATCAATGTCGTCGTGCAGCTGGTTGCGCGGCGCGTCGAGGCCGGTCGCGAGCGCTTGAGCATGGCGAGCAATCCTGACGTAACCCAGGATCTGCTGGAAGAAATGGCGGCCAGCGGCCGACCGCGTCCATTGGTCGTGGGCGTAGTCCATCCGCGTCTGCCTTTTATTGCGAACGAAGCGGAGGTCAATGCGGATTTCTTTGACCTGCTGCTGGATGACCCGGCTTGCGACCACGCCCTGTTCGCGCTGCCGCGCGAACCGGTGAGTCTGGCCGAGTTCGCCCTGGGCCTGCATGCGAGCACGCTGGTGCGCGATGGCGGCACCTTGCAGATCGGCATCGGTGCACTGTCGGACGCCCTGGTGCACGCCCTGCTGCTGCGCCAGCGCGACAACGGCGCTTACCGCGAGGCGTTGAGTGCACTCGGTGGCACGCATGCACTGTCGGACACCGTAGGCGGCCTTGCCCCCTTTGCCCGCGGCCTCTACGGCGCAAGCGAAATGGTCATGGACGGCTTCATGCACCTTGCCCGCGCCGGTGTCCTCAAGCGCCGCGTATTCGATGATTTCGCAATCGAGCAGGCGCTGGCCGAGGGGCTGATCGACGAAACGCTGAAAACCGGTGACGTCGAGCGGCTGTACGCCAGCGGCGCGCTGCCGTCTTTGATCAGCGGCCCGGAGCTGGCCCGCCTGATGCGTTGCGGCTTGCTGCCGCAAGGTTCACGCATCGACGCGGACCAGGTTCTGTTGCCGGATGGCTCGTCGATCTCCTGTGACCTGCGGGAAATGAGCGCACGCGCCGCGTTGGGGCGGGTGATGACTGGGCGCCGCCTCTGCGACGGACGCTATCTGCGGGGTGCGTTCTACCTGGGGTCGACGGAGTTCTACCGCTGGTTGGGCGGCCTTGAAGGCGATGCATTCGACGGCGTGTCGATGACTCGCGTGTCCGATATCAACCAGCTGTACGGCGGGCGGGAAACGCTGGACGCGCTGCAACGCCGTGACGGGCGCTTCTTCAATACCTGCATGATGGCGACCGCGCTCGGTGCGGCTGTGTCGGATGCTCTGGAAGATGGCCGGGTCGTCAGCGGCGTAGGTGGGCAGTACAACTTTGTCGCGATGGCGCATGCCCTGCGTGATGGCCGTTCGGTGTTGCTGCTGCGTGCCAGCCGCGGTGCTGCTCAGGGCGCGCGCTCAAGCATTCGCTGGAGCTACGGCCACACCACGATTCCGCGCCATCTGCGCGATGTGTTCGTGACCGAATACGGCGTCGCCGACCTGCGTGGCAAATCGGACCAGGACTGTGTTCTGGCTATGCTGGCGGTCAGCGATGCGCGGTTTGTCGATGGCCTGGTCACGCAGGCCAAGGCGGCGGGCAAGCTTGCCGCCGACTTCGTTGTACCACCGGCCTGGCGGCGCAATACGCCGGAGGCGCTGGCTGCGGCATTGGCGCCGTTGCGTGCACGTGGCCTGTTTGATGCATTCCCGTTCGGCTCGGACTTCACGCCAGTCGAGCGGCAACTCGGCTCGGCGTTGCAGTGGCTCAAGCAGCGCGGCGCACGGGGTCCCGGTCGCCTCGGCCTGCTGCTGCGCGCGCTGTGCACGGCTGCAGCCCGTCCAGATGAGCTTGCTGCACTGGAGCGACTGGGCCTGGCTAGTCCGCGGTCGCTGGCAGAACGCTGGCAGCGTCGGCTGGTGCTGACGGGATTGCGCCGCTGAACCTGGCGGTAGATAAAGGACGATCAGGACGGTTTGTGAAACGCGCACGGCAGATAGCTTCCGTCTGCGTTTCAAGGTTATAAGAAACCTGAGGATTGCGCGCTAAACTGATGAACAAACGCAGGAAGCCACAGGGGCAACCTCGATGAACGACTGGCTGAACCGGCTCTCTCGCGACTGGCCGGAGCGTCACCCTCCGTTTCGCGACGACTTTGCGACCGATGCGAAGGCCGTGCGCAACTGGCTTGGCCAGCTGCCGCTGGCGAACCCGGCGGCGACTTCGCGGCAGTTGCTCGACGCGCTAATGGTCATGAACCGTATGCGTATCGAGCCGCAGCAGCGTCTGGATGCGCTGGAGCTGCTACGTGGCCCGGTGCTGCAGGTTATCGGCAGCATAGACCGGCAGGTTCTGCTGGAGAGTTTTCCGCTGGCGCCGGCCAAGCTGCAGCAGGCGCGAGTCGCTCAGGATTTTGAACGTGAGATTGGCCTGGGCTACGTGCAGATCCTGCACGACTTTTGCGCAAGCAGTGGCAAAGTGCCGTTCCTCAGGGGCAAGTCGGTAGCCACGGCGGCGCTGCGTGCGCTGCAGCATTACGGCAACCTGCTGGCCAAGGCGTATACGCTCTATCACACGCCTCCAGACGGCGTATGGCTGCGTCTGCATGAAGTGTTTGCCGCCGCTGCACAGTTGCGCGTGGATGACAAGGCGGTGCCAGATCCCAGTCTGGGCGGTGCCGAGCTTACGCCGCGGCATGCTTATGCTCATGCCTTGCTGCTCGCGCTGAGCAATCCCTATCGCTATACCCAGCGTGAAATGGCGGATGTATTCGCGCTGACGCGCGCACTGGCGCCGTATTGCGAAATCAGTCAGGGCCAGGCGCCGGTAGCTGGTTTCGCCGTGCTGGTCGAGCGCGATCAGGGCGTCGGCTATGTGCCCGAGGAGCGGCAGCTTGCGGCGGTTGGTCTGCTTTCGTTTGATCCGCAGCCGGTACAGCGCATGGTGGACGGCCATGTGCGGCTGCTGCCGCCAGGCGCCGACCTGCTGAGCTTCCGCCTCAAGAGCGGGCCGCCGGTACAGGCAAGGCGCGCCGTCATCGACCATCTGATGCGCAGCTGGAGCGGCGCGGCGGAACGTGGCCACACACGGCTGCCGGCGGGGCACCAGCTCGATACCGTGATCGGGTTGCACGCGCTGCATCACATGCTGGCCGGTTGTGAGGATTTCGACGCGTTTCTGCGTCGCGTGCGCGGCCAGGCGGTCAGCCTCGCCGAGCGCGAAGCGGTGGCACCCTGGGCAGTGCAGAGCAATGAGGCCAAGCCCGTGGTGCAGCGCGCACGTGTGCTTGATCAAAGCCTCGGTGGCTACCGGCTGGTCTGGGACACGGCGGATCTTGCCCGTGCCAAGGTCGGCGAACTGGTGGGCCTGACTCCGGCCGCTGCCGCGGATGAGGACGAGGAAGAGGATCGCGACTGGATGGTCGGCGTAATCCGCTGGATCCGCATCGACGACGCCGATTCGGTTGATGCCGGCATCGAGTTGCTGGCGCGGCGGGCGCAGCCCGTGGGTATTGCCAGTTTCGAGCCTACCGGCCCGGTGCGTGCGGCCTTGCGCGGTGTGTTGCTGTTCGATCAGGACAACGGTCACGCCCTGACAGTGCTTGCGCCGCACCTGTTTGATCGGCATGCCTGCGAGCTGGAACTGACCCGTCCGGCCGATCCGCTGGACTGGGAAACCCGCGCCAGCGTGCAGCGGCTGTCGGATGTCACGGTGGTTGACGCCAGCCATTCCTACCAGCGCGTACTCATCGGTCGTACGCCGACGGTACAAGAGCTCAGGGATTCCCAACAGGCAGACAGCGGCAGTGATGCTGTCTGCGCCGACGGCACGGCTGGATAAGCCACAACGGGCAGCCGATAGCAGCCTCGCTACGAACGGCGGTGAGAAATGCGGGCTAGAATCGGCGCTTTGCTTTCCCGCGCAAGCTCAAGCATGACTCCCGAATCCGAAACCCGTGCCGCCAGCGCCGCCTGCCGCCGCAGTAGCGTCGGCGTTGATGTTGCTGGTGTCACGATAGGCGGCCAGTCGCCTATCGTGGTCCAGTCGATGACGAATACCGATACCGCCGACGTCGTCGCGACCACGCGCCAGGTTGCCGAACTCTGGCGCGCCGGCTCGGAGCTGGTGCGCCTGACCGTGAACACCGCCGAAGCGGCTGCAGCCGTTCCGCGCATCCGCGAACGCCTCGACATGATGGGTGTCAGTGCACCGTTGATCGGTGACTTTCATTACAACGGGCATACCCTGCTGAGTAATGAGCCGGCGGCAGCACAGGCGCTGGCCAAGTACCGCATCAATCCTGGTAATGTAGGCTTCGGGAAAAAGAAAGACTTGCAGTTTTCCACTATCGTCGAGCTTGCCATTCGCTACGGCAAGCCGGTGCGCATCGGTGCGAACTGGGGTTCGCTGGACCAGGAACTGCTGGCGCGCATGATGGATGAGAACCATGAGCGGGCGCAGCCCTGGGATGCGTCACGCGTGATGCGCGAGGCACTGATCCGTTCGGCACTGGATTCGGCGGCGCGGGCCGAGGAGATTGGTCTTGCACGCGAGCGCATCGTGCTCTCCTGCAAGGTTTCGGGGGTGCAGGAACTGGTCGCGGTCTATCGCGACCTGGCCGCGCGTAGCAACTACGCGCTGCACCTGGGGCTGACCGAGGCCGGCATTGGCTCCAAGGGCATAGTTGCTTCCAGCGCCGCCCTCGCTGTGCTGCTGCAGGAAGGCATAGGCGATACGATCCGCATTTCACTCACGCCCGAGCCGCAGGAATCGCGCACACGCGAAGTCATAGTCGCACAGGAGCTGCTGCAGACCATGGGCCTGCGCGCATTCACGCCACTGGTCACGGCTTGCCCGGGCTGTGGCCGTACGACGTCGACCTTCTTCCAGGAGCTGGCCAAGAGCGTGCAGGACCATGTGCGCGCGCGCATGCCGGAATGGCGCATCCAGTACGACGGCGTCGAAAATCTTACGCTGGCGGTCATGGGCTGCGTGGTCAACGGGCCGGGTGAGTCCAAGCACGCCAATATCGGCATCTCACTGCCCGGCAGTGGCGAGGCTCCGGCCGCGCCGGTCTTCATCGACGGTGTGAAAACGCAGACCCTGCGCGGCGATACGATTGCACAGGATTTCCTCGCCATCCTCGAGCGTTATGTCGCGCAGACCTACCGGGCCAAGGCCGGTTAGGTCGGGGTGCGTCGCAGCGGGTGAGATTGCCCTGACGAATTCTTCGCCGCCTGCTGATGCCGGTGTTGCCAGTTCGACGCATTACGCAGGTAACACTTTTCACATAGCCTAGGTTCTGGCATACCGCACCTCCGGCGCGTCCGCAGCCGGTGGCGTTTTCACACCAGGAAGGAGAGGGGTATGAAGATCGAGCCGTATCTGATGTTCGACGGCAATTGTGCGGAGGCTTTCGCTTACTACACGCAACACCTCGGCGGCAACGTGGTTTTCTCGATGAAATACAGCCAGGCGCCGGAGAGCGAGAACCTCCCTCCGGAGATGGGTGACAAGATCATGCACGCGTCCATCGTCATCGATGGCCACACGCTGATGGGTTCCGATGCGATGTCGGAGCAATGTCCCTACGAGAAGCCTCGCGGCATTTCACTCGCGTTGTCTCCCAGCTCACTCGCCGAGGCCGAGCGTATCTTTGCCGCATTGTCCGATGGAGGCGAGGTACAGATGCCGTTGGCACAAACCTTCTGGGCGCTGCGTTTTGGTACGTGCACCGACCGGTTCGGGATTCCATGGATGGTGAATCTGGAACAGGAAAGCTGAGTGTCGGATATTTGCAGGGGCATCCCTGTTGCCGAGCCGTGGCCAACTGCCCGGGGCCATGCGCTGCGGGCAGCCCGAATGGCCGCTGGGCCGGGCGGATGGAGCGCCGGAAGGTTGGCCCGGCCCAGGGAATGAACGCTGATTCACGGACATCTCCCGCCATACCGCATGTCGACGACGTGAGGTGTGGCGGCAGTCGAGCTTTGCAAGCCGGGAATGACACTGAATGACTAGTCGATGCCATTTGTTTACTATTCTGTTTTTGTCTTTGTTTTCAGCGAGTGTCTTGACGGCCGAGCTGCCGCATGCAGGCAGACAGTCGGCTGTGCAGCCGCCTGCGACTGATGCCTTACCGCCTCATGCGAGTTTCGAGTCAGCTTCGGCGGCGCTGAAGGAGACCCGGCATATCAATGTGTATACGCCGCCGGATTACGCGAATGGCACGGCGAACTACCCGGTGCTCTATATGCCAGACGGCGGTCTCGATGAAGATTTTCCGCATGTTGCCGCGGCCGTCGATCGCGCCATCCGCGACGGCCGTATGCGTGCGCTGATTCTTGTCGGCATCGCGAATACCGAAAGACGGCGCGACATGACGGGTCCTACCGAGGTGGCCGAGGATCGCAAGATCGCGCCGCGGGTCGGTGGTTCAGCGGCGTTTCGTCGGTTCCTGCGCGATGAACTGCTACCTGAGATCGCGTCGCGCTATCGCGTCACTGACGAGCGTGCCATCGTCGGCGAATCTCTCGCTGGTCTGTTCGTGCTTGAGACCTGCACCCAGGAACCGGATCTGTTCGGTACCTGCGTCGCGCTCAGTCCTAGCCTCTGGTGGAACCGTGGGGCGCTGCTGCACGCGTTGCGTGCACAGCTCAAGGCGCGATCGGGCTGGCGTGCGCGCTGGTATGTGGCGACCGCCGGCGACGACCAGATTGGTGGCGAAGCCGACGCGCTGAGGGCAATATTGATCGCCGGTGCGCCAGCGTCGATGCGCTGGCAGATTGATGCGCGCCCGGATCTGCGTCACGACAATATCTATCGCACACTCGCGCCAGAAGTATTGCCGCGCCTGTTCCAGCCTTGAATCCTCGATGTGGCGGCGCCATCGTGGCGCTGCCCAGCAGGGTGGCAACAGGATCTGCACAGTGAGCGACGCGATCTGGCTGTTTGGCTACGGTTCGCTGATCTACAAAGTCGACTTCCCCTATCTGGAGCGGCGCCGTGCTCGTCTTGCGGGTTGGGCGCGGCGCTTCTGGCAGGGTTCGCACGATCACCGCGGCACGCCAGACGCGCCGGGGCGCGTCGTGACGCTGGTCCCTGAGGCGTCGTCGGTTTGCATCGGCATGGCTTATCGCGTAACGCCGGACGTGTTCGCGCACCTGGACCATCGGGAAAAGAACGGATACGGGCGAGAAGCCGTGACGCTTACGCTTGACGACGGCACGCTGATACCGTCGCTGGTCTATGTCGCGAATCCGGGCAACGAGGCCTTTCTCGGTCCCGCCGACGAGGCAGCCATCGCGCGGCATATCGCGGCATCGCGCGGACCCAGCGGCGAGAACAGCGACTACTTGCTGCATCTGGCCGAGGCGCTGCGCGAGCTCGGTGACGAGGACACGCACGTGTTTGGCATCGAGCGGGCGCTGCGGGCGATAGGGCCACGCCCGGCCAGAGCGGAGTGAACGCTT
Organism: Rhodanobacteraceae bacterium; assembly: GCA_016790075.1. GTDB lineage: Bacteria > Pseudomonadota > Gammaproteobacteria > Xanthomonadales > Rhodanobacteraceae > Tahibacter. The sequence goes on along the minus strand of JAEUPP010000011.1, from coordinate 36,418 downwards.
TGCCACTGGGCTGCCCGAACTTCGCGACGCTCAGCGCTTCTTGCTGGTGGCGCGTTCCCATTTCTACCGTTCGCCACGGCGGTGGCGGCTTAGAACCTGTTCGCGATCTTGCTAAAGGCGTGCACATTATGTGAATGCGCAAGTCAACCTGTCCAAGTGACATGAGCCGCGAGCGGTTCGAGCAGATTCGACCGATCCGGGAGCGGGCTTGCAAGCGGGCCAAGCCTGCAAGCATCTGCACACCTTCAAGGTTCTGCCAAGACGCTGGATTGTCGAGCGGAGCTTTGCCTGGTTGGAAAGAACCGACGGTTATGGAAGAGCGGCGAGCGCAAGTTCAATACCAGCTTGCATTTCGTCCATCTGGCCTTCCTGGCACTGCGCCTCAAGAGATCGCGAAAAGGTTCTCAGGGCGAGTTATCGGCAAGTAGTTGCGCGTAGCGGTTGATTGCAGCCAGTAGACCCGGTGCTTGCAGCCAGCCCTGGCAACGCCGTGGCCTGGGCTATTTCTTTGTTTTCTCCAGGCGGCGGTTAAGCTCGCGTAGCGCGTCCTTGCCGATCCAGCGCTTGGTGGCGTTGTCTGATGCAGACAGTCGCTGCGCCAGCGTGATCGCCGCGACACACAATGCCGTGTTGCGCTTGCCGATCGCACGCAGCGCCCAGTTCACCGCTTTTCTGACGAAATTGCGCGGATCGTCGGCCGCGGCCTCGATCAGTTCGAGGCTTTGCAGGAATTTCTCGTCACCAGCTGTCTTGTGGTGCAGGGCAACGCTGGCCAGCAGCGCAAAAGCGGCGCGCTTGACGAACTCCGCCTGTTGCTTCGCCCACTGCTCGATTTTTTTCCACGCATGCGGCGTGCGATCAAACAACGCGAAACAAGCCGTGTCACAGTGTGCCCAGTTGTCGATGCTGCGCACCCAACGGTCCATCTGCGCCGGTGTCACCGCCGAGGGATCAGCGACATAGCAAGCGAGCATGCGTGCCTCGTAGATGCCGCTTTGCCACAAGGCATTGGCCAGGGCGTGATCGCGGCGCAGTGTTTTCGCAATGGCCTGCACCTCGCGCATGGAAACACCCAGGGCGTGTTCGGTTGGTATCGCGTAGCGTGCCATACCCTTGCGCGTGGCTTCGTCGGCGCGCTGCCTGAGGGCGGCCAGGGCCTGTGCGCAGCGTGTATCCAGGTCGGCGGTTGGCGCTGGCATCGCCGGCTTGTTTCGGGTACTCGTGGGTGCACGGTTGGTTGCGGTCTGGCGTGGCGATAGGGTGGTGACCGGCATGGAGTCCTCACGTGGGCAAGCGAGTGGTGCAAGCGAGCATACGGCGCGCGGTGTTGCCGGCAAGGGAGTAGTGTCCGGTCTGCGTCCTGCCGCGGCGCGCAGAACACAGGGGATCACATGATCAAGCTGTTGCGCTGTATCGCGTTCTGGTTTGTTGTGGCGGCGAGTCCGCTGCAGGCGGCCGACTATCTTGAGCTGACTGACTTTCAGCTCATCGACGGGAGTGGCGGACCGGCCCGCCCGGTGAAATCGTTACTGATACGTGACGGGGTCATAGTCGCCATTGATGAGAGCGGCACGCGGCCGACGCCGGAAGCCGATGCGCGCTGGACACGCATCGGCCTTGCGGGTGCCTGGGTCATTCCGGGACTGGTCGATACCCACGTGCACCTGAGCCGTTTTCCGGATCCGCGCCGTGGGGATCGCATCCTTTCGTCCGCGCTGCGTGGCGGCGTTACCAGTGTGCGTGACCTGGCCGGTGATGTGCGCGCACTGGGTGAGATGGAGCGGGCGCTGGTGACCGGTGAGCTGTCGGGTCCCACGCTGGTTTACAGCGCCCTGTTCGGTGGTCCGGCGATTTTTCGCGGCGGGCCGACGGCGGATATGGCGCCTGGTCACGCGCCGGGTGAGGCGCCCTGGGCACGGCGCATTGATGCCAAGACCGATCTGCGCCAGGCGGTAGCCGAAGCGCGCGGCACCGGTGCGCGCATTATCAAGGTTTACGGCGACCTGACTCCGCCGCTTGCGACAGCGTTGATTCGCGAGGCGCGGCAGCAGGGACTGATGACGGCGGCCCACGCGACGGTGTTTCCGGCGGCGCCGGGTGATCTCGTCGACGCTGGAGTCGGCTCGCTCTCACATGCGCCGTATCTGGTCTGGGAAGCTGTCGACAGCGTGCCGGCCGACTACGGTCAGCGCATACGCGGGCCCTGGGGCGCGATAGCGCCGGATCATCCACGCCTGCTTGCGCTGTACCGGCGTATGGCCGAGCGTGGTGTATTCCTTGACGCCACGCTTTATGTCTACAAGGCCATGAAAGACTATGCGCCGGGGCAAATGGACACGAGCTGGACCGAAGCGGCATTCGCCTGGGGCGCTGCGGCGGTACGGCACGCACGCGCTGCCGGGGTGCGTGTGACCACGGGCACGGACTGGTTCGAGCCGCGCGATGAAGGCGACCTGCCGCATACCCATGAGGAACTTGCGCTGCTGGTTGAGCACGCGGGATTCACACCGGCCCAGGCTCTGGTCGCCGCCACCCGCAACGGAGCGGCGGCGCTGGCGCTGGATGACCGCGGCATGCTGACCGTAGGCAAGCTCGCCGATCTCATCGTGCTCGAAGCCGACCCGCTGGCGGATATACACAATACGCGGCAGATACGCTTCACGCTAAAGCGCGGTGTCATGACCAAACTGCGCTGACGGCGCCGCGCCTAGGCGCGCACCGGCCTGTCGCCGGCACCCGGGCCCCTCGGCAAGCACAACTTGGTTTTTCCTGGCCGCACTTTCGTGTGCGGTGTGTCATGTAACATGTGTGTTATTTTTTACGAATATACATAGTCTTCATTTCGTCGTACCTTCGGTAACAGGCGGCCTGGGGTTGGCCGTAAGGTATGGGGGCGGCAATGGGGCAGGACGGCGCCGGGCGGCCACTGGAGATCTTGCTTGTCGCGGACGACCGCGGCGACGCGCGCCAGATTGCGCAGGTGCTCAAGCAGGCCCGGCTGTTGAACCGGTTGACCGTCATGGCGGACGGCGAGCAGGTACTGGCACTGTTGCAGTGTACGGACGATGGGGCGCGCAGGCCGTTACCGGACTTGATCCTGCTCGATCGGTATCTGCGCCATCCCGATGGCGGCCTGCTGTTGCGGCAAATCAGGAGCGATCCGCGCAATTCGCGGCTGCCGATCGTGGTGCTGGTCGCTGCCGGCGCCATTGACGAGGCGCGCAGCGCCTGCGATCCGTACGCGAGCGACTACATAGGTAAGCCCCTCGACCTCGATCAGTTCCTCGGAGCGATGCAGCGCATCGGCCACTTCTGGCTCAGCGTGGTTCCCGTGTTGAATGGCCTGGCGCGCGCCAGTCAGCAGCCCGTGCTGTTCGTCGGCGATGAGTCCACTGCAGTGCAGCTAGTCGCCGAGCTGTCGCCGGCGGACAAGCCAGGTTATGTGCTCGATACCGTGCCCACGCTGGCCGCGGCGCTGGAGGTGCTGCCGCGCCAGCATCATGCCGCGGTACTGTTTGATCTTGACCAGTCGGATTCGTCGGGACTGACGGCTGTGAGCACCTTGGCGCACAGCAGTGGCCAGATGCCGCTGCTTGTGATCGGCAGCAGTGATGATGAAAACTTCGCCCTGGCAACGGTCCAGCTCGGCGCGCTCGACTATGTGATCAAGGGGCGCGGCGATGGCGCTTGTCTGGCGCGCACCTTGCGCTACGCCATGGAACGCAGGCTGGTGCAGGAACATCTGGAATTTGCCGCCAGCCACGACATGGCGACCGGTTTGCCGAACTGGCGCCGCTTCGTCGAGGCGCTACGCCAGCTGTTGCCGTCGGTGCATCGCCGCGGTGGTGAAGTCGCTGTACTGGTCGTTGTGCTGACTGGTCTCGGTGCGGTCAATCAGGCGCTGGGCCATGAGATCGGCGACCTTGCGCTCGAGGCTGCGGTAGGGCGCATGCAGCGGCTAGTACCGGAGGACACGGTGCTGGCCTGCACCGGCAATGCAGCGTTTGCATTGGCCTGTGCCGAAATCGATGCGATTGGCCATGCTTCGCTGCTGGCCGAACAACTGCTGGATGCGCTGCGCCAGCCCTACCGGATAGATGACCATGAGCTCTATCTCGGTGCCAGGATAGGCATGAGCTTGTCGCCGAACGACGCGGCTGATGCGGCGGCGCTGCTCAAGTGCGCGGAGACGGCGGTTTATCAGGCTGGGCAAAGGAGCATTGGCAGCGTCGACTTCTATTCGCCGGAACTCAACCGCCACCTGCAGGAGCGTCTGAGTCTGGAGCGCGAATTGCGGCATGCCTTGCTGCGCAACGAGCTTGATCTGGATTTCCAGCCTATCGTTGACAGCGGTGATCGCATAGTCAGCGCTGAAGCACTGCTGCGCTGGAATCATCCGCGACGCGGTCGCCTGGCGCCGGATCGTTTTCTTGCGCTGGCCGAGCAGTCCGACCTGATCCTGTTGCTGGGACGCTGGGTGCTGGCGCGGGCGATGCAGGTGGCACAGAGCTGGTCCATGCTGCTGCCGGATCCGCCCAGCATTGCGATCAACGTTTCGGCTCGGCAGCTCGAAAACGGTCACCTGTTGGCGGACGTGGAGCAAGCAGTGGCGCAAAGCGGGCTGTCGCCGCAGCGCCTCGAACTTGAACTGACCGAGTCGGTGATGCAGCGCGCCGAATCGCGCGCGACACTCGCGGCCTTGCGCGAACTGGGCATCAGCATAGCCATCGACGATTTCGGTACTGGTTTTAGTTCGCTGAGCTATCTCAAGGCGTTTCCGGTCGACTTGCTCAAGATTGACCGCAGTTTCGTGACCGATGCGACTACCGACCCGCGCGACGCGGTCATAGTCCGCGCCATCATTGCCATGGCGCACATACTCGGCATCGACGTGGTCGCCGAAGGCGTGGAGACGGAGCACCACCGCCATGTGCTGTGCCGGCTCGGGTGCAACCGGCTGCAGGGGTTCCATATTGGCCGCCCGGAATCGGCCGAACGTTTTGCCACGCGTCTGCGCCAGCAGGCCGGCAGTGAACGACCGGTACTCCTGGGCACCGATCGCCGCTGACCGGATTGCTGGCATTGCCGCCGCCATGCTTGTGTGATTCCGGAAAGCTCCGGGCAAGTGTCAGTGGAAGCACCGGTTGTGTAGCGTGCGCTGGCTCGGTTGACAAAAACGCCGGTACTTTTCCGCGTGCCGCTGCTAGCTTTGCGGCGGTCGCGCCTCGTACTGCGCGTCAGCCAGCCCTGTGAGGACTACCGTGCAAGAGATTCGTCATCAGGCCATCGTCAGCCTGCTTTCCCACGCAACCAATGAAGACACGTTTCTGGACGAACTCGCCGTCGCCTACGCCCGCTGCGATATCGGTGCGGGGCTCGACTTTGATCTGGTGCGCGGTTATTGGACCGGCGGCGAGCTGGACCCTGCCTGGCGCAGCGAGCTTGCACGCCAGACCAATTACATCAGCGAGTGCGAGAGCCAGAGCGGCTACCTGGTGCTCGATCGTCTGTTGAGCGGCGTAGTCCAGTACCAGAGAGAGCACTGGCCAGTGCGTGGCGAGCGTTGTCTGCTGCTGCTTGCACCACTGCTGGAGCCTGTGTACTTGCGTGATGTGATTGCCCCACGCCTGGTCAGCAATGCGCCTCACCTGAGGGCGCACGACCTGCGCGAGCAGGTCGCTGCACAGGCGGCTTGGGCGGCTGAACTGGCGGCTGGCGAGGGCGATTGGCGTGACCTGAACGCCCTGTTGTCCGGGGCTGGTGCTGATCTGGCGGTGTTGGCGCGAATCTTTACCGAGTCCGCGCCGGAGGCTTGGGCTACCGATGATGACGCACTGCGGCGGACGCTGCGTACGCTGGCGCAGCTGCAGGTTGCCATGCTGCTGTTGCGCGAACACCGGGTGCTGGGCTCCGGTACGGTCGATCCGTCCTGGGCTCTGGGGCTGGTACTCGGCGTTGCGCGGACCTATCTCGAGCTGTCCAGGCACGTAATGGAGGTAACCGGAGCGGACGGGCTGATTGCCGGCCTGTTGCGGCCGCTCAATCGCGCGGCGTCCGCCAGTCCGCTGTTTGCCGAGATTGCGGGGCGTCTGCATGACGGCCTCGTGAACGCGATTCCGCTTTCTGGAATGGATGAAGTGCTGGCCGAGGATGAAGGCCGCTGGGAGCGTCTGCTGGGGGAATTGTCGAAAAGCCAGCTAAGCCAGCTCTGGCTGCTGCCGCGATTTGCCGTGCGTTTCCCGGCACAGGCACTACGTTACGAACAGGTCAAGTGGCGGCGCTGCAACCAGTTCTGCGGCGCCCTGCAAACAACACAAGCGCGCGCCTGGTATGCGCAGCTCCTGGACGAAGGGGCTGACGGGGACGATTTCCGCAAGGCGTTCAAGGTGGTCTTCGAGGGCGCCGATCGCGCGCAGCGGCGCGAGCTCATTGCGCGGCATCTGATCAACAGTCAACGCAGCGCGCACAACGAATTGCTCGACGAAGAAACCGAAGCGGTTGTTCTGCAGGACTATGTGAACAGCGGGAACGACGATCTGCGCCATGCGGCCCTGTGGCGGCTCCTGGCCCTTGCCCTGCCAGGTATAGCGGATGAAGAAAGCGGGTTGACGGAGCCACAGGAGCCCTATTGGTCGACGCTGCGCAGTTTGGAGGCGACGCATGCGGATGAGCTGATCAGGCGTACCGTCGATGAAGCGTATTTACCGTTTGATGACCCGGCGCGCTGGGAGGCGTTGTGGACGCTTGCGCGCGAAGAGCGTTCGCGCCGTGCGATTGCGCGCAGTTGCCTGCGCGCGGTGGCCTATGCGCAGTCGCCGGCAGCGCTGGCGCTGGCGGAAAACCTTTGGGGCCAGTCCCCGGGTTTGTTTGCGTGTGAGGTTGTCGAATTCGACTTTCCACTCGTGCGGTTCAGCGGGGCCGTTGGATTCACCGCGTCTCCTCTGCGCGAATTGGTTGCTGCAGCGACGGCTTACTACCTCGATGGTCGGAGCTGGTCGGGTGATGGCCGGGATCCGCTGCCGGCTGCGCCGGTTGCGGCGGCGATTGCGGCCTGCCCACAGAGTTTTGCTGCGCTGAACGAAAAGCAGCAGACCAGGCTACTGCCTTTGTTGAATGGGGAAGCCGTGGTTGCCTGTGCCGAAGCACTCGTGCGGCTTTGTGCGGCACCGGGCAAGGTGTTGCGTGTGTTGCTGATCGAACTCGTCGCGCGTACGCCGTTGGCCGCGCTGCGCCGAAGTGGTCTGCTCGATCTGGGCGAACGTAAAGCGCGTCTGCTGGTGCTTACAGGTCTGGCTTCCAATACCGACGCTGCGGCCGTCGAGGCCATCGCTGCGACGATAGGCGATAGCGCGCACGACGATTTCAGTCGCGGCCTGGCCCTGGATGCGCTGGAGCGGGCCGGGCGTGTGGTCGATGCGCTGGATCCCTGGGCGTCCATGACACTGGAATCGCTGCAGGCGGTTGCGGCCAAGACAAGGATTCCCGCCGCCGCGGCCAAGGCCTGGACCGAGGAGGCAGCACGTCTGCTTGCGCCGCTGGGTGAGGCGCTGGGCCGTTACCTTCTTGCAACCCTGCTGGATGCCGACGAGGTGCTGCCGCGGCGTGCGCGCCAGATTCTCGCCTTCCTTCCGGCGGCGCAGCGCGCCGACTTCGCTGCTTTCGGCCTGCGCACCTGGATTGCCGAAAATGGCAGCGACAAGTTCGGCTGGCTGTTGCTGCCGCTGCCGGAATACGGCGACGAGCGTGTCGTCAATGATCTGGTGCGTGCGGTCAAGGCCTGGATGAAGAAACGCAAGCCCAAGGCCAGTGCCGCGGTGCATCTGCTTGCCCGGTTGCCGGGCAATTACGGTATTGCCCAGGTGCGTGAACTCTGGGAAAGCCGCAAGTTTTCGGAATCCATCCACAACAATGCACGGTTTGCGCTGGAGCAGGCTGCGCAGCGGCAGGGCATGAGCTTTGCCGAGTTTCTCGAACAGCTAGTGCCGGATTTCGGCCTGCAAGCCGATGGTCTGCGGCTAGACCTGGGACCGTATGTCTTCACGGCCCGTGTGCGCGGCGATTTCAGCGTGGTCGTCGTCGACGCCGACGGCAAGACCATGAAGACGCTGCCACGGGCGCGCGCTGGCGAAGATGCGGAGCGGCGTGGGCTGGCAGAAAACCAGCTGAAGTCGCTGGCAAAGAACCTCAAGCCGGTCTACAAGCAGCAGTCGCAACGCCTGCTGCGCAACCTGCAGACCGGAAAGACCTGGCCGGTAGCGCAGTGGTGTCGGCTGTTCACGCAGCATCCTTTGCTTGCGGTGCTGAGCCAGAGTGTGGTCTGGTCGCTGGTTGATGCACAGGGTAGTTCTCTGGCCCGGTTTCGCCCGAATGGCAGCGGCGCGACGGTCGACGCCAACGATGACGACGTCAGCCTGGGCGAAGCGGCGTTGGTCCGCGTCGCGCATCCTCTGGAGATGACAGGGGAAGAAATCCAGGCCTGGAAATCCCAGTTCGGCGACTACACGCTGATCTCGCCGTTTGCGCAGTTCGATATCCCGGTGGTGGCGGCTGAGCCGGGAGAACTGGATGCGGAGGAGGTTGTGCGTGCCCACGGCTACACGCTCAACCGCGCGAAGTTCGGCAGCCTGGTGGAGAAGTGGGGTTACATCAAAGGGGCTGGCGAAGATGGGGCGCTAATCAACGAGCACACCTGGCGGCCGGATTCCGATTGGCGCGTGACGCTGACGCACAGCGGCATATCCGTGTTCTTCGATGTGGACGAGACGACCACGATCGAACGCCTAAGGCCATGCCGCCGCGGCAGCGATGGCTGCTTTGAGTGCTTGCCGCTGCACCAGCTTCCGCCCGCATTCCGCGCAACGCTGCTGGCGCAGGCTGAGGCGCTGAAGGCTGCTGCGGCTGCTGACTAGCCCGCATTTCTCACACCCTTTCTACGGTAGCCGGCGCTTGCGCGCCGGCCAGACGGCCTGGGGCAATCAGAGCTGGGCGCGCGTGCGCAGGTTGCTGCGGAGGCGAGCTTTGCGACGGCGGGCGCGGCACTTCTTCATGGCGTAGTCCTAAGTAGTGGGGAAAAGCCGGCCATTATGGCATGAGCTGCCTGACCTCGGTTCGTGTCTGGCCGGCTTGATTTCGAGGGTGATGACGACCGCGCCGCGCGATCCTGCTGGATTGCGCAGGATCGTGCTGTGCACGTCAGGGCTCAGCAACCACGCTGGAGAATACCGCCTCGCTGGCGCCGCGGATTTCGGTGCGTGCAACGGCCCAGTGCACCTCGTTTGCGCGGAACGTGCTGGCGACACGGGTGCGCAGCCGCAGTTGTACCAGGCGGCCCGCCACGCTGTCGTTGAAGCGCAGACTGTCCTCACGCCAGCCTGCCGAAGTGCCACTGAAATTGCCGTTGCCGGCGCTCAGCAGTGGTGCAGCATCCTGCCAGTCGCCGTTGTCGATGCGGATCTGTATGCGGCCGTAGCCTGGCGTCGGCGTGGCGCGTTCAAAGTCGTAGTCGTGCTGCAGCACCAGTTCCAGCGGAGTGCTGCTGGATACCGTAAACGGTTGTGTCGCAAGCCAGGTGTTTACGCCGAGTTGAGGAGTGCTCAGCAGATAGCTCCACCGGCCGTTGTAGCGGCGGCGCTGCCAGTCGAGCACGTCGGCCAGTTCATCGGCGACGGCACCGAGGCAGATGTTCAACGCGCAGCCATGCGGAAAGTCCTCGAAACCGCGGCTCCAGTCAGCTCGGAACGTCGCTGCATCAGCCACGTTGTCGATGCTGCGGTCGCGGCGCAGATCGTAGTTGGCGCTGAATCCCTGGCTGGTCGCTGCGACAGCTTCAGGGTGTGTCGCGTCCCAGGCGAACACCTGCACCGGCAAGGTGATCGGGCCGCGGGCCGTACGTACACGGAACGGCAGTGCAATCGCGCGGCTTTCTTCCGGCGCGAGTGTTATGCCGTCGACGTAGACACGATCGGGCAGATCGAAGAAGCCAGGAATCGGCGGCACCACGAGCGTGATGTGCTGCAGGGGCGAGAAACCGCTGTTGCGCAGGGTAACCACCACTTCACCGGTTTCACCGCGGTCCAGCACGCCGTCGCCGTCGCCGCCGTTCTCGCGCAGCGCCACCGATACCACTGACAGTGCGTGTTCCATGTCCCGCGAACTCTCGACGACGCCGCGCAGGCTGAACGATCCACGTGGCGGCGACAGCGCGCCCGCGCCCAGGCCGCGCTCGGCGAAGGCGCTGCGGCAGCGACGATAGTCCGGTTCACTGTCGGCGCGGATCGCCGTCAGCAGAGCGGTGCGTGCTTCGGTATAGGTCGCGTCGACCGGAAACAGCTTGAGGCCACGCACCAGCCAGGCCAGAAAATCGCGCCGGCGGTTTTCAAACTGCGCAGGTGGTGCCGCGGTCAGCACGTTGCGTGCACAATTCCACAATGACGTGGTCCAGATTTCCCCGGCCGTGTGGATTTCTGCATTGACCAGGGATCGCGCCTTCCAGTCGAACGGCTGGCTGTCCGCCGGTACCGGATGGTCCAGGCTGATATGGCGGAAACTCAGCGGATTGCGCCGCTGGTCGCTGGAGTAGGGATAGCGGCGGATGCCGTGATAATAGGTGTTGTCCGGATTGCCCGGCGAACCCGCAACCGGCAGATCGTCGCCGCGAAAGTCATAGTCGAGGTTCATGTAAGCGCCGACCGCATAGGCCCCGGAGAACTCCGGTGCGCCCGGCGTCGCATGGCGATCCTGCGCACGCACGCTGAGCAGCAGGCCAATGAAATCGGCCGTGCCCTCATTGAGTGCACCGGGCTGGCCGTAATAGCCCGACAGGGTCAGCCGGCCGAACAGGGTATGCGCCCATTCGTGCGCGAGTACGCCGAAATCAAAGCTGCTGACATCGCGGCGCGAGCGGCTCGTTGAATTGAAGCCCAGCGACAGCGCCGGACTTTCGCCGTCGGCGGGTGCGTAAGCAAACGTCGCAAGTTGTGCAGCCTGCACGATCAGTGGATCGCCGGCGATGCCCCCGCGACCATAGTTGTCGGCCTGGCTGTTGCCCGCGGCTTCGTTATAGCCGAGACCGTAGAAATAGTCGTGCAGCCAGTTGCTGGCGTAGAAACCCTGCACGATCTTGGCGTTCACGGCCGGATCCGTGGTCGGGATGGGCGCCAGGGGAGTGTCGCACTGGGCGTAGTCGCTCAATGTGGCGTCAACGGTGTAGGCGTAGTCAAAGCGCCGCGGGCCGTTGGCCCTGGCGCGGAAATCGCCTGCTGCTGCGTTGAAACCCAGCTGTTCGTCGAAGTCGCAGAATCCGTCGACGATGGGCTGGGCCGCGAAGAACGCATCGACGTTATTGCCGCGGGTTTCGGTGGCATCGTCGGCGAGCCACGGGTCGCCAATGCCAGCACTGCTGCGTGTGACGAAGTTCATGGGGGCCGGCACCATCGGCTTGTAGCCATCGGCCATGCCTGTTGGATGGGGATTGGTATAACCGTAGGGGTCTACATAGGGAAAACCGTCTGTGCCGGCAAACACGCGGTAAGTGAACGGCTGCAGATCGTGGATCTGGCTGTTCTGCCGCAGCACGCGGCCGTCTTCTGCGGAGATGACCAGGGCGAGGCCGGTGGGGCGACTGTCGCCGCGTCGCTGGAACAGCAACTCGGCACTATAAGCGGCGACGAGCCGGTCGTCGGCTGGATACCAGACGGGTTGCAGGCGTGCCGGGCGTAGTGCCCGGGCCGTTGCCGACGACTGCAGCGTCACGCGCGGAAAGTCATCAGCCCCCCGTTTCGTTGCGGTTACTGCGGTAATTGCAATGCCGAGATCGTCCATCGCCTGCTGCAGCGCGGCGCGTGCATCCAGCGCGAAAGCCGGCAATGTTGCGGAGTGCGCTTTGTCGCTATAGCTGCCGCCGACGAGGTGGGGCTGGCGTTGTGTGTCATGCAGTATGTTCAGGCGCGCGCCGTAGACCTCGATGCCCACAATGGTTTGGCGGTACTGGTCGACGCGGCCGTCGCTGCCGGCAAATCGCAGTGTGCTTGCCGCAAGCTCGGGATAGCTGGAAATGAGCAGGGAACGACCGTCGGCGAACTGTTTGGTTGATGCGGCGGCGGGGGTGGAGTAGCGCTGTTGCAATTGCAGTGTATTGGCCGTCGCTGCAGTGCTGAGCAGGCTGCAGGCCAGAGCGAGGCCTGCGGCGCGGCGCAGAGCCGGTGGTAAGTCGTTCATGGGATGCTCCACAGTCAGGGGAAGCGCGGCCGAGCCTAGCAAGCGCTGATGTATCTACGCAATTCTTCGTACGTTGGGACCGGGAGATGGTTTGTCGCGAGTGGGTGTATGCACTGCGGTTACGTCTTGCTAAAAGTAGCGCTATGCGCGAATTCCGTTTCTTGCCGCGGATAGAGCTGTGCTGCATCGGGCTATGCGGCGTGCTGGCGGCTTGCCTCGCGGGTGCAGCCGGCGCACAGGACGTACGCCTGGACTGTGATGGCGCTGCGCAGGAGCTGGAGCTCGACTTGCCGGTCACGCTGGTCTTACCCGATGCTTCAGGCGTGCTGCTGACTGAGGAGCGCGGCGACAACGTGCTGATCCGGCGCGAGACCTCGACGCGGGTGGTTACCTGGGATCTCCCGCCCAATGGCTGGGCCTTTCAGAGTGCGGAGTTTGAGCACGATGACGCGGCATGGTCGCTGCAGCCCGGCATAGGCGGCAAGCAGCGCGCGCGTCTGCGCTTGCAAGCCGTTTGCGATAACTCCTGGGATATGGCGGGGCTACGCTTGCTCGCACACGCCGGGGCGGAAATCGCACGTGCCGAAGATTCAGCACTCGCTGCGGCACAGCGCAACCAGTCGAGGGCTCAAGCCGTCGCCACGCTTGGTGCGCTGGTACTCGCAAGCGAGGCCAGCGAATGGCAGCGCCGCTGGCCCTGGCTCGCGCCGCAGGCGCGGCAGGCACGAGCCTATGCCTATGCGCGCATGGGGCGTCCGGCCGAAAGCCGCAGCGATCTTGCTGCGGCTGCCGCCGGGTGGAAGGCTGGCGGTGATCGTCTGCGCTGGGCGATCGCCACGCATCGCGCCGCACAACAGCAGCGGCGTGAAGGTGACCTGGTCGGTGCCGAACGCCAGCTACGTCAGCTCGCCGTCGATACGGTAGTGCGCGCCGATCCGATCCTGATCGGGGTCGTAACCAACGATCTATGCCTGTCCTTGCGCGGCCAGCTGCGCCTCGCCGAAGCGCTGCGCTGCTACCACCGCGCGGTTGCGCTGCATGACCGTGCCGGCAACGTCGCCGAAGCGGCGCTGAGCCGTGCGAATCGCGCTGATGCCTATGCGCAGCTCGGTCGCTATGTCGAAGCGGATGCCGAAGCCCAGGCTGCGCGGCTGCAAGCGCGCCATAGCGAGGTAGTGCGAGTGCAGTTGCTTGCCGCTTTGGTTGCCGGCAACGTCGCGCGTGCCCAGGGCCGGCTCGACATGGCTATCCAGACCTATCTGGAAGCCCTGGGTTTTAGCGAGCGCTTGCAGGATCCGAATCTGCGGGCCAATGCGCTACGCCAAATCGGTATTGCCTATCTGCTGTTGGCCGATTTCACCTACGCGCAGCAATTCCTGGCCGATGCAGCCAAGGCTTATGAAGACGGAGGCTATTGGAACAATGCCGTCATTGCGCTGCGCAATCTCGCCGATGCACAGCGCAATGCAGCGCTGCCGGAACAAGCCAGAGCGACGCTGGCGCGTGCACTGGCGATAGTGGATGCAGGCAAAGCCGGGCAGGGCGCTGCGGCAGAGATTCATCTGCTGCGTGCGGAAATCGCCCTGACTGACAATGAGACGAGTGTGCTGGATCTGGCCATTGCGGCGGCGCAAAGCGCGCTGGGAGATTCCCCCTCGTATCTGCATCAGCAGCGGCTCGCCATCGTGCTGGCGCGGCGTGCCCTGGAGCGCGGTGCATTGCCGGCGGCGGAAGCCGGGCTGGTACGCGCCAGGAGGGCAGCGCAAGCTGCGAACGATGTCATCGGTCTGGTTGAGCTCGACGCGCTGCAGGCGCAAGTGTTGCAGCGCCGCGGCCTGCGCGGACCAGCGCAGCGCCAGTACGAGGCTGCCCTGCAGCGTGCATTGCACGTGGCTGGTCTGCAGACCTATCCACTGCATAGGGCCAGCTATCTCGCGCAAGCGCGGCGCAGCCTGGAGCAGTTGCTGACCTTGTCGCGTGCCGATGTGGCCGATGCGGTGGCGGCACGCTTCGCTGCGGTGGCGGCTTTGCATCAGGCCGCGGGGCGCGGTGAGCGTGTGCTGGCCACGGCCACGCCGCAGCAGGCGGCGGTTCTGGCACAGATCAACGAACGCGTGCGCCGCCGCTGGGGCATCCAGAGCAGTGAGGAACTGGACGAAGCCGTAGCGGCGGCACCGGATCTGTTCGCCCGGGCAGAGCAGTTCGATCCGCTATTGCGTTCCGCGGGGCGTGGCGCCGACATACCGGCACTGCTGCGAGCCTGGCAGCGGCAGTTGGGTGAGGGCGAGCGGCTGATCGTCAGTTTCGTCGGTGAACGCCGTGTATTCCTCTGGAGCCTGAGCCGCGATGGTCTGGTCGAGCAGGTCGCCGATACGGCAGCTCCTCTGCGTGCGGCGGCGCTTGCGCTGCAGCCCGTACTGCGGAGCCGCAACAGCCAACCCGAAGCCATCCATGCACCACTTGCAGCGATACGGGCTGCGGCTGGCCTGGATGCCCTGCGTAGCTCAGCGGGCTCACGCCACTATCTGCTGGCAGACGGACCTCTGAGCGATGTACCGCCATCGCTGCTGCTGGCGGACACCGGCGATGACGCTGTTGCCGCACCGTTGCCGGCCGTCGTGCGTATCGACACACTGGATGCACCGGTTGCCCACGCCCCCTGCTGCAGCGATCTGCCGCTGCAGGCCTTTGCCGATCCACGCGTGGACAGCACGGCTGGCAGTGCCCGCAGTGCAGCGGGCTTGCCACGCCTGCCGGGCAGCCGCGAGGAAGTGCTGACTATTGCGGCACGCTGGCCCAGTGCGACGGTGCAGACCTGGCTAGGTACTGCGTTTACCCGCAGCCGCACACTTGACGCGTTGGCACAACCGCAAAGCATTGTGCATTTTGCTACACATGGATTTGTTAGCCGCGACGAGCCAGGTCTCAGCGCCTTGCTGGTCGCTGCTGACGAAGCAGAGCACGGCCTGGACGTGGTCAGTTTCCACGATCTGCTGCAGACCCCGGTGCGTGCCCGCCTGATCGTGCTCGGTGCTTGTGATACCGCCAACGGCAATGCACAGCCAGGAGCCAGCGGCGCCAGCCTCGCGCACGTGCTGCGTGTTGCCGGTGCCGAAAGTGTCGTTGCGCCGCTATGGAGCGTGGACGACAGCGCCGGCACGGCGTTCATGCGTGCTTTCTACGCAGCGCTGGCGCAAGGCAGTGCACCAGAGCAGGCGGTGGCCAGCGCGCAGCGCGAACTCGCGCAGCGCGCGGCGACGGCACATCCGTATTACTGGGCGGGGTTTGTGGTGTTTGGGGGCAATGCGGGGCGGTGACGGTGCGGCGGCGATAGGCGGCCTCCCAGGTTTTGCAGTGACCCAGGTGTCAGCAGGTAACACTTCCTGTCGTTGCTTGGCCTGGGCGCGGCAAAGCCAGACAGCATATGAAAAATGACCAGGTCGCGAAAACAGACAGCATGTCCCGCGGCCGCCGCGTGCTGCGGTGATTCGAGGAATGCGGTCGCCGGTTGTGACCACGGCACACGCGATTCCGCCGTTCAGTGAACAAGCCCAAGTCCGCCACGGCATTACTCTGCGGCCGTCAGTGGGTAGAGTTCATCGGAGGGGCAGAGACCGTGCGCACCAGCAGCGTCCGCGTAGGCCGCTGCCGCCATGCATCGTCGCGCCAGGCTTCAAGTTCCACCGTCAGCTGCGTGGTGTTGCTCGCAGGCAGCGCGACGAGCACATCGAATCGTCCGCTGTCATCGGGTCTGAGGCCGTCGAATGCACCAAGCAGTGTCTCGTCTGCACGTATGCGCAGGCGGAAAGGGCCGGGTTCGTTTGTCGCTGGTATGCGCAGTACCAGTTGCTGCGTGCCGGCGGCGATAGTGAGTTCGGCTTCGGCAGGAATCTCATCCCCCCGCGTCGCCGGCAGCTGCGCAACCGCGACACGCTGTGCCAGAGGCAAGGTCAGCGGTGGAGAGCGCAGGCTGGTGATCAGCAACGCGCCAAGCAGGCAGCCAGCGGCGAAGCTCAGCGGTAGCCACCAGCGTGATGAGGTTTTGGCCGTCAGCGCCTGCGGTGACTCGCGCAGGCCCTGGCGCAGCACCTTCTCCGTCTCGACCTCATCTAGCAACGCGGCATCGTCCAGCAGTTGTTCCTCGAAGGCAGCCAGCAGGCTGGGCTCCATGTCCCCGCGCAGATAACGCACGATCAGGCGCTGCCGTTCCGCGGGCTGACCCAGCAGTGCCGCAAGCAGCGAGACGGCGTCGGTAGCATTCGGTGTCATGGTGCGTCCGTTGATGGTTTCAGCCCGTGTCCGCCTGCGAGTTCGCGGAAACGGTTCTTGGCGCGGTGCAGGACTCGGTCGAAATGCTCGGGCGTCAGTTTCAGCGCCGCGCACACTACGGGCTTGTCCTCATCGAGGACGTAGTAGCGCCAGAGCAGTTGCCGGTCGCGCTCTACGGGCAGTTCGGCAATAAGTCGGCGAATCAGTCCGCGGCGTTCGCTGCGCGTGGTGACTTCGAGCGGGCCCGCGCTTTCGTCGGCACAAAGCTCACCAGCGTCAACGGCCAGTTCGGTGTGTGTGCCGTGCCGCCCGCTGCGCCGGTGTTCCGACAGCAGGTTCAGCGTGATCCCGCGCAGGAAGCCGGCTACTGCGTCAGGGTTTTCCAGGCGGCCCCGGCGTAGCTTCTGCAGGGCGATGCGGAAGCAGTCCTGCACGACGTCCTGCGCCAGCTGGTCGTCGCTGCCGCGCTGGCGTACCAGAAAACGCAGGCCACGGGCGTAGCGCAGATAGAGTTCGCGTTCGGCAGCGCCATCGCCTGATCGGATGCGTTCGGCCAGCTCACGTGATGAGTCGGGCTGTACTACCGGCAGGCTGGCTGTCGACACGCGCCCCTCCTCACACGTGTACCTGTGGCCGAGTATAAGCGTGAATGAGCGCTTCGGAAGCCGGCTGCCTGAGGCGGGGTCGGGCGTCTGCGTCTGCATGGCGACCTAGCCCCTGGCGTTGACGTTGCGCCTGGCAGCGCGGATCGTTTCCGGGACTGAAGCGAGCCGCTGCAGCGTGCTGATCGAAACCAGTCCCTTGGCGGCAAACTGTCGTTGCGCACTCATGTGCTTCCCCCTGTGCGTCGCAGCGGCGCCGCAGTCATCAGGACAGTGGCCAGGCAGTGCGGGTTCTCTCACTGTTTCGCTGCCTCTCCGACAACTATGCGCATGCTGTAGGCGCTGACGACGCGCTCAGCGTCACGGTAGGTCGCGCGCACAACGAATTCACCGGCTTGCGCGGCGAGGAACGTTACGGGTGCGGCGTAGCCCTGGGTGTCGGTGCGCAGCCGGACCGGCTGTACGACGGCGTGTTGTGCCGTCGCGCCGCGAAGATCGAGTACCTCCAGTTCTATCGCGAGGCCGGCATGGGGCGTGGTGGTGCCGGCGTCGGCGGCGAACATCCATAACGAGAGCGGCGTCGCCGTGTCGGCGCGCAGGACCGGCAACTCGCGGCCGGGCCCGGCCGGTAGCAAGCCGCTGCCCAGGCGCAGATCGACCGCGAGCCCGCGTTGCAGGGCGATACTGACCGGGGTGCATACACAGCCTCCAAGCAGCAGGGCGGCCGCGGCAGCCGCAAGGCGGCTGCAACGCCAGAGTAGCGGTCTCGCTTCTGCGCAGGGCGGCGGGCTACGGTCGTTTGTTCGGCACGAGCACATGCCCCGTTAGTGACGCCGCCGCCGCGGTTCTCTCAGGATGAAGCCGGACATCGGTCATGGGCGCGGTCTAGGTTCGGCTGCCGTTCACCACGTCGCCGATGCCTGCAGCTTTCGTGCTTCCAGCGGAGTGCGGTGCGAGTTTTGTCTCTTAGTCTCTTTCTTCTTTTTTTGGCTTGGTATACGGAACGAAATCACCAAGGCCGACCGTGCCGCTGAGCATCTTCGAACCGGGGTCCAGCAGCTTGATGATGTCGATATTGCAAAGCTCCGACGAGCGCGTGTCGGTAACGAGTATCCTGTCATCGTGCAGGAAGGCGGCGCCGGCTTCAGGGCGGTTGACGTAGAGGGTAGAGCCCAGCGTGTCGTAGACGATGGCGGTCCTGTCGATAATACGGGTGGAGCGGATGTCGCGCAGACGTATGCACTTCACCGGGGCGCCGGCGACACGACCCTCGATGATCTTGGCGAGCTGTTCATCCGGCGATGGGCGCGCTGCGGACACAGCCGTCGCGACGGAAAAAGCGGCCAGGGCAGCGGCAGTCAGATGGCGTTTCATAGGCGTCGTCCTCAGGCAGTAGGGGCACAAGCCCGTTGCTGGCGCAGACGTTCGCCCGTCGCAAAGCGTCGCAGCCAGTGGGTCAGCATCGGTGCGAACGCGGCTGCGGTCAATTTTCACCGGGCGGCCGGGTATCGCCGGCGGCTTGCAGTCGCAGGGCAGAGATTTCAGCCCTAATCCGTTCAAAGGCCTCAAGATACCCGGCGAGCTGGCTTGCCCGCTGCTGCGCAAGGCCACCGCCCTGGCGCGGAACCGCCAGAACAGATTCCTCAAAGCGAATCGGTTTGAACACCGGGTTCATGATGATTCCGCCGTTGGCCTGAGCGAACCATACGAAAAGGCGCTCCGCACGCAGGGCAGTGGCTCCCTGGCGCCAGCGCGGCTGAGCCCGTAGCGCTGCACACGCTCGCCGCTGCTTCAGCTCGCTACGGTCTCATGCCCACACCGCAGTGGCGATGGCCCCGCGGCATGCATACAGTGTGCGTCCCATCCCGCGTCCTGGACGATGATGCTGACTTCGCGCGAACACGATTTCTCCAATGCTGCCATTGCGGCAGCGCCTTCACATAGGCGCGCTGGGTGCGCGCTGCTACCTGGGGGGATGCCATGAGTACGCGGCAGCCGCGTATCGCCCTGATCGCCACCGGCGGCACCGTCGCCGGGACGGCGGGCAGTTCCACCCAGCAGCTCGGCTACCGTGCCGGTGCGCTTGGCGTCGAGGCGCTGCTCACCTCCGTCTCGGGCCTCGCAACGCTGGCCGAGGTCATCCCGGAACAGCTGTTTGCGATCGACAGTGCGGCGATGGAGCTGTCGCACTGGCAAACCCTGGCCGGGCGGCTTGCTGTACTGCTGGCGCGCGAGGACATCGATGGCGCAGTCGTATTGCACGGCACCGATACGCTGGAGGAAACGGCCTACTTCCTGCACCTGACCCAGAGCAGCAACAAACCTGTCGTGCTCACGGGCGCGATGCGGCCGGCTACGGCGCTGGGCGCGGATGGGCCCATGAACATCTATCACGCGATCAGTGCCGCGGCGCACCCGGCCTGCCATGGCCTGGGCACGCTCGTGATTTTCGGTGATGTGCTGCTCGGCGCGCGCGGCTTGCAAAAGCGCGATAGCGTGCCTGGAGCGTTCAGTGCTGACCAGTACGGTCGTCTCGGCTTGGTCAAGGACAGGGACGTGTTTATCTACCAGCGGCCCACGCGCGAGCGCGGCGGCTTTGCCGTTCCCGATCGCTGGCCGCGTGTGACTAT
This sequence comes from Rhodanobacteraceae bacterium, assembly GCA_016790075.1. Classification (GTDB taxonomy): domain Bacteria; phylum Pseudomonadota; class Gammaproteobacteria; order Xanthomonadales; family Rhodanobacteraceae; genus Tahibacter. The sequence continues at coordinate 16,701 of JAEUPP010000011.1, read as the reverse complement.
GCTTACGGCCTTCGTCGATCTGTCGCCACGGCTTATCGAGGCGGCGGCAGCAGACGCGGACGGTCTGGTATTTGCTGGTGTCGGCAACGGTAATCTGCGGGAGGACTGGTGCGCTGCCCTCGCGGCTGCAGCTGCCCGCGGTGTGCGTATCGTGCGTGCAAGCCGCGTGTCCAACGGCACGACGGTGCGCAATGGCGAGATCGACGACGACGCCTATGGTTTTATCAGCGCCGACAATCTGACCCCGCTGCAGGCGCGCATACTGCTGTTGTTAGGTTTGGCGCGCGGCGATAAGCCGCAGCAGTTGCAGACGCTGTTTGATCGCTACTAGCCCGGCTGGCTGGTCCAGCCCGAACGTAAGCCAGGTGGACACCAGCGGGTAAACCTGCAGTATGGCTACGAGCGCCAGCGCCGCGGCCAGCAAGGAGCGTGTTCATTGTCTTTCAGGTGGTGGTTTCTGCGGCTGTAGCGTCTTTATCTGCTTTCACGTTTCACCGGCTGTGCTGCCGCTGGCGATCGAAGTGCGCAGGAATAATCCCACGGTAGGGCAGGGCACCGCAGAACGCAGTGCCCTGCCTTGAGGTGTGAGCCAATGGGCTGGAGCGGCGCCAGTCCTGAGTCAAGATAGTGGCGGAGCCCGCTACGGCGTGAAGCTGCCCGTCAGGCTGGCACCCGAATAGGCGGCGTAGCCGTTGAGCATCACATAGTAAGTACCCGCCTGCGCGGTCGCGATGTTGCAGGTCTCGTTGTTGCCGCCCTTGAAGGGACGGCAGTCGTAGCTGCTCAGGGTCGGCGCGGAACCGAACTTGACATACATGTCCGCATCACCCGTGCCACCGCTCAGGACGAACTTGAGGTTGGTGGCACCGGCCGGCACGGCCAGGGTGAAGGTCTGGGTCGCATTGAGTGCACCCGACAGACCCGTGCGCGGCACACCGTTCTGCAGAGCGCTGCCGCCGCCGCCGCCAGTGGTGTAGCTGCCGGTCAGGCTCAGCCCGGAGAACGCGGCATAGGCACGCACCAGCACGTGGTAGGTACCGGCCTGGGCCGTGGCGATATTGCAGGTTTCGGCATTGGTCGAACCATCCGACTTGCAGTCATAGGTCGTCGTGGTCGGTGCGGAACCGAACTTCACATACAGGTCCGCATCACCCGTGCCACCGCTGGTGACGAACTTCAGGCCGGTTGCACCCGCCGGCACGACCATGGTGTAGGCCAGGTTCACACCCGTAGCCGCGGCGAGTCCGGTCTTGGCCACGCCGTTCTGCAGCACCGTATCCGTCGGCGGCGCGGTCACCGTGACCGAGCTGGTCTTGGTGTTGCTGGCCCCACCGTTGTCGGTCACTGTCAGGGTGACCGTATAGGTGCCGGCGGCTGTATAGGTCTTGCTCGGGTTGGTCGCGGTCGAGGTGGTGCTGTCGCCGAAGTTCCAGCTGCGCGAGGCAATCGTGCCGTCGCTATCGGTCGAACTGTCTGTGAAGTTGGCGGAAAGCCCATTTGTTGCAAAAGAGAAATTTGCAACAGGCGGCGTGTTTTGCGGTGGCGTTGCTTTGTGGCAGTTGCCGCTGAAAGTGTCGCTGAAGCTGCCGGTCGAGCGCACGAACTCGCCGCTGTAGCCCGTCGCCGTCAACGTAAGCTTGAGTACGCCATGACTGTCGTCATTGCTTTTCTCGAGCAGCGCATGTGAACGCGAGATGCCGTAGAACGCACGGCCGCCGGTGCCGACGAGAATCTGGCGGATGCCGTTGGTGGCATCGGCCGTACCGTCGGGTTTCATCGGCGCATAACGCTGGTAGTTATGGTCGTGGCCGACCAGCACGAGATCGGCGCGTGCCGCATAGAGCCGGTCCCAGAATGGTTTGACCTGGCTATAACCCGTGTAGTTGCCGACGCTGACCAGCGGGTGGTGCCAGTAGGCGGCCGTGCAAGGCTTGGTATTCGCGGCAAGATCAGCCTGTAGCCAGTCGAGCTGGGCCTGTGCGACCGTGCCGCCGGACATGGTATTGAGCGCGATAAAGTGCCAGTCGCCGACGTTCCAGCTGTAGTAGCCCTTGCTGCGATCGCCGGCCGGTCCGGTCTGATTGCCGCTGCCGTTGAAATAGTCGAAATAACCCGCAGCACCGCTGGTGTTGTATTCGTGATTGCCGGGCGTAGGGTTGGTCAGCGACTTGAAGCGGCCCCAGGTCGGCGCGTAGCGTGTGTTGTATTCGGTCAGGGTGCCATTGCTGTAGGCGTTGTCGCCAGCGGTAAATACCGCGGTGGGATTGATAGCTACGATCAGATCGGAGGTGCCTTGGCAGGCGTTGCCGCTGCTGTCGCAGATATCCCCGGCACCGGCAACGACGACAGACGCGTTGGCCAGTTCCTCGCGGCCGAACTGATAACTCTCCAGCCGATAGCGGCTGGCTGAGTTGCCGAAATAAGGCTGCAAGGTGACGCAGTCGCCGCGCAGCGCACGCGCGGCAAACTGGCGACGATCGAATGCGCTGCCTTCAAACGTGTAGCGTTCACCCGCAGAGCTCACCAGGGTGAGGCTGTCATAGGGCGCCAGCGTGAGTTCGCCAAAGCTCAGGCGTATCCATTTTGCACCCGGCTCACAGATCTCGGTCGGTGGCGCGGCGAGGCGTGCTGGAGCATCGAGATAGCGCGTGACCGCGCTATCTTCAGCCAGTTGCTCTATGCGCTGAGCGGCACCGACCTGCGGCGCCAGGGTGGTCGCGGCCAGAGCCACGACGAAACGAAGCCCGGCGAGCGGGCGGTCAGATTGGCATGGCATGGAATGTCTCCCCGATTCCGATAAGTATCTTGCGCTCGCCGTCGCCTCCCCGCGCCGGCGGCACCGTTTTCAGCAAGTGCTATGTCCTGCAAACTGCATTGAACAGTTTTGGCTTTTTTCTACGGCCAATGGCTGCAGATCCGCCTGAGGTAAAAAGCGGATACTGCATACTCCAGTCTGTTGCAAACTGCAAAGTGTTTGTCGCTACATCGCGATGCCTGTGTACAACTGGTCCAGTGTTCGGCTGCTGCTGCAGCGCAGCAGCAGATTGAAACCCGATCTACTGACGAAACAGTGACAAGCGCATGACAGGCGGTGATTGCCTGCGATCGTCCAAACTAGCAATGTACGCATTTTGCTGACACGCTGCCCCAATGACCAACCGTGCCCGTCGTCACATCGTGTTGAGTGCCGTGACGGCTGCAGCGACACTTGCGGGCTGGCGGTTGTGGCATGGCCGCAAACCCGATCGCACGACCGCGAATTCCACGCCATCCACACCAGCCGCCGCCGACACGTCGCAGGCCTTGGCATCGCGCGAGCGATTTTCCCAGCCACTACGCCTGCCGCTACACGATGTTCACTTCGGTGAACTTGCGGTTTCGTCGCAAACGCTGGAACTCGTTGCAACCCGTAGCCAGGTCGCTGTGTTTCCCGGTGCGCCGACACCGCTCTGGCACTATGCCGCGCGTAGCGCCGCGGCTACCGTACTTAATCCATTGTTGCGCATCCGGCGTGGCGAGACGCTTTCGGTACATTTTCGCAACGAGCTCGCTGAAGAGACAACCATCCACTGGCACGGCCTGATCGTTGATGAGGCCAATGACGGTAGTGGTCTGCATCCGGTTGCGCCCGGTACAGAACGCGACTACCAGGTGCAAGTGACCAATCGCGCAGGCCTGTACTGGTATCACGCCCACCCGCATGGTCGCACCGGCTTGCAGGTGCAGCGTGGTCTGGCTGGGCTGCTGCTGGTGGAAGACGCGGAAGAGGCTGCCTTGCGCAAGCACCTGGGTCTGGTCTGGGGCGAGCGCGATCTGCCGCTGTGCATTGCCGACAAACAGGTAGATGCCGGTAACGCGCTGGTCTATCCGGAGCAGGGTGCTGACGACTGGATCGGCAATCGCGTGCTCGTGAACTGGACACCTGAGCCCTATCTGGACGTGGCTGCGGCCCTGTACCGTTTCCGTATCGCCAATACGGCGAATGCGCGGCTGTTGCGGCTTGCGTTTCAGCATGCAGGCCGTAGTCTGCCGTTTCGCTTGATAGGCACGGACGGTGGACTGCTCGGCGGGGCTCTGCGGGTCGAGGACGTGTTTCTCGCTCCTGCACAGCGCATCGACGTGCTGGTCGATTTCAGTGCGATCAAGCCCGGCGAGCGTGTGCTGCTGCGTAGCCTCGACTATGTCGCGATGGAAAACGAAGACGAGTCCGGCGATTTCATGCCCGATCCCATGGGTGATCACCCGGGTGCCATGCCCATGGGGGCTGCGCTGGACATCCTGGAGTTTCGCGTAGGTGCCGCGCTGCCCGGGCGGGAAGCGGTAATTCCCGATCAGTTGTCCACCTTGGCGCCGTTGCCGGACACCTCGGCCTGGCCCACACGCTCCCTGCGTTTGCGCATGGATGCGGCCGGCGGCTGGTTCATCAACGACTGGAATTTCCTTCGCGACGGCCACGCGGTCGCGTTTGCCGTAAAGCGCGGTACGTGCGAGGTCTGGGAGATCCGCAACAGCATGACGAGCATGCCACATCCTGTACATGTGCACGGATTTCAGTTTCGCGTTGTATCGCGTTCCGTAAGTCCCATGGACGTCCGTGCACGCCAGGTCGCCAGCGGCGGCCGAACGCCGCAGGATCTGGGCTGGACCGATACCGTGCTGGTCTGGCCGGGCGAGGTCGTGCGCCTGGCGATGGACTTCAGCCAGCCCTATCGCGGCACACAGCGCTACATGCTCCATTGCCACAATCTCGAACACGAGGACATGGGCATGATGCTCACCTTCGCCGTGACCGACTGAAGGCAGTGAAGTGATTCGACTGCCTGGGCCCACTCCTACCGACCTTTTCCAGAGATTCGCCATGCTGACTGCCCATCGTCTGTTTGTAGCCGTCGCCGTCGCCCTGCTTGCTGCCTGCCGCGGCGGCGGCAATGCCGCTCCGGCAGCGAGTTCGCCCGTGCCTGCCGCGCGAAGCGAACTGACCACCGATCGTGAGCGGGCGAGTTACATGGTCGGCCTGGATCTGGCGAAAAATGTGGCGCCGGTCAAGGATGAGGTCGACATCGAACTGGTTGTGCAGGCGTTGCGCGATGCCCATGCGGGCAAGCCAGCGTTGCTTGATCCCGCCCAGACCGACGCGGTACGCAAGCAGTTCACTCAGTCCCTGCGCGACAAGCGTGATCAGGCGCAGGCAGCGCAGGCCGCGGAAAATCGTGACCGAGGTGCTGCATTTCTTGCGGACAATGCCAAGCAGGCTGGTGTGGCCGTTACAGCATCCGGGCTGCAATACCACGTGCTAAGGGCCGCCGACGGCCCGCGGCCACAGGCAAGCGACACGGTACGTCTGAACTATATAGGCAGCCTTCTCGACGGGCAGGTCTTTGAAGATACCTACGCAATCGACCATCCGGCATCGTTCGCGCTGAATCAGGTCATGCCGGGGCTGCAGGAAGCGATTCAGCTCATGCCGGTCGGCGCGAAATACCGTTTCTGGCTGCCAGCGAGCCTCGCATATGCGGAGCGCGGCGTACCCGGCCAGATCGGACCCAATGCGACACTGGTGTTTGAGCTGGAGCTGCTGGAGATTGCGGGCCGGCAGGATGCCCGCGCTGCAGCCGCGCAGTAGGCCGCTGCAGTTCAGCTAGCGACCTTGATTTCACGGCCGCGGAACCGGTTTCACCCGGCTCCGCAACCATGAGCAGGTATCACTGGAAACCGTTGGCGAAGATACGGTCGTTGTCAAACGGAATCGACCAGACGCCGCGGCCCAGTGTGCCGGCGATCAACCGGCCCTGGGTTGCTACATAACGCAGGTCGAACACCAGCACATCCGGCAGGCCCGAGCCGAGCAGATCCCAGGTCGATGAATTGGCCCCGGCGAAAAAGACGCCCGAGCGTGTGCCAACCGTAACGACATCGCCGGCAATGCTGGGTACGAATTCGATGGTGCGGAAATCGAATGAGCTGATCGTGCCCAGGTTGCCGGTAATGTCAGTCCAGGTCGCGCCGGCGTCGATGGAGCGGAATACCTGGTTGTCGTCGACCGCATAGACCCGCTGGGAATCGTCCGGATCCATGGCCACGTCGGTAATTGTCGCGGCACCGGCGGGCAGTGCTGTGGTCGCAACGAAACTCGCGCCGTTACGGCGGAAGACCTGCGCGTTCTTGCCCACATAGGCAGCGTCTGGATTATCGGCTGCGCCATAGGCCATCGCATTGCGATTCGCACCGGGTGTGCCTAGCGAAGTGAGCGTTGGCGCGCCGGTCGTGACGTTTGTTGATTCGTATACGGTGTTTACCCCGCCGACCAGCATGCGTCCGGAGTTGACCACATTGAGTTCCACCGGTGTTACGAATTGTGGGTCGGCAATGCTCGGCATTGCCTGGTTGGATACGAATGCGTTCGACGCGTTGTACTGCGCACGGCGGAAGCCACCAAGATTCTGCGAACTGATATAGCGGTAGCTGCCGGCGATGCCCAGCGTATCGTCGTCAATGGCCGCATCGCCGCCGTCGCCGCCGTTGATAAAGGTCCAGCGCGGGTTGGTCGCCGCTTGCTGCATGTGTGTGCCATTGTCCTGCGTGCCGATCATGATGATGTCCGCGACCCGGTCATGGGCAAGGTCGTGCACTTCCGTCACCGCAAGATTGCCGATCACCGAACCCCAGGTGCCCGCTGCCGAAGGCGTGGCGCGCCGGTAGATGCCGCCGTCGTCGGACTGCAGCAGGTTGCCGTTTGCGTCAAACGCCATCGCACGGCTGTCGGCATGGGGTGAGGTATTGCCGCCGCCGGTGCCGTGGATGATGGAGAACTGGGTGCCCGAGCTCAGTGAGGCGTCGCCGCGTACTACATTGCCGGTAAACGGTGAGGCAGTAATCCGATCGCCGCCGATAAATACCAGGTTGGCGTTGCTGGGGCTGGCGGCGATAGAAGTGTTGACCGATCCCTGCGAACCCGGATGAATCGCCGGCACATCCATCGTCGTCCAGGTAGCCCCCAGGTTGGTCGAGCGCGCCACGCCGGCGAGCACCCCGCTGTTGACCACCGCGGCAAAGACCACGCCCGTGGCACCCACCGAGAGGCGTACGGCCCCGGTCGTAGCGCCCAGGGCAGGAACTCCGGTCGTGACGTCAGTCCAGGTCAGGCCACCATCATCGCTGCGCAGTACCTTCGGCGCTGCGCCGCGTACGGCGATATAGAACTGGTTGTTGTCCGCACTGTTGCCGACGAGGTCGAAAATGCCACCCGTCGGCAAATTGCCGCTGCCGGACGCCAGCGCAAAACTGGTACCCGTGTTGTCGCTGCGAAACAGACCGCCGGTCGTTGAGGCGGCAAACAGGCGCGAGCCGCGAGCCGCGACGGCGATGATCTTCTGGCCCAGCAAGGTGGCGCCGCCATGCAAGGTCCAGGTCGTGCCGCCATCGACCGTACGATAGATGCCAATCTCGTCATCACCGCGCTGGGCGAAATTGCTGAAGCGGCCTATGCCCGCAATCAGGGTCTGCCGCGTTGCGTCAGTAGGATCGAAGGCGAGGGCGCCGATCGACTGCGATTGCAGGGCGTCAGTCTGCGGCGTCCAGGTCGGCTGTGCGGCGGTCGCATTGGTCGTCTTCCATATACCGCCGTTGACCGCGCCGATATAGAGGATGTCGGCATTCGACGGATGCGCCGCGATGGCCTGTACCGCACCGGATACTTCGTTGCTGGGGGGCACGCTGACCTGTGCCGATTGCGTAGGCCCTGGTCCCAGCGGCGTCCAGGTACCGCCGCCACGTGCTACCGGCCGCGGCGGCGGCTGCAGCTGCGGGCGCTGCTCCGCCGGATCAACTGGTTCCATGTCGCCCTCGCCCTCGGCATAGAGGGCCTGGGCATCCATTGGCTCAGCCGCCAAGGCATCGCGGGCCGGTGACGGCGGCGCTGATGCAGGATTGTGGCTTGCGCTGAAAGCAAATACGGAAAGCGCGGTGGCAACGCTTACGGCTATGAGGCTGCGCGTGCGCAGTCCTGCTGGCATTTTCATATCTCCCCCGATTGACCTAGTCCCGGGGGAGGATATTACCCACCATAAGGCTTGGTTGCGTTAGGGTCTTGTGACTGAAATGGGCGCTGCCGCTGCCCAAATCGGCCCGGCGCAGCAATAGCGTGCTGATCAGCCGCTTCGCCGTGCTCCGCCTCTCTGCATACGGGCGATGCCAAAGCTGCCGTAGGCCAAGGCGCTGCATCCGACCAGAATCAGCAACCAACTGCTTCCGGCGTCTTCTTCGCCGGCAATCCGCATGACCTGGGGCCGATCCGGCAAATAACTGACCAGCGTAGCCCGGCCGTTGTGGAAGGCCTCAAGGGCCGTATCCGAGATCGGCGCCCTTGCGTTGATCTTGCGCCCGTCCTGGGTTGTAAAGCTCACGTCGGCAAGGAACGTTACCTGGTCATTGCTACGCTTGAGCAGCTTGCTGTTGGTGATGGTCTGCACCGGCGCAAGCAAACCATGGCGTTCGATCTGGCGGCTTTCGTGGTAAAGCAGGACCGAATAGGCCAAGGCGAGCACGCCGATCAGAAGGGCCAGCACGGGCAGCAGCAGGCGGCGAATGGCACCGGTCATGGCAATCACTTATAGGGTAATGAAGTCCAGTCTAGCCAAGTGGTCCAGTCGTCGCGCTGGGCGCGCGACGGCGCCATATCGGCGGCAATGACTTCTTTCACTTATTAGTGTTGTAGGTAACTAGCACACTAAAGCTCCCCAACGAGTGGAGCGCCGCATGAAACGCAAGCTATTGTTGCTGGCCTTGTTAGCCGCAGGCCTGATTGGTCCGGTATCCGTACTGACGGCCAAGGAAGTCGCCGCGAGTCCGGTTCACGCCGCCAGCCTTAGCGCACCGGACCCGGCAGACGAAATCAAGCAGCTGGCCAAGCTATTCCGCGCGGGCGACCTGGCAGGCCTGGCTCAGGGGCTGATGCCACGGTCAAAATGGCAAGCGGCCCGAGTGGCTTTCGAAAAGCAGCGGAACCAGCCTACCAGCGAGGCCGAGCGCGCCCGTTTCGCGGAAAAGATGCGCGAGCTCACCGCACCGGATGCGGTAGATCAGCTGATGCTCAAGCTTGAGCCGGAGATGGCCGAGGCCCGCACGCAAATGCCGGGCATGCTGATGATGGCCATGGGGGCGATGCAGGTCGCAGTCAGCTCGCCGGAAACCCAGCTGACCGAGGCCCAGCGCGAGGCATTGCGCAGCGCGCTGCCCGGTATTCAGCGCTGGGCGAGCACGACTGATTTCCTCAGTCCTGAGTCCATGCGCCGCACCCTGACCCTGTTCACCGATGCCGTACGCCGCACCAACATCACCGATATCGACCAGCTCAAGGCCTTGCCGCTGGAGGGGGCCCTGGAGCTAGCCAGCCAGGTGTTTGTCGCAGCCAAGGACGCCGCACGTGGTTATGGCCTGGATCTGGATGCGATGGCCGATTCGCTGAAGGTGGACGTGCTGGAGCGCAGCCAGGACACCGCCAAGGTGCGCACTACCATTACCGTGTTTGGCGCTCCGGTCTCGGTTGAACACGAACTGGTGCTGCAGGAGGGGCATTGGTATGGCAAGCATGCACACATGGACTTTGACGACGAGGCAGACCGCGACAAAGCGGATCGACGGAGCTGAAAAACAGGGCAGGGATGCCTGAGTGCAGGGACGCGCGCCGCCTTGCTGCACAGGGAGTGCAGCAAGGCGGATATTTGCATTTAGTGAAATGGCCGATTCAAATGCGCCGGCGGCGCTCCCCTCCCTCTGGCCAAGGCGAGATTATTGGCCGCCATTGGCAGGCGGCGGCGTATAGGCTGCCGACCATACATTGCCTTCGCCTGCATCACAGGACACGCCGGCCTGGCCGACCTGGTAAGGCCCGGTAAAGATCGGGCAACGGCAAGTCGCAAATCCGTTCGGCTTGCCTTTTGCATCTCGCTCAAAAGTACAGGATGCAGTCATACAGCCGGCATACGGTGCAGCCGAGCCTGTGCAATCGGTTGGAACGACGCCGTAGCTTTTGACGCGCGCAAAGCTGAAAGTCGAGACCAGTTCGGCATCAGGTGCCATGGGTGTGCGGCCTTCCGCATTGGCCTGCAGGTAGTTGCAGACCGGAGCCGTAGGCAGCGAGGGCGGGGTGCCGCCAGCAACGGCCATGGCCCGGCTGGACAATTCATCGGAAGCCAGATTGCGGCATTTTTCACCATTGATGCCACAGGCGCGGATGGTCTCGATGTAGGCTTCGGTGTTCCGGATCGAATGAATATCCACGTAGGACACGCCGGATTCGGCATAGCAGCGGCAGTCGGCAATGTTCGGGTCATTGGCAGAAATGTTGCAGGGTAGTGCCGGCAGCGCGGATACGCCGCGCTTCTTCTTGGGGACTGCATCGGGGCCGGAGTAGTAGCACAAGGCGTACGCGGTGGAGGTGCAGGCGAGGAAGTTGGTCGGCGACAGCACGATGTTGGCGGCGGCTGGACCGTACGGCGTTGTCCAGAACTCATTGGGCACATAGGGGGCAGAACAGTTCTGGTCACAGGTAGTGGAGCTTTGCGCAAAAGCAGCACCTGACGGCAGCATTGTCAGTACAGCCAGCTTCAACAAGCAGCGAAATACTGGATTCATGGTTTTTCCGAAGGGGTAGGGCCGTTGCCTACTGTAGCAGGGCAATGGCCAGCTGGCCGGAAGTCAATGGCCAGGTTGGCACCGGTTGGCGGGAGCTGTAGCGCCGGGGCAGGAGGTGGTCCTGGCTGTGTTTGTCGTATTGCTTGAGCAACGCTAAAACTGCTGTTAGTTTAAAAGTCAGCAACATGTTCCAAGGGGATGAACATGTCCACGATGGTTTACGCCGCCGCGTTGCGTTTGCCGGCGACTTGCTTGCATGAACCTCGAAGGCCGTTTCGTGCGCCTCCTACGAGACGAGGGAAGCGAAGTTTCACCTGCCTCGATTTCTGTGTCGGCCGGCGCCCTTGCGACGATGACTGGTCGATTGTGGACCGTGCAGTCACTTGTTCGTAGTCCGAATTTGCGTTGGACGTTATGTGGTGCGGAGTTAGGGTGAGTGTGGCTGCTGCTTCGCGTTGCCTTGTTCGGGCGATGCCGGCCACGGGCTGATACTGATTGCCTGAATTTACGTCGTTGCCTGTCCCTGATGTATAAATATAAACCTGAGTAACTTTGTAATAATTCTTAAATGCAATGGGAGGCGGTCCTATGCTCTTTCGTGCTATTGCTTCCGCGGCCGGGAGGTATTCCGCGGTATTGTTTCGCTCCTGGCCGGGCTGGAAAGGTATAGGGCTGAGCGCTGGACTGGTGCTGACCATGGCCGTGCAGCCGCTACAAGCGGCGCAGGTTCTGCATCTGAATACACAAACCGCAACGGCTACCGGTGCAGGGGCGACGGGCAAGCCCACCATTGCCACGCTCAACATTCCATCGGGGAAAAACCGCGCCCTCTTTATCTGGGGCACCTTCGAGCGCGATCACTGTTCGCCGGCTGACACAGCGAGCGGTTTGTGCGTAAGCGGCAATACTGCGGGCACCGGCCTGGGCGATAACTGGCCCGAGCCGCGTGTTGGCACACCGCCGGCAACCACCTCGAACAACCAGATCACGGCGCAAGTCATAGGGCCAGGCGGGACCATCAACAAGCAGAATGCCCTGGTCATTGGTGGCACGCCCAGTGGTGATACGCGTTTCATCACGATCAGTACCTCGCCCAACGGCTCTCCGGCCGGTACCGCTTTCTTCAGCCTCGGTAGCTTCCACATCGTTCTGTTCGAGAGTGAAATCAATACGCTGCTGGGTGGTGCCGCTTCCGGCAATGTCTCTATCACGTTTCCTGACGTCACCGTCCCTTCCGGCGCCGGTGACGAGGCGATGCTGATCGCATCCGTCTACCAGAACGTCGAGCAAACCGTAACGGGCTTCGTGCGCAACGCCACGGCTACGGCACAGGTAACGACCGGAACGGCCGGCAACTTCTCCCTGGCGCCGGCTGCCTATGACGCCGGTCAGGCGCCCGATGAAGCGGATGACGGCAAGCTCGTCATGGGTGCCAATGCGAGCACCGAGGGATTCCTGCTGCCGGCGGGGCATGTCGCGCTGGCAACGCTGTCGACCACCAATGCAGCGGGTGAGTACGACACCCCCAACGGCAACATCAACAACGAGCCGAATGGATTCAGCGGCGGTGCCTATTTCCGCAACGGTGGTGGAACACCGGGAAGCCTTTACACCCTGCAGGCCGCAGGCGCAGCCGCTACGTTGGTCTACGGCGGCACCAATGCCTCGTTCCTGCTGGAATCTGACAATGCGGACGTGGGGGATGCGCCGGTCAGCTACGGCAATCCCAGTCATACCATTACAGGCATTCGTCTGGGTGCAAGTGCCGACGCTGATGCTGCCTTGCTTAACAATGCCGGCGCCACCGGGGATGATGTCAACAATACCGATGACGAGAATGGCGTAACGCTGACGCCATTGCTGCCAATCGGCTATACCACGGTTGTTCCGGTCAGCATTCAGAACGCGTCGGGAGTTCTGAACGCGTGGTTTGACTGGAACGCCGATGGCGATTTCAACGATGTCGGCGAACAGATGGTGAGTGATCAGGCGGTTGCAGTCGGAACCGTCAATCTCAACATCGCCGTGCCGCTCGGCGCTGCCATCGGGCCGACGTTTGCGCGTTTCCGTGTCTGCACCAGCAGTGCCGCGACCGCTCCCCTCGATAATTGCAACACGCCGGTAAGCACAGTGCAGAGTGGTGAAGTCGAGGACTATCAGTTCCAGGTCAACCGCGCCCTGGTGCTCAACAAGATCACGGTTGGCGGTGCCGGTGGCCCCTTTGGTTTTGCGTTGACGAATACGGCGCAGGCCACGGGTTCAGTGACGACATCGGCGGCGAACACCGTAACCCAGGTCGATGGTGATACCGGTATCGCTGGTACACAGCCGTTTACCATCGTTTCGCCGACGACTGCTGTAACGATCAATGAAAACAGCCTTCCCGCAGGCTGGTCACTTACCGGCGCAACCTGCGTCAATGCAGCCAGCGCGCCGGTCGGCAGTCTCAGTGGCAGCACCTACACGCTTACCGGCGCTGAAATCGCCGCCAGCGTGAGCTTCACCTGTACGTTCACGAACACCAAGCTGCCAATTTTGCGGCTGCAGAAATCGTTGCCCAACGGCCGTTTCGCCCCTGCCGATCAGTTCACGCTCTCTATTGCCGGTACGGGCGGGCCCGCCACAGTCACGACGACGGGCGCGGGAAGCACGGCGACCGGTACGGCGACGCTGAACCCAGGGGCTGTTGGCGCACTGTATACCTTGAGCGAGACGGGTGCCTCGGGTGCGAATCTTGCAAACTACTCGACAACGTATACCTGTTCCAATGCGCTGGCAGGCGGGCAGACACCGTCAGGCAGCACAACCTCGTTCACCCTGACTGCTGTCGCTGGCGACGATCTCACCTGTGTGTTCACCAATGCTCTGGCGCCCTTGCTGGCCATGAACAAGACCGCCAGCGCCAGTCCGTGGATCGTGGGTGTGGCTGCGAGTTATACGCTGCAAGTCACGAATATAGGAGCGGTGGCGACTACGGCCGCTGCCACGATTACGGACACGATTCCCGCGGGCCTGACCATTGGCACCTTGCCGGCCGGTTGTACGGCGGCAGGTCAAACCGTGACCTGCACCATCGCCAGCGGTCTGGCAGCGAGTGCGAGCACGAGTTTCGTGATTCCGGTAACACCAACCCTGGCGGCAATGCCGAGCGTGACGAATACGGCCAGCGTCAGTGGTGGTGGTGACGCTACCTGCCCTGCAGCGAGCCGCTGCACCAGCACCGTTGGCCCAACCATCGTCAATACGCCGGAGCTGACCCTGGTCAAGACCGCGAGCGCCAGTCCGTGGACCGTAGGTGTGGCCGCAAGCTATACGCTGCAGCTCACGAACTCGGGTTCGGCGAGTACTACCGCAGCATCAGCGATCACCGACACGATTCCGGCTGGCCTTACCATCGGCACCTTGCCGGCCGGCTGTTCGGCGGCGGGTCAAACCGTGACCTGCACCGTCGCCAGTGGCCTGGCGGCCAGCGCCAGCACAAGCTTCGTAATCCCGGTAACGCCAACAGCTGCAGCCATACCCAGCGTGACGAATACGGCGACGGCGAGCGGTGGTGGCGATGTGGGTTGCCCGGCGGCGAGCCGCTGTACCAGCACGGTAGGTCCGACCACCGTCAACGGCGTGCCACAGCTGACGCTGACCAAGACGGCGAGCGCCAGCCCGTGGACCGCGGGTGTGGCCGCAAGCTATACGCTGCAGCTCACGAACTCGGGTTCGGCGAGTACTACCGCAGCATCAGCGATCACCGACACGATTCCGGCTGGCCTTACCATCGGCACCTTGCCGGCCGGCTGTTCGGCGGCGGGTCAAATCGTGACCTGCACCGTCGCCAGTGGCCTGGCGGCCAGCGCCAGCACAAGCTTCGTAATCCCGGTAACGCCAACAGCTGCAGCCATACCCAGCGTGACGAATACGGCGACGGCGAGCGGTGGTGGCGATGCGGGTTGCCCGGCGGCGAGCCGCTGTACCAGCACGGTAGGGCCGACCACCGTTAACGGCGTGCCACAACTGACCCTGGTCAAGACCGCGAGCGCCAGTCCGTGGACCGTGGGTGTGGCCGCAAGCTATACGCTGCAGCTCACGAATACCGGTTCAGCACCGACTACGGCCACTGCCACAATCACGGACACGATTCCGGCGGGCCTCACGATAGGCACTTTGCCGGCCGGTTGTACAGCGGTAGGTCAGGCCGTGACCTGCACGGTTGCCAGTGGCCTGGCGGTCAGTGCCAGCACGAGTTTCGTGATTCCGGTAACCCCAACCGCCGCCGCTATACCGAGCGTGACCAATACAGCCACGGCCAGTGGTGGCGGTGACGCTACCTGTCCTGCGGCCAGCCGCTGTACCAGCACGGTAGGTCCAACCACCGTCAACGGCTTGCCACAACTAAGCCTGATCAAGACCGCGAGCGCCAGTCCGTGGACCGTTGGTGTGGCGGCGAGCTATACGCTCCAGCTTACGAACACGGGCTCGGCGGCGACTACAGCAGTCGCCACGATCACGGACACGATTCCGGCCGGACTCACGATAGGCACCTTGCCGGCTGGTTGTACGGCGGCGGGGCAAACCGTGACCTGTACCGTCGCTAGCGGTCTGGCAGTCAGTGCCAGCACCAGCTTCGTGATACCGGTAACACCGACTGCGGCCGCTATACCGAGTGTGACGAATACGGCCACCACCAGTGGCGGTGGCGATGCGGGTTGTCCGGCGGCGAGCCGTTGTACCGGCACGGTAGGTCCAACCACCGTAAACGGCGCGCCGCAACTGACAATGACGAAGACAGCGAGCGCGAGTCCGTGGACTGTGGCTGTGGCGGCGAGTTACACGCTGCAGGTCACGAATACAGGCTCGGCGGCGACCACCGCTGTATCGACTATTACGGACACGATCCCGGCGGGCCTGGCGATAGGCACGCTGCCCATTGGTTGCACAGCGGTAGCGCAAACCGTGACCTGCACGATTGCTAGTGGTCTGGCGGTCAGTGCGAGCACGAGTTTCGTGATCCCGGTAACACCGACGGCGGTGGCTGTGCCGAGTGTGACGAATACAGCCAGTGTGAGTGGCGGCGGCGATGCAGGTTGCCCGGCTGCGCTGCGCTGTATCGATACCGAAGGCCCGACCCCCGTCAATACACCCGAGCTGACCTTGACCAAGACAGCCAGCGCCAGTCCGTGGACTGTGGGTGTGGCGGCGAGTTACACGCTGCAGGTCACGAATACCGGCACGGCAGCCACGACGGCAGCCGCCACGATCACGGACACGATTCCGGCCGGACTCACGATAGGCACCTTGCCGGCTGGTTGTACGGCAGCGGGCCAGGCCGTGACCTGCACCATCGCCAGCGGCCTGGCCGTGAGCGCCAATGTCAGCTTTGTGATTCCGGTAACACCAACGGCAGCGGCAGTGCCCAGCGTGACGAATACGGCCACGGTTGGTGGTGGTGGTGATGCGGGCTGTCCAGCCGCACCCCGCTGCAGTGACACCGAAGGTCCAACTGGCGTGACTACGCCCGAGCTGACTCTGACCAAGACCGCGAGCGCCAGTCCATGGACGGTCGGTGTGGCCGCGAGCTACACACTGCAGGTCACGAACACAGGAACAACAGCTACGACAGCGCTGGCGACGATCATCGACGCGATCCCAGCAGGGCTGACGATAGGCACCTTGCCTGCCGGCTGTACGGCAGTCGGTCAGACTGTGACGTGCACCATCGCCAGTGGCCTGGCGGTCAGCGCGAGCATCAGCTTCGTGATTCCGGTAACACCAACGGCAGCGGCGGTGCCCAGCGTGACGAATACGGCCACGGTTAGTGGTGGTGGTGATGCGGGCTGTCCGGCCGCACCACGCTGCAGCGATACCGAAGGTCCGACGGGCGTCAATACACCCGAGCTGACCCTGGTCAAGACAGCCAGCGCCAGTCCGTGGACAGTCGGTGTAGCGGCGAGTTACACGCTGCAGGTCACGAATACCGGCACGGCAGCCACGACGGCAGTAGCCACGATCACCGACACGATTCCGGCCGGACTCACGATAGGTACCTTGCCGGCCGGTTGTACGGCAGCGGGTCAA
>JAEUPP010000062.1 GCA_016790075.1 Rhodanobacteraceae bacterium | reverse complement strand
GTGTCCTGGAGTGGGTGTCCTGGAGTGGGTGTCCTGGAGTGGGTGTCCTGGAGTGGGTGTCCTGGAGTGGGTGTCCCGGAGTGGGTGTCCTGGAGTGGGTGTCCTGGAGTGGGTGTCCCGGAGTGGGTGTCCTGGAGTGGGTGTCCTGGAGTGGGTGTCCTGGAGTGGGTGTCCTGGAGTGGGTGTCCCGGAGTGGGTGTCCCGGAGTGGGGCGAAGTGGGTGCGCCTCGAAAGGGTGCCGAAAGCGCAAGCGCTACGGCCGAGAACGTAACGTTTTGTGGCCTCGCCAACTCGGTGGCAGCCAGGCCGGCTTTGTTCAGGTTCGCGATGGCTGGTGAATGCATCAATGCACACCGCGCAATCTTGCGCCTGGGGTCTTGCACATCAGTGAACATCTTGCGCCTGTATTTGCGCGTTATCGGGCTGCTTGCGCCGGAGCGTGGGCTTGCCGTTACCCTGACGTTGGCCAACCTTGCGTTGGCCGGTATTTATTTCCTGGAGCCCATGCTGTTCGGCCAGGTTGTTGATGCGCTGGGCGCGCCGGGCGCGGCCGATGCACCGCGGCTAATCGCCTACTGGGCGCTGGCTGGTTTCGGCGGCGTAGTCGCGAGCGTCTGGGTGTCGCTGCACGCTGATCGCCTCGCACACCGGCGGCGCCTAGCGGCGATCCAGCAATTCTTCGCCCACGGGGTGTCGCTGCCCTTGTCGTTCCACGGCGAGAACCACACCGGCCGTCTGTCGCGTGTGATGCATGCGGGCGTCAGCAACCTGTTTGGGCTCTGGCTGGGTTTCTTCCGCGAGCACCTGGCAACCCTGCTGTCGATACTTGTGATGGTTCCTCTCGCGATCTACATGAACTGGAAGCTTGCCGTGCTCATGGTCATGCTCATGACCAGCTTCGCCGTGTTCAACGCCGTTGCGATCCGCCGCACGCACAAGGCGCAGGCCGAAGTCGAAGAGCTGCATCATGAAATTTCAACGCGCGCGAGTGATGTGTTCGGCCAGGTTGGTGTGGTGCAGAGTTTCACCCGCGTCGGGGAGGAGCTGGCGGCACTCAAGGACATGATGAGTCGCGTGCTGAAAGCCCAATACCCGGTGTTGCGCGGTTGGGCTGTACTGTCAGTGCTTAACCGGGCGGCAAGCACCTTGACCATCGTTGCCATCTTTGCACTGGGTGCCAGCTTGCATGCCAAGGGCGAGGTCAGCGTCGGCAATATCGTGAGTTTCGTTGGCTTTTCGCTGATGCTGATCGGCCGGCTCGAGCAGTTCGCTGGCTTTATCTCCGGGCTGTTTTTCCAGACGCATTCGCTGCGCAATTTCTTCGAGGTGCTCGATACCCGCCCGGCGATTGCGAACGCACCCGGCGCGATTGATCCTGGCCGCGTGCGCGGCATGATCGAATTCGACGACGTCAGTTTCAGCTATGCGGCTGACAACGGCGAATCCGTGCCCGCCGTGCGCAACCTGAGTTTCAGCGCAGCGGCCGGTAGTACGATCGCCCTGGTCGGTCCTACCGGCGCAGGCAAGACTACGGCACTGAGCCTGCTCTACCGCGCCTACGACCCGCAGTCGGGCAGCATTCGTATTGATGGCCGCGATCTGCGCACACTCGATCTGGAGGGGCTGCGCCGCAATATCGGCGTCGTCTTTCAGGAACCCGGCCTGTTCTACCGTTCGATCGGGGACAATCTGCGCATCGCTGACCCGCAGGCGACCCCGGCGCAGATCGAAGCGGCGGCTCGCGCCGCCGAGGCGCACGCCTTCATCAGCATCAAACCTGAAGGCTATGACACGCTCGTGGCCGAGCGTGGCCGTTCACTGTCCGGCGGCGAACGCCAGCGGCTTGCGATCGCACGCGCCATGCTCAAGGACGCGCCCATCCTTATTCTCGATGAAGCCACGAGTGCGCTCGACAACGGCACCGAAGCGCGCATCCAGCGGACGCTGAAGGGATTGGCACAAGGGCGCACGACGTTCGTGATCGCACACCGTCTGTCGACCGTGCGCAATGCGGATCTGATTCTCGTGATTGATCAAGGGCGTCTCGTGGAGAGTGGGCGTTTCGATGAGCTGGTAGCGCGCGGCGGCCTGTTCGCCGAGCTTGCAGAGCAGGGCAAGTTTGCACCTGATGCGGTCGAGGATCCGGAGGGGTGTTCAAAAGTACAAAAAGCGGCATAGCTGCGGGATGGGTTTTGGTCCGCCATGGCGCTGCGACCGCTACTGCATTCGGTGATCTGGACCTAACGCAACAACGCCCGCTGCAGCCGACGGTGGCGATGACCCACCCCGCGCAGCTGTGGGCGTGCCGCTGGTCATTCCAGCGCGGCGAGCAAAGCCGCTCGCGGCAGCTTGCCGGTTTCGTTGCGGGGCAATTTATCCACTTTGCGCAGAGGCCGTGGCAGGAATGCCGGATCAGTCGCTGCGCGCAGGGCGTCGAGGATGGTGGCTTCGCTCAGATCCGGCGCGACCACCAGTGCCGCCAGCCGTTGCACGCCACGCAGGTCGTCGTTGCGCTGGAAGATGACGCCGTCCACGACGCCATCGATCGCGAGCAGGCGCCGATTCAGGTCGGCCAGTGATGCACGTTTGCCGGCGATTTCGAGCAGGTCGGAATTGCGCCCGCGCAAGCGAAAGCACCGCTCGCGCTGCAACTCCACGATGTCCTGCAAGATCACCGGCTGCTCGAACCATTCGGCGTTGACTAGTGTGCCGTCGGGCTGAGGTCGCAGGCTCACGCCGGAATAATGCTCCCAGTCCTCCTGCTGCGTGCTGCGTCGGTGCGCGATGACACAGGTCTCGGTCGAGCCGAATACTTCGATCACGCGAGTGCGGAAAATCGCTTCGCTGGCGGCGGCGAGCTCGCGGCACAGCGGTGCGGTCGCGCAGACGATACCGGCGAGTTCCGGCAGTTGGACCTCCGACTGCACCAGGGCACGCAGGTGCACTGGCGTGGTCACGAGCAGCCTGGGCGCCGGCACGGCAGCCAGGGCGAGAGCGATGTCCGCCGGCAGCAACGGCTTGGCAGCATCGACGCTGATATTGGCTAGCAGCGGCAGCAGCACCGACATTTCCATGCCGTACATGTGCTGCGGCGGCACGGTCGCTACGAGGTTCAACGTGGCGGCGGAGGCCGGCTCGGCGAGCAGCGCCGCGTTCAGCGCCGTGCTTGCGCTAAAGCTGCGCCAGGTTTTCGGATTGGGCTTGGGCGATCCCGTCGAACCGGAGGTATAGCCGATGGCGACGACCTGATCGGCAGCCAACTGCGGCACCGCGATGTCGTAGTCGATGGGCGTTGCGGCTAGCGCTGGCAGGGACCACAACTGCGGTGGCGCGACCTCTAGCACCTGATCGCTGACTGCATAGCAGCCTGGATGGGCTTCCATGACTTCGGCGACGGCAGCGCAGGCGCGAGAGGGCGGCAACAGGTTGGTTTGCCCGGCGACGGCGATGGCAGCAAACGTGACGAGAAACAGATAACGGTCTTCGCACAGGTTGACCGCGGCGTCTGCGCACGGCAATTGCGCTGCGACCGTGGCCACATGGCTGAGAAATTCAGCCTGGCTGACCGGCCGGCCTTGCAGCCAGGCCACTGTACGCTGTGGCGAGCCGACAGCCAGCGGTAGCCTGGTGCCGCTAAAACGCGCTCCCTGAATAACGGCAGACATAGCCCCCCGGCATCAATGTCGTATCAATTCCCCGCTGATAGCGTCGCGGATCGTGGTCGGGCGCTCAAGCCCCCCGGCCGGTGCGTCGACGATGGCATCGAGCCCATCGCCGAATGCCGCTGGGCTGCCGTGGTAGCCGGTGGCTCGCCATGCCAGTTCGCACCGGTGGAAACCACTGCGCCGCCTAATAAGCGGCGCAAGGTGGTAGCGGATTCGGTGGTGACGGAATCCATTAGGTTCGGCTCAGTGCGGCGGTTTTCTGCCCGTGGCTTTCTTGGGCGCGGATTTCTTTGCCGCCGTCTTCTTGGCGGCGGGTTTTCCGACCGCAGCCTTCTTGGCTACGGTTTTTTTTGCGGCCGGCCTGGCCTCGCTGTTCTTGGTTGTCTTCGCGTCGGCTTTGGTCTTGCCCTTGCCGAAACGGCCGCCGCGCGCCGGTTTGTCCGGGGCTGCGGCCAGTAGTTCGATACATTCGGCCTCGGTCAGGGATTCTGGTTCACGGTCCTTGGGAATGCGGCCATTCTTGGCGCCGTCGGTGATGTAGGGACCGTAACGGCCGCGCAATACCTGGATCGCACCGTCACGGAAGCTCTTGATGACGCGGTTTGCAGCGGCTTCGGCCTTGTCATGCAACAGCTGCAGGGCGCGATCAAGTTCAATTGTATACGGATCGTCCTCGGCCTTGAGCGAGGCGTAGGTCGAACCATGTTTCACGAACGGACCGAAGCGGCCGACCCCGACCATGATGTCGGTGCCGTCCGGATGTGCGCCCAGATTGCGCGGCAATTTGAACAGCTCCAGTGCTTCGGCCAGCGTAATCGTGTGGATGCTCTGGTTCGCTCGCAGGCTGGCGAAGCGTGGCTTGTCTTCGTCTTCCTTGGTGCCTATCTGAGCAAACGGTCCGAAACGGCCCAGACGCACGGATACCGGCTTGCCGCTGGCAGGGTCGTCGCCCAGCACGCGCGCGCCGGTTGCTTCGGAGCGATCGACGGTTTCATTCTTTTCTTCGACCAGTTCCTTGAACGGCGACCAGAAGCGTTGCATCAGCGGCAGCCAGTCTTCCTCACCGCGGCTGACCGCGTCGAGCTCGTCTTCGAGTTTGGCGGTGAAGTCATAGTCCACGTAGCGCGTAAAGTGCCCGCTGAGGAACTTGCTCACCGCCCGGCCGACATCCGTGGGGCGGAAGCGGCGCGCATCGAGCGTGACGTATTCGCGCGCCAGCAGGGTCTGGATGATGCTGGCGTAGGTCGAAGGGCGGCCGATGCCGAACTCTTCCAGGGCCTTGACCAGGCTTGCCTCGGAGTAGCGCGGCGGAGGCTCGGTGAAATGCTGCTCGGCGAGAATGGCCGCGAGCGGCACCGTGTCGCCGATTTTCAGCAGCGGCAGCTTGCGGCCCTCGTCTTCGTCCTCGGCCGCCTTCTGGTCCTTGCCTTCCTCGTAGACAGCGAGGAATCCGGCGTCGACGATCGTAGTGCCAGTCGCACGAAACGCCGAATCCTTGCCGCAGGCGAGATCCACCGACACGGTGTTCAGTGTTGCGTGCTGCATCTGACAGGCGACCGTGCGCTTCCAGATCAGCTCATAGAGCTTGCGCTGCTCGTCGCTGAGCGCGCCGGCCACGCTGGACGGGCGACGCAGGGCCGAGGTTGGGCGGATGGCTTCGTGCGCTTCCTGTGCGTTCTTGGACTTGGTCTTGTAGACATTCGCCGTGTCGGGCAAGGCTTTCGCGCCATAGTCGCGCCGGATCACATCGCGCAATTCGGTCACGGCCTCGTCGGACAGGCTGGTCGAGTCCGTACGCATATAAGTGATGAGGCCGACCACGCCTTCGTCGCCCAGTGCGATGCCTTCGTACAGCTGCTGTGCCAGACGCATCGTGCGGCTGGTCGTGAAGCCGAGCTTGCGCGCTGCCTCCTGCTGCAGGGTCGAGGTCGTGAACGGTGCCGCCGGACGGCGTTTGCGTTCACGCGACTGCACATCGGCGACAACGAGCTGGCCGCCGTGCCAGGCCGGCTGGTCAGTTTCAAACGGGGTATCGTTGCCGGCGATGCGGGTGGCGCCGGCGGCGGTATAGAGCCTATCGCGCGCGGCGTAGGCGGCACCGGCTTCGGTCAGGTCGAACTGTTCAAATTTCTTGCCGGCGAGGCGCAGCAGGCGCGCGCGAAACGGCATCGTCGCGTGCGCGAGTTCGGCGTCCATGCTCCAGTATTCGCGCGGCTTGAACGCTTCAATTTCCTCTTCGCGTTCGACGATCATGCGCAGTGCAGGCGATTGCACCCGGCCGGCCGAAAGGCCGCGCTGCACCTTGCGCCAGAGTACCGGCGACAGGTTGAAGCCCACGAGGTAGTCGAGGGCGCGACGTGCCTGCTGTGCGTTCACGAGGTCCAGCGACAGTTTGCGCGGATGGTCGACCGCGTCCTTGATCGCCTTGGGCGTGATCTCCGAAAACACCACACGGTGCACGTCCTTGCCCTTGAGCAGGCCGCGCTCTCGCAGGATCTCGCTGATGTGCCAACTGATCGCCTCGCCTTCGCGGTCCAAGTCGGTCGCGAGGAACAGGGCCTCAGCCTTCGCAGCGGCCTTGGCGATGGCATCGACGTGTTTTTCGTTCTTGTCGATGACGGCGTATTGCATCGCGAACTGCTGCTCGGGATTGACTGCCCCCTCCTTGGGCACCAGATCGCGCACATGGCCGTAAGAAGCAAGAACGGTGAAATCCTTGCCCAGATACTTGTTGATCGTCTTGGCCTTGGCCGGCGATTCGACGATGAGTAGGTTCTTAGCCATTGCGGGTGGCGCGTCCTCTGCGCAGGCTGCCGGCAGGCCGGCAACCGCTGGGTCGATTACATGGGAGTGGGCGCACTAGACGGCGCCCTCTTTTTCATCCTGCACACAGGCTGCTCGGTGCTGTCAAGCCAATCAGGCCGACGGCATGGCCGGACTCGGCCTGGCGGTTGCTGGTATCAGAGCCGTTGGTAGCGCCCTCCGCCAACACTGGTGACATCGCCGTCGAGTTCAAGTAGCAGCAGCATCGACGACAGCGCCGGCACGCTGAAACCGGTACGCAGGGCGAGTTCGTCGAGGCTGATAGGGTCGTGTCCAAGCGCCGCCAGAACGCGCAGATATTCTGTGTCCCGGGCGGTGCCCCCGGCGGCAGGCGGCGCTGACGCCGCGGCCGGCACGGTGGGTGCATCCAGCCGTTCGCGCAGGCGTTCGCCGAGTGCCCGGGCCAGTGGGGCGAGTTCGTCAATGATCTCGGCAGCAGTTTCAACCAGCCTGGCCCCCTGGCGGATCAGCTGATGACAGCCGCGTGCCAGCGGGTTGTGGATGGAACCGGGCAGGGCGAATACTTCGCGCCCCTGCTCACCCGCTAGCCGGGCGGTTATCAGCGAGCCGGATTGAACGCCGGCCTCGACCACCAGCACGCCCAGGGACAGCCCCGCAATCACGCGATTGCGGCGGGGAAAGTGCCCCGGGCGTGCCTCGACACCAGGTGGGAACTCGGTAACGACGGCGCCCGCGGCAGCGATACGGGTTGCCAGCGCCGCGTGGCGACGTGGATAGATCAGGTCCGGGCCTGTGCCCATGACGGCGATCGTCGTCCCCCCGGCGTCCAGCGTGGCTAGGTGCGCAGCGCTATCGACGCCTTCGGCGAGGCCGCTGGTCACGGCGAAACCGGCGGCGGCCAGGTGGGCAGCGAAGCTGCGCGCGTTGGCGAGTCCGCCAGCGGTCGCGCTGCGCGCGCCGACAATGGCGATCTGTGGCCGCCAGAGCAGGCTAGGGTCGCCGCTTACGAACAATGCAGCCGGCGCGGCCCCGGCTTCACGCAGCAACGCGGGGTAATCGGCATCTTCCCAGGTCAGCAGATGACGGCCCTCGGGCGCAAGCCAGGCCAGGTCCGCGGCTATGCGTGCCGGGTCTGGCGTGCGCAACCAGGCCAGGGTTTCCTCGCCAAAGGCGAACTCGTGCCGCAGGCGCTCGAAATCAGCCAGCGCTGCGGCGGCCCCGCCAGCTCTCGCGACCAGGCTACGTAACCCAGCTGAGCCTAACCCTGGCGTACGCAGCAAGGTCAGCCAGGCTCCGGTTTCTGCGGTATCGCGCGGGTCGGCAGTCATGTGGCCAGTATAGAGACGGGCGCAAAAAAGGCGCCGGCTTTCACCGGCGCCTTGGCTAGGAAATGGCTGGTTGGCGAGTCGGATTAATCCGAGCCCGCCCCCGCATGTGCATTACTCCGGAGCGGTAAGCACGTCGTGCAGGTGCACCGGTTTCAGGCCGTCCATGACCAGGCCGTAGCTCACCCTGTCAAAGGTGCGGAAGATCATCACGTGGCCGACAAATTCCGACGGCAGAGTAACCTTGGAATCATTCGGGTTAAATAACCGGCGTGCGCCGAATTCCGGATATTTGTACTGGTCCGTGATGCGATCGCCCGGATGATAGATGGAGAACGTGTGGCCATTCTCGATGCCGTCAGCCGCGCCCCGTGACAGCGCTACGACCTGTTTGGAGCCAACCGCATTAAGCGCATCGGTGAAGGCGAGCACCTCGAAGCTGGTCGGGACGGTCTTGGGCGCGTGCGGGAAGTACTGCGAATCGTAGGGGCGATCCTCGATAGGCATGATCAGATCGCCTGGCCGGATCTCATAGTCCGAGTAGGTGATCAGCAGCGAACTCGGATCGCCCGTACGCGTGACCTGGACATTGGCCAGAACCTGTACTTCGTAGCCGAGTACGTTGGAATTCCGGCCAAACAGATCCTTCACCGGATTGTGATGCCAGAGCATCTTGTTCTGGCCGTGCTGGGTATCGAGCGCGCGTGCATGAGTGGTCGGCGGATCGCCATCCTTCTTGCCTTCCACCGAGTAGTACAGGTTCGTCGGTCGCACGACGACGAAGGCGTCACCCGCCTTTGCTTCGAGGCCCCGCACGTAAATGAGATTGCCGTTCACTGCGCGCGGCCGGTTTTCCTCGACAGCGACCACATGCGGCAGACCCTTGAAGGTTTTCTCGTCGACGACGCGCATGTTCTTGAGGAACTGCTCGATGTCCTTGAGGCTGATCGGTTGAATCGCGTCTTCGAGCGGTTCGCGCCGCACGCGTGGACCGCTGTTGCTGAGGCGTGCGCTGCCGCCGCCACCGCCGTGCAGATAGGACAGATTGAGCACATCGCCCGGATAGATCAGATGCGGGTTCTCGACCTGCGGATTGGCCTGCCAGATTTCCGGCCAGAGCCAGGGTTTCTTCAGGAAGCGGGCCGAGATATCCCAAAGGGTGTCTCCGCGTTTCACCGTATAGGTGTCGGGGTGACCGTTGCGTAGCTCCGACTCGCTGACGGCAAAAGCCGTGAGTGCGACGAGCATTCCGGCAAAAAGTGCAGGTAGTTTTTTAAGCATGGCCGCCAATTACCTGATTCCCCAAGGGCATCGTGAGTGTAGCCGAAGAAAATACGCACGCAAGCTGTGGTCGCCGGAGGCCGGGTCAGGGCCGGGGCGGGATACCGCGCGGCTCCCCCCGTCGCGGGGAAATCCGCGTAGAATTTCTGCATGTTACGCGTGGATAGGCGCCGGCTTCCGCCAACTTCCGCGCAGATTCCTTCGAGGTAGTCCCATGGCCAAGCTCACGATTCTCGAATTTCCCGACCCGCGTTTGCGGACCAAGGCGCAGCCGGTCACCGAGTTCGGGCCGGATCTGGCCCGCCTCGTTGCCGACATGTTCGAGACCATGTACGAAGCGCCGGGCATAGGCCTGGCGGCTACTCAGGTCAATGTCCACCGGCAACTGCTGGTACTGGATGTATCCGAGGAGAAGAATCAGCCGCACGTGCTGTGCAATCCGCGCATCCTGGCCAAGGACGGTATCCAGACCTATCAGGAGGGTTGTCTTTCCGTGCCGGGTATCTTCGCTGACGTCGAGCGCGCCAACCAGATTACGGTCGAAGCCGAGGATGCGTCCGGCAAGACCTGCACCCTGGAGGCTGATGGTTTGCTTGCCGTCTGCATCCAGCATGAAATGGATCATCTGGCTGGCCGTCTGTTCGTCGACTATCTGTCGCCGCTCAAGCGCGAGATGGTGCGCAAGAAACTCGAAAAGCAGCGTCGCAGCGCCTGACCCCCGATGACTTTGCCTCTGCGTGTGGTGTTCGCCGGAACGCCGGAATTTGCTGTGCCCTGCCTGGCGGCCTGTGCCCAGGACGGCATCGAGGTCGTCGCTGTCTATACGCAGCCCGACAGGCCGGCTGGCCGCGGACGCAAACTTGCGCCCAGTCCGGTCAAGTCTGCGGCGCAGGAGCGTGGCTACCGTATCGAGCAGCCGGAGAATTTCCGCAGTGCCGAGGCGCGCGACACGCTTGCGGCATACGCCCCCGATCTCCTGGTCGTGGTTGCATACGGCCTTATCCTTTCGCAGAAGGTGCTCGATATTCCGCGCTTTGGCTGCTGGAACGTGCACGCTTCATTGCTGCCGCGCTGGCGCGGTGCTGCGCCCATCCAGCGCGCCGTGCTCGCCGGCGATGCACGCAGTGGTGTTTGCCTGATGCAGATGGAGAAGGGCCTCGACACGGGGCCCGTCATCGACTGTATCGAAGCGGCGGACATCTCGCGCGACACCGGCGGCAGCCTGCACGATCGCCTCAGCGCGCTTGGGGCCACCCTGCTGACCCGGCAGTTGCTGCTTCTTGCCGCGACGCGCAGTCGGCCCCTAGCCCAGGCGCAGCCCGAGGATGGCGTGGTCTATGCGCATAAGCTGGACAAGGCCGAGGCGCTGATCGATTGGCGCGAACCGGCCGCTGCCATCGAACGCAAGGTGCGTGCGTTCAACCCGTGGCCGGTGGCGGAAGGGGATATCGCCGGCGAGCGCCTGCGCGTATGGGCCGCGCAAGCCCTGCCTGCTGCGGTTGCTTCTTCACCTGGAACCCTGCTGTCGGCCTCGCGCGATGGCCTCGATATCGCGACCGCCGACGGCGTACTGCGGGTGCTGGAGCTGCAGCGCGCTGGTGGGCGCCGCATGGCCGTGCTCGATTACCTCAACGCACGGCCGGATCTGCGCCGGCCGTCCGCATGAACGACGCGCGCGCACTGGCGGCACAGGCCCTGGACCGGATCGTGCGCGGCGGTGTGTCGTTGCGCAGCGCCTTTGCCGAGGTCGCACCGCACCTGGCGGACGCGCGCGATCGCGCCTTCGTTTCAGCGTTGCTCCACGACGGGGCACGCTGGTGGCTGCGCTACGACGCAATGCTGGGCCGTCTGCTGCAGAAGCCCCTGCGCGGGCGTGAGCCGGTCGTGCATGCGCTGCTCGTACTTGGGCTGGTGCAACTGGCGGTACTCGCACTGCCCGACTACGCCGCAGTTGCCGGCACCGTCGAGGCGGCACGCGCACTGAAGCGGCCGCAGCTGGCCGGGCTTGTCAACGCCGTGTTGCGCCGCTTTCTGCGCGAACGTAGCGCGCTCGAGGCAGCTGCTGATGCGGACCGCCTGCTGACCAGCGCGCATCCGGCATGGCTGGTGCAGCAGCTCAGCCACGACTGGCCCGATGAGGTCGATGCGATTCTCGCCGCGAACAATGCGCCGGGTGCGTTGGTGCTGCGCGCGAATCGACGCCGCGCCACGGCTGCAGCGCTGGCGGCGCGGTTGCTGGCCGCGGGTCATGCCGCGAGCGAACACGCCTGGTTGCCCGATGCCGTGGTGCTGGAGCAGAGCACTGATGTAACTGCGTTGCCGGGTTATGCAAGCGGTGATTTCTCGGTGCAGGATGGCGCGGCACAGCTCGCCCCGGACTTGCTGGATCTGCGCGATGGACTGCGTGTGCTCGATGCCTGTGCCGCGCCGGGCGGCAAGGCGGCGCACTGCCTGGAACGACATACCCTGGATCTGCTCGCGCTGGATCGCGACCCACAGCGGCTGATGCAGGTGCGTGACAATCTGGCACGGCTGGGGCTTTCGGCGCAGACCGTTGCCGGCGACGCCACGGCGAGTGTGGATTGGTGGGATCGGCGTCCTTTTGATCGTATCTTGCTGGATGCTCCCTGCAGCGCGACTGGCGTGATCCGGCGCCAGCCCGATATCCGCCTGCACCGGCGCGCCGGCGATGTAACGCGCGCGGCGGCCGAACAGGCGCAACTGCTCGATGCGCTGTGGCCGTTGCTGCGGCCTGGCGGTCGTCTCGTCTACGCCACGTGCTCGATCCTGGCACTGGAGAATGCACAGCAGATGGATGCGTTTCTCGCGCGCACATCCGGTGCGCGTGCGGTCGATGCAATACCCTCGCAGTTTGGCCGCGCCGCTGGCGTGGGCCGGCAGAACCTGCCAGGTGGCGGCGGCATGGATGGTTTCTTTTATGCCATTGTGGAAAAAGAGATCTAGCGGCTGCCCGCCGCGTCGTCTGTTGCTTGCGCCGCTGCTCGCGCTGCTGCTGCAGGCCTGCGCGCCGGGTGAATCCGTGCTGACGCTGGGTGCTGCGCAGATAGATCAGCGCGGCGACAGCACGCTGCTCGTCGTTGAATGCGACTGGAAGCCCAGCAGCGAAATGCTCCGCGCGCTCGATCACGGCATTCCGCTGACCCTGCGCCTTGAACTGAGTCGTGAGCGCCGCGGGCTGTTCGGCTGGGAGGTGCAGCAGCATGAGCAGCACCGGCTGGAGCTACGTTACTTCCCACTGTCACGCAACTATCAGCTGCGTGACCTCGATCGAGCGACCCTGCGCAGCTTCGGCGTGCGTGCGGCGGCGCTTGCCGCACTCAGCCGCATGGAAGTGCAGCTTTCTGCCGCATCAGTCCGCGCGATTGCGCCGGAACGCCAGCGCCTGCGCATTGTGCTGGACAGTGATGCCCTGCCCGGCGCGCTGCGCCTGCCGGCATTGATCGATGCGGCCTGGCGCCAGCCAGTCGTGGAACGGACATGGCCTGGTATTCCGGCGGCCTGACCTGGGTCACACGCCGATTGCTGCCAGCCGTTGCGGTGCTGGCGCTGCTCGGTTGCGCGCTGTTGCTCGCCGGCGATGCCGCCAGCGGCAGCAATCGCTTCGGCCGCCTGCATCCGTGGATGGTGATCTTCGCCAGCGCGGCGCTGCTGGTGCTCATCGTTGTTATCGGCGTGCGACTGTTGCGTCTGGTCGCCGATGCACGCCGCGAAGTGCCTGGGGCGCGGTTGACGCGGCGTCTGCTGCTGATGCTGATGGTACTGGCTGTGCCGCCCGTGCTCGTGGTCTACGGTTTTGCACTGAACTTCCTCAACGCCACCATCGACGCCTGGTTCAGCGTGCGGCTTGAGCAGTCGCTCGATGACGCTCTGGACATAGGCCGGTTATATGTCGACGAGCGCCTGCGCATCAGCCAGGACGCCAGCAATCGTCTCGCCGCGTCGCTGGACTCGCGCGAGGACGCGGAGATGCAGGCCGAACTCGATGCGGCGATCGAAGCGTTGGGTGCGACCCAGCTCACCGTGTTCGGCGACAAGGCGATGGTGATAGCGACCGCAAGCTCGGATCCGCGTTTTCTTGAGCCGGCCTACCCCGACGCGGCGACCTTGATGCGCCTGTCGGGCGGCAGCAGTTATGCCGCTGCTGAACCGGTCGGCGACCAGCTCATGTTGCGCGTGCTGGTGCGCAGTAACGTCGCCAGTGGTTCACCGCGACTGTTGCAGACCTTGTTTCCATTGCCGCCGAAGCTGCGCCCGCTGACCCAGCGGGTCGAGGCAGCAAGTTTTGATTTTCACCGCCTCAAGTTCCTGCGCGGTTCGCTCAAGCTGACCTTCAGCCTTGTGCTGACTTTCGTGTTGCTGCTGTCGGTCCTGTTTGCTCTGCTGACCGCCTTCGGCGTCGCGCGCCGCCTCGTTGCACCAATCGGGCGGCTCGCGGCTGCGACGCGCGCGGTAGGTGCCGGCCGTTATGACACGCCACTGCCGGTTGCCAGCCGCGACGAGCTTGGTTTTCTGTTGAACTCGTTCAACCAGATGCAACGCGAACTCGAACGTGCGGGCGCGCGCGCGCAGCGCAGCAACGAGGAGTCCGAGGCGCAGCGCGCCTATCTGCGTGCGGTGCTCGAGCACCTCTCCGCCGGCGTGCTCGGGGTCGGCCGTGACGGTGTCCTGCGCGCTGCGAACCGGGCGGCTGACACGATTCTCGGCGTCGCCCTGTCGCGCCAGCTCGGCCAGCCGTTGACCAGCGTGCGCCACGCCAATCCGCCGCTGGCGCCGCTGATTGACCCGTTGCTGCGCCATCTGCGCGAGAACGCGCGCGAGTGGCGCGAGGAAGTGGTCATCGATGAGGCCGACGGAGAACGTCGCGTCCTGTTGCTGCACGGTACCGAACTGGTCGGTGGAGGCTCCGAACATGCGGGCTATGTCGCGGTTTTCGACGACCTCACCGTACTCAACCGCGCCCAGCGCGATGCGGCCTGGGCTGAGGTCGCGCGCCGCCTCGCGCATGAGGTCAAGAACCCGCTGACGCCGATCCAGCTCGCTGCCGAGCGCCTGCGCCGCCGCTTCATTGGCCGGCTAGCCGCTGACGACACGGAAGTGCTGGACCGTGCGACACGGACCATAGTGAATCAGGTCGAGGCGCTGAAGGCGTTGGTCAACGCGTTCGGCGACTACGCCCGCCCGCCGCAGCTATCGCCGCGACCGCTGGCGCTGCATGCCCTGATCGGCGAGGTGCTCGATCTGTACGAGAACGATCAGCGTCTGCAGATCAGCCGGCGCTTCGCCGGTGAGGAACTGAATCTGCGCGCCGATGCCGGGCGCTTGCGCCAGCTGCTGCACAATCTGCTCAAGAACGCGCTGGAAGCCATCGGCGACCAGGCCAAGCCGCGCATCGAAGTCGCGACGGCGCGCGTCGAGGACGGCGGACGCTACTGGGCCGAACTCGTGATCGCGGACAATGGCCCGGGTTTGCCCGAGGGTTTCGGCGAGCGTTGGTATGAACCCTATACCAGCAGCAAGTCGCGCGGCACCGGGCTGGGGCTTGCGGTGGTGAAGAAAATCGTGGAAGAGCACGGTGGCAGTATTCGCGCGGACAACCGGGCCGAAGGTGGCGCCTGTTTCCGCTTGCGCTTACCGTTGGATTGAAACCAGGTGCTGGCTGCTGAGGTGGTTGGTGGCATCCGGCGACTGTATTAAACAAATGGAATAGTTGTAATGTTTCAATTTAACAATAGTGCATATGGTTGGCGCCTGAGTCAGCGGCAGGAGCTTTGGCTGCTGGCCGGTGTTGCCGTCGTTATCCTCGCCGCCGGCATTGGTCTGCGCGATCCATGGCCGGCCGACGAGCCGCGCTTCGCGTTGGTTGCCAAGCAGATGGTGGAGTCGGGCAATTGGCTGATTCCGCACCGTGGCAGCGAACTGTATTCCGACAAGCCGCCGCTGTTCATGGCTGCGCAGGCGCTATTTTTCAGTCTGTTCGGCAACTGGCGCATCGCGTTTCTGCTGCCGTCACTGCTGGCCGGGCTCGGTATGCTCGCGCTGGTCTACGATCTCGGCCGCCGCCTGTGGGACCACCGTGTCGGGGTCTATGCAGCGACCGCGCTGCTGTGCACCTTCCAGTTCGTCTACCAGGCCAAGCGTGCGCAGATCGATCCTACGGTCTGCTTTTTCCTCACTCTCGCAAACTACGGCCTGTTGCGCCATTTCCTGCTCGGGCCGGACTGGCGCGCCTATTGGCTAGGCTGCTTCGCGGCGGGACTGGGCGTGATCACCAAAGGCGTGGGCGTGCTCGCACTGCTGATGTTCTTGCCCTATCTGTATGCGCGCGGGCGCGGCTGGCAAGGTGTGGTCCGGCCGGAGCGCGCCGCAGGCCGCTGGCTGTTCGGCGCGCTGTGTTTTGTTGCCGCGACGGCGCTGTGGCTGGTGCCGATGCTGTATGCGGTTGCGACGGAATCGGCGCCAGAGTATCGCGCCTATATGAACGACATCCTGTTTCGCCAGACTGCCGGGCGCTATACCGAGTCCTGGGACCATCACCAGCCGCCCTGGTATTACCTCGGCGTCATTGCCTTTTCCTGGCTGCCGCTCGTGCTGGCCCTGCCATGGGCCGTGCCGCGCTGGCGCGTCGCGTTGCGCCAGCGCGATGCGCGCGTGCTGCTGCCGTTGGTGTGGATAATCATGGTTGTTATTTTTTTTACTTTTCCTAAAGGAAAGCGTGACGTCTACATCATGCCGGCGCTGCCGCTGCTGGCCCTGCTTGTCGGTGCACAGCTGCGGGTGATCGCTGACCAGCCGGCATTCCGCCGGCTGGTGCTCGGCTTCGTCGTGGTACTGGGGGCGCTGTTTGCAGCAGGTGGTGGCCTGGCCTGGAGCGGTCACCTGGCGCAGGCCAACCGGCTGGTCGAGCAGCGCGGTCTCGAAGCCGGCGGTCAGATGCTCTGGTTATTTCTGCTGGTCGTCGGCGTGGTCGCGCTCCTCGCTGCCCTGTGGCTGCGTGTTCGGCGCAGTCTGCTGGCTTTGGTGCTCACGCTTGCGACGTTGTGGCTGGGATACAGCCTCTGGGCCTACCCGGTGCTCAACGATTCGACTTCGGCTGCCGCCGTCATGCGCCGTGCCGGCGAGATGATCGGCAAGGACGCGGAGCTGGGCCTGGTTGCCTGGAAAGAACAGAACCTGCTGCATGTGGACCGGCCGGCGCGCGACTTTGGTTTCGTGCAACCCTGGCATCTGCAGCTGTCCGCAGCGCAGCGCTGGCAGGCCCAGGCGCCTGAGCGGCGCTGGCTGTTCGTGTTGCGTGCGGCGTTCGGCGCCTGCATCGATGTGGACAAGGCGCAGTATGTCGGCCATGCGAACCGGCGCGAGTGGTTCCTGCTGCGCGCCGATGCATTCCGCAGCGGTTGTGACCCGGCCGTGCAGAAAGCAGTGGCAGAAGATGATGCAAACGCCGAATGAGGTCGGCCCTGCGTGGCAGGGCGGCCTCAGACGATGCGCTGGCCGCGATCGAGCAGCCAGAGCTTGATGAATTTTTGCCGCACGTAGTTGGCCTCGACCCAGGCGTAGATAAGGCCGCGCCAGCCGTCGCGGAATCCGGCGCGTAGTACGTAACCGCGCAGGAAACGCCAGAACGGATTGACGAGCAGATGGCGCAAGCGCGCGCGCCGGCCGCGCGCGTGGTCGTGTTCGGCCATGAGCTGGGCATAGCGTTCCAGCCGGCGCAACTGATCGGCCAGCGAACGATAGGCGCGATGTTCGAGGTCGCCGTCGAGTCCGAGTACCCGGCCGTCGACGCTGACATGCTCGTGGATCTCGCGCTCGCCACGCCAGCCGCCGCGGCGGCGGTCGAACAGGCGCAGCACGCGATCCGGATAGGCGTTGCCATGGCGCAGGAAGGCGCCGAAATACTCGGTCGCGCGGGCGAAGCGATAGCCCGCCGCGGTAAAGCCCACATCGCGTGCAGCTTCTATCGCCGCGCGCAGCGTGGGGGTTATGCGCTCGTCGGCATCCAGGCAGAGCACCCAGTCGTGCTGCGCCTGGGACACGGCAAAGTCTTTCTGCCGGCGATAGCCGTCGAATGCACGCGTCATTACGCGGGCGCCGAGTGCGGTGGCGCGTTCGGCCGTGCCGTCGGTAGAGCCGGAATCGACGACGACAATCTCATCGCAGAACGCCAGCGATGCCAGGCACGCGTCGATGCGGTCGATTTCGTTGAACGTGATGATGCAGGCCGACAGGCCGCTGCGCGCTGAGCTGGACATGCGCAAAGCGTAGCAGCCGGGCGCTGGTGCACAAGCCGTGTACCGTGCCGGCGCATTCCGGGTGCACCATCGACGCGGTGCAGGCACTACACTTCGCGCTGGTTCCCGCTTGCACCAGCCTATGCCGTCAGCCTCTCGCTTCCGCTTTTTCCCGCCGAGTTGGCTCGTACTTTGGTCGGCAGTCGCCCTGTTCGCGATTTTTCAGCATGGTCCAATGCCGCTGTATTCCACGCGCACACTTGCCGTCGCCTGGGAAATGTGGGACCAGAACCAGTTTCTTGTGCCGCAGATCAACGGGCATCCCTATAGCCACAAGGTGCCGCTGTTGTTCTGGTTGATCCACGCGGGGTGGGCGGCAAGTGGCGTCAACGACGTATGGCCGCGCCTGCTGCAGGTGCTGATTGGCGCGACCTGGCTGGCGGCTGCGGCGGCACTGGCGCGCCGCGTCTTTGCCCTGCGCCCCACGGTCGCGCGGCTCACCCCCTGGTTTCTCGTCGCCCTGGCGTATTCGTTTCTGTTCGGTCTGCAGATCATGTACGAAGTGCTGCTGGCCGCGACGGTTGCGCTGGCGCTGTGCGCACTTGCCGGCCGGCCGCGCTGGGGCTGGTTTGCCCTGGCTGTCGGTGCGGGGCTGATGACCAAGGGGCCGGTCATGCTGCTGCATGTCGCGTTTCCGTTCCTGCTCGGACCGTGGTGGAGCGAGCACGCGCGCGCCGACCGGCGCGGCTGGTACCGGCGTGGCGGCCTGGCGCTCGCCGGGGCCATCGCCATACTGCTGGCCTGGGCCTTGCCGGCGGGTTATGCAGGCGGCGAGGTGTATCGCCACGAACTGTTCTTTCTGCAGACGGCCGGGCGTGTCGTCGACAGCTTCGATCATGCGCGGCCGTTGTGGTGGTATCTGCCCATGCTGGCCGTGCTGCTGTTCCCCTGGATAGGCTGGCCGCGGTTGTGGCGCGCTGCATTCACGTTCACTCGTCCGATTGGTGACGGCGAGCGTTTCCTGATCAGTTGGCTGGTGCCGGCATTTCTCGTGTTCTGCCTGGTATCGGGCAAGCAGGTCTACTATTTGCTGCCCCTGTTGCCAGCGGCAGCGATGGGGCTGGCCTGCCTGCTTGCGCGGCAGCAGGCGCGCGCCGCCGGCAGCGGCCGCCGTTGGGGCGCCTGGCCGCTTGCACTCGCCGCACTCGTGTTTGCTGTGTTACTGGCGCTGCTGCCGGTCTGGCTTGCGAGTGGTCATCTGCACTCCCACTGGTTGCACGACGCAGCGCGGCTGAGTCCGTGGTTTGCCGTTGGCTTTGCCGCGCTCGGTCTGCTGCTGCTAGTCCCGGGCGAAGGCGATGGCGAACTGCAGCGCATAGCCGGCGTATCGCTGTTTGCCGTCGCACTCGCTCATGCCCTGTTTGCGCGTGCGCTATTCCACAATTTCGATCTCGATCCTGCTGCCGCGATGCTGGGTCGGGCGCAGCGCGAGCAGCGCGAGATCGCGAACGTCGGCCAGTACGAAGGGCAGTTCCATTACCAGGCACGTCTACGCGGCCACATCGATGAAATCCGTATCGACCAAGTGATCGGCTGGGCGCAGGCACATCCGCGCGGTCTTGTCGTGCGCTACCCGGCCAAGCTCGATCCGCGCGCGCAGCGCTACGCGCTGCTGATCCAGCCCTTCCGTTCGCGCTGGCTGGAAATCTGGAGTGCGCCTACCCTGGCTGCGGTTGAGGCCGGCCGCACGCCGAGCGAGCCCGGGCAGCGGACTGCGCGCTATCCCCCAGACTACTGGCGCTATGGCGACCCCGTCGAGCGCGACGGCGAGCAATAGTTCTGGATACGGTAGACGCTGGCCACCTGTGGCAAAGCTGACGCGGCATCGCTGAGAACGAAAAAGGCGTTATGCTCGCCGTCGTTTTTTCGCCACAGGTGCGGACATGGCATCCGGACACATCCTTGTTGTCGACGACGAACCGGATATCCGAGGTCTGGTGCAGGAAATTCTGCAGGACGAGGGCTATCAGGTCAGTGTCGCGGAAAACGCGGCAGCGGCGCGCGAACTGCGCCGTCAGATCCGCCCCGATGCCATCCTGCTCGATATCTGGATGCCTGACACCGATGGCATCAGTCTGCTGCGGGAGTGGTCTGAGCGCGGTGGACTCAATTGCCCGGTCATCATGATTTCCGGCCATGGCACCGTGGAGACGGCGGTAGAAGCCACACGCCTGGGCGCCTACGACTTCGTTGAAAAGCCGCTGTCACTCGCGAAGCTGTTGCTGACCGTCGAGCGTGCGATTGAAGCCAGCCGGCTCAAGCGCGAGAACGAAGGGTTGAAGCGTCAGGTGCCCGTGCCGCTGGAACCGGTGGGCTCCTCGCGCGTGATGCAGGCACTGCGTGGCCAGCTCGAACGTATGGCCGGTCACGATACGTGGCTGCTGCTCAACGGCGAGACTGGTAGCGGCAAGGAATCACTTGCGCGCTGGGTGCACGAAAAAAGCGTGCGGCGCAGCGGTCCGTTCGTGACGGTCGCGTCGGGATCGATCGCGCGTGACCACGCGGCGCAGACCCTGTTCGGCGCCGAGGACGGCGGCAATGTGCAGCTTGGCCTGCTCGAACAGGCCAATGGCGGCACCCTGTACCTGGACGAAGTCGCCGAACTCGACCCGGAAATGCAGTTGCGCCTTTCCTCGACCCTGGAGCGCCGCGCGCTGATCCGCTGCGGCGGGCGCGAGCCGGTCGGTCTGGATCTGCGCGTGATAGCAGCGACCGCGCAGGATCTGGACAGTCTGGTCAGCGCCGGCCGTTTCCGCGAGGAACTCTACTATCAGCTCAAGGTTGTCCCGCTGCTGGTGCCTGCTTTGCGCGAACGCATCGAGGATGTGCCCGAGCTGTTGCAGTACTACGCGGATTTTTTCTCCAACAGGGACAAGTTGCCTTATCGCATTTTCCCGGTAGCCGTACAGAACCGCCTGCGCAACTACGTCTGGCCAGGCAACCTGCGCGAGTTGCGCAATCTGGTGCAACGCCTGCTTATTCTCGGCGCGGCGCCCGAGGTCGACCTCGCCGAGGTCGAACAGGCGTTGAGCGGCCATGCGCCAGCCGCGCGTAGCGTGGCGCGTGGCGGCGAGGGATTCGATATTGATTTCGGCCTGTCGCTGCGCGAAGCGCGTGAGCAGTTCGAGCGCGCCTACCTGCTGCGCCAGTTGCAGGAAACCGGCGGCAGCGTCGGCAAACTGGCCAAGCTCGTTGGCATGGAGCGCACCCATCTGTACCGCAAACTGCGTGACCTGGGGGTGGATGTGAAAGCGGGTGGGCGCGAGGATTGATGGGGTTCGTGGAATTCATTACCGGATGCCAGCGACTCACTGCGGCAGCAGTCGCGCTGCCACCGTGTTCCTGAGGTACTGCGCCAGCCTTGTCCCAAGTGCTGGCCAAGTCGTGTGCGGAGCTGTCGCGTAACGCGCCCGTCGTCATGCCTGTCCGGATTGCCAGCTTCCAGCGCGTAATGGGGTGAGAAGCGAGGGGTGAGATTGGCTGTCGGTCTCAACCGCGCCAATAGGGGTTCGGTTCACTGGGATCGGGCCTGAACTGAAACCGCTTGTAATGCCACTGATACTGCTCGAAGGCGAGGTTGACGCAGTCTTCAACCCCGCGGTTGAGGGCCGCCACTGCAAGGTCGAGATCGGCGGCACCGATATCGGCGGGTGCCGGCCGGAAGCGGATGCGGAAGCCGCTCCCCTGCGGCAGACGTTCGGCAAACGCAAACAGCACGGTAGCGCCGGTGCGCTGGGCCAGCCGCGAGACCAGCACCATGGTCAGTGCCGGTACACCGAAGAACGGGGCAAACACCCCTTCGCCCTGCTTGGGCTGCTGGTCCGGCAATATGCCCACGACACCGCCCGCCTGCAGGCGCTTGTACAGCGTGCGTACGCCGGCGCCTTCAGCGCGCACCTGCTCCGGCTTGAGTGCGCCGCGGGCCTTGAGCAGCAGCGGTTCCAGCGCCGCATGGCGTGGCGGGCGGTAGACAATGGCGAGGTCGGTGCGGCTGCACAGCCAGAAGTTCAGTAGTTCCCAGCAGCCCAGGTGCGGCGCGGCGACGATGAGTCCCTGCTTGGCGCTCAGTGCGGCCTGAAACAATTCTTCACCATCGACCGAACGTACCAGGCTTAGCGCCTTTTGCGGCCCAACTCCCCAGATCTTCGCGATTTCCGCTACCGATTTGCCGGTTTCGCACAGGGTCTGCCGTATTGTCCGCTGACGCTCCGCCGCATCGTTTTGCGCATGTACCAGCGACAGATTCACTGCGGTGTGATGGCGCAGCTTGCCGCCGGACCACCACAACAGCTGCCCCAGCAGCGTGCCCAGCCTGTGCAGCACGCGTAGCGGCAGCCGACCGGTCAGGCGAAGCAGGAAATAGAGGATGGCGAGAGGAAGGCGCATGCGAACCGCGGATGGTAACGGCCGGATTGACCTGCTGGCCATGCTTGCGCACGATCGCGACCCCGCAAGAACCGAGGACGGTCATGATCGCCCTGATTCAGCGCGTCGTTTCGGCGCGTGTCGACGTCGACGGTGCGACCGTGGGGGCCATAGGCCCCGGCCTGCTGGCCCTGGTCGCTGTGCAGCCGGACGACGGCGAGGCGCAGACCGCCAGGATGCTGCAGCGTCTGCTTGGCTACCGCGTGTTCAGCGACGAGGCCGGACGCATGAACCGCTCCCTGGCCGACACTGGCGGTGGCCTGCTGCTGGTGTCCCAGTTCACCCTGGCCGCCGACACGGATTCCGGCATGCGGCCCAGCTTCACCAGCGCGGCCGCACCCGTGCAGGCGCAACGCTGGTTCGAGCGACTGGTCGAACTGGCGCGGAACACGCATCCCAGGGTGGAAACGGGACGCTTCGGTGCCCATATGCAGGTCCATCTGGTCAACGACGGACCCGTGACCTTCCGTCTCGAAGTGCGTTGAACAGCCCGGGAGTCCGGCTCCCCTGGCTGCCACTGGCCATGTCGGGCCCGGTTTTTCGGGCGCCCTTGACAGGCTTCCTATAATCCAAAGTCTTGCCCCCAGCCGAACCCCCATGGCCATCGAGAACACCAACCAGGACCAGCAGTCCGACCTGAAGCTCCTTATCGTGAAGGGGCGTGAGCAGGGCTACCTGACCTACGCTGAAGTCAACGACCACCTGCCGGACGATATCGTCGATCCCGAACAGATCGAAGACATCATCGGCATGATCAACGGCATGGGCATCGAGGTGCACGAAACCGCACCCGAAGGCGAAATGCTGCCACAGGACGCGCCGTCCGCGGTCGCGGACGATGAAACGGCTACGGAAGAAGCCGTTGCCATCCTCGCCGCTGTTGATGCCGAGGTCGGCCGCACCACCGATCCCGTGCGCATGTACATGCGCGAAATGGGCACGGTTGAGCTGCTGACGCGCGAGGGCGAAATCGCGATCGCCAAGCGCATCGAAGAGGGCCTCAACGCGGTCCAGACCGCGCTGGCGAGCTTCCCCTGGTCGATCCAACTGCTGATCGAAGAATACGACCAGCACCTCGAAGGCAAGCGCCGCCTGTCCGAAGTCATCGCCGGCTTTGCAGACCTGGAAGAGCCACAGCCCGCGATCAGCGAGGAAATGCTGGAGTCCGATGAAGGTTCCGGTGCAGCGGCAAAGGACGACGAAGACGAGTCCGGTGAAGGCGGCGAAGAAGCTGGCCCCGGTGAGACCGGTCCCGATCCGGTCGAAGTCGCCCGGCGCATGGACGAGCTGCGCCAGTTCTACGCCAAGTTCCAGAAGACTGCCGAAAAGCACGGCCTCGCCGACAAGAAGGCGCAGAAGCTGCGCGAGCAGATGGCCGAGGAATTCCTCAAGCTCAAGCTGCCGGCCGTCATGATCGACAGCTTCGTCAAGAAGCTGCGCGACGTCGTCGGCAACATCCGTAACCACGAACGCATCATCATGGACCTCTGCGTGAAGTTCGCGAAGATGCCGCGCAAGGATTTCCTGCGTGCCTTCCCGGGCCATGAGATCGATCTGGACTGGACCGAGGAACTGATCCGCAAGAAGCAGAAGTGGTCCTCGGGCATACGCGCGCACAAGGACGAGATCGTCACCGAACAGGAAAAGCTGGTCTCGATCGAGAAAGGCCTGTTCCTGTCGCTGCCCGACATCAAGGAAATCAATCGCGCTATGTCGATCGGCGAAGCCAAGGCTCGCCGCGCCAAGAAGGAAATGGTCGAGGCGAACCTGCGCCTGGTTATTTCCATTGCCAAGAAGTATACAAATCGCGGATTGCAGTTCCTCGACCTGATCCAGGAAGGCAATATCGGCCTGATGAAGGCCGTGGACAAATTCGAGTATCGCCGCGGCTACAAGTTCTCGACCTATGCGACCTGGTGGATACGCCAGGCCATCACGCGCTCCATCGCCGATCAGGCCCGCACGATCCGCATTCCCGTGCACATGATCGAGACGATCAACAAGCTCAACCGCATCAGCCGCCAGATGCTGCAGGAAATGGGTCGCGA
This sequence comes from Rhodanobacteraceae bacterium, assembly GCA_016790075.1. Lineage (GTDB taxonomy): Bacteria > Pseudomonadota > Gammaproteobacteria > Xanthomonadales > Rhodanobacteraceae > Tahibacter. The sequence goes on along the minus strand of JAEUPP010000062.1, from coordinate 14,476 downwards.
ACCCACGCCGGAAGAACTGGCCAAGAAGATGGAGATGCCGGAAGACAAGATCCGCAAGGTCATGAAGATCGCGAAGGAACCGATCTCCATGGAAACGCCGATCGGCGACGACGAGGATTCGCATCTCGGCGACTTCATCGAAGACACCAACGTCGATTCTCCGGTCGATTCGGCGACCAGCACCGGCCTCTCGGAAACCGTGCGCGACGTGCTCGCCGGCCTGACCCCGCGCGAGGCGAAAGTGCTGCGCATGCGTTTTGGCATCGACATGAATACCGACCACACGCTGGAAGAGGTCGGCAAGCAGTTCGACGTCACGCGCGAGCGCATCCGTCAGATCGAAGCCAAGGCGCTGCGCAAGCTGCGTCATCCCAGCCGTTCGGAACAGCTGCGTTCATTCCTCGATCTGGAATAAGCCACCCCCCGGAAGCTGCAGAAAAGCCCGCTTTTGTGCGGGCTTTTCTGTTTCCGGCGCTGCGGGCGTGAATCGTGTCATGCCGCCTCGCGCTTCAATGCAATCACCTGCTCACGCGCCTGCTGGGCCAGCGTCTGACGGTCGGCAATGTCGACGCTGGGTAGTGGCGTGCCGAAGGTCAGCGTGATCGTTCCAGGACGTACGCGGAACACACCGCCCAGGCTCAGCACCTTGCCCGAGCCTTCGATCGCCACCGGCACTACATCAGCCCCCGCGTCCAGCGCGACCTGAAACGCGCCGCTCTTGAACGGCAGCACATCGCCGTCGCGGCTACGCGTGCCTTCTGGAAATATGCATAAGGTGGCGCCGGCCCGGACCAGATCCGCTGCCTCATGCATGCGCCGCGACGCCTCGCGTGCGCTGCCGCGGTCGATAAAGATCATCCCCATTGCGCGGGCATACAAGCCAACGAACGGCACCTTGGACAGCTCCTGCTTGAGCAGAAACTGCAGCGGTACCGGCACGGCGCGGAACAAGGCGCAGATATCGATCATGGACTGATGGTTGGCCACCAGCACCTGCGGCCGCGACCAGTCCACACGTTCAACGCCGCGCACGACCAGCCTGGCGCCCGAGCCACGCAACAAACCCGGGGCCCAGCAACGCGCCGCCATACGCAACGGCAGCCGGCGGCTGCGCGTGAGCAGCAACACCAGCAAGGCCAGCAGGATCCAGCCGGCCGTCCAGACCAGCGTAAATACGAGCTGCAACACATTGAGTACAGCCCAGCTCCAGCGTGATATTGCCATTCCGTCAGTTTTCCCTTCGATTCCCCGCGCCGCGGACTGCCGCGCGGCCAAAGGTGCAAGCGTTGCGGGTTTGCGTGCGCCACTCAAGTCTGACGTTGGCCGCTCAATTCACCTACCACATGTCCAGCCCGGCCCAACTCCGCTACAATCTCCCGGCTTGGCGGCCGCAACAACGCCGCCAGCCAGCAGCCGCTGCAGCCTCCGTCAGTCCGAGCCAAGCGCGCTGCCTGCACTCCGGGCCTATAGCTCAACGGTTAGAGCAGAGGACTCATAATCCTTTGGTTCCAGGTTCGAATCCTGGTGGGCCCACCATAACTTCCTGATTTAAAACCTACTTCTCAAGCCGTTTGGGCCTGTCAGAAGCACGGTGGGTCGCTGTGGCTCCCCCAAGTCTCCCACGGGACGCCCGGATTCGCCTCATTCCTCTTCTGGCCATGCCGTGTCTCCGATGCGCATGGTGCGGGTTGGTCAGTGCTGCCACAATGTGGAAAGCGCAGAATCTGACGGTTGCAGGATCGCCTGAAACGGGATGGTTCTGTCACGACATATCAGGGGAACGGCCATGCCCAAGCGAACCGACAGGATCGCCGACGAATTGCTGCTGGCAAATGGTGTCTGGGAGCTGGACCCGACCCTGCCTTTGTCCCCCCGTCAGGTCTGTCTGATTACGGGATTAAGTGCCGATCAACTGAAGGAACGGAGACGCACGCGTCCACCGAAACCACCGTTTCCATTCCGGGGTATCGATGATCGACCGGGGTCGGCGCTTTGGTACCCCCTCGGTGAAGCACTCGACTACAAGCGCACCCGGCTGCCTCGGCCTTTGCCGGCACTGGCTCCGCCCACCGCACCTGCCCGAACCTTCGCTACTTTCCTTACCCAGGCGTTGCCCACTGACGTCTGGCCATTCCAGCGCTCACACGATGGGCAATGGCTTGATTTCTTCACCGCACTGCGCTTGGGGCGGTGGATCGATCCTGAGGGCGAGGGGGAGTGCGTATGGCTGACCCTGGATGCCTATTTACGCGAGACGGCGCTATGGGCTGAGCAGCAAAAATCGGCGATGGCCGCACGGCTGCTCACCCGTGAGCTGGCCCCTTCGAGCACGACCGGAGGTGAAGTATCTGGCGAGGTAAAGACCGTCAGACGTCGAGGCTCCAACCGCCGCTCCCTGTAACGCTTGCGAGACAAGAGAGATGAGCCAGCACGAATCGTTGAGTGCGGAGTTCAAGCCACCGCCCCGACTGGAGCCCATGGAGATCATGGAGCCATATGTCCCGTGCTGGTGCCAATCGGGAAAGAAGTGGAAGTTTTGCCATAAAGGCCGAGCGTCCCAGAAGCCGTTGGAACTCGGCAAGCTACTCCATGAAATGCATCTGGCCACCGTGAAGGGATACTGTGCGCATCCGCTTGCAGGTCCGGACTGCGGGAAAGTCATTGCCGCCCATACGATTCAACGGCGAGGTGGCCTGAGCAAGATTGCCGAAGCAGGCCATGTGCTATCGGTGAAAGAAGGCGGGCGAAAAGTTGCTGATAACAATGGCGTCATCATCCCGCATAGGATCGGTGCTCGAAGTGCCTCAACGTTTGCTGGGTTTTGCGGTATCCATGACGACAAAATGTTTGCCCCCGTGGAAAAGGGGGTTGCTGATGTTGAGAAGATCAGCATCTTTCTCTTCTCATTTCGGGCGGTAGCCTACGAGCAGTTCTACAAGCGTTGTGCGATGGCTTACCTTGAACCGCAACGGAAGTTGGATTTCGGTCGTCCGTTTCATTTTCAGGCGTTCATTCAGCAGTATTTCCGCGATATGGAGCACGGAATCAATCGAGCCACAACGGATATTGGCGGCTGGAAGCACCTATACGACCAGTGTGTACGCAATGATGACTACGCAGCCTTCAACGGATACGCCTGTCTCTTTGCCGACACGCTGCCGGTCGCCTGCTGCGGTGCTTTTCATCCGGAAGTAAGTTTTGCTGGCAACCAGCTACAGATGATCTCGCGCGGTGACGGGGTGTTCGAGCATGTGGCAATCACATTGACCCCCCCTGCAAGAGAACACGCTATTTACGATCGGCTGGTTTGGTGAACGAGACGGGCCTTCAGAAACGTTCGCACGGTCGTTCATGGCACTTGATGACAGCGCCAAAGCCAATGCGGCCATCCATCTCGCCTTCGAGCATGTGGAAAACACTTACTGCACCCCTACCTGGTGGACTGGCCTGGATGAAGCGGCAAGGGGCCGCCTGGTCCACCGATCGATGACGGGTATTGGTCCTCCCGGCATCGGACGTGGAACGTCGTCGTTAGCAAACCTCGAACCGATCCTGAGCCAGGCAGCAGTCGTGCGCGAAGCGATATTCACGCAGGATCCTGAGGTGGTTCAGTAGATTGGTGCTCATGAGTGATCGGGGAAGGAGCATCATTGCGCAAGCTTTGCTCGCCCCGCTTTTGGGCAGCCATTCTCATCGTCTTTGACGCGCCAATACGGTCCTTGACATCCATCAGGGCACCAACGATTTCGGTCAGCTTCCAATCAGCCAGGCCTGCTCTTTCGACAGCAGTTCCTACTTCAATACGGCGGCGCAAACGTGCCCTCCGTTCCTTCTTCCTCGACCGCAGCGCCACCAGCCGCTCGTGTGCCAGCCGACTGGCCTGGTGATCCGCAATCTTTCGTGTTGTTTGAAGTAGCCGGTTAGCCAAGCGATCTGCGTATGTTGAGTTCATGGCATGCCCCCCTTCGATCGCGGCGTCACTGTTGGCGTGACAGGCAATGATTCCACCGGGATGAACCAGTCCCCGTCCGGCTCAGCAGTGAGAGGCGTTTCAGCCCCCATGACTTGCGGCCACGTAGCCTCCAATTTCGAAGTCTCGTTTCGCTCGGCATTACGCCGTTCCGCCCTACGCCTCCGGCGCCGATTTGCCACCATATTCGAGCGACTTACCTGCTCGGGTGACGGTGGCACCGCCTGAGGTCGCGGACGGTCACGTTCACCCTCGGCAAGCAGCTCCAACAGAATATCTAAACTACGCCGAGAAAGTTCATACAGGCACGCATCCGGTGTTGGCATATTAGGCCAAGGATCCCCACCGAACTCACCCGAGTAAGTCCATAGAAAGTGATCGAGCTCTTCGGCCAAGTTGAGCAAAATAGTTTTTCGAATCGGCGTCATAAAAAGCTTCCTTGCTGAAATGAAATGCGAATTACGTCCCTTGGGCGCTCCAGAAGTTCGCGAAGGCCCGAGAAATAGAGCATTGAGAATCGATCTTCATCCCCACCAAAATAGTCTTCTCGTGCGTCAGGGGGTAGTTGCGCGACGGCATCGTTGAGAAGGGCTTCCTTGGCGGTGATTGACAGTGCAGGCAATGGCATGCGCACTTGAACGATTTTGTCGAGATAGGTGTTGGACTGAGGGACAGAGACGCACTCGAGGGATTTCTGCACGTACTTCGGATCCCAAGCCAGCACGTAGCCCACGTTCGGCAGATCGCCAACCGCCTTGACAATGCGGACCATCTCGAACACTTCGTTCAGGAACAGGCGATCGATATCGTCGATGAAGACGATAATCGGGCGCCCGAACTCACGTAGCGCCTTCTCGACCTTCTGTTTGCGACTCTCAATATCCGGTGTCTTGTAGTCAGAGACAGCTCCCGTTGCATCTCCCATGGCAGAAATGACGGATTTGATGATCGACGCGAATGGCTCCGCACCTGGAATCAACTTGATCACATCGAATGCGTTGGCGTATGCCTTGAGTTCCTTGGCAACTTTCTTGCCGTCGCTAGCGTGGTCTGTGAGCTTCACGGCCGTAGCGATCTTGCTCAGGAACAGGCGTAACAGTGCATCCCTGTCACCGACCAGCCAGGGATTGAAGTGGACGATCACGGGCGGCGTTTCTTTCTGCAACAGAAGCGCTTCGATCATCGCCAGCGTCGATGTCTTGCCGCTGCCCCAGTCGCCCTCCACCGAGACGACCAACGCTGACTCTCGGCCAACCTTGTTCAATGCAGCCACGACCGACGAGGCGAACCCCCGGCGATCGAGCTTGTCTCGCTCGAGTGCGTCGCCCACCTTCAGTGCGCCATCCAGGCCTGCAGTAGATCCGGGATTGTCCACGGTGCTTTCCCCTATATGCGTTCGTGTCTCGGCCAGCTCCGTAGCTGGATGGCAATGACAACCTGCGGGATGCCGGACTACTCAGCGGAGTGGGTTGTCTGCGGCTTAGGCTTGCCTCGTAGCAACCAACCCCGCTGCGCTTGCAGTTTAAGGGCTGCTGTCACCAGAGGCCCGGATCTCTCACGAAGCGTTCTGGTGGGATTGGTTCCTGTGCCCAGCCGGACAAAGCTCTTCGGTCAGGTTGCTACTACCGAGCCAGAATGCTACTCCGTAGGCCTACTTCAGGAGTTGAGATCTGGGGTTCCCATGTCGATCGAGGCTTATCGTCACTATCGTCGGGCGTGTAAGACCGTTCCGTTTCAGGGCAGCTATATGCCCTATCGCTGGGGTGGGCTGCCGCAGAGGTTGCACGTCCGGTGGATGGCCTACAACGAGTTCTTCAATACGTTTGCCAGCGAGCTGGCCAATGCCATCAACCAGCTGACAAACACTGTTCACCGCTTGCGGTGTTGGGCGGTCGTTTTGCCCCAGTTATCGGATCGGCTTCGTGTTGAAGCCCTGATGGAGTTCGTGGACCCACACGCTACGGTGGCACTGAGCCTTCCGTACGCCATTCGCTCACGCTTCGTCTTGGCGACTGCTCATCTCTGTCATCAGGCCAACCAGGCCATGCTGGGGCAGGCGTGGAAAGACGATCTGCGCTCAGACGAGAAAATCGTCTTCCAGGATGCCGACGAAAAGGGTAGGGAATGGAAGCAGTATCTGCCACTCAAGGCCGCCTTGGAGCAGATCAGCAACGCACAGCATCGTTCGGATACGGGAAATTTCCGCAATGCGTTTCAGCACCAGATGCCACCCCATGTGGCTTTGGGCCTGAGTGGTTTGATGCGGCGGACGGTCGATCCGAAAACCGGGGCAGCACGCTACGAAGCGGGGGAGACACAACCGCTCGGCGTGGGCGATATCGCCACGGCGCTAGCCAGTCAGGCCGAAGCTTGCCAAGTAGCGTTTTCCCGCTTCCAAGAACTCGTCAGGGAACATGAGGGCGAAATCATCCGGGCAAATACGGAAGACTTAGCCCGCCTTGGGTGAACAGGCAGTACCTGGTTCAGCAGTCGTCCCTCGGATGGCTCCAGCGTTTAAGATCTGATCATGGCGGTATCGGCCATACTTGCTCCGCTAGCATGGATGAGTTTCCGATATGTTCGATAACATTCTGATTTGCTGGCGAAACTGGCAGATCTGGCTAAAGTGTTATCCCCAGCGTTCAATGTCTTTCCAATCCATCTAGCGCTTCTTGCGATTCTTCGGCTTTACCGGTAGGATTGACTACAATCCGTACGCGTGACGACCGCGCTTCTCCGCTTCGGGGCTGTCTATCGAGCTAGGTCAGGCTCAAGACGCCGTTGGTTGCATCCTATTGGAGCAATCCGACGTAAAAACAGTAGCTAAGACTCGCTGTTTTCACGACAAAAGCCTACCGTTAATCGGTGGGCTTTTTCATTTCCGGAGCTGTGACATGAACAGCCAGATACAGGAAGCGGCAGCGGTTATTCGGAAGATAGTTGCCGAACGACCCAACATCCTAGGCTCCCAGCTGGCGCAAATGCTGCGACAGCAACTGCCAGACTGGAACCCCAAAGCTCTGGGTGTCGATAACCTTCGGCACTTCATCCAGATGCATCTTGCTGACGTCATCGTGGCTCAGAAGCGGGCGGGGTTGGACTACGTATACGAAACCGTAGTTCACGAAAAGGTTTCACACGCCGCGAACCTTGTGGCGGGCGAGGCGGACACCGACTACTGGCGAGTCTGGGTAAGTCCTAATAGTCCAGTCGTACTGCACATATCTCGCGATGATCTCCGAATCCGGGTAGTGGTTCGTGGCGAAGGCTTGCTTCCCAGAGAAGTGTTAGTCGAACCCGCTTCCGTGAGTGTCCATGAGTCGATGGCTCGACAGTTCGCTCAAGATCTTGGGGAAGATCTCAAGTCGAAACTGTTGCCGGTTATCAACTCTGGCGACACCCGTTGGTGGCAGGTGTGGGTCAGGGAACTTCGAGCCGTAAAGCAGGTGGTAGCTTGGAACAATTTTAGGCGGCGCTACCTCGAAGAAAAACTGAGTGAGCGTTTGCTGGCCAGCGGGTTTAATCGACCTGATGTTGAGAGCTTATTGGAGGCGGTGCGAGAGAACCACCTGTTTGCATCAGCACGTAAGCGAGCTGCGATCCCTGAACCAGCTCATGGTCGCGATGCGGATGCTGCATTGCGCACCATAATCATTCGAATAGTGCAAGGTATGAGTGGGCAACAGCTGCGTGAACTAAGATTGCCCATTGGTTCAGTTGTAGACATCTTGGGCGTACCTCCGGCTTCTGACTAATAGACGAGGCACGTCACGTGCGATTCATTTTCGTCTATCACACATGGCATCGCCAGCTATCGGATTTAGTGGCTAGCTTGGGTGTTGTCGATGTGACCATCATCGTCGCAAGAAGAGGCTCCGAGGCACCAAACGCTGAAGAGATGCGCTTATTAACCCAGCACAAGGGCGCGCAAGCAGCCGCTTGTCAGATAGATAGGAAGTACAGAAAGAGCATTGCGCAAGTAGTCGATCTTTGCTGTGAGCCGAAGAAATTCCGTGTGGAAGATCAGCAGCTTCGCGACTGGCTAGTGCCGCCCGAAAAAGTGGTGGTTCAATTTAACGCCCCCAGCGTTTCGTTCACAGCTGCCGCTGGCCGTGCGGCCAATCTGGTGCTCCACGCTTCTGCGCTAAGCGTCGCTGACCAGATTCGGGAGCTTCGTTGGCCGTTTATCTCAAGGGCGGCTGACATCTTGGCGCGAGTCGCGGGCGGCGAAGACTGCGGGCCGATGCGAGAATGGAAAGCGAAGTATGCTGTGGATTATGCGCAAAATGGGAAAATTGTTTATAAATACACAATAGATAGCAATGGAAAGAATGTGTCTGGCGAGACTCAATGGCACCTCAAGGATGGCGACCACACGCAAGCGGCAGCGGCAGCGCGCGTATACTTCGCCGTTGCTGATGTGTCCAACGTAACGAAGGTTCTTGTTTTTTACGTGGGCCCGCATCCGGCAGACGGGACATACAGGGTCGACTTCTGAACAAGATTTTCTATATCGGATGTAGCTTCTGAGAGTTGTGGTTGTTCGGCATGCGCGGCAGCGTCGCGGAACTACAACTATACATTTCCGACCCGTGCCCGGTAGTTGATCGGCGTTAGCGTAAGCACCCTCGCAAGATTTCCATGTAGCACAAATAAGCGAGCGGCCGAACGGAACTCGAAGATTCGATAGAGGCGGAAGGCATCACCAGCCTCAGCAGAGAACGACAGCTCATTGCTGCTCACCATGAAAGGTGTCGCTGCAGCACCGTTGGTCGTCTTGACCTCAATGAAGTTGGCGGTGCCGTCTTCGTCGAAGGAGCCGATGTCATAGCCAGCACCATCCCCCTGGCTGTCGGCTACCCATTCGATCCGGCTGGCCAGATCATGCCGTGAAGCTTGCCCCAGCCGATGCCGCTCATAGCCCAGGGTCCAGCTTTCTCCAGCTCTCCCGAGTGAACGGTTGTTCTCGTCCCGGGCGGCATAGTCCAGCTTGCGTGGCAGGCGCAGACGTTGAGTCGGTTCGGGCGAAGCTATGGGTTCGGGTGGGTCGACGAGGACAGCGGTGTAATCCGGGCCTGTTGGGGTATGCCCGGCTTGGTAGTCGTCCATGATGCGTGCCAAGTCTTCCTGGCGCTGCCGGATCGACTGAATCACCACCTCACGCAGCAGCTCTTGGATGTTAGATCTGGGCTTGTAGCCCCGAATAAAGGGCAAGCCGAGTTCATGCAGCACCGCACTTATGTTCTGATGTTTCAATTCGACGGAAGCCTTGGACCGAGCTGAAAGGCGGGAGCGTAGCTGGGCGTTATGCTCGCTCTTGTTGTAGGCATCCCCGCGTGCCTCCAGAGCCAGCATTTCAAGATAGTCTGAAACGGTGTGTTCAACCTCGGCTCGGGACCAGACTTCACCAATACGCACCACGTCGAAGCCGAGTTCTTCCAGCTTGGGTTGAACCGTGTTCTCTCCCCCGGTGAAATCCGATGGGCGAAGCGGGCCACGTTCCGGGTGCTGGAAGCCAAAGGCAGCACCGATGATGGCCTTGCTGTCGTAGAGCTGGTCTGAGTCAGTACGCAGCATGTATTCGCGGGATCGGCCGAAGCCGTAGCGATCCAGGAAGGCCGTACGCCCAATGCGGTCGAACTCGGCGATGGCCTGCCGGACGGCTTCGGGGTCGGTCAGTTCGCTCAGTGACATTGGCGGTCTCCGGGATGCGGTGACCAGGCTAGCAAGGTTGATGCAGATATGCAGACTCTGAGTGCTTCGAAGTCTAGGCTTGAACTGGAAGATGCTCGATGAATTGCGCTACGAGTGCCCTGACTCGACATGAACCGTGTGATTTCAGCGACTCGACGAGCTTCAGGATTTCAGTATGGCCGTTGAATGGTGATTCCAGCAGGCCCTCGAGAAACGCCGACGGCAGAGCAGTGCCCCGATCTTGAGCGATCCTATCGATCGTCGGAAGCCATTCCATCGTTATCGATCTACTCGCTATCCGCCCAATAGAATGTGCCGCATATGCACGCACGTTTCGATCCTGATCGGCGACAACGGCGTGTAGTGCAGAAGCGGCTTCCGAAGCGATGCCCGTGCCGATCAGCAGGGCCGCTACGCGTCGGTGCGATGCTGTTCCGCTCAAGAGTGCCACGGTGGCCCGGCTCTGCTCCTCCGGTGATTCCATAGCAACTATGGCGAGTCGGGTTGCCCCTTCGAAGATCCGGCCCTTCCAATTCGAAGCCACGAAGCGGCACGCCAGCAATACGGGAACGACGGCTCTGACTCGATTTTGCACGTTGCTGTCGAGTTTGCCGAAGTCATGAACCAAGCGGGTAACCGCGCCTGATTTGTTCTCGGCCGATACCTTCGGATCGGACAAGTAGTCGAGCAGGGCATCCCATTGCGCCATGTCGGGATGCAATACATTCAGAATGGCTATCAGGCGAGCAACATCGGTGCCACCGAAGCCATGTGTACTGTTCGCTGCATCTTGGCGAATCCGTGATAGTTCGGGCACTAGTCGTTCAATGAGATTGCGCACGAGATCAGGGTCAAAGCGCGATCTGTAGGGAATGCACTGCAAGGCCAGCGTGCTGATGCGGGATCGCTCTATAAGCAGTGCCCGTGCTTCGGCTGAGCCGACGACAGCGAGTTGATGCAACAGGGCATCCTTGAAGTAGTGATTGTCGATTTCGACAGCCTTCCCGTAGAGCCGGTCAATACCAACTGCACGGAACGAAGCCTCATCGAGGTTTAGTGTTAGGCGTGCCCAGTCGTCAGGCCAGCTGGTCTTGCTCGGAACATCGAGCAGATGGCCCGCAACCCTCAGTCGGATATCGGGCGATGCCACCACTAGGAGTTTGCCAAGCGCACTCAATACCGTTGATGTGATATCGAACGTGAGCCCGAGACCCTCCCGGAAGGCATTGAACGCTTCACTGCTTGATACGATGCGGAAGCACCAGTCGGCGAGTTCGGACGCGTAATCCTGTGGTAACGCATCAGCAGCGACTTCCCATAGGGTCAGGGTGGTAAAAGCCGTGGTTCGGCTCAAGCTTTTTGGTGATGCTCGTTCCGCTACCTCTCGCACTATCGATACCGGGCCTGTATGAAGAACTACCCGTATGGCACGCGCCAAAGGTTCCCTGTCGCCAGCACGGCGAAGTTGGTCGAGGCCCTGAAGTAGTCGGACGTCGTCGCCGCCCTGCTGTGCCCGACGTATGAAGTATTTTCCTTGACGTGCTGATATGGATTGCCAGGCATCCCGGTCCGCAGCGAGGGCGGCGTTGAGGCGGCTAGATTCCAGATACTCCACGCCGTCTGTGTCGAATTCGGTGGGATCGCTGCTACCGGCCCAATCTTCGAAGGCCTCATCATCGATGTTTCCCAAGGCCCACGACAATGTCTGCGCTCGCCACCAGGCAGGAGCGGTGTCATTGGAGTTGATGACATCTTCTAAGTCGCCATCGCCAAAAGCGGCTGTCCGAAAAAGTAAGTTGGCTGCTACTCCGGCAAGTAGCGTCGCAGTCGGGTCATCCTCGTCCCCCCGAAGTGCCCGGGTGGCATTAGCCGCGTCTTGCCGAGCTTCGGTCACATCGCCTCGCTCTACCTTCAGCCATGCTCGATGTAGCAGGAGCCATGCAAGGTCGACGGGTGCGGCACTGTCTTTCGTGATTACCTCATTCAGTAGCTGCTCGGCAGCGGGTAGATCGCTGCCGGAGTCCATGGATGCCGCTGCAAGAACAGCAACCGCTGTGCAGTAATCCGCAGAGTGCGGAGCAGAGGTAAGTAAGCCTAAGAGAGGCTTGTGATTGCCGTCATCCACCAAAATCCCGAATGCGTGTGCGAATCGCCATCGCCAGTCTGTCTTGTCATCGACCTTGCTAAGATCAAGCTGGTCTGGAAACTCTTGTTTGTAGCCGAAGATCTGGAATGATCGTCGGCGAACAAGCAGCGCAAGATACTCCTCTGGCTCCAGTGGCTTCTTGGCGCCTCTGTTTGCGTGAGGTGCGACCAGTCGGGGCGCCAGTAGCGCATAGCGAAGCCGACGTCCCGGCGGGACGGTATTGGCGCTAGCATGGAATACCTGTTGCTCGAAGCGGCCTGCCGCACGTTGTGTGGCGGCCACGTCGAGCAGGGCATCAAGGTGATCCTTGTCCACGATCTGGTTGGCAGGAACGAGAATCTTGCAACCCTTCTCTGAGCGGAAGCAGCGGTCGACGGTGACATGCACCCAATAGGTTTTTTTTGCTCCGAAGTCATACAGAGCAACAAGGTGCGGCAGGCTATGTCTTACCCAGTCGTCGAAGTGTTCGGCGGTGCTCTCGTAGAACCACCAGCCCAATAGGTTCCCTTGGTCGTCATAGTCAGGATCTTTGAACCACGACGGGCCGCCCTTCACCTGTGCGCCGACAATGAGACCTCGTTCGAACCGACGTTCATCACGAACCTGAATCAACAAATCGGTACCGAGGTCATGGCTGGGATTCTCAACCGGACCCCACCCTATGGCTTCGAAGTCCCCTTTGACATAGCTAAGGGCGGAAGTCCCAATGGGCTCTTGCTTTGGGGAGCGCACAGGCGAAGTTCCTTAGGCGAATCATTGTCCCGATTTTGCTATAGAGAAGCTGTTGCGTCAGCAACTCAGGAATAGCGGACTCAGTGAGAGGATCTGTGCTTTTGCGTCAGCTCTTGCAAGATCAGCTTGCTGGGACCACCCTTCGTAACACAGTGCCCAGGCTTGCTTGCACAGCTGGCACTACGTTAGCGAGCTGGGAGGGTAGTAATGTCGCTTGTTCTGAAGGCTATTCAGCAGTGGGCATCGTCCCAGCCGGTTTGCAGCAGGAAGCGGCCGTTCGGCTGTTCGAGACTGGTGAACTCACGGTCAGCGACGACGCAGACTTGTTCGCATTGCTGACGTCTGCCCATGGCATCGAAGACCCTCTACAGCGAAAGGCCAGAGTTTTCTCGGCTGACCTAGTCATTCCTGACCAAGCGGCAGGAAAGATCATTCGACTGCAGTCCATTCGCAATCTCCGGAACATCAATGCACTGGCGGAAGGAAAAACCCTGTCCTTCGCTGCCGAGGGCTTGACAGTCATCTACGGGGACAATGGGTCAGGCAAGTCAGGGTATGCACGGGTATTCAAGAAGGCCTGCCGGGCGCGTGATCGGGATGACCCTGTGTTGCCGAACGCCAACCGGCCGACCAATGAATCAGGCCCGGCGCAAGCAGAGTTTGACATGCTGGTTGACGGCGTGACGGTGCCAGCGATATGGAAACACGGTGAAGCTTCTCCTGACGTTCTCGCATCGCTAGCCATCTTCGATGCTCGCTGCGCCCGGGCCTATCTGGACGAGCAGGATGACTACGCCTACGCACCATATGGCATGGATATCCTGCGGGAGCTGGCGGCCGCATGCGGTCGCTTGAAAACCTTGCTGGATCAGGAGCAGAAAAAGACGACGCCCAACACATCGGCGTTTAGTCATTTGAAAGGACAACCCACTGGCGTGGGTAAGTTTCTTGACCAGCTTTCGGCAGCTACGAAGATCGCCGACCTCGATGCTCTTGCGACACTGACGCCCGAGGAAATCTCCGAGTCGGAGAGGCTCCAGAAAGCCCTGAATGAGACGAACCCCAAAGAGAAGGCGCAGCAGCTTCGCTTACGAGGCGGTAGGCTGATCGAGCTAGGCAAGCGTTGCACCCGAGCCATGGCCGTCGTTGACGATGGGGTTGTTGATCAACTGCAGCAGCTCGTGAAGAAAAGCGCCACGGCAAAAGCTGCCGTCAACATCGCCACCGAGAACTTCAAGTCAGGTTCCGATTACTTACCTGGCACCGGTGGAGAAGAGTGGAAAGCACTCTTCGAGGCTGCAAGGAAATTCGCAACCGAGGCTTATCCCGGTCAAACTTTCCCTGCTTTGGGAGCGGATGCACCGTGCCCGCTGTGCCAGCAGCCTCTCGGTACTGCTGTCGAACGTCTGCACGCTTTTAATACCTACATTCAGACAGATGCTGAGAAGCAATGGAGATCCAGCCAATCAGCGGCCAAAGCTGCGATCGATGTGATGAGCAAGGCGAACCTGGACATCGGGTTTGATACTGCGCTTCACGTCGAGCTACGAGCACTCGATTCGTCTCTGGCCGACCAGATGAGTCAGATCGAGTTACGGCTTGATCAGCGTCGGATCGTCGCCAGAGATGCCTGCTACGGAAAGGCTACATGGGCTGATTTACCGACACTGCCGGAGAATCCTGTATCCGGCCTCCACGCACTGGCGCAAGCCATGCAGAGGGAGGCTGAAGCTCTGGAAAAATTAGTTGATGAAGTCACTGCTGCGGCCATGAGTACCCGCTCTCGAGACCTAGCTGGATATTCCGGTCCATGAGAAGCCACCGTTCCGGAGCATGAGAAGCCACGATTCCGGGGCATGAGAAGCCACCGTTCCGGACGATGTGAAGCCAGCCGGTATCAACGGATTCCGGAGCATGTGAAGCCAGTGGTTGCT
>JAEUPP010000046.1 GCA_016790075.1 Rhodanobacteraceae bacterium | reverse complement strand
TCCGCTGCAAGTGCTCATGCCACACCCGCTGCGCTTGCGTCAGTTCCTGCTCCATCACCTCTCTCTCCCAGTGCCTTGCACGATTCAAGCATCGGGCTAGCGACGGCCGGTTGAGTAGATGTAGGTTTTGGATCGCTTACTCTCAATCACACTGGCCTGCACCACATACCCACTATTCATCCCCGCCATCGCGACCGAGAGCTCGGCCATACCGCCCTGGGTGGGATTGACCAGTGAGATTTCGAGGCTGGATCCGCCGGATGCGCCTTTGATATGGCTGCCAGTCAATGTCCCAGCTCTGGTCGCTTTGACGACAGCATCGGGTGAACTGCAACCACCGGACTTGGTGCCTGCGCATTCGTCTTTGGCGGCGGCATAGCCACTCGGATCACTACCGCTCAGCGGGTTGTTCTGGATATAGCTGTAGGGATTCAAGGCCTGGCTTCCACCGTCCTGGACAATGGGATCGACACTGAGGAAACGGCCCAGGTTCTGGTCGTAGACGCGGCCGTTCATATGCACCAGCCAGACCTCGTCGGCCTGGGTGTGGGCGGTAAAGCCGCGATTGGTGGCGCCATGTAGATGGAGGTGGTGGATCGCTTACAAAGTTCAGAGAGCCATGTTTAGGCTAATTCATGGGCAAGATTTCAGGGTTATGTCATCACCTTTCCCGCATTCGTCCACGCCGTTCTTTCCTTTTGAATAGGCGGCACAGAACGCTGTCAACTTGCATGAAGAAGATTGCTCTACAACAGGAAGATTTCCGTACCCATCAATCGCCCACGATAGCCGATTTTTTTCAGGAATTCCGTTTTCCTTGCCATATTCGTAGAGGCATTCGGTTTTTCCGATCGCGTCTCCTTTCTGCTTGCGACAATCTGCTATAACTCTTTCAACAAGGTCGAGCCTTGCTTTTGTCTTTGATTGTCGTGTGTGTGTTGAACTAGACATTGCTATCAACGTTATTACGATCACAATAAAGAGTGAAAATGTCACATTCCTGATATTCATGTGTTTCTCCTGCACATATTATTCGACAGCTCCCTCTCGCCGAAACGACTGGAGATTCCGCCTGTAGAGCCCCACATGCTCTGAAGCATATTTTGCTGTCTTGTCGTATATATCTTGATGGTTCTTTGTATAAACACCAAAAAAACCTAGCCCGGCATCCCAGGCGCGCGTTGAAAAAGAATTCGCAACATGCATCGTTTCGTGGAATGCAGTGTCGAGAAGCCCTTGCGAATCGTAGTAATTTTTGAACTCTAGGCTGGTTGATGCGAACGTAATGCTCCCCGAAAAAGTGCTGGACCAGCCAGCAAGTTCACTTCCTTCAGAGAAATGCTGTATTTCAAAGGTATTGGGAACCTTGCATTCGCTGGCCGGGCACACTTGGGCAACCGTCCTTAGTGCGATATCTGCCTTTACCCATCCGGGGATGTCCTCAAACAGATCACCATCCGGAGGCTCTAGAGCTGTCTGTGAGTTAGGCAACGGAAGCTCCGGAGAGTTCGATGCAGGACGATCTTGGACTGCTGGAGTTTTTTCTGGCAGAGATCCCTGATCCGCCGCAATCGCCCCCGCTGCCTTCTCAATCACACTCGCCTGCACTACGTAGCCGCTACTTGAACCCGCGAGTGCGACTGACAGCTCAGCTTGGCCGCCCGGCGTTGGATTCACGCCGACTACGCTGAGACTGGACCCACCTGAGCTGTTTAGGCCCTGGGAGGCTCCTTTGATGTGACTGCCAGTCAGAGTGACTGCTTTGGTCACGGGAACCGTGCAGCCGCCGGACTTGGTGCCTGCGCATTCGTCCTTTTCACTCGCATAGCCACTCGGATCACTGCCGCTAAGCGGGTTGTTCTGGATATAGCTGTAGGGATTCAACGCCTGGCTGCCACCGTCCTGGACGATGGGATCGACACTTAAGAAACGGCCGAGGTTCTGGTCATAGACGCGGCCGTTCATATGCACCAGCCAGACCTCGTCGGCCTGTGTGTGGGCAGTAAAGCCGCGATTGGTGGCGCTGAGATTGGCTTGTCCGGCGGGGCGGGGCGTGAAGTCGGCATTCCGAGCCTTACCGAAGGCATCAAACTGGCGCCGCTCGGTGAGTGTGGTGGCAGTGTCTGCAATGGCAATGGTGGAGCCCAGGCGATCACGCAGCACATAACTCACGGTATCGGTGCTGCCGACCCTTGCCACGATAACCGGGCCCAGTTCATGCCGGTGCGTGACGTTACCGGCTATGACCTTCTCGTAGCCATTGGGACCGTAGCGCGTGGTGCGGCTGGTGGCGATCTCGACATAACGGCCGCCCTTGGCGTCGTAGGCGTAACTCATGCTGCCGTCATTGGCCGAGCTGGTGCCGGTTTGTGCCGCGCCAGGCTGGAAGCCGTTCCGGAAGATCAGGTCGTTATTGCCACCCGAGCCGCTGGCGCTGCGCACGATGCTGCGGGGCCGGTTTTCCGCATCGAAGGTGGCGGTGAGTGCGCTGCCGCCGATCACATTGCCGTTGGCATCGCAGGCATAGGTGACCGTGTTGCCCAGCGGCATGATGACACTGCTGGCACCGTGCGGACCGCAGCCATTGCCGCCATAGCTGTAGGCATTGCCGCCGGCGCTGAAGTCGGTCTTGCGCTGCAGATTGCCCGAGGCCGAATAGCCGAAGCTGACACTGCCGCCGCTGGATAGCGTCGTCGTGGTCAGGCGCTGGCGCGGGTCATATGTATAACTTTCCACGATGCCAATACGCTGCTGGGTCTTGAGATTGCCCAGCGCATCGTAGTTGTAATCGAAACGTTCGAGTGTGGTGGCACCGCTCCTCCATTCCAGTTGCTTGGCCTGGCCCGTGCTACCAGCCCAGACATGGGTGCCGGTCAGGCCGTTGCCGAAGGCCTCGGTCGTGACCTTGCCCCAGGCATCGGCGGCGGTGGCACTCCAGAAAGTCGCACCGCTGGTGTGGTTGCTGAGCTGACGCAAGTGGCCATAACTCGTGTAGTCGGTGCGCACGACCAGTCCGCTGGGGTAGCTACGTGTCGCTTCGCGGCCGCTGGTGTCATAGCTCACGCTACTGGTCCAGGTACCCGCTTCACCTTCCAGGGTGCTGGTGATCGTGGCTGGGCGCCGCGTGGCCGGTTCGTAGCCATAACTCTCTTTCCACACTTGTACTGCGCTGGCGGCCGTACCGCCGCGCTTGCGCAGTACGCTGTCGAGCTGGCCGGCGCCGTTGGCCGGGTCGTAGAACCATTCGTCCACCAGCACCTCGTTCGTCATGCCGGTGGGCACGGGTTGTGGCGGGGTATGCGTCAGCTGGCGCACCCGGCCCAGCACATCGCGCTGGGTAATGGCCATGACCGCACCGCGTCCATCGCGCTGCGATACGGGTTCGTCCAGGCCATTGGTGACGAAGTTCCACGTGCCTTGATCCGGATCGACGCTCTGCGTGCGCCGGCCGCGTGCATCGAAGCTAGCCCGGGTCAGCACGCCTTCGACATCCTGGATGCCGACGGTCTTGCCATTCGCATCGACCCAGGTCCGCGTCGCCGCATTGCCGGCATCGACGGTATGCAGGACGGCGCCCAGCACACTGCTATAGCTGCGCGTTTCGTAGCAGGCTGTATTGGCCGCACACGGCGCGGCTTCGCTCAGCCCCGTGTCCTGCACGCGCGTAGTCGTGCGCCGGCTGGCGTAGGTGTGCTTGGTCAGCCGGTCGCCGTTGCCTGCGGCCAGATCCGCTGCCGGGTCCACCTGGCGCAGCACACGGCCCTGGCGGTCGTAGCTGAAGGTCTGCCATTGATCGCCGGCTGCATCGGCATAACGCGGCCGCGACTGCCGCTGCACCGTGCCCATGAGGTCGTATTCGGTCTTGCTGACGATAAAGCGGCCGTCAAACCCGCGCTGCGCAGTCTTGACCACGCGGCCCAGGCGGTCGTGCCAGCTCAGCGTGCTGGGCGCACCCACCTTGACCGTGGTCGAGCAATAAGCCGCCTGTGTCTCGCCGCCGCCGCCGACGGCACCGACTTCGCCGGAACAGCGCCCACTGGTGTAGCGCGTCAGTGCGGTGCGGGTTTCCGGTTCGATCAGTGCATTGTTGCTGCCGCGCGCTTCGGTCAGCACGGTGCGCCCGAACGCGTCGATCTGGTTGCCGACGGACGTCAGGTTGGGGGCGATCAGGCGCGAGACCTCGCCGTCGCGGGCACGCCGCTCGCTGGTTGTCACGTGGCCCAGGGCATTGGTCGTGGTCAACACGAAGTAACCGTCAGTGGCGGCGGCCGTGCCGTTCTTGGAATACCCAAAGCTCGTACGCCGTGCCGCGCCCGCATCCGGTGCACTGACCACGACACTGCTGGGTAGGCCGTAGTTCGTCCCTGCCGGTGGCGAGGGACAATCCGCGCTCGCCGTGCGGTAGCACCAGATGGTGGTAGCTTCCTGGCCGGCTACACCGGGCTGCAGGGTCTGGCGGCTGGGCGTGTGGTCGTCGTTCCAGGTGTAGCTCGTGGTCAGTGTCAGCGCTGGTGCGCTGACGCCGGCCGGCAGGCTATGGTCGGTGTTGTAGCTGATCGAGCTGGTCACCGTTTCGCTGGCCAAGCGGTCGAGGTACCAGCTTGTGGTATTCGCCGTGTAACTGCGCGTGGTCGTGCGCCGGTGTTCCTCGATCAGACGCCCTTCCGGATAGATGCCGTTGCCCAGGTCGCGGCGGATGACGACCTGATCCTTGAGGTTGCCGTAGGCGTCCCAGCCCGATGTCGTCGTGCTGCTGCTGGCAGCGTTGAGGGTCTCAACTTCGCTGAGTGGCACAACAGCGCCGCCCTCGGCCTGCACCAGGTCGTAATTCGTTGCGAGTTCGCGGTCCAGATAGGGGAAATACACCGTATCGCGCTGCGGTGCCGCTGGGGATGCGCCATCGCCCGGACAGATCTGTCGCTGCGAGGCGCCGAGTGTGCAACGCCAGGTCTGCACCTCGCGCGTGATCGGTGAGCTGGGCTGGCTGCTCGGCGCTACGGCGACGGAGGCGGTCTTGCCGGTCAGCGGGAATTTCTGGTGGAAAGTTGTCAATGTGCGCAATTCACGCCCGGCGGCCTGGTCATTGGTCGCCGTATACGCCGCGATCTGGCGGAAACCCTGGAAGCCGCGCCCCTGGTGGTTGAGCATGGCCTCGGCATAGGTGAATACCTGGGTGCGTGCCCCGTTGTTGCCGCCGATACCGTTGCTGCGGGCCAGGGCATAGACCACCGGCATGGATGAAGCGAAGTAGTGGTGCCGTGCGTCGGTATAGCGTTGGGCGGGAATGCTGTAGAACGGCTGTCCGGCCACCGTCAGACCGGCCACTGAGAGGCCTGCGCTCAGCGGAACGTGGGTCCAGTTCGCGGTATCCCCCAGGCCATTGCTGGCACCGGTCATCAGTTCCGGCAAGCGTGGTAGATCACCGGCCGCCTCGGGCATGGCTGGGCGCGGCGCGGCTGTCAGCGCGGCCGAGGAAAGACGGCCCACGCCGATGTTTTCGCTGACATAGGACAGGCGCTGGGTTTGCAGATCCGCCACCGGCGTGCCGTCGGGCAGATTTGTCGGCCCCAGGCCCACACCGGTCAATGCCACCGCGTCCAGGCTGGGCAGGGTCTGCGAGGGCACATAGGGATTGCCGATATAGCTGATCTGATCAGCCAGGCCGTCGCCGTAGAGATCAAAGCTGGTCTGGCCACGCACGATATCGGTCGCGTTCTGCTCGACCTCGAAGCTGTTGTCACCAGTCTGCACGAAACGCAGCGCATCCAGCAGATAGGCGTTCGGGTCGTAGTCGCCACCGTAGCGGCCAGCCTGGCTGCCGTCCAGGGCGTTCCCGCCCGGTGCATAGAGGCCGTAATACTTGTCGCGCGGGCTGACCAGCAGACCGGCCGGGGCGGGGTCCAGTTCGCCCGTCTGGGGATTTTCCGGGCACCAGTATTCGTAAATCTCATTGCCCGGATCGAGCGGATCGGCTGCCGTCCGGCGAATGCACAGCCGCGCGGCGAACGCACGCGGCAGCAGCAGATCGGCGCGGCCGTCACTGTCCACATCCGTGGTTTGCATCAGCCGGCCGAACACCGGCTGCCAGCGTGTCGAACAGTTGTTGTTCGTGGTGTTCGTACGTGGATCGTTGATGCAGCGTTCCAGCCCACGCCGGCTGCTGGTCATCATGCGAGCACCGAGCACACCGCCCTGGTTCAGACGTACGGCCCAGTAGCCCTGGCTGTCGCTGGGCGAGATCACGGCGGCGATCCAGTCGGGCAGGCCGTCACCGTTGATATCGGCCCATTGCGTATAAGCCTGCTTGTGAGTCTCGTCGCTGCTCAGAGGCGGGTTGGCAAACCCTGCTATGGAGCCGATCTCCTGATTCACTCCACCGAGCGAATAGGTGCCACCGACATTGCGGCCAAACCAGAGCTTGAGCGTGCGGTTCTGTTCAGTCTGATCCGCCGGCCGGGATACCAAGGCATCGGGCAAGCCGTCACCATCGAAATCCATCAGAGTCACACTTTCACGATGCACCGCACCGTTGCTGCCCAGCACATTGGCCAGGGCGCGGGTTACCGTTGGTGTGGTGTTGAACGCAGGCACCAGCGGGTCGCCGCCGGCCTGGCCGAGGTAGATACGCAGCTCATACGGCGGGAAGGGATTGGCCACCGTGCCGCACGCCATGCTGCTGGGCACTTCCAGCAGCAGGTCGGCACGTCCGTCGCCGTTCATGTCGGCGAACGACGCGCTTTCGCAACCGGCCGGGAAGGACGTCGTCACGCTCGGCAACGGAATCGCAAGGTCGTAAAGCGTGAAGTTGCCGGCCAGCCAGATCGTGCTGCCGTTCGTGGTCCAGACACCGACCGTTATCTTGCGCTGGCCGGCAACGGTACGCCGGCCGATGACGTCGGTGCGGCCGTCGCCGTTGACATCGGCCAGTTGGCTTGCCGCCGACAGCACACCCTGCACGCCGAGCCCCGTATCCGCATCAACCACGCCACGCAGCTGCCGGTCGGCGGTAAAGGCCGCGAGGTAGTGCTTAAGAGTGCCGCTGCCGTCGAAGTGGGAGATGCCCAGTTCACGCGCGCCGTCGCCGTCGAAGTCACCGACTTCACGCACGGTCGAAGGCCGCGCCTCGTTCGCCTCCGGCGCTGGCGGGGTCGTTTCAAACCGTGGTCCCAGCGGCGGTTCCGTGGCATGCGTGGCATCGGGTTGTGCCAGTTGCGCGGATACCAGGCCCGGAAGCGTCAGGCGCTTGAACTCGTGCGGCCAGCGCTGCGCCGCACTGTCGGCATAGGTGAACGAGGTCGGGGGGTGGCAGACCGGTGTCGAGCTGCCCGGTGCATAGCCGCATTCGGTGACGCGAT
Source organism: Rhodanobacteraceae bacterium (assembly GCA_016790075.1). Classification (GTDB taxonomy): domain Bacteria; phylum Pseudomonadota; class Gammaproteobacteria; order Xanthomonadales; family Rhodanobacteraceae; genus Tahibacter. The sequence continues at coordinate 25,921 of JAEUPP010000046.1, read as the reverse complement.
CGAGCAGGCTGCGGCCGCTGTAGGTGCTGGTGCGGTAATCCAGGATGTAGCTGCGCACCGTCTGGCCGCCGTCATGCGTGCCGATGGCCGAAAGGCGTCGCGTCTGCCGGGTGATGCCGCCGGCTACATAGGATGAAGTTTGGTCTGTGGTCGGCCGCTGCTCGTAGACCAGGGTTACCGAGCGATCACCCAGATCGCTGCCATAGCCGGTGTACTGCACACCTTGCAGCAGCACTTCGCCGGCCGCCTGGGTGGCGTAGTTGTAGGTCACGCTGTTGCCCAGCGGGTCGCTTTCCCGCCGCAGCATCCAGGACAGTGGCGCCGTGGCACCACCCGGCACGACCACCGCATCACTGCTGCAACTGCTGCCGTTCTGTGTACCGCCGTAATAGCGCACGACACCGGACTTGGTCTCGACCTTGAAGCAGCTGCCGGCACCCGACAGCGCCGCACCGAATTGCGTGACCCGCACAAAGCTGTCGATTTCGGTGCGGTAGACCGCGCCGTTCCCGCCATAGCCCGCTTGTCCCACCACCGGGGCCAGGGTGGACGCGTTGACCACGAGCAAACGCATGCCATCCAGACAGAGGCGATCCGATCCGTCGCCGCGCACGGCGCGCGATTCGCCATCCTGTTCGGGCGTGCGCGGGCAGCGGTGAATCGACGACAGGCCGCTGAGCGACCAACCCATGCCCGCCGTGCCGGCACCGCTGCGGCTGGAATAGCTCAGCGACAGCGACGGCTGCATGCCCTTGCGCCCAGGTGGCACGGTCAGTGGAATCGAATAGGTGGCTGCACCGCCTTCGGCCATGGCGTCGCCGGCCAGGGTGCCCACAGTGGCATCGTGCGCCGGCAGGTCCTGCAGCACGATGTTCGGATTCTGTGGTGCCAGACCAGACAACGGTACCAGCGCCGGGGTCTCCACGCCCCAGCCAACGAGTTGGGCCGAAGCCCGCGCCGGTTGTAGCGGTGCACTGAGGCCAGCAAACACGGTAATCAGGGCGAAAGTCGCCGCGACGAGGCCAGAGCGAGAGCCGTGCCAGCCCCGTGCCAACAGCGGCGCCGGTGACTGTTGTGATATTTTTACACTAGTAAAATTCACCACTTCCGTCATACTAATCCCCTGCGAAACTTTCACCGCGTCGTTTTCTGTGTACTCACCGAAAATCACGCCCGTCGTTGACGGAGCGGGCGGAAACTTAGCACAGCGGTTGCACCGCCATGGGCCACGGCGGCTTCCCGCGAACACGAGTTCCACACGCCACCGTATTCGTTCACGTCGTCGCGCAGAGCGCGATAGCCCACTGATTCATCAGGTTGGACCACCGGCCGTGCCGTTGAGGTTCCTGGTGCGTCACGAGAACGATGTTTCACCTGCGCCATGAATAGACCACTTCGCATTAACGTCTTTCAAACAGGCTCATCCCGTTCCGCGTGGCGATCCACGATGACGACCGCTATCAGGCGAAAAGGTTCGTCCAGAAGAAGGGATACTTCGACAGCTGTGGGCCGCTCCCGCTGCAACAGAACAGCGTCGTGTTGCAGCCACAATCGAACCAAATTTGTCGCCAGACGAGGCTACATTTCTCGCTTTGCCATCACCCAGAATCGTTGTTGCTGCGGCGGGGAAAATCCGTCACGCTGACCTTCACATTGTCGCCCTCTGCAATATCCACGTTCAGCCCAACCCTTTGGCGAATCCCTCGCTGCACCTTGGCGGGTGCCTGAAAACGTGTCGCTGAGATCAACCCTTTGAGGAAGTTTCCTGTCAGCTCCGATGACCGGCACTCGACGTTGATCGCGCGCGCTCGTCCATCCTCAGCGATCTCAAAACTGATTATTCCGCCCCCGGCCGGCGGCAGTCGTCGCGGAATAGGCAAATTGGCTAGGGACTTTGCCAGCTCTCCGAAGCTCTCCAGATGAACACTCTGCGCCGCCATCCGGCAGTCCGTGGCACCACTGGCCAAGATGAGTACGAACAATGCCTGGATCATGGTTGTGCTTCGACCTGAGACTTCAGCGCAACGCGCGAAGGAAGAAAGGCGTGACCGGCAACTGGAGCATACGGCGTGAGTGTGTACGCAACCGCCATTGGGGCGACAACATGACTAGGGGCCTAAGAAGTCCCGACATGCGGTTTTCTGCCTTCTATCTTCGAGCCCTCACTCATTGCACGATGAATCGACAACTGGTTGCAGCAGCACTTCATCGCTAATGCATCAACGCCCCCATCGCCGCGCCGATCAGAAACCAGAACACCACTGCTCCACCGGTGGCGAGCAGGGTCAGGAGCCACCAAAGGTTTCTGGTCATCGCACTCATGATCAACCCGCCCGCACCGGAGACGACCAAACTCGCAACAAGAACGCAGACTGCTAAACCTTCAATACGCCGAGAGCCCGTAAGTAGGTTGGGACAAAACACCCATAGAACGGGCACAGCGACAACGACGCCCGTCGCGAGAACCACTATGCCGCCCGCAATGCGCTGCCACCGAGACAGTACTTGACGGGGTTCACCACCGTTCACAGAAACTTCCTCTCGTCGATCTGTCGCTTTCAGAATCGTGTTCCTACTCGGAGGCGATGCGCCAGAGACGGTTCGCGTCATGTAGAAATTGAACGGCGTAGTGATCATCTGGCTCAGGATTGCCATTTGACCACCAGCAAACACTGTTTCATCGGTGTGATCTCTCACCGCCATCGAGATCCGTTAGTGCCCAAGTTAACCGGTGGATGTCTCACCGATGAAGACAACCGGCCGGCCCCTTCCGGGAACAGGGTCAGCCCGAGTTCGCGCACCGATCAGCGCACAAGCCTGTACGCGCTACGGGCAACGCCTTGCTAGGGAAGCGTGTAGGTGAACTCGTAGCTGTGCTGGCCATTGGCAATGATGATGCGGAACTCGCCGGCCAGGCCTGTCAACTCTCCGGTACCCGAGTCCGGGACCACGGAAACGCTGAGGCTGGGCTCACCCCGATTCATGCTCCCACTGTGCTGGAGAATGAAAGTCCCGTGCCTGCCGTGAAGTGTGCCTTCCACCCGCTCGATGGCTACGTAACCCGCTGACCCCTTGATATCAGTCTGCGCGCTGAGCATCTGACCTGTTGTAGTAGCGACAAGATCGCCGGAGATCGCCTTGTCGATGGCCATCCGCGCAATCTTTGAGCCCTCGGGCTGCCCCTCCACGGCCAGTGGCTGCAACTTGACGACAAAATCACCTTTAGCGACCTGTGACATGGGAATCCTCCTGGCAGAAATACGGCGTGATCTGTGAAGTTGCAATATTATTTTTTATACAAAAACCTTTCGCACCAAACGACTGCCCGTCAGAATGGCCGAACTTCAATGCTCGCATGCTGCTCATGGCGAATACGGCTCTTCAACTGTCCGCTGCGAGATCCACCAGATATTTCCGTGATCGTCCCGGACACCGCCCTGTCTGTCCCCGTAGGGCATGTCAGCAACATCCATCTCCAACCGTGCGCCATGGTCGAGAGCGCGCTTCATCGCCGCATCCGCATCGGCGACATACAGGTAGAAGGCACAACCCATCTGCGGGTAGTGCGTCGACGCCTCGCTGATCATGACCGTTGACGTTCCGAGCCTGACCTGGACGTTCTGGACTTTTCCATCAGCTTGCAGGGTGCGGCAGGTCTCTTCTCCGGCAAGCCCGTTGACCAGGAACGATATGAACCGCTCTGCATCCTCAACGAAGAAGTAGGGCGTAACGGTGTTGAAACCTGGCGGAATGTACATGGCGGTGATCCTGGCCTGAAGGGAGAATTCCGGAACCTGACGTTGATCGTGAACACTGGTCTGAGGGCAAAGGCTTCTCGGCGTCCGCCCGATGGAGGGGCGAGTCACCGCGGCGTATCAGCGAAAGCATTCAGCTCACATATGCCCGGAGCTCTTCGGAGACCGTCCGTCGTCTTTTTGCTAACGGTTGCCAGTGACTGGCCGCCTAGTCGCTACGGCAAGACCCAAAGCGAAACCGACGCCTGCCAACCCCCAGACCATGGCCGCAACAACCTCGAACGTATTGCGCAACTCCGGGTGCAATATGGCCAGAGGAGCGAGAATCAGGGCACGAAGAAGACAAATGGTGGCAATTATTGCAAGCACTAGCCGCAGGAGTGGCAAGGGTTGGATGCTGCCCGCCGCAGAGAATGCATAAGCGGCACAAATTGCCATCGCTCCTGCGATGGACGCTGCACTAATAGGCGCCAGCAGGGTGCCAGACCGGGCGGATTCGACGACCACTGGCGGCGCGCCAAAATAGGCGTACCACGCTGGCCCGCCGAGGATGGCGCCAAGGTGGATCGCGACGCCCGCCAGGGCAATGGCGCCGGCAAGGTAGACCCACAGGATCAGCCATCGCTTCATGCCGGACGTTTGCCCAGTGGCAAGTACGGCGCAGGTCGCAGGCTCACCGGTTCACCGTCTGTTCGATCACGCCGACGATCTCGGCCACCGAGATGGTGAAGACGCCAGCCTTGCCCGATTCGAAGGCCTGTTTCCACTGCTCATAGCCCTCCAGGTAACACGGATCAGGTACTTCGGAACGAACGAGTTCAAGCGCGCTGTCCTCCAAGGTTTTCCTTGATACCGGGAAATGCGGAAGGTTCGTTGTGACGCCGCCAGGCGCGCGAGGATTTTTGATGCTGACCCCGCGGACGCTGATGTGAAAGACCTGCCCGAAATTCAGCTTTGACTCGATCTTGTTGATCAGGAGCGTTGAGGTCGACTCACCCGGACGCGTGCGATACGTCCAGACCTCGCCTTCTTTGAATTCGTGTGCGTTGGCATCTGACATGGCAAACCCCAGGAATATGGTGTCAAGGGCAACTACGCGTGACTGTATGCGCAGACGGAAGATGATCTTCCCGGAAAATACCTACGCCGATGGCACTGTGCTGAATGCAGGAATCCACTCAAGTTCGCGATCCCACGCGGCGCGACTATCCACAAAGAGATGCGCTTGCGGTGCTATGGCAGGCGTTGAATCCAGACACCCGGCCGGTACAACCACGGCACTACCTGCAACGTGTGGCAAAGCAGAGCCGCAAATTGTACAGAAGGACTTCACGTGCCGAGTGTTGGGTAACTGGAAGGTGGCGACCAACTCCCGGCCGATTTTCCAGTGCAGCGCAGCCTCACACGAGAACAGGTTGGCAGCATGCGCTGAGCCGCTGTCCTTGCGGCAATAGGTGCAATGACAGAGAAAGAAGTGCTCAAAAGGCCCGCGCACTTCAAACTGCACCGAACCACACAAGCACGACCCCTGATTTAGCTCCATCACACATCACCTGCTTGCAAAGATTCCGGTCATGACACCGCCGGGCTCAGGGCATGGAAGCGCCGACCGTGCGACGCACCGGCACCCCCACCCAGTCCGCGTCCTCAAGGCAATGCACATTGACCCCGAAGTTGTCAGGCGTGACACGCTTCCGATGGAAGGGATAGATGCCACAGACCTTACAGAAGAAGTGGCGTGCAGTCTTGGTGTGAAATTGGTACTCGGTCAGGGCATCTTCCCCGGAGAGCAGGCGGAACGAGCTCTCGTGAACCTTGACCATCAGCGCGTTCTTCTTCTTGCAAATGGAACAGTCACAAGTGGTGAGTTCGGGGAAATCGGTGTCGATCTCGAAACGCACGGCACCGCAGTGGCAGCTCCCTCGAAATGTCTTAACGCGGCGAGTAGACATGGGCAGTCATTGATGTGTGAGTACTTGCGCAGCACTGAACGGCGCGCATTGGTGTAGCCAGCGGAACGAAGTGTAACGAATTTGAGCATCTCGCCGAGCTGCACCACCTTGCCGGCCGGCGGCATGGAACGAGCTGCGCAGAGCCCGCAGGCAGCGCTAAGACACCGAACGACCGCCCCTTATTGGCTACCGTTGGCGCGAGGCAACTTGAGCCCGTTTCACCAAATGGCGGCAACGTCACGTCCATCGGTGATGTGGACGAAAGCAGCCACCGGCCCCGCGCCCTAGCACCTGACTTGAGTCGCACTGCGGAGCAGACGCAGCGTCCGCTTTTAGAAATTGGTGGAGGGCGAGTCAGTACGTCACAAGCTCATCGGCAAACCGCTCTGTAAAGTATGCGCGGACCAACATCGACACCGGAATCGCAGCGGCTATGACAATAGCCGCAGCCCTGTCCTGGCGCGACAAGAGTCCAAAAAAGAAAAAAACATAGATTGGAACGCCGACGGCCAGGAGGCTGGCAAAAAAAGACCACATTTCAGTGGCCGAGCTTGTGGTGCACTTCTTCTTGCAGCTGAGGCAAAAGAGCAGCGCGCGACCGCGACTGCTGAGAAAAATGAAGTCGGCCCACGAAAACCTCAACGGAGAATTGCAGTGTGGACAAGGAAGTGCTCGCATAGCCGCCTAACTACGTTTACCCATAATCCTGGGCTTCGCGCTGAGTATGCAGACGCTCCTCCCAACTACGCAATCAGAGTTATCCCAAACCAATGCGCGATGCCAACCGCGTATTCCGACCTCCCTCCTACGAGCAGGCGCCCCATAGACTGGTCGTTCGACAGGTTCTATGAACAGCCCGGTGAGTGAAGCACCGGTGGGCGCATTCTCTCCTCTGATACCCAAGCCCGGCCGCTCTGCGAGGCAACGCTGGATCGAGTGCCTGTCAGGTACGAGCGCGTGTCTCGTGCCAGTGCATGAATGTGTTTGCCGCAATCTCGCAGTCGCAGTAGCCGCCATGTGCGTTGCACCAGTCCAGCAAAGCGTCTGTCTCTGCTTCGGACAGACCAAGCTGTCCGGATACCGCCAAGGCATGGCGGATGTCGTGGAAACACCCGTGTTCCGACCGGAGGGCCTCAAGCAGCCCGAAGAATGTCTCCAGCCGCGCATCGGGCAAGGGGTACGCGGCCTGCGCCTTTCGATGCTCGCTTTGCCGCCACGCATTCCGTTTCGCCTTTCTCTGGGACTTGTCGAGCCTGTCCATCGAACCCTCCTGAATCAGGCCAGCCCGGTAGGCGGGTCTGGCTTGAAAGAATTGCTGGGCGCGGCTTGCGCCAGCCAAGCAAAAATTTGGCTATTGGTCATGCCGCGCCCGAGCTTGCCATCCATGTAGCGACATGTGACGTCGTGGTGCTCCTTGTCATGTGATGCGATGCAGTCACTTGCCGGGATGACCTCATAGTCGCGCTGATACGCGTCCACCACGGTGGTGCGGACGCACGCATGCGTGTTGATGCCGCCAATGAGGAGTTGCGTGCAGCTGAGCTGCATCAAGAGAGTGTCCCGATTGGTGCAAGGAGCTGGCCGGCGGCCAGCTCACCGGACGTCGGGCTCAGGTTCTCCGCACGGCTGAATGAGCAGCCCGTAGTTCGCCTCCTTGGCATAGATGAAGCGGCCGGAGCTGACCTCAAAGATCAGATCAGTGGACACGATTCTTCCCCACCAGGCTTGTATAAAAAGGAGGTCCTCGTTGATCCACTTGAGGCGAGCATTGTCCTTGAGATCTGATATCTGAATGCGCCAGGATACGGGAACACCCTTTGTTGAAAAGACGTCGATGGTATTGGTGTAGGGTCCGGGTTTTTTTGTGTCGGCAATGACGACGCGGTTGAATGCAGCCGTTCGGTGAAGTGACTCTGGCGTGAACCCTGAACGTTCTTCGCGAAGTACGCCAGCAGGTCTTTTCGGCAGGGCCTCGACGGAAACGTGGCTCTCCAATGGCATGTAGTCAGAGTCGCTGTATTGAACCACCTGATCGTTGCAATCCATCTGAGCCTGCGTTGCGCAAGCCTCGGTGGCGGCAATGATCAGTAGAAAGCTGACGGTCGCTGGCCGCATATTCAAGAACCTGATTGCCGCGACTGCCATCAAGGAAGGCGACGGGTTTATGACTCGCTGCTCCATGCACTGTAATGACCACACCAGTACTGGCACTGCTTGAGATTGGCAGCGTGATCAATAGTGCAACGGTCAGGAGGCGCTGGGAATAGCGCCAGCGCGGATGAATTCGATGATACCGGCCGGAGTCAGCGTTCAGCGCGGCAGATCCTCTGCCTCGTCCAGAGGCGGCAGAGTCGGCGCAAGCTCCCGCGCACGCGACACGGCCTGTGCTTCCACAGCAGCCCCGGACGACGGCGTTGGCTCCCAGGGACCCGGCCCCGGCAGCTGCTCCGCAAGATCGCCCGCCTGCAGACCGAAGGCATCATGCCGTGCGCGGATGCCGCCGTCATTCGCGTCGGCGTTACGCAGCAAGGCGGCGTAACGTGTGGCGTCCTGGCCCGACGGCTGGGTAAGGCGCTCAACCGGACCGTAGGACAGCAGATTGCTGTCATCGGGACGCAGGAACGAATGGCCGGTCCAGAACTCCTGTATCGACCGCGCATCCCAGAAAGCGGCGTGTTTTTGCGCCATTTCATGTGGCGCGTGGAGGTTGAGCCGCGGATCGGCAGCGCCGCAAGCCAGTGTTTTTCCCTGTTGACCGCGGCGCCTCGTCAGGCCAGCGCTAAGCGCGGCGCGGCAACCCTGATCCAGCACTTTGGCAGCGCGCTGAACCTCAACGTGCGTTTCCACATGCTGTGGCTCGACGGCGTGTACGAGCAAGCCATCGCGCCGCAGCAGCGCAGGCCGCGCCTGCACCGTGCCCGCCAGGCTTGGCTTGAAGGCGAGGGCGATTCGGCCCACCTGCCCCATCGCGCCGGCGGCGACGACGCCATGGACGCGCTGCGCAGGCGGCGCACTACGCGGACCGCCGGCGGTGGCCGCTTGAGTGCCGGCAGGCCGGACGCCCGCGGCAAAGCCCAGACACGAGCACGATGCGGCGATGGTTGCGCCGATCAGCACATGGCAGGGACTGTTCGAGCCGGGTCTTATGCGAATGGCACTGACTTGAGCGCGGCATCCCGATTTTCGTCATCCCCGCCTAGGCACGGATGACGGGGCTTAAGTCAGTGCCTTTCGGGTTTCGTGCGGCTGACGGTACCGTTGCGCTGGCAGTCGCCTCAGCGGCAGGTGACGTTGCCGCAGCCGTCATTGATCACGGTCACGCCGGTGCCCGATCTCGTGGAGCACCGGCATGAGCAACGGCAACGACACGAGGATTTGGGCGGCGGCGCAGCGAACGGCCTCAACGCCTCACGTCAAACCGCGCACCGCCGAGAAGCTGCTCCACGCGCTCGACCGGAAGGCTCAGGAAGTCACCCGGTATGGAATGTTTGAGGCATGCCGCCGCAAGGCCAAAACGCAGGCTGTGTTCTTCGTCCTGTCCGCTCAGAAGTCCGTGCAGAACGCCGGCGGCGAAGGCGTCGCCGCCGCCGATGCGGTCGACGATGCCGTCGAGGCGCTGCGCCGGGATCTGCCAGCTACGTTCGCGCGTGAATAGCTGTGCTGACAGATCGTGGCAGTCCACGCTGTGCTGTTCGCGCCGGGTGCTGACAATGCGGCGGATCTGCGGGAACGCGGCGAAGGCGGCGTCGGCGGCGATGCGGTCGACGCTGTCGGTCGCGGTTGCGGCGAATTCGCGACGCAGCACGACGGCGATGTCGCGGTGGTCGGCGAAGACGGTGTCGGCGCAGGCCAGGATCTCGCCGAGGATCGTCGCGGAGTCGCCGTCCCAGGCCTGCCACAGCTTTGCGCGGAAGTTGCCGTCGAACACGACCTGAATACCCAGTTTGCGCGCCGTGCGTGCGGCGGCGATCGCTGCATCGGCGCAGGCGCGGCCCAGGGCCGGTGTCACACCGGACAGGTGCAGCAGCGGCGCGCCGGCGAGGAGCGCCGTCCAGTCGTAGTCGCTGGCGGTGCAGCGCGCGAACGCCGAATCGGCGCGGTCGTAGAGCACCTCGCTCGAACGTTGCAGCGCGCCGGTCTCGAGGAAGTACAGTCCCATTCGGCCGCCGGCGTAGCGCAGACGCGTGGTGTCGACGCCGTGGCGACGCAGTTCGCCGGCGGCGGCGCGCCCCAGCACATTGTCGGCGACGATGCCGACGCAGGCGGTGGCGTGGCCGAAGCCGGCAAGGGCTATCGCGACATTCGCCTCGGCGCCGCCGACGTGCACCTGCAGGCAGGGCGATTGCAGCAGCAGCTCGTGGCCGGGGCTGGAAAGGCGCAACAGCACCTCACCAAAGCAAAGAACGGGTGCGGACATAGGGGATCCTCGGGATAAATCGGAAGTCTAGGCATGCCGGCCGGAGAGTGCTGCCGGCGGCTGAGGGAGCAGCGTGCTGCAGTGCAGTGTCCATGCCGTAGCGCAGGACAACGCCTGCGGTGGTGTCGGGACTAGTTGCATAAATTGTTGAAAACGATAGGTGTGCATTGTGGTATGGCAAGAAATTCAGGGGAGATACGGAGCGTGTGGCGGCGTCGAAGTGCCGGTTTTGCTCGTCTTGTTGCTGCGCTGCGGTGTTTGCTAGGCTTCTTGTCCACCGGTGTCATGTGTAACAACTAGCCGAAATTGCCACCGGTGTCATCAGAATTTTCCGCGCTGCCGATGTGCGTGCGGACCTGCTATCTATCAGGAGGGAGTAGACGTGGGAACCCGCATCAGCCGTACCGGTCGTCCATTGCTGACCACGCTTTCGGGCGCGATCCTGATTTCCCTGTATGGGCTGCCGGCGCGGCTGTTCGCGGCCGAGCCGACCCAGCCGGACGCCGCGCCGTCCGCGGCGACGGAAGCCGCCGTCGATACGACGACCGACGCGGCCGCCACGACAGAGGCGCAGAGCGGCAGCGGCGGTGATGCCGACCGGCTCGACGAAATCGTCGTGACCTATCGGCAAAGCCTGGTCAAGGCGCTTGAAGCCAAACGCGAGTTCACGACCCAGACGGACGTGATCATGGCCGAGGACATCGGCAAGTTCCCGGATCTGAACCTGGCCGAGTCGTTGCAGCGCATACCGGGTATCTCGATCGCGCGCGATGCGGGCGAGGGGCGCCAGATCTCGGTGCGTGGCCTCGGTCCGGACTTTACCCGCGTGCGCATCAACGGCATGGAAGGCCTGTCCACCACGGGCGGCACCGATTCGTCCGGTGGCAACAACCGTGGCCGCGGCTTTGACTTCAACGTCTTCGCCTCGGAGCTGTTTAATCGCATTGAAGTACACAAAACAGCATCGGCCGAGGTGCAGGAAGGCTCGCTCGGCGCGACGGTCGACTTGCATACCCCGCGGCCGTTCGATTTCGACCGCTTCACCTTCGTCAGCTCGGCGCAGATGGGCTACAACGATCTGGCCGACGAGACCAATCCACGCGCCTCGGCGCTTATCGCCAACACTTTCTTCGACGGCCGCTTTGGCGCGCTGTTCTCGGTCGCCTACAGCGACCGCAGCCTGACCCAGGAAGGCGCGAGTACCGTGCGCTGGGACAACGGCACGAGCAGCGGCGGCTTCAACAGCGCCTCGCCCTACGCGCCGGCCAGGCTGGCCACCACCTTCCATCCGCGCATCCCGCGCTACGGCGTGCTGGAACACGAACAGGAGCGCCTCGGCCTCACCGGCGCGCTGCAGTGGCAGGCTGCCGACAGCACCCTGGTTTCACTCGACCTGCTGTATGCCGACTTCGACGCCAAGCGTACGGAGAATTTCCTCGAAGCGGTGTCGTTCAGCCGCGCGGGGGCGGCCGGCAAGCCGCAGACCATCGTGCGGGACGGCGCGGTCAGCAGCAACGGCAATCTCGTCTACGGCGTTTTTGACGACGTGGACGTGCGTTCCGAGTCGCGCTACGACGAACTGGCGACCACCTTCAAGCAGAGCAACCTCAACATCGAGCACGAATTCAGCGACAGCTTCCGCATGGACGCGCTGATCGGCCATTCGCGCTCGGACTTCGACAATCCGATCCAGACCACGTTGACCCTGGACCGCGCCAATACCGACGGCTATTCCTGGGACTACCGCGGCAACGACCGCTTGCCGCTGATCAACTACGGCTTTGACGTACGCGACCCGAACAATTGGAGCTTCGCCAACGGCCTGTCGGAAATCCGTCTGCGCCCGAACGCGACGGCAAACCTGTTTACCAATCAACAAATAAACTTTGAGCTGGATGCAGCATCCGCGTTCCGCGTCAAGGGCGGCCTCGATTTCAAAGCCTACAAGTTCTCGACCTTCGAAGCGCGCCGCGCCTCGGAAGTCAGCGTGCCCAACTTGCCGGCCGGTACGTCGTTGTCGGACCTGACGCGCCTGCTCGTGTTCGGCAACGGACTGGACCTGCCGCGCGGCGCGGATAGCTCGTTCCTGATTCCCGACATCGACGCGTTCGCGCGGCTGTTCGACATCTACGGCGGCCAGGGCACGTTCACGCTGTCGCCGTCGGCCTCCGGCGCCATCGGCAACAACCGCAGCGTCAAGGAGCGCGACCGCGGCGGCTGGCTGCAGGGCGATTTCGAGACATCGACCTTCGGCATCCCGCTGCGCGGCAATTTCGGCGTGCGCTACGTGCGCACGGAACAGGAATCGACCGGCTTCGCGATCATCAACGGCAGGCCGACCCAGACCACAGTCGAGCGCCAATACTCCGACACGCTGCCGTCGCTGAATCTGGCCTGGGACCTGACCGATGATCTGCTGCTCCGCTTCGGCGCGGCGAAAGTCATGTCGCGCCCAGGCCTGGGCAACCTCACGCCGGGCGTCAGTGTCAGCGTCAGCGGCGGCAACCGCGTCGTGACTGGCGGCGATCCGTTCCTCGATCCGTTTCGTGCCAAAACCTTCGACCTGGGCCTGGAATGGTATTTCGCACCCGAGTCGGTGCTCGGTGCGGCGATCTTCTACAAGGACATCGAGTCCTTCGTGCAGACCTCCCGCGAGACGCGGCCGTTCAACACCTCGGGTCTGCCCACGAGCCTGCTCGAAGGTACCGGCGCGCTGCCGACAGACGACTTCCAGTTCAACATCCCGACCAATACGCCGGGCGGCAAGCTGCGCGGCGTCGAACTGTCCTACCAGCAGCCGTTCACCTTTCTGCCTGGGTTCTGGAGTCATTTCGGCGCGATCCTCAATTACACCTACGTCGACTCGAAGATCCAGTACGTGACCTCGACCGGCGCGAACTCGCTGAAGACCAACCTGACCGGCCTGTCGAAGAATGCCTACAACGCGACGCTCTACTTCGAGAAGGACCAGTTCAGCGCACGCGTGTCGACGGCGTATCGCAACGGCTATCTGACCACGGTGCCCGGCCGCAACAACAACGACATGGAAGGCACCAAGGGAACCACCAATGTCGATTTCATCGCTACGTGGAAGATGAATGAGCATGTCGAGTTCACGGTCGAGGCGGTCAATCTCACGGACGAATACAACGACCAGTGGGTCGATTCCGTCGGCGATCGCAGCTCGGTCTACGACCACACCGGCCGCGAGTTCTTCGTCGGTGTGCGCTTTCGCAACTGAAGCAGCGGTTCCGGCCGTGGGACGTCCGCGAACAGCGCGGCGTCCCGCGCCGACAGCGAAGGGCCGCATGACTGCGGCCTTTTCGCCTTGCCTGCACACGGCGCCCTTCGCATGAACCGCCCCGTCCTGCCACGGCGGCGATTCCTGCTGCAGGCCTCCTCGCTGGCCTCGCTGTCGTTGCCGGGCTGTCTCCTGCGGGTGCAGGCGGACCAGTTCGATGCGGTGGTCGCGCACGGCGAGGCCGCACTGCGAGGGCTCCGCTACGGCAGTCTCTCCGCGGCGATCGCGGCGGCGCCGACAGCGGGAACGCGTCCGTTCCGGATCGCCGTCGGTGCGGGCGTCTGGAATGAAAAGCTCGTCGTCGACAAGCCAAACGTGCATCTGATCGGCGCGCAGCGTGAGCGCTGCCGCATCGGCTCGGATCGCGCGGCCGGTCATCGCCGCGAAGACGGTGAACCCTGGGGCACGTTCGGCTGCGCCAGCGTGATCGTGCGGGCCAGCGGTTTCCGCGCACGCTCGCTGACGTTCGAGAACCGTTTCGACTACCGCGCGCACCTGGAAAAACCGGTACTCGAAACCGTCGGCGCCAACGGCGCTCAGGCCGTGGCGCTGATGCTGGACGCGGGCTCGGACCGGGCCGTGCTCGAGGACTGCGATATCGACGGACACCAGGACACCTTGTTCGCCGAGGCTGGCCGCACCTGGCTGCGCCGCTGCCGCGTGCGTGGCAGCGTGGACTTCATCTTCGGTGCGGGCGAATGCGTGCTCGACGACTGCGAGATCGTCTCCCGCTTCCGGCCCGGCAAGGAGCGCCAGGGATATCTGACCGCACCCTCGACGCCCGCGACGCAGTCCGTCGGCCTGCTGTTACGCCGCTGCAACCTCTCGCGCGAGGCAGAAGTGCCTGCGGCCAGCGTGGCATTGGGCCGGCCCTGGCGACCGACGCGCACGTTCGCAGACGGCTCCTACGGCGATCCCGCCGTGCGCGGCAGCGCCGCGTTCATCGACTGCTGGATGGACGCCCATATCGACGCGCAGGGCTGGGATCCGATGAACTACACCGCGCGCGACGGCAGCCGGGTCGCGTTCGATCCTGCCGAAGCGCGCTTCGGCGAGGCCGGCAGCCGAGGTCCCGGCGCGCTGCGCGGCGAACGGCGGCCACTGCTCGATACGCCCACGGTGCAGCGCTTGCGGCGGTATCGGCCGTTTCGCTGAGGCGGCGACGGCCACCTGGCGCAAAGGGGTTTTCTGTCAAATAACGCGCAGGGCTTGCTCGATCTATGCGTGCACGTGGTGCTTCGCATACCCATTTGCCGTATCGAATCGGCGCTGCGCAGGTGCGGCGAAACGTGCTCGCTGCGTAGTGCTGATGTTTCTCCCCTGCCCCCACCTCTCCCCCAAGCGCTGCGCGCCTGGGGGAGAGGGTTGGAGCGAGGGGGAGAGGCATCCGTCGCGACGCCGACGCGGTTTTCGCCAACGACGTTCCAGGCGAGTCCGCTAGCGCGACAAGAAAACTTCACTTCGGCCTGCGCTTGGCCGGAAACCCGGCCTTCGGCCACAGCGTATCCATATCCCATTCGCTCTCATCGAACGCGCGGTAAGTCGCGCCGTCGGTCGGATAGCCGCCGACGTCTTCTTCGCTGTCGATGATCTTGCCGCGGCCTTCGACCGTGTCGGCGACGATGCGCGCGTCGATGCCGTCGCGGTCCCAGGGGCGTGCGCCGGCGCCTTCGAGCACAGCGTCCTGCACGGCGCTGGCTGGCACTGGTACCACGCCGTGAGGCAGTGCGGGTGCGCTCTTGCGCAGCGTCCATTTCGCCGGTGTCGTCGTATAGCGGCCGAGTTCCGGCAGCGGCCGGCCGAGGCGATCGACCGCGATGTTGTCGTGCAGGTACAGGTCCACGTCGCCGGAGCCGCCGAGCATGAACAGCGCAACGTCCGCCGGCGTCGATGGCCCGGCGCGCAGCACGTTGCCGATCAGGCCGAGGGAGCCGGTCTGGCGTGCGTGGTCGCCCCATTCTTCCTGGATCAGGTTGTAGTGCACAGCACGCGGGCCCGGATCGTAGATCAGGTTGTTGACCATGAGTCCGCGCGCGCCACCCTTGAACAGCGCGCTGCGCTCGTGGTTGTGCGCGTAGAGATTGCCAACGATGAGGATGTCGCTGACGTTGTCGTGGATCAGCGAGCCCTTGGAATGCTCGCCCTTGGCGTGGGTGGAATGGGCCAGGCCCTCGGCGATGATGTTGTGGCTGAAGGTGATGCGGTGCGACACCGCCTCGCGCCACGCGTCGGGCGTGTCGCCGACGAAGCGTGCGCCCGAGGCGGACAGGTTTTCGTCGGTCGCCCAGGTGAGGCTGCAATGGTCGACGATGACGTCGCGCGCGCCGGTCAGCGTCGACAGCGCATCAACCTCCCAGCGGCCGCCCTTGTGCACCCCGGCCTCGCCCGGACGGATGCGGATATGGCGCAGCACCACGTCGTGGGTCGCAATGTCGATGCCGCCGCGGATCAGCGTGATGCCCGGCGACGGGGCGGTCTGGCCGGCCACGGTCAGGAACGGTTCGCGGATGACGATTTCGCCACGATTGAGGTCGATCACGCCGCCGACTTCGAACACGACGATGCGAGGTCCTGGCGTGTTGAGCGCTTCGCCGATCGAGCCGGGTCCGCTGGCCTTGAGCGTGGTCACTCGCAGGGTCTTGCCGCCGCGACCGCCGGGCGTCTGCGCGGCCCAGCCCTGGGCACCGGGAAAGGCGGTCGCGGCGACCGCGAACCCGAGCATCGGCAGACACAGCAGCGCGAAGAGAACAACGCAGCGAAGCAAAGCCGATCGGCCAAGGGCAACAGCGGGGCGGGACGCCTGCATCACGGTCTGGTCTCCTGGAGGGCATTGCGGATTGAACCCGAAACTCAGGCATCGGGCGCGGGTGCATTGTAAATGACACCGGTTTCCTTTATACAAGCCCCGCACTGCCACCGGCCCGGTCGGCAGGCTCCGGCCGCGTTGCCGGATGCTCTCAAACGAGGTCTGGCATGAGCAAAGCGCTGCCCGTCAGCGGCAATCCCGCGGAAGCCGTCGCCGGCGAGCTGGTCGCCGCGCGTCTCGCGGCGCAATCGCTGGCGCGTTTTCCCGGCAGGCTGCCGGTGGATCTGGCCGAGGCCTACCGGTGTCAGGACGCGGCCATCGCCCGCTGGCCCGCTCCCGTCGCCGGCTGGAAGGTCGGCTACATCGCGCCGGAGCGGCGCGAGCCGCAGGGCGATCCACGCCTGGTCGGTCCGGTCTTCGCCGGCAACATCCGTTCGCTCGACGGCGCGGAAGGCGAGTTCGCCGTGATAGCCGGCGGTTTCGCCGCGGTCGAGGCGGAGTTCATGTTCCGGCTGGCACGCGACATCCCGGCGCAGGTGCATGACTGGACTCCCGAGGAAGCAGCGCAAGAAGTCGCGGCGCTGCACGTCGGCATCGAACTCGCCGGCAGCCCCTTGGCCGACATCAATGTGCTCGGTCCCTGCGCGGTCGTCGCCGACTGCGGCAATAACGCCGGCTTGCTGCTGGGGCCGGCGATTGCGAACTGGCGGGATGTCGCGATGGAAGACTTGCTGTGCAGTACCTGGATCGACGGCCAGCTGGTCGGCCGCGGCGGTGCGGCGACCCTGGCCGGCGGACCGCTGGCCGCACTCGCCTTCGCGCTGTCACGCAATGCGCGCTGCGGCCGTACGATGCGCGCCGGCGAGTGGGTCACGACCGGCGCCGCGACCGGCATCCACGACATCGTCGCCGGCCAGCACGCGGTCATCGACTTCGGCGCCCACGGCCGCCTGCGCTGCCGCGCCGTGCCAGCGCGTGCCCACGGGAGCGGTGCATGAAGACACGACGTCAGTTCCTCGGCGCGGCCGCCGCGGTCTTCGGTGCAGCGGCGACTGGCCTGCGCGCCGCGCCGGTGTCGCGCATCGAACTCGCCGCGACTGACGTGCACGTACGCGGCTATCCCACGGTGGAAGCGCTGCGCTGGATCGGCGAGACGCTGGAACGCGAGACGGAAGGCCGCGTCGGCCTGCGTCTGTATCATTCCGGCCAGCTCGGCCGCGAGTCCGACCTGATCGACCTGGCCCGCTTCGGCGCGATCGACATCGCGCGCGTCAACATGGCGGCGCTGAACAACCCGTTCCCGGCCACGCGCATCCTGTGCCTGCCATATGTGTTCGACGATACCGCGCACATGCGCCGCTCGCTCGACGGTGCGGTCGGCAAGGAAATTCTTTCCAAATTTGCACAACGCGATCTCGTCGGCCTCGCGTTCTACGATTCCGGCGCGCGCTGCATCTACAACAACAAGCGGCCCATCGTTGCGCCGCAGGATCTGCGCGGCCTCAAGATCCGCGTGCCGCCGTCGGACATTTTCATGCACCTGATCCGCGCGCTCGGCGCGAACCCGACGCCGCTGCCCTACGGCGAAGTCTATTCGGCGCTGCAGACCCACCTGATCGATGGTGCCGAGAACAACTGGCAGAGCTTCCACACCACGCGCCAGTTCGAGGCGGCGCAATACTGGTGCTACAGCGGCCATTCGTATTCGCCGGAAGCGCTGCTGATGTCGCGACGGCGCCTGGATCTGCTGCGGCCCGATGATCGCGAGCGGCTGCTCGACATCGCGCAGCGCTCGGTTGGGTACATGCGCTCGCTGTGGGACGAATCCGAGAAGGCGTCGCGTGACTATGTGCTCGCGCGCGGGGTGCAGGCGAACGAGGTCGATCGCGCCGCGTTCCAGCGCGCCGCGGCTCCGGTCGTCGCGCGCTATCGCGAGGACGCGGCCGTGGACACGTATTACCGCGCCATACGCGAGCTTTCGGGCAAGGCCTGAGCACGACGGCGTACCTGCGACAAAACAAGCGGTGACCGCGCTGCAAGCGCTACCGAGGGGAGGAACGATGCAAGTCAGCGAAACCGCGAACTCGTCATTGACGGACGGCGTGCTGCAGCGCTGCGCACGCCTGGCGTTGCTCGTCGCAGGGACCGCGCTCGTGAGCCTGGCCGCCGTACAGGCCTGGCAGGTGATTGCGCGCTACCTGCTGAACGATTCGCCGGGCTGGACCGAACCGCTCGCCCTGCTGCTGCTCAATACCGCGATGAGCCTGGGAGCGGCTGCCGCGGTGCATCAGCGCGCACATTTCGGCTTTCCGCTGCTGGTGCATATGTCGCCGCCGAAAGTGCGGCGCGCACTTGAAGCATTCTCGTCGCTGGTCGTGCTGGCCCTGGGTTCTGTGCTTGCGATTGGCGGCGTGACCTTGCTGTTCGACGGCTGGGGTGTGCGCATGGCCGGCACGGTGCTGCCGCAGGGGCTGATGTTCCTGCCGCTGACGCTCGGCGGCACGCTGATGGCGCTCTTCGCGCTGGCCGAACTGGTGACACCGCGCAGTGCCGCGGCGGAGCCGCGCTGATGGCCGCGACCCTGCTGTTCGGCTGTTTCCTGCTGCTGCTGCTGACCGGCGTGCCGGTCGCGTTCGCGCTGCTCGGTGCGTCGTTGACGACGCTGCTGTACGTCGGCATGCCGGCGCTAGTGCTGGTGCAGCAGACGGTGTCCGGCGCGAGCGCAGCCTCGCTGATCGCCATTCCGCTGTTCATCTTCGCCGGCGAAATCATGCTGCGCGGCGGCATTTCCGAACGCCTGATCGCACTCGCCAGTTCGCTGGTCGGCCACCTGCGCGGCGGGCTTGGACAGGTCAGCGTGCTGTCGTCACTGTTCTTCGGTGGCGTGTCGGGCTCGGCCATCGCCGACGTGTCGGCCATCGGCGGCGCGATGATTCCGCAGATGGTGCAACGCGGCTTCGACCGCGACTTCGCCGTCAACGTGACCATGACGGCGGCCCTGGTCGCCCTGCTGGTACCACCGTCGCACAATCTCATTCTGTATTCGGCTTCAGCCGGCGGCGGCATCTCGATCGCCGACCTGTTCGCCGCGGGTGTGATTCCCGCGTTGCTGCTCACCGCTACCGTGATGCTGACTGCCTGGATCATCGCGCGGCGCCGCGGCTACGCGGTCGAAGCGTTTCCGGGCTTCGGCGTGGTGCTGCGTCGACTCGTCGCGGCATTGCCGGGTCTGCTGCTGGTCGCCCTGATCTTCGTCGGCATCCGCGCCGGCGTGTTCACTGCGGTCGAGAGCGCTGCCATCGCCGTATGCTACGCGCTGCTCGTGACCAGCCTGCTGTATCGCCAGGTCTCGCGAAGCGATTTCGTCGCGACCATGGTCCATGCCGCGCGCACCACCGGCATGATCCTGTTCGTGATCGCCTCGGCCGCGTGCTTCGGCTGGCTGCTGGCCTACCTGGAGCTACCGGCAGCGGCGGTGGAGCTGCTGACCGGCCTCGACATGAGCCGCCATCTGCTGCTGCTGATGATGATCCTGATCCTGCTCGTGCTGGGCACCTTCATGGACCTCGCCCCGCTGATCATCATCTGCACGCCGATCTTCCTGCCCGCGGCCAAGGCCATCGGCGTGGACCCGGTGCATTTCGGCGTGATCCTGATCCTCAAGGGCGGCATCGGCCTGATCACGCCGCCACTGGGTTCGGTGCTGTTCGTCGGCACCGCGATCGGCAAGATCACCATCGGCGAGGCGCTGCGCACGATCTGGCCGTTCTACCTGGCCGCGCTCGCTGTGCTGCTCGTGGTCGCCTTCGTACCCGAGCTGTCGCTGTGGTTGCCGCGCGTACTGAAGTAGGGCGTAGCGAAGCATGGGGCGGCGCGGGCTAGAATCGTGAATGCAAGGCACAGCCCGGACGGCCCCGCATGACCCGACGCTCCCGCGACGCGAGCAACGACACCGCCGCTACCCTCAGTGGCGGCGGCACCATCAATGACATCGCACGCCTGGCCGGCGTCTCGAAGAAAACCGTCTCGCGCGTGATCAACCGATCGCCGCTGGTACAGCAGGACACGCGCGAGAAGATCGAGGCGCTGATCCGTGAAGTGGGTTACGTGCCCGATCCGATGGCACGAGGGCTTGCATTCCGCAAGTCCTTCCTGATCGGCATGGTTTACGACAACCCGAATGCCCAGTACATCGTCAACATGCAGGAAGGCGCACTTGCCGGCCTGCGCGACTCGGGCTTCGAGCTCGTCGTACATCCCTGCGACAGCAAGAGCGAGGACTACATCGCCGGGGTGCGCCACTTCGTCGTGCAGCAGCGCCTGTACGGCGTGATTCTCGTGCCGCGTGTGTCCGAAGACAGCGCGCTCGTGGAAATGCTCAACCAGGTCGGCTGCCGCTATGCGCGCATCGCCGCCGTATCGCTCGACGAACCCGCACGCATGATCGCGACCAACGACCGGCTGGGCGCGGTCGAGGTCGCGAACTACCTGGAATCGCTGGGTCATCGCAACATCGGCCTGATCACCGGTCCACAACGCTATCTGTCCACACGCGAGCGCAGCGCAGGTTTCCTGCAGGCGCTGGCCAAGCGCGGCATCGAACTGCCGGCCACGCACATCGTTGAAGGCGGCTATACCTTCGAATCCGGCGTCGCCTGCGCCGAGCGCCTGCTCGCGCTGGAGCCACGACCGACCGCGATCTTCACGCTCAACGACGAGATGGCGGCCGGCGTCTACAAGACCGCTTTTAAGATGGGCCTGTCGATACCCGATCACCTGTCCGTCGTCGGCTTCGACGATTCGCCGATGGCCTCGCGCCTGTGGCCGTCGCTGAGTTCCGTGCGGCTGCCGATCCGCGACATGGGCGCGTTCGCGGCGGCGATGCTGCTGGCGGACGAAGGCGATGCGCGCGCGGCGCCCTTGATTGCGCCGCATCTGGTGGTGCGGGAGTCTTGCCAGTCGCCGAAGATCGGCTGAGCTTTGCGGGTCAGCTTTCGATCACGTATTTGCGTTCGCCCACCGCCGTGGGAGGGAGTCTTGTCAGTCGCCGGGGTGAATCGGCTTAGCGGCGGTTGAGTCCTGCGCACACGAAGCGCATCCGAAAGGAGTGGCGATGGCGAGAAACAATCCCAAGCCCGCTACCAACAGCCATCACGAACTCGGCACTCGCAGCTACGGCCTGATCAGTGTGCTCGTCGTCATGTTTCTGGCAGTACGGGTGGGACGAAACTGGCTGCCGCAGAATGTCTGGTTCAAAGCCCTGTTCGTTGCCGTCTTTCTGGGTCTGGCCTATGCGCTGATACGCAGCGTCATGGCGGACAGACGACAAAACCAGCGTTTTCGCGATCAGATGGTCGCCGCAGGCCTGGATGGCCGCTACGGCGTATTCCTTAGGCCGTTCCATCTCGACTCGACACTCAAACTCGAGAACCCGTTCTTTCGATTCTGGTCGGGTAATTACGCCGAGGTGTTTCCGCTTTTTCCCGGCGAGTACGTAAGCCGGGTACTGGAGCCGTTCTTCCGTGTGGTCGAGATCGGCGGAACAGAAACGACGATTGGGTCGAGTCGCGTGCATAGCGACGATGCGCAGTGGCAGCAAATGTTCTACGCGGCATTGGAAGGTGCGTGTTTCGTCGTGATCATGCCGCTGCTGTTCGAGAAGGCGGGCCAGCGTTATGGAGAGGCAACGTTGTGGGAACTGGCGCAGCTCGCTGCCACTTCGGATCTCGATCGGGTCGTCGTGTTCATGCCGCGACCGCCAGGTCTCAGGTCCGCACATGTCTCGCGCGCCTGGGAAAGCGCAAGAGCCGCTGCAGCGATACAGGGTGTCGATCTGCCCGCTTATTCGCGGCACGGTGGCGTGTTCACGCTGTTCGAACAGAGCGCTCGCTGGCGCTCGAGTATCGACAGAGCCAGCGGCCGGTACCGGGGCCGCGCGCTGGCGGCGGGGCTGATCGAAGCGGTTCAGCACGTTACGCGGCCGCGCTAGCCTGCGGAGTACTCGGCGCAAATAAGCATCCGTTGGAGCCGCGTTTCCCTCGAAACGAACGCGACGGCATTTCGTTATTCCGGGCGCTTTCACTAGCCGATGACACCGGTTACCAAAAAACCCGAAACCCGCTACCATCACCTCCGCCCTACCTATTCGCGCCCACTGCCGAGGCCCGCCCATGTACCGCAAGACCTACCACGCCTGTCATCCCGACTCGATGCAGGGCGTCAGCAACGACCAGCTACGCGAGCGGTTCCTGATCGGCGACCTGTTCGTCGCCGATACCGTGGTGCTGAACTACACGCACTACGAGCGTTTCGTGATCGGCGGCGCTGCGCCGGTGACACTACCGGTGAGCCTGCCGGCGCAGACCGAACCGGCGTCGGCGGTGGGCAAGCCGTTTCTCGAACGCCGCGAACTGGGCGCCGTCAACGTGGGCAAGGGCATCGGCCGCATCCGTGTCGACGGGCAGAGCTACGAGCTCAAGCCGCGCGATGCGCTGTACCTGCCGATGGGCTGCAGCGAGGTGATCTTCGAATCGGTTTCGGCGGAGGAACCGGCGGCGTTCTACCTGGCCTCCACGCCGGCGCATGCGCGCTACGAGATCGTGCACATTTCCATCGACAGCGCCGTGCCGCTGCAGCGCGGCGCGCTGGCGACGTCGAACGAACGCACGATCTACCAGTACATCGTGCCGGCGACCTGCAAGTCCTGCCAGTTGCTGCTGGGCCTGACCCTGCTCAATACCGGCAGCGTCTGGAACACGATGCCGCCGCATCTGCACGACCGGCGCAGCGAGGTGTATTTCTATTTCGATCTCGGTGCGAACGATCGCGTTTTCCATTTCATGGGCGAGCCGGATGCGGCGCGCCATCTCGTGGTCGCGAACCACGAAGCTGTGGTGTCGCCGCCGTGGTCGATTCACATGGGCTCGGGCACCGCGAACTACGGCTTCATCTGGGCCATGGGCGGTGAAAATCTCGATTACACCGACATGAACGTGCTGGATATCTGTCAGCTGAAATGAGGCGCGCATGAGCGATCTTTTCGATCTGAGTGGCCGCGTCGCGCTGGTGACGGGTGCGAATACGGGGCTGGGGCAAGGCATTGCGCTGGCGCTCGCGGGGGCTGGCGCGGATATCGCCGCGATCGGGCGCTCGGCGCCGGACGAAACCGCGGCGGCCGTGGCCGACTGCGGCCGGCGTCTGCGCTGGATCGAGGCGGACCTGGATCGCGTCGATGGGCTCGGCGCCGCCGTGGATGCGGTGGTCGCGCAGCTCGGCCGTGCCGACATCCTCGTCAACAACGCCGGCACGATACGGCGCAACGCGGCGCTGGATTTCACCGAGTACGACTGGGATGCGGTGCTCGGCGTCAATCTGAAGACCGCGTTCTTCCTGGCCCAGGCCTTCGCGCGCCACTGCGTCGCCATGAGGCAAGGCGGCAAGATCGTCAACATCGCCTCGATGCTGTCGTTCCAGGGCGGCATCCGGGTGGCTTCGTATACGGCGAGCAAAAGTGGAATCCTCGGCCTGACCCGGCTGCTCGCCAACGAATGGGCGGCGCAGGCCATCAACGTCAATGCGATTGCCCCGGGCTATTTCGCCACGGCCAACACCACCGCGCTGCGCGCCGACGAACAGCGCAACCGAGACATCCTCGCGCGCATTCCGGCGGCGCGCTGGGGTGAACCCGCCGATCTCGGCGGCGCCGCTGTGTTCCTGTGCTCGCGCGCGGCGGATTATGTGCACGGCGCCGTGCTGCCGGTCGACGGTGGGTGGCTGGCGCGCTAGGCATGACGCCACGGCGCGAATACAGCGTGATTTTGCGGCGAGCGCTGGCGACACTCGTGCGGGCCTGCGCCAGTGGTGTGCTCTTCACGCTCGCCTGCGCTGGAACGGCGTCGGCACAGCAGCGGCTGCCGCCGCCGCTGCGCATCGTCATTGCCGGCGATTCCACCGCGAGCGAGTACGACGCGTCGCGCTGGCCGCGGCGCGGCTGGGGACAGGAACTGCCGGGCTGGTTCGACGCCTCGGTCGAGGTGCGCAATCGCGCGCAGAGCGGACGCAGCGCGCGCAGTTTCATCGAGCAGGGCTGGATCTACGACGTCGCGCGCGACCTGCGCGCCGGTGACCTGCTGCTGATCCAGTTCGGCCACAACGACGAGAAGCGCGACGACCCGGCGCGCTACAACGAACCGCAGCAGGCGTTTCCGCTGTGGCTGCGGCAATACCTCACGCTGGCGCGCAACGTTGGCGCGACGCCGGTGCTGCTGACGCCGGTCGCGCGGCGGCATTTCGTCGCCGGGCATGCCCGCGATCTGCACGGGCCGTATGCGCAGGCCGTGCGCGCGCTCGCGCAGCAGGAAGGCGTGGCGCTGGTCGATCTCGGCGGCGCCAGCCTGCGCTGGCTCGATGGGCTTGGCGAAGACGCCTCGCGCGACTACTACCTGCACGTACCCGCACAGAACCTGCGCGACAACACCCACTTCCACCAGCGCGGTGCGGCCGCGATCGCCTGTCTGGTCGTGCAGGGATTGCGCGCCCAAGGCCTGGTCGCTGCGGCGCGCCAGCGCCGCGATATCGACTGCGGCATTCCGGACCATGCCGACACCGTGCGCCCCGGCGCATCGCGTGTCGCGCGCGACGGCGACTACCGGCGCGCACAGCCGGCCCCGCACGGCGGCGGCGGTACGACGGTCGCCTACCCGCTGTTCGACGATGTAGCGGACCTGGATCTCGTCTTGCGCCGCCGCGTGTTGCCGCCCGGCGCCGGCATCGGCCTGCACCGGCATACGCACGACGAGATCTATTACGTGCTGTCGGGACAGGGGCGCTACGTGCTCGACGGTGTCACCTACGACGTCGGTGCCGGTGACGCACTGCTCACGCGTACCGGCAGCCACCATGCGCTGCACCAGGTCGGCGAGGCCGATCTCGTGATCCTGATCAACTACCGCAGGAAATAGCACCGCGGATTGGCCGTGATCCTGTTCAGGCCGCGGCCAGTGCGCGCGGCCGGCGCGAGACGAGCCAGGCACCAATCAGGCTTTGGAGCACGCCGCGCACGAATACCGTCACCGCCATCGCCGCACCCTGCAGCGGCCGGTTGAAGAAGAACGGTCGCATGGCTTCGAGTTCCGTGAGCTGGCTGACGATCACGGCGGCGGTGGCGCCAGAATGGTGGATCTGTTCGCTGTAGAACACGATCATTACCGCACCCCACTGGCGCGGGCGGTACAGCCGCAACTGCGACAACCGCAGCCGTACCACAGACGCATCGTCCAGCGCAGCGTCGCAACGCTCCTCCGGGAACAGCGCGAGTGTTTACGCTTCACCGTTGCGCTCATCCAGCACTTCGATCGAACGGCGCCACGCCTATTCCTGGCTGGAATTGATCTCGCCCAGATACAACACATGCCGTTGCAGTACTCGATCATCGGCGAGCCGTCGGCTCTCGACGATGCTCCAGTACCGATGCGTCTTGCCATCCTTCTTGCGAGTGGTCGCGCGTAGAAACATGGCTCTGCATTGTCCGCAGATCACCGCCAATGAAAACAGGCTCTTCGGGAAGTCGTGTGGGTGAATATACGGCCGTAATGATCACCGGAGGCCTGTTTTCAGGGCACTTCACGTAGTCGATGTCGGTCGGAGTTTGCGATCATCCAGCGATGCGATCCAGAACATCCAAGAAGCGTC
>JAEUPP010000027.1 GCA_016790075.1 Rhodanobacteraceae bacterium | reverse complement strand
GGTCGCAGTCTGGGCCCAGGTCGCACCGCCGTCGCTGGATTTCAGCACCGAGTTCACGCCACGCGTGGTCACATCCGCAACCATTGCGTAGAGGACCTGGTTGTTGCTCGGCGCAACGGCAAGCTCGATACGGCCCCGTGTCGTCGACGGCGTGCCGTCGCCCGTGCCGGCGGGCCAGCCGGTGTTGCGCAAGGTCCAGTCTGCAACAGCCGGACAGCCCGCGGACGGCATTGCCGCCTGGTACACCGCGTTCGCCCCATTCTTGCCAAGATCCGGCTGCACCGGGGTAGGCGTGCCGCGCGTGCCGATCGCCGCATACAGGGTCGTGGTGGCGCCGAGGTCTACAGCAATCAGCCCCGTGATGTCCTGCCGTTGTGCGTTGGGGCCGGTCGTAAACGCATTGGTATAACAAGGTCCCGACCAGCTCGTCCCGGCGTTGTAGGAGAAAAACAGTCCGGTCTTGGTACCGACCACAACCTTGTTCGAGTCATTCGGATCGACGACGACCTTGCCTATGGCCTGGTATTGCGGAAACCCGTTGGCGGAAGGCGCATACAACGGTCCGAATTCGCTCTCACCGAGTACAGCCCAGGTCGCACCGGCGTCCGTACTCTTGAGTAGCCCCGTCGAGCCAAACGAGAACGAGCCATAGCGCAGATCGCCGGTGCCGGCGTAGATGGTGTTGTGATTGTTGGGGTCGATATGAATATCGCCGATTGCGGCGTTGACCACCGAAGCCACATCAGTCGTGAGCTGCCAGGTGGTTGTGGACGAACAGCAGTTCGTCGTCTTCCAGACGCCGCCGCCGTCTGATCCGAGGTATGCGACCGTGTTGTCGACCGGGTCGACCACGATGACGTTGACGCGGCCGGACACGCGACCGAAGCCAAATTCCGTGTCATTGAGCGGCCTTGGCCCCAGCGAGGTGAATGCGGCCGGATCAAGGGCAAGCGGCGACAATGACGATCGCCGGTAGCTCTTGTCACCCTGCGGCACACCGGCGCGAACTAGCTTCTCTGCACGCGCAGACTCAGCCAGCCATAACGGCTGGAAATCGCCGGTCGGATACGAGGCGCGCAGCGCCCAGTAATCACCTTTGGGCGGTGCGGCCTGGCGCTCTTCGTGTTCACGCTCAGCCGCGCTGAAATTGCGCGAAGGATTGGATTGGCAAGCGCTGGCAACTAGCGCCGCAGCAGCCAAAGACAGATAAAACCGCGATAACGGAACATACGAAACAGACATGCGCAGCAACTCCACGCGGACCGGCCACGCTCACGAAGCCCCTCCCTGTGGCGCTGCCGGCGAATCGATGACGGCGTCAGAAATCCTGCTGCACCGTAGTTGGAGCGCCCCGTTTCCCCAAACGGGACCGCGGGAGGATGCCCTAGTCATGGCGGCCGAGTCCATAGACAGAAATGGCCGAGCCCCCCCGATCCTAGGTAGCGCCAGTTTTCGCCGGCAAGTGGTGACGATCGACAAAGTACAACGGTCGCTGCTTTGACTCGACGTAGGTGCGGCCCAGGTATTCCCCTATCATGCCGAGCGCCATGAGCTGCGCACCGCCGAGGAACAGCACGACCACCATTAGCGATGGATAGCCTCGTACCGGATCACCGAAGAACAACGCCTTGGCCAGCACCACAAGGCCGAACAGGAACGCAGCCAGCGCCGCCATGAACCCGATGTAGGTCGCGACGCGCAGCGGGAACGACGAGAACGAAGTAATCCCTTCAAGCGCAAAATTCCACAATTTCCAGTAATTCCATTTACTGTCGCCGGCAAAGCGCGGATCGCGGTCATACATGATCGCAATCTGGCGGAATCCGACCCAGGTAAATAATCCCTTCATGAAACGCTGCCGTTCGCGCAACAGCTTGAGCGCATCCACGACACGCCGGCTCATGAGTCGAAAATCACCGGTGTCGCGCGGCACCGGCAGATCGCTCATCCTCTCCATGACGCGATAAAACGCCGCCGAGGTGAACTTCTTCAGCGCCGTCTCGCCGGCACGGTTTGACCGCGTGCCATAGACGACATCGAAGCCCTCGCGCCAGCGCCTGATGAACTCCGGAATGAGTTCTGGCTGATCCTGCAGATCTGCGTCGATGACCACAACCGCGTCGGCGTCAACGTGATCGATGCCAGCGGTCAACGCGAGCTCCTTGCCAAAGTTGCGGCTGAGCTTGAGGGTCGCCACGCGCGAGTCAGCCGAGCGCAGCGACTCCATGACTTCCCAGGTGTCGTCACGGCTGCCGTCATCGACGTAGAGCACGTGGCAATCGAGGTCAAGCGCATCGAACACGAGCCCGAGGCGGCGCTGGAATTCGCGCAGACCATCACTTTCGTTATAGGCAGGGACGACGACGGCAAGTGTTTGCATGGGCACAGATTGGCTGGACTGAACTGGCAGATGCTAGCGGGAAGCCGTGACAGTAGCGAGTAAACCGCTACGCCGCATCACCCATAAAAACGTACCTAGTCGTGCCGCAAATAAGACGGCCCGCCAAGCTGCCGCGCCTGCCGCTCTATCCACGCGGCTCGGCGCTGCACATACGCGCTGGGCTTGTCGACATGAAAACGCCGTGGATTCGGCAATACGGCGGCGAGCAGCGCCGAGTCGCGCGCGGTGAGCGCACCTGGCGTCTTGTGGAAATACCGTTCGCTCGCAGCAGCCGCGCCGTAAACGCCATCGCCGAATTCAGCGACGTTCAGATAGACCTCCAGGATGCGCTGCTTGGACCAGCACAGTTCGATCAGCAGCGTGAAATACGCCTCCAGTCCCTTGCGTACATAGCTGCGCCCGTTCCAGAGAAACAGGTTCTTCGCGGTCTGCTGGCTGATCGTGCTCGCACCGCGCAGGCGTTCGCCGTCCTCCGCATCTTCGATAGCGTCGCGAATCGCGTCGACGTCAAAACCGTAATGCAAAGGGAACTTCTGGTCTTCGGCCGCAACCAGCGCAATCGGCAGTGTCGAGGAAACCTGGCGCAGCGGAATCCAGCGCTGGCGCAGCTGAAAGTCGCGTTCACCGTCCAACCAGGCCGAAATCTGACGCTGCAGCATAAATCCCGAATACCCGACCGGCACAAAGCGCAACAGCAGCACAAACAACACCGTGCCCAGCACCCAGGCTAGCGCGAAACGCAAAGCCCATCGCCAGAGCCAGCGCAATACACCGCGTTTTCCAGGACGGACTGCCACGCCGGGAGGGCCTGCAGGAGGGGCCGCGCAGGTTCGCAGAAAGCTGGCACCAGCGGCAAGAGCACGGCATTGCCGGTGCTTCTCGCCGATAATCGGCCGCGCGCACTTGCATTAGCCGGCCGCGACCGCACTTCGCCCCGCCTCGCCATCAGGACCGTCAGACGTGGACCACACCAAGGATCGTTTGCATCGCTTCCTGCTCGAACGCGCCGGCGTCAGCGGCGTACTCGTGCAACTTGAAGATACCTGGCAGGAAGTGGGCAGCCGCAGCGAGTATCCACCCGCTGTTGCAGCCCTGCTCGGCCAGGCGCTAGCGGCAACCGCCGCGCTGAGCGGCACCATCAAGCTCAGCGGCAGCCTCTCGCTGCACATTCGCAGCAAGGGCGAGCTTAGCCTGCTCTACACGGAGTGCAACGACGCCGGCCGGCTACGTGGACTGGCGCAATGGCGTGACGGTGTTGCGCCTGCCATCGATCTTGCCGAACTGCCCGAGCCGCTGCTCGCGATCACCATCGACAACCCCGCCACCGGTCAGCGCCAGCAGGGCATGGTGCCTGTCGAGCACGGCACCCTGGCCCAGTTGCTTGAAGGTTATTTCGAGCGCTCCGAGCAATTGCCGAGCCGCATACAACTGGCCTGTGGCGGCGGCCGCGCTGCAGCGCTGATCCTGCAGCCACTCGCCCAGACTGGCGGCACCGGCGAGACCGACCCTGACGGCTGGAACCGAGTCGGTCACCTGGCCGCAACGCTCAGTGACACCGAACTGCTGCAACTGCCGGCCGAACAAGTATTGCTGCGCTTGTTTCACGAGGAGAATGTGCGCCTGACCGGTGAGCGTCCCCTGTTCTTCGGCTGCCAGTGCAGTCGCGACCGCGTCGCTGCAGTACTACGCAACCTCGGGCGCGCCGAAAGCGAGGCTGCGCTTCAGCCCGACGGACGCATTGAAGTGACCTGCGAGTTCTGCAATACGCGCTATCACTTCGACCGCGTCGATCTGGAACAGGTGCTGCGCGATCAGCCCGACATCCCCGGCTCGGACAGCACCCATTGAGCTCTTGCCTGCGTCCGGCGCTCCTATTGCCCGACTCCCAGCCAGTGCTCGGCCGGCTGCGGCCGGCCAAACAGGAACCCCTGACCAAATTCGCAGCCCAGCATTTCCAGCGCCTGCTGCTGCGTTTCCGTCTCGATGCCCTCGGCGATGACCTGCATGCCGAGTGAACCCGCCATCGCGAGAATCGCGCGTACGACGGCACTTGAGCTGCCGTCATGATACGGCCGCATCTCAGCGACAAATGAGCTGTCGATCTTGAGCGCCTGCAGCGGATACTGGTGCAGATAGCTCAGGCTGGAGTAACCCGTACCAAAATCGTCAAGCGCGACGCTGATGCCACGGCGACGCAGCCCATCGAGGATCTGCTTGACCTGTGTCGGGTTCTCCAGCAGCGCACGCTCGGTGACTTCTATGCGGATGCGGCCAGGCATCACACCGTTGCGGTCAAGGATGGCAAGCAGCTCGCGATCAAGATCGCTGAGACGGAAATGCCGCGCAGTGAGGTTGATACTGATGAACCCGCCTTGTGCAGTCAGTGCCGGAGCAATCGCGCAGACACGCTCGAACATCTGCCAGTCGATCTGCTCGGCGGAACCACTGTCCTCGGCAACCGGCAAGAAATCACCCGGCAACAGCACGCCGCGTTCGGGATGCCGCCAGCGCACCAGCGCCTCGTAGCCGACCAGACTGCGATCCGACAAACGCACGATGGGTTGGAAATACGGTTCAAGCTCACCACGAGCTATGGCACGGCGCAGGTCGTTCTCGACTTCAAGCAGACGCAGCGCTTCCTGGTGCAGCCGCTCGTCGAACAGCGCATAGCGATGACGCCCCTCGGCTTTAGCCCGATACATCGCGACATCCGCATCGCGCAGCAATTCCTCAGCCTTGGCATAACGCGGCGAACACAGTGCGATACCGATCGAAGTCGAAGTGAATACTTCTTTGGTTCCAAGCCTGATCGGCGCATTCAGCGCCTGAATGATAAGCGCGGCGAAATTCATCGCGCGCTCCGGATCAACGACATCGTGCAGGAGGATCGCGAATTCGTCGCCACCAAGGCGCGCGGCCACATCTTCGGCCTCAAGGCAGCCAGCGATGCGTCCACCCACTTCATACAGCAGGTCGTCGCCTATGAGGTGGCCAACCGAATCATTGATGACCTTGAAACGATCCAGATCAAGGAACAGCACGGCGAACAGAGCCCGTGGATCACGCCGGTAGCGGTCAAGGGCAAGTTCCAGCCGTTCAAGGAACAGGGTGCGGTTCGGCAAGCCGGTTAGCGAATCGTGCAGAGTTTCATACTTGAGCTGGCGCTCAATACTCTCCCGGTAGGCCATCTGTTCACGCAAGTCGCGATTCGCCGCGGCGAGCTCACCGGTGCGCTCGGTGACGCGCTGCTCAAGTTCGGCATAGGCGGACTTCAGCGACTCCGCGCTGCGTTTTCGCTCCAGCGCATTGGCGATGTGATACGAAACGAACGTCAGCAGTTCCTGGTCGCGCGGCGTATAACTGTAGTCTTGCGAATAACTCTGCACGGCAAGCACGCCGACGGCGCGATCAGCGCAGATAAGCGGCACTCCCAGCCAGCAACTGGACTGTGTGCCTATGCTGGCAACGTCCCCACTTGCACATAACCGCTCGATGCCGGCGCGATCAACGAGCAGTGCGGTGCCATGGTTGAGCACGTATTCGGTCAGGCCGCGCCCTGGCCGGCGCGCGCGCCGATTGTGATCGAACTCGTCAACCGAGTATGGGAACTGCAATTCGCTGCGATCGTCTGAGGCCAGCGCGATATAGAAGTTGCGCGCATTCAGCAAGCCGCCTATTACCCGGTGCAACGCAGCGTAGAACTCATCCAGACTCTCGGTGGCATTCGCCAGCTCGGCGATGCGGAACAGCGCCGCCTGCAGCCGCTCGCCGCGCTGCCGCTCCAGCACCTGCTGCTGCAGCACGCGGTTGGCTTCACGCAATGCGTCTGTCCGCTCGGCAACACGTTGTTCCAGCTCTTCGTGCGCGCGGCGGCGCTCCAGCGCGGTAAGAATGTGTTGTGCGACATAGGTCAGCAGCGCCTGATCCTGTTCGGTCAAGCGCTCGCTTTCCCGATAGCTCTGCACGACTATGCCACCGACCACTTCATTGCCACGCAACAGTGGTACGCCCAGCCAGTCCACGCATTCCGGACCCACCTCGACTATGCGCCCCTCGACCTGCGACCGCAGCGCCTCAGGCGGACCGTGCAGAGGTCTGCCGCCGGTCAGCAGATGCCAGGTCATGCTGCCGTAGAGCTCGTGCAGCGCAAACTCGCGTGAGGCGTCAGGCACGTCGGCATCCGCGACATCGACGAAGTACGGAAAGCGCACCGTGTGCCGCGAAGGTTCGTACAGCACAATGTAGAAATTCTCTGCATACATCAGGCTGCCGATGATGCGATGCAAAGCCGCCATGACTTCTGGCATATCCCGATCAGTGTTCGCCTGATCGGCAATCGCGAACAGGGCACGCTGCAGGCGCTCGGCACGCTCCAGCCGCTCAACTGCCTGCTGCAGACTTTCTGCAGCGCGTACGCTGACCAGCTTTGCGTCGAGCATAAGCACAGCGCGCGACCAGTTTTCCTGCCAGTCCGCGCCCGACCAGGACTCGACAGGCACGCGCGCATCAAGCAGGCCGGTGGTCGCTTCGGGAATACCGAGCGGCTGGAGCACACGCACCTGACGCGACTCCTGCTCGATCAGTACGATCGGCGGCGTCAGCGCTGCCGGCAGGACGCCGTCGGCACGATGCGCGAGATGGCGCGCCATCAGGACAGCTGCAGCCACACTGTCGACAAGCCTGTACTCGCCTGCACCGAGCAAGGCAGCACATACGGCTACCCCAGCTTGCCCAACATCATCCCAACCTACCGCGCACAGCAAGCCTTGCAGCGCTGCGTCAACCGCATCGCTGTCCCGACGCAGCCGAGCGTGGAGGGGGGCTGGGAAGCTGGGCATACGCAATACAACCTTTTGGAACGGCTCGGCTGGGCTGTCGCAGTGTAACGATATTGCCAGGATGCGCGGAATCACTTCGAATCAGTGACGTAAGACAAGCATTTTGCGTTACTTTTTTGTAAACTCGGCGCCAAACCTGTGACTAGATGCGACGGAACTCTGCCGTCCAGCGACCAGTCTAACCGCCACCCACCCCACTTCGTCCTGCATGCGCAAACCCCTGGCCATCGCTGCGTTGACTGCACTGCTGCCGTTTACGGCATCGGCCCAGCGCCTCGTGGTCGAAACCGGCGAAGGCAGCCAAAGGGCCATGCTTGACCGGCTGCTGGCCAGCAACCCAGGCACGGAAACGGGTCACCTCGTGCCGATGTGGAGCACACCGGACGGGCGCCTGCTCGTCGCCGTTGCACAAAGTAACCCACCGATCGCGCCAATCGCGCCGGCGTCGCCCCAGGTCGGCGGAGCTCTTGACTGGCGCCTCATCGACGCGACCTCCGTGCTGAACGGCCGGGTCAGCGTGCGACTGGGCGAACAAAGCAATTTGCATGGCGGTGTGTCACTGGCTCCGCTTGCGCTTGCACAACCCGGACTGTCGCTGGACTGTGTCCAGGGCGGCGGCTATCTCAGCATTGCAAACCCAGACTGCAACCAGCAGCGCGCACCCGGCAGCAACGCAAACTGGTATGGCGGCAATTTCGGTGCAAGCTGGGCCAAAGGCAACTTCGGCATCGACCTTGGCCTGGCCTTGAGCTGGCTTGAGCCCGCGCTACCTTACAGTTTAGTGCCAGCACTGAGCGCAACCCTGCCAGCCATTGCAGCACCTGGCAACGGCCAGCTGCCACGGCTCGTGATCCCGGCCTACAGCCTTGGACGCTTTAGCGATTCCGCCCAGTTTGGCGCACGCGGCAGTTGGCATTTCGGCACCCGCCAGAGCCTGGATCTCGGCGCCAGCATAGGCCGTATCCGACTGACTCCAGACCTTGGCAGCAGCCACTCGGTCTGGCAGCAGAAAGCACTGAGCCTCGGCCTGGGCAGCGACACACTCAGCGCCAGCATTACCGGGCGTGTCTATAGCCCGTTGCGTGGCGGCACCCGTATCGATACCCAACGCTGGACCGGAATAGACCTGGGGCTTACCTGGCACACACCCTGGCAGGCTGAACTCAGTATCGGCGCGCAGAATCTGCTCGCAACCCCACCCCTGAGCGGCACCGAAGCCGAAAACCAGGCGCGCACGCCGTACGTGCAATATCAGCAAGACCTCTGAGCCCCGGCCCGGGGAAATTTGCGCCAGCCCTGCTGGGCACGCCCCCCCCCATTCAGCGCATCCGAAACTCGCCACGCGCGCCGCTGCGACCGCCGCGTGATAATCCCGTTAACGCCGAATTTAACGTTTCAGTCCGGACATTAGGCATTCCGGCAACGCCTGCGCGCAATTCCAGCACCCCAAGCGGCACCGGAGAGAAGATAAAAAGCTAACTAGTATCTTTTTATTTTCAAACAAAATCATGCATATAAGCCGCGACGCGACACGACAACCACAGATATGTTGCAAATAAGCAACAGGGATTCCCACCCGTTGCGAATGTTGTTAGTATCGGCCGCTGCCGAGGCTTAGGCATCTAGCTCCTTGGCCTTTTCCAGGAAGGAAAGTACTAGTCCCGATCTGTGTCACAACTCTGACGTTGGAGAGTGTAATGAGACAAAACCGCAACGAGCTCCTGCGCGCCGTGCGCCACGCCCTGTATATGGGCACCGCGGCCGCTGTAGGCCTCACCGCTGCACCGGCCTTCGCCCAAGACGAAGGTGGCGACAAGGGCGAAACGCTGGAGACGATCGTCGTCACCGGTTCGCGCATTCGCCGCGTTGACCTCGAAACCTCGAGCCCGGTCTTCGTCATCGACAAGTCCGCTATCGAGAAGACCGGCAAGCTGACGATCGGTGACCTGCTCCAGGAAGCCCCGTCGATCGCCGGCGCTGCCACCAACCCGGGCGTCAACAACGGCGGCGGCGCAGGTGCGTCCACCGTCTCGCTGCGCGGTCTCGGCTCGCAGCGCACGCTGCTGCTGATCAACGGCCAGCGCGTGTTCTACAACGACGTCAACTCGATTCCGATCAACATGGTCGAGCGCATCGAAGTCCTGAAGGACGGCGCCTCGGCAGTGTACGGTTCTGACGCAATCGGCGGCGTGGTCAACTTCATTACCCGCCGTGACTTCCAGGGCATGGAAGCAACCTTCGACTACGGCGTTTCCGACAAGGACGACGGCGAACGCAAGGGCGCCTCACTCACGATCGGCCACTCCAGCGATCGCGGCAGCCTCGTTGTCGGCGCGACCTACAACCGTCAGGACGCGGTCAGCGCCGCTGATCGTGACTACGCCAATCCGTCGCTGTACAACTCGGCGGGTGATATCTTCCCGCTGGGTTCGGGCAGCATTCCGAATGGCCGCTACGTGATTCCGCGTACCGTCGCAGCAAGCTTCGGCTTGAGCTGCCCCGGCACGGCTGCCAACGTCAGCGTGACCCGCATCAGCGGCCGTCCCGGCTCGGCAAGCACGGATTTCCGCTGCTACATCGGCGCCGGTCCGAACAACGACACGTACGACTTCTCGCCGTTCAACATCATCCGTACCCCACAGGAACGCGGCGGTCTGTTTGCGGCTGGTAACTACCGCATCTCGGACAACGTCGAAGCCTATGTCGAAGCGTTCAGCAACAAGACGCGCTCGAACTTCCAGATCGCGCCGCTGCCGCTGATTCTCGGCAACAACTCCGGCGCCATCATTTCGGCCAACAGCATCTACAACCCGTTCGGCGTGAACATCGCGTCTGGCGGTATCCGTATGTCGACGGAAGGCAATCGCATCGGCAGTTTCCAGACGCTGGCCGAGCAGTTCAATACCGGCCTGCGTGGCAGCTTCGGCGACACCTGGACCTGGGACGCAGGCATCAGCTGGGCGGGCCTGAGCCAGGACGTGCAGTCCACCGGCTACTACTTCAAGCCGGGCCTGACCGCCGCGGTCGGTCCTTCGTTTATCGACGCCAATGGCGTTGCGCGTTGCGGTACCGCTGCTACGGCTACCGCGGCGGCCGTAATCGTCGCGAACTGCACGCCGATCAATCTGCTCGGCATCGAGAACCAGACGGCCGCTGGCCGCCAGAACCTCGAGAACCTGCGCAAGCTTTCCATCACGCCGTCCAGCCACTTCTATTCGAACGAAAAAATCGCCCGTTTCAACCTGACCGGCGAAATCGTGGAACTGCCGGCCGGCGCGCTCAGCGTCGCGTTCGGTGGCGAATACCGCAAGGACTACCAGTACTTCCAGCCGGATTTCGCCTCGCTCATCACCGATCCGGCCGCAGGCACCTGCTTGACTGCGACCGACGCCTGCAACTCGGCGAACAAGGGCGAACTCAGCGTCCGCGAGTTCTACGCCGAGCTGTTCATCCCGGTGCTGCGTGATGTCTTCCTGGCCAAGTCGCTGAACTTCACGCTGGGTTCGCGCTACTCTGACTACTCCGCGTTCGGCGACACGACGAACTCGAAGATCGGCGTGGAATGGCGTCCGATCGATGACCTGCTGCTGCGCGGCACGGTTGCCGAAGTATTCCGTTCGCCGACGATCTCCGACCTGTACGGCGGCGTCACCCCGTCCGCCGATACGTATCAGGATCCGTGCTCGGCGGCTGGCCTGCGCCCGGGCAACCCGGCCTGCGCCGGCTTGAGCGCTGGCTTTGTCCAGACGACGGCTCAGACCCAGGCACTGCAGGGCTCGAACGACCAGCTCATTCCGGAACAAGGCAAGTCCTTCACCTGGGGCATGGTCTATGACCCGAGCTGGCTGGAAGGCTTCTCGACCTCGATGGACGTCTGGCGCATCTACCTGACCGACACCATCGGCACGCTGGGCACGCAGGTCATCGTTGACCAGTGCTACAACTTCGGCCGTTTCTGCAATCTGTTCACGCGTGATCTCGCCGGCCTCGGCGACATCAACTTCGTCAACAACCGTACGCAGAACGTCGGTCGCGTCGACACGGCTGGTGTTGACCTCGGCTTCAAGTACCGTCTGCCGGAAACCGCGTGGGGTAACTTCCGCTTCTCGCTGGATGCGACCTATATCCAGAAGTACAACGCGCAGAAGATTGAAGGCGACGTCACGACCCAGTTCAACAATGCGGGTTCGTACGTGTCGCGTGCTCAGGGCGGCGACGGCAACTACTCGCGCTGGCGCGGTTACGCTGGCGTGGCCTGGAACATGGGCGCGTTCGACGCTTCCTGGCGTGCGCGTTACATTGGCCCGACGCGCTTCGGCGGCGCAGCGGTTGCTGGCGACGGCTACTCGGTCGTTAACCCCTCGGGCCGCGCGGCTGACCAGTCCTTCCGCACTGGTGCGGTGACGTACCACAACCTCCAGTTCGGCTACAACATCGAGCCGCTGCACACGAACGTCGAAGTCGGCATTGACAACGTGTTCGACAAGCAGCCGCCGCAGCTGTGGCAGTACGGTTTCGACAGCAACACCGACGCTCGTACCTACGAGACCGTGGGCCGCTTCTACTGGGCTCGCGTGGGCGTGAAGTTCTAATCAGCTTCACCCTGTTGGGTTTGGAAGCCGCGCGGTGCAAGCCGCGCGGCTTTTTTTATTTGCTTGAGCCGCGCGAAAGTGCGAACTGAAATGCGCCCCGCCCAACTATGGCAAATTGGTTGCCGCTGCCACGCGCAGCCGCGATACTGCCTCGTCTTGCCTGAGGTGGTTCATGTTATCGATTGGTTTTACGGCGCTGCAAAACGGCGACCCCGTACTCGCCGAGCGCATCGGTCGGCAATTTCTGGCCACAGCGCCAGACAACGAAGGTGGTCTGCTGCTGCTGGCTCTCGGGCTCGATGCACAGGAACGTGGCGAAGAATCGCTAAGGGTGTTTGAGCGGATCGCGACACTGTTCCCCCGTTGTGCAGAACACTGGACGAATCTCGGAAACATCCAGCGCCGGCTAGGCCACGACGACCAGGCTTGCAGCTCCTACCGCCGATCCCTGCAGCTGGATCCCGATCAGGTCGACGCGCTGCAGAACCTCGGGCTGATCCAATATGAAAGAGGCCTGTTCATCGGTGCTCGCCGAGACCTTCTTGCGGCATTGAACCTGCGTCCCCACGACGCGGCGCTACGCCTGCAGACAGCCTCCGCACTGCACGAAACCGGCGATACCGATGGCGCCCGTGAGCTGCTGCACGATTGGCAGCATTGGGCGGCTGCTGAAGCCGAAGTCCTCGTCGATATTGCCGCGCTGTACAACGAGATGGGCGACTTGGCCATCGCAGAAGACGCGTTGCGCCGAGCCGAAACCTTGCGCCCCGGCAATATTCGCGCCGCCATGCGTCGAGTCACCCTGCTGGAACGTTCCAACCGCATTGACGAAGCGCGTGTGGCGCTGAGCCAGGTTTCGGCGGAAACAGCACGCCAGGCGGGACTACTGGATGATTTCCTTATCGCGACGGCAACGCTGGCTGCCCGCGGTGACGATATCGACGAAGCCTGCCGTCTGCACGAGGCTTTGTTATCCAATCGCGCATTGGCCGCTCGCCGCCCGACCCTGTTTCATGCGATCGCACGGCTCAATGACCAGCGCGGGCGGCCCGACGAAGCCATGCGCTGGATACAGCAAGGACACGAGGTCCAGATAGCCCAGCTCCGCATAGCCGCTCCTGAAAAACTGAGTGCGGCAAGCAATCTGACCCTGGCACAGCGCCGCATTACTCAGCAGCAATACGCGCAGTGGCCGGCGATCCAGGGGCCGGAAGCGGCGCAATCGCCGGTTTTCGTTGTCGGTTTCCCGCGTTCGGGGACGACGCTGCTGGAAACGCTGCTCGACGCGCACGAAGAATTGACGTGCATGGACGAGCGCACGTTTCTCGATGATCTGACCAAGCAGATCGAAGCGGACGGCATCACCTACCCGGAGCAACTCGGCGCACTCGACGCCAGACAATGTCAGCAACTGCGCGACAAGTACTGGAACCTTGTCTACACCCGCACCAACGCCGTGCAAGGCAAACGACTGATCGACAAGAATCCGCTGAACATGATGCGGCTTCCGGTCATCGCTCGCCTGTTCCCCCACGCGAAAATCGTGCTTTGCCTGCGCGACCCACGGGATGTGGTGCTCAGCAACTACCTGCAAATGTTTCGTGCGCCAGCCTACGCCATCATGTGCAGCAGCATGACGACAACGGCCGAGGGTTACGCAACCGCAATTGATTTCTGGCTTGATCAGGCGGCGGTGTTCCAGCCAGACGTGCACACCTTGCGACTTGAGGACCTGGTCGACGATCTGGAAGGCTGCGCCCGGCGCCTCTGCGCTTTCCTCGACCTGCCCTGGTCTCCGGCCATGGCGGAATTCCACCAGCACGCGCTGCAACGCGGTTACATACGCACACCGAGTTACCATCAGGTGATCGAACCGGTGAATCGCAAGGGCATAGGCCGCTGGCGGCGCTATCAGGAGTGGATTGAACCCGCCCTTCCCTGTCTCGCGCCTCACCTGGAACGCTTCGGTTATGCCCGCGACTGATCGCTGCGCCTTGTCCCGGCCGACTCGACCGCAATGAAAATTCAGTACCCTTTTTTACAACTCCCCCTTCTCTACGATGCCGAGGCCCTGAGCGCGGAGATCGAGGCATTGGGCGAATCCGTATGGCGGCCGCATCCCCAGGGTTTCGCCGGCAATTCGGCCTTGCCCCTGATTGCTGCTCACGGCGATCCCGCGAGTGACTCGGTGCGTGGCCCCATGCGTCCCACACCACATCTGGAGCGACTGCCCTATCTGCACGAAGTGCTGGCCTCGTTTGGTGCCGTGCTGGGCCGATCCCGACTCATGCGCCTGTCCGGCAGTGCCGAAGTCACCGCACACGTGGACGTGGACTATTACTGGCGGGACCACATACGCATACATGTACCCGTCGTCACACAACCGGAAGTCACATTTTTCTGCGGTCCGCACAGCCTGCATATGAAGGCCGGTGAGTGCTGGATCTTTGATACCTGGGCGCCGCACCGCGTCATCAATTCAGCCACTTCGGCACGTATTCATATCGTCGCCGACACGGTCGGCGGCGAAGGTTTCTGGCGCTTCGTATCCGCTTCACGTACACCCGACTACAAAGGCCCCTGGACCGCGTCCCGGACCCCGCCCGGGGCCGCGCATCCACCGTTACGCTGCGAATCAACCAATCTCCCGGCTGTAATGACGCCTTGGGAATTGCGCGAACAGATAACCTTCGTGCTCGACGAGGCAGTGCCGGATACACGGCTGAACGAGATACACCGGCTTGCGAGCGACCTGGCGCGTGATTGGCGCGCGCTATGGGCCTGTTATGGCGAATCGCGTGAAGGCTGGGCCGAATACCGCGCCCGCATGCAGCAATTCATGCACGAGGTCCTGCCCAGCGCGGACAGCTTGAGCCTACGCAACGGCGTGCGCATGATGCGCGCACTGTCGTCACTGATCGCCCTGGTTGCGGTAGCTGACCAGCGCGCCGCGGGCGAAGCGGACGAACGCTCCGCGCCGCTGTAATCGCGCGCGGCGGAACGGGTAGCCATTGTGGCCATTGTGGCCAATGCGGCCGCCGCGACGCATTCTGCTGCTCACGCGGCTCGCTCACGCGACGCGGGCACAGGGCGCAGATCCGGAACGACAAGCCCCCGAATCTGCGCCTGCCTGGTTAGTGTCCGCCGCCGGAATCGATACCCTTGAGTTCGGCGATCAGGCGGTTCGCTGCCTCCTGCCCATCAGCGTAGAGCATGCGGCAGTTGTCGGCGTAGAACAGTGCGTTCTCGATACCGGCAAACCCTGCCCCCTTGCCACGCTTGATCACAATGACCTGGCGCGCGTTGATCACGTCGAGAATCGGCATGCCGTAGATGGGCGATGACTTGTCCGTGCGCGCGACTGGATTCACCACATCGTTTGCACCAATCACGATCGCTACATCGCACGTGGCGAACTCCGGATTGACGTCGTCCATGTCGGCGATGAGGTCGTAAGGCACACCGGCTTCCGCCAGCAGCACATTCATATGACCCGGCATGCGGCCAGCAACCGGATGGATCGCGAACTTGACTTCCTTGTCGCGCTTTATCAGCTGCTGCGACAGTTCCCAGATCTTGTGCTGCGCCTGAGCCACGGCCATGCCATAACCGGGCACGATGATGACTTTCTCGGCCATGTACAGCAACGAAGCCGCATCAGCCGCTTCGATAGGTTTCTGCGAGCCGGCAATTTCGCTGGCAGCGCCACCGCCACCACCGAAATTCGAGAACAGTACGTTGCTGATCGATCGATTCATGGCCTTGGCCATAAGGCGCGTAAGCAAGGTACCCGCTGCACCAACGACCGTGCCGGCGATAATCAACGCGACATTGCCCTGAACATAGCCCTCGAACGCCACCGCAAGCCCGGTAAACGCGTTGTACAGCGAGATCACCACCGGCATGTCGGCACCACCAATAGGCAGCGTCATCAGCACGCCGAACAGCAGCGATACCGCAAAGAAGGCAACCACGATAGTCACATCAAGCTTGAACAGCAGGGCAGCGCCCAGCCCCAGTGCGGAGAGAAAGAACAAGCCGTTGACGAACTGCTGGCCGCCGAAACGGAAGGTCTTGTCCATCCAGCCCTGCAGTTTTGCAAACGCGATCAGCGACCCGGTAAAGGAAATCGAACCGATCAGCGCGCCTATCACCGCCAATGCGATCTGCGCCGTGCCCAGGGTATGGTGCGCAGTACCGCTGGCCGCGCCGATCAGCGCCGCCGCACCTATCGCTGCCGCCGAGCCACCGCCCATGCCGTTGTAGAGCGCGACCATCTGCGGCATGTCGGTCATCGCAACCTTCTTGCCCGAAATCCACGCGAACGCCGTACTTACACCGATGGCGAGCACCATCAGCAGGATGTTGGTCATCGTCTGCGGTTGCAGACCCGTGCCCAGGCCTGCAGCAACGTTGCCATGGAAGAATGTCGCAATCGTCGCGACCAGCATGCCGACACCGGCCCACTGAATGCCGCTGCGCGCCGTCACCGGCGACGACATGCGCTTGATGCCCAGGATAAACAGCACAGCCGCAGCGAAATAGCTGGCCTGTACGACGTAATGCAGCAGCGTCGTCTTGTCCATCACTTCGCTCCTTCCTTCTTGCTCGACTTGAACATTTCCAGCATGCGCTCGGTCACGACATAACCACCGGCGGCATTGCCTGCGCCCAGGAACACGCCGACGAACCCAATGACCTGCTGGGTCAGCGTCGTGGCTTCACCCAGCGTGATCATCGCGCCGACCAGCACGATGCCGTGCACGAAATTGGAGCCCGACATCAGCGGCGTATGCAGGATGACCGGTACACGACTGATGATTTCGTGGCCGGTAAATGCGGCCAGCATGAAGAGATAGAGCGCGATTTCACCGCTGATCATGTCGATTCCCCGGATGCACTTGACTCGTAGTTCCGGCGTTGGCCGGTGACGCTGTTGCGGTGAAGCAGATCATGCGCCGTCAACCAGCTGACGTGTCGGCTCGTGCTTGATCTCGCCCGCATGGGTCAGGCAAGTCTTGGCAATGAGCTCGTCGTTCCAGTCCAGGTTCAGTGCGCCGTCCTTGAGGCTGAGCTCAATAAAATTGAACAAATTGCGCGCGTACATCTCACTGGCGTGAATCGGAGCGCTTGCCGCAAGGTTGACCGGGCCAATCAGGGTCACCCCGTTGGCCGTGGTGACGCTCTGACCAGCCTGCGAGCCTTCCACATTACCGCCGGTTTCCGCCGCGATGTCGACGATGACCGCACCAGGCTTCATGCCCTCGACCATGGCCGCGCTGATAATGCGCGGCGCCTTGCGCCCCGGCACGGCGGCGGTGGTCACGACGACGTCGATGCCTTTGAGGTGCTCGGCCAGAGCCTTCTGCTGCTGCTCGCGCT
Source organism: Rhodanobacteraceae bacterium (assembly GCA_016790075.1). Lineage (GTDB taxonomy): Bacteria > Pseudomonadota > Gammaproteobacteria > Xanthomonadales > Rhodanobacteraceae > Tahibacter. The sequence goes on along the minus strand of JAEUPP010000027.1, from coordinate 23,070 downwards.
CCTCGGCCGTGAGTTCCCGCGCATAGCCGCCGCTACCGGCCGCACTGACGCCGAGATCGAGAAATTTCGCTCCCAGCGATTCGATCTGCTCCTTGGTCTCCGGGCGCACGTCAAAACCCTCGACCTGAGCGCCTAGCCGGCGTGCGGTCGCAATAGCCTGCAAACCGGCGACACCGGCACCGACGATGAGCACTTTCGACGGGCGTATCGTGCCCGCGGCCGTCGTCAGCATGGGGAAGAACTTGGGCGAGGCTTCCGCTGCAATCAGCACCGCCTTGTAGCCGGCCACACCGGCTTGCGAGGACAACACGTCCATGGCCTGTGCGCGGGTCGTACGCGGCAGCAGTTCCATCGCAAATGCCGTGATCCTGCGATCGCGCAGCGCACGTGTACGCTCCGGTGCAAGATGCGGCTGCAGCAAGCTCACGACAACACTGCCCTCGCGCAACTGCGCAATCTCTTCCAGCGTCGGCGGCTGCACCTTGAACAGCACATCGGCGCGCGCCAATGTCGCCGCGGCATCCGCGACGGCCTCAGCATCCTTGTACGCCGCATCCGGAAAGCTCGCCGGCTGACCCGCGCCGCTCTGCAACAGTACCGATGCGCCCTTGCCCTTTAGTTTCTTGGCGACTTCCGGCGTCAGTGCAACCCGGCGCTCGTTGGAACTCGTCTCGCGCACTACCGCGATATTCACTGCCATGTGCCACTCCCCGGGAACTAGCCTCGGCATCGTAGCCCATGAAGGTTTCCGTGGTAAGCGGCCTTGCTAGACTGCGGCACTCTTATTGCGATTCCCCCTATGGAGGTCAGAGCCGCTGTGGAAGCTGTAACCGCACTTCCAGAGCCCGGCGATTGGTCTGCCGCTATCAATTGCCAGGACGGCCTCTACTATCGCAGCCTGCTCCGGCCGACAGCGGCCGGCTCAGCCCTGCCCGGAAACCCTGGTGACGCGCCGAAGCCGTCGCCGCCCTGCCCCCACTCCATTTGCCGTCGAGGTACCCGTGTCCGCTCTTAAACTCCTCAATGACCGCCGCTCTGTGCCTTCGCGCCAACTCAGCGACCCCGGCCCCGACGCTGCGGAGCTGCAGGCCTTGCTGCAGGCCGCAGTACGTGCGCCCGATCACGGCAAGCTCGTGCCCTGGCGCTTTCTGCTGATACGTGGTGATGCGCGGCAACGGCTCGGCGACCTGCTGGCACGCACCACCCTGGCCAGGCAACCCGATGCCGCACCGTCCGTGGTCGAAAAGGATCGCGAGCGCTTCAATTTTGCGCCGCTGATCGTGACCGTGATCGCACGCATCGACGAAGCGCATTCCAAGGTGCCCGCACAGGAACAACTGCTGGCCAGCGGCTGCGTCGCCTACAACCTGCTGCTAGGGGCGCAGCAGCTCGGCTACGGCGCGCAGTGGCTGACTGGCTGGGCCGCCTACGACACAACCATCCGCACAGCACTCGGCGTCAAGGACGAAGAACGCATCGTCGGCTTTATCCATATCGGCACACCGCGCGAGCCCGCACCGGAGCGTCTGCGTCCGGATGTCGCCGAACTGGTCAGCGAATGGCGAGGCTGAAGTGAGTCACAGCACGATTCATCTCGTCGACGCAAGCCTCTACATCTTTCGCGCCTGGCATTCGGTGCCAGCGGAGTTCTTCGACGCCGATGACCAACCGGTCAACGCGGTCTACGGCTTCACCCGCTTTCTGCTGGATCTGCTGGAGCGCGCAAGACCGTCGCATTGCGGCATCGCTTTCGACGAATCCCTGACCAGTTCGTTCCGCAATGCCATCTATCCCGAATACAAGGCCAACCGCGAGCTGCCCCCGGAACAGCTCAAGCTGCAGTTCGGCTATTGCCAGCGCATCGCCGCGGCGCTAGGCCTGCGTGTGCTGGCAGACACCAGCTATGAAGCAGACGATCTGATCGGTAGCGTCGTACATGCATTGCGGCCGCAGCAGTTCCGCGCCGTCATCGTTTCAGCTGACAAGGATTTCGGCCAGCTCATCGGCGAGCACGATTTGCTGTGGGATTTTTCCAAAAATCAGAGCTGGGACAGCACCGGCGTGAAGGAACGCCTCGGTGTGCATCCACACCAGGTCGCCGACTACCTCGCACTGACCGGTGATGCCATCGACAATATTCCGGGCGTAGCCGGCATAGGAGCGAAAACCGCAGCTACACTGCTGGCTCATTTCGGCAGCCTCGATGGGATTTACTCCCGCATCGAGGAAATCCCGTTCCTGCGCTTCCGCGGCGCCGCAGCCGCGTACACCAAGCTCAAGGCTGGCGCGGCCCTTGCGCGCCTGAGCCGCAGCCTCACTGGCATAGCCTGCGATTGCCCGGTCCCGCAGCAGGCGGCGAGTTTCGAGCGCGGCAAACCCGATCTCGCCGATGTCGAGGGCCTGCTGGAGCAACTGCGCTTTGGCCCACTGACGCGTTCACGCATTCGCGCGCTGACCTGAATCCGCCGCACAGACAAGCCTGAGCCGGCAATGCGCTGCGCGCCGGGCCGCACAGGCGGCCCGGCCCTGGGTTGCTTATTTATCCCCCGCCTGAGGCGTTTCGGCCTGCGTGGCCTTGGGATTCGCAAAGCGCACCTTTGCGTCGGCTCCGGCGGGAATCGGTTTCAGCGCGGCGGAAATGCCGGGCTGATCCCAGGCAAAGCGCAAATTGCTTTTGTATACCTTCACCGGCTGCAGCGCCTTCTCATCCGACAACACGCCATGGCTGTCGTAGAGCTCGCGCTGGCTGTTCACGACAAAGTAGAAGTCATCGCCTGCCACCGCGCCGTTGCCGAGCAGGGAAAATTCCGGCTTGGCCGCGTCCAGGGGCATGGCAGAAACCACGTTGTGCCCGGCGCTATCGAGTTTCAGGCGCATGACCCTCTGCGGCACCATATTGTCCTGCACGATGATCAGGCAGCCGTCGTACCAGAACAGCGAGGATACGCCGCCAACGACGAGGCTGTCCGGCGAATGGCCTACACCAAATGCCTTGCCGGTCGCGAGATCGACACCAAACAGTCCCAGCGCCGGGTCGGCGAAATACAGTGTACGGCCGTCGTTTGACACCGTGAGCCCGCTGATGCCGGTGAGTACCGGATTGCCCGCCACCAGGACGAGCTTGTCGCCGTCGAGCTTGTAGACTTCGCGGCGCACCGGATCAGCGACATAGGCGCGTCCATCATCAGCGACGGCGACGAAAGCCAGCAAATGGCCGGTCTTGTCACCGACTGCATACTTGCCCAGTAACTTGCCACTGGACAGGCTGTACTTCAGCAGGTAGGACTTGTCGACGATATCGGCCGTGTAGGACTTGTATACCGGCGCTGCATAGCTGGCGACCCAGAGTGCATCGTTGGCCGCGTCGACCTTGAGATCCAGCACGCTGTAGAGGCCCGAGGCCGGATCCGGCTTGATGAAATCCGCCAGCTTGCCATCCTTGTCGGCACGGTAAATCGCACCTTCCCGCGCACTGCCGACCAGCAGTTGCTTGCGCTTGCTATCCCAGGCCATGGCCTCCAGCAAGCGATCGCCGGCCGGTAGCTGAAAGGCGATCTTGCCTTCGCCGAACGGACGGGCATTGGCATCAAGGTTGGCGACCGCGTAGTCCCAGACCTTGGTGCCACGGACTTTCTCAAAGCGAGGATCGTTACCCACCGAATATGCAAAACCGAGATTCTGCATCTTGAGCAGCATGTCATACGTCGAGCTCTTGTCACCTTGTCCCGCATACACTGCGGCCAGTTGCAGGCGTAATGCACCGGAGTTCGGATAGAGCTCGACCAGGCGCTGCATGGCCCAGATAAAACGCTGCAGGTCACGGCCGTTGTAGAGCTGGGCAAGGCGGGATAACGCCTCGCGATTCGAGGTTGATTTGATCTGCTGTTCGGTCAGGCTTTCCGCAGCCCGGAGCTGAGCTGCTGCACCCGTTTCAGCCGCCGACTCCTTGGTTGGACCGGCGCCAGCCGGTTTGGCGGCGGGTTCGGCGGCGTATACCGCCGAAAGGCCGCAATACATCAACGCGGCGCAGGCAAGGGCTTGAATTTTCATGCGGAAAGTCCGGAATATCGAAGGGAGGCCGGGCACAGACCACGCGCGGCCGGAGTAGTTTCCGGCCCTGAGTCCGCGGCGAACAGGTAACGATGGACGAAACCGAGGTTCTTTTCAATGGACGCTGGCTGCGCCTATGCCGCCGCGGTCGCTGGGAGTACGCCGAGCGGACCAATCCCGGCGGAGCAGTCATCGTCATCGCCCTGACGCCGGACGACAAGCTGCTGTTCGTTGAGCAATGGCGTGAAGCCATCCGCGCGCGCGCCATAGAAATGCCGGCCGGACTGGTCGGTGACGATCCGGGCAACGGCGGCGAACATGCACTGGCCGCGGCGCGGCGCGAACTGCTGGAAGAAACCGGCTATCGCTGCGGCCGGATCGACTATTACCTCAGCGGCCCCAGTTCTTCCGGCATGAGTACCGAAACCATCGCCTTCGTGCGCGCCTGGGATTTACAACGCGAACATGCCGGCGGCGGCATAGCCGGCGAAGACATACGCGTGCACGAGATCCCGCGCAGCGAAGCCGCACAGTGGCTTTGCGCGCGGGCAGCGGCGGGCTATTCGATCGATCCCAAGGTGTTCGCCGGCCTGTATTTCCTCGAACATGGACCAGCCTTGTTCGGCAGCGGACGCTGAAGCGGCTTAGCTACCTGCAATCCAGACCGAAGTCGCATCAATCTGCAGCTCCTGCGCCTGCGGCTTGCTGCCCTCGCTGGACAGGTGCTCGATCTCGGCCTTGTCCAGCGTCTTTACACTGAGCTTGCCGTAGACGATAGCTGCGCTGCGTGCCTGCTTGGGCACACTGAAGCTATGGCCGCTCATGAATACGCGCGCAAACGCGCCATTGTCTTCCAGCACCAGCCAGCAGCCCTTGTTCTGGCACACCTCGGTAATACGCCCCTTGAAGGCCTGCGCCGCCGCTGTGTGGGCGTCGGGCTGGCGCGCAACGTCTGAAATGGCCAGTGCTACCGACTTCGGCATAGGCGCACCGTAATACGCGCCACCGTTGCCGGTCGCAATCGGCGTCGGTGCCGCTGGCACTGCCTGGTGGCCGGGTAGAGGCGCGTGATCAGCGCCGCCCTCCTGATGCGCCTGCAGGCCGAATGCAAACGTCGTCAATATTACTGACGCAATCCACTTTTTCATAAATCACTCCGATAATTCAAGCGACCAGAGCGATGAGCTCGGCCTGCTCGTTGGTGGTGCTGAACTTGCCCTTCTCGTCGCGCACGACGTCGGCGAGCGCACACTCGCTATCGTGGGTAAAAAACAGACGCACCCCACGCGCGCGCTTGTCGTCGAGAAACTTCCTCTTCTCGTCAATCAGCATTTCCGGATAACGGTCGTAACCCATGGTGACCGGCAAATGCACCCAGGGCCGCCCCGGAATCAGATCAGCGCAGAAGACGACACCGCCGTCACCGCCAATTTCCGCCAGCATCAGGCCCGGCGTATGCCCAGCGCTGTAGCTGAAACGAACGGTATCGCCGAGCGTAGCCGAACAGGCACCGTCGACGAGTTCAAGGCGGCCCGATGCGGCCAGCAGGGGCTGCAGTTCAGCGATGAACGAAGCACGGTCACGTGGATGCGGCTGCACCGCGCGCTCCCAGCATTCCCGGCTAACAAGGTATTTGGCATTTGGAAACAGCAGGCGTGGCGGCTGCTCCGGCGCGTAGGCGGCCAGCAATCCACCCGCGTGATCAAAATGCAGATGCGACAACACGACCACGTCGATGTCCGCATCAGTAAAACCGGCGCGGGCCAGTGACTGCAGCAATACATGCTCGCTTTCCACGACACCGAAGCGGTCCTTGAGCCTGGGCTCGAAGAAAGCGCCGATGCCGGTCTCGAACAGGACGCGTTTGCCCCCCAGATCATCCACAAGCAGACAGCGGCAGGCCAGCGGAATGCGGTGATCAGGATCGGGTTTTATCCACTTTTCCCACATCGGCCGCGGCACGTTGCCAAACATGGCACCACCATCGAGCTTCTGCGAGTTGCCAAGCAAAGACCACAGTTTCATAGAACCTCAACCTTCAGACGCGCCTCGTAGCGGCGACCTTACTTGACCATCGCCATGCCCGAAGCGCCACGCGAGTCGCTGCCGCCACGCAGTTCCCCGCTCTTGCGGTTCCAGTCGACCACGTTCATGAAACCCCAGGGCTGCTCGCCTTCACTGAGCGTATGCCCCATGGCCTGCAGCCGTTTGCGTTCTTCCGGCGTGAAGGCGCCGTTTTCCGTGGAAATCACATCGGGCAGGTACTGGTGATGAAAGCGTTTGTTGTCGACTATCTTCTGCGGGGCATCGCCGTCGAACCAGGCGAGTATGCCGGTGAGGACCATGGTGATAATGCGACTGCCGCCCGGCGTGCCGATTACCAGCGTGCGCTCCGGACCTATCACAAAGGTCGGAGTCATTGACGACAGCGGCCTGCTACCGGGCTTGGGAGCGTTGGCATTCCCTCCGACCAGGCCGTAGGCGTTCGGCGCTCCCGCCTTCAACGCAAAGTCGTCCATTTCGTTATTCAGAACGAAGCCCGTGCCCGGTATGACGACAGCAGCGCCATAAGGCAGATTTACGGTTTGCGTGACCGCCGCGAGATTGCCTTCAGCGTCGATGATGGAGAAATGCGTGGTGTCGGTACCCTGCACCGGCGCCATGAAACCCGGCAAGCTGTCGCTGGCTGTCGCTTTTTGCGCATGAATCGAGGCGCGCAAGCCGGCCGCGTACAGTGGATGAATCAGCTCGGCAACCGGCATCTTCACGAAATCCGGATCACCCAGATACTCGGCACGGTCGCGATAGGCCCGGCGCATTGCTTCGACCACGAGGTGCGCGCGCGCGGACCGGTCGAGTGTGGCGAGGTCATAGCCTTCGAGTATGTTGAGCATTTCCGCCAGCGCGATACCGCCGGAGGACGGCGGCGGTGCGGTAACGACCTGATGCCCGCGGTAGCGGAATACGATAGGTTCCCGCTCACGCACGGCATAGCGTGCGAGATCCTCGCGAGTCCAGTTGCCGCCGGCCTTGACCACTCCGGCGACCAGTTTTTCGGCGAACTCGCCGGAATAGAAACCCCGGTGTCCGTGCGCGGCAATCTGCTCCAGTGTGCGGGCAAGATCCGGGTTTTTGAGTACCCAGCCCTGCTTGGGCAGCTCGCCGTTGGGCAGGAACAGCGCAGACGCACCGGGATCGCGGGCTATCGCATCCTTGCGCTGCCCCAGGCGCATCAGACTGCGTGCATCCGGTGCAAAACCGTCGCGCGCCAGACGGATGGCTGGCGCCAGCGAGCGCTTCAACGGCAATTTGCCGTAGTGCTCGGCGACCCAGGCCAATGCCGCGGGCTCGCCCGGGATACCGGCGGCCAGAGCGCCATTGACCGACTTGTCGCGATCGAGTTCGCCCTTGTCGTCGAGATAGCGCCTGGCATCGGTCGCCCCTGGCGCCGTCTCGCGCGCGTCGACCAGCACCTGCTTACCATCTGTAGCCCGGTGCAATAGAAAGAACGCGCCACCGCCAATGCCCGAACTCTGAGGCTCGACAACCGATAGCGCCGCACTGACCGCGACGGCGGCGTCGAACGCATTGCCGCCAGCGTCAAGCACCTCGAATCCAGCGGCTGTCGCGAGCTTGTGGGCACTGGCAATTGCGGCTTTTCCCGGTGCCGCCGCCAAGGACGGGGAGCCCGGCAGCAGGGCTAGGACGAACAGCAAAACGCGCAATCGGATCAAGCCGGCTTCTCCGTCTGGAAAGGCTTACATCAATACGGACAGCAAGGCCCCAGCAGTCCGCTACCGGTCTCCCCCACCCAAGGTCTGGTTTGCAGACGTTGGACGGCCCCTGGAGTCAAAACGGCCCAGCAATCCTGATTCAAGTCTCGCCACCGCGTGCAACTGACAACTCGTTCGTCAACAGCGCGTACTTGGCCAGCAGTTGCTCCTGGCTTTCCGTGTGCTCGGGGTCTACGAATATGCATTCTACCGGGCAGACTTCAATGCATTGCGGCACCGCGTAGTGGCCTACGCATTCGGTACAGCGCGCCGGCGCTATCTCGTAGATCTCCGGCCCCATGGCTATCGCCTTGTTCGGGCAGACCGGCTCGCAGACGTCGCAGTTGACGCAGAGTTCGGTGATTTTCAGTGCCATGGTGTAGCGCCCGGCAGCAAGCTGGCTGCTGCCGGGCGTATGCCTTACTTCATTTCAACGAAGCGGTAGGTCGCGCCCGACGGCGCAATCACGTCCTGGACGCGCTGCTGATCGGCGCTTGCGCCGACATAGAGCACGATCACGTCCTTGAACGCGCCCGCTTTGGCTTCCTTGAACGAATCGATGATGAGATCACCGGTCAGCTTGGAGTCCGGGCCACCGAACGCCAGCATGTTGCCCGGCAGCACGGTACGTGCCACGACAGTCTGCACGTTCTGCAGCTGGTTGATGCGCTCGTCGACAGCAGCCTGGTCTTCGCCGGCCGGCACGAAATACATGTAGGGTCGGCTGGACGTGACACCGGCCATATTGCGCTTGACCACGTCGACCAGATAAAGCTTCCAGGCGGCGCGATCGGTCGCATTGGTCGGCATTTTTACTTCGACCGCAACCGGTGCAGGCGCCTCTTCTTCTTTCTTGTCGCAGGCGGTAAGAACGACTGTGGACAGAAGCCCGAGTAGGGCAGCTTGCATGAACTTGCGCATGGGTATCACCTGCGTGGGAAAGAATAAACGGATCAATTGCTGCGCCAGCGCTGGCGCAGCGCCTGTTGCACTGCCGGATGCACAAAACCCGACACGTCGCCGCCCAGACGCGAAATTTCGCGGACCAGCGACGAGGAGATGAAGCTGTACTGTTCGGCCGGGGTCAGGAACAAGGTTTCCGCCTGCGGAATCAGATGCCGGTTCATGCTCGCGAGCTGAAACTCATACTCGAAATCCGATACCGCGCGCAGCCCGCGCAGAATCACCGCAGCACCGATTTCGCGCACGAAATCCGCAAGCAGCACCGAGAAACCCCGGACCTCGACATTGGGCAGGCCGGCCAGCGCAAGCCGCGCCAGCGCTATGCGTTCATCGAGACTGAAGCTGGGGCCTTTGCTGGTGCTGTCGGCAACGCCGACGACGATGCGGTCGAACAGCGGCGCCGCGCGGCTCACCAAGTCAATATGGCCGTTCGTGATCGGATCGAACGTGCCGGGATAAACCGCGATGCGGGCCATCACAAAGCTACCAGGGCTGGACTTAACTGGCCAAGCTTAAGCCATGCCCGCCACAGGGCGATAGAGCGAGCCCGAGACCTCTCCGGCCCGCGACTGTTTGTGCAACAACCAGCCCGGGGGCAATGCCAGAGCCGCGGCAAGCGGCGCTTCGACGTAAATCAAGGCTTGCACACCGAGCACCGCTGCAGCTTGCAGACGCTCGGCCACGGGCGCCCACAACCCGGCGGCAAACGGGGGGTCAAGAAACACGAGATCAAACGGACCTGACAGCGTGCCTATGGCATCCAGCGCATCGCCAGCAACAACCCGGCTGCGCGCTTCTTGCTTGAGTCGTTGCAGATTCGCGCGCAGCGCCGCAGCGAGTCCCGCATCACGTTCCACAAACACCGCTTCAGCGGCGCCACGCGACAGTGCTTCCAGCCCCAGCGCGCCGGAGCCCGCAAACAGATCCAGCACGCGCGCGCCGCCGACATGCGGCATCAGCCAGTTGAACAGGGTTTCACGCAGACGCTCGGGCGTAGGCCGCAGGCCTGGCCTATCGGGAACCTCAATGCGCGAGTTGCGCAAATGGCCGCCTATGATGCGGATCTTGCCGGGCGCTGCTGCTGGCACTTGAGGGGTTCCGGTTGCTGCGGCGCGGGAGCGGCCGCGGGTCGGTGGTAGCATGGCCGGATATTCTCGGTGAATCTCCCGCCTCATGTTCAAGTTCTGGAAGAAAGCCCCCAAGCCGGCGGAGTCGGCTGCCGCCGTTCCGGGCACCGCCGCAGCCGACACCATCGCAACCACGCAAAACGCTCCAATCCCCGAAGCGGCAACAAGCGATACGGCGCCAACCGTGACCGAGCTCGTCGATACCGCCACCACCGCCCCCCCCGTTCCCACGCCAGACCTGGAAGAGCCTGCAGCACACGCTGCCGCAAGCAGCGCCGTACCAACCAAGCGCAGCTGGCGTGAACGCCTGTCGGGCAGCGCGTTCGCGCGCAGTCTCGGCAGCCTGTTTTCGCGCAAGCCCAAACTCGACGAAGCCCTGCTGGACGAACTCGAAACCGCGCTGATCACCGCCGATGTCGGCGTTGCGGCCAGCACCGAACTCGTTGAAGGCTTGCGCAGACGCCTCAACAAGCGCGAGTTCGACGATGCCGACCAGTTGTTGGCTGCTCTGCGCCAGGCGCTGATCGAGCTGATCACTCCGATTGCGCAGCCGCTGGTCATCGATACGACGCAAAAACCCTTTGTTGCGTTGATGGTCGGGGTCAACGGCGTTGGCAAGACCACGACCATAGGCAAGCTTGCTCGCCGCTTCCAGCAGCAGCGGCTCTCGGTCATGCTCGCAGCGGGCGATACCTTCCGCGCTGCCGCAGTCGAACAGCTCAAGACCTGGGGCGAACGCAACCAGGTGCCGGTAGTCGCACAAGGCTCGGGATCCGATGCGGCCAGTGTAATCTTTGATGCGCTGCAATCGGCGCGCTCGCGTGGAGTCGATCTGCTTATCGCTGACACCGCGGGCCGCCTGCATACCCAGGGCGGACTCATGGATGAGCTCGGCAAGATCCGCCGTGTGCTTGGCAAATTGGATACCCAGGCACCGCACGAAGTACTGCTGGTCATAGACGGCACTACCGGCCAGAACGCGGTCAATCAGGTGCGCCAGTTCCACGCCGCGATAGGCGTGACCGGACTGGTCGTGACCAAGCTAGACGGCACAGCAAAGGGCGGCGTGATCTTCGCACTCGCCAAGGAATTCGGCTTGCCGGTGCGCTTTGTCGGGTTAGGCGAGAGTCTGGACGACCTGCGCGAATTCGATGCAAAGGCCTTTGTTGAAGGCCTGCTGCCGCCAGCGCTAGGCGCCTGATGCGAACAGCAACGAAAGAAGCGAGAGGTGGACGTGGCGGCGATTGCTCTCCGCCACGTCCGCTCACGCTTTCCGCCAGGGGGGCCAGCTTGGGCGCGAGCATTGCCGACGTACGCTCCATCCTGGGTTGTGCCGGCGGCCGACGCATTATGCCTGCGCCGTGAATATCCATCAATTCACTTTTTGGCATCGATGCGAACTTCGCGCACGCTAAAGATTGCAATCGTGTTACTGACGCTGGCCTTTGCTGCGCTGCTGGTGCTGCGCCAATACGCCCAGCCCGAACGCGTCGCTGCACTGCTGGTCGAGCAGACGCGCACGCGGCTGGGCCTGGCGCTTGTTTTCGAGGCGCCCGCACGCTATTCGCTGTGGCCGCGGCTGCATCTGCAGCTGAACCATCTGCGCCTGACTCTGCCTGAAGAGAACGAGCCGCTACTGGCACTCGAACGCCTGGACATAAGCCTGCCCTGGAGCAGCCTGCTCGATTCAGCACTCGTCGTCGAGGAACTGCGGCTTACCCGACCCCAGCTGGAACTGCGCGCTTTGCAACGCTGGCAAGCGCGTGCCGACTCCGCAACAGCTGCGCCGGATCTGCGCCTGCATTTGCACATCGACAAGGCAACCCTGCTGCATGACCACAAGCCCGTTGCCCGTGATCTCGATTTCGACGGCGAGATCAACACGCAGCAGTTGCAGCGCTGGTGGGATCAGCTGGTGCTGGCGAACACAGCAGCCAGTGCATTGCCACCGCTGCCGGGCACAGCACGGATAGGTACGATAGAGCTCGATGGTGTACGCCTTGACGGCGTGCGTGTTGAATCGGTTCCGGCGCAATGAGCACGACGGCGAAGTCAGATCCCGGTTTCGCGCCGGCGCTGCTGGCCTGGTACGACACTCACGGCCGCAAGCAGTTGCCCTGGCAGACGCCGCGCACGCCTTACCGCGTCTGGCTATCGGAAATCATGCTGCAGCAAACCCAGGTAGCCACCGTCATCGGTTATTTCCAGCGTTTTGTCGATGCCTTGCCGGAGCTGCCCACGCTTGCCGCGGCGCCGCTGGATCAGGTGCTGGCGCTCTGGTCAGGGCTTGGCTACTACAGCCGCGCACGCAACCTGCACAAGACGGCTCAACTCTGTGTTGCTCAGCACAGCGGCGATCTGCCCTCAGATTTTGCAGCGCTGGCAGCACTGCCTGGCATAGGCCGCTCGACTGCCGCCGCCATCCTGGCGCAAGCCTGGGGCCAGCCCCATGCCATCCTCGATGGCAATGTCAAACGCGTGCTCAGCCGTTACCACGGCGTCGATGGCTGGCCCGGCAGCAGCGCGACAGCACGCCAACTTTGGCGGCATGCGGAAGACAACACGCCTACGCTGCGCGTCGCCGACTACACGCAGGCCATCATGGACCTGGGCGCCACCGTATGTGCACGCAGCCGACCACGCTGCGGCGCCTGCCCGCTTGCTGCGGATTGCATCGCTCTGCGCGACAACCGTACCGCCGAGTTGCCTGCGCGCAAGTCTGGCAAGGCCAGCCCAACCCGATCAACCTGCATGCTGATCCTGCGCGACGCCAACGGCCGCGTGCTGCTGCAGCGCCGGCCAGCCAACGGGGTCTGGGCAGAACTTTGGAGCCTGCCTGAAGCCCGCGAGCTGGATACCGCCGAACGCACGGCGCGCAGCCTGGGCACGAGTATAGAAACCACCCGCCCGCTGGACACGTTCGTGCATGTATTCAGCCATTACCGGCTCGCGATAACCCCGCTGCTCATGCGCGCCGCGCCACAGGCGCGCGTGGCCGATCGCGACGATCTGCGCTGGTGTAGCCCTGACGAAATCCTGCAGCTGGGCCTGCCCGCACCCGTACGCCGTCTGCTGCAATCGCTCCCCGGCGAGACCTAGGCGTATGCGCCGGGGAGTTCCGCGGTGCGGGTTCTGGCCCACCAATACACCCATCCGATGCCACGGCCAGGACCGGAAGACAACACCGCATGGGGCGGTAACAGTCCTATGCTTCTACTGGAAAATTATTTTCTTTATACATAAAGATACAAATAAGCAATCGCGAAGCAAACGGAGAACCCATGAGTCGCACCATCCATTGCATCAAGCTCGGCCGCGATGCCGAAGGCCTCGCCTTCGCCCCCTGGCCAGGCGAACTGGGCAAGCGTCTTTTCGAGTCGGTGTCCAAGGAAGCCTGGGGGCAATGGCTTGCACATCAGACCATGCTGATCAACGAAAATCGGCTTTCACCGCTGGATCCCAAACACCGCGCCTTCCTGCAGGCAGAGGTCGAGAAATATTTCTTTGGCGAAGGCTCGGCCAAGCCGTCCGGGTATGTGGCGCCGGACACCTGATGGCGTCCTGAGGACTCGAACCGCTCATGCCGGTGTCCTTGGCCTCGCCTTCATTGCGCACCGGTGCAGCACCCAAATGCGGCCGCAGTGTTTCGTCACCGACGGCGATACTCCGTCGTTCAGTCGCTGCGCTCACGTTTTTCCCGGCGCGCCGCACGCAAGGACTTTTCGTCGACCGGCTGAATCGTCGCGATCTGGCAATGATCGCCGCCGGCGACCACATGATCGAACTTGGCGCTCACGCGGTGGTTGCTCGAACTCAAGCCTACGGCCTTGGCCCAGGGCAGGTCAGTGCATGGCGGCAACACCTTGATAAGCCAGGCCTTGTTCACTCCGGTCCAGACGACCAGCGCTTCATTGCCGAGGGATTCGTAGCTTTGCAGGCGCCAGAACGGCATGTCCTTGACCGGCTCACCGGCGAAGCGCTCGTACTCGGCCAGGCGTTCGCGCTCACTATCCGTCATGGCTTGCACCGGAGCAGCGGTGGCTACGGCGAGCACCGCGGCTGTAGCCACCGCAAGAAAAAGGGACCGGGACATGGGCAATTCTCCGCTAACGATTCGTCTCAGCGATGGTGGACGGATTCGGCGTGCTCCAGGGTCGCAGCAAGAATCGCAAAATCCTGCACGACGACGCCTGGCGCGCGCCATGCCCAGTGCCATCACGGCACCGGGCATGACGCTCAGCCACGTGTTGTGCCAAGCGCCTCTTCAACTTGCTCGCGTTCAAAGTCGGACAGATTGGCCGCAAGCTGCCGTATGCGATCGCGCACCTTTGCGTCGTCCGGCACGCGCCGCACAACCTCCGTCAACACCTCCCGGCGCTCGAAATCCGAGTCCATGCTATCGGTGGCATCGAGCACGGCAAGCGCGCCTTCGCGACCGAGCGAACCGGCGCTCAGCAGGGCGACCAGCGCCTCCCGGCGCTCGAAATCCGATTCGATGCGCGCGGCCGCCGTTGCATAGCGCAGAGCAATCGCGTTCGGGTCGCGCGCCTTCTGCGCCGCATTGCTCAGCAACTCACGCCGTTCAAAGTCCGAGTCAATCCCGGTCGCGGCATCAATAATGGTCAACACGACGGCGTCATCGCGCGCGACCGCAAGCAGCGCTTCCAGGCTGCGGCGGCGCTCGTAGCTCGACTCCACTCCTTCGGCCGCACGTAACCAGGCTCCCCGCAAGGCCTCGTCGCCAGCAACCTGATGCGCGATGCTGACGAGCAACTCGGACCGCTCGAAGTCCGAATCGATATCGGCAGCCGTGACAAGCACGCTGTTCCACTGCGACTTGCCCAGTTGCTGGCTCGCGAGTGCTACCGACAGAACCTGACGCTTTTCGTAGGCGGAGTCGATTCTCCTGATCTGCAGCAACGCGCGCTCAAGCTCGCTGTCACTGAGTTTGTACTTGCCCGTCAGCTCGCCGAGATAACGGCCCTGGGCATAGTCGGAACGGATCAGCGCAATCTCGGCCAGCACGGCTTCGTTGCCGCCGCGCGCAATCAGACGCGCGACTCGCCCTTCGACATCAATTGCCGCTTCGCGCAGCAGCTGCGGCACTACGCGCGCAATCCAGGCCTGAGCGTCGGCATCCAGCGCCTGCTCCTTGCCGTTGCGCCAATAGCGCAGGTTCAACGCCGTGCCGCGGCCTGTGTACTCGATCTTGCGTGTGTCGCCGCCGACCGTTTCCTCCCACGACACCTGCGCGCCATCCCCCAACGCGGCGACGCCGTCGTCCTGCTCGCTGAAGCGCACTTCACCACGCGAACGGTAGTGCAGGCGGTGACCCGCATCGCCGACAAAAACCTCAAGATTGCCGTTGTCGCGGACGACAGAGCGGCAGCTGCCGGTGACGGGCTCGGTACAACCGCGCACTACTTTTGCTGGTGGTGCGGGAGATGTCGGAGCGGACGGTGACGATGGCCGCTCAGCCGCAAACGAAGCCGGCACAATCAGGGTCGGCAAGGCCAATACGGCCACGGCCACAGCGGCAACCGATGCGAACCGGATGCGCCAGGACAGGGGTAGACAGGACATGGAATCTCCTTCGAGCAGACGCTCGGCACGTTGCAGCAACGGCGAACGCACGTCGGCCATGGCCGCGGCGAGTGCCGGAAATGAGGGAGTTATTCGCTGCTGAAGACAATGAACGAGGCAGGCCGCCAGTGCAGGCGCATCGCCAGTCGCGCGCACCGCAGCCGCATCGCATTGCCATTCGGCCAGCGCATGCAGGCGCCGCAGCGCAAGAGCAGCCAGCGGCAACGGACACACCATGCCGCGCCACAGCGCCAGCAACAGGCGCCATTGCGGATCACGCCTGGCAATGTGCGCCAGCTCGTGCGCGAGCAAGGCGCGGCGCTGCGCACTCGGCAACGCCAACGCCCAGCCAGGCACAACCACACTCGCTTGTGGCGTAGCCAGAGGACTGGCCAACGAATCGCTGCTGCGCAGCACAGGTACGCGTGCCAGCCCGAAACCGGCAGCTAGTTCAGCACAGTCCCTGTGCCAGTCATCCGCGACCAGAGGTACCGATTCACGCAGCAAGCGTGCAAGCGCAGCCGCGCTGCGCACGACCAGCAACCAATGAATCAGGACCGCCAATACCCAGATCGTAAGCAGCCACGACAGCAAGACACGCAGCACATTCCCTGACATCACCACAGCCCCATGCCGCGGTGGCGCAGCAACGGCCGCCGTCTCTTGCACCCGCCCCGGCACCACCGCCCCCCCGACGGCAAGGGACTCTGCGGCCGCAGGTGCGGCGGTTGCCGGAGCAGAGTTTCGCGATGCCGGTGGCGACAGATCAGACAAGGTCGGCGACGCCGCTGACATCAACGCGATGTGATACCGCGGCAACGATGCCGGTACCAGCACCAACTGCAGCGCGGCGCTGGCAAGGCTACCTACTATGGCACTGCGCCAAAGGTATTCGCGCACACCAACGTGGCGTACCCAGCCCAGACGTTCAACGCACCAAGCCAGCGCCAGAAAAACGGCTGAGTGCAACAGCAAGGTCAGCGCAATGACTGCGAGGCCCTCAGCCATGATCAGGCCCTCCCCGCGCCAGCCGTTGGCGTAGCGCCTCCAGGTCTCCCGGAACAATCTCGGCTTCGTCGACCAGATGCGAGACAAGCGCACGCGCATCGCCGCCGAACAGGCTGCCCAGCAGTTCCGACACCATGGAACGGCGCACCTCCGATTCACTGACACGTGCCTGGTAATAGACCTGACGTGCGTCGCGGCGCAGCGCGACGACGCCTCGCTTTTCCAAGCGCATCAGCATCGTGGCAACTGTCGTGTGCTTGATGCCACGCTCCCGGGCAAGCACTTCAGCGACCTCAGCAGTACTGCTCTCACCACGCGCCCAAAGCACCCGCATCAACGCTATCTGCAGATCACTAAGCACTACATCATCGCCAGGTTTCGCAGACACCACGCCACTCCCACAACTGTCGTACTACAGTTGTAGTAGATAAACCCACACCCGGCACCAGCCGAAAGTCATGCCGCCCCCCCCACCTGGCTGCGCATCGCCCTCCTATCCCAGCACTCCATCCCAGGACACGCACTCACCCTGGGACACGCACTCACCCTGGGACACGCACTCACCCAGGGACACGCACTCACCCAGGGACACGCACTCACCCCGGGACACGCACTCACCCCAGGACACGCACTCACCCCAGGACACGCACTCACCCCAGGACACGCATTCACCCCGGGACACGCACTCATCCTGGGACACACCCCGGGCACTCTGCGGCGACATGCAGAGATTGCCCATGCCCAGAACCCGCTTTTTCGCAGTTAGTATTTCGCGAAACTACGCACAGCTCAGACGCTGCAGACAGTGCCCAATTCACCACATGGATAGCGGCAGCCAGCAGCCGCGGCGCCACTAATCCGACGCAACAGCCGGTCGCGGCCATGTGTTCCGGGAGACCTTATGCGTAAGCGCACCGCCCACCTCTTCACCGCGCTATTGCTGCTATCCGCAACGGCTTCGGCTGCAGACGATCCCGTCTTTGGCTCTAACTTCGATCCGAATGCAGGCTTCCGCACCTTTCGCATTCCAGACCGCAACGACGCCGCCGCCTGCAGCGGAGCGCTCAATGCGAGCGCGCAGATACAGCGGGTCTACTTTGCGCAGACCCATCTGCTCGAAACGACCCATCCGTTCTTCGTGCTGACCGCAAACCGGCCGGTGCTGGTCAAGGCTGACGTGACCGGCACCGGCGCCGCCCCGCAAGTCCAGGTCACCGCGACCAACGGCGCAGTGATCGTGGGCCAGCTCTGCCTGTCCGGCCCGGCCACATTGCCTGCCAGCGTCGATGCTGCCCAGCAAACGCGCGCCGACAGCTATACCGTGACTCTGCCGGCAGACTGGATCCGACCCGGGCTGGAACTGACGATTCGTACCGGCAATGCGACGCGGACCTTTCCGGCGACCGCACTCAAGATCGGCGCCGAACCGATACTGACCCTGCTTGCTCCCGACATCTACCTGTTCGGCGACACGACGCCGTCCGCCAAGCCGGCCAACTGGCAATACCAATACCTGTCGACGCTGATGATCAGCGCGCTCAACGTAAGCCCTCTGGTCGATTTCGTCAGCGAGCGCATGCCGATAGAACCACGCAGCGACGGACGCAATGGCAATGGTGTTGCAATGGCCCAGCCAGCGATGCTGGCTACACGCCGCCCGAGCTGTACCGCGGCCGAGCAAACCGCAGGCACCTGTACTCGTTATGGCGGCTATGCCGTACTCAATTCGGTGCGTGGCGTACTTGGCGCGCTTCGCGCTGCCAACGGAATGGACTACTACGCCCAGGCCTACGGCACCTTGTCGGCCAATCAGAGCGTCGGCGGCGGCCTTGCTGGCGGTGGCATAGGCGCCGGCGACGACTATGGACTCACCTTCAATCACGAGATGGGCCACAGCGCGGACATGCCACACTGGGGCAGTTCCTGGTATGGACGCAATGACGCAACAGCCACCCAGCGCCATCCCTACGCCGGCCAGTTCGGCACCTTGCCGGACAATCCAAACGGCGGCGGCTTCGGCAATAGCTGGGGCTATGACATGTACAACGACCGCTTTATCTCACCCATCTGTGCAGCTACCGGCAAGGAAAGACAGGAGCCCATGCAGCGCAGCGGCTCGTCCTGCGCAGGCACGGGCCAGGCCTACGACTATTTCAGCGACTACTCATCACTGTTCGACTTTCGCTATATGGTCGGCGCCGCCAGCGCCTACAGCGGCACCATCCCCTATCCACGAGATCC
The DNA here is from genome assembly GCA_016790075.1 of Rhodanobacteraceae bacterium. Taxonomy (GTDB): domain Bacteria; phylum Pseudomonadota; class Gammaproteobacteria; order Xanthomonadales; family Rhodanobacteraceae; genus Tahibacter. Next base: position 4,325 of record JAEUPP010000027.1, on the reverse strand, counting down.
GCTGGGCAATACCGCCGGCGTGCCATTCAGTTTCCCGAGCAAGAACGGAAACGTGGTGATCGTTCAACCAAACGCAGTACAACCGCTATTGAAGAAGTGGGACGCGACGCTGGCCGACTACACCGTGCAAGCCACACCGGCACTCAGCGCGAACCTGATGAAACACCGCTATGCACAGCAATACAACACGCGCGTCGTACTGTTCTGGGGCGCATTCAGCGCCACTACGCCCGAAGTCAACCTGATAGGCAAACCGCAGCGCTACACAGGCAACCTGAAAAAGACCTGGAACCCTGCCGACCCGACCGACTTCAGCGACATCAAGAGCTGGGTTTCCGGCGATGCGTTCTGGTGGGGTGCCGATCTGGTTCTGCGCGTCAACTATACAGACGGCAGCCAACGCCAGGCCGTCATGAAATACGCACCGCGCGGTACCGACCCGCTCAATGGCAGCAGCTTCGCCATCTGGGGCATCAACCTGCCGGATGACAAGACTGTCGCCAGCGCGACGCTGTATCACCGTCCCATGGAAGTCCGTAACCCCGGCGACAACCGGCCCTACAACATCAACTACAGCGGCAATACCACGACTGCGGCCAACTATCTGGACTCGGCCACGGCCGTTGCGACCTGGACACCCTGAGCGGCCAGATCGCCCCATCGCCACATCACAGATGCTCACGACTGCAGCAGCCGTGAGCATCTGCGACCAGAGCCGGGCGCGCGTCGCGCTTGCCTGCAACCCCGCAATTCAACAGCAGCCGTGATTTGCACTTGACTCCGCCACCCCCGCCGGCTTTAATACGCGCCCTTCCCGCTGCGACCGTTCTGGTCGCACGCAGCAACACCTCAGGCCGGGTAGCTCAGTTGGTAGAGCAGGGGATTGAAAATCCCCGTGTCGGCGGTTCGATTCCGTCCCCGGCCACCATTCAACCAGACAAAGAACATATCTGCTTCGCAAACGCGGCGGCTGTTCCGCGGTCACTCAATGTCTTCCCGCATGGGAGCCGGGCATTTCCTCGTCAGCCCCACCATTGCGCCCCCGACACCGAAAATATTTATACTTGTGCAAACATCCCTCCCTACTGCGCCCCCCGGGTTTCCTGCGTGCAACCGAAGCAGGTTCCAAGATCCCGATAACGGCGAAAGCCAGATATGCCCCAGATTCCCGGCATTCGACCGACCCAATCAGACGAAGCCGGTGCATTTCGCCATAGGCAGTGCCGGGTGTCGGTGAACGGCGCGAACTCGCCCACGCGCTTGTTGCAGACAGCGCAAACAAATACATCGGTCGCCGACCACAGCTCCCCCGCACACCAGCGAGCCTCCCCATCACGAGCCCGCCTGCTGTGGAAGCGTAGCCGCCGCTAAGGCGGGAACGGATATTGACTCGGGGCGTTACCCGGATTGGCGACTGACGGCCACCCGTCCATATCCCAGGTGAGCTTGTCGATCATCAGCTCGCGGCGATCCAGAGCGGGGTTTGAGTAGGCGTAGGAGTGATACACCAGCCACCAGTTCCCGCCGTCGTCGATGGCGATGGAATTGTGGCCCGGCCCTACGAAGCGAGTACCGTCTCCTCGCACTACCGGCTCACCCAGCTCGGCCAGCGCTAGTGCACTCCTACCCAGCCTGTCGACATAAGGCCCGGTCGGCGAGGTAGAGCGCAACACGACTACCGAGTAGGTGCTTGTCGCTCCCTGACAACAGCGGCCGATTGAGGCAAACAAGTAGTAGTAGCCGTTGCGGAAGAGGACATACATACCCTCATAGGCCGAACCCATCGCCTGGCCAATCGGCGCACCGGCGATGAGTGTCTTGCTGCCGGCCGCGTTGGCGGGTTCTTTCAGCGCAAGCCCATCGGCTGAAAGCTCGATCATGTAGTTCCCGCGAAAACTGCCCCAGACCATAAAAACGCGTCCGTCCTGTGCAGTAAACACCGCAGGATCTATGGAATTCTCCACGCCGATCTCCGTGGATCTGAATAACTTTCCGCGATCAGTCCACGGCCCCGTAGGAGCGGGCGCGGTCGCTATACCAATGCCGGGATTGGTGTCTCCCCAAATCGATAGCGAATAATAAAGAACATACTGTCCGCCTATCCGCACGACATCCGGAGCCCATGGCAGCGCGCCTTGCGTACCCCAGTTGAATCCCCCGGACGCGGTATACGCCGGCTGCCAGGCCCAGGTCACGAGATTGGTGGAACGGGCGACGCCGCCGCCCGTCACATACGCGTACCAGTAGCCGTCCGAATGGCGAATGACGGCAGGGTCGGGAAACCCCACTCCTGCGGCGCCCGCAAACACCGGATTCGTCGCGCCGCTAGCCAGGCACGATATTGTTATACCTGTAACATCCGATACGACGTTACTTCCAGAGCCTTGCCCGACGCTACAGCTCGCCCCGACTGGCTGGTTATCCATTGCGACGCTGTATGAGGCGCCGGTCGCAATCGGAGCCGAAAAACGGAACGTGCCGTTACGCGGCAGATAGAGCTGCTGGCCATCGGAATTCCGCAGCCGGGCTACCTGACCCGTAGGCAGCCCCGATACGCTGCCGCCCAGTGCGCAACCATGAGTAAGGTCACCCGTTCTGAACCCGGAATAGAAGATCGAATCCGTACACGGCGCGGCCCCAACCGCCATAGCCAGCACGCATAAACCCAGGCCAGCCACAACACGAAGCATGCTCAACAGTCGTTGCATGACAGCCCCTGCATCACCGACAGCACCCAAGCTTGCGGCCACGCTATCACCGGCTTCACAGACCTTCCTGTGATCTGCTTCCCGACCCGGCGCCGGCATTCACTGCGAAAAATGGTGCCAGTTGAGAACCGTGCCATGCACTTCTCAGAATTACCCTAGGCGCCATTGGCCGATCTTCTTACTCGTCTGTGGCAGCCGGTCTGGGGACCGTGCCCCCTTGCCTGCAGCCCTGTCCCGGCACAACCAGCCAATGACGGCGAGAAGACCGCGAAGTCAACCGTGTCACGGAAAACTGTGTCGAAAACTGTGTCACGCACTTTTCAGAATTTCCCGACCCACCACCGACCGTTTTTCCTACTCGCCTCTGACTGCCGGGCGGGTCCGTACTCCGCTGGCCCGCTGTAGCCCTGATCCGGCAAGAAAACGATGCCACCCACATGTCCGAATTTTCCTACACTCCCCCGGCTAGTTTTCGTATCCCCTCATGACAGCGGAGCGGGCGCCATGCCGACTGCCCGCAGCAACTCCGCACTCTTCACAGCCAGCCCATGCGCCGACTTCTCCTTTGCCTCGCCCTTGCCCTGACAGCCAGCCTCACGGCAGCTGTACCAGCCGCCGCGGAGCAATCCGACAACCCTTTCGATGTCACCGAATGGAAAGCTGCCTGCCGCATCAGTGACAGCACCATCCACTTCAGGTTCACCTCTCCGTCCGGAGACGCCAGCAACGACGACATGGTGGCGACCGCCGACTTCGGGCACTCAAAGCCGGAGCCAGTTGCGCTTGAGCCGGCGCTGTATGTCCCTTCGCATACCTTGTTCACTGTCGACAACGCGTGTGACGAAGTCGTGGGAGTTCCGCTGGCGCAAGGCCGGCTACTGATCTTCCTGCAACGCAGTGATCGCCCTTCCCACGACCGCCTGAGCCTGATCCTTGCCGACACCATCGGGAAGAAACTGCTGGACGTCAGGAACAACGTCGGCAGCCTCAAATTCAGTACGCTGGTACTAAGGAAAAACGGCAGCAGTTCCGTCGACGTCCGCATCGTGCGCGAGGTGCTGGACGACCCGGTATGCGATTGCAACGAGCTGTTCATCGAAGACTGGCTGCGAATCCGGGTTGCGGCGGACCGGATTCGCGCCGACTGGCTCAGAAAGTGAGTAGCCCTGGCGAGCCGCCCGTCACGCGCGTTCACATTGTTGAAATTAGCTCAATGAATTCTTGTGGACAAAACACTACTGCGCAATTAGGTTAGCCAGCGCCCCTGTCAGCGCGCGAGGAACCCATGCGAGTCAGTCCCGTCCGCAAGTCGTTTGCCGCCAGTCTGCTGGTCATGGCCAGCATGCCCTTCTGCACAGCCCACGCAGACTCAACTACGCCACCGCCCATACCCAGCGTCGGCATAGTCCCTGCCAACGTCCTGCTCGCAGAACACTCCAACTGGTTCTCGCCGCCCAAGATCTATTCCCTGCGCAACGAACACTATCCGTTGCCCAACTACCCCGCCGACCTCTCCTACGAGGTGTACAGCGCAGTGGGCTTCGATCTGGCCAATACCATCCTGATCCAGGGCCCCAAGCGCGATGCCAAGGGCAATCGCGAACTCATCGTCATCGA
>JAEUPP010000026.1 GCA_016790075.1 Rhodanobacteraceae bacterium | reverse complement strand
GGTCGCAGTCTGGGCCCAGGTCGCACCGCCGTCGCTGGATTTCAGCACCGAGTTCACGCCACGCGTGGTCACATCCGCAACCATTGCGTAGAGGACCTGGTTGTTGCTCGGCGCAACGGCAAGCTCGATACGGCCCCGTGTTGTCGACGGCATGCCGTCACCCGTGCCGGCAGGCCAGCCAGTGTTGCGCAAGGTCCAGTCGGCAACCGCAGGGCAGCCCGAAGACGGCATCGCCGCCTGATACACGCCATTCGCGCCATTCTTGTCCAGGTTCGGTTGCACCGGAGTAGGCGTGCCCCGTGTACCAATCGCGGCGTACAGGGTCGTGCTAGCGCCTAGGTCTACAGCAATCAACCCGGTGATGTCCTGACGCTGCGCGTTGGGTCCGGCCGCAAACGCATTGGTATAACAGGGCCCCGACCAGCTCGTACCCGCGTCATAGGAAAAAAACAGCCCGGTCTTGGTGCCGACCACGACCTTGTTCGAGTCATTCGGATCGACGACGACCTTGCCTATGGCCTGGTATTGCGGAAACCCGTTGGCGGAAGGCCCATACAGCGGACCGAATTCACTCTCACCAAGTACTGCCCAGCTCGCGCCGGCGTCCGTACTCTTGAGCAGACCCGTCGAGCCAAAAGAGAACGAGCCATAGCGCAGATCGCCCGTACCGGCGTAGACGGTGTTGTGGTTATTCGGATCAATATGAATATCACCTATCGCTGCGTTGACCACCGACGCCACATCGGTGGTCAGTTGCCAGGTCGTTGTAGACGAACAGCAGTTCGTCGTCTTCCAGACGCCGCCGCCGTCTGATCCGAGGTATGCGACCGTGTTGTCGACCGGGTCGACCGCGATGACGTTGACGCGGCCGGACACGCGACCGAAGCCAAATTCCGTGTCATTGAGCGGCCTTGGCCCCAGCGAGGTGAATGCGGCCGGATCAAGGGCAAGCGGCGACAATGACGATAGCCGGTAGCTCTTGTCACCCTGCGGTATGCCGGAACGAATTTGCTTCTCCGCGCGCGCGGATTCCACCAGCCACAGCGGCTGGAAATCGCCGGTCGGATACGAAGCGCGCAGCGCCCAGTAATCACCCTGCGGTGGCGCAGCCTGTTCTTCCAGCTCGTGTTCCTCCGCGGCGAGATTGCGCGAAGGACTGGTCTGGCAAGCACTGGTAACCAGCGCTGCGGCGGTCAAGGACAAATAAAACCGCGACAGCGGCACATAGGAAAAAAGCATGTTCAGCAACTCCACGTGGACCGGCTACGCGCACGCAGCCCCTTCCTGTGGCGCTACCGGCGAATCGACGACGGCGTCAGAAACCCGACTGCGCCGAGAGAAAACAGCAATTGACCACCCAATTTGCTCGCCGCACTAAGAAAGGCCTGAACAAGCACCTGCCGTGAGGCCTGTGCATCCAGCCCCCCCATGCCGAATGCTTGATTCATCGCATTCGCCTCATAGAGTGAGGACAAAAGGTCCGGACTTCGACTTGTCAACCCTGAGTCTTTGCAAATGAACCCGCGTGCATCCTTTCAGATTGCAAAAGGCGGCTTCATGCTCACTTGTCGTACAGCCGGGCCAATGGAGCGGTTTCTAGAGTGCCGGCATGGTCGACCTACATCGCTCAGCAACTTGCTCGTCGGTACACACGGCGGGACAGATTACTGGCTGACAGATTTGTCCATCAAAATCACCGAAACGAATCTCGTCGGAGGGACGCAGCTCTCGCAACGAACCGACCCTGACAACCGCAGGTTCGAACACGTAATCAGGCAGCGCTATTCCGGAACAGACAGACACCCTATTTCCGTCTATGTACAGGACAAGCGTGATAGCTCCGGCAGCTGCATCGTAAGTTCGGACCAACGTGACCATGTGCCATTGACCGTCGTTGATCAATGGACTCGATACCACGCCAATAAGTGAAAAATCAGTATACAACGAGTCAAATTCTGGTATTCCAGTAATTGGCCGTATTGATGGAGCTGCAAGAGCGACCGGCTTCTTCTGGACTCCACCGAGCGTATGGCGCACGCGAACACTCCCGCTCTCCACGGTGAGCTGAAGCTTCGGAAGAGCTGTTCCATCATCCGGATTGGCTGCGTAAAAGAGCGCACCAACCCCCATGGACGGCGATGCCGGTTCGAGCCTTCCCCCACCAAACCCCCCGGCATTGGGCCTGTTCTGCTTCGTCCTGATCCACATGGACAAAGTAAAGTCGCCGCGTGGAACTACGTTCGCACGCACACTCACTGCACCGGGAGCGGGTATGTTGTTGCGTTGGCCGCTGAATTGAAGGCCAACCGTTTCCCCGCTGCCGATAGAAAGAACATTTGTTACGCCCTGCCGAACCCAGGATACGGAGCTGTCACCGGACCTAAACGCTATCGTTGATGGAGTATCTGAAAACCAGAGCGGAAGCCATTCAAGAGATGCCATAAACCCTCATTTTCCCGATGCGAACCTGTGTTATGAAACGAGGAACCACTCCTTTTTTTCAGTGGCTTACAATCAACCATGTGGCGTTTTCACTGTTGATTGACAGCAATGCATGAAAGAAAGCGCAGCTCCGTGCGACTGGTTCCGTCAAAATTTTTGGTCCAGATTTTTTTTGGAACACCGAAGAGAAATTTCACCCGGCACAGCAGGTACTACCCGAAACGACGGGATAGACCGCCAGCGATGCCGGCGCCATGCCGGCCAACCTGATGCTCTCGCCACACCGGACTGGTCTACTCACCCGCCAAGCCGGCGGAACCGCAGAAGTCGGCAGCGACCTGCAACACCCAGCAAGGCGCTATAATCCGCCCCCTTTTCGACCATCCCGATGCGGGACACGCCGAGCTCCCTCGGTGCCCGCCGCCTTCCATGCCCGATCACCTGACCGAAACTCTCCGCCGCCGCACCTTTGCGATCATTTCGCATCCTGATGCGGGCAAGACCACGCTGACCGAGAAACTGCTGCTGTTCGGCGGAGCGATCCAGATGGCCGGCAGCGTCAAGGGCCGCAAAGCTGCACGCCACGCGACCTCGGACTGGATGGCGCTGGAAAAGGAGCGCGGCATTTCGGTGACCTCCTCGGTCATGCAGTTCCCCTACGAAGGCCGCATCGTCAATCTGCTCGATACGCCAGGCCATGCTGACTTCGGCGAGGACACCTACCGCGTGCTGACCGCCGTCGACTCGGCGCTGATGGTCATTGACTGCGCCAAGGGCGTTGAAGAGCGCACGATCAAGCTCATGGAAGTCTGCCGCCTGCGCGATACGCCGATCATGAGCTTCATCAACAAGCTCGACCGCGAAGGCAGGTCGCCGATTGAGCTGCTTGACGAAGTCGAATCGGTACTCAAGATCCGCTGCACCCCCATCACCTGGCCGATCGGCATGGGCTCGCGCCTCAAGGGCGTCTATCACCTGATCAGCGGTGAAGTACACCTGTACGAACCCGGCCGCAACTTCACGCGTCAGGATTCGACTATCTTCGCTTCGCTGGATGATCCCGAACTCGCCACCCGGCTCGGTGCCGGCATGCTGCAGGAGCTGCGCGACGAGCTTGAGCTCGTCGAAGGCGCCTCCCACCCCTTCGATCTCGACGAATACCTGGCCGGCCGCCTTGCGCCGGTGTTCTTCGGCTCAGCCGTCAACAATTTCGGCGTGCAGCCGCTGCTCGACTTCTTCGTAGAGCATGCGCCATCCCCCAAGCCACGCGCGACGACAACCCGCGCCATTGTGCCCACCGAAGAAAAAATGGCCGGCTTCGTATTCAAGATCCAGGCAAACATGGATCCCATGCACCGTGACCGTGTCGCATTCATGCGTATCTGCTCCGGCCGCTTTGAGGCAGGAATGAAAGCGTTTCACGTACGCAGCGGCAAGGAGATGAAACTCGCCAATGCACTGACCTTTATGGCCTCGGATCGCGAAATTGTTGCTGAGGCCTATCCCGGCGATGTGATCGGCATCCACAATCACGGCACGATCTCGATCGGCGACACCTTCAGTGAAGGCGAACCGCTGAGCTTCACCGGCATCCCGAATTTCGCCCCGGAACTGTTCCGCCGCGCGCGGCTGAAAGACCCGCTGAAGATGAAGCAGCTGCAGAAAGGTCTCGCCCAGCTCTCTGAAGAAGGTGCAACGCAGTTCTTCAAGCCCTTGATGTCCAATGACCTGATTCTCGGCGCAGTCGGCGTGCTGCAGTTCGACGTCGTCGCCTATCGGCTCAAGGACGAGTACAGCGTGGAATGCGTCTTTGAGCCCATCACGGTGAGCACAGCGCGCTGGATCCAGGCCAAGGACGCCAGGAAGCTTGAGGAATTCCGCGACAAGGCCGCGACCCATCTCGCGATCGATGCGGCCGGCGAGCTCGTCTACCTTGCGCCGAGCCGCGTCAACCTGCAACTGACCCAGGAACGCTGGCCGGATATAACGTTCGCTGCGACGCGCGAACATGCCAGCGCCGTTGTCGTCTGAGACCTGACCCGCCCACAAAAAAGCCCGTCTGTTACGGGCTTTTTTGTTCAGGAACCGGGTGCCGGCAAACCGCCGCGCAGCGCACTAGCCATCGGTACGGCTGGTAAAAATACGATCAATGACGGCGCCGTCAGTGCCAGCCTGGAAGATACGATCCTCAAGCACCTGATGCTGAGCGACCCGGCCGTCCAGCCTTCCGTTGAAAATCGTGTCGCCGTGTTTGGCTGCCGCCACCGGCGGCGCAGCCGGATGCCGCGCATTGTCCGCGACGAAGAACGCAACCGCAGCGACCAGGCTGGCCGCGACCGCTCCCCAACGCCAAGCCGGGCGTGATGGCCGTGACCTTGCAGAACGGCGGCCGTGGCCGCGCGATTCATGCGCCGCCGTGCCATGGGCAAGACTCGATGCGAGCTCCGCCGAGGCCGGCTCCAGGGCTTTCAGAAACTGCACCAGATCGGAGTGTGCGGACGAGCCCGCCAGCGCAGCTGCTACTTCCTCGCGCTCATGCGGCACGACTCGTCCCTGCGCGGCACGTACCGCCGTGTCAGCATCGACCAGGGCGCGCGCGCTCAACGTCTGTGGTGCCGCAAGCGTCTGATAGAGTTGAGAAAGACTTGGCTTAGTCATCGAAATCTCCAGCTCCCATACCGCGCAGGCGTTGTTTGAGTTCATCCAGCCCGCGCGAAACCAGTTTCCGTGCCGCTTCCGCCGAGGTACCGACCAGATCCGCAATTTCCTGCAGGGCAAACCCCTGCAGATGCAGACTGATAGGCAAACGCCGTCGTTCCGGCAGCGCATCGAGGCAAGCCCTGAGCTTTTCGACGTGCTGATAGCCGCTGGCGCGGTCCTCTGGCCCTCGGTTCCCATCCGGAAACGGCATGAAGCCGTCTTCAGAGTCCTCAGGCAGCGGCTCCGTTGCCCTTACCTGTGCGCGACGCAGGGCGTCGATCACGGTGCTGGCAACTACTCGCTGGATGTAAGACGCATGAAAGGCCGCGGACCGGTCACGCTCGATGGCACGCCACAGGCGGATGCGGACTTCCTGCTCTACGTCATCGGCATCGATGCCGTGACGCGCGAGGCCGTGGGCTGCAACCAGCACGCGCAACTTGGCGCCATAATCCGCCAGCAACTGCTCCAGACGCTCGTGATTCGGGTCGTTGCGGCCCACGCTAGAGTCCAGCCCCGCCAATAGCCATTCAGGAATTCCGTATTCTTGCGCCGCAGCGCCGTGCAGCCCTGGCGGAGGCCCGAACAGATGCCTGCCAGCGGCCCGTGTGTTTTGCGCTTATCCCCGCAACACATTGTCTTGCATAGACGGCGGACAGTCCCTTGGTCCGCGTGCGCGAAAGGGGCGCATCCTCCGCGAAAGTTCAGCAACTGGCAATCCGAGGCAAGGGCTAGCCGGCGATATAGCGCTGCAACTGGGCAAGTTCCTCGGCTTGCTCGTCGATAACGGCCTTGACCAGATCGCCGATCGAGATGACACCGATGACTTCACCCTGTGCCACGACGGGCAGATGGCGGATACGTCTGGCCGTACACAGCCGCATGCAATCATCGATCGAGTGTTCCGGCGAGACCGTCTCCACCGGCGCTGACATGATCTGCCAGACCGGCGTCTCCGCTGAAGACCGGCCCAGCAGGATGACCTTCCGCGCGTAGTCGCGCTCCGAGACGATGCCAGCGAGTTCGGCGCCCTGCATCACGAGCAGGGCACCGACATGGTGATCGGCCATCGCCTGAATGGCCTGCAGTACGGGCTGATCGGGTTCAACCGCAAAGATCTGGCGACCCTTGCCCTCCAGCAAATGCTTGACTTGACGCATGCTGACCTCCACGCGCGAGCTGACGGCAACGATGAAACCGCCGATCCATCCCTGCAGGCGAGTCTAGCGCGCGAAGGGCGCCACGACGACCGGGCCGTAACGCCCGGCCGTCGTCAGCGATCAGGGCGCCTCGAAGCCATTCGCAAAGATACGGTCAGCGATACCACCGGTCGGCAACGGCCAGGCCCAGGCGCCGCGCGAGCGCGTGAACGCCGCCAGCGTGGTCAGGCCGCGATCGACGACCAGATCCCAGATCATCGCGCGCGGCAGACCCTGGAAATAATTCCAGACCGGGTTCGCCGCCGTAATGT
>JAEUPP010000023.1 GCA_016790075.1 Rhodanobacteraceae bacterium | reverse complement strand
CTCAACAACAAGATCCGGGTCATTCAGCGTCGAGCGTACGGCCTACGCGATGAGGATTATCTGCGCTTGAAGATACTCACCTGCATGCTGCCGCCGCTCTGAATCACAGAAAATCACCCACACGAGTTCCGGAAGACCCTGAAAACAAGCAAAGTCTTCACTACAGCGCTTTTAACTCTTTTTCGACCAGCGCTCTTTTTCCTGTCAATGAGTTACGCGACGCCGGCGCCGGAAATCGAGCGAAATCGGGGGTGAATCCGCTGAGCTGGGCTAGGCCGTCAAACACAATCTCCGGCTTTGGCACGCCGCGGTGCCAAATCAAGAGCAGCGGCAAACACGCATGGGCCGCAATCATTGGCAGCATGAGAATTAGTGCAACGAGCAGCTGCATCAGCGACATTGTCGACCACTGGTCGTGGGCCATGCTGCAGCGGACTGGCAGGTGCCGGCGATTACGCGCAAAGCGCTGGATGAGGTCGTGAGCTTCCGCGAGTCAGCCGGTGCGGACTCCGGCTGATCCACGCGCGTGCACTACACGTGCAGCACGCCGCCACTTACCCGCACTTGGAATACCCACAATTGAGGCAAGTCGCACAGCCGTCCATGAGGATGGTCGCGCTGACGTTGCATTTGTGGCAGAGCGTGGCGCCGGGGGGGAAGGCGTTTGTATCCGTGGATTCGCGCGCGCTCGATGCCGCAGCGGCGGGGGCAACAGACGCCGTGCCGGTTTGCCGCATTTCGCCTACTTCAGAGTTTTTTTTTGCGCTGCGCTCGTAGGCTGCGCGTTTTTCCGCGATCAGTGCGCGCTGCTCGATGCTGAGTTCGGGGTCGTGGATCAGGCCTATGGACTTCAGGTGCTGTTCGACCACGGCACCGAGTTCGGCCACGATGGACGACATGTAGACGCCGCCGGCCTTGAAGTAGCCGCCGCGCGGATCGAATACGGCCTTGAGTTCCTCGACGATGAAGGTCACGTCACCGCCCTTGCGGAACACCGCCGACATGATCCGCGTCAGGGCCACGATCCACTGGAAGTGGTCCATGTTCTTGGAGTTGATGAAGATCTCGAACGGACGGCGCGATTCGTGCGGTGTGCCCTGGTTCAGCACGATATCGTTGATGGTCACGTAGAGCGCGTGTTCAAACAGCGGCGACTTGATCTTGTAGGTCGCGCCGATCAGCGTGTCGGGGCGCTCGACCTTTTCATGCATCTGGATGACTTCGGCCATGGCCAGCTCAGGTGCCGCAGCGGCGGGCGCCAGCGTGGTCGTGACCTGAGCCGCCTTGTCGTTCGGCTGCTCGACGCTGTAGCCGGTGATCTTCTTCGTAATCTTGATCGCCATGACGCTGTTCCTGAACCGTGCAGCCGGGTAGCGGCTCGCCTTGCGGCATCCGCTGGATAGGGGTATCCGGAACCGGTGAATGGTGCCGAAAGGGGCTCCGCGCCGGCGTACCGGCGCGGAGTGGAAACAAGGCTGTGGCGCGTTGCCGCGCTTGCTTGGCAGCGGGTCTTGCTGATGCGGAAGCGACGCCGCCGGAACGTGCGCGATACCAACGCGCTGCGACGAACCTGACGACCGGCGTACTTTCACACCGCCAGTAAATACCGCGACGCAGCCTTGCCATCGCGGCATCACTTCCGTCCGCGCCCCTTATCCAGGGTTGCTGAGGACAGAAGGCTGGATTGCCTAACGGCGCTTGGCCGCCTTCTTGGCCGGCGCTTTTTTCACCGCCGCTTTCTTGCCGGCGGCCTTCTTGGCCGGTGCCTTCTTGGCGGCGGCTTTCTTCGCTACGGGCTTCTTGCTGGCAACCTTCTTGCCGGCGGCCTTCTTGGCTACCGTCTTCGCGGCTTTCTTCACGGCGGTCTTCTTCGCCGCGGCTTTCTTCGCGACGACTTTCTTCACCGCAGCCTTCTTGCCGGCCGCCTTCTTGGCTGCCTTCTTCGCCGCGGGCTTGGCCTTGCTCACGACTTTCCTGGCCTTCTCGACCGCGTTCTTGACGGTTTCCTGCGCCGCTTCCTTCACTTCCTTGACCTTCTTGACGGCAGCCTTGGCGCGCTTGGCTACGGCCTCTTTCGCGTCAGTCGCGGCAGCACTGACGCTGGCCACCGCCGCCTCGGTCTTCTCGGCTACGGCTTCGCCGACGTTCTGCGCAGTCTCTTTGACTGCCTCGATTGCATTGCTTACTGCTTCACCTACGGTTTGCATAAGAACCCTCCAGCTCCTCGTACGGGTTGGTCAGATGATCGGGTGTTGCGGTGTGGACATTACTCCATTCCGCGTCCGCTCAAAACTTGCCGTAGTAACCCTCTTTGAGTGCATCGAACAGATTGGCCGCAGTATGCGTCTCGCCGTCGTACTCGATCTGCTCGTTGCCCTTGACCTCGACGCTGCTGCCGTCGTCGAGCTCGAAGCGATAGATGGTGTTTTCCAGGTCCGCCTCCTTCACCAGCACGCCCTGGAACGCAGCCGGATTGAAGCGGAACGTGGTGCAGCCCTTGAGCCCCTGCGCATGTGCGTAGGTGTAGATGTTCTTGAAGTCCTCGTAGGGGTAGTCGGTCGGGACGTTTGCGGTCTTGGAGATCGACGAATCAATCCATTTCTGCGCAGCTGCCTGGATGTCGACATGCTCGGTCGGCCTGATGTCATCGGCCGCGACGAAGTACTCGGGCAGCTTTTCGTCGGGCTTGTCCGAAAACGGCATGGCCTTGGCGTTGATGAGCTCGCGATAGGCCAGCAGCTCGAAGCTGAATACCTCGACCTTTTCCTTGGTCTTCTTGCCTTCACGAATCACGTTGCGCGAATAGTGGTGCGCAAACGAAGGCTCGATGCCGTTGGAGGCGTTGTTGGCCAGGGACAGCGAGATAGTGCCCGTCGGTGCGATGGAGGAATGATGGGTGAAGCGCGAACCGTGTTCGGCGAGCGCATTCACGAGCTCGGGCGCGACCGTGGCCACGCGCTGCATGTAGCGGCTGTAGTGGGCGTGCAGCACGCGGCCCGGAATCAGGTCACCCGGCTTCCAGCCGTCCCGCTCCATCTCCGGGCGGCGGCGCAGCATGGCGGCTGTCACCGGGTATTCCTGCGTGAGCACGGGTGCCGGCCCCTTCTCCTGAGCAAGCGCCAGCCCGACTTCCCAGCCGGCCAGCGCCATCTCGCGGCTGACGTCTTCGGTAAAGACGCAGGCCTCTTTGGAGCCATAGCGCAGCTTGAGCATGGTCAGGGTCGAGCCCAGACCGAGATACCCCATTCCATGGCGGCGCTTGGACAGGATTTCCTCGCGCTGTTGTTGCAGCGGTAGGCCGTTGATCTCGACCACGTTGTCGAGCATGCGCGTGAACACGCGCACCACTTCGCGGTATTCGTCCCAGTCAAAGCGCGCCTTGGGGCCGAATGGATCACGCACGAATACGGTGAGGTTGATCGAGCCGAGCAGGCAGCTGCCGTAGGGGGGCAATGGCTGTTCGCCGCAGTTGTGCGCATGCAGGCCGTTGGCGTCGAAGGTGTTGATACCGGGGACCTGCACGTCGAAGACGGCTTCTTCGCCGGCGGGTTCGATTGCGGCGACTGTCGCATGAAAGCGTGCGCGATTCGGTGCACGCCGGTAAGCCGCGCATAGGCGGGCGAGCTGCGCAGCCTTGTCGCTGTCGCCAAAACCGACCAGTTCCGCATAGCGCTGCAGACTTTCGCCGGCGATCACGAGTTCGTGCTGTGCCAGGGTCGCATAGACCGCACGACTGGTCTTGCCATCAGGCAGCAGCGCCGTGCCGGCGGCGCGCCGGTTGGGGTAGATCGTCGACTCGATGCCCAGGCGCAGCAACATACGCTGCACGGCTTCCAGGCGCGCCCGATCCGACTGCGCGAGACGAATCGAAACCCCTTTGAGCTGGCTGCCCTGCACGCTGCCATCGGCGTCGAAGAACCCGCGCAGGAAACCACGGCAAGCATCGCTGGATGCGCGTTCGAGCGCCGGAGTAATGGCCTTGCTGCCGGGCCGCAGCCCAAGCGAGTTCGCGAGATCGCGCAGAGCTGACGACTTCAGCCGCCACTCGCCACGCCCGCTCACGGCGGACCAGCCATCGAAATCCTTGCGATGCGGCAGGGTGCGTGCTGCGCGTTCGGCTTGCGCCATCAGCGCGCGAATACCAGCACGCAGGTCCGCGTGGCCGCCATTCGCAACCGCTTGCGCCGCCCATACCGACAGCACGGCCGTATCGGTCTTCAAAGTGCCGTCGCCGACGAGCAGACCAAGCAGATAGCCCTGATCGAAGTTCAGCGCGCCATCCCAGTGCGAATTGGAGCGATGGTCGTTCAGCAGTACGCGATCGCCGACAACGAGGTCTCCGGCCGCGCACCACTGCGTTTCGCTACTCCAGCGTGTGACTCTGTTCAGGCGCCGCACCTTGTGGTCTGCCGTCAGCCGCAGGCTATGCCCTTCCCGCGTGCGCAGTACGACTACGGGCTTGTGCGCGGTCAGAAAGAACCCTTGCGGACCGCTAGCATGATCGACACCGTCGACACGCGCCCGGAACGGCGTGCCTATGAGCTCGGCAACCTGGCGCGGACCGTGCGCTGTCTGCACCCAGGTATCGGCGGTTACACAGGGATTGGTCGCGCGGATGTTCTCGCACCACCAGTTGTTGTTCATCTCGTTGACGCGATCAATCAGGATGAAACCGGGCTCGGCATAGTCATAGGTCGAGACCATGATCATGTCCCACAGGTGCCGCGCCCGGATATGGCCGTACACCTTGCACGCAACGAGGCCGTCGTCGCGCACGACATAGTTCGCCGTCGTCGGCCAGTCACGCCAGATCACGGCGTCGGCGTCGGTGAAATCGATCTCGTCCTTTTCCTTGACGTTGATCGGAAACACCAGCGGCCAGTCGCCATCGCTGTGGACGGCCTGCATGAAGTCGTCGGTGATCAGCAGGCTCAGGTTGAACTGGCGCAGACGCCCGTCTTCGCGCTTGGCGCGGATGAAGTCCTTGACGTCCGGATGGCTCACATCGAACGTGCCCATCTGCGCGCCGCGGCGTCCACCGGCGGAGGACACCGTGAAACACATCTTGTCGTAGATGTCCATGAAGGACATGGGGCCCGAGGTGTAGGCGCCGGCGCCCGATACATACGCACCACGCGGCCGCAGGGTCGAGAATTCGTAGCCTATGCCGCAACCGGCTTTCAAGGTAAGACCGGCCTCGTGCACCTTCTGCAGGATGCCGTCCATCGAATCCTCGATGGTGCCCGAGACGGTGCAGTTGATCGTCGAGGTGGCAGGCTTGTGGTCCAGCGCGCCTGCATTCGAGGTGATGCGACCGGCCGGAATCGCACCCCGGCGCAGTGCCCAGAGAAAGCGCTCATTCCAGTACTGCTGCTTGTCCGGCGTGCTCTCGACCTCGGCCAGGGCTTTGGCAATGCGCTGGTAGCTATGATCAATCGACAGGTCTACCGGCTCGCCCTGCTTGGTCCTGAGGCGGTATTTCTTCTCCCAGATATCCTGTGAGGCAGGCTGCAACGGAATGCTGACCGCGCCGCGCGCGAGCTCTTCAAGGCGCACCGTACTCATCTCTCTCTCGTCCTCCCGAATCCCTTGGCCGGCCCGATCGTGATCGGTCTGGACGCTCGTACTCCCGTGCCATGCCGCGGCAGCACGCGCTGCCGCACGCATGTCGCGGCGGAACCAGCGTCGTACCTCCCCTGCGGCCGTGCCTGCATAAACCCAAATACTGGGTTACTTTCTGATGGGCAGGCACAACATCTTGTGATTGCGAGCGGCGGCAACCCTACGCCCCACCATCCATGGTGTCAATCGCGAGAACGTGAAGGCGATCATGAATGGCGACAAAGGCGCCGGAATTTTTCCATTGCCCCGCGTGACGCAACGACGTGCACTTACCACCGCTGAAATCGGAAACCGAATCCCCTATCTGACGGTCCATGTCGCCAACCTTTCCGAATGGAGTTCCTATGTCCCGGCTGACCCGTATTGCACTGGCTTCGGTGCTAGTCATCGGCCTTGCTGCCACCGGTGCACTTACCCTGTCGATGCAGCACCCAGCTCAAGCGGCGTTACCCGCGGTCATCGACGGCCAGGCCCTGCCTTCACTCGCCCCCATGATCGAGCGTGTAACGCCGGCGGTCGTGAATATCTCCTCCAAGACACACACCCGCGTGCGCGATCCCCTGCTCGACGATCCCTTCTTCCGCCGCTTCTTCGGCGTTCCCAACATGCCCCGGGAACGTGTCGAACAATCGCTGGGCTCAGGAGTGATCGTCGATGCGAACAAAGGCTACGTGCTGACGAACAATCACGTGGTGCAAGGCGCCGACGACATCAGCGTCACCCTCAGCGACGGCCGCACGCTCAAGGCCAAGCTGGTCGGCACCGACCCGGACACGGATGTCGCCGTCATCCAGATACCGCCCGAAAACCTCAAGGCCGTGAGCCTCGCCGACTCTACCCGCCTGCGCGTCGGTGACTTCGTCGTCGCCATCGGCAATCCTTTCGGCCTCAATCAGACGGTCACATCCGGCATAGTCTCGGCACTGGGCCGCTCTGGCCTGCGCGGGCTCGGCTACCAGAACTTCATCCAGACCGATGCCTCGATCAATCCCGGCAATTCGGGTGGTGCGCTGGTCAACCTCAACGGCGAACTCGTCGGCATCAACACCGCCATCTTCTCGCCCTCGGGCGGCAATGTCGGCATCGGTTTTGCGATTCCATCGACGCTGGCCGGCGATGTGATGCAGCAGCTCATCAAGACCGGCACCGTCAAGCGCGGCTCACTCGGCATAGAGACACAGAATCTCACGCCGGAAATCGCGCGCATGCTTGGCGTTACCCCGGGCCGCGGCGCCGTGGTCACGCGCGTACAGGCGGACTCCGCTGCAGAAGCGGCCGGTCTGCGCGCGGGCGATGTCGTCGTCAGCGTGAACGGAAAGCCGGTAAACAACGAACAGGATCTGCACAATGCCGAAGGTCTGCTGCCTATCGGCAGCGACATCGAACTCAAGCTGGTACGCGACGGGGAGGAAATCACGGCAAACACGAAACTTGCCGGCCGCGATACGGCCAGCGCCGAAGGCCAGACCCTTGACCCGCGGCTGGGCGGCGCGCAGTTCGCCGATCTCGGCGAGCGGCAACGGCAACAGGGACTGCGCGGTGTCGTGATCACCCGTGTCACTGAAGGCAGCCGCGCCGAATCAAACCAGTTGCGCAACGGCGACGTGGTCGTCGCCGTGAATCAGGTAGATATTCGCAATGTGGAAGATTTGAACGTCCTCGCCAAGCGCCGCCCGCGCCAGCTGCTGCTGACGATAGTGCGCGGACAGAACGCATTCTTCGTGATGTGCGAGTGACCGCGCCGGTTTCCGCACCGGATCAGTAGCTGCTACGAAGCAGACTGGACAGCGCGGCCTGCCCTGCAGGCCGCTTGCGTGACGCAGGTCAAACGCAGGGCAACTGCCACACGCAGCCCGGCGGGCACATGGTATCGTGCGACCGGTTCGGTTTCTGTCGGGTTCTCTTCCGGTGATCACTCTACATTCTCTCCGTCGCAGCTTGCCGTGCGCACTGCTGCTCATGGCCGCTGCCAGTTGGCTGATGCCGGCAATCGCCGCCGAACCCGCCAGTGCAAAACCGGCCACAGCTCCCGCTGCCAGCAGGAGCACCGATACCAAGCCAGCGACTGCCGCGGCCAGGCCAGCTGAAACCAAAGCGACCGCGGCAACAGCAGAAGCAACCAAACCTGCCGCGACAAAGCCTGCTGCAAAGCCAGCAGCGAAACCGGCGGCCGGCAAGGCCACAGGACCGACCCTGGTCTGGCGCGGCGATATCGCCAGTGCCCGCGGCTTCATGAATGAGCTCACCAAACAATACGAACGCGAAAAGAAAGTCCGCATCCAGCTCACCGCCTTCAGCACGATCTCGGGCATAGACGCGGTACAGCAGGGCACGGCCGATCTCGCCGGCAGCCTGCGTCCTCACTATCCCAAGCGCAACGAGGAAAGCGGCGTCACTTTTATACCAGTGGCCTGGGATGGGCTGGTCATGATCACCTCACCGGCCAATCCCGTAACCAATCTCTCGCTCAAGGACATCTGGCGCGCGTACTACGGCCGCGCCGACAACTGGAAGCTGTTCGGCGGCAACGACAAGGCCATCAACATGGTTGCAGTCGCCGGCCCTCTGGATGGCGTTGAATATGCGCTGCGCTGGCTGATCTTCAGAAACGGCGACCAGCGTGTAGCCGTGCCGCGCGTCTACCTCAACACTGCCAAGCTTGAAGAAGCCATCGCGCTGGATCCGGGCGGTCTAGGGGTCAGCACGCTGTCGAATACGGCAGGCAATCCCAAGCTCCGGCTGCTCAACGTCGAAGGCGTGGTGCCGTCAACGGCGAGCGTGCGCAGCGGCAGCTATCCGCTGTATACCCCGGTCTATATCGCCCTGCGCGAGGACAGCCCGAACGCGGCCGCGGTCAAGGACTTCATTGCCTGGCTTGATACGCCATCCGCCAAGGCGACCCTGATCAAGCGCCAGCTGGTGCCCTATGCGGAAGGTCTCGCGCTCAAGGACGGTGATGAGGCACGCCTGGCCCTGATCGAAAGCAAGGTCAACGAAACACCGCTAGCCGCCCCGGCCGCAACTGCTGCGGCACTGAGCCGCGTCGCACCGACTTCGCCCCTGACTCAGGAAGCCAAGGCCGAGGCCAGCGAGTCGCGCAGCAAGCGAGCCGCCGCGAAGAAGGCCAAGGCCGATGCGAAGGCTGACCCCAAAGCAGACGCGGCGGCCACCGCCGGCGGTGGCTGACCAGTCACCTGGACCAGCCCCTGCCAGAGCTATGGCGCCTCCCTGCGCCAGAGGTACGGCGTCCATTGACCCTTTACGCCTCAGGTAACACATGCAGATTCAGGCCATCAGCCTAGACCTCGATGACACTCTGTGGCCCATCGCGCCTATCGTCAGCCGTGCCGAGCAACGCCTGCACGACTGGCTGCTGCGGCACTGCCCTGCGGTTGCTGCCGCCTACCCCATCGTCACGATGCGCGCGCTGCGCGATCGCATTGCAGCAGAAAATCCGCAGCTCGCGCACGACTTCACTGCACAGCGCAAACTCAGCCTCGCGACGGCGCTGCAGCCCCATGGCTACGGCGCAGACATGGTCGAAGCCGCGTTCGAGGTGTTCTATGCCGCGCGCAACCAAGTTGAGCTCTATGCCGACGCACGTCCGGCACTGGAACGTCTGGCCGCGCGCGTGCCGCTGATCAGTCTGTCCAATGGCAATGCCGACCTGGGCCGCATCGGCCTGCGCCATCTGTTCGTCGACTGTGTGAGCGCGCGCGAGTTCGGCGCCGCCAAACCCGAGCCGGGTATTTTTCTCGAAGCCTGCCGCCGCGTGGGGGTGGAGCCGCAGCATGTGCTGCACGTAGGTGACGATCCGCTACTGGACGTACATGGCGCCCGCGGCGCCGGTCTGTCGTCGGCCTGGCTGAACCGCGACGGCCGCTGCTGGGCGAATGCGGTCCGGCCCGACATCGAATTTCACGACCTGACCGAACTCGCCGATTGGCTGGAGCTCAGGCTCGCGGCCTAAGATCGCGGCGCCCGGCACTGCCGCAGCTACCGAACGCCCATGACCCCGACAGGAAACCATATGCAAGGACTGACCGACCCCCGCCGCAACAGCCGCGCCGTCGAATTGATCGCTCTGACGCCTGACCGGCTTGAGGCACAACTCAAGAGCCTCGGCGCGAAGGCACGGCGCTGGGTCGAGGCACAGGGGTTCAAGGCGGATGCCGGTAGCCTGGTGCAGATTCCCGCGGATGACGGCAGCCTGCGCTGCGTGCTGGTCGGGGTCGCACGCGCCGATGACATCTATGCGCTGGCCAGCCTGCCGCAGCGGCTTGCACCGGGTGACTACCGCCTTGCCAATGACCTGCTCGATCCGGCACGTGCCGCGTTGGGCTGGGCGCTAGGTGCCTATCAGTTCACGCGCTACAAGCAACCGCGCCGTGCGCCAGCTCAGCTGGTCGTCGATGCAACGGTTTCGGCTGCGCTAGCACCGTTGATCGAGGCCACTACGCGCACGCGCGACCTGATCAACACGCCGACCGAAGACCTGGGCCCGGCCGAACTCTGCGCCGCGGTTCGCCAGCTTGGAAAGGACAGCGGCGCGAAGTATCGCGAATGGGTCGGCGACGCCCTGCTCAAGAACAACTTCCCGACCATCCATGCAGTAGGCCGCGCGAGTCACCGCGCGCCACGGCTGGCGGAACTGACCTGGGGCAAGAAAGGCCCTCATCTAGTCATCATCGGCAAGGGCGTCTGCTTCGATACCGGCGGCCTCGATCTCAAGCCGGCCGACGGTATGCGCTGGATGAAGAAGGACATGGGCGGTGCCGCGCATGCGATCGCCCTCGCCGGTCTCGTGATGCAGAACAAGCTGCCACTGCGCCTGACCCTGCTGATTCCGGCGGTCGAAAACGCCGTCGCCGGCAATGCCTACCGCCCCGGCGAGGTCATTACAACGCGTGCCGGCATCAGTGTCGAAATCGACAATACCGACGCCGAAGGGCGCCTGGTGCTGTGTGATGCGCTTGCCTATGCGGCCGAGCAGAAGCCCGATCTGATCCTCGATTTCGCCACCCTGACCGGTGCCGCGCGCATCGCGCTGGGTCCGGACCTGCCCGCACTGTTCTGCAACCGGGATGACCTGGCGCAGCAACTGCTTGATGCCGGCACGGCACAGCAGGACCCGCTCTGGCGCATGCCGCTGTGGCGCCCCTACCTGACCATGCTCGATTCCGGCATCGCCGATCTCGCCAACGCCGGCCCTTCACGCCATGCCGGCGCCATTACCGCTGCGCTCTACCTGGAACGCTTTGTGCCGGAATCCATTCCCTGGGCGCATCTGGACGTCTATTCGTGGAATGACAGCGAGCGACCGGGCAAGCCCAAGGGCGGCGAGGCACAGGGTCTGCGCGCGTATCTTGAGTTCCTGCGCAGGCGCTACACCTGATACGGTGCTGTCCGGCCCGTGCCACACGCGACCCACTGTTAGCACCACATGGCGCCGGACAGTAATCCCGCCAGCGCCAAGGTTTCGACGTGTTTCCCTGCCAGTAGTTCACGCTACTCTGGCCTCGCCGTCAGGGCGCCAGATTCTCACGCAGCCAGTCACGCGCGAAACGCCAGTGAAAATTGACAGTGCGCGGTGAAATACCCAGCACTCATCCAGGCTGGACACGGCTGCGCTGGGTGGAGCGTTTCTAACGATCTGGCCGCTGCTCCGGCGCAGAGGGTAAACCCATCACCGAAAGCAGCTTTAGGGCAAGTTTCGTGAAATCCTGCCCAGCGTCTCGTGCTGCATAGAGATGACTACCAATTGCTCCATCCGCTGCGGTCAAGTGGAAGATTGGCTTGCGCGCCTCCAGCGCCATCGGAACCAGACTTCTGTAGTGCTTTAGCTTGGCTAGGCACGCTGGATCACTATCGATCGGCTGCTCCGAGCCGGGCGCGCCCAAAATGTCCGAGTAATAAACGCCAGGAATTCTGTCGGTCCATTTCTTGTAAGCCTGCACTGGCCGCGACAAACGTTCGCCATGCTGCATGACGATATACCCTGCTGGGCGCATAGTGCCCGCAGGTAATGAGAATGGGAGCTGCGGCGGGGCTCGCGCAAGCCGGTCCTGCCAGTCTTTTCGCCAACGCGCCAGCGTCGGTCCCAGATTGCGCAACCCTTGTAGCGAGAACAAATCAGCCGCCAGGGGAATTGCGACGTGATCACTACCAATCAGCGCCGAACGATTGATGGCCCCGAGATTAGGTCCGACATCCGCAAGAATCACGTTGGCACTTTGCGCGCGTGCAGCACGCTGCAGTACCTGCCAGAACGCCGTAAGCAACCGAAATGGGCGCGGACTGGTGGCGGCTATTGCGCTCGGCCATTCTTGAGAAAGGGAATCTTCAAAGCCAGCCAGGCCCAAATCTCCCGGAATCAAAAAAAGGTTTGGAGTAATTTGCCGAACCTCAGGGTCGTTGATATCCCCAACATCAGTCAGCGGCTGCACACACTGGTAAATCGTTCGATTGCCAGCGGAGCTTGGTTGATCCCAGAGCACCTCCAGCTCCTCTTCCGGTAAAAACGCGGAAGTAAGGTTTGCCTGTGGGTCGAGGTCGGCAGCAACAACCCTATGCCCCAGCACCGAGAACATCCAGGCCAGGTGATAGACCAATGATGTCTTGCCAACACCGCCCTTGTTGTTGAAGAACGTCAGGACCGGCACCGTCATGGCGCTCTCCGTATCGTTGCCAGCACGATGGCATCCTCAACCACAAATTCCAGCTCCGGATTGCCATTGGCAACCAGCGCCTGGCGCGCCTGGGCAATTCCAACGCCGAACCGCTGCACAAAGCCCAAAGTCTTCAGAACTGCAGCAAGGTTCGGGTTGCGATAGTCACTGACGCCAGGTCTTCCGAAATTCTGGCGGTTCACCATGCCGTAGGGTCCACCGGGATTGGTGATTTCGATCCGATCGTCAAACCAGTAGACACGCACTGGCGCATTGGTACCTTCGTAATTCCTGTGCATTACTGCATTCCGCACGATCTGCTGCAGTGCTACGAGCGGATAGGCGGAGCGGCGGATTTCGGTTGTCGTGCCAGAAGTAAAATCGACCGCATTGGCCAGCGTTGCGCGTAGCTTGTCGTCGAGCCGCCGCAGGGTCAGATCGATCGTCCCGTCGAACTCCTGCTCGTCAACCACCGGGTCCGTGAGTTCAGTCCCGCGGATGCGCAGAAATTGCACATAGGCACACGGAAGCCAGGTGCGCGGCGTGTTGCCCAGCGTCAGCATGCCGACGACGGTGGGAGTCGGGTCATCTATGGAAGCAATCATGCCCAGTGCTGCCAGGCGCTGCTCGAAACTTCTGCCATTCGCCTCCAGCACATCGGGCGCAACGGCGCGCGGCAGATACTCGTTCTCGAATACGTGACGATTCAGTTCATGGAGAGGGCAGCTCGTAAGCGGACGGATGTCGAACGTGCGATCCCGATAACGACGCTTTTCGTTCAAAATGCGCTCGTCCTGCGCAGTAGCAATACCTCGCCTCGGCCCGATACGAATCCAGACACGGCCCTCGAATCGCACGGGTGGGGTATCCGACGGCGTTACCGTCACGACCACCATATCTGCTCCCTTCAGGTGCCTTCGCTCAACGACCAGCGATGGCGGCGGGAGCATCCTGCCATCGCCCTTCAGATCAGCGACGGTCAGCAGCAACTGGTCTGTCACTTGTATCCGCGCCGGTGCACCATCGTCTTCAGCACCGATGAAAATCACGCCCGGCTGTTCATGGCGCGGGAGGTCATTGGCAAAAGCGCAAATCGCCTGCGCAATAGCCGTTGGCGCACCTCCTGCCCAATTGCGCTTGCGTTCCACACGGTCAGACTCAAGTGAGTCAAGCAGCTGGATCAGCTCATCGTCCGTCACGATCGTCACCAGTCCAAGGAAGGTCTGAACACATGCCAGTTGCGCGGCGGATCTTATGCTGCAGACTACCGACACAACATCTCGAGTGGCGCGCCGCGCAACCGGCAGACCGCCATTCCTGATAACCCGGTAAGATTCCTAAAAAAGTTGTGCGGATTTCGGCCCACTGCCATGAAGGCGACCGTGCAGTCAGGTCAATAACTGCACGATGCAGCACTTCAATCATTACTTACCGCGGCGGTTATGGCGTGAGGAGCGTCAAAGCCTCCTCACGCGAGACCACACTCAGTCGACGCTGATCTTTCCACCCGGCTGCGGCAGCACCTGCTGTGCGAGCTTGGTGTCAGCACGGATCAGGCCGATCTCGTCAGCGAGTATGCGTGCAGCCTCTTCGAGCGCGACATCCTTGCGCTGCTTGGCCTGCTTTTCGCGTTCGACCTGATTCCTGATGCTGCGCTCGTCGGCCTGCAGACCGTCATCGCTGGTCGGCTGTGCAACGGCGTGGCCGTCTTCGGCCGTGCTGCCTTCAGCGATCGCGACCGCGTTTGACGTCGCGATGGAGACTTCGGCGGCGGCGCTCTTTTCGATAGCCGCACGCTCGGCATCACGGGTTTTCTTGCGCACTTCCTGCTCGTCACGCTCCTTGCGACGCTCGGCCTCGTTCAGCGAAACCGTCTTTTCCGCACGCAGGCGCTTCACTTCTGCCTGGTCTTCTGCGTAGTACTGCCACTCCTTCAACTTGGCAGTGCGGGCCTCGTGGCGCGCGGCGAGCATCGGCAGTATGGGCTTGAGGTCCGCAACGGCCTCGTATTTGGCCGGGGTGATCGAGCTCCACGGCAATGCGTTGGGATAGCTGGACTCGCCAAACTCCTTGGCTTCACCTCCATCGGGGAAGGCGATGTCCGGCACTACGCCACGCAACTGCGTGGTGCCGCCGTTAATGCGGAAGAACTGCGCACTCGTCATCTTGAGTTCACCGTACTTCGGCTTTTCGTTCTGCGCAGCATTGTCGAGGTCGACCAGCATCTGCACCGTGCCCTTGCCGAAGGTCGGCTCGCCGATGATCAGGCCACGGCCATAGTCCTGGATCGCAGCAGCAAAGATCTCTGATGCGGATGCCGAACCGCGGTTGACCATGACCGCGAGCGGGCCATCCCAGACCATGCCGCTCTGGTGGTCTTGTTCTGACTCGACACGGCCCTGGGCGCTGCGCACCTGTACGACCGGGCCCTGGTCGATGAACAGTCCGGTTAGTTCAGTCGCCTCGCTGAGACTGCCGCCACCGTTGTTGCGCAGATCAATGACGACGCCGTCGACCTTTTCCTGCTTGAGTTCGGCGAGCAGCCTGGCGGTGTCGCGCGTTGCACTCTTGTAGTCGCGATCGCCACGTCGACGCGCGTCGAAATCGAGATAGAAGGTTGGCAGCTGGATCACGCCGACGCGGCGCAGCGTCGAACCTTCCTTGACCTCGATAACCTGCTTCTTGGCCGCCTGCTCCTCGATGCTGACCTTCTTGCGCACCAGCGAAAGAGTCTGATGCTTGGCATCGGGGCCGCCATCAGCCGGCAGCACTTCAAGGCGTACGACCGTGTCTTTCTGGCCGCGGATCTGCTCGACCACGTCGTCGAGACGCCAGCCGATGACATCGTTGATCGGACCGTTCTCGCCCTGGCCAACGCCGAGTATGCGATCGCCGACCTTGAGCTTGCCCGACAGCGCTGCCGGGCCGCCGGGCACGATTTCGCGGATCGCCGTGTATTCGTCTTCGCGCTGCAGCACGGCGCCTATGCCTTCGAGCGACAACCGCATCGAGATATCGAAATTCTCGCTGGCGCGCGGCCCCAGATAGTTCGTATGCGGCTCGATCGAGGTCGCATAGGCGTTCATGAAGGTCTGGAACACATCTTCGCTGTTGATCTGCGCGACCCGGTCGCCAAAGCCGGCATAACGCTTGTCCAGCGTCTTGCGGATTTCATCGTCCTTCTTGCCGGCCAGTTTCAGCCGCAGCGCATCGTTCTTGACTCGCTTGCGCCACAGATCGTCGAGTTCGGCCGTGGTTGCCGGCCATTCCGCGTGCTCGCGATCGAAGGCATAGATTTCCTGCGTGCTGAAATCGAACGGCTTCTCCAGCAGCTTGCGTGAATAGGCCGTGCGCTCCGCCACGCGTTGCAGATAGAGATTGAACACCGCGAACGGCATGGTCAGATCTTTGTTGAAGATCGCGTCGTCGAGCTGCTCGCGCGCGGCGGTAAACCGTGCGACGTCGGACTTCAGGAAGAACAGCTTTTCGCCATCCAGCGACTCGAAGTAGGCGTCGAACATCTTGGCCGACATCGCATCGTCGAGTGGTATGGCCTTGTAGTGGAAGCGCGTCAGAAAGCGCGAGGCCCAGATGGCCGCTTCCGCCTGGTCTTCGGCGGGCCGCAGCAACGGACCGGACTGGCTGGTCGGCTTGGCCACGACGATGCCGGAGGCCAGGAGGGCGAGGACGATCAGGGTCTTGCGCATGTAGGTCTCCAGCGAAACGCAATCTTGCCTAGGTGGTCTGAACAATTCCGGCAGCATGAGCCATTTCGTCCGCATGATAGGACGAACGCACCATCGGCCCTGAAGCCACGTGCTGGAAACCCAGACGATAGCCCAATTCTTCCAGCGCCTTGAACTCCGCTGGCGTCCAGTAACGAATTACCGGATGGTGATGTGGTGTGGGTTGCAGGTATTGACCGATGGTCACCATGTCGACCGCGTGGGCGCGCAAATCGTTCAAGGCACCCTCGACCTGCACCAAGGTTTCGCCGAGACCGAGCATGATGCCGGACTTCGTCGGTACCTCCGGATGCTGCGCCTTGAAACGCTGCAGCAGATCCAGCGACCAGTCGTAGTCCGCACCTGGCCGCACTTCGCGGTACAGCTCGCGCACGGTTTCGAGATTGTGGTTGAACACATCCGGTGGCGATGTCGCGAGAATTTCCAGCGCGCGTTCCATGCGGCCCTTGCCGCGGAAATCCGGGGTCAGGATTTCGATCTGTATGTCCGGGCTCTGCTCACGCACCAGGCGGATGCAGTCGGCGAAATGCTGTGCACCGCCGTCGCGCAGGTCGTCGCGGTCGACCGAGGTGATCACGACATAGCGCAATCCCATGTCGCGAATGGTCTCGGCGAGGTGACGCGGCTCGTCCGCATCAGGCTGC
The DNA here is from genome assembly GCA_016790075.1 of Rhodanobacteraceae bacterium. Taxonomy (GTDB): domain Bacteria; phylum Pseudomonadota; class Gammaproteobacteria; order Xanthomonadales; family Rhodanobacteraceae; genus Tahibacter. Next base: position 37,902 of record JAEUPP010000023.1, on the reverse strand, counting down.
TTTGGCCGGCCGTGGGCGACGTCGCAGAAGGAGCAACGCCGCGTACAGACCTCACCCAGGATCATGAACGTGGCCGTGCCCTTGCCGAAACACTCGTGGATGTTCGGGCAGGAAGCTTCTTCGCAGACCGTTACCAGCCGGTTTTCGCGCAGTTTGGCCTTGAGCTTCGCCACGGCGTTGCCCGGCGGAATGCGTACGCGAATCCAGTCCGGCTTGCGCAGCTTGGGCGCCTGCTCAAATACAGCGCGATTGCGCGCAATCTTGTCTTCGCCCAGCTGTTTTTCACCGACAACGACAATGGGGATGGACTTGGAGGTCGAAGGTTCCATGCAACTCACGCGAAGGCGGCAGCCGGCAGCGGCACCGATGGAATGAGGGGATCGGCTGCCTGAGGCTGCAGCCCCAGCTGTCGCGAAAGCTCCTCGACAAGACTGGACTGCAACACTGACAGACGGGTGGGGCCGCCCAAGTCTAGCACCTGCGTCACCGCCAACCCCTTATAACCACAGGGGTTGATGCGGTGGAATGGCTCCAGGTCCATGGCGGCGTTGAAGGCCAGACCGTGGAACGAGCAGCCGCGCCGCACGCGCAGCCCCAGCGCCGCCACCTTGGCCCCGGCAACATAGACGCCGGGCGCACCCTCCAGGCGTTGGGCAAGAATGTTCCAGTTGGCCAGCGTGTCTATTACTGCCTGCTCAATGCGGAAAACCAGCTCACGCACACCCAGCCCCAGCCGGCGCAGGTCAAGCAGGACGTAGGCCATGATCTGCCCCGGCCCGTGATACGTGACCTGCCCGCCGCGATCGACCGGAATCACCGGAATATCGCCCGGCGCGAGCACATGTTCGCGCTTGCCGGCCTGGCCCAGGGTAAATACCGGCTCGTGCTGCAGCAGCCAGAACTCGTCCGTCGTTTCCGCCGTACGCGCATCGGTAAATGCCTGCATGGCACGCCAGACCGGCTCGTAAGGCCACAGCCCAGGCAGTTCACGCACCCATACCGGCAAAGGCTTGTTCATCACAGGGTCCAGCGTATATCCGGATCGGCACGCAGCACTTCGTGTGCGGCGTCATATTTCTCGCGGCTGGGGCAGGTAAAACTGACACTTACCGCAACGTATTTGCCCTCGCGAGAAGGTCGCGTGCGGATGCTGCCCTCGATCACGCCAAGACCGATGCGAGCCAGCAGCGCGGGTACACGGGCGACCAGATCGGCGGTCGCGCTGCCCATGGCGGTGATCTCGAACAGCCCGGGAAACTGAAACCCTTGTTTCGGCGATTCGGGCTGTATGTCGTCGAGATTGCGCATCACTTCGTATCCGGTTGCTTGCTCGGCTGCACGGCTTCATCACTCTTGAACCAGAGCATGATGCCGTCGCCGAGGCGCCGCATGAAACCCGCTTCAGGGTACTCCTGCAGCGCGACGATGGGGCGTTCGGCCAGCAGCTTTCCGTCCAGGGTAATGCGCAAGGTACCCAGGCTCTGGCCCTTGGTGTAAGGCGCGACGAAACGGCCTGGTACGTCCATGGCCGCCTTCAGGTCACCATAGCGGCCACGCGGCAAGGTCACGAGCACGTCTTCGGCCACCCCGAGCTGCACGGTGTCGGCCAACCCTTTCCACAAGGTCGGTTCGGCAACCGGCTTGTCGGCACTGTAGAGCCTGTGGGTCTCGTAGAAGCGGAAACCGTAGCTCAGCAGTTCCTGCGTCATGTCGGCGCGGACTTTTTCGCCCTTGGTCCCCATGACTACGGTGATCAGGCGCTCATCATCGCGCTTGGCCGACGCCGCGAGGCAGTAACCGGCGGCCGAATGGTGCCCGGTCTTGATCCCGTCGACCGAACCATCCCGCCAGAGCAGCGCGTTGCGATTGTGCTGCTTGATGCCGTTCCACTCGAACTCCTTGATCGCGTAGATCTTGTAGTCCTCAGGAAAATCGCGGATCAGGGCGCGCGACAAGGTGGCGATGTCGTGTGCCGTGGTGTAGTGGTCCGGTGCCGACAGGCCGCTGGCATTCACGAAATGGGTATTGGTCAAGCCTAGCCGCTTGGCGTATTCATTCATGAGATCGGCGAACACCGCCTCCGAGCCCGCCAGATGTTCCGCCAGGGCAATCGCTGAATCGTTGCCTGACTGCACGATCATGCCCATCAGCAGATCGCGCAACTTCACCTTGGAATTCAAGGCCAGAAAGCTGGTTGAGCCGTCGGTACCCGCACCGCCGCCGCGCCAGGCGTTTTCACTGATGAACACCTCGTCATCAGGCTTGACCTTGCCTGCGGCGAGTTCTGCCGAGACCACGTAGGAGGTCATGATCTTGGTGATGGAGGCAGGCTCTACGCGTTCGTCGGGATTGCTGGCTGCCAGTATCTGTCCGGTCGTGTAGTCCATCAGCACCCAGGCCTTCGCGTCCAGGGTCGGCGGCGGCGGCATCGGTGCATTGATCGCGGCAGGTGCTGGCGCTGCGGGTTTTGGCGTCGGAGCCGGGGTTTGTGCGGCGGCCAGACCGGCGCTTAGGGTCAGCAGGACGCTGGCGAGCAGATTCAAGCGATACGACATGATTCTTCCGTACGTGTAGGCCGGCGCGGACCGGCAGTGGGGACTCAGACAAACCCGAAGGCGCTTTTGAAGATTGTGCCCCTTCGCGTCAAGGGGGCTGCATGCACTGATTTTGCCGGCGTTAGGGAATCTCGGGGCCCATCGGGCCTGGGAAAGGGTGGATGCGTATGCGCGCTCGGACCATCGCCAAGCAGACTTCAGTCAATCGCCACCCGCGGCTCGCCGAGGCCGAGACGGCGCAACTCCTGGGCCAGACGGTCCGCTTCATCCACGTCGCGCAGCGGACCCAGCCTTACACGCCGTACGCTGCGGCCATTGACCGAAGCCTCGACCACACGGACCTCACCCAACTGCGCCGCGGCAACACGCTGCGCCGCGCGCTCGGCGTTGGACTGCTCGCCAAACGCACCGACCTGCAGATAAATGCGTGGCTGCACTACCGCCGCCGTACCCGCTGGCGCCGAGCGCGGCGTCGCAACCGGCTTGGCCCTTTGTGATGGAGGCGAAACAGTAGCCGCCACCCGCGCCTCGGGCTCGATCTCGCCTGGCATCAACGCACGCACCTCGACCAGCCCCGTACCCTTGGGCCAGACTCCGATCTTGACCGCTGCAGCATAGGAAAGATCGATAAGCCGGTTCTCATGAAACGGCCCGCGGTCGTTGACACGCACAACCACACTCTTGCCGTTCTCCAGATTGGTCACACGCGCCCAGCTCGGCAGCGGCAACGACTTGTGCGCCGCGGTAAATTTATACATGTCATAAGGCTCAAAACTCGACGTCATGTAACCGTGGAACTTGTTGCCATACCACGAGGAGATGCCGCGCTCGACATAACCGCGTGCAGTCGGCAACACCTCGTAAGTGCGCCCGAGCACGCTGTAAGGCGAACGATTGCCGTAGCGTGACAGCGGCTCGCTTTTTGGTTCGGGTTCCTCGATACGGCTGACATCGATGGCCTCACGCGGACCGTCGTCCTGGGTCTGGCGATAGCGTTCGGCCTGACTGAGGCTGGTTTCTGGCACGGCGGAGGCAGATCCAGGCGCCGTGCTGGCCGGCGGCGGGCGCGTCGCTACAGGCGGCGCAGCCCTGTGCGTTTTTTTCCCGCCACAGCCGGCCAGCAGCGCGGCGGCGAGCAGCAGGACGAAACCACGTGTCACGGCCCTGCACCCTCGATGCCGGCAGCAATCTGGTCAGCAAGCTGGTTGACCGCCATCGCGTACAGGGGGCTGCGGTTGTAACGCGTGATCACGTAGAAATTCTGGAACGTGATCCAGTATTCCGTGCCCTCTTCGCCCTCGAGCTTCAACAGGGTCGCCGGGCGCTGCGGATCGAACGGTGTCTCCGGCACATAGCCCCAGCCGATCAGCTGCTCCAGCGGATAAACCGGCTCGCTGTTCGCCGGCGTCACCTCGCGCGCGTCTTCGCGCCGCTGCGCACGCACCGCCACGGGGCCGTTCTGCTCCCAGCCATGCCCCTGAAAATAGCTGGCTATGCTGGCGACAATGTCAGGCCGCGAATTCCACAGATCAATACGTGTGTCGCCGTCGTAGTCGCGGGCGAATTTGGCGATCGAGGTCGGCATGAACTGGCCCCAGCCCATGGCCCCGGCATACGAGCCGCGCAGTTCCTCTATCGGGTAGGCCAGGTGGCCATCATTGAGCCGAAGCAGCTGCGACAGCTCGCCACGGAAGAACTTTTCCCGCGGCGGATAGTGGAAGGCCAATGTCGCCAGCGCATCAAGCACACGGTACTTGCCGGTAATCTTGCCGTAGCTGGTCTCCACTCCGATGATCGCGACGATCACGCTGGGTGCGACCTGGAACTCGGCCGCGACCGCGTCGATCAGCTCCTGGTTATCGCGGTAGAACGCGATGCCGCCGTCCCGGCGCAGATCGCTGATGAAGATAGTGCGGTAGTCCTTCCATGGCTTGACCGCCTCAGCCGGCCGCGAGATCGCGTCGATAATGCTTTGCTGGTACTCGGCCTTGGCCAGAATCGCGAGCACGGCATCGGAGTCGAGGCCGTAGTCGCGCGCCTGTTCGGCGGCAAACGCCAGTTCAGCAGCAGTCGGCGCGGGCGGCTGTGCATCCTGCGCAGCGGCATAGGGGACGGCGGAAAGCACCGCCACGGCAAGGATTACTCGGGAAAACACGGGCATCGAAGCGCCTGACCACTCGTCGATACAAACGGCCGCTAGCGTATCACGCGCCTTGCAGCACCTGACCGGCCACGCGATCACGGTTTGGTCGCCGGCGTGTCAGCGCGTCAGGCGAAAACTCGCTGCCCTTTCCCACAGCGACTTGATGTTGTCGCGCCAGCGCTGGGCTGCCGGGGGATCGGCCGGCGGTCCCTGCACCGGTTCGGCCTTGGGTACGTTGACCTGGCCCTCGTTGGCGTAACGCAGTGCATCGATAGCAAGCCGATCCCAGCGCAGGAACGAGGCAACCGGCACCAGCACCCAGGGACTGCGTTCATTGGGCTGACCCAGCGGTGCCCAGGCCGTCGCCCCCGGCAGCCCCAGCGCCTGTTCCCGCGAGCGGCCCTGCAGACGGAACGCCATGCCCGGCAGCATGTAGAACAGAAACGGCGTGCCATTGATCTGCACCGCCGGCTTGCCATATAGCGTAGTCGCGGTCGCATCGTGCTGGCGCGTCATGAATTCGGCGATGGTGTCATAACGCGTGCGCGCATTGGCCATTGCGTGCAGCCTCCCTGGTAGCGTGGGGCCATGCTACGCCTATTCGGCGTCGGTGGCCCGTTTCCTCAGCGCGCGAAATTCCGGTGCGCGTGGATGGACATGAGCACACCGAACCCGGTCAGCAGGCTGACCGCCGACGTGCCGCCATAGCTCACCAGCGGCAGCGGCACACCGACCACGGGCAGAAGACCCGTGATCATGCCGCCGTTGACCATGACGTAGACGAAGAACGACATGCCGATGGAGCCGGCCAGCAGCCGCGAATAGGTGTCCTTGGCGTTCGCCGCGATCCACAGGCTGCGTCCGATGATGAACACGTAGAGGGCAATCAGCAGCAGCACGCCGATCAGGCCGAATTCCTCGCTGAAGACCGAGAACACGAAATCGGTCGTGTGTTCGGGCAGGAACTCCAGGCGCGACTGGCTGCCCTGATGCCAGCCCTTGCCAAACACACCACCGGCACCGACGGCGATCTCCGACTGGATAATGTGCCAGCCGTTGCCCAGCGGGTCGGATTCGGGGTCCATGAACATGCGCACGCGATTGCGCTGGTATTCGTGCAGAAAGTGCCAGGCGACGGGGGCAGCGGCGGCGGCCACACCAAGCAGACCGCCGATGCGCCACCAGGACAGGCCCGACAGAAACAGCGCGAAGGCACCACTTGCCGCTACAAGCAGCGACGTGCCGAGGTCAGGCTGTTCGGCAATAAGTCCGGCCGGAATGCCGATAATGACCGCGACCACCAGCAGATCGCGCCAGTCCGGCGGCAGCCTGCGCGCATGCAGGTACCAGGCAACCATCATCGGCGTCGCAAGCTTGAGCAGCTCCGAGGGCTGGAAGCGCACAAATTTCAGATCGAGCCAGCGATTGGAACCGCGCCCTTCACCAACGAGTTCGACAAGCACCAGCAACACGACACCGACGGCATAGAACCACGGTGTCCAGTTGCGTAGCGACGACGGCGGAATGCGCGACATGACGACCAGCGCGATGCCTCCCATGAGAAACCGCGCGCCCTGGTTGAAAACAATGCTGGCGTCCTTGTCGCCTGCACTGTAGAGCGTGACCAGACCGATGCTGCCGACCAGCAACAGCGCGATCAGCAGCGGCAGGTCCACACGCGGCCGGCGCAGCTGTGACTTGGCCATTGCCGTAAGGCGGTCCAGGCGCAGTGCGCTTATCATCGCGCCGGCTCCGCCGCCTGCGCCGGAACAGCATTCGGCGGCATACGCAGCACAGCCGCACCGGGCACCGGCACAGCGCTAGGTGGCGGTGCAAGCCAGGCATCGAGAATCTTGCGCCCCAGCGGCGCTGCATCAAGCGAACCGCTGGCGCCGTATTCCATGACCAGTGCCAGTGCCAGCTTGGGTTCATCAACTGGCGCGAACGCGATAAACAGGGCCTGATGACGTTGCGCGGCATCAAGGCCGTGTGTATCGACCTCGTTTCCCGTGCGCGAAAAGCGTTGCGCGGTGCCCGTTTTGCCGGCCGCTACGTAGGGCGCGTCGGCGAACGCGCGCGCCGCCGTACCAGTCGGCCCGGCAACGACGGCGACCATGCCGTCACGCACCCGATCCCAGTTCGTCATATTCACGATGAAACTTGGGCCGCTGGGCGCAACCGGCATAGGTTCTACCGGCGCGCTGAATCCCGATTGTGTCGCCCGCAGCAGATGGATGGGATAGTGCCGGCCGCGCGCAGCCAGGATCGCGGTCGCATTCGCAAGCTGCACCGGCGTTACCACCCAATAGCCCTGACCTATTCCGGCAATCACGGTTTCACCCGGAAACCAGGGCTTGTTGTACATCGCGCGCTTCCATTCCTTGGACGGCAAAATGCCGCTGCCCTCGCCCGCGAGATCTATTCCACTGCGCGCGCCGAAGCCGAATTTGGCGAGATAACTCGACATGCGGTCTATGCCCATGTCCAGCGCCAGCGAATAGAAATACGTATTGACCGACTGCGCCAGCGACTCGACCAGATCGACCCGGCCATGACCGCCGCGGCGCCAGTCGCGATAGCCGCGACTCTGCCCTGGAATATGGAACTCGCCAACTGACAGCACCGTGTCGTCAAGCCGGCGCAAGCCTTGCTCCAGGCCGGCCACGCCCATGAACGGCTTCATCGTCGAGCCCGGCTTGTAGGTGCCGACCAGCGCACGATGCAGCAGCGGACGCAACGGCGAGGTCACCAGCGCGCGGTAGTCGACATGACTGATGCCGTTGACGAACAGATTCGGATCGAAGCTTGGCACACTGACCATGGCCAGCACTTCGCCATTGCGCGGGTCAATGGCAACCGCTGAACCCGGCTTGCCTTCAAAAATCGCCTCCGTAGCTTCCTGCAGGCGCGCGTCGATGGAAAGGTATAGGTTCTTGCCGGGCTTGGGTGGCGTGGAATCAAGCACGCGCAGCGCGCGGCCATCGGCATTGATCTCCACCCGCTCATAACCTGGCTCGCCGTGCAGCAGCTTTTCGTAATAGCGCTCTATGCCGGTCTTGCCAATATGCGTAGTGCCGGCATAGCGAGTCACATCCAGATCGCGCAGGTCCGCCTCATCGATACGCGCGACATAACCTACGACATGGCCAAACTCTGCACCGCGTGGATAGGTACGCGTCAGGTAAGGCACCACCTCCACCCCGGGGAAGCGCCAGCGATTCACCGCAAACTTAGCGACTTCGTCTTCGGACAGGCGAAAGCGCAGGGGAATGCTGTTGAAGCCACGGCGCCCCTTGCGCTGCTCCTTGTAGCGTTTGATGTCCTCGTCGGTCAGCGGCACGACCTCGCGCAGACGCTCAAGCATGGCGTCCACATTCTTGATCTGTTCCGGTGTGGCTTCGAGCCGGAACGCCGCCGTATTGTCGGCAAGCAGCACCCCGTTGCGATCGAAGATCAGCCCGCGGGCCGGCGGAATTGGCCGCAATTTGATGCGGTTCTGGTCGGCACGTGTCACGAACTCGTCGTGGCGCACGACCTGCAGATGCACAAATCGCGCGGCCAGCACGCCCAGGCAGACCACGATAATGAGAAACCCGACCAGCGCACGACGCTGAAACAGGGCGACCTCGCGGCCGCTGTCCTTGAGCTCGGAGCGGCGCGGACTCATGTGTCCTGTACGCGCAGCCGGGCGCGCAGATCATCCAGCAACAGAAATACCCAGGGCCACGCAAGCATGCCCGCAACCGGGGCATACCAGAACGAGACTGGTGGCATGGGTGCAGCGGTAAACGCGCGCTCCATAAGGCTTAGCACACGGTCGTTGAGCAGCAGCGCAAATACCGCCAACGACTGTTGCCACATCGGGAAGAAACGCAGGCGTGGCCGAAACCGCAGCACGATAAAGGCCAACGCAGCCAGCCGCAGCGCCTGGTCGCCCAGCAGGTCACCCTGAAGCAGGTCGCCCAGCAGACCGAGCAGGAATGCGCGGCCCAGGCCTACACGCTCGGGCTCTTCCAGCGCCCAGTAGATCAGGATGAGGCCAAGCCAATACGGACGGAATGGCAGCAACAGGTCTGGCAGCGGCATCAGCTGTAGCAAACAGGCCGCAAGCAGGCTCAGAAGAGATAGGGCGAAATGGGCGCGATGCCGGCTCATGACCGAGCCCTGGGGCTGGGGGAAGCAGACTGCATCGGGACGTGCACCGCCGTGATTGGTGGGTGTCCTGTACTGAGTGGGTGTCCCGTACTGAGTGGGTGTCCCCTGGCAGGCCTGGCTGCTGCGCCTCCAGTAGATTCCGAGGCGGGCGGTAAATTCATGAGTTCGCCAGGCGGCGGCGCTGGTGGGCCGACTTCCGGAGTCAGCGCCGGCGGGCCGACTGGATCGACAAGCGGTCTCAGTAGCAACACTTCGCCGCTGCGCTCAAGTGCAGCCGCCGGGCGAGCGACCGCAACCGCAAACATGCCGCTGGGCTCGGCAGCGACCGAGACGATCTCTCCGACCGGAAAACCCGGTGGAAAACTGCCGCCGAGGCCCGACGTGAGCAACTTGTCGCCGGCTTTGATATCGGCGCTGACCGGAATATTGGGCACATCAAGGCGATCGCTGCTGCCGCTGCCATAGGCGATCGTGCGCAGGCCGGTACGCTCGATCACGACCGGCACCGCATGGCTGGCATCGGTAATCAGAACTGCTGTGGAGGTGGTTGGCAACACTTCGCTGATCTGGCCCATGACTCCATAGGCATCGAGCACTGCCTGGCCGACGACGACTCCCTGGCGCGCGCCAGCATCAAGCGTAATGCGCTGGCGGTAGGGATCAAGCACGATGTCGATGAGCTTGGCCAACTGCACGCCCAGGCCCAGCGACTGCTGTACCTCAAGCAGCTCCTTGAGCCGCGTGTTCTGTTCCGCCACCGCGCTAAGGCGGTTCAGCCGCGCCTGAGTCAGCAGCAGCGCTTCGCGCAGACGCTGGTTTTCCTGCGTAAGCGCCTGACGATCGGCAACCGCCAGACGCACATTGCGCGCCGCGTCTGCCGGCATGGCCGCAATCCGGTAGAGGGGTTCAATGGCTACTGCCGCGTACTGGCGCGCGCGTGCGAGGTAGTGGCCGCGGTAGTCCGCGACCATCAGCGTGACCCCGAGTGCGAGATAAACGACCAGACGCAAGGTGCTGGTCGCACCGACGCCGAACAGGGGGTTGGTATCAGTGCGGGCAAGCGGCATGCAGAGTCAGCCAGGAATCGCGCTTGGACCGGTGGGCCGCCGCGCGCGACATGAACTAGAGAAACGCGACATATCAGTCAGCGCACTCGTGCGGCGGGAGCTAGCTCGAATGGGACTGCGGCCAACACACGAGGTTGGCCGCAGTCGAGGGGTTCCGCTGCAGGACATCAGAGCGGCACGGCCATGGCTGGCGCCTGAGTTCACTCCGGTGCAAAGAAGTCGCTGCCGTGCTGGTCGATGAGCTCGAGCGCGCGGCCGCCACCACGAGCCACACAGGTCAGTGGTTCATCGGCAACCTGCACATGGAGACCCGTTTCCTCCGAGATCAGGCGATCGAGATCGCGCAGCAGCGCACCGCCGCCGGTCAGCACAATGCCGCGCTCGGCCACGTCGGAACAAAGCTCCGGCGGCGTCTGTTCGAGTGCGCTGCGCACCGCCGAGACTATGCCCGACAGCGGCTCGTGCAGCGCTTCGAGCACTTCGTTCGAGTTGATCGTGAACATGCGCGGCACGCCTTCGGCCAGATTGCGGCCCGAGACCTCGATCTCGCGGACCTCGCTCTGCGGATAGGCACAGCCGACTTCGAGCTTGATGCGCTCGGCGGTTGCCTCGCCGATCAGCGTGCCATGGTTGCGCCGCACGTAGTTGACGATGGCCTCGTCGAAACGGTCCCCGCCAATTCGTACCGACTGTGAATAAACGATGCCATTCAAGGAGATAACGGCGACTTCAGAGGTGCCGCCGCCGATGTCTAGCACCATGGATCCACGCGCTTCATGCACCGGAATACCGGCGCCAATGGCAGCAGCCATAGGCTCCTCGATCAGGAAGACGTCGCGCGCACCAGCGCCTTCGGCCGACTCCTTGATCGCGCGGCGCTCGACCTGGGTCGAACCACAGGGCACGCAGATCAGCACACGCGGGCTAGGGCGCAGCATGCGGCTCTTGTGCACCTGCTTGATGAAATGCTGCAGCATCGCCTCGGTCATCATGAAATCGGCAATGACGCCATCCTTCATGGGCCGGATCGCGACAATGGAGCCCGGCGTGCGCCCCAGCATGCGCTTGGCGTCACCGCCGACGGCCGCGACACTACGCGGGCCACCGGGACCGCGATCCTGCCGGATCGCGACGACCGAAGGTTCATTCAGGACTATGCCCTGGCCACGCACGTAGATCAGCGTATTGGCAGTGCCAAGGTCGATCGACAAATCGTTGGAAAACAGACCGCGAAGGCTTTTGAACATGTTCGCCAGAGACTGGATAGGGAGGGGCTGGGGAAGTCGACACGACGCTGCTGTCGCAACCGCCCCGGATCAGGGCGGCGGCCGAGCGCAGGCAAATCCGGTGTCCGGCGATTTTCAAGACTAGCGGTCTGACAAAAGCCGGCTGCCGGGACTTGCCCAGGTCTTCCTCGGACGCGGAAAAGGCCGCACAGTCTAGTGTCCGCCCCCGGTGACCGCAAGGTAAAGCCGCGTTAAAAAAGCATTTTTGGTTGCGGCCGGCAAGTCCGGACAGCCTTTGGGTTATGTGCTTTGGCGCACTGCAACGCCGTGTTAAGTTCGACCATTCGACTCCACAACCTTGACCTCTATGTCACTTGACCACGCCGCGGTTCGCCATATCGCCCGCCTGGCCCGGCTCGCCATCGCCGACGACCAGCTAGAAAGCCTGCGTTCTGATCTCGAACGCGTGCTGCACCTGTTTGACGACCTGGCCGCCGCGAACGTCAATCACCTGGCACCACTGGCCCATCCGCACGATCAGACGCTAGCGCTGCGCGACGATATCGTCAGCGAAGACGACCGTAGCGCGCAGTTGCTCGCACTCGCTGCCACGGCGCAGGGCGGTTACTTCCTGGTACCGAAGGTGATCGAATGAACCCCGTCTCGATTGCCTCGATCAGCGCAGAGCTTGCAGCGCAGCGTGTTTCTGCGCTGGAGCTGACGGACCAGGCACTTGCGCGCGCCGAACACGCCGCAGCGCTGAACAGCTTCATCCGCCTCGATGCCGACGCCGCGCGCGGCGCCGCGCGCTCCATTGATGCGATGCGCGCGAACGGCAGCGATCTGCAGCCCCTCGCCGGAATCCCTTTCGCACACAAGGATATTTTTTGCACCCGCGGCATCGCGACGACTTGCGGCTCGCGCATGCTGCAGAATTTCGTTCCACCCTACGATGCGCACGTGGTCGAACGGCTCGCCCAGGCCGGCGCGGTCAGCATCGGCAAAACCAACATGGACGAGTTCGCGATGGGCTCGTCCAACGAAAGCAGCGCCTACGGCGCCGCGGCCAATCCCTGGGACCACACGCGCGTGCCTGGCGGCTCGTCGGGCGGCTCTGCGGCAGCGGTTGCCGCCGGCATAGTGCCATTTGCAACCGGCACCGACACCGGTGGATCCGTGCGCCAGCCGGCTGCGTTCTGCGGCATCACCGGGCTCAAGCCAACCTACGGCCGGGTCTCGCGCTACGGCATGATCGCCTACGCCTCAAGCCTCGACTGCGCCGGCGTGCTGGCACGCTCGGCAGCCGATTGTGCCGTCGTGCTCGACGCCATTGCCGGCTTCGATGCCCGTGACGCGACCAGCGTCGAACGCCCCGGCGAACGCACAGCGGCGGCACTGTCGCAGCCTCTGGCCGGCCTGCGTATCGGCGTGGCACGCGAATACTTCAGCGGCGGCGTACAGGCCGACGTTGCCGATCGCGTCCACGCAGCGCTGCGCGAACTGCAGCGCTGCGGCGCCACCCTGGTCGACATCGGCTTGCCCAATGCGCACCACGCGATTGCGGCCTACTACGTCATTGCGCCGGCGGAGGCCTCAAGCAACCTCGCACGCTACGACGGCGTGCGCTACGGCCATCGCGCGGCGCAGGCACGTTCGCTCGATGAGCTCTACAGCTTGAGCCGCGCCGAAGGCTTCGGTGCCGAAGTGCAGCGGCGCATTCTCGTCGGCACCTATGCCTTGTCCGCCGGCTACTACGATGCCTATTACCTGCGCGCACAAAAGGTACGTCGCCTGATCGCCGAGGATTTCGCCACGGCGTTCGCCGGCGTGGATCTGATCGCCGGCCCGACTGCGCCGACGACCGCGTTCCGCATTGGCGAGAAGTCCGGCGACGCGCTCGCCATGTACGCCGCCGACGTGAACACCGTCGCGGTGAATCTCGCCGGTCTGCCGGCCATTTCCGTGCCCGCAGGCTTCGCCGACGACGGTCTGCCGGTTGGCCTGCAACTGATAGCGCCGGCATTCGCCGAAGCACGCCTGCTCAACGCCGCCCACCAGCTGCAGCAGGCCACCGACTGGCATCTCCAGGTTCCCGCAGGAACACCGTGATGAAAACCGCCGCTCAACCTTGGCAGGCCGTCATCGGCCTGGAAATCCACGCCCAGCTCAGCACCGCAAGCAAGCTGTTCTCAGGCGCCGCAACGGCCTACGGTGCGGACCCCAATACCCAGGCCTCGCTCGTAGACTGCGCTATACCCGGCACCTTGCCTGTACCCAATCGCGAGGCTGTGCGCAAGGCTATCCAGTTCGGTCTCGCCATCGATGCGACGATCGCCCGCCACTCGGTATTTGCACGTAAAAATTACTTTTATCCCGATTTGCCAAAAGGCTACCAGATCAGCCAGTACGAGCTGCCCGTGGTCGGCGCTGGACGCCTGTCGGTGCGGGTCGACGACGGCCGGACTATCGAAGTACTGATCCAGCGCGCGCACCTGGAAGAGGACGCGGGCAAGTCGGTACACGACGCGTTTCATGCCGAGACCGGCATAGACCTCAACCGCGCCGGCACTCCGCTGCTGGAAATCGTGTCGGCGCCGGTCATGCACTCAGCCGCCGAGGCGGTGGCCTATATGCGCACCGTGCATACGCTGGTGCGTTGGCTCGGCATCTGTGACGGCAATATGCAGGAAGGTTCGTTCCGCTGCGATTGCAACGTTTCGGTACGGCGCAGCGGCGACACCCAGCTGGGTACACGCACGGAGATCAAGAACGTCAATTCGTTCCGCTTCGTCGAAAAGGCCATCGAATACGAGATCGAACGCCAGATCCGCGCCCTGGAGAACGGCGACTCCATCGTGCAGGAAACCCGGCTGTACGATCCGACACGGCATCAGACGCGCCCCATGCGCAGCAAGGAAACTGCCGACGACTACCGTTACTTCCCCGACCCCGATCTGCCGCCACTGACCATCGCCGAAGCCGACATAGCGCGCGAACGCACCGCCCTGCCGGAGCTGCCACAGGCGCGGCGTGTGCGCTATGTCACCGAGCTTGGTCTGCCCGAGGCGGACGCGGATCAGCTCTGCAGCGACCGTGCGACCGCGGACTATTTCGAGGCAGTGCTCGCTGCGCTGCCCGGCCAGGCCAAGCTTTGCGCGAACTGGGTGCTGGGCGAAGTTGCGGCGAAAATCAATGAAGCTGTGATTGAGATCAGCGCAGCCCCGGTCACCGCAGATGGTCTCGCCCAGCTGCTCACGCGTCTGCGCGAGGGCAGCATCTCCGGCAAGATCGCCAAGGATGTGTTCGCCGCGATGTGGAATGGCGAAGGCGACGCGGACGCCATCATCCAGGCGCGGGGCCTCAAGCAGATTTCCGACACCGGTGCGCTTGCTGCTGCTATCGACGCCGTGCTCGCCGAATACGCCGGACAGGTTGCCGACTACCGCAACGGCAACGAAAAACTGCTGCAATTCTTCGTCGGCCAGACCATGAAACGCACCCGCGGCCAGGCCAATCCACAACAGCTCAACGAACTGCTGAAGCAAAAACTCGCCGGAAACTGAGTCGCGTTACGCTGGCGCGGGCGGTCGTTGCCCGCGCCAGCCAGACCAGCGCCTTCGCAGAGTCGCTCAATCGAGCCCGTCAGCAAACAGGCGATCCTGACGCACCACCTGCAGCGGGCTGTAGGCAATGACGACCCGGCCTATGCCCAGCGCTCCCAGCAAGTCATCGCCCCAGCAGCGCAAGCTGCCGCTGCTGGTTGCGGCGCAGGCATGCGTGCCGCCAATCGTCAGGGATCCGGCAGCCACACCGGCCAGCCCTATCACGGGTGTCGGCAACAGGCGCAGACTGCGCACATCGCCGCCATTGCCGAGATCGCCGCTGTAGTCGGCGCCCCAGCACCAGACTGTGCCGGCACGAATCGCGCAGGAGATATCGTCGCCGGCCACGACGTCCATAACCCCGCTGTCGAAACCGCTGACTGCATCGGGCACGAACTGGTGATCGTTGACGACGCCGTTGCCGAGCGCACCATAACCATCGTAACCCCAGCATCTGGCCGCCCCGTCTTGAACCGCGCACGTGTGGGATATGCCGGCGCTGATGCGCGTGACGCCGGCTTGCAGCGTGTTCACAGCCTGGGGTGTCGCGCGAAAACCCTCATTGTTGCCCAGACCAAGCTGGCCATCGGTATTGAGTCCCCAGCATTTCGCCGCACCGTTGTGGACGGCACAGGTGTGATTGGCCCCGGCTTCGATGAAGCTGACGCCGCTGCTCAAGCCGCTGACCGCTGTCGGTACCTTGCTATCACTGGTGCTGCCGTTGCCCAGCTCGCCATTGCCATTGAAGCCCCAGCACCAGACGCCACCTGACTGCAACGCACAGCTGTGCCGGTCGCCGGCCGCGACCTGGGTCACGCCGCTGGCAAGACCTGCCACTGGCGTGGGCACGCTACGCGGCATCACATGACCGATACCGAGCTGCCCTTTTTCGTTGTCGCCCCAGCACAGCGCGCCACCGGCGACTGCTGCGCAGGTGTGATTGGCACCCGCAGCCAGCGAGCTTGGCCGCGTTGCAATGACGAAGACGGGCGCTGGCAATGATTCGTTGGTCGAGAACACGCCGCGTCCGAGCTGGCCGTCGGCGTTGTAGCCCCAGCACTGCAAGCCGTTGCCGAGCGCTGCACAGGTGTGGTTGGTTCCTGCCGTGATCAGCGCCGGGTTACCGTAATCACCGGCCACCGCGACCGGCGCCGTACGCACATGCGCCGAGCCGTCACCAAGCTGCCCGTTCAGGTTCAACCCCCAGCACAACACGCCGCCGCTCAAGGTGCGCACGCAGGTATGTGCATTGCGCGTGGCAAGTTCCGCGGTTGCGCCGACGCCGGCAACGAGAGTGGGAGTTGCCGTACTGCCCGGAGCGCCGAGCTGGCCGAATCTGCCATTGCCCCAGCAGTAGACCGCATCCGCCGTGCGGGCGCAGCTATGCTGCGTGGCCGCGGCGACGGACCGCGCCGGCGGGCCGAGGTTGTCCACAATGACAGGCGTCAGTTCGGGCTTTGTATTGCTGGTACCGAGCTGACCGAAGGTGTTGTCCCCCCAGCAGAACACGCCACCCGCAGCTCGCCGGGCACAGCTATGCGTAGCTGCAGCGGAAACCTCGGCAACGCCGCTGAGCACCGCAACCGCAGCAGGACTGTACTGCGCCGCTGCGGTCTCGCCGTTGCCGATCTGGCCGGACAAATTGTTGCCCCAGCACCAGGCTGAACCAGCGGCCACGGCGCAGGTATGCAAGCTGCCCGCACTGACCCGCAGCTCGCTGCCGGAAAGCCCGACCACGCTGTGCGGCAGTGCATGATCGACATCATCACCGCTGCCCAGCTGGCCGTATAAATTACTACCCCAACACTTTATGCTTTTTTCCACAACGGCACATGTGTGATAGTCGCCAGCTGAAATCTGCGTGGCGACGCCCCCCAGCTGCCGCACGCGCACCGCAACGGAACGGTCGGCGGTGCTCTCATCACCCAACTGGCCATACTGGTTGTAACCCCAGCACCAGGCCTCGCCCGCCACCAGCGCACAGGCATGGCCGCCGCCGGCAGCCAGCGCGGTTATAGGCACTTGCGGCAGGCCTTCGATACGTTGTGGATCGACCGAGGGATATTCCGAATCGTTGCCGATCTGCCCGAACAGGTTGTTGCCCCAGCAATAGACCTCGCCCTGCCCCAGCGCCGCGCAGGTGAATGCGCCGCCCACCGCAAGGTGCTCCACCGCCTGCAACGGCAGCAGCACGCCACGCGCGTCGAACGCAGCCGATGCTGCACCGGCGACGAACAGTGCTGCGGCGAACACAACATTGCGGTAACGAAAGTGCATGGCTGCAAACCACCGCTGACCTGATCCAGTACCGCATCATAGCCTTGCCCGCACAAGCCCCGTAAGGAAGGCGGGCTAGGCACACGGCTTGCGTGAACATGACGTCGCGCATGGCGGGCGGCGGGGCACCTGCGCTTGCCAATCGCATTTGCGTGACTGCCGTCACAGTTTTGGCCGGCGCCATGGCGGACTTGCACCCCGCCGCACGTAGCGGCTCCTGGACCATGTCCCAAAGACCGGAGCTTCCATGCGACTGCCCATGACACTGCTGCTGTCAGCCTTCGGTCCGGCTGTACTGGCCGGTGCGTATATACCTGGTGCCGGTATCGCGACCGGGGGCCTGAACCTCTACGGTTGCGACACCGGCACGCCGCCGGCCGGCTGGGTAATGCGCTACGTGGCCTCAGGCAGCAACGGCGACGGCAGCATCAACGCACCCTACGGCAGCGTCAATGCCGCACTCGCCGCGGCAGGTAGCTCGGCCAGGGCCGTGCTCTGCGTCACCAGCGGCGACTATGTGGAAAACATCTCATTTGGCACACGCCGCAGCATTGTCCTGGCGGGTGGCTTTGCGCCAGGCTATGCAAGCCGCGCCCCCGCGACCAGTCCTAGCCGCCTGGTTCCGGCTTCGCCGTCCACCGACTTGATCGCAGCGCAATCGCCATCCCAGCTCACGATAGACGGAATGGAGATCAGCGGCAGCCAGCGCCGCGGCATCAACATCAGCCTCTGGGACAGCGCGCCACCCGACAACGAAGTGGTCGTGGTGCGCAACTGCCACGTGCACCACAACGGCACGACCACGAATCCTGGCTCATCCAACGCCACCGGTGGTATCCGCATCGGTGGCGGCCGCCACCCCAGCATCACCGTAACCAACAACCTGATCGAAGAGAATTCCGGCTGGCATCACGGTGGTGGCCTGGCCATCGGCGCGAATTCCGGCAACCCGATTACTCGCGATGGCAGCAACGACGGCTTTGGCACGATAGGCAGCCAGACCGCCGGCATCGCCGATGTCGCATTCAATATCATCCGCAACAATCGTATCTACGAAACCAGCCTGCCGCACGGCGCCGGTGCTGCCGTCGGCATGAATACGATCGTCGACCACAACGAGTTCATCGGCAACGACACCGTAGGCAACGGCAGCCATTTTGGCGTCGGCGGCGGCCTGATCGCCCAGCACGGCACCAGCTCGGATACGACCAACGCACTGATCAAAGTGCAGAACAACTGGTTCGTCGGCAATCGCGCCGGGCGCGCGGGTTCGGCAGTATTCCTGGACCAGACCCACGCTGGCTATGTGATCAACAACGTGATGACGGCCAACCACGGCCCGGCGGTCGTGCTGGTCGACGGTGCCTGCTCCAATAGCTGTGCCGGGCCCAATGGCAACCACGATCGCAACTTCATCACCCTGGTCAGCAACACCATTGTCCGCAACGGCGGTGCCGCGTTGGCGCTACAGGATTCGACCGCCCATCTGTATCTGAACCTGAGCTGGGACAACGCCCACAACGGCGACGACATCGTATTCAACGGCGGATCTCCGGGTGCGGACAACACCCTGCGCGGCCGCGACAATCTGATATCCAGCACCCGGCAGGAACTGACCAACACACTGAATGCGACCGGGATTCCCGACGTGGTGGATGCCGACCTGCGCCTGCGCAATGAATGGGTCAATGGGCTTCAAGCCTCAACCGCAGACCCCAGCATCCTCTCTGCATTCGCGTTCAGCACCAGCTTGCTGGTATCCCAGGCCTATCCGCAGGACTGGCTCGGTGTGCCGCGTCCGCAGGCTGACGGACGCTGGCTGTACGGCGCCTATGCAACGACTGCCGCCACCAGCGACAGGGTGTTTGCCTGCCATTTTGACTGACCTGCAATAGCGACCGGCAATGCGCTCCGCAACGCTGCCAGCAGTCCTGTTGCGCAACACACGCGACGCCGCGCACCCGTCAAGTGACGACGGGCGCCGGCTGTGAACGCGTGAGCAGATGCAGGCCCAGCGCACTGGCCAGCCCAACGGCCGCAAAAACCAGCCACGGCAGCAGTGGCACGTTCTGCCGCGCCGCCAGATCAAACAGCAGGCCGCCGACGATATTGCCGATGCCACCACCAACCGCGAGGCTGAGCGAACTTACGCCGAGAAAGGTGCCGAGCGCCTGTGGGTTCGCCATGCGTGCGATCAGTGCCTGCTGCGTCGGCCGAGTCATCACCGCACCAACAGCAACGACAGCAACGCAAAGCAGGAACGAGGCAAACGTGTGCACGAAGCCAATCGCTCCGGTTCCGAGCGCCATGAGTGTCGCGCCCAGCACGAGGATCTGGGCTGAACTCAGCCATTGTTCCAGCAGCCGGACCAGCGGAATCTGCAGCACAACCGTCAGGCCGGCGCTCAGGGCGAACATCACGCCGACGCTGTCAGTGCTGCCGGTCAGTTGCTGCGCCAGCAGGGGAAACGTCAGATTGATCTGCACCGCGCAGATCCAATAAGCCATCATCAGCACAACCAGCGTCATGAAGGCGCGGTCACGCACCACCAGCCCCACGCCATGACTCAAAGCTGGCGGCTGTGCCGGCATGCTGACGGCAGGCAGCAACCACCGCGCGATAGCAAAGTTCAGGACGAAACAGGCCGCTGCGGCCAGGCAGACGAGCTGGAAATCAAAACGCAGCAGGAAGACACCCAGCAGTGGCCCGACGGTGGAAGCCACGCCACTGACCCAGTTGCTGACTGCGTAGTAACGCGCCCGGGTCTGCTCCGTCGTCAGCGCGGCGATCGAGGCCTGGTAAGGGGCTTCAAACAGCGCCCCCCCCAGTGCCGAAACCAGCATCCCGACAAACAGCATCGGCAACGTATGGGCGAAGGCGAGGCTGGCGAAACCCGCGGCCCGCAGCAGCACACCCAGGCAGATCATGGGGCGCACACCGAAACGATCCGACAATGCCCCACCGACCACGGCCAGCCCCTGCTGCGCAAACTGGCGTACCGCCAGCGCCAGACCGACGGCAGCCGCGGCCAGGCCGAGGTTGTTCACAAAATGCACGGCGACCAGCGGCATCAGCATGGAAAAGCCGACGACCATAAAAAAGGTATACACGAGCAGGCCATTGAGCGTGCGTCGCTGGCCACGCTCCGGCAGGGAATCGACGCCTACAACGTTCATGGCAAGCGGTAGAGATAGATGGGCGTCGGATCCGCACTGAACTGGGAAAACGGAAACGGCTCCGCAGAAATCGCCGAAACGCCGCTGCCGAGGAAACACGGCACGATGGCGCTGCCCGTCTGCGCGTATACGACCAGCGGAATCTCCCGCTGGCGGCACCGGGCGAGAATGCGGTCGAAGGATCCATTGCTCAGCGTCATGCCAGTGGCGATGACCAGGTCCGCCGCATCCAGCACCTGCTGCATGTCCCGGGTTACCGGGGTGCCGTCGGCCGTCCGCTCCATGTTGAAGTCACAGGGCAGGCAGATGCCGCCATGCGAACGGATAGCCTCCACCAGCGGATTGACGACACCGATCAACGCAACCCGCTGTCCACGTTCTATCGCCAGTAGGCTTGCGATCGCCTCGTCGCGCACCCGGGCGCGCTCCAGCGGCGTACCGTGCGGCAGCAACTTCACGCGCGCGTTCGTGGCTTCGCGATGCGGCCGCACCGCCCCCAGGTAGGCATCCAGCGCCGCTATGCGTACTGGCAATCGCTGATCGCCGAGCAAGTCAGCAACGCTGCTCCCGGACAGTTCCTCAGCGACCGCGGAATCCAGATCGTCGCGTTCGACGCAACATCCGCCGAAGTTCGCGCCAACCCGAAGCACGAGGTAGTAATTCCGGTACTTCTGCACCGTACCGGGAAACTGGGTGCTCTGCCGCACCCAGAATGCGCCGACGGCATGCAGCGCGGCGGGATCGGTGCCATATCGGCCCTCGCGGACGGCGCTGATCAGACCGTCGATAGAGGCAGGTGGCACGGTGGTGAGGTGATTCATGCAAGGACTCCGCTCAGGTGGCCGGTGCAAACTGCAGGGCGATGCGGGCAATCGCCTGCTCGGCATGCCGTCGCGCTTCATGCCCACCGCTATCGACGGCCAGTACGTGCCCGAGGTAGCAGGCATTGTCGATCGGCGCGGCAAGTTCGCTGCCCGTGACATCACTCAGCGTCGAGCGTACGAGATGACCATCGCCGTTCAGCGATTCCAGGCCATGCATTGCGACGACGCGGCCCGCTGCTGGCGGCACCAGAAATTTGATTGCCGCACTTTGTATACCTGTATCTCTTGCCTGCAGGTCGGGGCGGCGTCCCAGCGCAAGCTCGATCTGAGCTGACAGCAGATCGATGCCCGTCACCCGCTGCACCAGTTCGGCGATGTAATTGCCGCCCGGCCGCGGATTGATCTCGACGATACGCGGGCCGACCGCAGTGAGCTTTACTTCGGTATGGCTGATGCCGTGATCGTGGCCGACGGCGTCGAGTGCGCCCCGGACCAAGGTCTCGATCTCGGCTACCTGCCCCGGGTCAAGACGAGCAGGGAACATGTGACCGTCTTCGATAAAGTACGGAAAGCCAGTGAGGCTCTTGTCCGTAACACCGACGATGGTCGTTTCGCCACGGAACGTGACCGCCTCGACGCTGACCTCCTCACCCGTCATGTATTCCTCCAGCAGCCAGCGCCGTTCACGCGGCTGCCCGCGGAAGTTCCTGTCGAAACGCTCCAGCGCCTCGTAGGCATCACGCAACTCGGCCTCATCGTGGACCAGACGCACAAACGCACTGGACGCAAGGTCCGTCGGTTTCATGACCAGCGGATAACCGATGTCCCGCGCTGCGTCGCAGGCTTCATGCCACGACGCCACGACCCCGAAGCGGGGATTGGGCAGGCCAGCACGCTGAATGGCCTCGCGCACCAGATCCTTGCGTCGCTCCCGCGCAACATGGGTGGAAAAACCCTGTGGCAGCCCCAAGGCCTGAGCGACCTGTGCAACGGTGTCGATGTAGTAGTCACACACCGTCACCACACCGTCGAATTGCAGAATGCCGTGCTGCCGGCGCAGGAATTCGATCAGCGCCGGCACATCGTTGGTTTCCGTCGTAAGAACGTTTTCCGCGTGCTCCAGCACCGGATGAATTTCCCTGGCTTTCGCATCAAGGTAGTGGCCGCGATTCCGCGTCACAAAGGTATACCGGTGGCCGAGGCTGGTGATTGCCGGCGGAAAGAGACGGCCGGTACCACCGACCCAGCTTTCGATCATCAGGAGGTGTGCCATTTTTTTTCCTAGCGCAAGCGTATTGATCACTACAGAGTTGAGTGTTGGTGTTCGTGGAGACAGGCGGCCTGCGCAAGTACATCGCTGCAGCCGCGGTCGCCTGCGTGGCGACGCGCTACATTTCGGACACGGCTTCGCGCACGTTCGGCATGGCCTGCGGCCCGCCGGCGGGCATGACATCGCTGCCGTAAGGGCGCCGGTTCCAGGCCATGCACGACCACGGCAGCGCCAACTCCGACAGCTCGTGGGCCTGCAGCGGTAGCAGCGCACGCGAATCGAGCGCTTCGGCATGGTGCGAAAACACACCATCCACATACCGGTGACCGGTATCGGCCGCCATGAACACGATGTTCCGCCCAGGCTGCCGCTCTGCCTCCCGCCGGGCCACGAGGTAGCAGCATCCGCTGGACAGCCCGGCGAAAATCGCGTGCTCGCGCAGGAGATCAACAGTTCCCGCTTGCCCGTAGTCGAACGAAACCCAGTGGATCGAGTCGTACAACGCGTGCCGGACGTTACGGAACGGGATGGAGCTGCCAATGCCGGCGATGATGATTCCCGGGTCGTCAATGTGGGCGCAGCCGAAAGTAAGGCTGCCGAACGGCTGCACACCGATCAGTTCCACGGTGTCGTCTAGTTTGCGCAGCGACTCGGCGATGCCTCCCGTCGAACAGCCGGACCCTACCCCGCCGACGATGCTGAGCCGGCTGGTACCGAGGGCATGGGCAATCATCTCCGCAACCGGTTCATAGCCCAGGTAGTGAATGTCATCGTGGTACTGCTGCATCCAGTGAATGTCGGGGCGGGAGCGCAGCAGGTTCTGAATCAATTCGACACGCAAGCTCTGGTCCAGCTTCAGGGTTGCCTGCGGCGGAACCTGCTGAACGGTGGCACCCAGTATCTGCAGCTGGATCATCAGGGTGCGGTCGACGGTCCTGGATGCCACGATATGGCACTTCATGCCGAACTTGTGGCACGCGAGCGCCAGTGCATAGGCATAGATACCGCTGGAGCTGTCGAGCAGTGTGTCGCCCTGCCTGACGATCCCCCGGTGCAGAAGCTGCTCGACGGCGACCAGGGTGGAATAGACCTTCATTGTCTCAAAACGCGCAACGTATAAATTGCCGGACAACTGGATCAGGCTTGGCGACTTGACCGCGTCGGCGATGTGGTCATGTATGTGCTCGAACATGGCTCAGAATCCGGTTTGAGCGAAACGGCATTGATGGCCGAGGCTGCGGAAGAAGGCCGACAGCTCGCCCATGTGAACGGGGTCGGGCCGCGTCACGAAGAGATAACCAATCAAGCTCCCGGTATGGGCGACCACGATCCCGTCCGCGGCGAAGCGGCGCTGCTGCGAGAGCAAGGTGTCCAGGTGCTGCTTCGGAACAACCCCCTGGGAGAGCCGTGCACTGATCGTGGCGCAGTGTGCGATCGCGGCAGAATCCTGCCGCCGGAACGCATCCAGCGCTGCATCAAGGTTGCGCTGGTAGGCCGCCAGATGCTGCTGGTAATACGTCAGCAGCGCAGGGCCTGCCTGCTCGGTATCGACCACATGGCCTTCGTCGATATAGCAGGCGTGAAACTGGAGCTCGCTGCCGAGATACCGGATGACCTTCTGGCGGGCGCTCAGATACAGTGCATAGGTGTCGAGAAACACGCTGTCCGAACGCTCGACCTGGCGCAGCAGATCTGCAATCAGCGCATGCGGCGAGCTGGTGCCAAACAAGGCATCGAGGCAGCGTATGGTCGCAACCATGTCGGCCGTCGAACTGGCCATGCCCTTGCCCTGCAGCAACTCCGACTCGCAGCTCCAGCGGCCACGTGGAAGCGCCCGGCGATGCCGCGACAGGTACAGCTCGATCACCCGGCGGCACTTCTCCTTCTCGGCCAGATCGACCAGCAGGTCACCGTCGTCGCCATACGTGAAATGCATCCAGCTGTAGCGTTTGATGGGCAGCGAGATCAACCCGATGCATACCTGGCGGTTGCTCACGAACGGCCCCTGCAACAGCTCGCCGAGCGTGCCATGGCATACACCGCTGAATATGCGCTGGCGCGACTGCGGGCAACCCGATGCCGCGGAAAAGGGCAGCGCCGGAGCATTGAGGATCTCAGCACGGTCCATACGAATACCTGTGTCGGCTATTCAGGAAAGTCGATCGCCAACTGGGCGAGGAACCTACGTTCGTCACTCAGGCCGAAGCTGTTGCTGCCATAGATATTCCAGACATAGGTATCGGACACATTGGCAACCTGCAGGCGCAGGGTCGACTTCGCCGGACCAATCTGGAATCGGTAGCGTGCGCCGATGTCGAGCACGGCATACGCCGGAACACGGTTCTTGCCGTCACGTGAAGCGGTACGCGCACCGCTGTAGGTTGTGGACAAGTCCACCGACCAGGATGGTGCGAACGGCAGGCGGTAGTCGATGTCCGCACGCAGCAGGTGATCACTCTGCCCAACCGGCTTGTTGCCGATGCTGCCCGATTCAACCGCTGCGCCAGTCACGCGCGGCCGCATCAGCACGGCGCCCACGACCAGGCTCAGTGATTCGGCTGGCTTGCCGCTCAGGCTCAATTCCAGCCCGCGATGCTGCACTTCGCCCAAGGTGGTGTATACGTCGCTGTCGTTCGTGGTGAAGTAGGGTTTGCGTACATCGAACAGCCCGGCGACCAGCTTCATCGACGGTGAAATCGCCCAGCGCAAACCGGCCTCGCTTTGCTGCGTACGTATCGCCGGCAGCGCCTCGTTGCGGTTGGCCACGTCGGCCGGAGCAATTCCGCTTTCCTCCAGCCCGCGGGTATGTCCGGCGTATAGGGCAACCTGGGGCGACAGATGGGCGGACAACGCCGCATTGACCAGCCAGGGTTCATCATGAGTAGCAGTCCGGTCCAGCCCTGGCTGGTCGACGCGCTTTTCGTACCGCGTGCGCAGCAGGCCCAGGCTGGCGCTGCCCACCTCACGCCACCGGCTTTCGTAGGAAATGCCGACGCTGCTTTGCTGGACCACATCACGAGTGCGCTCGCCAAACACGAACGGCGGCGCAGGCGCAAAACTTGCCGGCATCGTGAGCTGGCGCAGCCCCAGATCCAGCGGCCGGGCCGACCCACCATAAATGCTCTGCAGGTGGCGGCTGCGGACGATTGCGTGCAGCAGGTGCAGGCGTGGCCCCTCGGTAAAACTGCGGCTTGCGCGCAATTCGCCACTGGTCGAGGCATAACGCTGTTCGGGATCAGCGATCAACCAGTGGCGTGCCGTGCCTTCCGCCGTTGTATCGGCAAACACGTTGGAGTAGCCGCTGGATCGCTCGTAGCGGGAGCTGAAGGCGCCGAGCGCGAACGCCCAGTCATGGCCAAGCCGCGCCTTGGCGATCACGCCATAGTTGACGCTCTCGGTCTCGTTGTCCGCCCAGGATGGCCCCATGAGCCGGCGGCGCTCCAGGCGCGGCGGCAGGAAGGCCCCCCGGGTGCGGATCGACGGCGGCGCTTCTTCATCACGGCCGCGGGAAAGACTCCAGAACGGCGTGATCTCTATCGTCTCCGTCGGACGCCAGCGCGTAACGAGCCCGGCCCGGACATAGTCGGCGTCAGCCCCGTCGTAGTACTCCTCCTGGGAATGCGAAATCGCGGCAGAAACACCGAGCTTGTCCGTAACCAGCGGCAGCTTGGCATTGACCTCCAGCGCGCGTCCGGCATATGGCCCCCAGGCGCTAATCACACTGATCACCCGCTCCTCACCGGGCTTGCGCAAACGATAGTCGACGATCCCCGTAGGAGCGGGAAATGGATAACCCTGCGCCGACAAGCCCACACGGATCGCCGACCCTTCTACCAACGGCGGGGGCAACGCGCCCTGACGATCCAGGTACAGCCCCTCAAGGCGAACGTTGCCCGCTTCAACCGGCGAAAAGCCACGCACACGCCGCGCGCTGTAGATGCCAATACTTTCGTTTCCAAGGGTCACGCCAAAGGCATCCTCGGCCGCCGTCACCGCGTTGTCTCCGGCGCGCTGTGCCGTGGCGGGCTGAGCGAACAACAGCAGCGTACAACTCAACAGAATGATTCGCATCGTGGCTCTCACAGGTCTGCTGGCCAGCGGCGCAGACGCCGCGCGGCTATTCCCACCAGGCCCACGCTCAGCGCCAACAGCCAGAGCGTGACGGGCAACACCGCTGTTGCGCGCGACGCTGCCGAGGCATCCTGAAAGCGGAAGTGCGCAATGGCGTCGAATTCAGAAAAGTTCTGGCGCGAGTAACTGCCTGGAGGGCGTGGCGTCGGCGCGACGATCTGCTGCTGGATGCGTGAGAAAAAAAAGTCGCGCAGATGAAGCTGGAAATCGCGCACCTGTTTTTCAAAGCGCCGGTGCCGCTGCATGTCGGTACCCGCCAGGGTGGCCAGCGCCGACTGGACGCCCAACGAAGGCGAAACGAACCCGAGCAGTGTTGTGGCCCGCTCACGTGTTTCCTTGACGTTCAGCACGGCGTGCTGCTGCGCGGCGAGGCGCCTTTCGCGCTCAGGTACCAGGAAGGTCTGTCGGGTGGCGTAGTCCAGACGGCCGATCTGGCCGGCGTGAGGCGCCAGATCGGCGCGGCCGGCGAAGGCAGCGGCCAGGACAGCCTGGCGTTCCGCCTCGACGGCGTCAGTCACCCGGCGCAGGGCGTCGATGCGATAGAGCGCCGACGGCGCGCGCACCGTGCCGAGCACAATCGCCGAACCGAGCAGCGGTACGCACAGGCACAGCAAAATCCAGATGGCGGCCAGCGTGCCCAGCGCACCGGCGGCCGTCGGCCAGGCTGCAACAACAGCGAAACTCAGTGCCACCCAGAACAGGGCGTAGACGAGGACCAGCGCCATGGCTGACGCCAGTTCGACCGGCGCCGCGGCCGGATCCACACCCGCCAGCCACAGGGCGCCGCCCAGCATCAGCGCTATCACCAACAGTAGCCACGCCGCGATGGAACACACGCGTATACCAAGCCACCGGCGTGGCGAGATCGGCTGCGCGGCGACCAGGCGCAACATGCCGCGATCGCGCTCGAACGTGGTGAGCAGACCGATCAGCAAAACAATGGCTACCGGCATCACGAACGCGATGACAAAGCCCAGATCGAAACGACCCGACATCAGCACACGGGGCGGCTCGAAGTCGTAGACCGGCGCGATACCGAACAGCGTCTCCAGCTTGACCGGGACGCGTGAAGGCTGCAGATCGCTGACGCCAACAGCAAGCGGTGACAGGGGCAGATGCGGCTTGAACGCATGGCGGCGAAGAAAGTAGCGACTGAAGCCGGCAACGTCGCCGGGATCCTGCCAGTAGGGCAAAGGCTCGGCGGATGGCCTCGTGTACTGCTGCGCCCTTTCCTTCACGCTCGCCAGCCAGGCCGCGTCGGCCTGGCTTTCCACGGCCAGCGCCTGCGACTGGGCGCGATGCAGACTTGCACCTGAACAGGCACCCCACGCCATGGCCGCTGCGAGCAGACCCAATACGATCCAGGCCACCGGATTGCCGGCGAACTGGCGCAGCTCCCAGACCAGCAGAGCACCCCAACGGTTCATGGGCGCAACCTCCGCAGTGTGACCGCAAGCAGGAGCACGCCCGCGACCAGCCAGGTGACAAGCGCCGGCAGCGCCGTGGGCGCCGTCCACAGGGCTGGCCTGGAGTGGCGGAACTCGGGAACCTGCGACCACAGCGCCGCATCACCAGCCGGTTGCGCCGCACCGGCGCTGGCCACGGGCTTCATCACCGCAGCATTCATGCGGTTGACCAGGTCGCGGCGGTATCGCTCCGCCGTGTCGATGAACTCCCTGTGATGGGCGAAGTCGCTGCCGACCAGCGCGGGCGACAGGCTCTGCATCGCAATCGCCGGCGAAATCCACCCCAGCAGTGAATGCACCAGATCCTGCTCGCTGACCTGGTCGTAGAAGCCTCCCAGCACCTCATCGAACACGTCGTGGGAATGCCGTTCGGCCATGTCCAGCTCCGCTCCACGCAGATCGACCGGCAGGTCTTCCTTGCGCTGGACGCCGTGACGCGCGAGCAGCGCGGCATGCTGTGACGCGCCTTGCTCAGCCGACCAGTAAGCCGGTGCACGTTCCTGTAGCGCCTGCTGCACGGACTGGGTCGACGGCAGCGGCCACGAGACAGCTACCGCGTCGCTGGCCCAGCGTGGCAAGGCCAGCACCAGTACCGTCCACAGACCGAACAAGGTTGCCAGCGCGGCTCGCCCATGCGTGATGCGCGCCGCCACGATCATTCCGATCATGACCACGATGACAAAGTACACCGTCATCGCCATGCACCAGAGGGCCAGCCGCAGCGTCGTATCGGTGGAGAACGTGCCCTCCCGTACGCAAAATGCGGCACCCAGCAGACCCACCGGCACAATCAGCAGCAGCACCAGCACACCGACACAGGCAGTGGCCTTGAGGGCAATCAGGCGCAGCGGAGCTGTGCCGACGCCAAGTGCAAGGCGCAGTGTTCCGCGTTCCCTTTCCAGTGCGACGGCACGGAATGCCAGCAAGAAGGCAAACAGCGGCGCAATGCTGATCAACAGCGCGGCAGGATTGGCCAGCCCCTCGCGCTGCAGCACCGGTGCTTCGTCTTGGGTGCGATAGAGCCCGTCGTTCTGATGATGCGCCTCGAGCCAGACCGCTTGCCCCACGTACGGGTCCACGCCGGGATCCAGCAGCGAAAGTGCCGGCGAGGTCTTGAGTGCATAGATGCTGTAGTGAGCTGCCGAATGCGGATCCTTGACCCCCTGACCGAGCCAGCGCTGGCGTTCGGCTGCGGCGATATCCGCCTTGGCGGCACTGCCGCGGATCTGCTCCTGCGCGGTAACCAGGCACGCGCCCACTACCAGCAGCGCCAGCGCTACCAGAGACCACCACACACGGCGCTCGCGCCGCAGCAGCGTGAATTCCAGCAGGAGCAGCCGCCAGTTCATGCCGCGATCTGGCGCAGATAGGACGCCTCAAGATCTGCCGGCGACAACGCCGCCGTCGCCGACTCGAACACCAGCCGCCCGGCTCGCAGCACACCCAGGCGATGCGCCACATCCGTAACGCGGCTGAGGTCATGGGTCGCCATCAGTACGGCCATACCGCGGCCGGAGGCAGTGCGCACCAACTGCGAGAATTCATTGGCGGCGCTGACATCCAGACCTGAAGTCGGCTCATCCAGCAGCAGCAATTCCGCCTGTTTGGCCAGGGCGATGGCCAGTCCAACTTTTTGCCGCATGCCTTTGGAGTACACCGCCGTGCGCTGGCTGTGCGCAGCGGCCGGCAACCCGGCCTCCGTCAGCAGCCGGCCCATCTGCGCGGCGCACAGCCTCGTCCCGCCAAGCAGGGAAAAATAGTGGAGATTTTCCATTCCACTGAGCGACGGATGCAGCATCACCGTTTCCGGGAGATAGGCCATCCTCGCGCGAACCGCGACCGGGTCGCGCGTCACACAACTGCCACCGACCTCGATCGTGCCCTTGTCCGGCACATCGAAGCCAAGGATCAGATTCAACGTCGTGGTCTTTCCCGCACCGTTGGGGCCGAGCAACGCATAGACCTCGCCCGCGGCAAGCTCCAGCGACAGCTCATCCACCGCGGGCCGGCCTGCGAACGACTTGGTGACGGCCTGCAGCCGCAGTACAGGCGACTCCGGCCGCACAGCGCTCAAAACGCCACCGTCAGGCCAAGCTCAACGCTGCGCGGCGCACCCAGCACTACCTGGCTGGCTGCGCCGCCTGCCCAGTCGGCGTACAGTGCGTCCGACAGGTTCCGGCCACGCAGCGCCAGCTCACCGAACGGCAACCGGCAAGCAATGGCCGCGTCGTACACCGTATGCCGGCCGACGCGGATGGTATTGGCGTTATTTGTATAAAAATACCCAACGTGGCGCAGCCCCGCGCTCACGGTCAGCGGCGTGCCACTGATCTGGTAAGCCGCGAACACACTCGCCATCTGCTGCGGCACATTGGGCGGTGTGTTGCCTGCGCGGTTGGCGCCACCGGCTTCGACCAGGGTATCGAATCGCGCGTCCAGCACGGCCAGATTCGCGTCGATGCGCAAAGCTTCCGAGAGCCGGGCCGATACAGCGGCTTCCAGTCCGCGTGAGGACTGCCTTCCCCCTTGAACGGAGATCGCAGGGTTGGCCGGATCACGGGTAATGATGTCGTCCTGCTGGATCGCGTAGCCGCCGACGGTGAAATCAACACGATCATCCAGCAGCGACATCTTGAGCCCGGCGTCCAGAGCACGGCCTGTCGTCAGGTTGAAGCGCGAATTGGCCAGCGAGATCAGCAGCATCGAGCCGACGGGCGCACTGGCGACGCTGTATTGCGCATACAGCTGCGCATCAGGCGTCAGCTCAAAGACCGTGCCCACACGCCACGACAGGGGCTGATAGGTGCGGTCGAACTCGGTCAGGGTGTTCGCATTCAGATCCCGCACCGACCGGTCCAGGACGATATGGTCATAACGTGCACCACCCAGCATCAGCCAGCGCGGCGTCAGATTGAACGCGTTCTCCAGGAAAACAGATCGAACCGTCGTCGCCGAGTCAAAGTTCGCCCGGTTGCCAGCTCCCGGGAACATGGCCGATGTGTCGCCAAGCGGAAACAGGCCACGCATTGGCCGGTAAGGATCGACGCTGGTCGTAGTGCCGAAGCGCCGTACGGTGAAGAAATCGTTCCTGCTCAGCTCCATACCCACCGTGAACCGGTTGCGGCGGGAACCGATTTCCGTATCGGACGAGAGCGCGGCGCGCTCCAGCCAGTACTGATGATCGTGCTGGATGTGGGTCAGGCTGCGATCGAGCAATCCGGTTGCAGCGTTGAACGTGTACGTCTCTGCATTGCGCCAGCGCCGCGTCGTGTCGACAGCGCTGAGTTCATTTGAAAAGCGCAGACTGTCGCTGATCTGCAGGGACATCCGGGTCCTCAGCCAATCACTTTCCGCGTCCTGCAGGCCGTTGTCGACGTTGTAGTTGGCCTTGCGCAGCGCGCGATCGAGAACTTGTCCATTTGCGCTGCGAACCAGGCTGCTCGGATTCCGAGCAGTGGCCAGCGGGACCAGGGGCGTACCCCAGTAGGCGGTGGCATAGTCGTCGGAAAAATGGTCATAGGCCAGATCAATCTGCAGATCGTCCCGCGGCTGCCAGCTCGCGCTGAAGGTGCCGGCAAAGGCCTCGCTGGCCGTATCGTCGACATAGCCGTCGGAGCGACGGTGACTGAGTACGGTCCGCAGCGCGGCATCGGTGTTGAGCGCGACGTTCGCATCGAATCCCAGCCGGGTACTTCCGAAACTGCCGCCGCTCAACATGCCGCTGATCAGGTGGGTGTCCCGTAGCGGACGCTTCGGCACCAGATTGACCGCGCCAGCAAGCGCACCTTCTCCGTACAGCACCGAAGCCGGCCCCTTCAGTACTTCGATCCGTTCAAAACTCCAGAGGTCAAAGTCCCGCGCGACCAGCGGCGCAGCCGTCTGCCGCACACCGTCGAACAACAGCGAAATCGCTCCACCGGTGAACCCCCGCAAGGACAGGGAGCCGGGTGCCGAAGGCAGATTGGCAGCGGTTACTCCGGGCGCGGCAAGAACAGCCTCGTTGGTGCTGCGCGCGCCGCGTGCTTGCATGTCCTCTTGCGTGAGGAGGTCAACACTGGCCGGTGTCTCCCGCGCGCTCAATCCCAGCCGCGAAGCTGTTTCTGCCGGCGCATCCAGCCGTGACTTTCTGCGGGACGCGGCCGTTACATCGACCTTGTCGAGCGTCGTCGTCGGCTTGCTCTTCATAGCGGTTGCCGGCTCAGCGGTCCCGGCAAGCGCGCTCGGAGAAAACAATAGCGGCGCGAGGCTGCAAACCAATGCCGCAGGGGTGTCGCGGAAACGAAGACGCATGGAGCTGCCCACTCTGAACACAGAATAGTTACGTTATAACATAACATTTCATGTTCACAAGGTTATATCAAGGCGGGCTGAAATCAGCCTGGCCACCCATTGCTCCGAAGCCGCACTGGTGCGTGTCCTGGCCTTGGTGCGTGTCCTGGCCTTGGTGCGTGTCCTGGCCTTGGTGCGCGTGTCCCGCAACTACCCGCCCCGCTCACCGTGAAGCCGGCGGACCTCTGATCAAGCTGCAGTCTGTTCTTGCCCGGCTGATTCAAAGTGGCCGCCCGGCGCTTGCAGAGCGAGCACCGGGAGGCATTGTGGAACTACTAGAGTTGTTGCGCGGTGCTGCTGACGCGTTCGCGGCTCTCTACTGCGTCTGCACCGCCGCCCTGCGCCGCCGGCGTTCGCGAAAGCTCCGTGGGGTGTCGCCGATCAGCGCCTTGAACTGCCGCGTAAAGGCACTCTGGTCTGCATATCCGCAGGCACTGGCTATCGTCGCGACGCTGTCCTCACCGCCGACGAGCAACTGCGCCGCGGCTTCGATGCGCACGCGGGCGAGCAATTGCATCGGAGTCCGGTCGAACAGTTTTTTCACGAGGCGTTCGAGCCGCCGCGTACCGAGCCCGGCGATATGCGCCAACCCCTCTATGCGCACGGTCTCGCCATAATGCTGCTGCAGATAGTCGATTGCTCGCGCGACCCGGTTGATGCTTTCGTCGGACGGATTGATGCTTCGGCAGATTCCGCACAATCCGACAACACTGTTGTTTTCTACTATTGGAAATTTATTTGATATGCACCATGTCGAATCACGGCCGGCCCGAGGCACGCGCTGCAGCCGATCGTGGATCTCGACGCGCTGGTCAAGTACGGACCGGTCCTGCGCGTAGTAGAACGAGCCATAGGGCTCCGGAAACAGCTCTTCCGCCGTGCGGCCGATGAGGTCCCCCTTGCTGCGCCCGCCACAATGATCGACCAGGGTATGGTTGACCGCGACATAGCGCGCCTCGCGATTCTTCACGAAGAAAAGTGTGTCCTGCGCACAATCGAACAATCGTTCGGCGACACATGCAGCCGACTGCATGGACAAGGAAATACCGCCCGCCGACGCGTTGCCGGCGCTTTGCTGAAACGTGTACATCGCACCCTCCCGTGCCCGCGGCAACTATTGCCGCCTCGACGCCAGCGACGCCCCCGCGTTCGCTACGCTCCTGTCCAACACCCCGCATGTCAGGACCGGTCAATACCCACGCAACCGGAATACCGATAGTACCGGCGTTTCGTCACCGGTAAACCCGGATATCGAAACTAGCGACCCTGTTGCCGCCAGTGCGTGCGCGGCTGCGCGGTCCTGGTGTGGAGAAATGTCGATGAAACCACAGTTTCGCCTTGCCGCACTTTGCCTCGCCCTGGGTACGGCGCTGTTCGCCGGCGGAAGCCGCGCCGCAGCGACTGCAGCGCGAACGGCATCAACAAGACCGTGAGCCTGGATCTCTCCGGCAAATCACTGAGCGGTACCTGGAAGCTGCGTGTCAATCACAACGCAGGCTGCGACACAGGCAGGATCGACAACTGGTCGATCACATTCTGATCCGCAGCGAAAACCTGGCGTATACAGGCCGGTTTCGCACCGAATCCGCCCAACCGCAGGAGGGCCCAGCCGTTGCGACGTCGGGCCACCGCGCTTTTCGACTTCCGCCCTCTCGCACAATTTTGTAGGGTGGCCAGACCCCGTCGCCAGCTGCCTGCCGTGAATCCCATCCTCTACGCCATACCGGTCTTCTTCGCACTGATCGGCATCGAACTCCTGGTCGCACATCGGCGCCGGATGCAGGCCTACAACTTCGCCGATGCCATCTGCAGCATAGGGCTGGGCGCCATGTCGCAGGTCAGCGGCATTTTTTCCAAACTCATTATGCTCGGCGTCTATGTCGCCGTTTACGAACACTTGCGCATGTTGAGCCTGCCGGTCGACAGCGTCGCGGTCTGGCTGTCCGGCCTGCTGCTGTACGACTTTCTGTACTACTGGCATCACCGCATGGGGCATGAGGTCGGCGTGCTCTGGGCCGCTCACGTGGTGCACCACCAAAGTGAAGAATTCAACCTTTCCACCGCGCTGCGCCAGACCAGCTCCGGCTTCCTGCTCGGCTGGATCTTCTATCTGCCCATGGCCGTGCTCGGCTATCCACCGCTGCTGTTCGTCGCGGTAGGCCTGATCGACCTGCTGTATCAGTACTGGATACATACCGAGCAGATCGGCAAGCTCGGCTGGTTCGACAGGGTATTCGCCTCGCCCTCGAACCACCGCGTACACCATGGCGTCAACGAGCGTTATCTCGACAGGAACTACGGCGGCATACTGATACTCTGGGACCGGCTGTTCGGCACCTATGCCGATGAAGACGCCGATGAGCCCGTGATCTATGGCACGCGCTCGCCCCTACGCCGCTACGACCCCATCTGGTCCAACCTCGAAGTCTATGCCGCACTGGCGCGCGACAGCTGGCGCACCCGGCGCTGGCGCGACAAGCTCGCAGTCTGGTGGAAGCCGCCGGGCTGGCAGCCGGCCGATCTCGCCGCAGCCAATACCAAACCCGCGTTCGATCCGTATACACGCGCCAAATATGCACCGCGTGTTGCGCGTGGGGTACAGGTCTACGCCGCCCTGCAGTTTGCGCTACTGATGCTGATCGGCGCCGACTGCCTGGCCCGTGCCGAGCAGCTGCCTATGGCCTGCGGGCTGGGTTATGCGGCCTGGACCGTAGCCAGCCTGGCCGCACTCTGTGCCTGGCTGGAAGGAGCTCGCCATGCCCTGGCGCTGGATCTGGCGCGTCTGATGATGGCGCTGCTTGTTCTCGGGCTCAGTGGTAGCTGGTTTGGTGCGGACTGGAGCATTGCGCTGAATGCGACCGCCGCCGCTGCGCTGGCTGTATCCGTGGTAGCGGCCTTGGTTGTTGCACGAGGCAGCACACGCGATCGCCTCCCGCAAGCAAGTCGCTGAGCGGCTCGGTGCGGACGGTCTCACGGTGTTGGCCGGGGGCCGATCCTGCAGCGCCCGAACCGGGCGCCCGGATGAAACGTCACGGAAGCGTTGTGCGTGTCCTCTGGAGACAGCGCCGGACAGCGCCGCGCGTCCTTCGACTACGGCGGGCGGGTAGGAAAATGACCCGGTTACGCCTGGGAAAAGTCTGATTCGTGGGTGGCACGATTTGCTAGCACGATTGGCTATTGTTTCGGTCGTCCCGTTTCGGTCCGCGAGAAGCTTCACGCGCACCCGTGACGAAACCCGCCGCGCTCTTCGTCTCCCGGATGTCCTCGCCACCTGGCAAGTTCGAGTGCCTCACCAGCCTCGGTTTGCCGGACATCCTGTATGCCCCCGGGCTTGGCGCGCGCGCCGCGACACGTGAGAATCCGCGGGTCGCGCCAATGCGGCTCACCGAGGACCACACCATGTGCCGCGCCCTGATCCGTTCCGCCGCCTGCGCACTGCTCGGGGTACTCACGCTTGCCGGCACCGCCTTCGGCGACAGCGCGAAGTCTCGACTCGAGCAGCTCATGGGGCCGAAGTTCCGCGAAGCCGGACTCGAGCGCGCCACGCCCGCCGAGATCGCCGTCCTCGAGCAATTCATGATCGAACACGCCGGCGAGCTTCGCGCCTTGACGCCGGCGTCCGACACCGCTTCAGCCGCCGCGGTCGTCGCCGCAGACCCGGCGCGCGCGGAACGCGCTGAGAAGAAATCCGAGCCCGCTGACAATCGCGTATCGAGCCGCATAGCCGGCGTGTTCAAGGGCTGGAGCTCCGGCACGACGCTGACGCTCGAGAACGGGCAGCGATGGCGCGTCACTGATGGCAGTTCGTTGGTGACGCGTCCGCTGGACAGCCCCGCCGTGACGGTCCAGCCCGGAACGTTCGGCAGCTGGTGGTTGCGTGTGGAGGGCTACAACAGCGCGGCGCGGGTGAAACCGGCAAACTGAAGGTTCGTCGAAGACGGCTATTCGAGGCTGTCACTGAACCCCCGCCATGCGATTCGAGCGATTGGCACCCGGCCGCGCCGGCATCGCGCAGCGACCTGCCGCCGCGAGCGGCTCGCCAGCAGATGATGTAAATGCGCAGACTGTCGCTAGACGATTGTTGCTAGACACCCGCAGGAGTCGCTCTGCGCGTGCTGCGTCGCATCACTCGACGGTGACAGGAAACCCGCAGTGAAGTCACTTGTTGAGACTTGACTGCGCATGCTTGCTTTGCTGATCCCGAGTGCACGACGCGCCACATCGCCGAGGTGCCCGAATGAATCGCTTCTTCTCACCGGAGTACCGCGAAACCTTATTGCCGCGCCGGCTGTATGCGCGACTGGACCAGACCGAACCCGTGAATCCCGCGAGCAGCGACGAAGTCGTGTTCGCGTACGACACCGTCGATGCGGGTTGGCCGGGTTTCCGTGCGGGCATGTCGTTCGACCTCGATGCACCCGATCAGATACGCAACTGGCAGCGCACGTGGTTCTCGCGTCGGGAAAACCACCTTGCCGGGAATGATCCGTTCGACGACGTGCCGCTGTACCGCCTGGAGATCACGCTGCCTGGCGGTTCGTATGGCGACTTGCTCGAGTTCGGCAATGACTGGCTCGAATTCGAGCTCGACCCGACAGCGGGCATCGAGGTCGATATCTACAATGACCTTTTTTCGCCGCCGGTGACGGCGTTTCTCGCGAACCGACCGCACGCAAACACAGCCGCAAACACAGCCGCAAACACAGCCACGCAAACACAGCCACGCACAAACCAGAACAATCTGACGCGGCACCGGGATGTTTTCGCATGCGCTCACAAAGCAGCGGCGAGACAATGCCTTTATGGCCCAGCCCCGCTCCCAATTGGTCTCTTCGGATGAACGCGGCGTATTCCACTGCGTGCAACGCTGTGTGCGCCGGGCCTGGCTGTGTGGTGAGGACCAGTACACCGGCATTTCCTTTGAACATCGCAAGCACTGGATCACGGACAGAATAGCCCTGGTTGGGCAGTGCTTTGCTGTCGCGATCCATGCCTATGCCGTGATGAGCAATCACCTGCATCTGGTGCTGGAAGTTGATCCGCTGGCACCTGCGCACTGGTGTGCTGAAGACATTGCACAACGCTGGGTGCGACTGTTTCCGCCGCGCGAGGCCACCGCGTCGGCTTTCGAGATGAAATGCCAGTCGGTGATGAATGACCCGATTCGTCTGGGCGTGATCCGCCAACGTCTGGGCAGTTTGTCCTGGCTGATGAAGTGTCTGGTTGAACCGATTGCCCGCCGCGCGAACGCAGAAGACCTCTGCAAGGGACGATTCTGGGAAGGCCGCTTCAAGTCGCAGGTATTGAAAGATGAAAAGGCGTTGCTGGCGGCGATGGCCTATGTGGACTTGAACCCGATCCGGGCGGGCATCGCCAACCGGATGGAAGATCAACAACACACCAGCGTGCGCGAGCGGGTTCAGGAAGCGAACGATCACCCGCAACTGCTGGCCTGTGTGGTGCAACCCCGAGCCGCGACAATCACCCCGACTGTGCCGGATATACGACTGCGGGACTATCTGGCTCTGGTGGACTGGACTGGCAAGCAGCTACGGGATGGCCACAGTGGGACGATTTCCGAAGCAGCACCAGGGATCGTTGAACAGATAGAGAAAGACGCGAGTCGCTGGCCGGTGCGGGTCAAGGCCATCGGTTCGCGTTACTGGCGTGTTGTCGGCGAG
>JAEUPP010000002.1 GCA_016790075.1 Rhodanobacteraceae bacterium | reverse complement strand
ACAAGTTCTTGCGGGACCCAATCCGGCTTGCGCGCATTGCGCGACACCATGCCGGTACTGTGCCTATTCACGGTATCGTCAGCGCCCTCGCCTGCACGAGCTGTACGGCGCCGCGGTGGATAGTCGTGGCCGCTACGGCGGTAGACCATCCAGCCCGCGTAAAACACTGCGATGACAAGCACTAGCCAGAGGACGGTCAGCATGCGGGGTACGACGCTACGCACTGGTCGATATGGATGTTATCCCCGATACCACCGACCGCGCCGCGCAGTCATTCCGTTGTGCCGCCTACGCAAGCGGTCTTACTTGCCATGAAAATCTGCGAGCCAGTCCTTGGCCTGATACCACCAATAGCTTGCCTGCGCGCCGAGAAACCCGAAGGGGCGCAGCGTAGAAACGAGGCCATAAGGAGCAAAGCGTTGCCAGGCGTCATCGTCATTGGCTATCGCTGCGGCAAGGAGTTCACCCGCCACGGTTGTCGGCGCAACCCCATGACCGCCGAAAGCTTGCGCAAACCAGAGGCCATTCGGCTTTCGACCTATTTGCGGCATCTGGTGACGTGCGTAGCTCATGAGACCTGACCAGGCAAAGTCGATGTGGACCCCGGCCAGCTGCGGATAAACCTTGACGAGATCGCGATACAGCAGATCCCGCACGCGTGCCGGAGCACGATCACGGATAGAGATACGTCCGCCCCAGAGCAGGCGTGAATCGGGCAACGGCCGGTAATAATCGAAGGCGAAGCGGGTGTCGTATACGGCAGCGCGTGTATTGATGCACTCGCGCAGGCGCGGTCCCAGCGGCTCGGTAACCATCACATAGGTCGCGATAGGCAGCACCGCACGATCGACCTGCGCATCGAGGCCGGCCAGATACCCCCCGCAGCAAAGCACTACGTGCTCTGCTTCGATCTCGCCCCCGGCCGTGTGCACGCGCCAGCCTGCCCCCCTGCGTTCGATCGATGTCACGGCGGAATGCTCGTGCAAGTGCACGCCTTTCTGCGCGGCTGCCTGGGCAATGCCTATCGCGTAGTTCAGCGGATGCAGGTGCACGGCGTTGCGTTCCCAGAGCGCATCGCTGTAACGCGTGCTGCGCAACAGTTCGCTCAGTGTCGCGCGCGGCACCCAGTCCCAGTGCACGCCGAAGCGTTCGGCCAGAAATTGCTGACGCTCGCGCAATACCCTCGGGTCGTTGAACCAATTGGCCCAGATCACGCCTTCATCGACCATCGCACAGGGAATGCGGTATTTGGCGACGCGTGAGCGGATGAGTTGGACGCCGCCCAGCGTGCTCAGAAACAAGGCTTTGGCCGTATCGGTGCCAAGCTGGCGGACCAGCGCTCCCTCACCCAGCGAGTAACCCGCGAACACGAAGCCGCCGTTGCGGCCAGATGCACCGAATCCTACGCTGTCAGCTTCCAGCAGTGTCACATCGGTGACCCCACGCTCAGCAAGGCCGAGCGCAGTATTGAGGCCGGCATACCCGCCGCCAACGACGACGACACGGCGTGCGTGGCGTCCCGACAGCGGCGCAAATCCGCCGTAGGCCGTCGCTGTTGCGCGGTAGTAGCTGGCCGGTAACTCGGTCATTGCGCACGCGCGTCCTTGGCTGAACCTTCGACTTCAAGGCCAACCTGCAGCCAGCCCAGACTCAGGCCGATACGCCCGGCACCAGGATCTCCCCAGACATAACTCAACATTTTTCCGCTGACGTCCTCGATGACGGCGAGGCGCAGCACTTCTGCGTTGCTTTCGCGATAAGTAAGGCGTGCCAGTTCCAGCGAATAACCCGACGCTGCACCATCGCGATACTTCAATGCAATGCGGCCGCCTTCGCTATGCAGGCGCAGATTACGGTGCAGGTGCCAATCGTTGTTGTCCGGCGACGCCTTGGCACCACCACCATTGAGGGCACTCCAACCGGTAAACCAGCGCACGCGTTGCGACAGTGTTGCCGCATCCACGCCCCGCGCCTGGTCGGCGACAGTGACAACGCGCAGGCGATCGCCGACAAGCTCGAAACGCAGCGGCAGCAGCGCTGCGGTTGCGCCGATACCCGGCAGCAGCGCGCTGCAGGCAGCCGGGTCGGCCGCGAACGCGAGGCCGTTGCGTGAGGCAGCGGCTTTAAGCGTACAGGCGTGCAGCGGCGCCCAGGACTTTTCATCGAGGCGCAGGCTCTTGCCCGGATTCTGGAACACCGCTTCGGCTTCAGCGGTCAATGGCCGGTAAGGTACAAATCCATTTTTCTCATTGACAAGCAACCAGCGCGCTTCCTGTACCGGCGTGGTATCGGGCAGTACGAGGCGCCAAAGCAATTGGTCGTGGTCGCCGCCCGGATGGCTTAGCCAATGATGGATAGCCGGCGCTGCATTCAGAGCAGGCGTCTGTTTGCCGCCGGCCGAGGCGCTCCAGCGTTCCGCGTGATTGTCGTATTCGCCTGCGAGTTCCTGTGGAACGGCAACGGCCTCGGTGCCTGATGATCGTGTCGGCAACGCGCCGCAGGCGGCTAGCAGCAAGGCAAAGGGTAGGCACAGACAGATAGATTGGCGCATGTATCCTCCAGAACCGTTACTGCAACCCTACACGCGATCCAGGGCCTGGGCGAGATCTGCGACAAGCACATCGGCCTCTTCCAGTCCTATGGACAGACGCACGAGATTGACCGGCACGGTGCCTGTGCGTGTTTCAGTGACCTTCGTGTCCGGTGGATAGACGGCGGCAACCGGAAACAACAGCGACTCATAGCCCCCCCAGGACACTGTCATCAGAAAACGCCGCAGCGCATCGCAGAAGCGCTCGATTGCGCGGGTGCTGTCGCAGCGGATGGTGAACGACAGCAGACCGCTCGCACCTGTAGTCTGACGCTGGCTCAGGGCGAACTGCGGATCGGCGGGGTCGTGCGGATACCAGACTTGCTCGACTTTCGGGTGCTGGCTCAGGAAGGCGACAACGGCCTGCGTCGTCGCCGCAATCTGGCGCAGGCGTATCGGCAAGGTTCTTAGTCCACGTATCAGTAGCCAGGCATCGTGCGGCGACAACATGGCCCCCAGCGTCATGTAAGGGCCGCTGAAGATTTCGCGGATCAGCGCCTTGCTGCCGCAAAGCACGCCCGCGACGACATCGCTATGCCCGTTCAAGTATTTCGTCGCCGAATGCGCGACGAGATCAATGCCGAGTGCGATCGCACTCTGATGCAGCGGAGTCGCATAGCTGTTATCGAGCAGGGTGCGGATACCGCGTGCACGCGCAAGCCTGGCGACGGCGGCAAGATCCTGCTGCTCGTAAGTCAGCGTGTTCGGGCTTTCGAGCACGATCAGGCGCGTCTGCGGTGTCAGCGCGGCCTCGATTGCAGCCACCTCGCGCGCATCAACAAAACAGTGGCTTACGCCGAAACGGCTGAGGAAATCACGCACCAGGCTGCGGGTCCAGGAATACGGCTTCTGCACACAGACCACGTGATCACCAGCACGCAACCCGGCGAGCACGCCAGCAGCGATGGCAGCGGCGCCCGATCCGAACAGCAACGCGTCCTCAGCCCCTTCAAGCGCGGCAAGTTTTCTGCGCAGGATTTCGACCGTGGGATTGTTGCCGCGCGTATACAGCGTGGTATCGAGCTCATCATTGAACCCCGCGCGCATGGCCGCGACCGAGTCGAAGGCAAAAATTGCGCTCTGGTACACCGGCGGCGCGACCGCACCACGATGGCGCGCGCGATCCTCCTCGCCGAGGTGGTTGAGGATGTAGCTCAGATCGTACTGCTGCATCATCGACGCTCCCTGCGCGCGCGGTTTTTTACTTCTTGGCAATGAAATCGCGCGTGGCAGCGGCCAACGACGGATCCTGCAGCGCGAAATGCAGGGTGGCCTTGACCAGGCCCAGCTTGTTGCCGCAGTCGAAGCGCTCCCCTTCAAAGCGGTAGGCGAGTACGCGTTCCTGCTTGAGTAGCGTATCGATCGCGTCAGTCAGCTGGATTTCACCGCCAGCGCCAGGCTTGGTCGATTCGAGTAACGAGAAGATGCGCCCAGGCAATACATAGCGGCCTACTACTGCGAGGTTCGACGGCGCCTCTTCGGGCTTGGGCTTTTCAACCATGAGCTTGATCAGCGCGGCGCGATCATTGATCGGCTGCGCATCGACGATGCCGTATTTGTTGGTCTGCTCGTGGGGAACCTCCTCGACCGCGATCACGCCGGAGTTCTCGAATGCCGCGAGTTCGGCCATCTGCCGCAGAGCGCTTGCGCCGCTGTTCCAGATCAGATCGTCCGGCAGGATCACGCCAAAGGGTTCATTGCCGACAACGGGTTTGGCACAAAGCACGGCATGACCGAGACCCAGTGCTTCGGGCTGGGTCACAAACACGCAGCGTACGTGTTTGGGCAGAACGTTCTGTACCAACGCCAGCAGCTCTTTCTTGCCGGCCTGTTCGAGCTTGGTCTCCAACTCGTAGGCCTTGTCGAAGTAGTCGGCAATTGCATGTTTGTAGCGGTTCGTGACGAAGATCAGCGTGTCTGCTCCGGCATCGACGGCTTCATCGACGGCGTACTGGATCAGCGGGCGGTCCAGCACCGGCAACATTTCCTTGGCCACGACCTTGGTCGCTGGCAAGAAGCGCGTGCCCAGACCGGCAACCGGAAAGACGACCTTGCGTAGACGCTGCGACATGCGGACTCCTGGTTGACTAGTAAATCGACAAGACACCGGCCTACAGCGGCCGGCTTCGAACGGGATGAACCGTGGTGCTCACTGGCGCTGTATGCGATCGAACGCGACGACCGCCGCTCCATCGCCAGGGCGGAGCGTGAAATCAGGCAGCAAGACGGCGACGCAACGGCGCAGTTGTTCTTCGTCAAATTCCTGTACTGCCTGGGTCGCGCGCGTGAGCTGCAGGTTGAGCAATTCCCAGCTCATGCTGCGCGGCTGCGCAAGAAAGATCTTCGCGTGTGCCGTGCTGCGATAGTTCTCCAGCGGATGGAACAGCTCCTCGAACAGTTTTTCGCCGGGACGCAGGCCGGTATAGGCGATCTGAATGTCACGGCCTGGCACCTTGCCGGTAAGCCGTATCATCTGCTCGGCGAGATCACGGATACGAATCGGCTCGCCCATGTCGAGAGCGAAGATCTCCCCGCCTCTGCCCAGTACTTCAGCTTGCAGGATGAGCTGACACGCTTCGGGGATAGTCATGAAATAGCGCGTGATTTCCGGATGTGTCACGGTGACCGGGCCACCGGCGCGGATTTGCTCGCGAAACAACGGCACTACCGAGCCGGCGGAATCGAGCACATTGCCGAAGCGCACGGTCATGAAACGCGTGGCCGAGCGGCTCGCGAGGTTCTGGCAGTAAATTTCGGCGATGCGTTTGGACGCCCCCATGATGCTGGTTGGGTTCACCGCCTTGTCGGTGGAAATCAACACCATGCATTCCACCGCGTGGCGATCGCAGGTATCGGCAACGCAACGCGTTGCGAGGGAATTGTTGCGCACGGCTTCACGCAATTGCCCTTGCAACAACGGCACGTGCTTGTAGGCAGCTGCATGAAAAACCACCTGGGGCCGTGCGGCAGCGAATACATGCTCACAGGTGGCGGCGTCGCCGGCATTGCCGATACGCGCATCGAGGATCAGGTCTGGCCACGCTGCACGCAGTTCCTGCTCGATGCGATAGAGGTTGTACTCCGACAGTTCAAGTATGGTCAGCGAACTAGCCCCCAGACGCGCGACCTGGCGGCAAAGTTCCGCACCGATCGAGCCACCACCGCCAGTCACGAGCACGCGCTTGCCGGTCAATCCGCTGCGAATCGCTGTCCAATCCAGTTGCACCGGATCGCGGCCGAGCAGGTCTTCAATCGCAACCTCTTTGAGCTCATTGAACTGCGAACGGCCCGAGACCACATCGTCCAGGCGTGGTACCGTGCGGAATGCAAGCCCGGTCGATTCGCAAAGCTCGACCACGCGGCGCATCTGTGCATTGCTGGAAGACGGCAT
The DNA here is from genome assembly GCA_016790075.1 of Rhodanobacteraceae bacterium. Classification (GTDB taxonomy): domain Bacteria; phylum Pseudomonadota; class Gammaproteobacteria; order Xanthomonadales; family Rhodanobacteraceae; genus Tahibacter. Next base: position 75,884 of record JAEUPP010000002.1, on the reverse strand, counting down.
CGCGATCAGCAGCATCTGCGCTGCGACTTCCGTGGCGATCAGCGGCAGTTTCTCCAGCGTACCCAGCACCGGCACACCATGCAGCTTGGCACCGCGCAGCTGCGCGTTGTCATCGACAAAGCCGACGATGCGGTAGCGATTCTCACGCCTGAGATCGCGCGCGAGTGCTTCACCCGCGCGGCCAGCCCCCAGAATCAGCACACGCTGGCTGGGGCTATCGTTGAACAGGTCGAGCCGCGAATCCTTCCAGAATCGGTAGCCCAGGCGCGGTGCGCCGAGAAAGACCACCAGCGCCGCCGGATAGATCAGCAGCACGCCCCTGGGCACGGTCGTAAGGCGGTTGTAGAGAAACAGCGTGATCGCGACGAGCACGGCGCCTATGGCACCAGCGCGTACGATATTCCAGAGATCCGGCAAACTGGCGAAACGCCAGAGCCCGCGATAAAGCCCGGTCCACCAGAACACGGTTGCCTGCACCGCCAGTAGCACCGCGACTTCGGCCCCGGACCAGATGACCGGTTGAGGCTCGGGCAGCAGCGCATTGCGGATCGCATACGTCGCAACCCACGCGACCCAGACCATGGTCAGATCGTGCGCGACGACAGCCAGACGCGGGTGTATGCGCGCGATGCTGCGGCGAACCAGATCAGGCATGCCGGCGCACTCCCGCGAGCACCGCGCGGCGCGCCTGGCACCACAACAGGATACCGGCTGCATAGGCCAGCACGACCGCCGTGACAGCGACTGCGACCTGACGGCTCGTCGCCACCAGCAGCGCAAGCGGAGCAGCAACGAGAAGATTCCATGCCATGTAATAGCTCACGACCCGGGCATGCGAACCACCTCTGCGCACGAGCCATTGGTAGAGATGTTCGCGGTGCGCACTATACCAGCGGCGTCCGCGCCAGAAGCGCTGCAGCAAGGTCACGCTCGCGTCGACGACAAAAGCGCTGGCAAGTAACAGACCGACGGCAATCCAGTAAGGCTCCCGCAGCGCAGCCCACCAGAACACGGCAGCCACCAGCAAGCCCAGTGCGCCACTGCCCACATCACCGAGAAAGATGCGTGCACGCGGAAAATTGAACGGCAGAAAACCGACACAAGCCGCGGCAAGAACTGCCGGCACGTCACCCAGCGCAGACTCCAACCCGAACCGGCCCAGCAGCCAGACCAGGGTGAACACGAAGGCGGCCTGGATGGTCAGCAGACCGTTGATGCCATCCATGAAGTTGTGCAGATTGATCGACCACACCGTGCTCAGTGCAATGACCCCGCCCAGAGCAATAGCCAATGACAGGTCCGGCAGCGCGGGCGCCGTACCCAGGGCGGCGGCGGCAAGCAGGACAGCGGCAGGCACGTGCACCGCGATGCGCGCCCACGCGCTAAGCGACGCATGATCATCCCACCAGCCAATTGCGGCAACGAGCAGCAGCGTCAGCACGAGCAGCAACGCAGGAATCCACGGCAGTTTCAGCAGCGGCGCGGCGCACACGAACACGGCGAGGACGATCGCAATGCCGCCGCCTCGTGGTGTCGGCACACGATGCGAACGGCGCTGACCAGGCTGGTCGAGCAGCTGTCGGCGCTGGGCATAGCGAATCGCAAGCACCGTGGCCGCTGCCGTAACCAGCAGCGCCTGCACTAGCGACAGCACAAGTAACGTACTCACGTGCTATTCGTTGGCGACGCCGTGGATCGGCCTAACCGAACCCCAGCTCTTGCAACTAGGACATTGCCAGTGATGCGCCTTGGCGCCGAAACCGCAGCGATTGCAGCGGTACATGGCCTGCCCCTCGACGAGCTTGCGCGCGAGATCCTGCAGGATCAGCAGGTTCTCCCTCGCCTCACCGGTCGCACTGTGCAATGTAGCGTTGATCAGCGCCATGAGACCACGTACCGACGGTCGCTGGCGCAGCTGGCGTGTGAGGAAGCTGACCGCAACCTGCTCGCCCTGGTTGCGCGCGTATAGCTTGGCCAAGGCCAGCACGGGCGAGATGCCGTGGTAACGCTCGATGATGCGGCCGAGAAACTCTTCGGCGCGCTGCATCTGCTGGCTCTTGGCGTAGGCGTCCAGCAACAGCGGCAGGATTTCGGGTACGAAATCGACATCGTGTTCGGCGACCTGCTCGAGCGCAGAAACGGCTTCGGCGTACCGCTCCTGGTCTGCGAGCACCTGTCCTTTGAGCATGCTGGCGCGCGCGTTGTGCGGAGCGCAGGCAAACGCTGCCTCGATGTGTGCCGCAGCGACCTCGAATTTTTTCTGCACACGCGCGTCGGCTGCTAGCTCGCAATGGAACTGGGCGACCAATGCACACTGCGATTCACCGGTCATCTGTTCGAGCAGGCGCGCGTGTGCGATTGCCTTGTCCCAGTCGCGTTCGTGCTGGTAGATCGCAATCAGGTGCTTGAGCGCCGACGGCGCATGTGCCCGCATCGCCACCAGATCGGAAAACAGCGTTTCCGCCCGATCGAGCAGGCCGGCTCGCATGTAGTCTTCGCCTAGCTCAAGCAATGCGACAGTCTTCATTGCATCACTGAGATCGTCGCGCGCGATCAGGTTCTGGTGCACCCGGATGGCACGGTCTACTTCGCCACGTCGGCGAAACAGATTGCCAAGCGCGAGGTGCGTCTCTACCGTATCGCGATTGATTTCGGCCAGTTTGACGAAGACTTCGATTGCCTTGTCCTGCTGCTCGTTGAGCAAATAGTTCAGGCCGCGGAAATAGGTGCTCGACAATGCGCTCACGCGCTCGCCCGAACTGCGCGCACTGGCGCGGCGAGCAATCCACCAGCCGGAGAATGCGGCAACCGGCAGCAGCAAGAACAACAGATAGAGCGGGTTCATGCGCTACCGTTCATACACTCGCGCGCCCGGAATCCAAGCCCGGGCCATCACGCCGCGCCAGCTCACGGCGCTGACGCGACAGGCGCCGGCGCAGGGGTATCACAACCGCCAGCCAGAGCACCAGCCCGCCAATCAGCCAACCGGCAATCAGCGCGGTCAGCAGAGCCGCCGCCTTCGGCACAGTTGCATCAAAGAAATAAAAGTCGAGGGCGACACTGTCGCTATTGAGCGCACCGAACGCGGCCCCGCCAACGGCGAACAACAGCGCTGCAACTATCCAGGCGACACGCATGAGTTATCCGGGTAAAGGTGCTGCAGCGCCGCAGCAGCACAGTGATTCGGTAGCCTAAGAAAGGTCAGAGCAAGTGTCCGCACCGCGACGTCTGTAGCCAGCCGCTTGCCCCCCCACCCCCGAAATCCAAAACCAGTTTCCGACCTGGTCAGAGGTTGCCCAATGAATGGATAAGACCGCCAGACCCGTGGTCCTACGGCGCTATCTGCGCCAATCGCCACTTTCCACGCATCACGCCCAACCTTCAAGCTGAGGGTAGACGGTTGCACTAGCGGATCGGATCTTCGGATTGGTTGACGCGCTCGCGCAGCTCCTTGCCAGGCTTGAAATGCGGCACATGCTTGCCGGGCAAAGCAACGGCGGCGCCAGTCTTGGGATTCCGCCCCATTCGCGGTGGGCGGAAATGCAGGGAAAAACTGCCGAACCCGCGAATCTCGATGCGCTCACCTCCCGACAAGGCCTGGCTCATCTGCTCCAGCAGGTTTTTGACTGCGAGCTCAACATCATTAAATGCAAGATGCTTCTGCCGGTCGGCCAGGGCCTCGATCAGCTCGGACTTGGTCATGGTGGGTTCGGCTCCGCCGTATAGAGTTCCTTTACGGAACGCGAGCTTAGCGTATTCCGCGAATCCAATCACGCACTGATGCACCAATTGGCTTCGGGGCAGACAGATTCCGTTGAACGCCCCCTGCCCCGCCCCGGCAGGCGAGCCCGCAACGGGCGGTTCGAAAAGTTGAGGTCGGGCGGAACGCAGTAAGCCACGTTGCTCGAAGTGAGCAACAGCCAACACGCGATTGCCCGCATTGCCCTTTCACGAGCGGACTTTCTGCTCCAAGAGTGCGCCCGTGCCGGGCGCACCAAAAAGAATGGCGGCCTCTGGCCGCCATTCTCGTGAAACAGGACCAACCAGAAAACTTACTTCTTCAGCTGTTCCTTGAGCAGCGCGCCGAGCTTGGCGGTGCCCAACGTGCTCGACTGATATTCCTCGAGCACCGAAGCGAGCTCTTCCTCATCCTTGGCTCGGACCGACAGCTGCAGCGTACGGCCTTTGCGATCCATGCCAATGAACTTAGCTTCGACCTTGTCGCCGACCTTCAGATGCAGCGTCGCATCGTCGATGCGTTCCTTGGCGATGTCGTTCGCACGCAGATAGCCTTCGACGCCGTCGCCGAGATCGATCGTCGCACCACGCGCGTCGACTTCCTTGACCGTGCCGGTGACGATGCTGCCCTTGGGCGAACCGGCCATGAACTGACCGAAGGGATCCTGCTCAAGCTGCTTGATGCCCAGCGAAATGCGCTCGCGCTCCGGATCAACAGCCAGCACCACGGCCTCGACCTCATCGCCCTTCTTGAACTGGCGGACCAAGTCTTCACCGGTGGCCTGCCACGAGATGTCCGACAAATGCACCAGGCCGTCGATACCGCCATCGAGACCAACGAAGATGCCGAAATCGGTGATCGACTTGATCTGACCGCGAACCTTGTCGTTCTTCTTGTGGATCGCCGCAAAGGTTTCCCAGGGATTGGACTGGGTCTGCTTGATGCCGAGCGAAATGCGGCGGCGCTCCTCGTCGACATCGAGCACCATGACCTGAACTTCATCGCCGACCTGGACCAGCTTGCCCGGATTGACGTTCTTGTTGGTCCAGTCCATTTCCGAAACGTGAACCAGGCCTTCGACGCCCGGCTCCAGCTCGACGAAGCAGCCGTAGTCGGTAACGTTGGAGACCTTGCCGAACAGGCGCGTGCCGGTCGGATAGCGGCGGGCGATGTTGACCCAGGGATCTTCACCCATCTGCTTGAGGCCGAGCGAGACGCGATTGCGCTCACGGTCGAACTTCAGCACGCGAACATCGAGCTCATCACCGACGTTGACGACTTCGGACGGATGACGCACGCGCTTCCACGCCATATCGGTGATGTGCAGCAGGCCGTCGATACCGCCAAGGTCGACGAACGCGCCGTAATCGGTGAGGTTCTTGACGACGCCCTTGATGACGGCGCCTTCCTGCAACTTTTCAAGCAGCGATTCGCGCTCGGCGCTGAACTCGCTTTCGACCACGGCACGGCGCGAAACAACCACGTTGTTGCGCTTGCGGTCGAGCTTGATGATCTTGAACTCGAGTTCCTTGCCCTCGAGATAGACCGGATCGCGCACCGGGCGCACATCGACCAGCGAACCCGGCAGGAATGCGCGGACGTCCTTGATATCGACAGTGAAACCGCCCTTGACCTTGCCGCTGATGCGGCCGGTGACGGTGGCGTTGGCTTTCTGGGCTTCTTCGAGTTCATCCCAGACTAGCGAGCGCTTGGCTTTCTCGCGCGACAGGACGGTCTCGCCGAATCCGTTCTCGAGCGAATCGAGAGCGACCTTGACTTCATCGCCGATCGCCACTTCGAGTTCGCCGCGTTCATTGCGGAACTGCTCGATCGGCACGATGCCTTCGGACTTGAGGCCGGCGTTTACGACAACGACGTCGGACTTGATATCGACGACGACGCCCGTAACGATGGTACCCGGCTTGAACTTGATTCCCGCTTCGCTCTGTTCAAACAGCTCGGCAAAACTTTCGGTCATGTTGATTCCAGAATGGAAATAAGCCGTGGCATCTGCGCCTGAATGACGCAACGACCATCGGCTTGCCTGTTGGGGCGCCGTTGCTGACGCCATGAAGTTCCCCGCAAACGCGGGACCTTTTCCCTTTGTGCAAAAACGAAGAAAGCGGCACTCAACCGTTCTGGACCAGGTTAAGCACCTTGTCCACCACAGCATCGACGGGCATCCCGGTCGAGTCGATCAAGACGGCGTCCATTGCCGGCTTCAGAGGAGCTACGGGACGCGCCGCATCGCGGGCATCGCGCGCTTCGATCTCGCGCAAAAGGGACGCAAGTGTAACGGCAAGTCCCTTGTCCTTCAACTGCTTATAACGCCGCTTTGCCCGCTCCTCGGCACTCGCGGTCAGGAATACCTTGACTGCCGCGTCAGGGAAGATGACGGTGCCCATATCACGCCCATCGGCCACCAGCCCCGGCGCACGGCGGAAGCTCAGCTGTTTGTCGACCAGCGCCGCACGAACTGACGGAATGGCGGCAATGGCGGACGCAACAGCCCCGACCGCTTCGGTGCGCAGTTCGTCGGTAGAGTCATGGGAATTTACGTAAACCCTTGTTTCGCGACCATCTTTTGGATCACGAAAGGTGATCTTTGTGGTCTCGGCACAGCGCGTGACCGCCTCGGCATCCGACAGGTCCAATCCGGCCATCGACGCCGCATAACCAACCGCACGGTAGAGTGCGCCTGAATCCAGCAGATGCCAGCCCAGCCGCTCGGAAACGATACGCGCAATCGTGCCCTTGCCCGAGCCGGACGGCCCGTCGATGGTCAGTACAGCTGCGGGCTTGTCGGAGCGGGTCATGGGCGGCTGATCGGTTCGGAACAAACCTTGCGAGTCTAGCAGCTTGGGCCAGCGCCATGCCGCGGTCCGCCCGCGGCCGGCAATCGTGCAGCCGGGGCAGGCGCAAGCCCGCCCCGGTCCCGCAAGACGACTATTCGCCAGTGAACTCCAGCGACGAGTGATGCACCATGATGCGCAACTTCCCGCCCGGATCCTTGACAAACTGCCAGGTCTTGTCCACGGAAGTCAACTTTTCATCCTTTCCGGTGAAGTGCACTTTTCCCATTGTGGTCGCACTATCCCCTTCGAGGAAAATAGCCGCATTATCGACTTCACACTTCTTCCACCCCTTGAGTGCAAAACCGGTGTCCTTGGGAAAAGCCGGATCTTTTCCGACAAAATACGACAGCGCTCCGGCGCGTGTGGTACGGAATGTCTGCGGGCTCATCGTGAGCGTCGGCTTGAAGAGCACTGCACCCATCTGGTAGCCATAGGCAGAGTCAATGACGTTCTCCGCCAGTCGCTTGGCCGCGTCGTGCCCATCCCGTTCGTAGGTACTGCCAATATCTATGAGCGCCTTGCACCACGCTTGCTGCGCAGCGAGTACCTCATCCTCGGCTACGGTCTGATTGACTACGAGCCCCTTGGCCGCCGCAAGACCACAGAAAGACGCCATGACAACTGCCCCAACAAATCGCGCGGTTCTCATCTGCTTTAGCTCCTCAATAGTTAGTCGAAGGACCTCACACTGGCTGTGACCCGTCCAAGCGCTCAACGTCCCTTGCCCGACGAAGTGCTTTGATTCCGAATGTGATCTCGAAGTTGCGAAGATCCCCCCACAACCGGCACAGCGCCGCGGGAGGCCTGACAGTTAAGCACAGAAAACTTCCATCTTGCACGCTACCGGCCACGCAAAGTTTGTGCTGCCAGGTTTGAGCTCGGCGCGCCCGGCACTGCTGCAGTTCACTTCCGGCAGTCATTCGATCAGTGTAGACCGGCAGCGCGTTATCGGCCCTACCACTGGCGGGGCTAGACCAACCTGCCGCACTGCGTCGCAGCAAGCACATGGACCTGTTCAGGATGGAAGGCTAGCCGGCACCACACGCCTGCTCGCAGCTTTTACCAAAGGACCGGCTGCCTACTACATACCGTTACCAGGGGGCTTTATGGTGCCTGCGTATACGCCAGGATCTTGTACAGGAATCTTCAGGATTCCGGGGGGGGCCTGATCTCTCTCCTCGGCCAGACTCGCCATCTGGATCTCCGTACAGAGCGGATCTTCGCGGGTCCCCGACCAGGGCGTAGACCCCGGAATCGTGAACTTTCTCGGAACGTTGATAACTCCGAAGTACGCGAAGGCATCGCCGACGTATGATCCGGCGAGTCGACCATCCGGAATCACGTCATGAACCGTCGCTTTCGATCGATCGCGTCCGCCCTTTTGCTCTGCTGCTGCGGAATTACAACCACTTACGCCCAGGATCTTTACGATCCCACAATTGTCCGCACATTCGACATTACGTTCACCCAGTCGAACTGGGAGCAGCTCCTGCACCAGAACTACCTTACGGAAACCGACCTTGCCGGCACCGTGGTGGTTGACGGCGTGACCTATCCGAATGTCGGCATTCGCATCCGCGGCAATACCTCGTACACCGGACTGCCGCAGAACTCGCAGAAATTCTCGCTGAAGCTGGAAATGGATTTCATCGATCCAAACCAGAACCTGATGGGATACGACACCGTCAACCTCAACAACGGCTGGCGCGATCCCACGTTCACGCGGGAGGTGGAGTTCAACAATTTCCTGTCGCTGTTCGTACCCAATGCGAGAGCGAACAATGCCATTGTCCGGATCAACGGCGCAAACTGGGGGGTCTACAACAACGTCCAGCAAACAGACAAAGCTCTGCTGCGCCGCTACTTCAGTAGCGGCGATGGGCTCCGCGTGCGCTGCGCGAACAGTCCATCGGGGCCAGGACTGAGTTATAGCCCTACGTTGAACGCCAGTTATGAGATCCAGGAGACCGGCGGCCTTACCTTGCAACAGGCTACTGACCAGTTCATCGAACTGACACGGATGGTCACGCAGCAGCCGTTAGCCAACGCGGCAGACATACAGGGTATGGATCGTGTATTTGCGATCGATCCATCAACCTGGACTGTCGTGCTGGAAAATCTGCTGACGGACGACGACTCGTACGTCAACAAGGGCTGCGATTTCATGACGTATCGCGACCCGGTAGACAATCGCACGCACCTGCTTCAACGCGATGCGAATGAGACCTGGACGCAGACCACCTGGGCTATCACGCGCAACTTCAGTCAGACGAACAAGCCCGTCCTGAACCGCATTCTCGGCGTACCAGAGCTGAGACAGCGCTACATGGCGCACTACCGTGTCGCCATGACCAATTTCAACTGGGCGAACTACTTTCAGGCCCGATTTGAAGCACGGCGGGCGCTGATCGAAGCGGCGGTGGCCGCCGATACAAAGAAAATTTATACAACGCAAAACTTCACCGACGGCTTCGGCAGCAGCTCTATACAGCTGACCAACAGAATAACCGGAACCCCCGCAACCGGCCTCGCCGGAGGCACGATCCCGGGCATACGGCAATTCATCGAAGGCCGTGCCGCGTTTCTCGCGAATGCCGACTCGAATCCAGAGCTGGCCGTCACCGGACCGACGATCACGAACCTGTCAGCCAGCAACAGCACTCCTGCTCCTGGCTCAGCCGTGTTCATTTCCGCCAACGTGACCGCCAATGTCGGCGGCATCACCAAAGTGGAATTGTTCTATCGAGCAGATCGGACCGATATCTTCCTGCGCATACCGATGCTTGACGACGGACAGTCCGGTGACGGCGGCGCGGGAGATGGCCGATATGGCGTTCGCCTACCCTTCCCGGGAACGCCCGGTCAGCAGGTGTCGTATTACGCAATGGCGACCGCCGGAAACAACTTTAATTCGCTGAGTTTCCTGCCGACAATGGCGGAACGCGAACCACTGGCGCTGCAATACACCCTGGGCGGTAGCCAGCCCTTGCAGATCACCGAGTTCATGTACTCCGGCAACCAGGGTGAATTCGTCGAAATCACGAATCGCAGCACGTCCGCGATCGACCTGACGGGCTGGGTGCTGAAGGATGACCAGGTGGCACTGCCCGGCTTCAGCCTGACGCCAGCCGGAACGCTAGCGCCTAACGAATCACTGGTCGTCACGGATGCCGTAGCAGCAACGTTCCGCGCCGCCTGGAACCTGGGCGCCGGCGCAAAGATTCTCGGCGAACTCGGCACCGTCGGCGCTGGTGGATCGAACTATGGCCGCAGCGACCAGATCAATCTGTACGACTCGACCGGCACCCTGATCGACCGTCTGGCTTATGGCGACCAGACGTTCCTTGGAACCATTCGCACACAGAATGTCAGCGGCCAGGTTCCTTGTACCGCACTGGGGCAGAACCTGATCGCATCGTGGGTATTGTCCGGCGTCGGCGATATCTATGGCTCGGCCGAATCGAACCCGAACGCAACAAACCTGCGTGATATCGGCTCGCCCGGCATATTCGTCGCAAGCAACTGCGGGGCAGATCTGCTGTTTCGCAATGGCTTTGAGTAGGCTGACTTGAAGCACTTCGCATCGGCATGGAGATCGAGTCCGGACGGCGCAGCAAGCGCTGTTCGCCTCGCCCCTGTTCTAGCCCGCATTTCTCACCCGCCTTCTACTGCGGCCGCCGATACGAACGGATGTGATAAGTACGGGCTAGCAAACCTGTTGCGGACTTGGGCGTGCACTCGACCGTGCAGTAGCACAGTTGCGTGACCTGGCGACATTCCTGCTACCGGCAGCACCCAATGTTCCGATCAAGAAAAAGTCACTGAGTGAGGGTTTCGGAATGGGCAAGAACCGACTGGAAGCGTTCAGCGATGGCGTGATCGCGATCATCATCACCATCATGGTGCTGGAACTGAAAGTGCCGCACGGTGAAAGTATCGATGCGCTGAGGCCATTGGCCCCGGTCTTCTTGAGTTATGTGTTGAGCTTTGTCTATGTCGGAATCTACTGGAACAACCACCACCATATGCTGCATGCATGCCACAAGGTGACCGGCCCAATACTTTGGGCCAACCTGCACTTCCTGTTCTGGTTGTCGATATTCCCCTTTGCTACCGGCTGGATGGGGGAAAATCACTTTGCTCCCATTCCTTCGGCACTCTACGGCGTGATACTGCTCATGGCCGCACTCGCCTACTGGCTGCTGCAGCATGTGATCATCGCTTCGCAAGGCTCCAACTCCCTGCTCAAGCGCGCAGTCGGGAACGACTGGAAAGGCAGGATGTCGCCGATCGCCTACGCCATCGGCAGCCCCCTGGCCCTCTGGGCACCGCGAATTTCAATGGTTCTGTATGTGCTCGTTGCTTTGGCCTGGCTGATACCCGACCGGCGCATTGAACAGGTGCTCCCTGGACAAGAGCCGTAGCTCTTGTTCTGCCGCTAACACGCTCGCAACCCAGTCAGCTCCGCCGTCGGTACAAACACGGCATTTGCGTTGCTTCCTGGATTCCCGCGCGTGGATGCGCCCGATTGCTGCAAATCTTATGAGCCAGATTTATAGAGGGGTGTTTGTAGTGACTTATTCCGGACAGTGTTTGTGTGGTGCGATTCGCTACGAACTCTCGGGCGAACCTAAAGCCGTTGCCCTGTGCCACTGCAATGATTGCCGGCGCAGCGCGGGTGCACCGATGGTGGCTTGGGCGATGTTTCCCGAAACCGCCTTGACCCTGATACAAGGCCAGCCGAAAACGATTAACTCGTCAGGTACGGCGATGCGCAGTTTCTGCGTGGATTGCGGCAGCGGACTGTTCTACCGCAATGCGGCGGTACTTCCCGGAATTGTCGACGTGCAGTCCGCCACGCTCGATTATCCGGAAGCACTAGTGCCGACCGTGCAAATACAGACAGCCGAGCGACTCGCCTGGATGAAGCATGTCCACGAATTGCCCGAGATCGAAAGATTCCCGACCTAGGGAAGGTCTGAACGAGTGCCCACGGCGAGGCTTCGGTACCGTGCTGCTTATCGCCACAACCCCGAAATCCAAATCCAGATTCTGACTTAATCAGACGTTCCCTGGACTGGGAAACGGCACTGGCAACTGGCTTGCCCGGACAGCGCAAATTCCACGGGAAGCCGAAAAAACGCCGCGAGGCATCCCTGCCCCGCGGCGTCGTCTGCGTCACCCGGGAAACGACTACCAGTAGAACTGGGCGCGTGCTTCAAGAATATTGGGATTGTCGTCAAGTTCGCGGCGGAGCGCGCTCACATACTTGCTGCTGTCGACCTTGACGTAGTTCAGCATGAACTTGAAGTTCGAACGCCAGTACCAGTTCACACCCAGGGTGAGGTTATGCTCCTCACCACCACGGATGTTGCCGTCGTTGAGATCGGTGCTGTCGTAGCGCAGCCCGAGCTGCCACATGCCCGCTGCGGGATTGTCGGGTAGCAGCGTGGTCGGCAGGCCCGCCTTGTAACCCCAGGTCTCACCGGTCAGGTTCCATACGCCGTAGACGTACCAGCTATCACCGGTCCAGTCCGGCTGTGTCGTGGCCGCGGTGCGCGCAATGCGCGAACGCAGGTATTCGCCCTGGACCTTGATCGGACCGCCTACCCAAAGACCTTCGACGCCGTAAGTGCGCTGCCGGTCGGCATTCAGGATGCTGCCCGTGTCAACGAGACGTACCGTCGCCTGGTCAGCGTCGGGACGCACGCGTAAACGCGCTGTATCCGCATCGGTGTCGTAGTCGAGCGCCGAGAGACCAAAATGCAGGATGTTGCCAGTCTCGGCCATGGGCGCGAAGTAAACGCGGCCGCCGAAACCCTGACCTTGGTTGAGGTTGCGCGTCAGTTCGCGGCCGAAGTAACTGACCTGATAGCCGAAGTTCGGCTTATCGTCCCCGTAGGCGACACCGACACGGCGTGCGACGCCGAACAGATTGGTCACCATCGCCTTGGAGATGAAGTCGTTGTGGCGCGTGCTCGTCAGCTCTTCCAGACTGTTTGGCTGCTTGTACTGGCCGACCGTCAGGTAGTTCGTGCCAAGCTTCCACTTGAGGTTCACGTCCAGCCATTTGTTGGCTTTGCCGTCGTAACCCACGTTCCAATCAAAGCGGCCGCCTTTACCCTTGAGGATGACCTCGGCGCGGCGCATGTCGAATTCGCTGTTCTTGCCGTCATTGCCCGGCGGCGACGCTGCATTGAGGTCAGCGACGTCGTTATGGAACCAGTTGCCGTCGGCCTGCATCAGCCCCTCGAGACTCACCTCGCTGCCATTGATGACGTCGATGGCGATCTCGGCCTGTGCAGAACCAGCTAGCGCTGTCGCCACCGCAAAGGCGAGAAGACGCTGGGTACAGAGTTTCATCGTGCAGAACTCACTAACGTTGGAAGACGCGCAGGATATGCGGGACATATTGCGGAATTATTGCGGTCCGCCGCGTAGCCACATGACGATGCGCTGTCATCCCGCAGCAATATGAGCCGGCACCATCAATGCAATGCGTGCACGCGAACGGGACAATGAGCCGACTGACAGGCAAGACGGTGCTGGCGACCTACCTCAATCGCCTACGAACTGCAGGACAGCATCGAACAGCCTGCCCGCGTGCGCGCCCAGTCGGGTCGGCGCTGAGCAAACGCGTCCCGGCCAGGCTGGTCCTGATAGGGTCGGCGCAGCACCTCAAGCAGATCATGCACACCAGACAGGTCGCCGTTTTCAGCCCGGTCAATGGCGAGCTGGGCGAGGTAGTTGCGCAGCACATAACGCGGATTCGCAGCGTTCATGCGGTCACGGCGCTGTTCGACGGGCAGCACATCTTGTGCAAGCCGCTGAGTGTAATCTTGCAGCCATGCGCAGAAAGCCGGACGCGCAGCCGCGAATTTCTCATCGTCATAGAACGCTATGCGCAGACTGTCGATCGCGTCCGCAGCGGTATCGGCGGTGGCCAACCCACGGAAGAACAAGGTCATATCGACTTCGGCTGAGTGCAACAGAGAATATAGTGACTGCATGCGCCCGACATCGTCATCGCGGCATTCGCGCAGGCCGAGTTTTGCCGCTATGTTCGCCCGATCGGCCTGTACAAAAGTGTCAGCATAGGACTGCAGCCCCGCGTGCAATGCGTCCGGCGTGGCAAACAACGGGGCGACAGCTCCTGCGAGGCAGCCAAGATTCCAGTACGCGACCTGTGCCTGCTGGCCGTAGCGATACCGGCGGTGCTCGCGATCCGTGGTATTCGGCGTCCAATCCGGATCGAAATTGTCGATCCAGCCATAGGGGCCGTAGTCGATGGTCAGTCCAAGTATCGACAGGTTGTCCGTATTCATGACGCCGTGAACGAATCCGACCCGCATCCAGTGCGCTATCAGTACCGCCGTGCGCGCGCAGACCTCAGCAAACCAGGCCGCGTATAGCGCTTCGCTGCCAGCCGGGTGCACCTGCGCCAGCTCGGGAAAATCGCGGCGTATCGTGAAGTCGACAAGTTGTTTGAGCAGTACCGTGTCGCCGCGTGAAGTCGGCAACTCAAAACTGCCGAAGCGAATGAATGACGGAGCGACGCGGCAGATGACGGCACCCGGTTCCGCGCGCGGGTTGCCGTCGTAAAACATGTCGCGTACTACCGTTTCTCCGCTGGCGACCAGGCTGAGCGCGCGCGTCGTCGGCACACCGAGATGGTGCATGGCCTCACTGCAAAGAAATTCGCGTATCGACGAACGCAACACGGCGCGGCCATCGGCGCTGCGTGAATACGGCGTCGGCCCCGCGCCCTTGAGCTGAAGCTCCCAGCGCTGACCGGCGCGATTGACGATTTCGCCCAGCGACAGGGCCCGCCCATCACCAAGCTGCCCGGCCCAGTGGCCGAACTGATGCCCGCCGTAATTTGCCGCATAGGGCTGCATGCCCGGCAACAACCGGTTGCCCGCAAATACTTCGGCAAATGCGGCCGATTCAAGGTCAACACGATCGAGATCGAGCAATGCGGCGGTATCTGCGGAATAGGCCAGCAGACGCGGCGCAGCTACCGGTGTCGGCAGGACCGGTGAGTACAGCGCACCGTACACCGCTCGCGGCCGTAGGGTCGGGTCGGTATCGCCAGGCAGCTCGCGCACAAACGCATTGTCAAAGCGGAAATCAAGCACAGTGTTTTCCGGACGAAACATCAAGCCCGGCAGATGCGGGCGGCTCGCGGTATTTCAGGGGCATCTAGAGCGCAAAGATACGCGCGGCCAGCGCATCAAAGAATCGCTCCGGCAATTGGGCGCTCACGGCGACCTGCCACCAGTCCGGCTGTGCGAACACGCGGCACTTGACCGCATCCTTGCTGGTCATGAGCACCGGCAGGCCGTCACCAAAGGCGATGTCGGTTTCGCGAAAGCAATGGTGATCGGCAAAGGCGTGCTCGATCACCTCGATACGGCAAGCGCGCAGGCTATCGAAAAACCGGCGTGGATTGCCGATGCCGGCGACCGCATGCACGCGCCTGTGGGCAAAGGCTGTAAGCGGAACGCGTTCGCCATCGACCAGCCTCTGCGCGCCTTCGTCACGCAGATGCAGTTGTATTTCGTCGGCGTGCGCCAATCCGCCGTTGCAGACACGAAAATCGACTTGAGCCAGCCGCGACAGGGGTTCGCGCAAAGGGCCGGCCGGCAGCTGGCGGCGATTGCCGAAGCGACGCGCACCGTCGATTACGCAGATCTCTATATCGCGCCGCAGGCGATAGTGCTGCAGACCATCGTCGGCGAGCACGACATCGACGTCCGAACGCGCGACCAGTATCCTCGCCGCCGCAACCCGGTCACGGCCAATCGCTACCGGCGCGCCACTCAGCGCATGCATCAGCACAGGCTCATCACCGACCTGGGCTGGCGATGAATCATCCTCGAGCAGCACCGGCCCCTTGACACTACCGCCATAACCGCGGCTGACAATGCCGGCGCGCAGACCACGCGCCGCCAGCGCTCGCACCAGCGCGATGGTCAGCGGCGTCTTGCCGGTACCGCCGACACTGATATTGCCGACGACGACCACTGGCTTGCCTAGCGCATACGACTTGAGCCAACCGCGTGCATAGGCGTGCCGCCGCAGCGCGGTGAGGCTTCCGTAGAGGCGTGCGAGCAGCCGCCAGCTCACCGGAATCGCGGCGTCGTGGTACCACACCTGTTCCCGGTGTGCTGCCAGGCTCACGCGCTTGCCGCATCGTTGAACTGCATGCGGTGCAGGGCCGCGTAGTGGCCCTCGCGTGCAAGCAACTCATCATGACGGCCAGTCTCGACGACACGGCCGTGATCAAGCACGACAATACAGTCCGCATGCTCGATGGTGCTCAGGCGATGCGCGATGACGATGGTCGTGCGCTCGCGCATGAGCCGCGACAGTGCGTCCTGGATCAGTCGCTCGGACTCCGTGTCCAGCGCACTCGTCGCCTCGTCGAGTATCAGTATGGGTGCATTCTTGAGGATCGCACGGGCGATAGCGATGCGCTGGCGCTGCCCTCCCGACAGTAGCGCTCCACCCTCACCGACCTGACTGTCGAGCCCCTGCGGCAGTCGCTCGATGAACTCGAGTGCATTCGCCGCGGCGGCGGCGGCGTGAATCTGCTCGCGTGTCGCATGGCCAAGCGCCCCATAGGCAATGTTGCGCGCGATCGAGTCGTTGAACAACACCACATGCTGGCTAACGAGCGCAATCTGGCTACGCAAGCTACCCAGGGTCCATTCCTGCAATGGCCGCCCATCCAGCAATACACGCCCCGTATCGGGTTCGTAAAAACGTGGAATCAGGTTGGCCAGCGTGGTCTTGCCGCTGCCGGAGCGCCCGACCAGGGCAGTGACTTTACCCGCAGGACAGACCAGATCTATCGCCTGCAAAGCGTCTGCACTGGCTCCGGGATAACGCAGCGACACGTGTTCCAGCGCAATCTCGCCACGGCTGCGCTCAATACGCGCCGTACCGTTGTCAGGTTCCCCTGGCGTATCAACAATACCAAACAGATCCTGCGCCGCGGCAACGCCGCGCTGCATCATGGCTTGCACCGTTGTCAGGCGTTTCAGCGACGGCAACATGGCGATCATCGCCGTAATCGTGGCCATGAAGCTGCCGGCGGTCATCGTCGCGAGCATGCTGGGCCGTGTTGCGAAAAACACGACGGCGGCCAGCGCACAGGCCGCAATGATCTGCACCAACGCCGTCGACAGTGCATTGGTGGAAGCAACCTTCAGATTGAGGCGGCGATTGTTCTCGTTGATTTCGGCGAAACGTTGCTGCTCGTAGTCGCGTCCGCCATAGACTTTGACCTCGCGTTGACCGGCGACGACTTCCTCGACAACGCCGGTGACGGAACCGACAGAATGCTGAATGCGGTGGCTGATACGGCGATAACGTCGGCCGACCACCCAGACCAGTGCGGCGATCAGCGGCGCCATCACAAACAAGGCGAGCGTGAGCCGCGCACCATACCAGAGCATGACGAACAACATGCCAAGCACGGTCAGACTGTCCACGACCATGACCTTGACGGCGTCGGTGCTCGCCTGCGCGACCTGTTCGACCGTATAGGTCACGCGTGCGATGAGCTGTCCTGAAGCTTCGCGATCGAAGTAGCCGGCCGGCATCGCGAGATAGCGCTCAAACACCTGCGCGCGCAGGCTGTGCACCACACCTCGCCCGACACGCGCGACGCCGTAATCAGTCAGCCAGGTCGCTATGCCGCGCAGCAGAAATACGATGACGATGGCAATTGGCATCCAGAAAATGGTGTTCTGGTTCTGCTGCACGAACAAGTCATCGAGCATGGGCTTGATGAGCCAGGTAAACCCCGCCGTGGCACCGGCATCAACCGCCATACCAAGTACCGCCAGCAGGGCGATTGGCCAGTGACGCCTCGAGTACGCGAGCAGGCGCCGATAAGTCGCCGCGGCGCTGGCCGGCGCTACCGCACTCACTTTTTCGGCGCTTCCTTCGGCGGCGTCGTCGCAATGGACAGACGCGAGAATCCGACCTGCCCCAGCGCATCCATAACGGTTACCACGGCCTGATGCGCAGTCTGTGCGTCAGCGCGAATCATGACCGGACGCTCACGATCATCCCCTGCAATCTGCACCAAGGCCTCCTTGAGCGTATCGACACTGGGATTCAATACTTCGTTGCTGTCGATGAAATAACGCCCTTCGCTATCGACCTGGATCGTCAATCCCAGCTCCGGCTCGGCGTCGGCTGATTCACTTGCCTGCGGCAGGGAGACACGCAGGCGGGCGGTCTGGTCGAAGGTCGCTGTCAGTACGAAGAACATCAACAGCGTCAGCATGACATCGATCAGCGGAATCACGTTGATCTCGAAATCGTCGTCCCGACGCGCGCCCCCCAGCTTCATGCAGTCGCCCCCGGACGCACGGCGCGGACTGTGGCATTCGATGCAGCCGCGCTCGGGTCGGGCTGCTGCGCGGCCAGTTCATCAAGCAGCGCAATGGCTTCCTTCTCCATGACGACGACAAGCCCGGATACACGGGAGCGGAAATAGCGGTGAAAGATATACGCCGGCACGGCAACGACCAGTCCGGTCGCCGTACATACCAGTGCTTCGCCGATGCCACCTGCCATCTGCTGCGCATTGCCTATACCGTGAACCATGACGGCGAGGAACATGCGGATCAGCCCGATAACGGTACCGAGCAGCCCCAGCAACGGTGAGATCAGTGCAATCGTACCCAAGGTATTGAGGTAGCGTTCAAGCCGGTATACGACATGGCGACCGGCATCCTCGATGCGTTCCTTGATGATCTCGCGCGAGCGATTGCGTACGGACAACGCCGCTGCCAGCAGCTCACCGAGCGGCGAATTCTTGCTCAGCGTATCGATATGCGAGGGATCAAGCTTGCGCGTACGCGCCCAGGTGCGGACCTGCTCGCCCAGCTCTGGCGGTGCGACGGTCTTCTGACGCAGGGACCAGAACCGTTCGAGGATGATGGCCAGCGCCACCGCGGAACAAATCAGGATGGGCACCATCGCCCAGCCACCGGCCATCAGGATCTCAAGCACGTGCGGTCACTCCGAGCTACAGGGAACACGGCACGGACCGAGCCGCGCCGAACGGGCTGATCATAGCAGTGAATCCCGCCCGTCTAGCGCGGCGACAGTCGCGAAACGGTGTTGCCGCGTTCGGCACCCGCAGCCCCCGCGCCGGGAGCCGCCGACACACGCCCGACCCTGGCGGGGCTGTGCGACGTCTGGCGCCACCGGATCGGTGGCGCCAGCGGATCACGCCGCAGCAGGACGCCGGGCGATGCGACCTTCGCGGGCGTCACGGAATACGCGCCGCATCCACATCCGCATGTCGTCCAGTTGCGCATAGATAACCGGCAGCGCAAGCAGGGTCACGGCCGTCGAGAAGATGAGCCCCCCAGCGATCGCGCGTGCCATCGGGTAGTACGGCGGCCCATCGCCGCCCATTTCCGTGGAACTGATGCACAGCGGCACCATGCCGAGGATGGCGGTGCCCATGGTCATCAGGATAGGCCGCAGGCGGTCGCGTGCACCGGCGACCAGGGCCTCGGTGCGCAACAGCCCTTCGTGCCGCAGCTGGTTCACGTGCACGATCATGACGATGCCGTTGTTGACGACTACGCCCATGAGAATAAGCACGCCGATCGAGGCCATGATGGAGAACGTGGTCCCGGTCAGCCAGAACAACCAGAACACGCCGAAGATCGAAAACAGGAAGGTAGTCAGGATCGCGGCGGGGAAGATCAGCGACTCGAACATCGCACACATCACGACGTAGACCAGGACCAGCGCCAGCAGGGTATTGAGCAACATCTGCTGACCCGCCTCATCCGACTGGTCGAAACTGTTGCCAAAGCTCCAGCGGTAGCCCGCGGGCAGACTGACTGATTTCATGGCGGCCTCAATCGCCGTGCGCGCTTCGTCCTTGGTAATGTCTGGCGCCAGATTGGCCGCTATCTGCAGCGAAGTCTGACGGCCATCGCGCTGGATCGCCGATGCCGCATCCTGCGTGCGCACCTCAACCAACGACAACAAGGGCACCAGTGTGCCGTCGCCGCGGCGCAGCTTGAAGTCCTCCATGCCCGCCACACTTTGTGTATCGGCCCCCTGGAAGCGCAGCCATACCGGGATTTCCGTGTCGCCATTGCGGAACTCCTTGAGCGGCGCACCGCGCAGCGCGATGCCGACATAACGCGCCACTTCGCTGGCGGAGAATCCGTAGGACTTGGCGCGCTCCCTATCCACGCGCACGGCAATCTCTCGGTCGCCGCTGCGCTCGGCCGGTCGCACGTCGCGCAAGCTGGGCAAACGACTCAAAACCGGAAGGATCGCATCCGACAGTTCGTGCAGCACATCGGTGGAATCGCCTATCAGCGAAACACGCAGACCTTCGCTGTCGCCACCGCCGCCATCGAAGTCGAAGGTGGCCTTGCCCACGGGAATTTTTGGCAGCCCCTTGCGGATGTCCTCCATGATTTCGGCCGAGCTGCGCTTCATCTGATCGGCATCGACAAGGATCACACTGGTCGAAGCGTTGCCTCGCTCATCGGCGTAGCTATAGACCGACTTGATGTCAAATTCTTTCTTATGCGCGAGCAGGAACTCTTCAATCTTGGCAATCGACTTCTTGAGTTCTTCGAGGCGATACAGCCCATTCAATTCGTACTGCAGGCGCAGGGTTGCGCCCTGCCCGGCGGGAAACATGTCGTACTTCACGAGCTGCATCGGAATCGCGATGCTTGCAACACTCATGAGGACGACGCCCAGTGTCGTCAGCTTGCGGTGATGCAAGGTCCAGCTGATAAGGCGCGCGTACCTTTCCTGCATGCGCGTCACCAGCGTCTTGCGACCGACAAATTTCGGCGTCGGCAGGCGCGCCGACAGCATGGGCACCAGCGTAACGGCGACGAGCCAGGAGGCCAGATGGGCAATCGACATCGCAACGGCGACCTGGGTCAGGAAAATACTGATCTGATTCTGTTCACCGAAGATATTCGGCAGAAACACGACGATGCTTGAAAACGTTCCCGCCGCAATCGCGACACCGACAACCTGGGTTCCCTCGATCGCGCAATACCAGGGTTTTCCCGGGTACTTCTCGCGGTACTGATAAATACTCTCGACGACGACGACCGCGTTGTCGACGAGCATGCCGACGGCTAGCAGCAACCCCATCATCGACAGGATGTTGAGCGTGATGCCGAAGAAATACATGCAACCCAGTGTCATCACAAAACAGATCGGAATCGCGAGCGAGACCATCAGGGTCGAATTGATATCTCGCAGAAAGTAGAACAGCACGAGTACCGACAGCAGCGTGCCAACAATCCCCGCCTCGGTCAGCTCATACAGTGACGAGGTCACGGAATCGGCCTGATCTTCCAGCGCATAGACGTCGATACCGCGCAGCTCCGGCGATTCCTTGATCCGCTCGACCTCGCTCTTGACGAGGTGGCCAACGTTGACCAGATTCGCGTTGCGCTCCTTGAAGATGTCGATGCCTATGGCCGGGCGCGTGTCGAGCCGGCGCATGTAGTCGAGGCGCGCCGGCTTGAGCGTGACACTGGCGATGTCGCCGAGCTTGAGGCCGCGCTCGTTGATAACGAGATTGCGCACATCCTCCAGGCTCTTCCATTCTCCCTGCGGTTGCACGCGATAGCGCGTCGCGCCATCCAGGATTTGTCCGGCGGAAACCGAAAAATTTGCGTTGGACAATTGCGCATAAAGCTCGTTGAGGCTTACACCGGTCGCCGCAAGCCGGTCCGACGACAATTCGATCTGCAGCTCCGGCGGCGCAACACCCTCTATGGACACACGTGCCACACCCGGAATCCGCTCCAGCGGCCGCTTGACGCGGCGATCGAGCAGCTCGTAAGAATTCGCCATATCGAAGTCGCTGGCGACGCGCAGTTTCAGCACCGGCTCGTCCGAGACCGAAAACTTCAGCACCTGGTAGCGCTGCAGATCTGAGGGCAGTTCTTTGCGGATGCCGTCAATTTTCTCGCGAGCCTCTACCGCCTTGACAGCGACGCTGTTACCCCACTTGAACTGGATAAAAATCTGCAGTCCGTCGGCACGCGAGGTCGAGCGCATGCGCTCGATGCCGGGCACGGTCGAGAGCGCCTCCTCGACAGGGCGTGCCAGCACACGCTCGACTTCCGCCGGCGTCGATCCCGGATAGGGCACGTCGACGAGCAGGAACGGAAATTCGATATCCGGAAACTTCTCCAGTGGCAGACGCACCGCGGCAATCAGGCCTATCACCATCATCGACAGAAAGAACATCGTGATGGTTACAGGGCGCTTGAGGCTGAGCTCAGCAAGATTCATGGCGTATGCTCCGCTGGTTCCAAGGTCGCCGACGCCTTGCGCTCGGCACGGCGCTCGGCGCGGGCGCGGTACCAGGCATCACCGCGGAAGTCGAGGCGATCGTAGACGATAGGGACTACCACCAGCGTCAGCAGGGTCGATACCAGCAAACCGCCTATCACGGTGATCGCCATCGGCGCGCGCACTTCAGCGCCGTCGCCTAGGCCGATGGCCAGCGGCAAGAAGCCAATCAACGTACACACGGTCGTCATGACGATGGGGCGCAGGCGCGACTCCGCGCCCTGCACCAGCGCAGCTCGCTTGTCGACACCGGCCTCACGCAGCTGGTTAACACGATCGATCAGCACGATCGCGTTCTTCACCACAATGCCAACCAGCATGATCAGGCCGATGAACACGACCACACTGATCGCGTTGTTGGTCAGTTTGAGCGCCAGCACCGCGCCGACCGCAGCAAGTGGGATGGAGAACATGATCACGAACGGATGCAGCAACGATTCGAACTGCGACGCCATCACCAGGTAGACAAGGAAAATGGCGAGCGCGAGCGCGAAGATCAGCGAATTCACGGACGCATCAAGCTCTTCACTCTGGCCGCCGATGTTGACCGCGATGCCCGCGGCGAGTGGGTTCTTGTCCAGAAGGCTACGCACTTCCGCGACTGCCGTAGCAAGGTCGCCGTAGGCCAGATTCGATGACACGATGGCGACGCGTTCCTGGCTAACGCGGTGGATTTCGCTGGGGCCTTCGGTCGAAACTACATCGGCAACCGCCGACAGCCGGATTGGCTTGACGGAGACGGCCCGCCCCGGCGCGGCACTGCGCTCGGCTGCGGCGATTTCGTCGGAGTTTACGATCAGGTTGCGAATGTCCTCGACGCTCGCCCGGTCATCCTCGCGCGCCCGCACCAACACGTCGATCTTGCGATCGCGGAAGTTGTAGCGTGTAGCAACCTCGCCGCGCACCTTGCGCACGACCTGGTCGGCAATAGCCCGCGTAGTCAGGCCAAGCGCAGCCGCGCGATCCTGATCAAAACGGATCTGCACTTCCGGATAGCCACCCTCGACGGTCGACTTCACATCCGCAAAGCGATCCGACGCCTTCATCAGCGAAGTGAGTTTCTGCCCCGCTTTCTTCAGCGTGTCGAGGTCATAGCCGCGGATCTCGATTTCCAGCGGCGTGGAGAAACTGAACAGCTGCGGTCGTGAGAACTTCACTTCGACGCCGGGATGCGCCGCCATGGACTTGCGCAGCGCATCCATGGCCGCACGCTCGCCGTCCTCACCCGCGGTCGGTTTGAGCGCTATCAGCAGACGCGCAATGTTCTCGCCGGATTCAGTGGGATTGGCATCGAGGCGCGTGCCTACGCCGGACACACCGTAGATCGAGTCAATATTCGGATCACTGGCATGCTTGCGCTGCAACTCACCAGCGAGCGTGTCGCTGTTTGCCAACGGTGTACCCGGCGGCAGCTTCACCGTCATCTCGAAACGCCCCTGTGCAAGCTGCGGAATCAGGTCCATGCCCAGGGTCGGAATCAGCAGCAAGGTGCCCACGAACGCAGCTACCGAGAAACCCAGCACCAGCCAGGGCCGCCTGATCACGTTCGGCAGCATACGGGTATAGGCCGCGGCGAGGCGGTTGTACGGCGCCAGCACCACACCACCAATGAAGCGCAATGCGCCGCCGACAACGCTACCGCCCGCTGAGAAAACCCACAGGAATGACCAGACCACGCCACGCGGCACGGCACCGAAAGGGCCTTGCGGTTTGTCTGTGTCGGCCTCATCCCGATAGGCAAGCGGCGCCCGCCCCTTGAGCGACGCCAGCATGGGGATCAAGGTCATCGCCACGACCAGCGAGATCAGCATCGCAAAGGTGATGGTCAGCGCCTGATCGCGGAACAACTGGCCGGCGACGCCTTGCACGAATACCAGCGGAAAGAATACGGCGACCGTGGTCAGCGTCGATGCCGTCACCGCCATGCCGACTTCCTTGGTGCCCTGTACTGCGGCATCGATAATGGACAAGCCCTTTTCACGCAAGCGCGCAATGTTCTCCAGCACGACGATGGAATCGTCGACCACCATGCCGGTTGCCAAAGCCAGCCCCCCCAACGACATCACATTCAGGCTGAGGTCCGCCTGGCCCATAAAGAAAAAGGTGGTGACCAGTGATATCGGCAGCGACAGCGAGATGATGAAGGTGCTCCAGCTATCGCGCAGGAAGAAAAAGATCACGAGGATGGCGAGCAAACCGCCCAGCATGGCGTCGAAACGCACTTCGTGCAGCGCCGCACCGATAAACAACGACTGATCGTCGATAGCCTTGAGCTCTGCACTGGTCGGCAGCGTCTTGTTTTCCTGCATGCGCGCGACAGCGGCCTTGACGCCGTCGGCGACGCTAACCGTGTTGGCGTCACCCTCCTTGTAGACGGCGAGCTCAATCGCTTCGCGTCCGTTGATACGCACTATGCCTTGACGTTCCTTGTAGCTCTGATGCACTCGCGCTACGTCTTTGAGCCGTATCGGCACGCCGTTGTCGATTTTTACCAGCAGCTCGCGCATTTCCTCCACCGTCGCAAACTGATTGATCGTGCGCACGAGATAGCGCTGCGAACCTTCCTCGATACGGCCGCCGGAGATATTGACGTTTTCGTCCTTGAGCCGCTTTACCACTTCCTCTACGCCGATACCCAGCTGCGACAACTTCTGCTGGTCAATCTCAACGGCAACCTCGTCTTCAAGACCGCCGCCGACTTTGACCGCAGCGACGCCGGCAATGGGTTCAAGACGCTTTTTCAGCTCGTCGTCAGCAAACCGACGCAACTGCTTGAGTTCTGCCTCGTTGAACCCGTGATCGTCGCTCTTGCCATAGAGGCCATAGCGAACGATGGGATCTGTCGACGGATTGAAGCGCAGCAGCAAGGGCTTCTTGGCATCCAAAGGCAATTGCAACAGTTCCAGTTTGTCGCGAACCTCCAGGCTGGCCATGTCCATGTCCGTGCCCCAGGTGAACTCCAGGATCACGTCCGACTGGCCCGTACGCGATACCGAATGCAGCTTGCGCACGTTCTTGACTACGCCCAGCACCTCTTCAACCGGCTGCGTGATCAGATTTTCGATCTCAAGCGGGGCCGCACCTTCGTATTCGGTACGTACGGTCAGCGTCGGATACGACAGATCCGGCAACAGGTTGACCTTGAGACCAAACAGCGCGATCAGGCCAAAAAGTACAAAGGTGACGGTGAACATGCTTACCGTCACACGGCGGCGCACAGCGATATCGACGATGCTCATGGCGTCTTCTCCGCCACCGGAACGCCGCTCGCCGCCGCAGGTGTCGCGTCGATAATCTGAATCGGCGTGCCGTCTCGCACGGCGTTGCGGCCGACCGTGATGACTTGATCGCCGATCTTGAGACCTTCACGCACCTCGACGTACTCAGCATCGGCAAAACCCATGCGCACAACGCGACGCTGCGCCTGCATTGTCGGCGCCGGCGGAGCTGCAGGTGGTGCTTTCGATGCGGTGTCCTCGGACTTGGCGCTCGCATCATCCTTCGGCTTGGTTGAAGCCGGCGGAGCGAGGACGGCCAGATACACCGCCGCCTCACCGTCTTCTTCGATCAGCGCGCTGCGCGGGATTGCCAGCGCGTCCTGCTTGCGGTCGTAAACCACATCGATACGGCCGAACATCCCGGGCTTGAGCATCTGCTCTGCCGCCGCGAAGCGGCAGGTTACGCGGAACGTACCGCTGGCAGCATCGACGACAGGGCTCACCCGATCAATGACGCCGGTGAAACGCTGCACCGGCAGCGCATCGACGGCCAGGCTCACCGCCTGCCCCGGCTTCAAGGTGTTGAGCTCACGCTCCGGCACATTGAGTATGCCCAGCAGCGGATCGAAATCGACGATATGGAACAGAGGCTGGTTGATCTGTATCAGATTGCCCTCCTTGACCATGCGCTTGCCGATAACGCCGTCGATAGGCGCGACGACCTGTGTATAGGACAGCTCCAGTCGGGCAAGGTCATGGACGGCGCGCTGGTTGTCGAGGTCGAACTTGATCTTGTCGTGTTCTTCCAGCGACAACAGTTTCTTGCCGAACATCTCGTCGGCGCGACGGTAGTCGGCTTCAAGTTTGCGCAAGGTCGCTTCGGATTTGGCCAGACTCAGGCGCGGGCTGGCGTCATCCAACCGCGCCAGGACCTGGCCCTGGCGCACAACGTCGCCTTCTTCGATCAGTAGCTTCAGCAGTACACCGCTGGTCTTGGCAACGACATCTGCTTCCCGATCGGCTTCCAGCGTTGCCGTGCCGGAGTAGCTGGCGTCTATGGCTCGCGTCGCAGCCACTGCCGTTTCAACGGGAACCAGGGCAATGGCATCGTCAGCCTTGGCCTTGTCCGCGGCGCCTTTGCCACACCCTGCAAGCAGTGAAGTGCCTAAAAGAATCAAAAAGATATGACGCATTCCTGATCGCTGACCGGAAGCGAGGCGGTGCAAGACGGCAAGCATGGCAAATGGCCCGTGTGCTGGTATTGTGGTGTTATACTAAACTACATCACTAGTGATGACAACTCGTCACCGAAACCTCTGATGCCGTTTCGCGATGAACGGATGCACCGGGCCTCATTTCGGTACCACTGGTGAGCATTCTGTGAAGAACGGAGCGACTCGTCGTGAGCCGGTAGTCACGCGACCGCGAGCGGGCGGCAGACGCGGCTGGAGCTTGGCGCACCGCGCCGGCTATACTTGCGGCTTTACCAGCCAGGCAACCGCCGCCGCCGGAACCGACGATGACCCGATCGCTACTGCTTGCTTCCCTGCTAGCCGCCACTGCTCTTGCTACCTCGTCCGCCCACGCTGCGGGTGACAAGGAAGCCGGCCGCCTCAAGACCTACACCTGCCATGGCTGCCACGGCGTCCCGGGTTACAAGAACGCGTATCCGAACTACCACGTGCCACGCATCGCAGGCCAACACTACGAATATCTTGTGGCCGCACTAAAGGCCTATCAGACCGGTGACCGCGATCATCCGACCATGCGCGCCCAGGGTGAGAGCCTCTCGGCGCAGGACATCGAAGACATCGCCGCGTACCTCGCTGGCCTGGCCCCGTAACCTCCGAGGATGCACCGGATGAACCGCCTAATTTCACTGATCGCGCTGGCTCCGCTGCTAGCTGTTTCTTCATTCGCTGTCGCAGCAGGCAATGCCGAAATCGCGAAGAAGCTTGCCGAACCCTGCGCTGCCTGTCATGGCGCCGACGGCAATCCGACCGACCCGCAATATCCGCGCCTCACCGGGCAGTATCGCGACTACCTGCAGGAAGCGATGCACCAATACAAGACCGGCAAGCGCAAGAACGCGATCATGGCCGGCTTCATGCAACCGTTGACCGAGCAGAACATCGCCGACCTCGCTGCACATTTTGCGAATCTTCCCGGCAGCAAACTCGGCGACCTGAGTCATCCAGCCAAGCCCAGCGGCAAGTAAGATCCCAACAGCCACACTGACTAAGCAAGAAACCCGGCGCTGCCGGGTTTTTTGCTTAGGTCAGCCAGATTAGGATCT
Organism: Rhodanobacteraceae bacterium; assembly: GCA_016790075.1. Lineage (GTDB taxonomy): Bacteria > Pseudomonadota > Gammaproteobacteria > Xanthomonadales > Rhodanobacteraceae > Tahibacter. Next base: position 48,389 of record JAEUPP010000002.1, on the reverse strand, counting down.
GGTACCGACGGAAGCATTCAAGCCATTGCAGACTTGCCTTCCTTGTCACGCGAGAAATAGGGATTGGCACCGCTGGCGTGATCGGTAGCATCCCGTACCGCCGTGATCTCAGGTACGCGTTCGCGCAGGGTTTTTTCTACCCCATGTTTCAACGTGACGTCGGCCATACCGCAACCGTGGCAGCCGCCGCCGAAACGCAGCAGCACGACGCCATCGGCGGTGACTTCTTCCAACGAAACCCGACCGCCGTGGGATGCGACTCGCGGATTAACTTCGGTCTCGATCACATAGCGCACGCGCTCGACCAGACTCGCGTTTTCGCCTGGCACATCACCCTTGATGCGCGGTGCGCGTATCGTCAGCTGACCGCCAGTCGACGACGACTCGTAGTCGATATCCGCTGCATCGAGGAAAGGTACGCTAGCGGCATCGACATAGAGCGGAAAACCTTGGCACTCGACCGTCCATTCATCGCCGGCCAGGTCAGCGGCTTCACAGAACTCAAGTTGACAGTCCGCGGCAGGTGTCCCTGCCTTTACTGCCCGCAGCCGAATGCCCAGTCCAGCAATACCCTGCTGCTGAATAAGTCTAAGAAAATGCTGCTGGGCACGCTCGGAAATGTTGATCATAAAGGCTCCGTCGAATCTGGACCATTGTAGTCCTGATTCGACAGTCGACCAAGCTGTCACATCGCTATACTCGCGCCTCGCCTGACGGAGCTCATCATGACAAAGGAAGAATTGATCGCGACTCGCTGCACGCCGCGCAAGGGTGCCGCCGATGCTGTCGACGCCAAGCTGATCGCGGAGCTCGCCGCACTTATTCCCGATTGGCACATAGGTTCCGGCGAACTCAAGCGCGAATTCCGCTTCCGCGATTTCCACGCGACCATGGGCTTCGTCAACGCAGTAGCCTGGATCGCCAATCGCGAGGACCATCACCCCGACCTGGAGGTCGGCTACAACTATTGCCGCATGCGCTGGTCTACGCACGATGTAGGTGGGCTGTCGCTGAACGACTTTCTGTGCGCAGCCAAAGTCGACGCATTGTCGGCCTGATATGCCCGCCCGCTTGCTGCGGCTGGGCGCTTGGCTACTCACCCTGATAGCGGTAGCGGCGGCGCTGCAATATCTGGCGTACCGGCAGCTACGCGGCGAACTCGTACGTGAAGCCCTGGCAGTGTTGTCGCCGCTGGCACGCGGTGATACACCTTACCGCTGGGCTCTCTACGACCCTGCAGCGCTGGTCGGACAAGGAGTATTCGGCGAGTGCGACTTTGCGTTTGACACCGATCTACTGGTGCTGCGGCACGGGTCGCGTCGCTGCGAACTAGGCTTGATGCTGCGCGCACCTTTAGATCTCCGGTACTTTGACACGCTTTCAATCACCAGCTCATCAGAAGTACCTGATTTTGTCCTTCAAGTACGCGAACAACTCTCGTCGCCGCAACATCTCGCCGCGGTCGCCGGTAGTCTGGCACCGCAGCAGCACAGGTTGGGCGCACTGGACTGGAGTCTTGATATCGGCAAGAGCTCAGACGCCCCTCAGCGCGCCGCTATGCTGCGCTTGCGGTTCACCGACTTGCGCGCAGATTTGCTCCTGCACGAAATCAGGCTACTGCCGAAAACACCAGTTGCCGGCCTGATACACAACGGCGAAGTGCTTTGGCACCCCTTAAGCACCGCTGCGGTACCGGGCGGTGAACACCTGCCGCTATTTTCCGTCGAAGGGCTGCAGCGCCCGGAAGCATTGCTGCGCGCGCGCGACTTGCTGCGCGAACAAGAGCCCGCAGCGCTACTCGTGTATCGCGCCGATACTGCTCAGGTCGCTAAGGCACTGGCGACGCCCTTGTCCCCGGCTGCTCACCCGCCAGGCGCTTTGGACCTGAGCCTGCTCATTGGCCTCGTCGTCGTCGTTCTCGCAGCATCGTTGCTGTGTCGCCATTCCCTTTCCCCCGCGCTGCACGCCTTACTCGCCCTGACCATACCCTTATGGCTTGTGGTTGGCCTGCAGATCGGCGACGACCTCGACGCGGCCACGTTGGTTCTGATCGCTATCGCAACGCTGTATGCAGTAACGCTTGCACGGTGTGACGGCGTCCCGCCATGGCGCTGGTTTGGTAGCGCGCACGCCTGGCTATATGCACTTGCCGCACCACTGATCGCTACGCTTTCCGTCGCATGGCTAGGTCATATCAACATTGCTGCGTTTCCGCTCGATGCCGTACCAAGCTACCTGCTGTGGGCTTGCGCACAGCAGTACCTGATCTGCGTTGTCGTCACCGACCGTTTGCACGCTTCAGGTCTGCCGGAACGCTGGACTGTGCTGGCCGCTGCGGCTGCATTTTCCCTGTTGCATGCACCGAATGCGGCGCTAATGTTCGCCACTTTGCTTGGCGGTCTGATCTGGAGCGCGTTGTGGCTACGCGAACGCAGCCTGCTCGCTCAAGCCCTATCGCACACGCTGGCGGCGCTGGCGCTGAGCTCCGGCTTGCCACCCCATTGGCTGCGCTCGGCGGAAGTCAGCATGCGCTACTTCCAGTGACCAGCATGACGAGTCTTGGCTTCGGGCGATAGTCAGAAGGGTCGCCCGCAACAATGCCCTATTTCCTGCCGCATGCCCGCCGCGCCTGTGACGCCGGTACAGCGTCCTGCTCCGGGCTGCTGGGTCGCTTTTCCGGCCCGTTCAAAATCTCTTTGTATACGACCAACCAGCTGCACATCCAGGCAGGTGCGACCCCAGCCCCAGCGAGACCCCGCCTGAAGACCGATCCGCGCACGGGTTCGCCCAGGGCCGGCTCAACCGTCAACAGGAAAAACGAAATTCGCGCAGCCAGGAAATCGCCCAGGATGCGAATCCTGCTCGATTTACTCGCCACAATGAACGTGGTGGGGTAAAACCTGGGGAACCCGACTTGCCTGCGCCGGTCGCACTAGGGCTACACTGCAGCTCGTCAGCAGGGGGTTGGCGATGTCCTCGATTACGGAATTGCTCGATCGCTGGAGGCGCGGCGATCGCAGCGTGGAAGACGCCTTGGCGAGCGACGTCTATCCAGTGCTGCGCGAACTTGCGCGAGCACAGGTGCGCCGTCATGGCGGTGCGTTGACGCTACGCGCTACCGAACTTGCCAACGAGGCCTATGAACGCCTGCATGGTCAGCAAGGCGTCAATTGGCAGAACCGGGCGCATTTTCATGCGATAGCAGCAACTCTGATGCGCCGCGTCGTCGTCGACTATCTGCGCGAACGTCAGGCCGAAAAACGCGGCGGCGACCAGTTGTTCATCGCACTGGACGACATGAACCAACGGGAGGCACCATCGCAAGGCGACCAAGTCGATTGGCTCGCCGTCGACCAGGCCCTGACAGAGTTCGCACAGGCTGCTCCGGAAGCAGCGCGAGTTGTCGAACTGCGCCTTTTTTCCGGCCTGACAAAGGAAGAGATCGCTGAAGTCTGTGGTTCATCACGCGCGACAGTGGGCCGCCAGTGGCGTTTTGCACGAGCGTGGCTGGCGGAACGGCTCGACGTAGTGCCTAACGATGACGACGGCGGCTGAACGCATACGTCGTCTCGGCGAACTGTTCGACGAGGCGCTTGATCTCGACCCGGTAGCGCGTGAAGCTCTGCTTCAGCGCTGCCGAGCCGAAGACACTCGCCTCGCTGACGAGCTCGCACGCCTGATAGAACGCGACCAGAGCCTGCTGGGCAGCGAGCCGCGCACAGCGCTAGGCCTTGTTGAAACGAGCCTCGACGCGCGCGAATGCGATGGACTGGCGCCGGGCATGCGCTTTGGTGTCTACACGCTGGAACAGGAAATCGGCCGTGGCGGCATGGGGCGTGTGTTCCGCGCCACCCGCAGCGGGCCGGATTTTCAGCAGGAAGTCGCGATCAAGTTCGTGCGCCGCGACCTGCTGCACCCGGCTTTGCTGCGCCGCTTCTCGACCGAACGCGCGATTCTTGCCGCACTCGATCACCCGGGCATTTCTCGTCTGATCGACGCGAACACGACCCCTGACGGAACTCCTTATGTCGTCATGGAATTTGTGCGCGGTCAGGCTATCGACGACTGGGCAGATGCACGTATGCTCGGTATTGCCGAGCGCCTGGGGCTGTTTCGCAAGGTACTTGCGGCGGTAGCGCACGCGCATCGCAACCTTGTCGTACATCGCGACATCAAGGCCAGCAACGTGCTGGTCACCGACGATGGCGAAATCCGTCTGCTCGATTTTGGCATTGCCAAGCCGCTGGGCCGACTCGGTGACGTCAAGGCAACGCAGACGATGGACCGCTTTCTGACTCCGTCCAGCGCCGCGCCAGAACAGCTTGCGGGCGGACCGATCACCGTCGCCTGCGATATTCATGCGCTGGGCATGCTGCTGTATGAACTGCTTGCCGGTCGCCTACCGTTCGCATTTGCGCATATGACGCCGGGCGAGATCGAAACCGCAATCCGCCAACTGCCACCGCCGCCTATGGCGAGCCGTATCGGTGACGGCGACGGCGTGCTCGCGCAGGCGCGCAGTCTCTCCGGCGTGCGCGAACTACGCGAAGCCTTGCGCGGCGATCTCGAGCATGTCGTGCAGCGCTGCTTGCGCAAGCTGCCGGTAGAACGTTACGGCACGGTCGATCAGCTTGATCACGACCTCGACTGCGTACTCAAGGATCAGCCTATCCACGAACGCCATAGCGACCGCTGGTATCGCTGGCGTAAGTTCGTGTCACGGCACCGCGTGGCCTCCGGTCTGGCTATGCTGTTGTTCGTGACCATCGCGGTTGCGGTTGCTGCGATCCTGCGCCAGAACGTAGCGATCACGCATGAGCGTGATCGCGCGCAGCGCGCCGTCGGTCTGCTCAAGAATGCTTTCGCAGCAGCCAACCCTACAGGCATCACCGGTGCCAATGTGACGGCACGCGAGGTGCTGGAGGCCGCTCGGCCAGCACTTGAAGCGACCTTCGATACCCAGCCGGATGTGTATGCCGACCTTGCCGGAACGCTGGCCGAAGTGGAGCTCGCGGTCGGACTCAGTCCCCAGGCCAGCACGCTTGCTGCACGTGCGGTCAGTGCCGCCGAAAATGCGAGACTGGAACCGGCGAGCCTCGGCACTCTGCTGATACTCGAAGCACGCGCACGCCTCGCTGCGGGCGACTATTCCGGTGCCGAGAGCGGGTTGAACCGGGCCGCTGCATTGGGGATAAGCGCGACGCCGGAGTGGCAGTTGGCTCAGGGCATGCTCTACAGCCACCGCAGTCAATCACGCGAGGCGATACAGCATCTAGAAAAAGCAGTGCGTGAAACCAGCGACCGGCGACCATCAGACGACACCGCCAATTTCGCACGGCTCCAGTTGGCTGCTGCGCTGCGCGCAGCCGATCGCAGCGAGGAAGCGCTCGCGCTGCTGGACCAGACGCTAGCCTGGCAGAGCAGCAGTCTCAGTTCCGATCACCCGCGCCTGACCCAGGTACGCCTTTCCCGCCTGGACGTGCTGCGCCGTGCACGCGGCGCCGCAGCGACTGTACCCGAAGCGCGCAAGGTCGTTGCTGAAGTCGACCGCATCTACAGTCCGAACAGCACCGTCTCGGCACTCGCGCGCAATTCGCTAGGCGTGGCGCTAAACGAAGTTGGGCAACGCGAGGAAGGCGTGCAGGCCATCCGCGAATCCCTGTCAGCGTGGCGCAACTCGGTGGGGTCGGATCATCCCAATACCCTGCGTACCGCCTTCAACCTTGCCCAGCACCTTACCGACATCGGCGGGAGCGATGATGAAGCGGAGGCGCTATACCGCGAAGTGCTTCGGCGCGGAGAGCGTACAAACGAAGAAGTCCGCATGCCCATCGTATTCTGGCGCAATCACTTTGCGCGATTCCTGCTTGGGCGCCAGCGGCCCACGGATGCGCTCACGCTGCTGACCAGCGCAGAAAGCGTGCGGGAGGTGGCCGTGCGGCCAATCAAGGCCAGCCATTTGTCGACCTACGTGACGCTGCTGCGCGAAGCGGCGGCGGCCGCGGGCTGCAACACTAAAGTATTGCCTGCCTCTTTGTTGCCAGATCCGAGCTGCGACCGCGCGACCGAAATCCTCGCTTCGCCCGTGGTGTCCGCACCGGTAACAGATTCTGACAACGCTGGCTGAGCCGTTGCTCCAGCTTTTTCCGCGTAGGCTGGTGACATCGGTCGTCAAATCGATGCACCGTATCTTTCTGAATACAACCAGCCTAAGGGGGGCTACCCATGTTCCGTCCCATACCCACCACCGTTTCGACCTTCGTTCTAACGCTTGCCAGCCTCACCGGTATGCCCGCCATGGCAGTCGAAGTTTGCGACCTCTACCCGGCAGGTGCCGAAATCTGCGAAGGCGATAGCTGCTACCAGTACGTGACCGCGGTTATCAACTCCGAATGCGACCTGACGGGCACCGTCGTAACCAGCGAAGCCGAGATAGCCGAGCCACCGCCGTCGCCGCGTATGAAATGCGCGCGCGACGGGAATAGCTATCGCTGTGAAGCTTGGCCGCAAAGCGACGAGCTCAACTATTCCTGGTCCGGCCAGAACAACACACCGGCCACGGCTCCGGCGGCTAGCCCGATATACAGCTTTGCCTGCAGCGCAGGCACCGTCAGCGTGTCGATCACCACCTCAGTCGGCGCCGCGTCAGTCGCCTCGGTGACTATCCCTGCCTGCAATTAAGTACCAACTCCATCCATGCAACGACCGCTAGTGATTGATCAGCCAATGCGTGAGCCGCTACGCCCTCTCACTACGAGTAGGGACTATTGGGCTCCGCAACGCCCTGTCGCAACGCAGTCGCTACGCATACCCTGAGCGTGGCGACTGCGCTGCGGTATCTATCCCGCACTGTCGCCACGCCACTTCGCAGGGGAAGTGTATGTCCGTCGCCCGAGCTCTATTACGCTGCAGTGTTGTTGGCATCGCGATTATATTTTCGGCGGGCCTAGGCGCCGCCGGCCTCAGCTGCCAGGCGAGCCAAGACGCTTATCGCTGTGAGGCTTGGCCACAAGGTGACGAGTATCGTTACGAGTGGCATCTTTCGGGCAACGTCGTCAGCAAGAGAAACGACATTAAGACCGCGCATGAACGCACCCTTTGCTCTCGCGGCAACGCCGTCGCCATCGCGATCAGCGTGATTGCTCCAACAGGGCACATCGAAACAGCAACGGGCTGGCTCCCGGTCTGCCCAGAAACCGCCGCTCACGAAGCGACTGACCGCGCCCGCTCTGCATCACTCTGAGCAAGTAGCGCCGCAGACATCAACACCGTGTTATCAGCCACGGCCAACTGCGGCCGATACGCTTTCGAACAACGGTGCCGGGGAAAGCAAGGTCGACGCGACGCTGTTGCCCGATAGCGTCGACAGTTAGGTGGCAAACCAGAACCGGGGAACAACCGCTTCGCTTGTTCAGCCACGCTGACGCAACACCTCGAACAAGGCAATTCCGGTCGCCACTGACACATTGAGGCTCTCGACCGAACCACGCATCGGTATCCGCGCCAGATAATCACATTGCTCCCGGGTGAGGCGGCGCATGCCTTCACCTTCACTGCCAATTACCAGCGCAATTGGCCCCTTGAGGTCGAGGCTGTAATAACTTCGCTCGTCTTCACCGGCAAGACCCACCAACCACACCCCCATGTCCTTGAGCGCACGCAGTGTGCGCGCAAGATTCGTCGCAACGACAAACGGAACACGATCTGCCGCGCCGGCCGATGCGCGACGCACGATTGGCGTGATTCCGACAGCTTTGTCCTTGGTCACGACTACGGCCGTCACACCAGCCGCTTCAGCACTGCGCAGGCAGGCGCCGAGATTGTGCGGATCGGTGACGCCGTCAAGCACCAGCACCAGCGCCTCGCGGCCGGCCGCCTCGATCAGGGCAGCAAGATCGGCCTCGCTGCGTGGTGGTGCGGAACGGTACTGTGCGACGACCCCCTGATGGCGTGCCCCGCCGGTCATACGGTCAAGCAGCTCACGGGGGCGCCCGTGCGGCTTTACACCGAGGTCTCGTGCGCGTTCCGACAACTCCTTCAGTCGCGCATTCGCGCTACCGGTTTCGATGAACAATTCCACGATGTTCTTCGGGTCATGGCTCAGTGCAGCCTCGACCGAATTGATGCCTACGAGCAGCTCATGGCTCATCGCCGTTTTCTCTCCTGGGGTTCATCCGCGACGAGGCGGAAATCAATCTTGCGCTCCTCAAGGCTGGCGCGCAGCACCTGGATACGAACCGCGTCACCAAGGCGGAATTTCAGTCCGCGGCGCTCGCCGGTCAGCAGATGGCGAATCGGATCAAAGTGGTAGTAATCGTTAGGTAACTGCGTGATATGCACCAATCCCGTTACCTTGGAATCGACCAGCTCGACAAACAACCCAAACGAGGTCACGCCGGAAACTATCCCCTCAAACTCGCTACCTACATGTTTTTCCATCCAGGCACACTTGTAGCGTTCGTCGACATCCCGCTCCGCTTCCTCGGCACGTCGCCCGCTGCTGGAGCAGTGCACAGCCATGCTGGCCATCGTCGCCGGTGAATAGCGATAGGTCGAGGGCTTGCCCTTGCTCAATGCATGGCGGATCGCACGATGCACGAGCAGATCCGGATAGCGACGAATGGGCGAGGTGAAGTGAGCGTACGCGTCCAGTGCAAGACCAAAATGCCCACCGCAATCGGGCTGATACGCTGCCAGCGACTGGGAACGCAACAGCACCGATTCAATCAGACTCGCATCAGGGCGCTTCTGAATCTTCTTGATCAGGCCCGCAAAATCGGCCGGTTCAACCTCGGCCGCCGGCGGCATCTTCAGGCTGAAATCCTTGAGAAACTCCAGCAGATCCTGATACTTGCCCTCTGGCGGTGATTCGTGGACCCGATATAACGCCGGAACCCGCAGCTTGCTCAGATAGCGCGCCGCCTGTACGTTCGCAGCGATCATGCACTCCTCAATGAGCTTGTGTGCGTCGTTGCGCGGCTCGGCGCCAAGTTGCACGACTTCTCCTGAAGGCGCAAGACGGAACTTGACCTCGGCACTCTCGAAATCGATCGCGCCGCGTTTCTTGCGTGCTTTCGCCAGCACCTTGTAGAGCTGGTATAGATGTTCAATATGCAACATCAGGCTGCCAATCTGAGCGCGCGCGTCGGCGTCTTTCTCACCGATCGCCTTCCAGACCTGGTTGTACGTCAGCCGTGCGTGCGAGCGCATTACCGCCGGATAGAATTTCGACTTGGTCACTTCGCCGTCGTGATCGACCTGCATGTCGCAGACCATGCAGAGGCGTTCAACCTTGGGATTCAGCGAACAGATACCGTTGGACAACGTCTCCGGCAGCATTGGCACGACGAAGCCTGGGAAGTAGACCGAGGTTGCTCGCTTGTACGCTTCTTCATCCAGCGCGGTCTCAGGCTGCACGTAGTGCGACACGTCTGCAATCGCCACGACGAGGCGGAAACCGCCAGCCACTGGCTCGGCGAACACCGCATCGTCAAAGTCGCGTGCATCCTCGCCATCGATAGTTACCAGCGGCAAGCCCCGCAGATCCTTGCGCCCATTGATTTCGGCCGCAGTGACTTCGGGCTCGACATTGGCCGCCTCGCGCAGAACAGGCTGCGGCCATTCGTGTGGAATATCGTGGCTCGCAATCGCCATCTCGACGATTAGCGACGGAGTCAGACGTTCGCCGAGTACGGCCAGCACTCGCCCTATTGGGCCGCGATGCAAACCTGGCGGCTCGGTAATCTCGGCGACGACAATCTGCCCCGAACGCGCTCCACATTCCTTGCCCGGCGCGATCAGAATATCCTGGTGCAGGCGGCGGTCATCAGGCGCGACCAGCATCAGCCCATCCTGCTCGACAATGCGGCCGACGAGCCGCGGTGAACGCCGCTCCAGCACTTCAACAATGGCCCCCTGACGGCGACCGCGCCGGTCGACTCCGACGATGCTGCCGAGCACGCGGTCGCCGTGCAGCACCTTGCGCATTTCGTAGGGCGACAGATAGAGATCCTCGCCACCAGCATCGGGCTTGAGAAAGCCGTAGCCGTCCGGGTTCGCCAGCACGACACCGGGCAAGAGGTCTAGCTTCTGCGCAACACCATAGCCGCCACGGCGATTCTGGATCAGTTGGCCGTCTCGCAGCATTGCCGCGAGACGTTTGGTCAGCGCACCAAAGTCGCGCTCATGCGTCAGCGACAGCGCCTTGGCAATCGCTTCAGCGTTCATGAGCTGCCCCTGCGCGGAGAGAAAGGCAAGCAGCGCTTCACGGCTAGGAATCGGGTGCTCATAACGCTGCTGTTCGCGCTCGGCAAACGGGTCGACACCAATAGCTGGCGCCGGCTGGGCCGCTGCGCTGCGCCGTGACCGCGGTGCTTTTTCGGTTGTGGTCTTGCGCGCGCGAACTGTGGTCTCGCTTGCTGCAGGCTTGTGTGTCTTGGCCGATTCCGCAGCCGCTGCAATCGCGGCCATCTTGCGTAAAGCCGACGCTTTGGGGCTCGCTGCGCTCGTCGATGCCGCTACCACCGGTGCGCGCTTGCCGCGCCCAGCCGATGCCGTATCCGGCATCCAGGCGGCGCGTGCAGGCTTCTTCGCTGCGGCGTGTGTTGTTGTCTTGGTCCTAGTTTTCTTCATGTGTCCTCTCGTTGAGGAACCTCTAATTTCACAGGGTGTTGTTACTGGAATACCTGACCCTCTCCCGATCAGGAGAGCGGCCGGATGCTTGCTGCACAATTTGATGGGTAGGTCCAGAAGCGGCGGCGTGCAGGCACTGCGCCGTTGACACAGGCTCGGGCCTTCCTCGAATAAGGCAGCCTCGCTGACCTGCGCGGCGATTGCAAGCAAAGCGTTGACAAGCCTTCTGGTGCTCCCTATAGTTCGCGGCCTTCGCAGCGCCTCTGGCGCAGCGCGGGACACCTGCCCAGGTGGCGGAATTGGTAGACGCACTAGTTTCAGGTACTAGCGGGGCGACCCGTGGAGGTTCGAGTCCTCTCTTGGGCACCAATCGACAAGCAAAAGACCCGCCTGGTGCGGGTCTTTTGCTGTCTACGGTCAGCAAATTTCACCACTTGGCGAGACCCGGGAAATCACCATGGCCAGCCATTGTCCGCATTGCAAAGACCGCCGCCTCAACCCAGCGCGCATCGAGAACGACCTGCCCGCGATGTCCTGCGACGGTTGTGGAGGCAGTCTGTTGTCGCTGGTCGCGTATCGCCACTGGCGTGAGAGCCAGCCCGAGCACGCCGTCGACGATGTGGCGGAATACGGCCTTGACGAGGTCAAGGACACGTCGATCGCGCTGTGCTGCCCGAAATGCCGCCATTTCATGACCAAATTTCGCGTCAGCGCCGATGCGCAAAACCAGATTGATCTCTGCGTACATTGCGACGAAGCCTGGCTCGATCACGGCGAATGGCAGCTGCTGGACCGTCTCGCGCTTGCCGGCAAGCTGACCCAGGTGTTCACCCAGCCGTGGCAGAACCGCGTGCGCTCCACGCAAGCCGAGCGTCGTGCCGAACAGCTCTGGAGCGAGCGTCTTGGTCCCCACTACCCGCGCGCGCACGAATTGCGCGAATGGTTAAGGCGCAATCCGCAGGCGCGGGAGATTCTGGCCTATATCAATCAGGTGCGCGACGACATCCCTTTGTAGACCTGTATACAGGTTGCTGCTGCCACGTCACTTTACTTGCGCCGGAAGTGGCCCCGACAACCGCGGCGTACCCGCACCTGCTGATACGCCGCTGCCATCAGGCAAAAGGATCACGCAGAATAATGGTGTCATCGCGGTCCGCGCCGGTAGCGACCAGCGCCAGCGGGCATTCGGCCAATTCCTCAACCGCCCGCAGGTAAGCACGCGCAGCCGGCGGCAGCTTGGAGAACTCGCGCACACCCGATGTGGGCTCGCTCCAGCCCGGGAACTCCAGATAGACCGGTTTGCACTCTTCCCAGCCGGCCGCATCCTGCGGCGCCAGCGTGCTCTGTTTGCCACGGTATTCGTAAGCGATGCAGACCTTGATCGTCGGCAGTCCGTCGAGCACATCAAGCTTGGTGATCGCGAGGCCGGAAATGCCGTTGATCTGCACGGCACGCTTGAGTGCTACGAGGTCAATCCAGCCGCAACGGCGCGGGCGCCCCGTGGTCGCTCCAAATTCGTTGCCACGCTTGCGCAGCAACTCACCCATCTCGTCATTGAGTTCGGTAGGGAAAGGACCGCCGCCAACGCGCGTGGCATAGGCCTTTGCGATGCCGAGCACGTAGTCGATATCGCGCGCGCCGACACCACAACCCGCGTAAGCACCACCGACCGTGGTGTTGGACGAAGTCACATACGGGTAGGTGCCGTGATCAATGTCGAGCAGCGAACCTTGCGCGCCCTCGAACAGGATTTTCTTGCCGGCCCTGCGCAGGTCATAAAGTATGGTCGAGACGTCATCGACCATAGGCTTCACGTAGTGGCCAAATGCCAGCGCCTCGTCGAGCACCTTCTGATAGTCAACCGTATCGGCCTTGAGCCAGTTCGCCAGCACGAAGTTGTGATAGTCGACGGCATCACGCAGCTTCTCAGCAAGCTGGTCCGGATAGAACAGTTCAGCAACACGGATACCGCGGCGTGCCACCTTGTCTTCGTAGGCAGGCCCTATACCGCGACCGGTAGTGCCTATCGCCTTTGCGCCGGAGGCTTTTTCCCGCGCCTGATCGACCGCAATGTGGTACGGCATGATCAGCGGCGTGGCCGGCGAGATCCTGAGACGCGAACGCACGTCGACGCCCTGGGCTTCGAGCTCGGCGATTTCGGTCTTCAGCGCGGCGGGCGACAACACGACGCCGTTACCGATCAGGCAGAGCGCGTCGTCCCGCAGAATGCCCGAAGGAATCAGGTGCAGGACCGTCTTCTTGCCGCCGATAACAAGGGTGTGGCCAGCGTTATGCCCGCCCTGGAAACGCACGACAGCGCCGACTTCTTCGGTCAACAGATCGACGATCTTGCCTTTGCCTTCGTCGCCCCACTGGGCGCCTAGGATTACAACTGACTTGCCCATGACTCCATCCTCAAGCTGAAAACACGTGGGCGTCCGCGCCCACGTCGAACGCGACCGCCAGAAATTGCGCAACACCCCCGGTCAGAACACACGCCGCACCAGCTGCAGCGCGAGCAGCCCAACCACGATCATCACCGCGCCGGCAACGCGCAGATCGCGCTCGCCTACGCTTTGCAGCAGCGCGGCCATGCGTTTCCACACAGCCGGCAACGCGAACAGGAACAGGCCCTCGACCACGAGCACAAGACACAGCGCGGCGTTGAGATCCTTCACCGCTTACTTGCTGTCGTCGAAATAGCGCAGGAGCTCGGATTTGGGATCCAGCAGCAGCACACCGTTGCCGCTATGGAATGCATCCCGGTAAGTTTCGAGACTACGCACGAATGCATAGAACTCCGCATCCTTGCCGTAGGCCGCCGCATAGATCTCCGCGGCCTTCGCATCACCTTCGCCACGAACCGACTGCGCCGCCTTGTTCGCTTCCGCAAGTAGTACCTGGCGCTGGCGATCAGCGTCAGCCTTGATGGTTTCACCAGCCTCCTCGCCCCGGGCGCGCAGGTCGTTCGCAACCTGCTTGCGTTCGGCGCGCATGCGCTCGTAGACCGAGGTCAGCACCGTGCCTTCTTCAGGGAAGTTGATGCCCTTGATGCGTACATCGACGATCTGTATGCCTAGCGAACTACGTGTCGCTGCATTCGCCTTGTCGCGCACGCTTGTAGTGATATCGACGCGGCCGCCAGCGATAAGTTCATGCAGTGGCCGTGCGTTGAATTCAAAACGCAACGCATCCTTGACGATCGGCGTCAGACGCAGCGTGGCCTGGTCCTCGATGCCACCTGATGCCCCGTAGTACAGCGTCACATCGTCGATCTTCCACTTCACGTAGAAGTCGACGAGCACACTCTTCTTTTCCGAGGTGAGGTAACGTTCGGGCTTGGTGTCCAGTCCCAGAATGCGCTTGTCAAAACGCAGTACCTGCTGCACGAACGGTAGCTTCCACTGCAGGCCCGGCTCATAGCCGGCGTGGACGATACGGCCAAACTGCAGCAGCAGCGCAGTTTCGCCCTCGCGCACGATGAACGTGGAGTTGATACCGAGCAGTAACAGCAGCGCAGCGATCAGCGCGACTAGCGATTTCATTGCTGACCTCCCCGCGCAGCGCGGTTGTTGTCACTGGACGGCGCCAGCACGCCGCTCCCCGGCGCGAGGCTAGTGGCCGCCGGTACCAGCCGGTCGATAGGCAGGTTGATCAGGCTGCGGCCACCGCTCGCGTCAACCACTTTGGCGTTGTCACGCAACACCTGCTGCATGGTCTCCAGATACAGGCGCTTGCGCGTAACCTCGGGCGCGGCCTTGTATTGCGCGATGAGCTGATTGAAGCGGTCTGCTTCACCTTCGGCCCGCGCGATGCGTTCGGCGCGGTAGCCCTCCGATTCCGCCTTGATGCGCGCCGCCTGGCCGCGGGCTTCAGGCACGATCTGGTTAGCGTAGGCCTGCGCCTCGTTTTCCGTCTGCTGCTTGTTCTCGCGTGCGTTCGTCACATCGTCAAAGGCATCCTTGACTTCATGCGGCGGCGCTACCGACTGGAAATTCACGTCCGTCACCAGGATGCCGGCGTCGTAACTTTCCAGCGTGGCCTGCAGTACTTTCTTGGTTTCGCTGACGAGTTCGGAGCCCTGCCCCGAAAGAATGGTGTCCATCGCGTTGCCGCCGATAACCTGGCGTACCGCGCTTTCAGCAGCCTGCTTCACAGTCAGGCTGTCGACATCCTTGACCGTGAACAGGAACTTCTCGGCGTCGCTGACCTGATACTGCACGTTGAAATCAATCTGGACGATGTTTTCGTCCATCGTCAACATGCGCACGCTGTCGGCGAGCAGGCGCACATCCTTGAACTTGACCTTGGTTACGGTTTCGATCGGCCGCGGCCATTTGAGGTTGAAGCCTGGGCTCATGACGCGGGTTTTCTTGCCGAAGCGTTGCACTACGCCGACGTCACGGGCATTGATCACAGCCCAGCTATCGAGCGCAATCCAAGCCAGCAGTATCGCCGCTACTGCGATCAGAATTCCGCCAGACCCGCCGCCACTCGTTCCACCAAACAGATTGCCGAAACGTTCGCGCAGACGTCGCAGCGCGTCTTCCATATCCGGACCTTTCTGATTGCCGCGCCAGGGATCGCGTTTGCCCGGCTCATTCCATGCCATGAGTTGACCTCGTCATTGCCCATGCCGTCGTCGGCATGCCGTTGGGAACACCCGCACTCGCCGTTACTTGCAACCTCTGCGTCGCCCCTTGTCACGCGTGAACCCGCTGCGACACGGGAGCCGCATTCCGCCAGAACTCCGCTCACACCCTGCCAGGCAGAAACGCGGAACTCCCTGCGCGCTACAACACGCCGTGGAACTGAGAGCAGGATACTGGGAAAACGGTTGTCCAGTCGGCAACCGTTGAGGCGGACGCCAGGCGTCGCCGAAGACGATTGCGGCCGGATTGTACCGGAATCGGCGCAGCCACACGCCTATGCCTGAACGCAGCCCCGGTCTAGATCGGGGCGGGCGCGCCAGACACAAGGCCGGGCGGTGTACTCACTCGTCGCGCCCGGGCACCGGTATTCCCCCGAGCGCCGCACGCAGATAGTCGCCATCGCCATCAGCAAGCCCGAACAGTGCCTGCAGCCGCGCCCGCGGCGCATCGAGCGCAAGCACCCAACCCCTCTCGTCGACAGTACGTTCGGCCTGTATGACGCCAGCCTCGTAAAGCCGCGCACGCAGCCGCCCCTGCGACGGCGCAAGGCGCAGTTCGGTGCGAAGGCGATCACGTCCCAACAACGTCGTCAGCGCTTCACGCAACAGATCCAGGCCCTGGTCCTGCGCCGCCGACAGCCAGACACGGGGCTGCGACCCGACATCGTCACGACGCGGCAGTACACCGTCAAGATTGTCGATCTTGTTGAACACCAGCAGTTGCGGCACATCCGCTGCACCAATCTCAGCCAGCACGGCTGCCACGTCCTCCATGCGCTGATCGCGCTCGGGATCGGCGGCATCAACCACATGCAGCAGCAAATCGGCTTCGCGCGTTTCGGTCAAGGTCGACTGAAAGGCGGCGACCAGATCATGCGGTAGATCGCGTATGAAACCGACCGTATCCGCAAGCACGAACGGCCCACTGGCCAACCCCTCGATACGGCGCAAGGTCGGGTCCAGGGTCGCGAACAACTGGTCGGCAGCGTACACACTCGCTCCGCTGAGCCGGTTGAACAGGGTCGACTTGCCGGTGTTGGTATAGCCCACCAGCGATACCAGCGGCACGGCATTGCGCTGACGGCTACGCCGGGTCTGTTCACGCTGCAGCGCAACCTTGTCGAGACGCTCCTGCAGCTGCTGGATACGCCCCCGCAGCAGGCGACGGTCAAGCTCAAGCTTGGTTTCACCAGGACCACGCAGGCCGATTGCGCCGCCGCGCTGGCTGTCAAGACCGCTCCAGCCGCGCACCGCCCGCGTAGCCATGTGCTTGAGCTGGGCCAGTTCGACCTGCAGCTTGCCCTCATGCGAACGGGCGCGCAGCGCGAAAATGTCGAGAATCAGGCCGGTGCGACCAACGACCCGGCACTCGCAGTATTTTTCGAGATTACGCTCCTGTACCGGGCTCAGAACGTCGTTGACTAGGATCAGATCGGCGTTATTGGCCTGCTTGACCTCGCGCAGCTCGTCGACCTTGCCTGTGCCCAGCAAAAAACGCGCGTTCGGCGCATCCGCCCGCGCAAAGAGCTGTGCAACGACGCTGGCGCCAGCAGAGGCCGCGAGTTCGGCAAACTCGGCAAGACGCGCGACCGCGTCGGAGTCTCCCGCCCGTGTGGTCTGGACGAGCACAGCGCGCTCGCCCCTTGCTGCCCTGTCGTACAGAGCGCTTAGCCCTCGTGTGCTTCGCCGTGGTCGGCGTCAGCGTGATCGTTGCCGCCGTGACCGTGATGGCCGTCGCCAAGACGGACGTTGCGGCTCGGTACCACGGTCGAGATCGCATGTTTGTAGACCATCTGACTCACGGTATTGCGCAGCAGCACCACGAACTGGTCGAACGATTCAATCGTGCCCTGCAGCTTGATGCCATTCACGAGATAGATCGATACCGGCACACGCTCGCGCCGCAAGGCGTTCAGAAACGGATCCTGCAACGACTGCCCTTTTGACATTGGTAATTCTCCTTCAGCGAACCGGAAAAAAAGCAGCGGGGAATGCGCCCCATAAACCCGGCGCCCCGGTCCAAGCGTCCGGATCTTAACCGGTCTTGAATGCCGCGAGAATGTCGACCCGGTTATGAAATCCGCATCGCGCCGGTGGCGCCAAGAAACCGGTGCACGGCGTCGGCCGCCTGGCGGGTCAAATCCTCGCGTTCCGGGTTGAACCAGCGCGCGTCGAGTTCGGCGCGCAGCATCGTGATCTGGCGTTTGGCGAGCTGGCGTGTGGCGAAAATGCCGCGTTCGCGCAGTTCAGCAAGGGAGAACTCCCCGTCAAGATACTGCCAGACCTGACGATAGCCGACCGCGCGCAAAGCCGGCAGATCCGCGTGCACGCCGGGCCGGGCGCGCAAGGCCTGCACTTCGTCGATCAAACCGCCGGCCAGCATGGCGTCGAAACGCGCGGCGATGCGCGCATGCAGTGGCGCACGGTCGCTGGGAACCAGGGCCAGCCGCAGCAGGCGATAGGGTGGCGGCTGCTCGCGCCCCTGCTGCAGTTCACTTAGCGGCCGGCCGGAGAGGGCGATCACTTCGAGCGCGCGCACGATGCGCTGCGCGTCCGTCGGGTGAATACGTTCGGCCGCGCGCGGGTCGGAGGCACCAAGGCGCGCGTGCAGTCCGGCCAGGCCTTCGCCTTCGAGCTCGGCCTGTAGCTGCGCCCGCACCTTGGGGTCCGATGGCGGCAGTTCGGAAAAACCGCGCATCACTGCACGGAAATACAGACCCGTACCGCCCACGAGCAGAGGAATGCGGCCAGCAGCGGTAATCGCCGCCATTTCCTTTAGCGCGTCGGCGCGAAATTCACCAGCCGAATACGGTTCGTGTGGTTCGCGGATATCGATAAGCCGGTGCGGATACCGCGCCAGAGTGGCGGCATCCGGCTTGGCGCTGCCGATATCGAGACCGCGATAGACCAGCGCGGAGTCGACACTGACAAGATCGAGCGCGAAACGATCCGCCAGTGCGCAGGCCAGCGCCGTCTTGCCCGAGGCGGTAGGGCCCATGAGCAGGACGGCGAGTGGGCGGGTGTCGATAGCTGGCATGCGGCGATTGTAACGGTTGCAGCCGCAAACGCTCGGCGGCCGCAGACGCGACCGCCGCAACAAATTCACAATGCTGCAATATCGCAACCACTATCCACCCGACGGCGTCGCGGCCTCGCCCGCGACGCCCATTTCCCGCAGCAGGTTCTGCGCGCCGTCGACCTTGTCCATGACCCAGAGCATGTAGCGCAGATCGACCTGGATGGAGCGCGTAAGTTTAGGGTCGAAAATCCAGTCCGCGCTGACGCTGTCCCAGTTGCCATCGAATGCGAGACCAATGAGGCGCCCCTGCGCATCCAGTGCCGGCGATCCCGAGTTGCCGCCAGTGATATCGAGATCCGCAAGGAAATTCACCGGCAGCGAGCCACTCTTCGCCGAGGCATAACGGCCATAGTCGCGTGCGACCAGCGCCTGGTACTGGGTGGCCGGTGTATCAAACGGATCCTCGTTCGTGGTCTTGGCGACTATTCCGTCCCCGGTCGTGAACGGCGTGAATTCGACGCCGTCCTTCTTGAACCCCTGAACCTGGCCGAAGGTCACGCGCAATGAGCTGTTCGCATCCGGATAGACCGGCTGCCCCTGTGTTTCGTTGTAGGCGATCATGGCCTGCATATAGCGCGGCCGCAGACGCAGCTCGTCGCCGGTTCGCTGCTTGCGCGCCTGTTCGATCTGGAGCAGTTCCGGCAGCAGCGCGACCATGAATTTCAGCGCTGCATCGTCGGAGGCCTCGATCTCGGCCGGTTTGGCCTTGAACCAGCGCAGACGTTCATCGACCTGGGTCAGACGCGTAGCAGCATAAAGTGCGTCCACTTTTTGCACCAATGCCGCATCGTCGGCCTGGGCGTTCCCTAGCCAGGCGTCCAGCGCCGCGACACGCTGATCCGGCGGCAACTTCACGTAGCTGCGCAGAAAGTGCACGAACAACTGCTTGTCGACGGCTGGCTCCATGCGCCGCTCCCACTGCTTGAGCGTGCCTTCGATCTTGGCTTCATCCCGCGCCTGGAAACCCTGCTCGCGCTGCAGATCCGGCTTGGTACGCTCGGTCGCCGTGCGATAGATGTGATACGAGGCGTTGTACAGGAAGGTGCGATTCAGATAGCCGAGCACCAGATCGCGCTCACGTACCTTGCGTTGCTCGGAGAGCACACCGCGCAGTTCGCCGATATCAGCGGCCAATGCAGCGGTCTCGCCGTCCTGCCCGCGCAACCAGGTCAGCAGTGCGTCTTCCTTCGCGGTCTTGACCTCGACAGCCTGAGCCTTGGCCAAGCCTTCCAGCTGTCCACGGAAATTCTTCAGGTAGTTGTTGAAGCTCGCCACGCTGTTGGCGTACTTGACCGCAGTCCCCGCGTCCTTCGCACCCGCGCGGTTGATGATGTCAAGAATCTCGCTATACAAGCGAATATTGGTCGGGTACTGCCAGTTGATCGCGTCACGCGTTTCCTCGGCGAGGCGGTAGCGGTTGGTGCGACCTGGGTAACCGGCCACCATGACGAAATCGCCGGCCTCGACACCAGCCGTGTTCAGCGGCAGGAAATGTTTGGGCTTGAACGGCACATTGTCCTTGGCATACGGCCTGGAACTACCGTCCTTGCCGACGTAGGCGCGCAGGAAGCTGAAATCGCCGGTATGCCGCGGCCACATCCAGTTGTCGATATCACCACCAAACTTGCCGATGGCAGCAGGTGGCGCATAGACCAGGCGGACATCCTTGATCTCGCGCTGGCGCACCAGCTGGAAGCTGTAACCGCCGTGAAAGGTATACACATCGCATTTGATGCCCGGCTTCTCGCACTTGGCAACCGCTGCTTTCTGCGCCCTGTCGATCGCTTCGTAACGTGCGAGGCCGCCTACCTTGGCATCGATCTGACCGACGATCTCGCGCGTAATGTCGCGAATCTCGTCAGTCACGTAAACGCGCAAGTTGGGATCACCCGGCAGTTCTTCAGCCTGCGTACGCGCGAGGAAACCGTCCTTGATAAGGTTTCTTTCAGCGGTCGAGTTGTACTGGATCGCGCCGTACGCACAGTGATGGTTGGTGACCACCAGCGCCTCGGGCGAAACGAACGACGCCGTACAACCGCCGATACTGACCACGGCCCCCATGGTAGGACCGGCCAGATCGGTAAGGCGCGCCGGGGGCAGCTCCAGCCCTCGCTGCTTGAGCTGGTTCGCAATCGCCGGTAGCTGGGCTGGCTGCCACATGCCTTCATCGGCCGCAGCGAGCGTGGTGAAACAGGCGGCAACCGCCATGAACAGGATTCGGCGCAAGGTGATGGCTCCAGGCAAGCGAAAATGAAGGCGAGTGGCGTCCGGGGCGGCGATCAACTCTATCCGGGACTTGGCCGGCGCCGGACGCAACCTGGGCTTATGCCGCCAAGCGCGGATACTGACCAGCGCCAGAAGTCATGCCGGGATCAGCAACACGGGCATCAACTCAACCGCATGCGACACTTCGGCCTATGCAAACCCTGCACGAACTCGCTACACGCCTGAAACAGGCCCGGAGAATACTGGTGCTGACGGGAGCCGGTATTTCGGCGGAGTCCGGCATCGCTACTTTTCGCGACGCGCAAACCGGCCTCTGGTCGCGCTTTCGCCCGGAGGATCTGGCCACTCCGGCCGCATTCCAGCGAGACCCTGCACTGGTCTGGCGCTGGTACGCCTGGCGGCGTGAGCAGATTGCGCAAGCACAGCCAAACGCGGCCCACATCGCACTGGCCGAGCTGGCGCGCCGCACGAGCCTGACGCTGGTAACGCAGAACGTCGACGACCTGCACCAGCGCGCCGGATCCACCGGCGTGATCGCCCTGCACGGCGCCATCGCGCGCACGGTCTGCTCGGTTACCGGGCGTGAGATCAGTCCGGTCTGGCTAGCCGCCAACCCCGGTGAACCGCCGCGTTCGCCGCATCATGACCGTGGCCTCGCCCGCCCGGGTGTGGTCTGGTTCGGCGAGGAGTTGCCGGCCGAGGCCCTGACCGCCGCACAGGCGGCTGCACGTGGCTGCGATGTAGTACTCGCCATTGGCACCTCCGCGCTGGTGTATCCGGCCGCCGGGCTGCCTGCACTCGCGCAGCAGCACGGCGCCTGGTTCGCGGAAATCAATCCGCAACCCACGCCACTGACATCAGCGGCCGATCTTGCGATCGTTCAGACTGCCGGCTACGCAATGCCGGCTGTGCTCGATGCCTGGGAGAACCGATGAAACGTGGCCCTTTGATGTCCTGCCTGGTTGCACTCACGGCATTGTCGGCCTGCGCTACCCGCCCGGTCGTTGTCGCAACCCGGCCGGTTACGCCGGCCCTGCCGTTCGAGGTCGCCGCCACGCCCGAACGTTATGCCGGTGCGGAAGTCATCTGGGGCGGCATGATCCTCGGCGTCGACAACCGCGAAGCACAGACCGAAGTCAATGTACTGGCCTACCCGCTGGACAGCGCACAGCGGCCCGTACCCGAGGCCGGCACACGTGGACGCTTTATCGTGGTGCTGCCGGGCTATGTCGAACGCCACGACTACCCCGACGGTCTGTTCATTACCCTGGT
Source organism: Rhodanobacteraceae bacterium (assembly GCA_016790075.1). Classification (GTDB taxonomy): domain Bacteria; phylum Pseudomonadota; class Gammaproteobacteria; order Xanthomonadales; family Rhodanobacteraceae; genus Tahibacter. Next base: position 26,529 of record JAEUPP010000002.1, on the reverse strand, counting down.
TGGCCGTCTGGCCGGCACACGCGCCGGCCAGGTCGGCGAACATGCCTATGTGTTTCCGCTGGTGGAAGCGGCCCATGTGCATCGCTGGCCACCGGGATTCCAGTTCGACCGTCCGCAATGGCGGTTCGGAGTCGGGGTCGGAGTACGTTTGTGAAGGCAGGATTCCGCAATCGAGCCGACAATAATTCCATGGCCACAATCTCACGCATCGCCCTGCTGTTGGCCTTGCCCGTAGTCGCTTGCGCAGCCGGCAAGGCCGATCTCCCAGCCGCGTTTCCGCAGCTTGCAAGACTTGAGCTCAGGAACGAGGGAGTGACCGTGCTCTATCCCGCAAACCGGGCCGAAAAAACCACACCGCCACCATGGTTGTCCGAATACGAAGCAGCCGGCGTGTATGCCTCGGCGCCCCTGCTGCTGCGCCTGGGAGAGCTGCCGCCGCTGACCCTGGTCTGCGACTCTGGCCCCAGCGCCGATCCTAGCTGCCGCCTGCTGCCGGACGCGGCGAACGCGGAAACCGACGTGTTCGCCGCACCCGGCACCCAGTTTGCGTTCCTGCCCGACGCACGCATCTACGTCGCAGGACATAGCAACACGTTCTATGACGAACGCAAATTATATACATGGAAAAATGACCGCTTTACCGAGACGGCACAACCGTTGCGGCATGTCGGCGTCAGCGGAACCCTCAAACAGGCCGTTACGCTGCAGCACAGTCCGGGAGGCGCCTCAATGGGCGTCACGCTTGCCGCCGGCACGCGGGTAACCGTATTGCTCAACGACAGGAGCAGCGCCAACGCCAGCAGCAGCCCCGACTATCTGCTGCTGACCCCCGAAGGACTCACGGGCTGGGCTTCACTGCCCGGACAGCCCGACGGCACGACAGCGGTGGACGGGCTCTACTACCGCGGCGACTGAAGCGCAGCGACATGGACAGTTCACGGCGTTGCCTGCGTCGGCCAAATCGCACGCTGCCGGGTGCGGCGATCAATCACCGCTATCGGGCTCGAAGAAACACCAGCGCACGTCGGGGAATTCGGCGCGGAACGCGGCCTCTACGCGGTTGATATCCTCGATCAGATCTCGTGGCGCGAGATAGCGCGCCATCTCGGCCTTGATCGCAACCATAACGTCCGGCCCCATCTGCAAGGTCAGCAGGCTGTATACCTGCTTGACCTCCTCGCGCGCGGCCAGGAACTTCAGCATCGCCTCCTTCTGGCGCGGCTCCACGCCCTGGCCTATCAGCAAGGCTTTGATCTCGACTGCGATAAACACCGCAACCACGATCAGCAGCACGCCAATGCCGATGGAACCAGCGGCGTCATACATGGGATTGCCCGTAGCCATGGTCAGCAGCACGGCGACCAATGCGAACACCAGGCCAAGCAGCGCAGCAAGATCCTCGCCGAAGATCACGATCAACTCGCTTTGCCGGCTGTCGCGGAACCAGCGCCAGAGGCTTTGGCCGCCGCGTGCCTTGTTCACTTCCTTGAGGCAACCCCACATCGACAGCGATTCAGCGATGATGCCGAAGGTAAGCACCGCAACCGCGATCCAGGCCCATTGCAACGGTTCGGGCTTGTGCAGCTTGTGCAGCCCTTCGTAGATCGAAAACATGCCGCCAACGCTGAACAGCATCAAGGCAACCAGGAACGACCAGAAATAGATTGCTTTGCCGAAACCTAGTGGAAAATCCGGAGACGGTGGCGCCTTGGCGCGCTTCAGACCCAGCAGCAACAGCCCCTGATTGCCGCAGTCGGCCAGCGAGTGCACGGCTTCAGCCAGCATGGAGCCGGAGCCGGTAATGATGGCTGCGACAAGCTTGGCGACGAAGATCGCAAAATTAGCACCAAGCGCATAGAAAATCGTCTTTACCGAATCGGCTTTGCCAGCCATTTGCGTCATTCTCCGTCTGGTAGGTCTCTGCTCAGATCCGCCCTGCCGCATCGCACCTGCTGCCGTAAAAACGCACACACACGGCCAGCGGGCTGCGGAGTCTACCATCGCCCCTGCCAGCTACGTTTCCACACGCTTTCCATTTCCGTGGCGGTGTAAGGAAACTGATCAACCTGCGTAGCCAACAAGTCGCTGCGGGCCTTTCGTGCTTTCAACGAGCCGGATTGGTCCACGCCAGCAAAATCAGTATTGGCCAACCACCGCGCTGGCCCGGCTCAAGACAGGTGCCGCTACCGGCCGCCAGAAACGTCCACTGCGGATTCACGATACCTGTGCGAGCAGAAAGGCCGCCTTCGGCGCGAATTCACTGCGCGGACAGTGCTGAGCAATCAATTCAAGTCGCGCGCGCCACTCAGGTGAACCTTCGCGTGCGCGCTGCGCAAGCTGCCAGCAGATTTCCGCCACGCCGGGCGTGTCGCCCGCCCGCAGGACCAAGTCGCGAACCAGCGTGTCGGCGTCGGCGTCGGCGCCGATGCGCAGCCAGGCACGCGCGAGTTGCAATTGCTGAGCGGGCGCCAGCACCGGGCCAGACCGGTCGATCTTGCGAAAATCGTCCAGCACCTGCTTGACCTTGTGCGCTGAGGCCGCATCGGCGACCGGCAGTTCAAGCAACCGCTGCACTGCACCCCGCAGCGCCGCCAGTTCGTTGCCGTAACGCGCGCAGCGATAAAGTGCGATGCGCACATCCAGCGAGGGGGGACCGGCCGCATCCAGCGGCTCAAGCAACGCCCGCGCCTGGCGCGTCTCCAACTTGCCCAGATGCTGCAGTGCACGGCTCAGCGCATCGTCGTTTTCCCTGGCGCGTTCGGCTTTTTCATCCTCGTCCAGAAAGTCGCGCCGCTCCCAGCCCAGAGTACGCACGCCCAGCGCGAGCAGCGCGCCGCTGACTATGCCGCCGGCATGCGCGTCAAAGCCGACGCCTGCATCCGCATTCGCGGCGAGGTTGAACAATTCCCAGCCTAGCCAGAACGGCAGCAGCCAGAGTGCGGTAACCCGGGAATAGTCGAATACAACAAACGCCCACCAGAACACCCGCACCTTACGCATACCCCAGAGCACGCAATATGCGCCCATCAGGCCGGCGATAGCTCCAGACGCACCGAGCATGCCGCCGGCATCGCCCCAGTGATAGCCCAGTGCAACCAAGGCAGCGCCACAGCCGGCGAGCAGATAGACACCAATGAACAGCAACGAACCCAGCGCGCCCTCGACGAGCAGGCCCAGTACCACCAGAAAGATCATGTTGCCGAGCAAATGACCGAAACTGCCGTGCAGGAACATCGAACTGAACATACGCGACGGCGAGACCTCTGAATTGCGCAGCAGATGGCGCTGGGTAAATTGCTCCTGCCAGAGGAGGTCGAACGCCTCACGCTGCCGTTTCCACTGCGCATGGCGCGAATCCTGCGGCGTCATGAGCTGGTCGGCTTGCAAGGCGCGTACAAAGGCGGTGTCGGACTGGATCACACGCGCAGCCATCGCTTTCGTATCGTGTTCGTCCAGCGCATCCAGAAATTTCTGGCGTCGCGAATCAGGATATTTCTGCATCCATTCTCGGTACAGCGGCAATTCGATATCACCGAGGCGGCTTTCGCTGTAATACGCCACAGCCCGCTGCTCCGCAGCACCGTCAGAACTTTGCAGGAACAGGAACACGAATACATTGGCGAGAACCAGTGCAATCGTCGCGAATGGGAAATTCGCCCGATTGAACGGACGATGCAGCGGCACTATCAACACAGCACGACTCCCCCGGAAAGGTCCGGCCCAGCGCTCGCAGCGGGCCGCCTTTGCCCTGCTGCTTGCCTCCACGCTCCCGCTCGGGAATACGGCTTGGCCAGAGCGTGCCAGACCGGCGCGATTCTACGAGTTCCCGCAGCGAATTCGTCCTGCAGCTTGCACAACGCGGCGCATTTCCTATAGTGCCGGCGACTACAGTCGACACGGATCCGCCATGGGACGCTGGCGCCCACCACAAGCCGCATCAACGGCCCTGATCACACGCACCGGCCACGACGCGCTGAAGGCCGAACTCGACCACCTTTGGCGCGAACGCCGACCAGAAGTGGTGCGCGCGCTTGCCGCTGCCGCGGCCGAGGGCGACCGTTCCGAGAACGCGGAATACACCTACCGCAAAAAACAGCTGGGTGCGATTGATCGCCGCGTGCGCTATCTCGGCAAACGGCTCGAATCGCTGAAGATCGCCCCCGACGCGCCAACCGACCGCGGCGCGATCTACTTCGGCGCCTGGATGACACTCGAAGACGAACAGGGCCGTGAGCAGCGTTACCGCATCGTAGGGCCCGACGAAACCGATGCGGCGCGAAACTGGATCAGCATCGATTCACCACTCGCGCGTGCTGCGCTCAAGAAACATGTCGACGACGAATTCAGCGCGGAGCTACCGGGCGGCCGCGCGACCTTCGTCGTCCTCGACATTCACTACGGCAACGTTCCGGCGGCAGCGACCGGCAGCGGTTCCGGATAGACCCGCCCAGCGCGCAATGGCCGGAAACACTCGGCCTGGGCATAGAACGCCGCGTCCGCATTGGCCGAATGCCAGCCAGGAATGCCGGAAACTGGCAGGGCGCGAAGCTCCTGCGGATCCGTGAGTACTGCGCCGCTGTCGATCGCGTGCGCCAGCGTGGCGATCGCATCGGCCGGTGCTGCGACCGCATGGTCGATCAGCGCAATGGCTTTGCCGGTGATGAGCTTGTCAGGCACCAGCGCCATCTCAAGCAATGCATGGCCAAACACCTCTGCGCGTATCGCGCCGTCGGCCCAGGCTTGGCGTGCGTCCCAGAACAGACCGTGCCAGTCGTGCGCGTTCCAGCGTGCGAGTAGTGCAGGATCGCGCAGCACGACGATGACTCCGCCCTCGTCGAAGTGCGTCAGGGCGCATTGCGCACGATTGCGCTGCTTGTCACCCATACGCGCGATTTCAGCCACCTGGCGCCGGTTAAGTGCTGCCTTGAGCGGTGCATAACGGCGCCAGATCAGCGCATTGAAGAAGTCATGCCAATTGTCGGCGCGTGTTGCGATCTCGGCTCGCGCATGAATGCGCGACTCGTAGTGCAGGCCGTCGGCGAGCAATTGCGGCGTCTGTTCGACAAAACGCCAGCCCGAGTTCCAGTCGCGGTTGAGCTCCTCGACACGGGGAAACTGCGCCGCGGCCATCCAGTCGCCGGCCTCGCGCCATGCCGCCAGCGGCGGCCGCTGCAGCACGGCGCGATCCAGCGTCGCGCGTGTCGGGGCGACAAAGCGCATGCGCTAACGTCCAGGCGCCCGGTAGTGCCGGTTGGCCCGCATGCTTGCTTCAGTCCGGCAAGCGGGCGAACAGGTCATGCTGGTCGGCATGAATCACGTCGACCTCGGCAAACTGGCCCGGACGTAACTTCTGCCCGTTATCCACATGTACAACACCATCGATCTCCGGCGCGTCGGCGGCCGAACGTGCAATCGCGCCGTCGGCGTCGACCTGATCGACTAGCACCCGGATGCGGCTACCAATCTTGCGCTCGAGGCGCTCGGCGCTGATCTCCGCCTGCACTTCCATGAAGCGCTCCAGGCGTTCTTCCCTGATGTCTTCAGGCACCGGGTCCGGCAGTTCGTTGGCCTTGGCACCCTCGACCGGCGAATAGGCGAAAGCGCCAACGCGATCGAGCTGGGCTTCGCGCAAGAAGTCCAGCAGCTCTTCAAATTCGGCCTCGGTCTCGCCGGGAAAACCGACGATAAAGGTCGAACGAATGGTGAGGTCCGGACAGATCGCGCGCCAGGCCTTGACCCGTGCCAGCACCTTGTCCACCGCCCCGGGGCGCTTCATGAGTTTGAGGATTCGCGGGCTTGCATGCTGGAAGGGGATATCCAGGTAGGGCAGCAGCTTGCCCTGCGCCATCAGCGGCACGATCTCGTCAACATGCGGATACGGGTAGACGTAGTGGAGCCGCGTCCAGACTCCGAGTTCGGACAAGCCCTCGCACAGTTCGGTCATGCGCGTGCGGTAGGACTTGCCACGCCATTCATGCTCGGCATATTTGAGATCCACGCCGTAGGCACTGGTGTCCTGGGAAATGACCAGCAGCTCCCTGACCCCGCCCTTGACCAGCTTCTCCGCTTCGATCAGCACCTGATCGACCGGGCGCGAAACCAGATCACCGCGCATCGAGGGAATGATGCAGAACGAACAGCGATGATTGCAGCCCTCGGAAATCTTGAGATAGGCGTAATGCTTGGGCGTGAGCTTGAGCCCCTGCGGCGGTACGAGATCGAGAAAGGGATCATGCTTGGGCGGCAGTTGCGCGTGCACCGCGTTCATGACACTGGCGTAGTCCTGAGGGCCGGAAATCGACAGGACGTCCGGATGTGCTTCACGGATCACGTCGGCCTTGGCGCCCAGGCAGCCGGTCACGATGACCTTGCCGTTCTCAGCCAGTGCTTCGCCAATGGCATCCAGCGACTCCTCGACGGCGGCATCGATAAAACCACAGGTATTGACGACGACGACATCGGCGTCGTCATAGGTCGGTACGATCTCGTAACCCTCGACGCGGAGCTGGGTCAGGATGCGTTCGGAATCAACCAGTGCTTTCGGACAGCCGAGGCTGACAAAACCGACCTTGGGGTTCTGGCGGGACATGGGAAACTCGGGGCTAAGGCAAGCCGCGGATTGTAAGGCCAGAACGTAGCGTTGGCAGCGTCAGCTGCGCCGGCTGCCCCCGGCCTCCGGACCATGTCCAGGAAGCGCGTAACAGATTGACACTTCGGCACGAAATTTTTTGCGCGGATTGAACCCGTTCCCGCGCTAGCATTGGCCACCAGGGCCGTATGGGGCGGCCCTAGATCGGGGGCTTCCTCACGCAATGCCGATTGGCCAGCAAATCCGCCAGCTTATCCATCCGTGGCGCAGGCGTAGCCTGGCCGCGGTTACGGCCATCGCATTCGTCAGCGGCTTTGGCGCCATTGATCGGCTCTATGCAGACGACCTCTCACCGGTCATGGCCGGCCAGATCGCCGCATCATCACAGCGCGTTGCCCGCGTCGTGCACACGCTGTGGCGTGGCAGTGACCGGCTGCTCGGCCCGCTGTTCGGACACTATCCGCGCCTGCAGCTTGCGCGCTACGTCGGCGTGCTGGAGCAGGCACTTGGCGCCAGCGATCCGGCCGCTGACGCCTGGCAGAATGCGATCGAACGGGCCCGGGCGCTGGCCAGTTTGCGCTGGCTGATCGAAGCGATGGACCGTAGCGTCGCACTGGCGCTAACCCGTGGCGACTACGACAGCGCATCGACTCTTGCGACCGAACTGCTGCTGCAGTCACGGCGCAACGGACTGTTACAGGGCCAGGCCGCTGCCGAAGGCTATCTCGGCGTCATCGCCCGGCGCCGCGGCAAGCTCGACGAGGCACGTGCGCATCAGGAAACCGCATTGGCACTGCGCCGTGGCCAGAACGACCGTGCCGGCGAAGCCCAGGTGCTTATGAACCTGGGCACCGTGCATCGCGATCTCGGCGATTTTGCCCGAGCGCTGGAACTGCAGATCGCCGCACTGGAGCTACGCCGCTCCCTCGGGGGCACTGAACGGCTGGATCTGTCCTATCGCAATATCGCCCTGCTCTACCGCGAAATCGAAGACACCGAGCAAGCCAAGATCCACTTTGAAGCGGCGCTGGAATCGTCGCGGCGCAATCTCGACCCACAGTCGCTGGCCGGCGCGCTCGGCAGCTACGCGAGCTTCAGCAACGACATAGGCGACGCTGCGGCGGCGCTGACCATGGCGCAGCAGGCACGCGCCATCGATGCCAGTATGGGCAACCGGCCCTATGTAGGTCTGGAGAATGTCGAGATCGGCCGCGCGCTGATCCGGCTGGATCGCGACAGCGAAGCGACGGCAGTGCTGCAGGACGCGCTCGAAATCGGTCGCGGACTTGCGCATCGCGAGATCACCGGCAACGCGCTGCTGCATCTAGGACGCCTTGCTCTGCGCGCTGGCGACTCAGCCCTAGCAACCAAGCACCTGGACGAAGCGATACGGATTCTGAGTCAGGCAGGCCTCAAATCTGGCCTCAGCGAAGCCTATGCCGCGCGTGAAGACCTGGCCCTGGCCAGTGGCCAGCTTGCGGCAGCTATCGAATTCACCCATCGCCGTGCCGCTTTGCGGGAAGAACTGCTGGGTACGCGCTCGGGACGCCAGCTCGCTGCGTTGAAATCGCGCTACGAACGCGCCGAGGCCGATCAGCGCATACGCCTGCTGAGCCTCAACAACGAAGTGCAGCGCCTGCGCCTGGGGCAGCAGGCGCTGCTGCGCAATATCGGCATCGGTGTTGCGGCGGCGCTCGGCGTGCTGCTGGTCCTGCTGCTGCGGCGCTACCGCATGACCCAGCAGCTCAATCGCGCACTACAGCAGAAGAACGCGGAAATCAGCGCACACGAAGCGCGGCTTGAGGCCGCCAACGCAAAGCTCTCCACGCATGCCGCGGAGCTGTACCAGGCCGCCATCACCGACCCACTGACCGGTGCCTATAACCGCGGCCATCTACTGCGCCAGCTCGACGAGCATTTGCGCTGTGCGAACAGGCAGGAGCAGGACCTGTCCGTGCTGCTGATCGACTTCGATCATTTCAAGTCGATCAACGACGAACACGGCCATCAGTTCGGCGACCGCGTACTGGCCGGCGGCATCCAGATCGTGCGCCAGTGGCTGGAGCCCGGCGACATGGTCGGCCGCTACGGCGGCGAGGAGTTCATCGTGGTAATGCCCAGCCGGGACGTGCACAACGCGACGGCAATCGCCGAACGCCTGCGCGACAAGGTTGCCCAGGGCCTGGCCAACTTGAGTGGCACGCGACGCCGACCGACCATCAGCATAGGCCTGGCCAGCCTGCGCGACTGTGGCGCCTCCACACTCGAAGAACTGCTGGGCGCTGCAGATGTCGCGGTTTACCGGGCCAAGGCCCAGGGGCGCAATCGGGTCGTGCGCTACGCCGCGTGACAGGGGCCAATCCGCTTCGATCAGCAGAACGCTGCAAAAAACCGGCCGCAATGCCCTATGCTTTTCGGCCGCACCGGCCTGCCAGTCACCCGTATCGCCATGGCTCAGATCATCCGGCTTCCAACCCCGAATCTTCCGGCGATTTCGGCCTATCGCGCGGATCCTGACGGCGTACCCCGCGGCGGTATCGTCGTCGTACAGGAAATCTTCGGCGTCAACGCACATATCCGCCGTGTCGCCGACAGCTATGCGCAAGCCGGCTATCTGGCAATAGCGCCCGCCCTGTTCGACTTTGTCGAGACTGGCGTCGAGCTCGACTACGACGAGGCTGGCGTGGCGCGTGGGCGCCTGCTCGCCGCTGAAGTCGGCTTTGATCGCGCGATCACAGCGGTTGCTGGCGCGGCGCAGGCGCTCGGCGCTACCGGACGCACGGGAGTGGTCGGCTACTGCTGGGGCGGCACCGTCGCCTTTCTTTGCGCGACGCGGCTGGCCTTGCCGGCTGTGGTCTACTACGGCGGTCGCAGCCTGCCGTTTCTCGATGAACGCGCCCAGGCGCCGCTGCAGTTTCACTTCGGCCAGGCCGATCCGATCATTCCGCCCGCACACGTCGCGCTGCACCGCGCAAAGCAGCCACAGGCTGAAATCCACGTCTATGCGGCCGGGCATGGCTTTAACTGTGACCTGCGGGCCGACTACGATCCTGCGTCGGCCGCACTCGCACGCGAACGCAGTCTGGCGTTCTTCGCCCGCACTCTGGGAACCGCCGCATGAGCATTGATATTCCGTTTGCCCTGGATCCACGCCTGGCGGCGGATTGCCACCTGGTCGGCGAACTCGAACTCTCGCGCGTGCTGCTGATGAACGACCTGCGCTTTCCATGGCTGATACTCGTACCGCGAATCGCCGGCCTGCGGGAACTGGTGGAGCTCGCGCGCGACCAGCAGCATCAACTGCTCGATGAGGTCAATCGTGCCGCTCACGTGCTTCACGCCGTCGCCCATCCCGACAAAATGAACATTGCCGCATTGGGCAACGTCGTAAGCCAACTGCACGTACACGTGATCGCACGCCACGTCGCCGACGCCGCCTGGCCCAAGCCGGTCTGGGGCGTCGGCGAGCGGCTGCCCTACGATGCGCAGGACGCCCAGCGGGTGCTCCAGCTGTTGCGTGTGGGACTTGCCCTGTCACACGACACGTGAGCATGCAGCCCAGCATCGAGGAACTCGGCGACAGCGCGCTGCTGCTGCAGTTCGGCGAGCGCATCGACGCGGACTTGAACGCACGCGTGCATGCAGCCGCACGCAGCGTGGCCGCAATGGCATTGCCCGGCATAGTCGAGCTCGTTCCGGGCTATGCCAGCCTCGCTGTCGTGTTCGATCCCGCGACCTGGCAAGGGGACGATGCAACACCGGCGCAGCGCTGCGCGCGCGCATTGCGCGGTGCATTCGGCACAGCTTCGGCTAAGGCCGATGAACCGACGGAGTGCATTGAGATTCCGGTTTGTTATGGCGGCGAGTGCGGGCCCGACCTCGACCAGGCCGCCGCTCACAGCGGACTTACGCCGCAAGCCTTCGCCGCCCGGCACGCGGCCGGCGACTATCGTGTCGCCATGCTCGGCTTTGCCGCAGGTTTTCCCTACCTGCTCGGCCTCGACCCTGCGCTGCAACAGCCGCGCCGGGCCAACCCACGCACGCGGGTAGCCGCAGGCTCCGTTGCCATCGGCGGCCTGCAGACCGGCATCTACCCGCGCGAGTTGCCCGGCGGCTGGAATCTGATTGGCCGCACGCCCCTTGCGCTGTTCGATGCCCAGGCCAGGCCGCCGAACCGGCTCGCTGCCGGCCAGCGCGTGCGTTTCGTTGCGATCGATGTCGACGCCTTCAACGCTGCGCTGCGCTGAACCCATGATCCGCGTACTCCGCGCCGGACTGCTCAGCAGCGTGCAGGATCTTGGCCGCCTCGGCCAGGCGGCAATCGGCCTCAGCGCCGCCGGCGCGATGGACCCTAACCTGTTGCGCATCGCGAACTGGCTGGTCGGCAATGCGGCCGGAGCCGCCGCGCTGGAGTGCACGCTACTGGGTCCACGATTGCAGTTTGACCGCGCCAGCCTAGTCGCCTGGTGCGGAGCTGATGCCGATGCAACGCTGGCCGGTGCCGCGTTTCCCACCTGGCGGCCAGTACCGGTCAGCGCCGGCGCAGTACTCGATATCGCGGCCCTGCGCCGCGGCGCGCGCGGCTATCTCGCGATTGCCGGCGGCATCGGGCTCGCCCCAGTGCTAGGCAGCCGTAGCGTTGATCTCAATGCAGGCCTGGGGCCTTGTGCAGGCCGCGCGCTGCGCGCCGGCGACCTGCTGCCGCTTGCAAGCCCTGGCCGGTCCTTGCGGCGTGCACCAACCTGGTCGGTCGCACCGGCTCCATGGTTCGATGCGGGGCCACTGCGAGTGCTGCGGCTGCTGCCGGGCAGTCACTACCCGGCGCTGGCCGCGAACTCGCAAGCGGCACTGAGCGGAGAGCCGTTTCGCGTCGCCACCGATTCGAACCGCGTCGGCATCCGCCTCAGCGGCCCGGCGCTGATTCTGCGAGAGCCGCTGGAGCTGATTTCCGCTGCGGTAACCCACGGTACGCTACAGCTGCCGCCGTCGGGTCAACCCATCCTGCTTGCCGCCGAGCATCCGACGACGGGCGGCTATCCGCGCATCGCGCATCTGATTGACGCAGACCGATCCGTACTGGCGCAATGCCGCCCCGGCGACCCCGTGCGGTTGCAACTGATTGCCCCGGAACAGGCCGAACAGGCGCGGCGCCGCCGCGCGGAAGCGCTGACTCGGATCGAAGACTTGGTACAGCGGCGGCTGGCTGCCTCTGCCCAAGCCGATGAGCACAACTAGAAACGCAAGCGCCCCTGACCGGAGAGAGCAGATGCAACGAATCGATCTGAACTGCGATCTTGGCGAGTCCTACGGCATCTGGACCCTGGGCCAGGATGAGCAGGTGCTTGCCCAGGTGAGTTCGGCCAACATCGCCTGCGGTTTTCATGCGGGCGACCCCGGCACCATGCGCCGCACCGTAGCGCTGGCCGCTGCGCGTGGCGTCGCCATCGGCGCGCATCCGTCGCTGCCCGACCTGCAGGGTTTTGGCCGCCGCGAAATGGCGGTCAGCGCCGACGAAGTACACGCGCTGACGCTGTACCAGATCGGAGCCCTGCATTCTTTTGCAAAAAGCAAAAATACACAAATGAATCATGTAAAGCCGCATGGCGCACTGTACAACATGGCTGCGCGCGACCCGGCGCTGGCTGAGGCAATAGCCGCGGCGGTGGCCGAATTCGACCGCGACCTGATCCTGGTTGGACTGGCCGGTAGCGCACTGCTTGCGGCCGGCCGCGCTGCAGGGCTTGCCGTCGCCGCCGAAGCCTTCTGCGACCGGCGCTACCGCGCCGACGGAAGCCTGATGCCGCGGCGCGAAGCCGATGCCGTGATCCACGATGCCGATATGGCCATAACCCAGGCCCTGTCCATCGTGCAGCAGGGCTGCGTGACCGCCGGCGATGGCAGCCGCGTTGTGATCAGCGCCGATACGCTGTGCATTCATGGCGACCAGCCCAATGCCGCCGTATTCGCGGCCCGGTTGCGCGCGGCGCTGGTTGCGGCCGGGGTCGAGATTCGCGCGTTGAGCAATTGCTGAGCAGATGTTTGCCCGTACCGGAAAAAGCCACTCGAACCGGCCCACATCTTCCTGGAGAGTTACTGTATGAACTATTGGCCGTTGCTCGGCGTTGCCAGTGTCGTCGCCGGCTTTGCGTTGCGCCTCAATCCCATGCTGGTCGTGGTTGCAGCGGGCTTCGTCAGCGGCTTCGCCGCCGGCATGTCGCTGCCAGACCAGCTTGCGCTGCTGGGAAAATCCTTCGTGTCCACGCGCGCGCCGCTGTTGATTGTCCTGACGCTGCCGGTTATCGGCCTGCTCGAACACGCCGGCTTGCGCGAGCACGCGCAGCGCTGGATAGCTGGGCTCTACTACATGAGCCTGTCGCTGCTGCTGATCTGCTACATGGCACTGCGCCAGGTCCTGGGCGCCCTGGGCCTGACCTCCATAGGCGGCCACGCACAGACCGTGCGTCCGCTGATCGCTCCGATGGCCGAGGCATCCGCGCGCAAGACCGCTCCCGGCCTTGACGCCACCCAGCGTGAACGCACACGCGCACTGGCTGCCGCTACCGACAATGTCGGCCTGTTTTTCGGCGAAGATATTTTCGTTGCCTTCGGCGCGGTATTGCTGATCCAAAGCTTCTATGCCGCCAACGGCATAACGCTGGAACCCTTGTCGATAGCGATCTGGGCGATTCCTACCGCAATCGCGGCATTTCTGATCCATGCGTTGCGCATCGTCGTATTCCAGTACGGACTCAAGCGCAGCGCGGAGACCAGGCCTTGATCGCGCTGGCCTATGTATGGTGGCTAGCCGCCTTCGTGTTCGCGGCAGCGGCGTATTTCGACCTGCGCGCAAGGCGCTGGAGCAACGCCCTGTTCTGGGCGCTGATGGCCGTCGTCTTTGCCGCCGGCGATACGATACTTGCGGCGGACAAGGCCGGTGACCGCTTGCCGACACAACTGGCCGGGGTGGCGGTCGTCGTCCTGGCCTTGCTCGCTGGTACCGGACGGATGCGCCGCAATCCCCCCTGCACTGCCGATAGCGGCCTGCGCGAAGCATCCGCACAACGCCTGGGCCACCGGCTGTTTGGTCCGGCGCTGATGATTCCGCTGGTGACGACCATGCTGGTCGTGCTTGCTCCTTACCTCGCCAGCGACAGCTGGCGCCTGTTTCCCGCCGGCAATGCGACGGTGCAGGCCCTGGCCATGGGCTGTGTTCTGGCTGCACTGTATGCACTGCATGTCACTCGCTCACGTCCGTCACAGGCGATGCGCGAGTCGAGCCGCCTGCTCGATCAGCTCAGCTGGGCCGTGGTGCTGCCCATGCTGCTGGCCGCACTCGGCGGCGTGTTCGAGAGTACCGGAGTCGGAAACGCCGTTGCGTCGCTGATAGGCCAGATCATCGCGACGGACAGCCGCCTGGCCTGCACCATCGCCTATGGTCTGGGCATGGTCGTATTCACGATGATCATGGGCAATGCCTTCGCGGCCTTTCCGGTGATGGCCAGCGGCATTGGGCTGCCGCTGCTGATCCGCCAGCACGGCGCCGATCCAGCCGTCGTCGGTGCCATCGGCATGCTGACTGGCTATTGCGGTACCTTGCTCACACCCATGGCCGCGAACTTCAATATCGTTCCAGCCGTGCTGCTCGAACTCAAGGACAGCTATGGCGTGATCCGCATGCAGACGGTGACCGCACTGCTGCTGGCCGCCGTGAACATCACCCTGCTCTACATTCTCGCCTTCCGATGAACACCCTACCGCCTCGCGTACTGCTGACCGGCTTTGACCCATTCGGTGGCGAGGCACTGAATCCGTCCTGGGAAGCGGTGCGGCGACTTGAGGGTGAGATCCTGCGCGGGCACCGTATCGTGACGCGGCAGCTGCCGACCAGCTTCGGCCGTTCACTGCGCGCGCTGCGCGCAGCATTGGCGAGCACTCGCCCGGCGCTGGTCATCTGCGTAGGACAGGCGGGCGGCCGCTCACGCATCTCGCTGGAGCGCGTTGCCATCAATGTGGACGATGCCCGCATCGCTGACAATGCGGGCAAGCAGCCGGTAGACCGGCCCATAGTGCGCCATGGCCCGGCTGCGTATTTCACAACCCTGCCGATCAAGGCACAGCTGAGTGCGCTGCTGGCCGCAGGGCTGCCTGCGGAAATTTCGCAGAGCGCCGGCACCTTTGTCTGCAATCACGTGTTCTATGGCCTCATGCATGCGCTGCGCGAATCGCCGCAAATCCGCGCCGGCTTCGTGCATATTCCGTTCCTGCCGGAGCAGGCCGTCGCCCATGCGGGTGCCGCCAGTTTGAGTCTCGACACAGTGCTCGCCAGCTTGCGCCTGCTCGTGGACACGGCCTTGACGACGCGGCGCGACTCCCGTCTGGCCGCGGGAGCGACACACTGACCCGAACTGGGACGGGCTGGTCAGGTCGCTACTTGCTCACGTCGCCGCTGCAGGCTTGGCCTCAGCGTCTTTCTTGTCCTGGCCTTTGCCGCTCTCCGCCGCCACCGGCTCACACAGCTTGGCTGCCGGTGCACTGACCGTGAGCACCAGCTCACCGGTAGCGGCATAGGGCAACTTCACGCTGACCGCATCCGTAGAGTAGTAGAAGCCGCCTTTGGACTCGGCCTTGACCGAACCTCGCGTACCGGACTCATACGACTGGCCCACATCCTTGTCGGTCGTCGCGACCAGGAAACGGCGGAGCTGCTTTACCTTGACGCAACCGACCAATTCCGTGGGCTGGAATGGGCGTATGTCTATGCGTAACGGATCAATCGCGACGGTCTCGCGCACATTGCCTTCGTCGTCCAGCAGATAGAGCAAAGGCTTGAATACGGTGCGGCGCTTGCCATTATCCACGTTCTGCGCAATGACTCGAACCTGGACCAGCGCTTCGTCTATGGGTTTGCCAAGCTCGACGCGGCGAAAGTAACTGCGTCCGCGCGGCAGCTCCGCTTCCGGTGCCGATACGTCAACCGGCAACCGTGTCGGCTGATCGAGCAGCAGCGTAATGGCGCCAGGCTGCGCCATGACGATACCGGGTTTCGGCGCCTCGGGTTTGCCGCCGAGCTTTTCCCGCACCCAATCCACTGGGCCGGCCACGACAGCACTGGTGGCACAAGCGGCAACGAGCGAAAGAATGCAGAAGAAAAGGCGGCGCATAGCACAGCGACAACGTGGCCTGGCAAGAAGTTCGTGCCGCGCGAGTACACGGTCTACGCGCGCGCCTGCAGGCGGCTCCGGTCCAATCTGCAGGCGCCGCAAGCGGTTATTCAGTCGTGAGTGGCTGCAGATCTTTTCCATCACCCGCATAAGCCTTGATTTGCAGGTAATCCGCAATGACCTTGAGCAGGTGCTTGTGCTCGGCGCTGGCGCTGTCGGGATTGCGCAGTACGACGCCGGTAAGCTCACCTTCGTCCTTGAGCTCCTGCAACGAGCCCAGCAGCATGTTCTTGCCTAGCGGATTGCCCTGGAACAGGAACTGGTCCTTCTGTACCGCCTTTACATAGGCGTTGCCATCCTTGACGTCCTTGCCCGCATGAGCGGCGAAGGCCAGGCCGAACGTAGCAAACAGAACCAACAGGAAACGTTTCATCGTCGACTCCAGGATAGTGCGGTGCGCAACCGCAGCGCATGGAAACAAAAGGGAACTTCTAAACAAATCAAGACTGACTTCAGTCACTAAAGCCACTCGAACTCAGGGCAATGGTCAACCGCCTGCAGTGCAACCGTCGGCCTTGCAATCAGCACGCGTCGGAACCGCCCTCAGTTCGCCGCGCTTTCAGCGCGTACTTCGGTGATCTCCATACTTTCTTTTTCCTGAAGATAAGTCCGCACCTTCAGTTCCAGGCCGATACGCGCAAGCCCTTGTATGTGGCGCTCGGTTACTTTCTGCTTGCCCGCACGCTTGAGGAATACGCTTTGCACGGGCTTGTTCTGATCGCGCAGAAAACGCAGATGGCCCTTGATGTCTTCCTCAGACAGCGTCGCGCCGTCGAGATCAAACTGGCCGTCCTTGTCGGCAGCAAGCGTAATGTCGAAGGTGGCCGGGATATTCGGTGCGGCGACCGAATCCGGACGTGCACGACCACCGCAGGCAGTCAGTGAGAGGGCAGCCGCAAGCGCGATCAGCGCGCCACACAGCATCCGGTTCAGAGCACGGTATTGCATCAGGCGGTCCTGGGTAGAAAAAGCTGGGATGGAAACAGCGTACAGGAAACACGAAAACGGAAATAGCAGCGTGTTACAGCGCCAAGCGCAGGGTTTCCGCAACATTTAGCATCGGTAAACGCAGCCTGTTCAGGTTCGCGGCAGAGTCACGCCGCGCTGGCCCTGGTACTTGCCACCGCGGTCGGCATAACTTGTCGCACATTCTTCGTCGGACTCGAGAAACAGCATCTGCGCCACCCCTTCGTTGGCGTATATGCGCGCCGGCAGCGGTGTGGTGTTGGAGAACTCCAGCGTCACATGGCCTTCCCACTCGGGTTCCAGCGGCGTGACGTTGACGATGATTCCGCAGCGCGCATAAGTCGACTTGCCCAGGCAAACCGTGAGCACACGGCGCGGTATGCGGAAATACTCGACGGTGCGCGCGAGAGCAAATGAATTCGGCGGAATGATGCAGACATCCGCCTTGATGTCGACGAAGCTCTTGGGATCAAACGCCTTGGGGTCGACTATGGTCGAGTTGATGTTGGTGAATACCTTGAACTCGTCGGCACAGCGCACGTCATAGCCGTAGCTTGAGGTGCCATAGGAAATCAGCCGTCCGCCCGAGGCATTCTCGCGCACCTGGCCTGGTTCGAACGGTTCGATCATGGCGTGGCTCTCGGCCATGCGGCGTATCCACTTGTCGGCTTTGATGCTCATGCTCTGGCAGATTCCGGCGGGTGAGGTCAGGTGTTCTGGATGACGATCTTCGGAAACTGGATCGCCTTGTTGCGCGCCTGCAGCGAAAGCCGTGCCGCAAGCCGGCGCGCGATATGGCGGTAGCGCTGCGCGATGTCCGACTGGGGTGCGGCGACGACGCTGGGCGTGCCGGCATCGGCTTCGGCACGAATCCGCCTGTCAAGCGGCAACGAACCCAGCAGCGGCACACCATACTGCGCCGCCATGCGCTCGCCGCCGCCGTGACCGAAGATGGCTTCTTCATGGCCGCAGTGGGAACACACGTGTGTGGCCATGTTCTCGATGATGCCCAGCACGGGCACTTCGACCTTGCCAAACATCTTCAGCGCCTTGCGCGCATCCAGCAACGCGATGTCCTGCGGCGTGGTGACAATGACCGCGGCACTCATCGGAATGCGCTGCGCCAAGGTCAGCGCAATATCGCCGGTGCCTGGCGGGAAGTCGATCACGAGGTAATCAAGCTCGTCCCAGAGGGTATTGGTGGCCAGCTGCATCAACGCCTGCGTCACCATGGGACCGCGCCAGATCACCGGCGTATCGTCCTCAATCATGTAGCCTATGCTCATGATCTGCAGGCCGTGATTGCGCTTGGGCGTAAAGTTCTGTCCGTCCGGACTCTCGGGCTTGCCTGAAGTCGCGGTCAACAGCGGCAGCGAGGGGCCATAGACATCGGCATCGAGCACGCCCACGCGCGCGCCTTCGGCGAGCAGCGCAAGCGCCAGGTTGACCGCGGTCGTCGACTTGCCGACCCCGCCCTTGCCCGATGCCACGGCGACGATATTGCGCACGCCGGGCAAGGGACTGAGATCCTTCTGCACCTGGTGCGCATAGACACGGAACGATACGGTCGCGACCGCCGACTCAATGGCCGGCTGCGCCTCAAGCACCTGCTTGATCTGCGCGGCGAGTTCGCTCTGCCAGCCTGCTGCGGGGTAGCTGAGCTGCACATCGACCGATACGCGAGCGCCATCGATTCCGATGGCACGCACCGCGCCGGCGGCGACGAGGTCGCTGCCGGTGTGAGGGTCTGAAACGGTGGCCAGCGCCTCCCGTACCAGGGCCTCGGTAACCTGGCTCATAGATACTCCTGGGGAACTTTCGGCGCGGATTGTAGTGTCAAAACGCGGCTCCCGCCGAGCGGCCCCGTCACGGCCGCCGCGTTGCGATCCGCCGCCGTCGCCGGCATTCTGCGCGCCCGCGCGCTACCGTCCAAGGATTTTCGATGTCCACGAGCTTTCGCCTTTCGCTAGCCTTCGCTGCCTGCGCCACCGTCGCCGCCTGCTCCAGTGACACGCCGAGCGGTGCATCGGATGCTGGCGCCAACGCCAAGAGCACCCCGGCACCGGCCGACATCCATGACCCACGCACACCCGTCAGCACGGCCTCGACCCGCACCCCAGGTCCGCGTCTGCCGGTCGAACTTGACAATAGCGACCGCCCCGGTGACATGCCGAAGGCCCGACCGACCGGGCGCATCGAATGCGACCAGTTCGGCGAGAAGCTGCGCCAGTGCGTAAATAGCGGCGCCCTTTCGCCGGAAGCACGCGAAACCCTGCGCAGCGAGTATGTCGTCGCGATCAACGCCGCGAGGTTCAAATCCGGCGACCTGGCCAAGAGCTGCCTCGATATCCAGGAAAAGCTGCAGCCGCGCCTGATCCAGGCCGGCTGTCTCAATTTCTGAAGCCAGACGCCGTACCCAGGCGCACCGGATCGGCCCGCCTGCCGCCGCATGCCATAATGCGGCGCCGCAACAGCCGGAAACCATCGGATGACTCCACCGCGTCGCCTACTTGTCAGCTGCGCCCTGCCCTACGCCAACGGTCCTCTGCACCTGGGCCACCTCGTTGGCTATACCCAGGGCGATATCTGGGTCCGCGCGCAGCGCATGAGCGGCAACATCGTTCATTTCGTCTGTGCTGACGACGCGCATGGCACGCCGATCATGCTCGCAGCGGAAAAGGAAGGCCTGGCGCCGGAAGTCTTTATCGAACCAATGCGCCGCTCGCACGAAGCCGACTTCATCGATTTCGGCATCGTGTTTGATCACTACCACTCAACCCACAGCGACGAAAACCGCGAACTGGCCGAGCAGATCTATCTGCGCTTGCGTCAGGGCGGGCATATCACGCCGCGCGTGATCGAGCAGCTCTACGATCCGGTCAAGGCCATGTTCCTGCCGGATCGCTATATCAAGGGCGAATGCCCCAATTGCGGCACGCCCGACCAATATGGCGACAACTGCGAAAACTGCGGCGCCAGCTATGCGCCGACCGAACTCAAGAACCCGCGCTCGGTCATGTCCGGGGCGACGCCCGAGCTACGTGAGTCAGAACACTACTTCTTTGAAGTCGGGCATTTCAGCGAATTCCTGCGCGAATGGCTGGCCGGCGACACCGCACATTCCAGCGTCAAGGGCAAGCTGCGCGAATGGCTGGACACGGAACTGCGCGCCTGGGACATCTCGCGCGATGCGCCGTATTTCGGCTTTGCGATACCCGATGCACCAGGCAAGTTCTTCTACGTCTGGCTGGATGCGCCAATCGGTTATCTGGCGAGCTTCAAGGCTTTGTGCGAAAGCGGCAAGAAAGCCGCGAATCCGGCTGATCCGCTGCAGCCCGCTGATTACGACACCTATTTGCGCCGCGACAGCGCCACATTCGATCCAGCGACCGAACTGCACCATTTCATAGGCAAGGACATCATCAACTTTCACGGCCTGTTCTGGCC
This sequence comes from Rhodanobacteraceae bacterium, assembly GCA_016790075.1. Taxonomy (GTDB): domain Bacteria; phylum Pseudomonadota; class Gammaproteobacteria; order Xanthomonadales; family Rhodanobacteraceae; genus Tahibacter. The sequence goes on along the minus strand of JAEUPP010000002.1, from coordinate 6,306 downwards.
GGCCATGCTGCATGGTGCCGGTTATCGCGCGCCAACGGCGCTGCACGTGAACGGTTATCTGACTGTCAACGGCGCGAAGATGTCGAAGTCGCGCGGCACCTTTATCCAGGCGCGAACCTATATCGAGGCCGGGCTCGATCCGGACTACCTGCGCTATTACTTCGCCGCCAAGACCGGTGCTGGCGTCGACGATCTTGATCTCAACCTCGATGACTTTGTCGCGCGTGTCAACGCCGATCTGGTCGGCAAGTTCGTCAATATCGCCAGCCGTTGTGCGGGCTTCGTCAACAAACGCTTTGCCGGCGTGCTCTCGAGCACACTGGCCGACGAAGCCATGTACGCCCATTTCGTCGCCGCCGCGCGCGAGGTGCAGCAGTCTTACGACACGGGCGAATTCAGCCGTGCGATCCGCCAGACCATGACGCTTGCCGACGAAGCAAACCGCTATATCGACGAGCGCAAGCCCTGGGTCATTGCCAAGCAGGAAGGCGCCGATGCCGAGCTGCTCGCCGTCTGCACCCAGGGCCTGAACCTGTTCCGCGTGCTCGCCGCCTGCCTGAAGCCCGTACTGCCGACTACCGTGGCACGCGCCGAGCACTTCCTCGCCTCGCCCATCGGGCACTGGCATGACATCACCCACCCGCTGCTCAACCATTGCCTGCGCGAATTCCAGCCACTGCTGACGCGTGTGGATCCCAAACAGATAGAGACCATGACCCAAGCCAGCAAGGAAGATCTGCAACCGAGCGCGAGTGAAACCAGCGCCGCCGCCGCAAAGCCGGCGAACACCGCAAAGCCGGCCGCAGCAGCCACAACGGAAGGTCTGGCGCCTGTCGTCAGCATCGATGATTTCGGCAAGCTCGATCTGCGCATAGGCCTGGTCACCGCCTGCGAATTCGTCGATGGCTCGGACAAGCTGCTGCGTTTTGAGCTCGATGCGGGCGAACTCGGCAAACGCCAGATCTTCTCGGGCATACGCGCCGCCTATGCGGAACCCGGCAAACTGATCGGTCGCAAGGTCGTATTCATCGCCAACCTGGCCCCGCGCAAAATGCGTTTCGGCGTCTCCGAAGGCATGATCCTGTCGGCCGGCAGCGGCGGCGACGATCTGCATCTGCTCGCAGTCGATGCGGGCGCGACGGCTGGCATGCCGGTCAAGTAAACGGAGCTGGCGGTGAACGGCGACGGATTCGTTGCAGCCCTGGTCGCCATAGCACTTGCCAATCGCCTGCTGCTGGCGCCACTGCCGGCCGCGTTGCCGACGCTGCGCGCGGTTGCCATACATGCCGTGGTCACAGCACTGGTTGCAACCATCGCCATGGTCATCACGGCCAGTGCACGCAGCGCGCTGACGCCAGTGACACAACCCTATCCGCTGGATTTTCTGGCCCTGCCGATCAGCGCGGTAACGAGTCTCATCGCGGCCTGGCTGTTGCCGCGCTGGCGCACGGCGCTGCGCGATACGGACTGGCTGCTTGTTGGCGCCAACGCGGTCGCGCTCAGCGTTGTCGGGTCGGCAAACAGCGCCAGCCTGACGGCCTTGGTAGGGGTTGCGTTCACGATCTCGGCGCTGTTCGCGCTGGCCCTGGTTGTGCTCTGCGCCCTGGAACAGCGGCTGCAGCCTGCAGCACTGCCTCGAGCGTTTCGTGGCCTGCCGATCACCCTGCTCAACGCCGGCCTGCTGGCGCTGGCCCTTCAAGGGCTGAGCGGACTGTTGCCCGTATGATCTCGCTGGCTCTGACCATATCGGCCATCGCGGCGATATTTGTGCTCGCGCTGCGCTGGCTGGTACCCGCCCAGGCACTATCCCCACCGCCGCTGGTTGAGCAGATCGATGCATTACTGCCGCAGACGCAATGTGGCCAGTGCAAATATTCTGGCTGCCGCCCGTACGCCGAAGCGATAGCCAGCGGCGAAGCCGATATCAATCAGTGCCCACCCGGCGGTGCTGCGGGCATTCAAGCCCTCGCCACGCTGCTGGGCCGGAAACCCAAACCGCTGAATCCCGAGCATGGCGTGGAAACGCCGCGTACGGTCGCACTAATCGACGAAGCCGTCTGCATAGGCTGCACCAAGTGCATACAGGTCTGCCCCGTCGACGCCATTCTCGGCGCGCCGCAAATGATGCATTCGGTACTTTCCGACGAATGCACAGGCTGTGGGCTTTGCCTGGTGCCCTGCCCGGTGGACTGCATTATGCTGGTGGCGCCGTCGCAGGCCTTGGCTGCAGGCGCTGGGCGCGTGACCCCGTAGGTGCCGTCGTCCGATGAACTCTGCTCACTTCATACGCCAGGCATCAAGATGACAACCTTCGCCTTTCATGCAGCCTGTGTCGTATGCGAGCACCCGGATGGCGAATACCACTTGATTGGTTTTGCGGACAGGGAATACGACACCGAGGTCTACCTGATGCTTCAGCGTTCCTTCGCGGACGACGAGCAAGATGTCAGACTTGGCATGGATACCTACCACGTGGAATGGTGCGATCAGGGTAGCTCGGGCTACGGCGGCGTATCTCGGTTCGTGTTGAAGACCACCTCCGCGGAAGTGCAGTTCGAACCTCAAATGGCGGAATTACTCGGCGGCATCGAACACCTGTCTATCTCGTTTGACCTGCCGGCTGGAAAACATCGAGTGCTCAGAGAAGCACTGCAGCACGTCTTTGCCGAAAGCAAGTGTCTTGAGATCGCCGATACCTAACCACTATCGAGCGGACAGCCAAGAGCTTGCGAAGCAAGCACTTGGCTGTCCGTGCATGCTGAACGTCAGGCATCGGGCCCCATCATGACCCCTGCAGCGACTACGTCAAAAGCGCATTCCATGCACCGATGGGTTCGGCGCGGGTTCCTGCTCTGGGCGGTGATATCGCTTGCCTGGTTGGCGAACTCCGTCCGAACACAGGGGGTTCCCGAGGACGTCCTGCGCAGCGCACAAAATGTTCGCATTGTGGACGAGTCAACCACACTGCAGTTCCAACCGACCAGGCGACATGACAAGACGGCATTGATCTTCATCTGTGGGGCTGGTATCCATCCCTATGCCTACGCTCCATTGCTGCGACCGATCGCTGAAACTGGGTATTCCGTGTTCATCGTCGAGTTGCCGTTTCGCTTTGCGCCGCTCGCTGCGCACAAAGATGAGGCGGTTAATCGAGTGCGGGCCCTGATTGCTGCGCACCCCGAAATGCCTCACTGGGTAATCGCCGGGCATTCACTCGGCGGCGCACTGGCCGCCCGCCTCGCCCAGACGGACCACGGGCTCAACGCCGCGTTCGTTTTGATTGGCACGACACATCCAAAGGACGGTGACCTGTCGACACTCGATGCCCCCATCACGAAGATCTATGCAACAACTGATGGCATCGCTCCTGTCGAGCGAGTCATGGCGACCAGATCACTGTTGCCCAAGCACACGAAGTGGGTTGAGATCAGGGGCGGCAATCACTCTCAATTCGGCCACTATGGGCACCAACTATTTGACGGCAAGGCAACTATCACTCGGGAGGCGCAACAGGAACGCACGCGCGCGGTGCTACTTGAGCGCTTAAGGGAGGGCAGTAGCTGATGCCTGACGGCCGGCTGCAGCAGCCGGGCCGCTGCACGGCCTGCCGCTGAACCGGAGCGTTAGATGACATGAACCCGAAGTACTTCGGCAACTCGTACGACATCGTCAAGCGATTCTTCTGTGCGGAACTCGCCGTACTGGGGTACGTCGTCCTGACTCGCGCCATGTTCACCGGAGAATGGAATGGCGCGCAGTCTTCCTTCCTTCGCTTTATCAGAGCATCCGAGTTTGTTGCGCCCGCTGCGGAAGCTGTTCGCACAGCGCTCTTCTCCGCCCGTGACACAAGTATTCAGAAGCGAGCAACTCAAAGGTCGATACGGAGCCGATTCCTTCAGCCGTCGAATCCGTCCTTGAACAGCGATACGTTGCCGCCACGCACGAAGCGCGCGCCAAAGGTTGCCCCCACGTTTTCGATACCGTCGTTGCCGTAGCCGAAATGCACATACCAGGCGCGACCGCCAGGACTCAGCGTGCTCGTCCATATGGCGTTGATGGTGCCGTGCGTAAAAAAAGTCGTATTCAGGCTGGGCAATGCGCAACCGGTTTCGACTATCGTTTCCAGCTCATCCTTGGCCGGCAGACGCCAGTCGCTGAAGCCTCCGGTCGTGTCCGCCGCCGCGGCGGCCTGCACCGCGGCCCAGGTCAGGGGGCCGTTGACGACCTGCTTCCACCCCAGTCCCGTAACCGTATCGGTGACCACCCCGGCGGATAACGTGAAGCGGGCATCTGGCGTCGCTGCAAGATTGCCCGCCACCAAGGCGCAATTGGCCCATGCAGCAGGTGGCAGGATACACAGCCCCATGCCCAGTCCCGCAGCAAGCCTGCAGGCTCGTTTCATGGCGTTCCCCTGACCAGCATCACATGACTCGCGGTCGACTTGGCCTGGTATACCGCCCCCCCGCGATTGAAATTGCCCATCCACGCCAAGTTCGCGTTAGCGGCGAAGTTGGTCCCAGTCCAATAATGCGCTGGTCGCGTGTTGGGGAAGAATCCCGTGTTGATGGTGGCGCTCCCGGTGCCCTCGCGTGATTCTTCCTGGATGATGAACGAGAGCTCCTGTTTGCTCGGCAGACGCCAATTGGTAAACCCACACAGCGCCGTCGCATTGACGGCGGCGATATAAGCCTGCGTATCGCAGGCCGAGGCCGTGCATACACCACCGCCAGCGCTGCCCGCATTGCCGTTGGTTGCTGCACCGCCCTGAGACGTATAGTTCGACACAGAAGTCACATAGAAATCGCGCGAAGTGCCCGCGGCACTAGGCCCACCGGCAATACACGTATCCACGATGCGGGAACTCAGCACCGGCACGAACACAAGGTCCGAGTCGACGCCGCCAAAACTCTGGGGTACCTCAGCGGACTGCACAGCCCAGGCCTGCGCGCACTGCCTGCTCCGACGCAGGGTTGCCGTTGAGCGCCGCCACCGTGCCGGGATGGGTCCGTGCCGCGAACGCGCGCTCCAGGTTCGTCTCGCTGGCATTGGACACATCACGTCTCGTCCTACGCTGCGTGCGCGACCAAATACTCGACGCGCCGTGGAAGTTGCTCGCATCATCCATACCCCATCGCGCAGCGGCGCGCGACACGGCGTCAGAACCGTATGCCACGATTATTCACGTACACAATTCCGGTCGACGACGGTGCCGCCCCAAATCCGTTCCACGGCATTTGCTCGCTGGCTATCTGCAAGCCCGGTATTCGGCGGGTTGCCAGACCGGATGACTGGGTTGCCGGCCTTGGCTCGAAGAACGCACCAAGTGGCGACTTGAGCGGTCACTTGGTATACGCCATGCGTATCGAGGAAGTTCTGTCTTTGCGCGATTACGATATCAATGCCAGCACTCGCTGGCCGCACCGCATCCCCGATATTCGAAGTGCTGCGCTGCAAGATCGCCTAGGCGATTGCCTATACGACTTTTCCAACGGCACGCCGGTTCAACGGGCAGGGGTTCACGGGCCGGATAACACTGCAACCGATCTCAGCGGTGAAAACGTCTTGCTATCGCGAGATTTCTATTACTTTGGCGCTCGAGCTCGAAAGCTCCCCGATTACCTGCGGCCAATCTGCCATCAAACCCAGGGCCACCGCAGCAATTCCAACGCGCCGTACTTCAATCAGTTCGTTTCCTGGATCCGGTCTCTCGTCCCCGTTCCTGGCCAACTGTATGGATGGCCCGATCACATCGTCGATTGGGAGTCCGTTTCGGCATGTGGTGGTTGCACCGCCAGAAAATTCGACGAGGACTCTGACCCGGACTGCTGATCGAGGCGCAACCGGGGCTCAGGTTCGCCTCTGGTTGGATTGAGTCCTGCAAGCGTAGCGACGTAGCAGAGCCAAGAGCCAGAGCGTCCAACCAGCAACAAGTTCACGCCCAATCCAGATCAAGTATAAATTGTACCCTTTATATTATTTACAACCAACTGACAAAGCCGATGATCAGCATTGGCCACCACCGTTGGGCGTAGCTGCGACGCGATACCTGCGTCGCAGCTACGCCACCCTTTACGGCGTGAAGCTGCCCGTCAGGCTAGCGCCCGAGTAGGCCGAGTAGCCGTTGAGCATCACGTAGTAAGTCCCCGCCTGCGCGGTCGTGATGTTGCAGGTCTCGTTGTTGCCGCCCAGGAACGGACGGCAGTCGTAGCTGCTCAGGGTCGGCGCGGAACCGAACTTGACATACATGTCCGCATCACCCGTGCCACCGCTCAGGACGAACTTGAGGTTGGTCGCACCGGCCGGCAC
>JAEUPP010000077.1 GCA_016790075.1 Rhodanobacteraceae bacterium | reverse complement strand
TGGAGATGGTGATGCCGGGCGACAACGTGAAGATGGTTGTCACCTTGATTGCACCGATCGCGATGGAAGAAGGTCTGCGCTTCGCGATTCGCGAAGGCGGCCGTACCGTCGGCGCCGGTGTTGTCGCCAAGATCTTCGCCTAAGCACCAGAACCTTGCAGTATTTGCCGCTTCGCAGATTGCGGGGCGGCCCCTACAGCGAAAAGAGGCACAGGACGTGCCTCGTGTTCGCCAGACACGGAGTCGTCGCGTATCGAGCCCGCTTGACGGGCGCGTTTGCGCGTACTACACTTTCATGTCTGGGCGGACCAGTTTACTGGTCTGCCCGATTTTTTGGGGATCGGCACATGAAGTTGCCGCCTCCCGTCGCTCTTTTACTGAAGGATTTCGGCCATGGCGGACCAAAAGATCCGTATTCGACTGAAGGCATTCGATCACCGACTGATCGATCGCTCCGCGAGTGAAATCGTGGAGACCGCGAAGCGTACCGGCGCTCAGGTGCGCGGTCCCATTCCGCTGCCGACCAAGATCGAACGTTACACCGTGCTGGTATCGCCGCACGTCGACAAAGACGCGCGTGATCAGTACGAGACGCGCACCCACAAGCGCGTGCTGGATATTGTCGACCCCAATGACAAGACCGTGGACGCCCTGATGAAGCTCGACCTCGCCGCCGGCGTGGACGTGCAAATCAAGCTGTACTGAGTCCGGGTGTAACACAGGCAACAGGACACGAACATGAGTATCGGATTGGTTGGCCGCAAGTGCGGCATGAGCCGGGTCTTCACTGAAGATGGGCGCTCGATTCCGGTGACCCTGATCGAAGCGACGCCGAATCGCGTCACGCAGATCAAGACGGCCGAGAACGATGGTTACAACGCGGTGCAGGTCGCTGCGGGCAGCAAGCGCGCTTCGCTGGTCAACAAGGCGGTCGCGGGTCACTATGCCAAAGCCAAGGTTGAGGCGGGGCGTGGGCTTTGGGAATTCCGCGTTGACGCGGCTGAGGTCGGCGGATTCAGCGTCGGCGGCGAAGTGAAGGCTGATGAAGTCTTCAAGGTCGGCCAGAAGGTCGATGTTCAGGGTGTCAGCAAGGGCAAGGGGTTCCAGGGCACGATCAAGCGCTGGAATTTCACCATGGGTGACGCTAGCCACGGTAACTCGCTGTCGCATCGCGCGCCGGGCTCTATCGGCCAGCGCCAGACGCCAGGGCGTGTGTTCCCGGGCAAGAAAATGTCTGGTCACATGGGCAATGTCACCCGTTCGGCCATGAATCTCGAAGTCGTGCAGATCGACACCGAGCGTCACCTGATCGCCATCAAGGGTGCAGTGCCAGGCGCCGCCGGCGGTGACGTCATCATCCGCGCGGCTGCGAAGGCTTGAGGAGCGACGCCATGGAACTCAATGTTATCGGTGCTTCGCCGCTGAATGTTTCCGATGCCGTGTTCGGCAAGGAGTTTCGCGGTGATCTGGTGCACCAGGTTGTGACCGCTTACCGTAATGCCGGTCGCGCCGGAACCAAGGCGCAGCTGTCGCGCTCGGAAGTCTCGGGTACTACCAAAAAGTTCAAGAAGCAAAAAGGTGGCGGTGCTCGTCACGGCGACTACCGCGCCCCTATCTTTGTCGGTGGTGGTGTGGCGTTTGCCGCCAAGCCGCGCGACTTCTCGCAGAAAATCAACAAGAAGATGTTCCGTGGCGCGATCGCTTCGATACTGTCGGAGCTCGTTCGCCAGGATCGTTTGAAAGTTGTCGCCGAGTTCGATGTTGATGCGCCCAAGACCAAAGGTCTTGTCGCCAAGCTCGGTGAAATGAATTTCAACGGCAAGACGATCATCGTCAGCGAGAACGTCAGCGAGAATCTCTATCTCGCCGCGCGCAACAACCACAAAGTGCTCGAAGTCATCGACACGAACGCGCTGAACCCGGTAGCTCTCGTGCGCGCCGATCACGTTGTTGTCACCGTCGATGCAGTCAAGAAGATCGAGGAGTGGCTGGCATGAACGAGCGTCTCCTGAATGTGATTCGTGCGCCGCGCATCTCGGAAAAAACAGCGCGCCTGGCCGAGTCCAACCAGTATGTGTTTGAGGTCGCGTCGACTGCGACCAAAGCTGACGTGAAAGCCGCGATCGAGCAGCTCTTCAGCGTCACCGTCGAGGCGGTCAATGTGGTCAATGCCAAGGGCAAGACCAAGACCTTCCGTTTCCGTTCGGGCCGTCGTTCCGACCAGCGTAAGGCGTATGTCCGCCTTGCCGAGGGTCAGAGCATCGACGTAACGGCCAAGGCCTAAGGTGGGAAACCCATGGCACTGATTGATTACAAGCCAACTTCTGCTGGACGCCGCGCAATGGTTCGCGTGGTGACGCCGGGCCTTCACAAGGGCTCGCCGCATGCCGCGCTGACCGAAGCACAGAACAAGACTGGCGGCCGCAACAACAATGGCCGTATCACCACCCGTCACAAAGGTGGTGGCTCCAAGCAGCACTATCGCATCATCGACTTTAAGCGTGACAAGGAAGGTATTCCCGCGCGCGTCGAACGCCTCGAATACGACCCGAATCGTACAGCGCATATCGCGCTGCTCTGCTACGCCGACGGTGAGCGTCGCTACATCATCGCGCCGAAAGGCGTGAAAGAAGGCGATCAGCTCATGGCTGGCCGCGACGCCCCGATCAAGGTAGGCAACGCGCTGCCGCTGCGTAACATCCCGGTCGGCTCGACCGTGCACTGCATCGAGATGAAGCCGGGCAAGGGTGCACAGATTGCGCGCGCCGCCGGTGGTTCGGCTCAGCTCGTCGCCCGTGAAGGTGGCTACGCTACGCTGCGCCTACGCTCGGGCGAAATGCGCAAGGTGCCGGCGGACTGCGTTGCGACGTTGGGTGAAGTCGGCAATTCAGAGCACAACCTCGAAAACATCGGCAAGGCTGGTGCGCAGCGTTGGCGTGGTGTTCGTCCCACCGTTCGTGGTGCGGCGATGAACCCGGTCGACCATCCGCACGGTGGTGGTGAGGCCCGCGCCGGACAGGGTAATCCGCATCCGGTTTCGCCGTGGGGCATGCCGACCAAGGGTTACAAGACGCGCAAAAACAAGCGCACTTCCCAGTTCATCGTGCGCGATCGTCGCGGCTGATAGGTACTCATCATGGCTCGTTCACTGAAGAAAGGTCCGTTCATCGATCTTCACCTGCAGAAGAAGGTGGAGGCCGCTGCGGCTGCCAACAACAAGCGCCCGATCAAGACTTGGTCGCGCCGTTCGATGATCCTGCCGCAGATGGTCGGTCTCACGATCGCTGTCCACAACGGCAAGGCTCATATTCCGGTGCTGGTCAATGAAAACATGGTCGGCCACAAGCTCGGCGAGTTCGCCGTGACCCGTACGTTCAAGGGTCACTCCGGCGACAAGAAAGCCGATAAGAAGTAAGGGGCACTGCGATGGAAACCAAAGCAATCCTGCGCAGCGCGCGCATTTCGCCGCAGAAGGTCCGCCTGGTCGCTGACCAGGTTCGTGGCATGCCGGTCGACCGCGCCACTAATCTGCTCACGTTCAGCGACAAGAAGGCGGCGCACCTCGTCAAGAAGGTGCTGCTGTCGGCTATCGCCAACGCCGAAAACAACGACGGTGCTGACGTCGACGAACTCAAGGTCGCAAAGATCTTCGTCGACGAGGGCCCGACCCTGAAGCGTTTCGCCGCCCGCGCCAAGGGCCGCGGCACGCGCATCATCAAGCGGACCAGCCACATTACTGTGGTTGTCGGTACCGGCAGCTAAGCGAAGGACTTAGAACGATGGGTCACAAAGTTCATCCTACCGGTATCCGCCTTGGCATCGCCAAGGAGTGGAACTCCAAGTGGTATGCCAGCAAGCGTGAGTTTGCCGGCTATCTGGCCGCCGACCTCAAGGTCCGCGACGTCCTCAAGAAGAAGCTCGCTCAGGCCGGTATCAGCAAGATCCTGATCGAGCGCCCAGCGAAGACGGCACGTGTGACGATTCACACCGCCCGGCCGGGCGTAGTGATCGGCAAGAAGGGCGAGGACATCGAGAAGCTGCGTAAGGAAGTCTCGACGATCATGGGCGTTCCGGCTCATATCAACGTGACGGAAGTGCGCAAGCCGGAGCTCGATGCCCAGCTTGTAGCTGAGTCGATCGCGCAACAGCTTGAGCGCCGCATCATGTTCCGCCGCGCCATGAAGCGCGCCGTGCAGAACGCGATGCGCATAGGTGCGCTGGGCATCAAGGTCAACGTTGCAGGCCGACTGAACGGTGCGGAAATTGCGCGTTCGGAGTGGTATCGCGAAGGCCGTGTGCCGCTGCACACCCTGCGCGCCGACATCGACTATGGCTTCGCGGAAGCGACCACCACCTACGGCATCATTGGTATCAAGGTGTGGGTCTACAAAGGCGAAATCTTCGACCTCGCCCAGGCGGCTGAAGCTGCCAAGGCCGAGGCCAGCGAAGAGCGTCCGCAGCGCCGCGCGCCGAAGCAAGGAGCCTGATCATGCTGCAACCCAAGCGTACCAAGTACCGCAAGGTATTTAAGGGCCGCAACGAAGGCCTTAGCTTCGTCGCGAACAAGGTCAGCTTTGGCGAATACGGCCTTAAGTCGACCGAGTTCGGTCAGCTGACCTCGCGCCAGATCGAAGCCGCCCGTCGTTGCATCACGCGTTTCGTCAAGCGTGGTGGCAAACTCTGGATTCGTGTGTTCCCGGACAAGCCGATTACCAAGAAGCCGATTGAAGTTCGAATGGGCGCTGGTAAGGGCAACGTCGAATACTGGGTCGCACCCATTCAGCCGGGCCGCATGTTGTACGAAATCGAGGGCGTCGATGAAGCCGCAGCACGTGAAGCGTTCCGCCTCGCTGCTGCCAAGCTCTCGGTCAAGACCCAATTCGTGACCCGCACGGTGCTGTGATGGAACTGAAAGAACTTCGTACCAAGTCCGCGCAGGACCTCACCGCCCATCTCGGCGAACTGCGCAACGAGCAGTTCAAGCTGCGTATGCAAAAGGGCTCCGGTCAGCTGACCCAGACGCATCAGATTTCGCGCGTTCGTCGCGAAATCGCGACGGTCAAGATGCTGCTCGGCCAGAAGAAGTAAGGACCGACGCCATGACCGATAACGAAAAGGCTGGCCGCACCATTCAAGGGCGCGTAGTCAGCAACAAGATGAGCAAGACGGTGACCGTGCTGGTCGAACGTCAGGTTCAGCACGAGCTGTACGGCAAAATCATCCGCCGTTCCACCAAGTATCACGCTCACGACGAGAAGAACGAGTGTCAGGAAGGCGACGTCGTCCGCATCCAGGAATGCGCGCCGCTGTCCAAGACCAAGAACTTCCGCGTGGTCGAGATCGTCGCCCGCGCTGCGCAGTAAGACTGGTCTGAGGAGAAACGATCATGATTCAGATGCAGACCTATCTCGCCGCCGCCGATAACTCGGGCGCGCGCGAACTGATGTGTATCAAGGTGCTGGGCGGATCCAAGCGCCGTTATGCTGCGATCGGTGACATCATCAAGGTCACGGTCAAGGATGCAATCCCGCGCGGCAAAGTGAAGAAAGGCGAGGTTTATGACGCGGTTGTCGTGCGCACCAAAAAAGGTGTGCGTCGCGCCGACGGTTCACTGATCCGCTTTGACGGCAACGCTGCCGTACTGCTTAACAACAAGCTCGAGCCGATCGGCACGCGCATCTTCGGACCGGTCACGCGTGAACTGCGTGGCGAGAAGTTCATGAAGATCGTTTCGCTCGCGCCCGAAGTGCTGTAACGGGGTTTACGTCATGAATCGTATCCGTAAGGGTGATCGCGTGGTCGTGATCACCGGTAAGAACAAAGGTCAGACGGGCGAAGTTCTGCGGGTCGCGGAAGATCGCGTATTCGTGTCCGGCCTCAATCTGGTCAAGCGCCACACGAAACCGAATCCGCAGGCCAACCAGGCGGGCGGCATCATCGAACGTGAGGCCTCCATCCATAATTCCAACGTGCAGCTAGTCAATCCGGCGACGGGCAAGGGCGAACGCGTCGGCTATAAAGTCCTCGAGGACGGCCGCAAAGTACGCGTATTCCGCAAGTCCGGCGAAATGGTTGACGCTTGAGGATTGCCGTAATGACCCGCCTTGAAAAACACTATAAAGATGTCGTCGTGCCCAAGCTGATGGAGCGCTTCGGCTACGCCAACATCATGCAGGTGCCTCGTCTGACCAAGATCACGCTGAATATGGGCGTGGGCGAAGCGGTCGGCAACAAGAAGGTGCTTGAAAACGCCGTTGACGACATGGCCAAGATCTCGGGCCAGAAGCCGGTTACGACCAAGGCGCGTGTTTCGGTCGCCTCGTTCAAGATCCGTGAAGGCTGGCCGATCGGCTGCAAGGTCACGCTGCGTCGCGCTCATATGTTCGAGTTTCTTGACCGTCTGATCAGCGTCGCGCTGCCACGCGTTCGTGACTTCCGCGGAGTCTCGGGCCGTGCTTTTGACGGCCGTGGCAACTACAACATGGGCGTCAAGGAACAGATCATCTTCCCGGAAATCGATTTCGATCAGGTCGATGCCATGCGCGGCATGGATATCTCGATCGCGACGACGGCGAAATCCGACGAAGAAGCCCGCGCCCTGCTCGAAGCATTCAGCTTCCCGTTCCGTAACTGATTTCGAGGATTCCGAAATGGCAAAGACCTGCATGGTGAATCGCGAAACCAAGCGCGAGAAGCTGGCGAAGAAGTACGCAACCAAGCGCGCTGAACTGAAGAAGATCGTCAGCAGCGTGGAAGCCTCGTACGAAGAAAAGATGGACGCAGCCTCGAAGCTGCAGAAGCTGCCGCGCGACTCCAGTCCCTCGCGTCAGCGCAATCGTTGTGAATTGACCGGCCGCAGCCGCGGCGTCTACCGCAAGTTCGGCCTCGGCCGTAACAAGTTGCGTGAGGCGACCATGCGTGGCGATGTGCCCGGCCTGCGCAAAGCCAGCTGGTAAGACCAGCGGATATCGGTGCTAACTTAAGGATTTACTGTAATGAGCATGACTGATCCCATCGCCGACATGTTCACTCGCATTCGCAATGCCCAACTCACGGGCAAGGCGACGGTGCGCATGCCGAGCTCCAAGATCAAGCTGGCCCTGGCCAAGCTGCTGAAAGACGAAGGCTATATTCGCGACGCCCAGATCAACGACGTCGAAGGTAAGCCGGAGCTTGAAATCGCCCTGAAGTATTACCAGGGCAAACCGGTCATCGAGCGTCTGGAACGCGTCTCGCGTTCGGGCTTGCGCGTTTACCGCGGCAAGGACGCGCTGCCCAAGGTTCTGGGTGGTCTGGGCATCTCCATCGTTTCGACGTCCAGTGGCGTCATGACCGATGCGCAGGCGCGGGCTAAGGGCCTGGGCGGCGAAGTCATCGGCCTGGTCGCCTAAGAGGAGATAGCCAATGTCCCGCGTAGCAAAACTGCCGATCGCTCTGCCCAAGGGTGTCGAATGTCAGGTGGCCGCCGACGGCGTCACCATCAAGGGCCCCAAGGGCTCGCTTAAGTCTGTCGCGTTTCCTGGTGTGGAAATCGCCGTCAGTGGTGCGGAGTTGACCTGCAAGCCCGCGGCGATTGCCGATGACAAGCTTGCCGGTACCGCACGCGCTGTGTTGAACAACATGGTCAAGGGCGTCAGCGAAGGCTATGTCCGCAAGCTCGAGCTCGTCGGCGTCGGCTACCGTGCCGCGATGCAGGGTAAGGATCTGAGTCTGACACTCGGCTTCTCCCATCCGGTCGTCTTCAAGGCACCGGAAGGAGTCACGATGGAAACGCCGACCCAGACCGAAATCCTGATCAAGGGCGCCGACAAACAGGCCGTTGGTCAGGCTGCCGCCAAGATCCGCGGGTTCCGTCCGCCAGAGCCCTACAAGGGTAAGGGTGTGCGTTACTCCGGCGAGCAGATCACCTTGAAGGAAGCCAAGAAGGCCTAAGCGTGAGAGCCCGGCTTCGTGCCGGGCTTCGCCATACCCTTCAGCTTCGGAGAATGACGATGGAAAAGAAGATTTCTCGCCTGCGTCGCGCCAAGTCCACGCGCGCCCGCATCCGTACACTCGCTGTCGCGCGCCTTACCGTACATCGCACTGGCCAGCATCTCTATGCTCAGGTCATAGCCCCGTCGGGCGACAAGGTCATTGCTGCAGCGTCTACGTTGCAGGAGTCGGTGGCCTCCGGCCTCAAGGGCACCAAGAACAAGGCCGCCGCGGCCGCGGTTGGCAAGGCGATCGCAGAACGCGCCAAGGCTGCTGGCGTTGAAGCCGTTGCGTTCGATCGCTCTGGTTTCAAGTATCACGGTCGCATCCAGGCTCTGGCCGAGGCAGCGCGTGAGGCTGGCCTGAAGTTCTAACGAAGTATCACCGGCAAGGCACTTGGGATCAGACTGGCCGCCCGCAGTTTGCTCCCGCCCTGCCGACAAGTGAAGTCAACACAACTCCAAGCGGCCCAAGGCCGTAAGCAAAGTGTCCCGTAGCGGGACCACCAAGGTGCACTATGTCTTCCAACGAACGTGAAAACAGCGACGGCATGCTGGAGAAGCTGATCGCCGTCAACCGCGTGGCCAAAACGGTCAAGGGCGGTCGGCAGATGAGCTTCACCGCATTGACGGTCGTCGGTGACGGCGATGGCAAGGTCGGTTTCGGTTATGGCAAGGCGCGTGAAGTACCGGTAGCCATACAGAAGGCGATGGAACGCGCACGTCGCAACATGACCAGCGTGAAACTCAATGAGGGCACTCTGTGGCATGCCGTCAAGGCCAACCACGGCGCTGCCAAGGTCTTCATGCAGCCGGCTTCGGCTGGTACCGGCGTGATTGCCGGCGGCGCCATGCGCGCGGTTCTCGAAGTGGTCGGCGTGAAGAATGTTCTCGCCAAGGCCGTGGGTTCGCGCAACCCCATCAATCTGGTGCGTGCAACGATCAAGGGCCTGGTTGCGATGGCCTCGCCGGATCGCATCGCCGCCAAGCGTGGCAAGAGCGTTGCTGAGGTGACTGGTCATGGCGAATAACACCGAAAAAACCGTACGCGTGCGCCTGGTCAAAGGCTTGCGCGGAGTGCAGGCACGCCACCGTCTGAGCGTGAAGGCCCTGGGCCTGAACAAGCTCAACGATGTGCGTGAACTGAAAGACAGCCCGCAGGTGCGTGGCCTCATCAACACGGTCTACTACCTGGTAGCCGTGGAAAACCAGGCCTGAGCCCTTTAGGAATTCGGAGTACATCATGCGTCTCAATACGCTACAGCCTGCCGACGGTGCCCGTAAGGATCGCGTTCGCGTAGGTCGCGGTATCGGTTCCGGCCTCGGCAAGACCGCGGGCCGTGGTCACAAGGGCCAGTACGCGCGTACCGGTAAGGGTAAGGTCAAGGCCGGCTTTGAAGGCGGTCAGATGCCGCTGCAGCGGCGGTTGCCGAAGGTCGGCTTCCGCTCCAAGACAGCGCACGAAGTCAGCGAGGTTCTGCTGTACAAGCTCGACTCGCTCAACGTCGACGTCATCGATTTCGACGTACTGCGCGCGGCGGGTCTGGTCGAAGCGCGCGCCAAGCACGCCAAGATTGTGAAGAAGGGTGACATCAAGCGCGCGGTCAAGCTGAAGGGCGTGGCGGTTACCGCCGGCGCCAAGGCCGCGATCGAGGCAGCCGGCGGCAGCGTGGAGTAACCCATGGCAGCAAACCAGGCCAGTGCGTTGGCTTCGCTCGGGAAATTCGCCGAGATCAAGCAGCGCATCCTGTTTGTGATTGGTGCGTTGATCGTCTATCGCCTCGGCACCTTTATCCCGGTGCCGGGCGTGAACCCGGAAGCCATGACCCGCCTGATCGAACAGCAGGGCGGCATCCTGGACATGTTCAACATGTTTTCCGGCGGTGCGCTGGAGCGCATGTCGATCTTCGCGTTGAATGTGGTGCCGTACATCTCGGCGTCGATCATTGTTCAGTTGTTCACGACCGTGGTTCCCAGCCTTGCGCAGCTACGCAAGGAAGGCGAATCCGGTCGGCGTACGATCACCAAGTACACACGCTTCGGCGCCGTGGGCTTGGCCGCGTTTCAGGCTTTCGGTGTCTCCGTGGCACTTTCGGGTCAGACCGGTGTGGTCTACAACCCCGGGGCCGGCTTCATTTTTGCGGCCGTCGTCGGTCTGACCGCCGGAACGATGTTTCTGATGTGGCTAGGCGAACAGATTACTGAGCGCGGTATCGGCAACGGAATTTCGCTGCTGATCTTCGCCGGCATCGTCGCTGGCCTGCCAGGGGCTGTCGTGCACACCCTGAATATGGCGCGCGAAGGGCAGCTTAATCCACTCATGGTCATCACGGTGCTCGCCATCGTTCTGCTCGTGACCGCCTTCGTGGTGTTTGTCGAGCGTGGCCAGCGGCGCATTACCGTTAACTACGCGCGGCGGATGGGTGGTGCCAAGGCCTACATGAACCAGAGTTCGCACCTTCCGCTGAAGCTGAACATGTCGGGTGTTATCCCGGCGATCTTCGCGTCCTCGCTGATCATGTTCCCCGCAACAGCGGCGACTTGGTTCAGCAACTCGGGCGAGGTTCGTTGGCTGCAGATTCTCACGACAGGCCTCACCCCAGGCCAGCCTGTCTACATGATCGTATTTGCAGTGCTGATTGTCGTTTTCGCGTTCTTTTACACGGCGCTCGTGTTCAATTCGCAGGAAACGGCCGACAACCTGAAGAAGCAGGGGGCGTTGATTCCGGGTATCCGGCCCGGCAAGGCGACTGCGGACTACATCGATCGGGTGCTCACGCACCTGACCGCCGCCGGCGCAATCTACCTGGTCGCGGTGTGTCTGATTCCCGACATACTTCGCAACGCCTGGAATGTGCCGTTCTACTTTGGCGGCACCTCGCTTCTGATTGTTGTTGTCGTGGTCATGGATTTCACCGCGCAAATACAGGCGCACCTGGTATCGCACCAGTACGGCAGCCTGTTGAAGAAATCGAATCTGCGCGGCCGATGAGCCGCGCGATTCCCCCGTTTACGCGGGGCTAGGGGTTACCTCGGGGCTTGCCCCGTGGCGGGATTTGTCAAAACCCGCGAACCAAGGTACAATTTTCAGTTCACTGCGCTTTAAGCCCGTTCGGAGAGATTTACATGGCGCGCATTGCAGGTGTCAACCTGCCGGTCCACAAGCATGTGTGGGTCGGTTTGCAAAGTATTTACGGCATCGGCCGCTCGCGGTCGAAAAAGGTCTGCGACGCAGCCGGCGTCAAATCGTCGGCCAAGATCAAAGACTTGACTGAGGCGGAAGTTGAAAAGCTGCGCCATGAGATCGCCAAGTACACGGTCGAGGGCGATCTTCGTCGTGAAGTGGGCATGAGCATCAAGCGCCTGATCGACCTGGGCTGCTACCGTGGTCTGCGCCATCGTCGCGGCCTGCCGGTGCGTGGCCAGCGTACCCGCACCAACGCCCGTACCCGCAAGGGTCCGCGTCGTGCGATCAAGAAGTAAAGGATTCGGACAGAACCTATGAACAAGCCGGTAGCTGCCAAGACCAAGAAGAAGATCAAACGCGTGGTGACGGACGGTATCGTCCACGTGCAGGCCTCTTTCAATAACACTGTAATCACCATCACCGATCGTCAGGGCAACGCACTGTCCTGGGCTACCTCCGGTGGCGCCGGCTTCCGCGGCTCGCGCAAGTCCACGCCGTTCGCTGCCCAGGTCGCCGCCGAGAAGGCAGGCCGCGCCGCGCTGGACTACGGCCTGAAGACGCTCGAAGTACGCATCAAGGGCCCCGGTCCTGGCCGCGAATCGGCCGTGCGTTCGCTGAATGCGCTTGGTTACAAGGTCACCAACATCATTGACGTCACGCCGATCCCGCACAACGGCTGCCGTCCGCCTAAGCGTCGCCGCGTGTAAGGAGCTCCGACATGGCACGTTATATCGGTCCCACCTGCAAGCTGGCACGCCGTGAAGGCGCTGATCTCAGCCTCAAGAGTCCGGCCCGCGCGGTCGATTCCAAATGCAAGCTCGAGCAGAAACCGGGCCAGCATGGTGCGGCTCGCAAAGGCAAGCTGTCCGACTACGCGGTTCAGCTGCGTGAGAAGCAGAAGGTCAAGCGCATCTATGGTCTGCTGGAACGTCAGTTCCGCAGCTACTACGCCAAGGCTTCTCGCAAGAAAGGCAATACCGGTGAATCACTGCTGCAGATGCTTGAGCAGCGCCTCGACAACGTCGTGTACCGCATGGGTTTTGCCGTCACGCGTACCCAAGCCCGTCAGCTCGTATCGCACAAAGCGATCGAAGTGAATGGCAAGAAGGTCAACCTGGCTTCGTTCCAGGTCAGGGCTGGCGACCAGATCACCGTTTCTGAGGGTTCGCGCAGCCAGCTGCGCATCCAGGAAGCGCTGACGCTTTCGCAGGAAATGGATCTGGCACCTAGCTGGGTCGAAGTCGATGCGAAAAAGTTCAGCGGTATGTTCAAGTCGGTGCCGGAGCGCTCGGACCTTCCGTCCGACATCAACGAAGCGCTGATTGTCGAACTTTATTCGAAGTAATTCTGGAGAGTCGGGTACATGGCCCATTCGTCTACCACCGTTCTGCGCGCCCGCGGTATCGGCGTGGAGCGCGTCGGCGCAAACCGCGCCAAGGTGATTGTCGAGCCGCTTGAACGCGGTTTCGGTCACACGCTCGGCAATGCGCTGCGCCGCGTGCTGCTGTCGTCCATTCCGGGCGCAGCTATCACGGAAGTCGAGATTGATGGCGTCCTGCACGAGTACACGACGCTCGAGGGGTTGCAGGAAGACGTCATCGAAGTCCTGCTGAACCTCAAAGATGTTGCGATCCGTATGCACGGTCAGGACGAGGCGACGTTGAGCCTGTCCCGCAAGGGCAAGGGCGTTGTCACGGCAGGTGATATCAAGGTCGATCACAATGTCGAGATCGTGAATCCCGATCACGTGATCTGTCACCTGACGAAAGATATCGCGCTCAACATGCGCTTGAAGATCGTGCGTGGCGTCGGTTATCAGCCGGCCACCGCGCGCCGTCTGCCGGAAGAAGAGACGCGTCCGATTGGCCGTCTGCAGCTCGACGCCTCGTTCTGTCCGGTCCGCCGTGTGGCTTATGAAGTCGATGCAGCTCGCGTCGAACAGCGCACCGACCTCGACAAGCTTGTGCTCGACGTGGAAACCAACGGCACTATCGACGCCGAGGACGCAGTCCGTAAAGCCGCCGAAATCGTGCAGGATCAGCTTTCGGTATTCGGTGATTTCACACGCCGTGAAAGCGCAGATGCCAAGGCTGAGAAGGGCGGCGTCGATCCGCTGCTGCTGCGCCCGATCGACGATCTGGAACTGACCGTGCGCTCGGCCAACTGCCTCAAGGCCGAGAGCATCTACTACATTGGCGATCTCGTGCAGAAGACGGAAGTCGAGCTGCTGAAGACGCCGAATCTGGGCAAGAAGTCGCTCACCGAGATCAAGGACGTGCTGGGTGCGCGTGGCTTGTCGCTCGGCATGAAGCTCGAGAACTGGCCGCCGATGGGTCTGACCCACGGCATGATGGGTTGATCCCGTCAGGATCACCAAGGAAACACGACCATGCGTCACATGAAATCGGGCCGTAAGCTCAACCGGACCAGCAGCCATCGCGAGGCCATGTTCAAGAACATGGCGTCGTCGCTGTTCAAGCACGAGCTCATCAAGACCACCTTGCCGAAAGCCAAGGAACTGCGCCGGGTCGCCGAGCCGCTGATCACGCTTGCCAAGACCGACGGCGTAGCCAACCGCCGCCTGGCGTTTGCCCGCCTGCGTGACAAGGTTGCCGTCGGCAAGCTGTTTGTCGACCTTGGCCCGCGCTACCGCGAGCGCAAGGGTGGCTACCTGCGCATTCTGAAATGCGGCTTCCGTGCGGGTGACAACGCGCCTATGGCCTATGTTGAGCTCGTCGATCGTCCGGTTGCGACGGCAGAAGCCGCCGACTAATCGCCGCCTCGATGCTGTACTCGAGAAACCCGAGCCGGCGACGGCTCGGGTTTTTTCGTATGGCTGGTACTCAGCCTGATCGTATTGGCTTGTGGTTGCGGCATACCGTCGCAACTCAGGCACCTTACGCAAAGCTGGCGGTCTATCGGGGTATCGTCCGATACTCCTGTATTGCGCGTCGCGCTTGCCTTACTGCCAGAGCATTTCCTTTCCATGAAACTCAATTTCTTTGCTTGGTCGTTTCGCGTGCAGTACCTGCTCGGCGCTGTTTGCGTCGCAGCTCTGCTGGGTTACGCATTCTTTGCCCAGTTCCAGCTTGGTAAAGACCCCTGTCCCCTATGCATCCTGCAACGGGTCGCGTTCTTCGTCATGGGCGTTTTTTTCCTGTTGGGGGCGTTACATGGTCCCCGTGCCGGTGGGCGCAAGGTCTATGCGCTGCTGGTCGGTGTTGGCGGCATCGTCGGGGCGTTGATCGCCGGACGCCATGTCTGGTTGACCCACCTGCCGGCAGATCAAGTGCCGGCTTGTGGTCCCGGCCTCAACTTCATGCTCGATACCTTCCCGCTGTCGAAAACTCTGCAGCTCGTGCTTACGGGCTCGGGTGAGTGCGCCAAGGTCGACTGGAGTTTTCTCGGTCTGTCGATGCCGGCCTGGTGTCTGGTCTGGTTCATCGGCCTGACCGTGTTTGCGCTAGTCGCCGCCTGGCGTAGGCCGCCGCGACCGTACGGCACCTTACGCTAAATCGCCATAACGTCTGGTGCTTGCGCAGGCGCTCATGCGCTTGCGTCATGGCGACCGTATGGCAAGATCGTTTTTCGCACCGCAGCAAGGCCGCGCCATGAGTCAGACCGAACGCCATATCCAGCCAGTCCGCGAAGCCAAAGACTGGAGCCCTTCGTCCTGGCAGTCGCGTACCGCGGTACAGCAGCCTAACTATTCCGATGCGGTTGAGCTTGACCAGGCGCTCACGAAGCTTCGCAACCTGCCGCCACTGGTCACGTCCTGGGAAGTCATCGCGCTGCGCAAGCAGATTGCCGAGGCTCAAGAAGGGCGCCGGTTCCTGTTGCAAGGTGGTGATTGCGCCGAGAGCTTCGACGACTGTTCGTCCGCGCTGATCTCGAACCGGCTCAAGGTGCTGCTGCAGATGAGCCTGGTGCTGACACACGGACTCAAGCTGCCCGTCGTGCGCGTTGGCCGCTTTGCTGGCCAGTACGCCAAGCCGCGTTCGGCCGATACGGAAACCCGTGATGGCGTCACCTTGCCTTGCTACCGTGGTGACATCGTCAACGCGGTCGAATTCTCGCCCGGAGCCCGCCGCCCAGATCCGCAACGTCTGGTTGAAGGACACTCCCATTCAGCGCTGACGATGAATTTTGTGCGAGCGCTGATCGACGGTGGATTCGCTGACTTGCATCACCCGGAATATTGGGATCTCGACTGGGTCAGGTACTCGCCGTTGCAGAATGAGTATCAGCGCATGGTTGAATCCATCGGCGATTCCCTGCGTTTCATGGAAACGCTGCACGGTGCGCCGATCGGCAGCTTCTCACGGGTTGACTTCTACACCTCGCACGAGGCGCTAGTACTGCACTACGAGCAGGCGCAGACACGCCAGGTGCCGCGCCAGTGGGGTTGGTTCAACTTGTCGACCCATTTCCCCTGGATAGGCATGCGCACCGCCGACGTTGACGGCGCCCATGTCGAGTATTTCCGCGGCATCCGCAATCCGATTGCGGTCAAGATCGGACCATCGGTCAAACCCGAGCAGCTCAAGCGACTTGTTGCGACCTTGAATCCGGACAATGAACCCGGTCGCCTCACCTTGCTGCATCGCATGGGAGCCGACAAGATCGCACAGCACCTGCCACCGCTGGTCGAAGCCGTCAAAGCTGAGGGGGCACGCGTGCTCTGGAGTTGCGATCCCATGCATGGCAATACGGAGTCGACTTCGTCCGGGGTAAAGACACGCCGCTTCGAAAACATCCGCTCTGAACTCGAGCGTGCGTTCGATATCCATGCAGCCTGCGGCACGCGTCTAGGCGGGGTACATCTCGAATTGACCGGTGAAAACGTGACTGAATGCCTTGGAGGCGCGCGCGACCTTACCGAGACTGATCTGGCGCGTGCGTACAAGTCGAACGTCGATCCTCGTTTGAATTACGAGCAATCCATCGAAATGGCCATGCTGATCGTGCGCAAGCAGGCCCAGGCCACGCCGGTCACCGCTGCGACCTGAAGGCAGCGCGGTCTCAAGGATCGGTGGTGATAGCGGCGCGAGTGTGGCACTGCTGGCTCTGCGTACGTTTCCGATACAGAGACAGCACGTTGCCCTGCTCGCCATTCCACGGTCTGCGATGCCAGTCACGCCAGCGAGCGATGCGCCGCAGGCCCGCTTCTGCAGCCCAGAGGTCAAGATGTGTGGTATCGACGTGGCGGCACTCGGCCCGATAGCGGCGCTTGCCGCGACGTGTATCGAGCATCACGTCGGTCAGCGTGATAGAGCTGTCACCCACTACGTGCGTGGTCTCGATCAGCACCGAGCCCTGCTCATCCAGCGCCGCAGCAAAATGCGCGACCGCCTGCGATTGCCGCACTGCGTCGGGCAACAGGGTCAGTGTATTCGTCAGGCATATGACCAGCCGATGGGTACCGGCTACTGCGGTGGTTGAAAAGTCAGCGAGTGTTGTCGTTATTGGCAGCGATCCGGCTTTGCTCCGCACTATGCTGAGCATGGCTGCTGAAGCATCAATGCCGTGTACTGCAATGCCGCGTGTGGCCAGCGGCAGCGCATAGCGGCCGGTACCGACGCCGGCTTCCAGCACCGGGCCCTCAGCAGCGAGCGCAGCAAGGCGTTCGACCGCAATGCGCGTTGCTGGTGCGTAGATTTCATCGTAGAACTCAGCGCAGCCCTCTCCATACATGGCGGCGCGATCATCGTGCTGCGCCGACATGTCGAAATGCAGCCTGGTACGGGAAACGCTGGTGCTGATCGGGGATGTTTCCTTACGCACTGTCATACAGCAGGAGCGGCGACGGCAACACGCTCAGAAAAGAGCATGACTATTTCGTTCCGTTGTCGATCAGCCTGCCTGCGCTGGCGAACCAGCGCGGCGTGGTGGCTCAGGCTGCGCGCGAGTGCTTCTTGCGGTCGTTCTCGGTCAGGTGCTTCTTGCGCAACCGGATTGCGAGCGGGGTAACTTCGACCAGTTCGTCGTCTTCGATGAATTCGAGCGCCTGTTCCAGCGACATCTTGATCGGCGGAGTTAGGTTCAGCGCATCGTCCTTGCCCGCAGCACGGAAGTTCGTCAGCTGCTTGGCGCGCAGTGCGTTCACGGTGAGGTCGTTGTCCTTGGCGTGAATGCCGACGAGCTGCCCCTCATAGACTTCCTCGCCGGCCTCGATCAGCAGGCGACCGCGTTCCTGCATCGCAAACTGGGCGTAGGCGGGCGAAGGGCCGGTGCCGTTGGAGATCATGACGCCATTCGGGCGTGAAGCGATCGCGCCTTCGGCCTTGGGGCCGTAGTGGTCGAATACATGGAACAACAGGCCGGTGCCGGCTGTGATCGTGCGGAATTCGGTCTGGAAGCCGATCAGGCCGCGCGCTGGAATCAGGTATTCCATGCGCACGCGACCACGGCCGTCCGGTTCGATATTCTTGAGCTGTGCTTTGCGCTCGCCCAGGCGCTGCATGACGCCGCCCTGGTAGGGTTCTTCCAGATCGACGACAAGCTGCTCGTACGGCTCCATCATCTGACCGTCGATTTCCTTGACGATGACCTCCGGACGCGACACCGCAAGCTCGTAGCCTTCGCGGCGCATGGTTTCGATCAGGATGGACAAGTGCAATTCACCGCGTCCGGAAACTTTGAATTTTTCCGCCTCGGCGGTGTCCTCGACCTTGAGGGCGACGTTGTGCAGTAGTTCGCGGTGCAGGCGGTCGCGCAACTGGCGCGAGGTCAGGAACTTGCCACCGGAGTGTTCCTTCTTGCCGGCGAACGGCGAGTTGTTGACCTGGAACGTCATGCTGATCGTCGGTTCATCGACGGTCAGCGCCGGCAGCGCCTCGACGGCATCCGGTGCGCAGATCGTGTCGGAAATGCCCAGGCCTTCAATGCCGCTGATCGCGATAATGTCGCCGGCCTGAGCTTCGGGCACTTCGTGGCGCTCCAGACCCATAAAGCCCAGCACCTGCAGCACGCGGCCTTGGCGGCGCTTGCCTTCGCGGTCGACGACGACCACGTTCTGGTTGGTCTTGACCTTTCCGCGCTGTACCCGGCCTATGCCGATAATGCCGACATAGGAGTTGTAGTCGAGCTGGCTCACGCGCATCTGGAACGGGCCGTCCGGGTCGACCTGCGGTACCGACACGCGGTCGACGATGGCCTGGAACAGCGGATCCATATTGCCTTCGCGTACCGAGTCGTCGAGGCCGGCGTAGCCCTGCAGACCGGAAGCGTAGACAACGGGGAAGTCGAGCTGTTCGTCGGTTGCACCGAGGCGGTCGAACAGGTCGAACGTCGCGTTGAGCACCCAGTCCGGGCGGGCGCCAGGACGATCCACCTTGTTGATGACGACGATCGGCTTGAACCCCATCTGGAACGCTTTCTGCGTAACGAAGCGGGTTTGCGGCATGGGACCGTCAAATGCGTCGACGAGCACAAGCACCGAGTCAACCATCGACAGCACGCGCTCGACTTCACCGCCGAAGTCCGCATGCCCAGGAGTATCGACGATATTGATGCGGTAGTCCTTCCAGCGGATAGCGGTGTTCTTCGCGAGAATCGTGATGCCGCGTTCCTTCTCGAGATCGTTGCTGTCCATGACGCGGTCCGGAACCACAGCCCGTTCGCTCAGCGTGCCCGATTGTTTGAGCAACTGGTCGACGAGGGTGGTCTTGCCATGGTCGACGTGGGCGACGATGGCGATATTGCGGAGCTTTTCGATGGACATAGCGACTCGCCCGCCGGTGACCGGAGGGACTCTGGTTAGGAAAGAGATGCCCGATTATAACCCGGTTTGTGTCGCTTTGCCGCGCCGCAACACCCTGCTTGCAGAGGCAGGCCATCGGCCCGCCTCTGCGCAATGGCGGTTGAATCCCGCGACCAGGTTGAAACGGCTGCGTCGACCGGGGGGGGCGGCCAGATGCCGGCAGGATCAGCGTCTGGCCGGCTGCTCCTCAGGGCTTGCAGTCGCTGGGCAACAGCTTGGCCGGCACGGTCGTCGTTTCGGCCGTTGCACCGATGGTCTCGGCCGCGTCATCGACCGGGCCATCGCCACACTGCCAGACAATCGTGCCGTCGAGCAGTCGTGGCGTAAGCACCAAGGTGAGCTGATCCAGCGCCTTGTTGGCCTCGTCCCCAAAAGTCAGCACGATGGCGCCATCGTCGACATACCAACTCGTGAGGTATTTGGTCGAGTCGCCGAATTCGGGAAGTTCGAGTGCATCATCATCGGCCGGCAGCTCGCCCGTCGACTCGTAGTGGGCGGAGATAGCCGCCTTGTAGCTGGAGGCATCACTGACCGCCTGAGCAACCTGCGCCCGTGCGGTGTAATCCTGGTAAGCCGGCAAGGCGATCGCACCGAGTATGCCGACGGTCGCCACTGCGGCAATGCCGCCGGTTCCTAGCAGGATTTCGGCTGGATTCTGTTCATAGACCAGGCTCAATCCAATGCGGTCCCTGGTTACATCGAGTGCCAGGCCTGTTGCCCCTTCTACGGGCAGGTTGAGCGTGGCCGCATGGGGCAGATTCGCTAGGGCGACTTTCTGGCCGAGTAAGTCGGCGGCGTACTGCAGGCCAAGCAAATAGGCGTAGTACACCCTGCGCTGGGCATTGCGTGTCTTGCCAGTAATGCCGAGCAAGGTCGCATTCGGATCATAGGATTGGTTGTTGCGCAGCCACTGGCCAAGATCGGCATCAAGCTTGGCTTCGGTTCTGTCGGCCAGTGCCTGGGGCAGGTCGGCGAATACGAGGTAATCCCCCTCCTCGGTCCAGTACGCGTGTGTGCCTGCGCGTGTATAGAGCTCGAACCACGCGTCAGTTGCCGATTTTTCGCCTTCGGATTGTTTGGCCAGCTGCTTGGCGAGGTTGGCCAGGCTCGGCACATAGAGGTGGTGCACGGTCGCTTTGCCGACCTTGATGGTTTCGCGCGACCACTTTAGCTTGCTGCTAATTTCGTCGAGTTTCGCGTAGAGCGCAGCACGATCCGGCACTTGCAACGCGGTATAGGTGCCTGCTGCATCTTCAAACGTGACCAGATTGCCACCGAGTGCGCCGAGCAGTTCCACGGGGTCGGCACCGATTTCTGCCTTCCACGTCTCGCGTGCTTTCGTATACGCCTCGCGAGTCCCGGCACCGAAATCGGCGTCGAGATTGGCTTCGATCTGGTTAATCTGCGTGGTCGACGGCAAAGCCATCGTCATGGCCCATTCCGGATGGCCCGCGGTCTTGATTGCCGCGCTGAAATCGCGCGGTGCAAAATAGCTGAGCAGGCGTGCGCCCGGTGCTGCGAGCTGTACCTGCAGGCGCCCGCGGTTGCTGACGGTACCCCAGCCTGCCGCGATGCTTTGGCCATGATCGAGGAAGTCGCGTAGGGCGGTGCCGGGCTGTGCGGACGGCATTTGTGCAGCCGCCATGCCGGTAACACCCTTGAGGCTCATCCAGTAGAACAAGCCGTGGCCAGAGGCGTCGACTTCCTTTTCTGTCGCATGCATGGCATGTGCGCGCGGTTGTCCGGTCTGCTGGATCAGCAGATCCAGCGCCGGTGCTGAAGCGGCCACGCCGAACAGGGCGTAAAGTCGTTTGGTTGTTGCGTCGAAGCGCACAAAACCATTGCCGGTGAGCTTGGCCTTGCCTTCCGCATCCAGCGGCGGGATCAGCGCCGAGGCCTTGGCCTCAGCCAGGCGCGCGTTCAGCGCCGCGACATCGGCGAACTTCAGTGGAACAGAGACCAATACATTGCTTGCCGGATTGGCGATATCGCTGCCGTCGACGATCGCGATTTCGACCGGACCCGCCAGATCATCCAGCAGCAACGCCAGTGCTGGTGCTGCGCCGGCCTGCTGCAGCAGCGGATCTTTTGCGATGCCGGCGCGTAGGTCGGCTATGAGCTTGGTATGTGCCTCGCTGGCCAGCGCCGTGTCCAGTGCACGGCCATTCGGTGCGGCGGCAAGGCTCCAGGGAGACGGGATGCGCAGATAGCCGACCGTATGCTCGGGCAGGCGCTCACGCAGCCATGCTGGACTTGCGATGGCGGTTGCTGCGCGCGTGGCTGCGGCTGAGTCCAGTGCGGTGACGGCGGCCGGGCCCGTGTCGCGCTGGCAGGCGGACAATCCTAGGCCGCTAACGATAGCGGCCACGACAAGAGAGCGTTGGATAAACGACATGCAGATCTTCCGTGGTTTGATGGGGTAGTGAGGCCGACAGCGAGGCGTTGCCGCCATATCGTGCGGGCGTTTTCGGAGCCTCTGTACAACTACGAAATAGGGGCGACTTTTTGCACATCTGAGCCGCCCTGGCGCCGAACAAGCCTCATAACAACGCAGCGAGCGCGGCAGTAACCCCCTTCTGCACGCAGCGGCTGCAATGGGCCGAACAGGCTTCAGCAACGCTGAAGTATAAGCGCAGGCGCAGCTGTCGGGCGGATCTCCGGGCTATCATGCGCAGCCCTTTTCTGGAGAACTGCATGAGCAACGAACTGATCGCCCATATCGCAACCGGTCGCGGCACCATCCAACTGCGTCTGCATGCCGACAAGACGCCAGTGACTGTGGCCAATTTCGTCAATCTCGCCCAGCGCGGCTACTACGACAACCTTAACTTTCACCGCGTCATTCCGGATTTCATGGTCCAGGGCGGCTGCCCTCACGGTAGCGGCATGGGCGGGCCCGGTTACCGTTTTGAGGACGAATGCCGGCCCGACCTCAAGCACAACAAGCCCGGTATCCTGTCGATGGCCAACGCCGGTCCCGGCACGAATGGCAGCCAGTTCTTCATTACGCACGTGCCGACCAATTGGCTCGATGGCAAGCACACGGTGTTTGGGGAGGTCATTGGTGAGGGGCAAGCCATCGTCGACGCGATTCGCGGCGGCGACAAGATCGGCTCCATCCGCATAGAAGGCGACACGTCGGCATTGCTGGCTGCGCAGAAGGCGCGTGTAGACGACTGGAATGCCAAGCTTGACGCGGCAGGTTTCAAGGCCAAATAACGCAGAAACGGCGGGGCCATTGTGGTCCCGCCGTGTTTCGACCAGGTCTATGCCAGCGGACCTGTTTAGGTGCGCGATTTCATCGCCAGTCGGTAGATGTACAGCAGGATCAGTGCGCCGATGATGCCGCCGATGTAACCCGAGGGCTGGAAGCCGGCCCTTGGCACGCCAAACAGCAAGCTGCTCAGGAATCCGCCTACGAACATGCCGGCGATGCCAATCAGTCCGGTTACGAAAAAGCCGCCTGGATCCTTGCCTGGCATCAGCAGTTTGGCTATGACGCCGACTATGAGACCGGCTACGAACATTCCAATCCAGTACATCATCTGCACATCCTCCGCGGTCAGGGTTCTTGACGCAGCTGCACTGTACTCCGCCGCGCTTATCGCCAAAAGTCGGGCCGGAGGCTGCAGCGCACTGTGCTAGCATTTCGCGCCGATTTTCTCCCCCCGATTCCGCGAGAACACACATGCTCAAGTTAGCTGAGCGCATGGGGCGCGCAAAGCCCAGCGCCATCATGGCAGTGGCCGAGAAGGCCAAGCAGCTCAAGGCCGAAGGCCGCGACATCGTCAGCTTTTCCATCGGCGTCCCCAACTTCCTGCCCGGCGAGCACGTGTACGCAGCGGTACGTGAGGCTCTGGCCAAGGATTCCGGCCAGTACGGTTCCAATCGTGGCGCGGACGCGCTGCTCGATGCGTATCTGCATCATCTCGAGGAAGCCGGCCTGGCCGGCTACACGCGCAAGAACGTGGCGACTGGCATTGGTGCCAAGCACGTGCTCTATAACCTGGCCGAAGCGCTGCTGAATCCGGGCGACACCATCGCATTCTCGGTGCCGTACTGGACCACGTATGTCGACATCGCCGACATCGTCGGTGCCAAGACCAAGCTGTTGCCATGCCCGGCCGAACAGAACTACAAGCTCACTCCGGCACAGCTCGACGCGGCGCTGCCGGGCACGAAGGTGTTCCTGTTCAACAACCCGTCCAATCCGACGGGCATGGTCTACACCAAGGACGAAATAGCGGCGCTGGCCGAGGTGCTGGTGCGGCATCCGGATGTCTGGATCATCTGCGACGACATCTACAACCGCATGGTGTTTGACGGCATTGGCTATCACAATTTCATCAACGCGCGTCCCGAGCTGCGCGACCGTGTGATCCATGTCGATTCGATTTCCAAGACCTACGGTATGCCGGGCTGGCGTGTCGGTTTCATTGCCGGTCCGGAGGTCGTGGCCCAGGCCATGGTCACGATGAACTCGAATCACATTACGAACATTCCGGAAATGGTCACCGCCGCGGCAGTCGCCGCATTGACCGGGCCCCAGGATGTTCCGCAGCAGAAGAATCTTGAGTTCCAGGGCAAGCGGGATCAGGTGCTGGCCATGCTGGACGCGATTCCGGGCGTGAAATGCCCGCGCCCACAGGGAGCTTTCTACGTATTCCCGGATATCTCCTGCGCCTTTGGCAAGAGCCACGAAGGGGTCAGGATCGATAGCGATATCGACTTCTGCAATGCGCTGCTTCAGGCCAAAGGCGTGGCCTGCGTGCCGGGTTCGGCCTTCGGCGAGCCCAAGGGATTACGCATCTCCTATACCTGCCCGACCGCCCAGCTTGCTGACGGCTTGAGGCGCTTCGCTGAATTCTTTGCCGAGCTGAAGTAAGCCCATGAACCTGAGCCCATACAAGCTGCTTGCCGTCACTGGTGTGGTGTTGCTCGCTGGCCTTGTATGGAACAAGAAACGTGAGATCGAACGCGCCGACCCGCGCCGGCAGACTGGTGATAGTGGTGTCGTACTGCTGGTTGCAGAATGGTGTGGCTACTGCAAACAACTCAAGTCCGCGCTGGATACGGCCAAGGTTCCCTATACCGAACTGGATGTTGAAGACGGCGGCGCGGGCTATGACGCGTATAACGCACTTGGCGGCCGTGGCGTGCCCATCACCGTTATTGGCCAGGACGTCATTCACGGTTACGACCCCGGGCAGCTAGGCAAAAAGCTGTCCCAGCACGGTTACCCCGTGCAGTTGAATTAACCCTATCCCGGAAACGGGCTCGGCCCATTTCCCCGACCGGCGGGCAAGACCCGCCACAGAGCTCAGGAGTTATCCATGAAAGCCCCCGTTCGAGTTGCCGTCACCGGTGCCGCCGGCCAGATCGGCTACGCGCTGCTGTTCCGTATTGCTGCCGGCGACATGCTCGGCCCGGATCAGCCGGTCATTCTGCACCTGCTCGAAATTACGCCGGCGCTGCCTGCGCTGCAGGGTGTGGTAATGGAACTCAACGACTGTGCCTTCCCGACCCTGCACGGCATCGTCGCGACCGACGACGTCAATGTTGCGTTCAAGGATGTCGATTACGCGCTGCTCGTCGGCGCGCGTCCGCGCGGCCCGGGCATGGAGCGCAAGGATCTGCTGGAAGCCAACGGCGCGATCTTTGCGCCGCAGGGCAAGGCCATCAACGACCACGCCAAGCGCAATGTCAAGGTGCTGGTCGTCGGCAACCCGGCCAATACCAATGCGCTGATCGCGCAGCAGAACGCGCCCGACCTGGACCCGAACTGCTTTACCGCCATGGTGCGCCTGGATCACAACCGGGCGATCAGCCAGCTCGCGGAAAAGACCGGCGCGCTCAATACCGATATCCAGAAAGTCACGATCTGGGGCAACCACAGCTCGACGCAGTATCCGGATGTGCATCACGCCCGCATCAAGGGCCAGCCAGCGCTGGACCAGATTGACCAGGCCTGGTACGAAAGCAGCTTTATCCCCACTGTGCAGCAGCGTGGCGCCGCCATCATCAAGGCACGCGGTGCTTCGTCGGCGGCTTCGGCAGCGTCGGCGGCGATCGACCACATGCGCAACTGGGCGCTGGGTACGGACGAAGGCGACTGGGTCTCGATGGGCATTCCGTCCGATGGCAGCTACGGCATCGCGCCGGGCGTGATCTACGGCTATCCCTGTACCTGCAAGGACGGCAAGTTCCAGATCGTCCAGGGTCTTGCGATCAACGAGTTCTCGCGGGCGCGTATGGACGCGACCGACAAGGAACTGCGTGAAGAGCGCGCAGGCGTCGAGCATCTGTTTGCGAAGAAGTAATTCCACTTGCTCTTGAGACAAAAAGGCGGCTTTTGCCGCTTTTTTGTTTTTGTCTTTTGTGTGCGGATCCTTGCGTACGGTTTCTGCGTCGTGATAGCCGCCATGAATGTCTGGCGTTCAGCGTCTGCTATCCGCCAGCAAGGCCTTGTAGATGACTCCGCCGACTGCCGCTCCAAGCAACGGAGCCACCCAGAACAGCCACAGCTGCTGCACCGCCCAGCCGCCGGCGAACAAGGCTACGCCGGTGCTGCGCGCAGGGTTTACCGAGGTATTCGTGACCGGGATGCTGATCAGATGGATCAGGGTAAGGCACAGCCCTATCGCAATGGGGGCGAAACCGGCCGGTGCGCGCGCATCGGTGGCGCCGAGTATCACGATCAGGAAAAACGCGGTCAGCACGACTTCGCAGATCAGCGCCGCGGTCAGCGAATAGCCTCCAGGTGAGTGTTCCGCGTAGCCGTTGGAAGCAAAGCCCGCCGCGACATCGAAACCCGCCTTGCCGCTGGCGATCAGATACAGCACGCCGCCGGCTGCGATCGCGCCACATACTTGTGCAATCACATAGGCGAGCAGGTCTTTCGCTGCAAAACGCCCGCCGATGACCAGGCCCAGAGAAACGGCCGGATTGAAATGCCCGCCGGACACATGGCCTACGGCGTAGGCCATGGTCAGCACGCTCAGGCCGAAGGCGAGTGATACCCCGCTGAAGCCTATACCTAGCGCCGGCACCGCCGCGGCAAGCACAGCGCTGCCGCAACCGCCGAGGACTAGCCAGAAGGTGCCGAGAAACTCAGCGCCTAGTCGCTTACCCATGCTCATCCGGATCTCTCCCTTGTCAGGACGATGCAAGTCCATACCTGCGACGGCGCATCGTCCGCACGCCGGTCCGGTCGCTCCGCCTCGGCTTGAATGCGGCGGGCTCGGCATTGATAACACGAGGCTGCAAGGGGCAACTGTAAACTTGTTTGTTTTTTGCCATCGCGGTCATGTGTTGCGGTGCAGCGCAACGATTTGTTGCTGTGAGGGGACTTAGCGCATACGCTGATCGACGGCGCTGTGTCCACAGCGCTCACCGCTGGGGGGCGGTGCCTACATCACTTGAGGAAAACGCCATGCAGAAAATGTATGCAGGTTTTGCCGTGCTTGTGTTGGGGATGGGAGGAATGGCGGCGGCAAATGCTGCGGGTCTGGAGCTCAGACTCAGCCCGCCGTCGCAGAAGGAATTTGGCAGTGGCAAGATCGTGTATAGCCTCAGCAATACGACGGCGTCCGCGGTTCAGGTCCTGCGTTGGCAGACGCCGATAGACGGAGTGAATAACAATCTGTTCAGCGTGATGCAGAACGGTGAACCCGTCGCCTATGTCGGTCGTCTGGTCAAGCGCGGCATGCCGACCGAAAACGACTATGTCGAACTCGCACCGGGCCAGAGCATTACCGCCGAGGTTGACCTCAGCGCCTACTACGACATGCGCAAGGGCGGCCAATTCAGCGTGCGCTACGAGCGCAATGCATCAGAGGTGATTCGCTCGGCGGCTGATGCCAAGCGTGGTGGGGTGCAGGCGGGCGCGCTGGAGTTTGATCGTGTCGGTGGTGACAGCATCACGATTTTTGCCGACGCCGCACCGGACTCGTTCGACGAAGCAGCAAAAGCAGCTGTCGGTGTGCTGGCCGCGACCAACAGTTTTGTCGGCTGCAGTACTACGCGTCAAAGCCAGATAGCGACTGCCCGCACGTCGGCGACTAGCTATGCGAACAATTCGCGCAGCTATCTGACCGCAGGCACTCAGGGTAGCCGCTATACCTGGTGGTTCGGCACGTATAACAGTTCGCGCTACTCGACGGTTCGTACACATTTCAACAATATCTATGGCGCCTTGTCGTCGCAGCCGTTTACGTTCGACTGCACCTGCACGGACAGCTACTACGCCTATGTGTACCCGAACCAGCCGTATCGCATCTATCTTTGCAATGCGTTCTGGTCGGCACCGAACACCGGTACCGACTCGCGTGCTGGCACCATCGTCCACGAAGTCAGTCACTTCAACGTGATGGGCGGCACCGACGACTGGGCTTATGGCCAGGGCCCGGCGCACAATCTTGCGATCAGCAACCCGGCGCGTGCGGTCGACAACGCCGACAGCCACGAGTATTTCGCCGAGAACACGCCACCGCGTAACTGAGAACTTGCTTTTGCATCAGCAACAGGGCTGGCTTGCCGGCCCTGTTGTGCGGAACACAGTCAGAACCTGGCGAGCGGTGCAGGGCGTCGGGCTAGCGGCCTTCCCGCTCAGTCGAGTTCGCGCCGGCGAAACCAGCCTGCAATGCTCAGCCGCTCGCGGTGCGCCGGCAGCACTTCGTGTTCGATCTCGGCGGAAAGAAACAGCACCAGCGTGCCGCCGGTTGGTGTTATGTCCTGCTTGCTCTCCGGCAGATGGAGACGCAGCTGGCCGCCGGCGTCGCTGCTCCAGTCGTGATTCAGATACAGCACGGATGACAGCACGCGGGCGTCGTGGTCGCGAAAGCGGTCGCGGTGGCGCGCATAGCCCGCACCGGGTGGGTAAAGCGCGTAGTGGGCTTCCAGCGTTTCCAGTCCGAGCAGGAGGCGGCGGTTGAGTGTCAGCCGCAGCGTGTGCATTGCCGACCAGTACGCCGTTTGTGCAGCGCTCAGCGCGGCTTCGTCAAACCAGCGCGTGCGGTCGCCGCGCAAGGCCGTAGTGGTGCGCAACCGGCTGCGGCCGGTTGTGGCGTCTGCGAGTTCGCCGGCCTCGTCGCGGGCGCGGCAATCGGCGGCAAGCGCCGCTATGGTCGGAGCCGGCAGGAAGTCGGTTGCCAGGCACCAGCCGCCCTCCTGCAACGCGGTCGCCATCTGCGCTACCAGTGGTTCGCTGATCGGCACGCCTAGAAATCCGGGCGCAGGCGCACCTGCTCCAGTTCCTTGCGCAGCATGCGCTGGAAAATGGTGGGAGCAACCCAGCTATAGACGCAGAACGCCAGCCAGGCACCACTGACGAACTGGGCTGCCGACGGGTAGCCCAGATCGCCGAGCAGCAGTGAAACCAGGCGCACGCCGAGGAACATGCCCACCAGCAGCAGGATGGTCCGCGTGCCGCTGCCGCCGGCGATAAACGCGCTGACGCGAAACCAAAGCCCCAACAGGGGATTGCGTCGCGCCTTGACCGCGCACAGCAGCTCCAAGGCATCTTCGGCGGCCGGAGCGTTACGCACCGCCCAGACGGCGTGTTCATAGGCCGCATCGACTCGGCCCAGCCGCAGTTCCGCCCAGCCGAGTACGACCAGGGCCTCGTGCTCGTCCGGTGACTGGCCTAGCACTTCGCGCGCGACCGCCGCGGCGCGTTCGGGATCGTTATTGCGCAGATGCCACAGCGCGAGCAGCGAGAAGTTGGACGGGTCGCCCGGATCGAGTTCGATCGCCGTATTGATGCATTCGCCTGCTGGCGCCATCCGGCGCTGATTGAGATAGAGCGCGCCCAGCGCATGTGGCGGCATATCACTCTGCGGATCGAGCGCAGCCGCTTCGCGAAAACTTGCTTCCGCGGCCTGGATACGGCGCCGTGCATAGTGCACCTTGCCCAGGGCGAGATGGGCGAGGGCGCTCTGCGGCTCTATCGCCAGCGCCGCACGTGCTTCGTGCTCGGCCGCGGCCAGGCGCTTGCGATCGACCAGGCAGAGTGCCAGCAAGGCGTGTGCAGCTGCGTTCTGCACCTCCAGGCTCAATACACCAATCAGGCTCTGGATTGCCCCGTCGATATGGCCTTGCTGCATCTGCTGCCGCGCAAGCGCAAACAGTGAACTGGCGTTGCTGGTGTTCATAGCAGCACCAGACCCAGCAAACCGCCGCTGATCAGTGGTGTCACGTAGGGGCGTACCACGGCCATGGCGACCAGCAGGACGACGACGCCGTTCTTGGCCTGGCCGCCAAAATGGGTGAACAGTTCAAACGTGCGTGCCTGCAGCAGGTAGACGCCATAGGTGGCCGACAGCAGGATGCCGAGCGCGATCAAATACAGGTAAGGCATGGCGCCCTTGTCGACCCAGCCGGCTTCCAGCGCCGCAAACAGAGTGAGCAAGGCGACGGCCTTGCCGCCTAGCGCCAGTCCGATCAGTGCCAGCTCCCGCTTTAGCGTCGGGCTGCCCAGCGCGGCGCTGTTGACGGCAAACCAGGCAAGGCCGAACCAGGGGCCGATCAGCAGCGTGCCAAGGAAGGGCCACATGGGGTCGGTGACGATAGCCTGCAGGGCATTGGGGCGGGGCTCATCGGGCAGCTGATAGGTGGCCATGACTACGGTTTCCCATGGCGGCGCAGGAATTCCAGTACCTCGTCGTACTGCCCGCTCTCGTTCGCGTAACGCGCGTAGTTGCGCGCGGTAGTCAGCCATTCCAGCGTTGTGGGCCGCACCTGGCTCAGCGCGATCTTGAGATGCTCGGCGTTGAGCGGCACTTCCTCCCCGGCGGTCAGGCTGGCCTCGATCGCCTCGTCGGCGGCGCTGTCGACCAGATGGCGCAGATCAGCGCCCGAAAATGTCGAGGTCGTGCGGGCCAGCCCGGGCAGATCAATGGTGCCGGCGACCGGGCGGTCGCGCAGCAGCGTGGCAAGAATTTCCTCGCGCGCGACCTGGTCGGGCGGCGGCACGAACAGCACGCGATCGAAGCGGCCCGGGCGCCGGAACGCAGGATCCACGGCCCAGGGCACATTGGTTGCCCCAAGGATCAGTACGCCCTGATTGTTCTGTGCGAAGCCGTCGAGTTCGGCCAGGAACTGGCTCACGAGCTTGGCCGTCGTCGCTTCGCGCGAGTATTCCCGTTTGCCGCCGAGCGCCTCGATTTCATCGAAGAACATGACGGCTGGTGCGCTGCGCCGGGCTTGCTCAAACAGCGCATGCAGTTTGCGCTCGGATTCACCCATCCACATGTCGAGCACATCGCTGATGGCGATGTTGAAGAATTTCGCACCGCATTCGCCGGCGGTTGCGCGCGCCAGCAGGGTCTTGCCGCAGCCGGGCGGACCGAACAGCAATATGCCGCCACCGGCCTTGCGCCGAAAACGGTCGAACAGGGAAGGTTTCTGGAAGGGCGTGATAATGCGGCGGCGAATCTGCTGCTTGATTTCGGCCAGCCCGCCGACCTCGGCAAAGGTAATCCGCTCGGTTTCAGGACCGATGCGGCGCACTACGTTTTCGGCGTCGACCTCGTCGGCGGCGACGGTGCGTTCGGCACCAAAGCGCCGTGCGCTGTCGAGGGAGACGACCTTGCCGCGCAGTTCGGCGGCGAGGCGTTCGTCCTCAAGGGTCGGGTTGCGCTCGACGGCACGCTGGTATTCGCGCTCGGCATCGTCGCGACGATTCAGCGCAATCAATGCGCGTGCACGAGCCAGTGCGGCTTCTGGTGCATCGTCGCCGACAAGCTGCAACGCGCGCTGGTTATCGCCACGCAGGCCGGCCAGTCGCGACAGGCGCAGGCGCAACGCCAATGGCAGGGCCGTCAGCTGCTGCGCCGACAGGCTGTCGAGCACGCGACAGGCGCGCGCATGGTCGTTGGCGTCCACACAGGCGCCGAGCAGCAGTTCGGCCAGCGGCTGGTTGTCAGGTGTCGCGGCCAGAGCCCGTTCTAGGCCATCTAGCTGGTCGGATTGCATGCGATGTCCGTCTGCCCAAAGTGGCGAGCTTGCCAAGGCTGTGCAGCCCGGACAAGCTTGTGCTCCTGTCCTGAACAACACCGGCGCGTTAGCGCTGCGCGCCCCATGACCCCACCGCTAGTCGTCGTCTGGCTGACCATCCTGAATCTCGCCCTGTTTGCGGCGCAGTGGGTGCTCGGTGGCAAGGTGCTGCTGAATCTGGCGCTATGGCCACCCGGCGAGCATGTGATTGGCATGCTGGGCGAGCGCGCCATCGTGGCGGGCTTTCAGCCGCTGCAACTGCTGACCTATGGATTCCTGCACGGCGGCCTGGGTCATATCGCGATCAACCTGCTGGGTTTGCTGCTGTTCGGGCCCCTGCTGGAGCGCTGCATGGGCAGCCTCCATTTCGCCTACTACTATCTGTTCTGCCTGGTTTGCGCTGGCTTATGTCAGCTGGTGCTCGGCCTCGGCGACGGGGCGGGGGCTACTGTTGGTGCGTCGGGAGCGATCTACGGATTGCTTGCCGCTGCGGCGTCGCTATACCCTGATCGCAAGCTGCTGCTGATTCCGTTGCCGGGTGAACTCGAGGCCCGTACCTTGGCCCTGGTACTTGGCGGTATATCGATATTTCACGGCGTAACCGGTACTGAGGCCGGTACCGCGCATTTTGCTCATCTGGGCGGCATGCTGGGCGGCTGGCTGCTGGTGCAGTACTGGCGCGGACGATTGCCGCTGAAGCCGAAACGCGAGCTGGTTCCCTGAGGCTGCAAGCCATCATCCGCTGCGCGCGACGTCCCGTTGTAGCATTCGCCCGGCAGTGGGGGCGGCAATGGTGCCAATGCAGACCGATCAGGGAAGTCCGGTATGAGCGAGAAAAACCACTTTTCCATGATTCGCGGGTTCCATCTGGCCGACTGGGTCACCCTGGCCAATGCGGCCTGCGGCATGGCGGCGGTCTTTGCCGCCATGGCCAGTCTGCAGCCGGGCAGCGGCATTGGCCTGCTGCTGGCCGCAGCATTCATCCCCGCGGCATTTGCGTTTGATGTGCTGGACGGGCGCATCGCACGCTGGCGCCAGCAGCAGTCCGCGCTGGGCCGCGAGCTCGATTCACTCGCTGACGTGATTTCCTTCGGTGTCGCACCAGCCGTTATCGGTTATGCAGCCGGTATGCGGGGTCTCTGGGACTGCGCCATCCTGGGGTACTTCGTCTGCTGCGGTGTCAGCCGCCTGGCGCGCTACAACATTACGGCCGAGGCGCTGTCCACGAATGAGTCGGGCAAGGTCAAGTATTTCGAGGGTACGCCGATCCCGACCAGCCTGTTTCTGGTCATGGCCGTTGCCGTTGCTGCCTGGCAAGGCCGTATCGGTGATGCGCTCTGGTTCGGCGCTGTCGACCTGGGGCCGTGGACCCTGCATCCGTTAGCGCTGATGTATGCCGTGTCCGGCTCGCTGATGATCAGCAAGACCCTGCGTATTCCCAAACTCTAGCCCCCCAATAGGCCGCGCCGGGGGCTCCTGTTCACCCGACCGCCGCCGCGCCAGCCCGCCGCTTCAGCGCGCCATCACATGGTCACCGGCCTGCAGTGCGCGATCGAAATCACTGTGCAGGATTTCGAGTTCGTCGAACTGCACTGGCAGTCCCGCGCAGTAGAGCGGATCGGGGCCGTCGCAGACCTGGAAATGCAGATGAGGCTCGGTGGAGTTGCCGGAATGGCCGAGTTTGCCCAGCGGCTGTCCGGCACGTACCGTGTCGCCGGCCTTGACCCGGATTGAGCCCGGTATCAGGTGTGCGTAGCTGGACAACTCACCGTTGCCGTGGTCTATCACGATATGGCTGCCGGCGGCGTGGGACTTGTCCGCGGCCAGCAGCTCAGCCTGGTTCTGCAGCACGCGCTGGATGTAGTCCGATTCTCCCTCGCCGGCGTGGCGCAGCAGGCCGGAATCCTCGATCACATCATTGACCGCACGGGATACCTTGCTGTCGCGTGCGGCTACCACGGTCTCGCCATAGGTATGGAAATCCGCAGGCCGCTGTATCGGGATAGCTGCGGATGGTCAGTGATTCGGTGGCGCTGGCTGGGGTGGCCAGCAATGCGGCCAGCAATGCGGCGAGGGCAAGAATCCAGCGGGGGCATGAAGGTGCTCCGGCAGTGAAAGCGGTCGGATCGAACCGCCTGCCTAGCGTGGCCGTGACCAGTGCTGTCTGCTTGATGCGGCGGCGTCGGTTCCGCGCGGAACTCAGACAGCCACGGGCGCGTCCGCGCCGGTTCAAGTGAATGACATTCGCGCCGATGGTCTGCGCAATTTCCGGCGGAGCCGCCCCGGGGCGGGATGCCGACACGGCAGAACACCGCGTCGACTGCGCAAGCTGCCCGTGTGCGTCCGCAGCGCAAGATTCAACTGGAAGTGGTCATGCAGCGTGTAGCGCCATGCTGCAACGCAACGCATGCGCCGATCACAGTCGCGTCAAGCGCTCAATCCACTAATTCTGTTGCACCCGACCGCACCGCGATTTCACACTGCCGTATCGCGTCCTGCCTATGGAACTTGCCGTGGAAACTTCTGCTACCGCTGCCGCCAGTGCGCCCGCCGAAACGTTGCGTCGCGACCAGAGCGTTGCGAAGAACCTGTTCTTTGGTGAGATCGTCGAAGAAAACCTGTTCCCGTATCCGGTCATGCGTGAGCGCGATCGGGAAATGCTGGGCGCCATGCTGGATGCGATCGACGATTTTCTGGCTCCCCAGCACAGTGCGCTCAAACACTATGACCGCAACGCCGAGCAGCCGCCGGAATTTATCCAGGCGCTGCGGGACATGGGCTTGTTCGGACTGATCATTCCGGAAGAGTTTGGCGGCCTCGGGCTTTCCAACGCGGCCTATGCGCGGGTGTTGGCACAAACCAGCTCGCACGATTCATCCGTATCGCTGACCATAGGCGCACACAGTTCCATAGGCATGAAGGGGCTGTTGCTGTTCGGCAGCGATGCGCAGAAAGCCAGGTACCTGCCGGACCTGGCCAGCGGAAAAACCATTGCGGCGTTCTGCCTGACCGAAGCCGGCGCCGGTTCCGACGCGGCCTCCGTGCGCACCAAGGCGGTGTGCAACGACGACGGCAGCTGGACGCTCAACGGTGAAAAGATCTGGATCACGAACGGTGGCATCGCGGACTTCTATACCGTGTTCGCCCGGACCGATACGCCCGAAGGCAAGATGACCGCCTTCATCGTCGAGGCCAGGCAGCCCGGGGTCAGCCACGGCCCGCATGAAGACAAGATGGGTATACGCGCATCGAGTACGACGACGGTCGCCTTCAGCGATGTGCGGGTGCCGGCCGATCAGGTGCTGGGCGACGTGGGCAAAGGCTTCAAGGTGGCCATGACCATTCTGAACAACGGACGTACCGGCCTCGGTGGCGGCGCCGTCGGGGGCATGAAGACCCTGATCAAGCTGGCCTGCGCACAGGCCAAGGAGCGCAAGCAGTTTGGCAAGCCCATTGCCGACTTCGGTCTGGTGCGCGAAAAGATCGCGCAGATCGCCGTCGACTGCTTCGCGGCCGAAAGCGCGGTCTGGATGGTCGCGCACTATATCGATTCGGGCTGTACCGACTATTCACTCGAAGCGGCGATCAGCAAGGTTTTCGCCAGCGAGGCCGTGCAGCGGGCGAGCTACGAGGCGCTGCAGATCGCCGGTGGCAACGGCTTCATGCGCGAATACCCGTATGAACAGATCACGCGCGATACGCGCATCCTGTCGATCTTCGAGGGCACCAACGAAATCCTGCGCCTGTACATCGCGCTGTCCGGGCTCAAGGATGTAGGCGCGACACTGAGCGAACTCAAATCGGCGGTCGGCAATATCTTCAACGACCCGATCAAAGGTTTCGGTGTCCTCAGCACTTACATGCGGCGCAAGGCCAGTGAGACTACCGGCTACGGCACGGACAAGATCCTGCGCGAACTTCACCCTGGCCTGCGCAAAGCCGCCGCCGTATACGAAAAATACACCGTGGAACTCAGCAAGGCCGCGGACGCCTTGCTGCGCCAGTACGGCAAGACCATCGCCGACCAGCAGCATGCGCAAAAACGCATTGCCGATATCGCGATCGATCTGTTCGTCGGCCTCTGCGTGTTGTCGCGTGCCGATCGCCTGGTTCGCGACAATCATCCCGACAAGGACAGTGCCGTCACCATTGCGGATATCTTTACGCGCCAGGCCCGGCGCCGCCTGCGCCGCAATGTGCGCGGCATGACCATCAACGAAGACAAGTCGATCGAATCGTTGGCCCAATCCATCCTCGACAGAGGCACTGTCAGCTGGGACGTGGTGTAAGGCGCTCACGGCAGTCCCGCTGCGAACCGTAGCAGAACCCGTGCCGGCGCGGCCGGTCTGGTTGTGGATGCGCTTGTACTGCGGTACTTCGCTTCGAAGCGACCATGCAGCTTGAGCTTGGCCTCAAGCCCGACCAAACTGCGCGCTTTCCCCCGTTTTCTGAGAGCCAGATGAACGATCAAGCCAGCAGCAATCCCGCCGAAAATCCCTTGCG
Organism: Rhodanobacteraceae bacterium; assembly: GCA_016790075.1. Lineage (GTDB taxonomy): Bacteria > Pseudomonadota > Gammaproteobacteria > Xanthomonadales > Rhodanobacteraceae > Tahibacter. The sequence continues at coordinate 10,297 of JAEUPP010000077.1, read as the reverse complement.
CGCCTACTTCGATCGCAACCCCGGTCGCCTGATGTACAAGTGGGAGCACTATTTCGACGTCTACCACCGGCACTTCGAGCGTTTTCGCGGCCAGGCTTGCACGATCGTCGAGATCGGCGTGTTCCACGGCGGTTCACTGCAGATGTGGCGCGACTACCTCGGTCCGCAGGCGCGTGTCGTTGGTGTCGACATCAATCCACGCCTGAGCGATCTCGGCGAACCGGGCATAGAGATCATCATCGGCGACCAGGGGGATCGCGCTTTCCTGCGTCAGCTCGCCAAGCAGGTTGGTCCGATCGACATCCTGCTGGATGACGGCGGCCATCTGATGCACCAGCAGATCACTACCGTCGAAGAGCTCTACGGCAATGTCAAACCGGATGGCGTGATCCTGGTCGAGGATACCCACACCAGTTACTGGCGCGAGTTCGGCGGCGGCCTGCGTGCGTCGTACAGCTTCATGGAATTTGCCAAACGTCTGGTCGATGAACTCAACGCCTGGCACAGCCGAGACCCGAACAGCCTCTCGCCCGGCGTATTCACCCAGAGCGCGCGCTCGATGCACTTCTACGACAGCATCGTGGTGATCGAAAAAGGTGCACATCCAAAGCCCACTGCACGGATGACCGGCACGCCGAGTTTTCCGCTGGACCAGCCCGTCAACGAAGTGCTGCAGAAGACCTGACCTGCCGGTGCGGGTATGGCCGGGTAGCGACACCGCTATGGACGTGCTGCGGACGAGTTCGACCGGACCAGCGACTTGCCACAGACAGGAAAAGTACCCGGCCAAACCTCAGCCCGTGGGTGCGTACCGGCTCCACAGCAGATCGAACTGGCCGCCGAAACAGCGCACGAGATAGGCGTCGTCGCTGACGACAAGGTTTTCGTCGTTGAGCTGGCTCGCGCTTCGGGTCCAGTTGAAGCTGCCGTTGGCAAGCAGGCGCGTGTCGAACAGCGCGAACTTGTGGTGCATGTGGGCCGGGCCGGCATCGAGGCGGACCTCGATGCCGGCTTGCACAAGCCGTGCGACATCGCTGCCGGTGTCGAAGCGTTTGTCGTTGTCGCTGATGATGCGCACCCGTACACCGCGGCGGTGCGCTGCGATGACCGCGTCGGTGAGGCGGTCATCGGCCAGTGTGAATACGCAGATGTCGATCTGCCGCCGCACACCGGCGCACAGTTCGCGCAGCTTGCGCACGCAGCTGTCACCGGGGGCGAAGAATGCGTTGTGCACCGCCGCGGCCGCTGTTGCCGACAGCTCCAGCGTCTTTACGATCTGTTCCAGCCAGCGCAGCATGGCCAGCGCCTGTTCCGGCTGCGCCTGGATCTGCTCGCGCGCGATGGCGAAGGCGGTGTTGCGCAGGCGGCGGATCTGCTCGACCTCCAATTGCGCGCCAATCTCGCGCAGCTCGAAGCGTTCCTCGTTGTCGAGACGAACATCCGCGGCTGTCGCACGCAAGATCTGATCCAGCTGCTGAAAGTCCATCGGCGCCTCGCGCGTAGTCCGCTCCGGATTGTGCCGCCCATGGTGGCTGCGTCAATTGCGTGGTCCGAACCGCCGCACACCCGCGTTTGCGCTGCCGTAACTCATGCGCCCTCGTAAGTGTTTCGATTCCCGACCACATTGTGCATCGGCGGTTGCTGTTGCCTATCAGCTAACAGCGCATATTTGCATCGCTCATGGTCCGGAACCGGGAACTCTTGAGGACACCGTTGCGCCACAGGAAATCGAGGCATTCCGCGTCGAGTTGCGCAAGGCTGTGGCGATGTTCAAGTCTCGCAGCGAGGCTGCTCGTATCCCAGTCGTGTCGCCCACAGCCGAACGTCGAAGGCAAGCCCAAGAAGTGCGTTGTCGTGACGCCGTTCGGTGACGACGAATTGCAAATAGTCTATGAAGACTCCGTCAAGCAGGCTGTTGCGGAATGCAAGCGAGAATGCGCGCGCGGGGACGACGTGTTCGGCTCGAGCATCGTCAGTCATGGATGATATTCTGAAGAACATCCACACCGCCGACCTGGTGTTGGCAGACATTACCCGCCGTAACGCCAACGTCTTCTACGAGATAGGAATTGCGCATGCGATTGGCAAGCCAGTGCTTCTTATCACTCAGTCCATCGATGACGTTCCATGTGATCGTCGACACCGTAGAGTCGTCCTCTATGACTACACGCCGCGAGGCTGCAGAACGCTTGAAAATGCCCTTTCGAACAACATCAATGCGAGGTTCGGCGAGAACGGCGCGGCCTAACAACAGGATGCAGCGGACGGCGCTACGCGCCGCTGCTGATGCTGAACGTTAGGTGCCACCGTCATGCATCTCGACGACATGCTGCATCGCCTTCTGCCGGTTGTTGGTCCTCTGGCCCTGTTCATCGCTATCGCTCGCGAGTACCGGTTCAACCACTCGCTGGCGTTGCTGCTTTGCGCACTTTCCCTCGCTGTGACGCTGGCCGCTTGTGTGGTCTCTGCATGGCTCGGCATGCGCTTTGACGAGTCTCACGATTTGCCAGACTGGTACAACCAGGTGTACTGGTGGTCGACCCAATGGTTTGTTCCGTTGGGCTATGCGGTTGCTGGGCTGTCATTCCTTGCATTCAGTGTGCGCAACAACACTTGGCGTGGTGACACCTGACGAATAGGGATAGATCGCACGCACTTGCGATCTGATCCCGGCTTGAACAAGCCCGATCCTGCCGTTGTGGGACGGTGTCATTTATAGGAGGGCCTTTGCTTTTTGCTTTGACGCCGCAAGGTGGCACCCGAAAGCAGGGGCCACAGAAAAGCGGGGCGAGTACGGTGATGCTTTCGCGCGAAGCGGTGGGGGCAGGGGGATGATGGCTGTGGCGAGTGGATTCTCCTGACTTCCCAGAGTTTATGGCGCGCGGTGTGGAGCGTTCGTGTCAATCGTCATGAAGGAGTTCGGACTCTATGGTAGATCTCCTGAAATGTGGAACACACGGGGAACGAGAAACCCGCTTCGTGTGTACCCACTTGTTTCAGAACGCGCGATCTGAATCGCCGCGTTCGATGAGGTATTTTGAGCCAGCGCACGACGAAGGTGAGCCAACGCCAGCAATCTGGTGCGAAGCATGCGAAACGGTCATCCTCGAGCAGGGAGAGGTCAATGAAGCTGCGGCGGATTTCGCCAGCTTTCACATGGTTTGCGACTTCTGCTTTCAGAAGTATCTGGACGAGAACACACCGGATGCTGCTACCTAGCGAATAGGGATAGATCGTACGCAGCCGCGGTCTTGACACGGGTTGAACAAGTCCGTTCCTGCCGCTGCAGGGCGGTGTCATTTCTAGGGGCAGCTTCTTGCTTCTGCTTTGATGCCGCCGCGAGGCGGATCAGAGACGAGATAGCAGCGTCTGATGGAGCGCCAAGGTTCAAGGTGGGAGACCTCTTTGTTGCCAAGCTCGTCGGCGAGATGGATGCACGCTCCCGAAGCAATCGACAAAACCGAGATCTTCATTTTTTGTCAACAAATGTATATTTTCCATTGCGGATTGCTGCTTCGTAGCTTTCCGGGCTGCCAGTGCGATGAGGTTCTGGCGAGATATGAGCTCTCGGGCAGAAGGCGGTATCCCGCAATCAGTCGAGACTGCGAACCAAACATTGGCGCGGACCGGTGGGGCAGGCTCTGATGTTTCCTGAGATGATGTCGGTCATCGGCTGCTCAATGCGGCGCTAAGCGCTTCTCTCACGGACATGTCACTGCGTAGGCACATCAAACTACTGCTTCAATGCAGTTGCATCTGGCTCGGGTTCTGGCTGTTGGGTCTTCCGTCGTACTACCAGCAGTACTCCACGGTCTTCATGGCGGTGGCAAGCATCTTGTTTTCCGTTGGCGTTTCCCTTGCCGCGATCGCCATACTGCTGCGATGCCATAGCGAGACGCGGATGTCACGAGCCTTCTGGTTATCGGTCTACTACACACTGCCGTTCGCCGCACTAGATGCTGTCTACTGCGGTTGGTATCTTGGCCGCGGCTCGGAGTTCATCTTTGAGTACTGGTACCTCTCAGTTTTCTACGTCACGCCTTGGCTAACATTCATGCCTACTGCGGCCTTGCTTCGCAGCCATGTTGAGCCGGGCGCAGAATAGGGCGCGCTTGCATGCAGGCGCCAACCTTTCCATCGGGGAGTTGGACGGACCACGATGACTAGTGAAATCTGGGAGGACTGCGTGTGACGAAAGTCGTCATGATCACTGGAGGAGGGCGAGGCATAGGAGCGGCGACGGCTCGCCTGGCGGCAAAACGTGGTTACGCGGTTTGCCTGAGCTACAAGAGTCGCGAGGTTGATGCGAGACGCGTTGTCAGCGAGATAGAGGCTGCTGGAGGGCGCGCTCTTGCCGTCGAAGCCGACGTCTCGGTTGACGCCGACGTACTCAGGATGTTTGCTGCCTGTGATCGGGAACTGGGAACCTTGTCAGCATTGGTCAACAATGCCGGTGTTCTCGAGAAGCAGTCGAGACTTGAAGGGATCGATACCGCCAGGCTCAACCGCATCTTTGCTACAAACGTGTTTGGTGTGTTCGCATGTTCCCGTGCAGCCGTGCACCGGATGTCCATCAAACGGGGCGGAGCCTGTGGCGCCATCGTGAATGTCTCCTCGGTCGCGGCGCGTCTGGGATCTGCCGGTGAGTACGTGGACTACGCGGCCTCAAAGGGTGCCATCGATACTTTCACCATCGGACTGGCGAACGAAGTTGCCGAGGACGGGATCCGGGTAAACGCAGTTCGACCAGGATTCATCTACACAGAGATGCACGCGAATGGTGGAGAGCCGCGTCGCGTTGATCGCGTCAAGGAATTTGTACCCATGAAGCGCGGAGGCAGTGCCGATGAGGTTGCCCAGGCAATTCTTTGGCTCATCTCAGATGAGGCCTCTTTCACGACGGGATCGTTCGTAGATGTCGCGGGCGGAAAGTAGGCTGTCCAACAAGGCATTGCAACGGGCTCGCGCAAGAAGCCGCGCGAGCCGCTGAACTTCCGGGTTGGCTGCGCAAGCGAATGATGCACACGGCGCCGACGCCCGGAACGTAGAAGACAGGCGCATTGCGGAGAACAAGTATCGAGGGAGAGCGACGACGTGCAGTACGCGCCGCTGATAACGTTGCTCGAAGTAGTCCTGGCCTTGATCGGCATATTCCTGCCTGTGGTGAGCAGGGTGTGGATCAGCCGGGCCAGTTTGCGAGCGGCGGCATCGGGCTGGATGTACGCATTGCGTAAGGCTGCCAGTTTGCTGCCATGGAAGCTTGCGTAAGGCAACAATTGAGTGATGCTTGTCCGCGTTGATCTGGCCGTGCAGACCGCCTGTCAGATCGGTGCTCCTGTTGTTGACGCAGGTCTCGCCGGCTTGGCACATAGGTCTGGATGATCCGCGCCGATCTCGCGCCGCAATGCGCGCCACCTGGGGATTTCGTGAAAAGACTGATGAGTGCATTCGCTGCGATGCTTGCGGTTTCGACGGCGCATGCCGCGGCGCCGTTTCTCGCGCCGGCGATAGCTAGCGGCAGTATTCCTGTGTCGTTGTGTCCGACGGAGAACCTGGCCCCGGGGGCTCGTCTGGTCACGTTTGGTGTGCCGTTTCCCCGCGGTTCGCTGAGCCAGGCCGGCCTCGCCACGGTGCGGCTGCTGCGCAACGGTGTGGAGCTGCCGATCTATGTCGATCAGCTCGCGCCCTGGCGGCATCGCACCGATGTGGCCATTGATGGCGCGTCAGTGCGTATTGCACGTATCCAGCTGAACTACACGTTCTCTACTGCGGCCTGCGAGTCCGTGCAACTGGTCTGGGGTACAGTTCCGCGCACTCAGAGCATTGTCACGCTGACGCCGCCGCGCTCGGGCTGGCATACGGTGCAATCGGGCACTTTTGTTGCGGCGGACGCGGTGGAAGAGCCCGACGTTTTCGCCGTGTTGCCCAGGGCCTGGCTGTCCAACGGCGTGCTCAAGGGGGTGCGCAGTCTGCCCTTCGACGATGCGGTAGCCGCGACACGCGACGACCCACAGCTCATGAGTGCGACCCAGCACTGGCCCGGTTATTCGGAAATCGACCGCGCGCAGAAGAACAACTTCTACTCGGCCATCAATGAGGACGATGCGCGCGTGACGGTGGCCAATCAGTGTCCCTACAAGACCGCCTACGAGCCCTGGCTATACGACCGTGCGTCGACCATGTACACGCTGCATTTTCGCAGCGGCACGCTGAAAACACTGCGCGAGGCGGTGCGCGCGTCGGATTACTACGCCGATCGTATCAACGCGCAGGGCTTCTTCACTTTGCGCGACGGCGACACCAAGTACGCGTACGCGGAGAACATCGCCTACACGGCGTGGCTGACGGGAGATACCAGTCTCGCGGGGAAGATCAGCGCCATCGTTGCGGCGCACGACTCTTTCAGCCATGTCTGGCAGAACGACCCCGGTCGTTTCTGGACCGAACGCCATGCCGCGTTCAAGTTGCTGGCCAATGTTGTTGCTTATGAATTCAACGGCGGCAGTGTCTTGCGCGACAAGGTCAACGGTCTTGTCGCCGAACTGGCGCGTCATCAGAACGGCGCCGGCGGGGCGATTCCACAGCCTGCTGGTTTCATCGACGGGGGGCTTTATCACTATGGCTCGCAGCATGACAGTGACTGGAATGATGCGGCGTTGGGAGCGTCGAGCTGGATGAGCGTGCTGCTGGTCGACGCGCTGACACGCGCCTATGCCAGCGCGGAGGACGTGACAACAGCGACGATAGTGCGCCGTCTTGGCAACTTTCTGTCGGCGGCGACAGTCAGTACGCCCAGTCACCTCTACAGCACTTACACCGCGTCGCTTGCGCTGCCGCGCTACGCGATACTCAGCAACGGTGCCGATGGCCAGGTGAATGCCGAAGACGTTGAGCACGCGCTCGATGTGGCCAGCGGTCTCGCCTGGGCCGCGTACTTCGCCGAATCGCAGGGGTTTCCGTCACAGGCACTGCGCGACCGTGCCAATGCGGTGTATTTCAGCTATGACATCGGTGTGAATTATTGGATACGCCCCGCCGCGCCGGCATCGGGCGCAACGGCATTCCGCGTCAGTCCATGGCGCAAATGGGCATGGGAGCACCGGGTGGCCGCGGGATTTGGCTGGGCGATGACGGCAGCCGGCGATACCGTGTTTGCCGATGCTTTTGAGTAACGGATTCGAGTGATGCGGAGCAGGTGTTTCGCCCCTCTGTCGGCGCGAACACGTGGTGCCTGGGGCCGGTGATGTCGCGCGACGACGACGTGATGACGAATCAAATCTTGCCGAAGTTTTCAAATACGGTCTGCAGCTACTGGGAGCACGCCTTCGCGAGCGGGAAGCGGGTATACCGCGATGAGGCTTTTTCGCTCACGGTCGATGCTGATCTGGATCCGCAGCGCCAGGCGATGTTGTTGTGCCGGGCCGACGGGCAGTCCTTTGCGACAGTGACACCGGCGCTGGCGGCGCGGCTCGAACTCGGCGTTGCCGGAATTTTCTCCGTGCAAGGGTTCCGGCAGCGACTGGCGAGTGCCGGTGTGGCGCTGCATGGCGCGGACTATCTGTTCTATTACTCGGATGCCGGGCGGGAGACCTTGCATGCGGGTGCCGATGGTGCTGCCCGCCGGCTCACGGATCACGACGCGGCGGCATTCGAGGATTTCTGCGTGAGCGCATCAGCTCAGGATCTGGACGATGCTTATGTCGGACTGGATCACTGGGCTGCGTTCGGTTGCTTCGAGCACGATCACCTGGTCTGCGTCGCCAGTGCCTATCCCTGGGGCGATGCGCCATTGGCCGACCTGGGTGTGCTGACCCTGGCCTCGCATCGCGGCAAAGGCCTGGCGCGGCAAGTCGTGCGGGCTATCAGCCGCCATGCCTTCGCGCAGGGTCACGAGGCGCAGTATCGCTGCCAGCTCGACAATGCTGCGTCGGTGGCATTGGCGGCGGCTGCAGGCTTGAATCCCTTCGGAACCTGGCAGGTGGTTTCGCCGGACTGAGGCGCTTATGTGTTATCCGAACTGCTGCTGCGATGTTTGTCATCTATCGTCACAACAGCGGCATTGCGTTCCTGCGCTAGCCTTGAACCATTCGTGACGATCAACGCGGCGCAACTTTTTTGTTGATACGGTCGGGGTACTCGACCGGGCTACGGCCTGAACACGCGTCGTGCTGTCGATGGGCCTGGTGCGGCCTGGACTGCGGCTTGGGGTTGGCTGCCGCTCACCCATCCGTGGTCGGGCATGGTAGTAGCGCGGGCGGTAGCGCCGGCCATGAAACTGAGCGTCGTCCGGACAGCGTGGTTTGTACGCATGTGGGGCGGAATCGCGTTTGTATTGCTGCTGCGGCTGGGCCTGGCGTCGGGTAGGTGCAGGCGCGTGGTAAAAGGCGAGCATCCTGCTGCGAAACCGGCAACTGCACGGGTGGGGAGGGGTGATGAAATTCCTGTGGCTGATCGTGCTGCTCTGCGCTGGCTGTGCGCCGGTAGCGTATAGACCCATTGTTGACTCCGGGGTAAGCCTGGGCAGCTACGAGGCCGATCTGGCCGAGTGCCAGCGTCTGGCCGGGCAACGCCCGGCGGCGGCCAGGGCTGCCGGTGCAGCTACGGCGGGCGCGGCGCTGGGCGCACTGTTTGCTCTCGCCGTTGGCCTGCGCGGCGATGATGTCGCCCATGTCGCCGCCTGGGGAGCAACAAGCTACGGCATTGCCGGAGGTATCGAAGGTTCCTACGAGCAGCGCGCCATAGTCTCCCGTTGCCTGGATGGCCGCGGCTACAACGTTATCGCTGAGTAGTGCGAGACCGGCGCCAGCGCAGGGGAACTCGTGTTCAGCCGGGCAGCAGGCTGCGCAGCACCTGGCTGGTATGGGCGTCCGCGGGGAAAAAGGATTCGATCGCGAGCTCGGCCAGTGTGACGTCGAGTGGTGTGCCGAACACGGTGATCGTGCTGATGAACGAGAGCACGCCGTGTTCGCTGCGCAGCTGCAATTGCATGGCGACATAGTCCGCCAGCGTCGGCGGGCTGCCGCTGGACTCGGCAGGAACGGGATAGGCGGCCAGTTCGTCGTACAGAGCGCGCTGCGCCGGATCACCGGTTGCATCGACCTGGCGCTGCACGTTGTGCAGCAGATGCGCGCGGATCTGACCGAAGTTGATGATGCGCGGCGCCATGCCCTGCGGATGCAGGCTCAACCGCATCAGATTGATTGGCGGTTGCAGCAGCTGTGGCGCGGCGCCGTCGAGAAAGGGCAGTACTGCCCGGTTGGCGGCGACCATGTTCCAGTGCCGGTCGACGGCAAGTGCGGGGTAGGGCTCATGGCCTCTGAGTACCAGATCGACAGCGGCGCGCGCCTGTTCCAGCGCCGGTTCGTCGAGCCGGCTTTCGCGATACATGGGTGCGAGCCCCGCGGCGGTCAGCAACTGGTTGCGCTCGCGCAGCGGTACTTCAAGCCGTTCCGCCAGACGCATCAGCATGGCGCGGCTGGGCAGCGAGCGGCCAGTCTCGATGAAGCTCACGTGGCGCGTCGAGGTTTCGGCAATGGCGGCGAGGTCCATCTGGGTCAGGCGTCGGCGCACACGCCAGTCACGAAGCTGTTCACCAACGGGACGGGGCAGGTTCATGTGCCGACTGTAATCGAGTGCATCGTGTTCGCGTATTACCTTGGAAGTAATCGACGCGTGTCAGCTACCGCGGCTCAATGGCCAGGAATGAAACCAAAGGAGCCTATGATGAACGCGATCTCTCAAATCCGAAGTCTGCCGCTGTTCCAGCGCGCGCTATGGCTGGATCTCTGCACGGGAATTCCGACTGCCGCCCTGTTGATTGCCGGTGCCGGCGCCTTGGCACCGCTGCTAGGCCTGCCCGAAGGGCTGCTGCGCAATGCGGGGCTGGTGCTGTTGCCGTTTCTGGTGCTGCTGGCGCTGACCCTGCGCGCAGCCAGGCCGCACCGGTTTGCAGCGTGGAGCATTATCGAGATCAATCTGGCCTGGGTCGCAGCGAGTTTCTGGGTGCTCTACGGAGCCGGACTCGCCCCGACGCCGACAGGTAGCGTTGTCGTGATAGGGCAGGCATTGGCCGTATTGGGCATCGCAGCGCTGCAATTTGTCGGTTGGCGCCAGCTTGGCTCGGCGCCGGAATACATCGGGTCTGTCGCGGCGCGCGCGTGAGCGTCGCGGCGGCGCCGTGGGGCGGGGGGGGGCGGGGCCCCCCCCCCCGCCATACTAAACCAAATATTTTTATGTAGGCCGAAGGGGGGCGGCCACCCCCCGCCGGGATTGGGTTTACGCAGGGCGGGGGGTTGTT
>JAEUPP010000065.1 GCA_016790075.1 Rhodanobacteraceae bacterium | reverse complement strand
CTGCGCAGCGCATACAACGACTGCGCACTAACCCCTTCCCGCCGTGCATACGCGCTGATCGTTATTGACTCACTATCAATCCGCTGCAAGTGCTCATGCCACACCCGCTGCGCTGGCGTCAGTTCCTGCTCCATCACTTCTCACTCCCAGTGTCTTGCACGACTCAAGCATCGTGCTATCGACAGCCGGTCGAGTAGATGGAGGTTGTGGAGCGCTTACATATAGTCGATGACGACACGAACCGACGTTGTCGACACGGCTTGACCGCGCTACACGCATCGCAGCTTGGTATTGCTGCGTCGCGTATCACGGAAGACTCCTGCGTTTGATCCGATGAACCTATTGGTTGTTGTAGACAAGCGTTCAAGCACGGCTTTTTCCATCTCCGTGACGATCACTTACCTATAGCCTAGGCCGGGCGGTTTCACACATCGCACCGATCTCGCCCTGAAGCGTTCGTAGCATTGCTGCCTGCCAGACCTGCGGCATGCAGTAAGACGCTGCGTCCTCCGCTGCCATCGCAAATGGTCGACCGGCCATATAACGTATTCCCGGCTGAAAAAGCGGCGAATGGAGTTTCAGCCAATCGGTCAGGCGTTCGGTATCTGGCGGCAACAAGCCGGCGTCCTCGTCGTCTTCCTCATCGTCACGACGCTCATGCGACACGTTGTCTTCATGGTCGTGCTCATGTTCTTCGGACGACGGTGAATCCTGCTGCCAGAGGTCATCCGCATCAAGATCCGCGCCCGTAATGTGGCATATGGCATAAGCGGCCAGTCGAGCGAGTGCAGGCACCTGCAGCCATTGGATCAATAGCGGCAAACCGGCGGGATCACCGCGCCAAGCCAACGCGTAAATCAAATCGCGATGCCAGGCGGTTTCGACAGCGCGCTGATCGAACACAGCCGCGAAACGCTCCGACGGCGGAAGGATGGCCCATGCCATGATGCCGCGTCGGCGCTGGCTACCCTTCAGATGATCCAGATCCTGGTCCAGGCGCGCGCGCGCCTGAATGTCACCCAGCAGGCACAACGCATAATTGGCCTCGAAGCGACTGCATGGCTCGGTATCCGTGGCCCCCTGCAGCAGCGCCTCACGATACGGTTCGAGCCGCCACTCGCCCACCGCACGGAAAGCCCGCGCCCGCAGTGAGGCATCACCGGATTCGATAGCGTCGAGCACGACCGTGTCGCGCTTGACTCTTGGATGCCTCAATGCAGCCGGCACAGCAGCACGGCGTAGCATCGAATCACGAGAACTCCACCAGCGCTGCAACAGCGCCAGTCCCTGATCGGGCGGCGCCCACAACAGGGCAGCGGCCGCGCCGGGAATCAGCTCTGGATCATCGAGCATCACCGCTTCGAGCTGTTTCAATCGCCCATCATCGCCGGCATGCAGAAGAACATAGGTGCTGACGAAAACTTCATCGGCGGTTTTCCAGCGCTGGAGATTGCTCAGCGCGAGATCAACGGAAGCAGTCCCTGCGACGCGCAGCCCTTCCAGGTGCGCGTCCAGCAGGTAATCCGCGCGCGCCAGATGCTCCTGCCGGAATGTCGGACTCCACAAACCTTCCTGACGGCGCAACCAACAGAATGCAGCCTCCTCAAGATGTTGTGTCAGCACCGGAAAATTAACGGGTCGAACCATGGCCATTGACGAACACTCTCCCTGCGCAATGGCGCGATCAGGCCGTGCGGCCATCTTCCTTGCTGCGCTCATGCATGGCCGCGTAGTGGAAAACCACTTTCCACTCACCATCCTGCAGCAGCGCTGCGCCGTAGTAGCCTGCAAGCAGCAGCAGGCCGTCACGCGCCGACAGGTTTCCCGCACAGCCCGTGATGGTTGCAGGCAAGTCCGTTGTCTTCACGCCATCCGGGTCGACCCACCAGAGACCATAGTCGTTGGTGGCCCAAACCCGGTCGCCGTACCAGACCAAATCGCGAAACGGCAACGAAATTGCCGGCTCCGCGATGCAACGCCAGCGGCTGCCACGTCCCACGAACGTGATGCCGTCGTAACCGCTGACGTATACATTGCCGTCACCCGCACAACACACGGTGCGTAATGGCTGGTTGCTGGGAAAGTCGACACGGCCCCAGTTCTTCCCGTCGAAATGCCACACATCGCCATGACCGCCGACCGCGTAGATATCGCTGGTGTTGAACCCATCGATATCGCGGAATCCGATCTTGCTACTGCCAAACTCATTTTCCGCGAGCGGGAATCGCTCGGTTTCCCAGCGCCAATCGCTCACGCCACGGCGAATGCCGACGGTACGATTGCCACCTGCCAGGTACAGCTCACCGCCAATGTTGCGTAACTTGTCTACAGATCCGTAGCGGCCGCTGCGTTCGAAGGGCAACTCGCCTTCCAATCCCTGCGTGCCGCCTCCGACCGCATACACGATCCCGCCAGTGTCAACGATGACGAGCTTGTCTTCGGGCACACTGCCGAACTCGGCAATGGTGATGTCCATGCCTTTGCGCCAGCCATAGGCCCAACGCTTTCCATCGGCCTGATCCGGACGCCAGACGATGATGCGCTTGATCAATGCACTGGCATCCGGATCGCGTCCTTCGGCCTTGTATCCGGCCCGCTGCGTATAGTCTTCCTGCGCAATAAAGTAGAAAAAATCGCGCCTGCGCACCACACAGTCGACGATGTTGTAGCCCAGCAAGTTCTTGCTGAATTCTTCGGTCGTTATCACGGATATAGTTCTCCGTTCCCGGGGGATTGGCCTAGCTGTCAGCTGCCCGCGGCGACTGTCACGGAAGTGACGGCCGCCGTCGGCGCGTATTGCTACTCATCAGGTATAGCGCCGCCGCCGCTGCTATCCGCGTCTTTGCTGTTCTCACCGGAATGCGCGCGCAGCTTCTTATCCTTGCACTTGTCGTAGTAGGCGTCGAGCTGCTTCTTGAGACATTCCTCGCTGCAATGACCGGCGCCCGCCTCGCGAATCGCGGCGACTGACGCATCTCGCGCTTTGTCATAGTCGACCGGGTCACCGTTTTTTAGGCCACGATTCTGTAACTGTTTCTTGAGTTCTGCGTGCGCCTGGCCATGACTGCCATGCGAATTGTTAACGCCTTCAACGCAAATCGTCGGTGCATTATTGTGCATGTTGAGCGGGCGGGCACCGACCATGACGTTGTCGTAGCACGAGTTGCCCTCAAACATCGCACCTGGCATCACATGATGGCCGGTCTGGCCCGGGCAGCAACCCTCGCCACTCTTGGCCGCATCACGCGCATCGGTCTTGTTGAACGGAACCAGCATGCACTTGCGCGCTTTGACGCACGCGTTCAGCTTCGCCGCCGCCGTCTGCATGTCGGCAACCGCCTGCATGGGGTTCTCTTGGTAGCCCTTGAGCTTGTCCATCGCCTTCTGCTTGAGCTTGTCTATGTCAAGCAAGTCATCGAGATGCTCCTGGCCAAGGGGGCCCAGCTTTTCCGCGAGTTCGGTTGCCGTACTGATGAAATCGGTCACGGTCCATGCAGCCATCGCACCGGTCACTACCAGGCCAACACCGGTGGTGCCCGCAGCACCACCGACGATGTTCTTGAGCAGCGCACGCACTGCCAAGCCACCACCTTTGCGTAGTACGTAGCCAAGGCCGAGCTGATCCTTAGCCATACCGAGCATTTCAAAGAAGACGGTCTGTACGATGGTCAGCTTGTCCTGCTGCAGCAGGTTCATTATCTTGTCTAGCTGTTCTTTGGCCTTGTTGAACTCATCGCTGAGTGTCGTCGGCTTGACCCAAAGCCCGCCGCAATGTTCATCGACCCAGTCGTTCTTGCCGTTGACGCGCTTGAAGCCATAGAGATCACGCGCGATTTCATCGGGAAACTCGACCACTTTCTCGAGCATCTTCGTGAATCCACGACGGCGTTTCTTGATCTTTGGTTTGCTGTCGTCGTCGTTTGGCTTGTTCGATGTCTTGCACTTGTTCTTGATCTCGGTGTTGTCTTGTGCGCAAGCGGCGTCGTTGGTGAAGATACTTCGGTACTTTTGTACCAGGGCATTCGGTGGGTTACGATGGTTGTGCGTGACCGTGTCCAGGTGCCGGTCGACACAGAGACCTTCCACCTTCACGTTCGGCGACCAGCTCATGAAATAGCAGCGTCCCTTGATCTTTGACGAAATCACACCTTTCTTGAGCGCGGGCGTAGCGGGTTCATCACCCGTGCTGGTCTTGAAGTAAGCCTTGTCTTCGATCGCAATTTCCTTGCGTTTGATGAAGACCGTGCGGCTGCCGTTACTGATGTCCTTGGCGAAACAGGTGTTCGGATAGGGAACAGGTACGCCGGAAGGCGGTGGAGTTGGGGGCGAAAAGCACACGTCGGGAAACGCTGCGGCCGAACGTCCATTCGCTGCCTTGGACGCAATTTCGTTGCCGTTGGCGTAAACGTAGGTATTCATGCGAACTCCTGACGAGACCTGTGCTGTGGCTGTGAAATCACCAAGGCTCCGCGCAAAGGCTGCGCCGACGATAGGTGAATCAAGGTATGCGGCCCGGGCAGGCGTCCGCAGCGACCGAGCTGCCATGCATAGCCGAGTAGCAATGGCCCAAAAGCGGCTCCAACGTGACCGGTGCGCGTTGCGGGCTGACTAAAGCGATATTCTGGCGGCAGCGATTCACGCAGCACCCGCGCCCAGGCATACGCGGCTTCTTCAAAGAAATAGTCCTCGCCGGCGAGATCAGTCAGGCGCAGGCTGATCTCGCTGGCGTCACGCCCAGCTTGACGCAAAGCGGCCTTTATCGCGGAGGCCAGTCCGCGACCGACACAAATTTCCTCGGCGAACAAGCTTGCGGGTTCCTGCGCTTCGCCGATTCCGGCTACGACCAGATCGTGAGCACTGTTTGGTCGCGCCGACACGAGCACTGCGCTGGCTGCTTCACCAGGCACGAACCCGGCTGCCTGCCCCGACGACAGCAGGCGCCCGGTTTCTAATGCAAAGTCTATGTCAGCGACGCTGAGCCAGGAGTCCACTCCGGCGATCAGAACATGCGGTGCGCCGCGAGCCAGAAACTCCCGTGCAGCTAACAAGGCGGCGATGCACGAGGACTCGCCGGCGGTAAATGCTTGCATGTGCAGTTGCTCAGGGCGTTTAAAAAAACGCGAGCAATGTGCATGGCAAGCATATGCCGTCTCTAGGAAAGGCTTGGGTCGCGTGTCATCGCCAAGCAGGAACAGCGGAACGTTCTCAGCCAGCGGCAGCTGTATTCCCGACGACTGCAGACACTCCTCGATCGCCATAGCGAGAAGTGCTGCGAGGTGCTCTGACCCGCCAAGGCGCGATTCATCGTCGTCGCGGTCGATGCGCCCCGCAGCAATGCGCTCGCCTTGGCCGTCGATAAAATGCGTTTCGCGAAAGTTGTCAACAGCCGCGCGAATGGCAGCTGCTGTCGATGGCAGATCGAACCCGAGGCTCGTGACCGCACCGGCGGAAGTTAGATAAACAGGCTGGGCCGCGTTCATGCCGGCTCCCATGGATCAAGTGGTCTATTGACCGGTGACAGATCGTCGTCGTCCACTTCGTAGCCGCCACACCCACAGTCCGGTGTGCCTAGTACGCGCGAGCGCCACCAGCGCTTGCAGACACTGCCCGCAGCAAGCAGCTCGATCTCACGCAGGTTCCTCTGTAGTGGATGCTGTGCACGCCATACCACGACTAGGCGCTCGGCCTCCGCATCAACGATAACGCTGTCGACAACAGGCTCCAGCTTGTGTACGCGTCGGTCGAACCCGAGCACAACCATGGGCAAGTCGAGGGGCGGCAGTTGAAAATACATCTGCGGGTAGCGCGAGTGCAGATTCAACAGCCGCACATCCTCACCGCCGATCGGAAACGGAATCTGCTGGTCGGACGGAGCCGACTGGAAGAACCGGTCGTCGAAATCCGCAGGCAGTAGAGGAAAGATGTCTTCTTGCCATTGTTCGTCATAAGTCCCGGCAAATTCGACGCGCGGCTGCCAGCTGCGGCCGATAGGGCCGAACGACCATGGTCGATGACTATCGTCGCTTCGCGTGACAGGCACACCAGGCTGTTCGACATTCGGTAGTGGTTGACCGCGCAGTGGCGCATTGTTGTGCGCGCCGGCGTAACCGCGCCCGACAGGGTTGTGTAGATGCGCTTCGACCCGGCCATGCACTTCGCAGCTGCCGCCAAAAGCACGGCCGTAGGTAATCGGCATGGAGGTGAACGGTTCCGGCTCACTGGGCGTTAACCCCAGGAGGCCCAGCTGCCACGTACGATCTCCGACAATGCGAGCCCATTTTTCGCACCCGGCAACGCGGAACGCGACATCGAGTTCACGAACCGCTTCACCGCCGGGCGCGCACGCGCTAGCCCGCAGAGTTACGTCGCAGCGTGCCTTCACGGTCACGTAATCGCATTCGAACAGGGGCGTTGAAAGGCCAGCTTCACCGTCGAAAACGTCCGCGCCGAGTATCGGCATTTGGTCCTTGGCTAAGGACAGCTCACCGCCCGGTGCCTCAGGAAAGTCGAAGGTTGCCTTTGCGATTGCCACGAGGTAGCGACGGCCAGCCTTGTCCATGGCTTGTGTCGCATCGAGGAGGTGTCGCGTCCCGTTGACGATATGCATGAGGGTCAGTTGAGCTTGATCGAAGCACCGCGAATGCGGTTGAGCCCCGTTGAATGACTGACTACGGTACTACCGCGCAACTCGACTCGACCGTCAGCGCTGAGACGCAGCGACGCAGCGCCACAGTTCAACTCGATCGCCTCAGCCGCTTCGACGCGAAACGTGTCTTGATCGCGATGAACGGTAGCGTCGCCGGACGTATGTACCGTGACGACAGGATCGTGCAGCATCCCAAGAATTAGCGGCCGGCCCGGGTCTCCCGATTCAAACATCAGGGCGCATTGGCGTGACTGTTGGCTCGGATCAAGTGCGCAAATCGCGCGCGCCTCACAGGGTTGCTCAAGTCTGCCCGGTACGACGATTCGAGGCTGTCCCGCAGCCGTGAAGTCATACAGCAAGCCAATCACGATTCCGTGCAGCGGTGAGCTCACTACAGGTGCGACCGTGCGTGGCCCCAGGAGCGACTGCATCAAATCCGACGCGTCTCCGGGTTTCCCAATCGAGCGGCCTTCCGTGCGGGATTTCTTCGCAGCCATGCTCAGTTCTCCAGAATCTTCTTGCCTTTCATCGTGATGTTTTTCTTGGCGGTGTAGTCCTGCTCACCAGTGGTATCGACGCTGAGGGTCTTGCCGTTGAGTGTGATCGTGCCGTCCTTTTTCATCTTGAGTACGGACTTGCCTATGGTCAGCGTGATGCTTTCTGCATCCATGGTGATGTTGGACGCCTTGCCAGCGGTCAGGCTGAAGGTATCGCCGATGTTCTTGGTGAGGTTCTTGTTGATGGTGTCGCTGCGACTCATGCCTACCGTTGTGTACATCATCGCACCGACGTTGCGGTTGTAGCCGAGGCCGACGTTGGTCATCTTGGCCAGGCCTACGTTCTGCATCGAGGCCATGCCGATGGTCTCGGTCTTGAACTTGCCGACCTTGATCGACCAGCTCTTGCCGATCTTGTCGCTCTCGTTCTTGCCGACCTGTTTCGTCCGGCTCTTGCCTATGCTCACCGATTCGTTCTTGCCGACTTTGCGCGTGCGGTTGTCACCGACCGTATGCGTCTGGTTGTTGCCGATCGACACCGATTCGTTCTTGCCCACGTCCTCGTTGCGGTTGTCCCCGATCGAGATCTTCTCGTTGTGGTCCACCCGTTCGGTGCGGTCGTTGTG
>JAEUPP010000014.1 GCA_016790075.1 Rhodanobacteraceae bacterium | reverse complement strand
CCTGAGCCGCTCGCTGGGCGTCGGCCCGGCGCTTGTCCTCCGCTTTGGCGGCCGCAATCTGCTGAGCCTCCCCCGCAGCCCTTGCCTTGTCGACTGTTGCCTGCAGGTGCTGCTCGACCTTCGCGTAGACGGCCCCACACGCCGGGCAGGCCTCGATTGCATTCCAGGTAGCGTCGGGGTTGTTGGTACCGCACTTGCCGCAGATCCGGTCCATTGCTCGCCGCTCGTGGTCGTCCGTGAGCTCCTGGTGTCGCGTCAGGCGCCGGCCTCCCATCCCTGTTCCGCCAGTTGGCGGATTGGTCAGTGAGAGGCCGCGCGCTGTCGCGGCACTGAGCCTTCACCAATCGAGGCGGAGGTGGCCATGAATGTCGGTGACGTGGTGCAGTCAAAGGCGGGCGGTCCAGCGATGGTAGTCGCTGCCGACCAGGGCGATGGCTCTTGGCAATGCACCTGGTGGCACCCGCGCAAGGGCACATTCAGATCCCACAGCTTCCACGGTTCCACGCTCGTGCCGTATGTCGCACCGACTGGTAGCAGCACCCCATCGCGCGGCGTTCGATCTAAAGGACTCGACTAGTGCCGGCCTCTGGAGTTGCGGCGTTCTACCCGCAAAACCGGACAATGCAGGCCTGCACCAGACCAGATTCTTCTTTTTGAACAAATGGTTAGCCCGATGAGATGCGGTTCAGTGTCGCTGCAATCGATTGCACAACACGCGACGGCATGGAACCCCCACGCCGTCTTTACCGTCTGATTGGTAACCAGTGGCGTGAACCATTGCGGTACGTCGCGGACTATGGCGAACCGCAAAACCTTCAAAAAGCGTTCAAATCGGGTAACAATCGCCGCACAAGCTGTTGCTGCGGCGAACGCTAACTCCACGATCAGGGGTCGAAATGAGCACCGTTATCTATGAAACCGGTGACCGCAGTTGCGAATGTGTCGCGTTTCCACCATTTGATCGCGTGCTCGCGACAGCAGTTTCCACACCCCTTTCAATCCATTCGCTTGGCTTTACTGTAGATCGCGCGCGGCAAGCTCATGGCAAAGGTTAGGCACTTGGCGCGGGCTCCGATCCAGGAAGCAATTCTGGATTTCGAGTTCAGTGGCCCTGGCCTTAGCCAGGTACAAATTGACTCGATTTCGTCCCGCTACGTAAAGTCCGGCTCGAAAACAAAAAAGATTGAGATGCCTGTCGTTGCACCCCCACCGCTGGCTGTCGGTGGCATTGATGTGCCTGGCGGGAAGTGGAACTACATCTCTCTGGAAGAGCACGTCGGGCTGCCTCCATCTGCAGGTAGATCTGTTCTGATTAGTCAGAATCAGGTTGCCGTCAGCTCAGTGCGCAGTTATCCGGGATGGGACGAGTTCGAGGTGCTTGCGGAACGGGCATTCAGTTCCTACGTAGAACTCGCAGAGAACCCGCGGGTAACTCGGCTATCGGCCCGCTTCATCAACCGAATCGCGCCTGACCCCACCTACGCGGACTACAGCAGCATTTTGGAGCGCCCGCCGCAATCGTTACCGGGTGAAGGCCTCGAAGGCAGCAAGATTACAGACTTTCTGCGGCGTCACGTCGTCGACGGATTGCGCGGAAATTTCACTGCGAACCTAACAGTTGGAACAGCCACCCCTGAGCCCCTTGAGATCACAAAGAACACCAAGGCGATATTGATAGATATTGATGTCTTCAAAATGTGTGACCTAGCCGCAGACTTTGTTTCGCTGCGGAGCGAATTGGCAACCATGCGGGAAATTAAGAACGCACTTTTCTTTGGCAGCCTCAAAGAACATGTCGTGGAGCGCTACATATGACCTTTGACGCCCCCGAATCACGAGATTTTTCGGCCACTCTTTCGTGGCAAACGCCGTCTTGTGGACAGAGCCGCTTCAGCGCGCTACCGAGTCCAGCGTCGCCGCGAGAACTCAAGATTCTTGAGCGCGACAAAATCCTTCTCGATCACGCGCGCGAGGCCATAAATGAAGCATGGGAAGACGGCATTCGAGTAGCAGACTGCGTTGCGGAGAACGCGCAGCGTCTGATCCGGCTACTGCCGGACTTCCTTCCCTGCGTTGAGCCATACGTTTCCCATGCCGGGAGCCTCTGCTTTGATTGGGATGAAAATCCGAAATTCCAATTTTCCGTATTATTGCAGGACCGCGGAAGAGTTTCGTTTGCCGCTTACTTTTTAGGGGAAAAAGTAAATGGTTCGTCTAGCTTCTCGCATATTGACCTACCTGAAAGCCTTCGTTTTGAAGCGCAACGGTGGCGCGATCGCATCCTCAATGCATCTGAAGGAACGAGTTGACACGCTCGCCAGAGGGTGGAACGAGAAGAAAAAGCTCGACAAGGTGCCACGTGGAAAGGTTAAGCATTTCAAGCCGCAGCTACATGATGGCCGCCTGGAGCTTTCGCTTTTCTGTATGGATGAGCTGAGCGAGTCAGAACGATGGGCATTGCTCGATAAACACAGTGACAAGAAACCGATCCCTGCGCGATCGGAGTTGAGCACGGCGTCAATACTGCAAGCAGGCCTATCGATAGACGCGAACTGGGAGCCTGAGCGCCATGTTAACGTGCTGAATTGGCCCGAAGATGAAGTCGAGCAAACCAATTCAGCTCAGTGCCTTTACGCCGCACAAACTCTTTTCATGCGGTAATTGCAACGTGCGCGCTGGAGGATGATTGGCATTTTATGGCTAACACGGAAACACCCTTTGTTCTCTTTCGCGACTCGAGAGGCGAGTGGCGATGGACTCTCTATTCGGCATCGAGGACTCGCATCGCCGACAGCGCAGAGAGTTACTTGAAGAAAGAAGACGTAGTACGCGCAATCGACCAGGTTTGCACGGTAGTTTCCGGGTCCCCGGCAATTTGGGACCCCGAAGTCGGTAATTGGATCAACAAAATCTAGATCGCGCTGGCATGGGCGGACCGTCTCGTTCAGCTCCCCCAGGATTTCAACCAGCGCTATTCGCGAGCTTCTCGGCGAGCTTGAGCAGCGTTGCTCTGAGCGTTTCTGGATCAGCGACCCGCTCCATCAGCTCCAGCGCGTTGCCAGCTTGTTCGCGCGGCACGGTATCGAGTGGCGCCAGAAGCGCGTCAACGGCACGCCGTTTGTGTTCCGGAGCCAGATGCGCATAACGCAGCGTCGTGGCGATGTCCGCGTGTCCGAGCAGCTCGCGCACGGTGTTGAGATCCTCGCCCGCCATCACGAGCCGGCTCGCGAAGTGGTGCCGCAAGTCGTGGAACCGGAACTTGCCGATGCCCGCCTCCTCCACCAGCGCGTTCCAGGCGGTTTTCGGGCTCTCGATCGGGAACACGCGGTCGCTTTCGTGCGGTGTGACCTCCTTCCAGCGCTTGAGCACCTGGACCACCTCGGCGTTCATGGGCACGTGCCGAGCCTTTCCTGACTTCGCCTTGCCGGCCAGCACCGTGATGACGGCCGTTTCTAGGTCCGCGTGCTCCCAGTGCAGGGACGTCAGCTCGCCGCGGCGCAGGCCGGTGTTCATCGCTACCAGCACCATCGGCGTCATGTGGTCGGCGTAGTGCCGCAGGGCCGGCAACGTCTCGTAGCCGCGCGCGGCGGCCCAGGCGTTGCCGGAATCGCGAGCGGCGATCATCCGGGCGTCACGGGCGGCAAGGGCCGCACGCAAGGCCCGCTCTTCGTCGGCGGTCAGGTAGGCATCGTCGCCGGACGGCGTGTCCCGACCGAGCTTGAGCTTCGCGATCGGCGAAGCCTCGATATGCCCCCATTCGACCGCCTTGGACAGCAACGCCTTCAGCCGGACCAAATTGCGGCGGACGGTTGCCGGCTTCACGCCTCCGGCCAGGCGCGCGGCGCCCCAGGACTCGGCCACGGCAATCGTGACACCGGCGAGCGGCAGGCCGTAGAACCGGTCCCTGAACAAGGACTGCATCTCGGCCAGCTCCGTCTCCGCCCGCTTCCGCTTGGATCGGATGTGCGCCGCGTAGTGCTCGGCGACGAAGGTGCCGACCAGCATGCTCCCGTCGCCCTGCCCGGCCGGCCGCACGGCTGCAGGGGCACCCGCCTCGTCCCGCTCGACCAGCGCCTTCCGGGCGCGCTCGCGCGCCATGGCTACGGTCACGTGCGGGTAGACTCCCAGCTTCAGGTCGCGATTCCGGGCCCAGGCCAGATACCAGACGCGGACACCGGACGGCGAGACACGCATGAACAAGCCGGGCTGCTTCGTGTCGGTGATGCGGTACCGCTTCGCGGCCGGTCCGGCTCCGTCGGCAATGGCTCGCGTAATTTCCACTCGCCGGTTCGGCAGCGTCGATTCGGTCATCTTTTGCTCCGGGCCAGCACTGGGCCAGCACAATTGCGATCAGCACGGGGCGAAACCATACACTACCGGATCATAACTCGCTGATATCGCTAGTGTTCGGACGAAGCCGGACAGAGCCAGATCAAATATATTCACTCTCCGAAGGCGGTGGTCGGGGGTTCGAATCCCTCCGGGCGCGCCATGAAATCAAGCACCTACGCCCACTCAACCGCTTGGACCGTGGTTGCAGGCAGTAGCTGAGCAGCACGCTCTGCAATTGATTGCAGTCTCGCGGGTTATTGATCTGTGCGCGGAATTGATGCGCACAAGTTGAGCATCAATCTATACACGTCCTGTAACACGTGTATAGAAAAGGGGCATTATCGATGCACATCGGTGTGTATCCCCGGCGCCCCGAACCGTGAGCACGCCCTCGCTGAGACCGCTGACCGAAGCACTCCGTCCGGTGCGCTTCGACACATCTCCGATTCTCAAGAAGCTCATCACGGCGAACCGGTAATTGGCAGACGGCCACCGAAAGCATCACGACGATCCAGGAAATTAAACGGCTGCTGCAGGAGTACAAGCACAGAATTCGCTCAAGACACAAGTTCTACAGCCAGGACCTAATCAACAACCCATTTTCATTTCCGTATACAAAAATAAAATTTATCCGGAGAGATCTGAAAGTATCACGCATCACAGCAGCACGTTATCTAGAAGTGCTGGCCGAAGATGGCCTGCTTCTGAAACGCAAGATCGGGCGAAGCAACTACTACATAAATCCACGCCTCTTCCGTGTTCTTACCGGAGAAGCGATGCCTGCTTGCTTGAAGTGACGCTACTCATTTCCGATATAGGAATGCTTCTCGATCTCAACTACCGATCTTGCTTTTCAGCAAAGCCGCTGCCACGCCGTGCTGTTTGTTTGCGTCGATGCCGGCAGCGAAAACGGCGCAGATGGCCGGTTCAGACCCGCCAATGCAACCCATGACGCTACCGGCTGTCGGCGGCTTATGCCAATTTGGCGACAAGCATCACTTGCACAAGCTTTCGATCCTTGCAAGGATCGGCTGTTACAACTGAGCGAACGACGCTCGGTGCCCGGGGGGGCTTACACGGAATGAAGCATGCTGCGTAGCAGCATGTATTGCGCTGCGGCTGGGCATTACAGCCGTCGGCACGGACTGCTTTGCGTTTCTCGCCTGAGTCGCCGCGCGTCGACGTGAGTCGCGCCCAGGGAATGACACGCGCCTCGCGTGCGCAACGGTAGCGGCCTCCTGCTGTGACACACGGCAGGCCAGGCCGGCTAGAGCGCGTCGCGCTTGCCAACGATGCGGTTTCGCCATCCCGCTGCGATTGGCCGCCACGACAGAGGCGGTGATCGGCGGGACTAGCCTCCTGCGAGGGTAATTGCTATGCCCGAGAGAACGCTGCCCTGGCCCATCGATACGCGGCTGATACGTATCGGCGAGATTGAAATCGATCTGCGCTATCGCAGCGTGAGTCGCGCCGGCGTCGCACACGAACTGAACCCTCGCTGCTTCGAATTGCTACTGCTGTTCTTGAGCGAGCCGCGCGCGCTGCACACACGCGATGCGATCTTCCGCAAGGTCTGGCGCGGCGCAGTTGTCGAAGACGCGAACCTGACCACATCGGTCTGGTTGCTGCGCCGCGCACTCGGCACCGGTGCCAAGCAATGGATACGCACGATATCCAAGCAAGGTTACATTTTCGATCCGCCCACCGGGCTCGAGTTCGAGCTGATCATGGGCGAAGAACCCGTTGCGCCGGCGATTGCTGCCGAACCCGAACTACCGGCCGCGCAAGAGGCAGAAGCGCTCAACCCTGTCGATGCAATGACGGTAGCTCAGCCGCTGCCTGATCAACCGGTACCAACGGCCAAACATGGTTGGGCTATCACTCTCGCAGCAGCAGCCTGTCTCTGCGTGATGCTGTTGACGGGTGGTCTGTTGGGTGCCCGCGCTCGCGAAAGCACGCCCCTGCGTGTCGTACTCGTTGTTGCTGGCGATAACAGCCTGCCGGAAGCGCAGCGCTGGCCGGTGCGCCTGCTGCAACACTGGCTTAGCTGGCAATTGCACAGCACTCCGCGCATCAAGCTGCACAACCCCTCCGACATCGCCGTGGACGGCAGCGAGACCGTTGTGCTCGTCGACCTTGCCGCTCCGACACAAGGCAGCGAGTGGCGGATCTCGGCGCATTTTCGCGGGTCTATCGCACAGACGCCGATTGTTCAGCGCGCGGCCGCACAGGATCTCGTACCGGCAATCGCTCAGCTGAGTGACGAAGTCTTTGCGCGCCTGACCGCAAGCGAAAACTACACAGGCCCTCGTCTGGCCATCGACGCCGCAGCCGCGCAACTGCTCACAGACGCGGTAGAAGCCGAGGAGCAGCACCGCTGGGGCGATGCGATACGCCACTACACTGGCGTGGTGAGCGCGGCTCCAGACATGGGCTTCGCACGTTTTCATCTAGCGCGCTCGCTGGGCCGGCTGGGCCAGCGCAACGCCGCAAGGGCCGAGTTAGCCCGGGCGGCGGACTGGGTGGACGGCCTGCCTGAATTTCTGCGCACGCCTCTGCGCGCGGAGAGCTTGCTGATCAATGAGCAATACGCCGCTGCCGCTGCCGCACTGACTGCACTGAACAAGGCGGGGCATGATCATCGCATCGAGTACCGGATCGCTGGAGCAACTAGTCTGCGGCGCGCCGGCCGCTTGCGCGAAGCGGCGGAGCACCTTGGCGAATCGGCCCCGGCGATACCTGGCCTTGCAGTAGCCTGGCTGCTCGAACAGGCGGAGGTCAGCAACGCAGACGGCAATTTCCATATTGCGGCATCCAGCGCAAGGCAATCGCTTGAGCTCGCGCAGGCACTGGGTTGGGAGCACGACCGCGCGCACGCCGCATTCGTCCTGGCCGATGCATACGCCGGCAACGGCAATGCCATCGACCCGGGATTACTACGCCAGGCCGAGCAGAGCTTCGCCGCCAGTGGCGACCGTCTCGGCGTGTTGCAGGCGCGTGTGCGCCTCGAACTTGAGCGCAATCGCCGTGTTTCCGACGAAGTGCTCAATCAGCTGCTCGCCGAAGCACACGCGGTGGGCAACACGCATATTGAGATCGACATGCTGCAGCGCATCGGTAGTGCGCGCTTTCGCGCCGGCGACGCGGACGCGGCGCATGCACGCCTGACTCAGGCCGCCGCGGTGGCGGAATCGTCAGGTAATCCGTTCGAGCAGCGGCGCATTGATCTGCAATTGCTGCCTCTAGATCTGTTGCGGCTCGATTTCGACGATCTCGATCAGCGCCTTGAGCGCCTCGACATAGAACCGCTACAGGGTGTGGCCACATATGTGACCGGACTCCATCGTGCGCGCCTGCAGTACTGGCGCGGCGAGTTCGACGGAGCGCTGCGCACGCTTGAGGATGCCGAGCGCCAGCTGCGCAAGTCGACTACTGACGACCTGCCGCAGAATTTGGCCACGATGAGCTGTACCCGCGCAGCAATCCGCGTTGTCCAGGGCCGCCCTGCCGACGCTCGCGCCGAGTACGGCAGCTGCCGCCTGACCAGCACGCCGCTGCTCGAACGTCTGGCTGATGTCGGTGAGGCCGGACTCGCGATCCAGGCCGGCGACGCAACCCTGGCACGCCGGCTGCTCATGCCACTACCGGAGTCGCAAACCGAGGCCGTGACCCAACCCGAGCGCTGGCATCTCGCGGCCGAGATAGCGCCGCTACTGGCCCGTATCGGCGAGCTTGGCCAAGCCAAGGCACTGGTCGATCGTACCCTGCCACTCGTTCAGGCTGCGGGTTATCGCTTGCTCGAGACAAACCTGCGCATCACGCGCGCGGAGATCGCCCTGGCTGAAGGCCGCCCCGGTGATGCCGAACGGGAAATTCAACAGGTGGAAAAAGTATCACCCCCAGACTACTGGAGCGAACGCCGCCGTATTCGCACTGTGCGTGCCCTAACCCTCCAGGCACGCGGCGATGTCGGCGGCGCAGCGCAAGCACTGGACACATTGCATACCGATGCGCGCGCGCGCGGCGATGTACTGGGCGAACTGCTGGCGCACAGTGTGATGGTGGCGAATGCAGCCACCGTGCGTTGCCCGGATGAGCGCCACCAGCATCTGGTCGCGACCAGTGGGATGAGCGGTGCGTCGGATCTTTGGATGAATCCAGCCGGCCGCGATCGCGCGCGCGTCGCCAGCCTGCTGGCGCAGTCGGACCACGCAACTCCATAGGGTGGCGCGTGTTCGCGTGATCTGCCCTGGCCGTTCGGCCGGTTGCAGCCTGGCCCGCATTTCTCACACTCGTTCGTAGCGAGGTCGCCTCAGAACACAGCTGCCCGCTGTAGCGCCCGCGCTTACGGTTATCGGTCCGGGTACGGGAGGACGTTGCTTGGACTGGAGGTCGCGTAACCGTGGCTCGGCCATGAAGCCACGGTTACGCCGGTTTTTTACGGTGTATAGCTGCCGGTCAGGCTGGCGCCCGAATAGGCCGCGTAACCGTTGAGCATCACGTAGTAAGTCCCCGCCTGCACGGTCGTGATGTTGCAGGTCTCGTTGTTGCCGCCCTGGAACGGACGGCAGTCGTAGCTGCTCAGGGTCGGCGCGGAACCGAACTTGACATACAGGTCCGCATCACCCGTGCCACCGCTCAGGACGAACTTGAGGTTGGTCGCACCGGCCGGCACGGCCAGGGTGAAGGTCTGGGTCG
>JAEUPP010000075.1 GCA_016790075.1 Rhodanobacteraceae bacterium | reverse complement strand
CCTAACTACTATTAGACCCCAAAGCGGGGCGTAACAAAGATTCTGAAGGGCCGGCGGCATCGGGGTCAATCTAGTGGAAACAGAGAGTTATTCCGATGTATCCGCGCGTCGTGGCGTGGAATATGGGGGCGTTATCCGGCTTGGACGCGTCCCTATGCAATATGCCCGTGAGGCCACCGTCATAAGTAATTCGTCCCCGGCTGGCGGGCGGCCGAGATTGTTGGACGAGGTTCGCCGCCGATTGCGCGCAAGACATTACAGTTTGCG
This sequence comes from Rhodanobacteraceae bacterium, assembly GCA_016790075.1. Classification (GTDB taxonomy): domain Bacteria; phylum Pseudomonadota; class Gammaproteobacteria; order Xanthomonadales; family Rhodanobacteraceae; genus Tahibacter. Next base: position 6,328 of record JAEUPP010000075.1, on the reverse strand, counting down.
CACCGAGCAGGCGTACCTGTACTGGATTCGCCGGTATATCCGCGATAACGGCAGGCGTCACCCACGCGAAATGGGGTGGGGGGGGCGAGCGATTCCTTAGTGCGCTGGCGCAGCGCGACCGGGTTGCGCCGGGCACGCAGAATCAAGCGTTGTCAGCGCTGTTGTTCCTGTATCGGGAAGTGCTGGCGCAGGGTTTGCCGTGGATGGAAAACGTGGTGCGGGCCAAGCGCGCATCCCGCCTGCCGGTGGTGCTGTCCCATGCCGAAACTCTGGCATTGTTGCGCGGGTTGGCGGGGTGCGAGGCGCTGATGGCCGGTCTGCTCTGCCAATCGGCGCCCCAATCGGCCAATCGGCGGCCACCCAGATTTCAGAATAGTCCTAGGCGCAAGCGAGGAGTTTTCGCAGGCGACGGCGACGCTGGATTCCGGAGAATGGGGCTATGGCTCAACGTCGCTCACAATTGGTCTCTTCCGACGAACGCGGCAAGATCAGGAGCGTTGGTGGGTGCAGACCGCAGGTCCGCTTGAACGATTGGTCAGGCCCGTTGCGCGATAAGGTAGACATGTTTGTCGTTGGGCCCCGCATCGAACTCCAGATGGCGACAGAGACAGCCAGTGTCTTGAATTGCGCTGAGTAGGGCAGGGATTCCTGGCGCTGCGTGGTAAAGGGGGTGCCCGAAGCAGGAACCAACAACTTCGTCAGGCACGTAAACGCCGCCGGACGTGAGTATGAGGACACCGCCGACGGAAAGCCCCGCGCAAAGCTTTCGCACTACACCAAGCTGGGCATCAAGCGGCACATGCCAAATGCTGTCCCATGCGGATATGAAGTCGTAGGTGCGTGGAAGAGTCCACTGGCAAATGTCGGCGTGATGAAACGTCACGCTGGGATTGTGAAGCTTCGCCCGGCGGAGCATCTCGGACGAGAGGTCAATTGCTTCGACGCTGAAGCCCTGTTGGAGCAACAGCGACTCGATGCGGCCACTGCTGCCGCAGCCGACATCCAGTGCTGAGCCGAATGTGGACACGAAGCCAAGCGCGCGATGATGCTGGGCTATGCCGTTGGAACGATCGAAGTCCGGGTTGTCCCAGTGCTTGGCGATCTTGTCGTAAGTGGCTGCAGTTTGCGCGGGAGTCACATTGACGGGCCTAACGCCTGAATCAAGCAGCGCCGCGAAGCGGTGTCGGCTTGGATGAATTTTTTAGGCCGCACGTAGTGCCCCATACGAGTGGATTCCTGCGGGTCAGCTAGACCGTCGGTATCCACCGTGAACAACGCCCAGCGGTATTGCGGCTGAGTCGCTGAACAAAGCAACACAAACGGTAGCGATCCGCAATTCTTGTGCAGCAGTTTCAGGTAAGCAGCGGTGGTGCAAGCCGGTGGCCATCCGTGGCTCCGAATGACCTTATGTGTGAGCAGGGCGTTTTCGCATGTGCCGTTGTTCACGCCGTCCCTGGCGAATGTGTGTACTGCGCCTCTGGTGCACCACCTCCCATGTGCCGCAGGGCGAGTTCGCCGCTGCGCACGGCGAACGGTCTGCTTGGCTCGCGTGTGCTGGCGAATCCGTTCGCCATGACGGTTGCGCAGTGCATGACGGCATCAGGGCGCGCAGCCGCCCATGCGTTTGAGGTTCAGCGTGCCCCTGAGTCCGGCATGCAGGCCGGCGTTGCTGCCCGGGTCGAAGCGGTACTCCAGCGTGGCACGGTCGCAGCCCTGCATGCGCAGCGTGGCGGTGCCGGCGATCGTGGCGTTGGATGTCGGTAGGCCGTCGAACGTGCCGCCGGTGGTGCGGATCAGTTTTGCCTCGACACGGCCATTGCTGGCTTCGGCGAGATTTCCCTGCAGCGTGAACCAGTGCTGCTGTGTTGCCTCGTCTGCATGGTTCTGCGGGTCATAGGTGAACCACGTAGCGAAGAACACACCGTCCGGCTGGATATTGAGTTGCAATCCTTGACCCAGGGCGGTTTCGTCATACCAGGCGCCCGACTGGCGCGCATCGAAGCCCTGGGCTGCTGGCCGTGCACCGGAACCGGGGCGAGTGCTGCCGTCGGCCAGCACGCAGGGTTGTGTGGCGGGTGTCACACGCGACAGGGTGATGGTGCCGGTGGTGCTCGCAAACCCCACGTCCGCATTGCCGATGCCGTAACTCAGGCTGGCGCGTTCGCAGTCGAGGAAACGCAGTCGCGCGTACCCGACCGGACTTGGCGATACCCCCGGGCCTGCTGCGAAGTTACCGCCGACGGTCTGCAGCACCGGAAGGTCCAGTTCCGTAGTGCCCGGGGCGACATTGTTGGCCTGCAAGGTGAACCAGCGCAGTTCGCGGGCCTCGTTGCTCCCGGAGGACGTATAGGTGAACCACGCGGCGAACAGCGTGCGCGAATCGGCCAGCCAGTCGATGGATAGGCCCTGGCCGGTGGTATAGGGCGCGTGCCAGAGACCGGTGATGCCGGGCTGGTCGATGCGGGTCGCTGCCGGCTCGCGCTGCACATCGCCTAGCGACTGGGCAACAGCGGTCTGGCCTGCGCCATGGTCGAGGACCGTATAGGCAGTCCGTCCTTCACCGCTGCTGCTTATCGCGAACATTGCCGGCCGCGAGCACTGGCCATTGCAGTCGATAACACGTTCGGCCGTGAGGCGACCGCTGCCTGCGTCCAGGCGCTTGAGCAGCAGGCGATTGCCCAGATTGCCGAGCACTGCCACTTCGCTGCCATTGGCGAGCAGGCTGAGTTGTAGTCCGCGAAACCGTGCGTAAACCGATTCGGTAGTCGGGTGTGACCAAAGCACTCTGCCGTCTTGGGCAGAGAACTTACTCGTTGAGTATCTCTGTGGCACAGCACCGACGCCGCGATCGGACTGGGTGATATAGATGGCGCCGCCCTGGACTACGAGTGTGCGCGCGTCATGCAGTTCGGACTGCGACTGCCATGCGATTGAGCCGCCGCTGCTGATCGCCATCAAAGTGGTATTTCTGCTATTCGACGATCCGCGCAGCGAGCCGTTGGCGTAGACGCGTCCTTCGGCATCGGTGACAAAGGGGGCGCCATAGATACCGATAGGGCTTGAAGCCAGGTGGTATTGGCGCACGCCGCGGATGTCATAGCGCTCGATGCTGTTCTCGAAGGCCAGTGTCACATGCCCGTCGTCATCGATCCCGAGGTTGTATAGGCGGCTGCTGCCGCTGAGCAGCGGCGTTGTGTTTGTGCCGTCATTGATCTGTACGCGGTGGCCGCTTTGCGCCGATGTCACGAGTACTGCGCGCCCGCCGCGGATCGGCTCCATGGTGGCGCGGTCTGGTGCGGGATTCGGCGTGATGATTGGCGGACTCTCGCGCAGACCTGGGCCACTTGCGCCGAGTTGGCCGGGTGCTGAGTACGCCGCGCCAAACGCTCTCCCGTCGCTGCTGTGCAGGCAGAACGCGGAGAGTCGTTTCGAACCGATGGAGTAGTCCTGGGATACGGCTACTGAATTGACGCAGACCAAGCCGTGTTTTGCGCTGATTTTCGCCTCGCTGATCAGATGAGTGCCCGGTAATGTTTTGCGCCACAGCGGCATGCCGTCGCTGCCGAGCCGCGTCAAAGTCGGGGGACTCACCGGGCGTCCCGTTGACGGTGTAAGGGCGCCGCCGCTGTGCTCGTATTCACCTTGAGTCAGCAGATAGCTGCTGTCGTCGTCGCCAACTGCTGCGGCAAGCAGTGTCAGCACGTCGCGTTCGTTGGGTGACCCCAGCGGGAACTCCCTTAGGCTCGTCCCATTGCCTATGCCGATCAGGCGCGTGCGGTAAGGCCTCTGTGCGTTTTCGCGGCCTAGTACCAGCCATTCACCGTTGCCGCCGGCGCTGAGTTGCAGCGCATCGTCAAACGGCAGCGTCTGTTCGCGCTCGCTGCCGTCGGCGCGCCGTTGCACGAGCAGGTCGGCGTCACTGCGGGCGCAGAGGTTGGCGACGGTGTCGCCGCTGACGGCTAGCAGTAATTCCGGGGTCGGCGGGGTTGATCCGGCGGGGCAGTAGCGTTTTTCCCAAGCCAGCCTGCCGCCAGCGTCGATACGTATGAGTTTGTGTTCGTCCAGGAGCGTGACGAGGTACAGGGAGCCGTCGCTTCCACGGTGCGCGGTGACCAAATCACCGGTGCCACTCAGGCTAATTTCCCGGCTGAATAGGAGCTGCCCGTTCGCACCGATGCGAATGATCGACAGGGAGTTTCCGCTCATGCCAATCACGTCGGCACCACCGCTGGCGTCAGCAACGATGCGGCGTGCGTATACGCGTTCGATGCCAGGCAGATGACGTCGCCAGAGTACATTTCCGGACTCGTCGCGGCGGATTACGTCAGCGTCAGCCGGTACGGCATTGCCCTGGGTCAGCTCGATATCGCCCCCGTTGGGCAGCGCAACAAAATCAACCAGCAGGTTGTGGGCAAGGGCAAGTGGCGGAGCGGCGTCGGCGCCGGGCCAGCGCCGGGTCAGAACCTGGCCTTGCGCGCCGATCTGATAGAGGAGGGTGATGCTGCGCTCGTCGGCGCCGGCGATCCAGGTCGTGCCGTCGCGCAGAATACTGACGCCCTTGCAGGGAGTTAGCTTCAGATCCACGTGCCAGGTCGCGCGTCCGTCCGCTTCGATGCGCTGCAGGCGGCACTTGTTGTCGTACGCGATCAGGCCGCCGTCTGCAGTAGCGACACCTTTGTCGAAAAAGGCCGGATAGGGATCGATGCCTAGCGACTTCCGGTACCGAATCGTGCTGCTGCCAGTGGCCTGGGTGTGCCGGATGGTCGCGCGGTCGAAGCTCCAGATGGACTCGTTGCTTCCGGTCACAAAATGGACGGGGCCGTAATCTTGCTCGGTCAGCGGTTCGACATAACGCCAGTCGGCGGCTGGCGCCGCACTCAGCGGTGCCAGTCCAGCAGCCAGCAGGATGCCGAGCCGTCCTAGCCGTTCGGATGAACGTTGCAAAGTATGCATTGAACCTTCCTTTGGTTTGCCGCGCGGACGTTAGAAAGCGCGGCGAATTTGGCGGTGGTCATAAGCCCGGCCCACGTTGCATAAGCTGCGGCACTCGGCGATGCCGGTGCTGCGCCCGGCAAGCTGCGTGCGACCTGGCCTGCATTTCTCACACCCCTTCTACTGCGGCCGCCGATACGCTTGCCCTGACACGCGCTGCTCCCTCGTGCCGGCTCGACGTAGTGTCGGCTATGCCTTCGCCGTCACTCAGTCTGCGGCGCGCGTCAGGACGGCGTCTCAGAGGCCTCGCCACGAACGGGTGTGAGAAATGCGGGCTAGTCCCTCTGCGTGTTCCAAGCCCACCGGTGAATGTGACGCTCAGGCGTGGCACTTCCCCCAAGACGCAATGCAGGGGACTGACCGCCAAAAACCGATGCCTCATATGAAGAGACCGCCTTGCGGCGGTCTCGAATACGGGATGAAAAGTATCGCAGCCGCATCGACAGCAGGCGGCATGCGCTGGACAGGGCGACTACGGCGTGCAGCCACCTTCCTTGATCATCTCCAGCTCACCGCTGCGGCCGGCAAAGGCGCCGACGCGCTCATCGTCGCCAAAGCGATAAGTCAGCGTCGCACGGTCACAGCCTTGCATCTGTAGCGTGGCTTGTCCGGCGATATAGCGGTTGCGTGTCGCGCGGCTATCGAATGCGCCGCCGACACTCTGCACGATGGCGAGATCGATGCGGCCATTGACTGCCTGTGCGAGATCACCCTGCAAGGTAAACCAGTGCTGCCTGCCGCTGTCATCGGCGGCGCCAGCCACGTCGTAGGCGAACCATGCGGCGAAGAACAGTCCGTCCGGTTGTACCGTGAGCTGCATGCCCTGGCCACCAGTGGCGGGCTCGTACCAGGAGCCGCTCTGGCGTGCATCGAAACCCTTGCTCGCGGGCCGTGCGGCAGGTGCCGGCTGCACGCTGCCATCGGCGAGGATGCAGGACTGTGTCGCCGGGGACAGGCGTGACAGCGTAATCGTGCCAGCAGCACCGTCGTTGTAGCGTGGATCAAAGACGTAGCTCAGGCTGCCGTTGGCGCAATCGCTGAAGCGCAGCGTGCCGCTGCCGACGCGCGTGGTCTGGCGTGGCTCGGCCGAATCAAAGGCGCCGCCGGTGACGTGGTAGATTTCCAGCTCGGCGCTGCGCGCCCCTGCCGCTACGTTCGCCGCCTGCGCCACATACCAGCGTTGTTGCGAGGCTTCATTGCCGCCGGTCGTCGAATAGGTGAACCAGGGCATGAAGATCAGGCGTGCATGTGGCAGCCAGTCCAGGATCAGGCCCTCGCCTTCGCCGTAGTGTGAACCCCAGGCGCCGTTGAGGCCGATCTGGTCGACACGGATTGC
>JAEUPP010000053.1 GCA_016790075.1 Rhodanobacteraceae bacterium | reverse complement strand
TTCTTGGATGTTCTGGATCGCATCGCTGGATGATCGCAAACTCCGACCGACATCGACTACGTGAAGTGCCCTGAAAACAGGCCTCCGGTGATCATTACGGCCGTATATTCACCCACACGACTTCCCGAAGAGCCTTTTTTTTCGCACTCGCGTGCCAAGCCGTTCCACGATGTCACCCGAAGCCCCCCAACAGGGCACCCTGTATGGCAAAGCAAATTCACCCAGGCCCGACACGTGACAGTGGACTGCAACCACTGCCTCACCGCGGAATCAACTAAGGAAAATATGAACAAGTATCAGCAGCGCCGCTGCTGCGGCTTGCCGCATGTCGCCACAAGCAAGAAGACTCTATTCCGACTTAGATCCCAGGTTCCGCGTAGTGCGACGAGTCGGCTGATTCCCGATCTCGCCAAGCGCTGCCAGTGCGGCGTAGTTGCGGGCGGCGGCAGCACCTGCATCACCGGCCACCACTACCGCCAAGGCAGGCTGCGGCTCGAAACACTGCCTAGCGCATGCCGTTCCGATCGGGGATTTCGGGGCTCTATGCCGTGTTTGGCGGTAAACCTGTCGACACCTGACATCACCATGGCCAGCTTCAGACCATAATTCGGCGTCTCGCGGCTGTGCTGCTCCTGAACAGTTAGAGCAGCTTCCCTGTCAAATATCTGCGCCACTTCGGCATCCGCCGCTACGACACGATTGCGTCCGCGACGTTTGGCTAGGTACATCGCACGATCCGCACTGCGTACGAGCACAGCGAACTCATTGCCGTGTTCGCTCAGCGTTGCGACACCGATACTGACGGACAGATCCAGCCGCTCGCCACACGTGCGCAGATCGAGTGTAGCGACGGCGATGCGCAAGCGCTCGGCGATTTCGATGGCCACGCCCCTGTCGGCGTCCCGCAGCAGCACGAGAAATTCCTCGCCGCCCAGGCGGCCTATCAGATCACCCGGCCGTAAATGATGGCGCGAGCAGGCGACCAGATTCTGCAGCACCCTATCGCCGACCTCGTGCCCATGCAGGTCGTTGGTTCTCTTGAACCGATCCACATCGATCAGTAACAGCGACACCGGCTGTTTGCAGCGCAGGGCGACGGAAACCTGTTCGCAGGCGAGTTGCTCGAACTTGCGCCGGTTGAATGCGCCGGTCAGCGGGTCGGTGTTGGCAAGTTTCTCGACTTCGGCACGTGCATATTCGCTGCACATCATGACAAAGCCAAACGTCGCGACTACCGGCAACAACGACATGTAGCCAATCGTAATCATCTGCAGCGGCGCCGTGGCAACGCTGCTGCTCACGCTCGCTGCGGCCAGGGCTTCAAACACGATACGCACGAGCATGACGACAGCGCCGCCCAGGAATACGGCGAGTATTATCCGGTGGCTGATCGGCCAAGGCCGCGGCGCTGCGCGTGCCGTCTCGCGCGCGGCGATCAGCAGCAGGCACATGACAACAGTCGACGTCGCCACCACACGCAACAGGACGCAGGGGGCCACCCAGGTATAAAACGCGACAGGCACGGCAATCCCCATCGCGATCCAGTGCGGCGTCAGCCATCGGGAGTCGTTACTGTGAAATGCGTGCAGTGCACGCGGGCATTCCGCATAGGCCAGACCCATCAGCAGACTGCCGGCCAGCACGGAGAGCAGGTCAGGGATCACACCTCCCAGGCTGAAGGCAAGCCAGGCCGACGATTGCAGTGCTATGGCACGTGCCCACAGCAGCGCACTGCTGCCCACCGGTGCGACATAGCGTCCCAGCATCGCCGCAAGGCAAAGCGCCAGCAGTGCCGTCGTGCCGGCCGCTATGAACATCATGGTGCGCATGTCCAACATACGAGCCTCCTTCCTGCGCGCGCCTGGTGTAACCGGGGGAAAGCTGAAACGCGCGACCGCTGAATGCCTATGCTCGGCAGCCCAATCCAACGTCCTGGTGCAACTGGGGGAGATGAGTGACCTTCATCCCCTGAACCACTTCTCCCCCAGGCCACAGCCCTTTCCGGCCCCCTACCCTGCGACCTCAGTGCCCGCGGTTGCCGTGGCATGCCAACACGGCGACCGCATCCTCGATACGCAGCACCCGCATCAGCGGCACCTCGAAACACCGCGCGAACTCCCGGGCGATGCGAAAGCGCACAGCGCGGCCGAGTTCGGCACGCTTGATGGTGGTAAGCGAGAGCGGGATGTTGCGGCGCCAGCAGTCGTCAGCGAGATCCTGCTGACTCATCAGCCGGCCCAGACGCAGTTGCCGCAGCAGGGTGCTGTCGAGCAGGACGTGACCACGTTGCAGGCGGCTGGCCCCTGCCGCCGTGCTGTCTGTCGAACGAGCCGTGGTTTCATGGGTGCGATCGGGCAGCATTGGGTACGCGTCGGGTTCGGCTCGACCAAACGCGGCATTGCTGTCCTGGGTATAGCCAACCTGAAGTTTCATAGGAATCCCCTAAGTGCCGGCGGTTATGAGGGCGCCACCATCGACGGCGGCAGCGGGGTTCGCCGGTCAGCCTGATGTCCTGGCCCTATGGTCCAAAGGGCTGGGGAAAGGCGTCGTGCTTACCGGTTGTCATCGGCAGCCCGGGGGCCTTTTCCTGCACTTCGGAGTGGCGAAACCCTGGAGCGCAGTCTGTGTCTGGGGCGGTTTCGGCACCTTCCGGCAACCTGCCGAAATTCAATCCATTGAATTTACTAGGCATTGCCGAGGCTAGGTTTTCGCTGCAGGCCGCCGTCATCACAAGCACGAGCACCGCCGCCAGCCGCTCGCACTCTGTGCCCCCTCGAATAAAGCCCGGGCAATAACCGAGAAATATGAGCACTACGCCGGCACGGTCTGCGCTTGCAGGTAGGTAGTAACTTTCTGCTCTGTCGAGACGGCCGGTGGTCTCATCCAGCACCGCGACGGAATTTAGCCAGCCAGAGTGCTCTCCTCGCCCCCTGCTCCCAAGGGGGCGCCATCGATCCGAGACGAACTCGGTCACGCAGCGGGTGCCCCATCCAGGGCCTTTCAGGCCAGCCGGCCAGAGCGCAAAGCTCACGATCGATACCGCGGGGCGGGCAGATCAGCTGTAGCCGGTCGAGATCGAGGTGAGGCGCCACGTCAGAGGCTCCGCCCGGAGGACTAACCGCAGGCGTTGGTCAATCCCAGCGCGCCCCTGATAAAGCAGGGCAAGGATCAGGCCATCCCCCTCCCAGGAACCTCTGGTGTCGGCCGGGAAAGCCTGAACAAGCGTGCTGGATTTCTTGCCGCCGCATATAACCGGTGCTACAACGCCGCCTCCGGGGCGGGGGGCCTTCGCATGGAGGTTCAAACTTCGGAAATCACTGCCGGCGTAGCTTTGTGCCGGTATCAGGGTCATAAGTTGGAGAGGTCTGATGTTGAAAGTACTTCAATGTTTCTCGGCGGGCATGCTTCTGGTCGGTGCCGCCGCGGCTACGCAGCCGGCTGCAACCGGCGCAGCGGACGCACAAGTGAAAGCACACATTGATCAGGAATCGGGACAGTTGGTCCAGTCGTCGGAAAATCCCACCGCCGAGCAAGCGGCGAACGCGCAGTTCACTTCCGATCCGTCAAAAGTGACGATGGAAGTGACGGAGAAAGGCCGTCTGTATCACCTCAACGGCCAGGCAGAATCTGCCGTAGTTGCGCACGTCGGTGCGGATGGCAAGGTGCATATTGGCTGCAACGACGCCGCCGACAGCGTGGCCCACCAGCAGGAGGTCCGCGATGAGCGCTGATTGTTCGCGTCGCCTGCGCGGCTCCCTTGCCGCCGCCGCGCTGCTGGGCGTGAGCGCCGCTCACGCTACCACCATCAATGTCATCAACAACAATGCGGCCGGCGTGGGTTTTAACGATGCGACTGCCGCTGCCGCCGGCATCGGCTGCAACGCTGGCGAAACCTTGGGCGCATGCCGCCTGCGTGTGTTCACGACCGCAGCGTCGCAATGGTCCGCGCTGCTCAATTCGAACGTGCCGATCAACGTGAACTCCACGATGGAGGCGCTCACCTGCAGCGGCACAACCGCTGTGCTCGGCTCGGCAGGTCCGGTTAGCGCGTTTTCATTTTCGCCAGGCAGTGTACCGGCCGGAGCGCGCGCCAGCCGCGCGTACAACGTGGCACTCGCCAACTCGCTCAACAACTCGGATCTGGACCCTGCCGCCAACGACATCAACGCGCGTTTCAACCTCGACATCGACAATGGCACCTGCCTTACTGGTACAACTGGCTGGTGGTACGGCACCGATCCTTCCGTACCCGTGCCGACCGGCCGCATTCCGTTGTTGCCGGTTGTCTTCCATGAATTGGGCCACGGCCTTGGCTTTACCTCACTGGTCAGCAGCACCTCAGGAGGATGGCTGACCGCGCCGGATATCGGCGTTTGGGGCGACTATCTCTACGATGTCGGCACCAGCAAATTGTGGAAAAACATGACGGATGCTGAGCGTCTCGCGTCCTTCAGGAACGATCCCAACCTGGTCTGGACCGGCCCGCGCGTCAGCAAGCAGTCGGTGAAGTTCCTCGGGCCTTCGGTGCGCGCCATTATCAATTCGCCGGCAGCAATCGCCGGTAATTATGACGCGCAGACGGCCAGCTTCGGTCCGGCCATTCCTGCGGGTGGAACGACTGGCAACATCGTCGCCGGGCTCGACCCTTCCGATGGCGCTGGTGCGAGCACGACGGACGGCTGCTCCGCTCTGACCAACGCCGCCGCTGTTGCGGGCAACATCGCTCTGCTTGATCGCGGATCCTGCGCCTTTACGATCAAAGTAAAAAATGCACAGAACGCGGGAGCCATCGGCGCGATCATCGCAAACAATGCGGCAACCGGCCTGCCGGGCATGGGGGGTGCTGACGCGACAATCACGATTCCATCACTCGGTGTGACGCAAGCGCTTGGAACCTCGATCCGTGCACAGCTCGCGCTGCCCGCCGTGGTCAATGGCACGCTGGGTTACATCAGCACACTCTCCGGAACAAACTCCGGCTGCGTGCGCATGTTCGCGCCAAATCCGATACAGCCAGGTTCGTCCGTCTCGCATTTCCACTCAGAAGCAAATCCGAACTTGCTGATGGAACCG
>JAEUPP010000009.1 GCA_016790075.1 Rhodanobacteraceae bacterium | reverse complement strand
AAGCCGTCGGAGCCGAAGCCGTCGGAGCCGCAGCCGTCGGAGCCGAAGCCGTCGGAGCCGAAGCCGTCGGAGCCGAAGCCGTCGGAGCCGAAGCCGTCGGAGCCGAAGCCGTCGGAGCCGAAGCCGTCGGAGCCGAAGCCGTCGGAGCCTGAGTTACGGGATCAGGCGATACGGGGAGTGCCGTTGCCGGCGCGCCGGGTACGCCGGTCTCTTCGGTTCGCGGCGAGGCAGCTGGGCGTTTCTGGGCAGTGCCTGCCGGGCGCTGAGCCATCACCGCAGCTGTTGCTGCATCTTTTTCCTCGTCGTCAAAGTCGGCGTCGGTCTCGGTGTCGCTACCGTCGTTTTCGGCCGAATTGCCTTCGTTGCGGCGGCGGCGGCGGCCGCCACGACGGCCGCGGCGGCGGCGACCGCCTTCGCGGCCGTTGTCATCTGCCAGCACGCCCGGAGCGACTTCGGTGCTGTCCGGTGTGGTGGTGACTGGCAACGTGGCCTGCACTTCCTTGGTTTCGGTCGTCGTACTGGGTGCGGCAGCTGCAGTACGCGTTTCGGGCTGCCGTGCTTCGGTTGTTGCAGGGGCTCGCGCCTCCACTGGTTTGGCAGCGGCGGTCTCGCGCGGCTCACTGCGCACTTCGGCAGCTGGCTTGTTAGCCACCTCGGGGCGGGCTTCCTGTGGCGGACGTGGGCCTCGTCCCTCGCCCTGCGACCGCTTGTCCGACTTGTCCGGCCGTTCCCGGTCCTGGCGTTCCTGCTTGTCCGTGCGCTCCTGCTTGTTCAAGGGGGCGGCCGGGTTCTGTGCGGCGCGCGGTTCCTTTTCTGGGCGGGGCTGCTGAGTTGGCTGCGCCGGCTTGGTCTGCTGCGCTTCAGGGCGGGCGGGCTTGCCGCCGTCACGCGGGGCTGCGCGGTTCTGCGCTTCATTCCTGGCGTTGCGCTGGTCGCGCTGATCGCGGCCACCACGGCGTTGGTCGCGTTCGTTGCGTGCTGCTTGCGGCGGTCGTGCAGGCTTGGCCGGCTGGGCAGCGGCGACCGGTACGCTGGGCGTCTGGGCCGGGTTGCCTTTGAAAAAGCCGACTAAACGTGACCAAAAACCTTGGCTCGGAGCCGAACGCGATGCCACCGGCGCTGCGCTGGCGGCGGCAGGGGGCGCCTCGGTTTCCGGACGCAGCGGCGCCGGACTGGCCGGCACAACGCGGCTCACCGCTGGACGTTCCGGTTCTGCACTGGGCTGGGCGACCTGCGGCGGCGGTGTCACGACCACAGGTGTCAGTCGTTCGTAGCTTGGCCGCGGCGTGTCGCCGAGGTCAGCACTCTTGATGCGCTGGATTTCCAGGTGGGGTGTTTCGAGCTTCTCGTCGGCGACGATGACAACGGCGACATCATGCCGCTGTTCGATCTCGCTGACCTGGCGTCGTTTTTCGTTGAGCAGGAAGTTCGCGACCGAGGACGGTGCCTGCACCAGCACCTGGCCGGTGTTGTCCTTCATCGCGTGCTCTTCGACCAGGCGCAGCGCCGACAGCGACAGGGATTCGATGCTGCGAATGCGGCCGTGGCCGCTGCAGCGTGGGCAGACGATCTGGGTCGATTCACCGAGGCTGGGACGCAGGCGCTGGCGCGACATCTCCAGCAGGCCGAAGCGCGAGATGCGGCCCAGCTGCACGCGGGCACGGTCCAGCTTCAGCGCGTCCTTCAGCGTTTCCTCGACTTCGCGCTGGTGGCGCGGGCTGTCCATGTCGATGAAGTCGATGACGATAAGGCCGCCGGCGTCCCGGATACGCAGCTGGCGCGCGATTTCGATCGCTGCCTCGCGATTCGTGTTGAACGCGGTCTCCTCGATATCACCGCCCTTGGTCGCCTTGGCCGAGTTGATGTCGATCGCGGTCAGGGCTTCGGTCTGGTCGATGACGATGGAGCCGCCAGAAGGCAGGCGCACGGTGCGCTCGAAGGCGTTCTCGATCTGGGTCTCGATCTGGAAGCGCGAGAACAGCGGCGTGGTATCACGGTAGAGCTTGAGCTTGCGCAGGTTGGTCGGCATGACCTGCTGCACGAAGTCGCGGGCGTCCTGGAAGAGTTCTTCGTTGTCGATGAGAATTTCGCCGACATCGTTGCGCAGATAGTCGCGTAGCGCGCGGATGATCAGTTTGGATTCCTGGTAGATCAGGAACGGGCTCGGGCGCGAGGTCGCGGCTTCCGAAATCGCTTTCCAGAGCTGCAGCAGATAGTCCAGATCCCATTGCAGCTCCTCCGCATCGCGGCCCATGCCGGCGGTGCGGATAATCAGCCCCATGTCGTCAGGGCAGTTGAGCTGGTCCATGAGTTCCTTGAGGTTGGCGCGATCCTCGCCCTCGATACGGCGCGAGACGCCGCCGGCACGCGGGTTGTTCGGCATCAGCACCATGTAGCGGCCGGCCAGGGAAATAAACGTGGTCAGGGCAGCGCCCTTGTTGCCGCGTTCTTCCTTCTCGACCTGGACGACGATTTCCTGGCCTTCCTTGATCAGCTCACGGATGCCGGCGCGATTGTGATCGACGCCGGGCGTGAAGTATTCGCGGGAAATTTCCTTGAGCGGCAGGAAACCGTGGCGCTCGCCGCCGTATTCGACGAAGCAGGCTTCCAGCGAAGGCTCTACCCGGGTAATGCGGCCTTTGTAGATATTGGCCTTTTTCTGTTCCTTGGACGGTATTTCGATATCGAGATCGAACAGGTTCTGGCCGTCCACGATGGCCACACGCAACTCTTCACGCTGAGTCGCGTTGATCAACATGCGTTTCATTGTCGTAATTCCGTAATGCGCTCTACCGTCCCTGGACGTGAAAGGCGCATACCTCGCAGGAGTGGCCCTGCGTTACGCAGCGCAAGCTGCGTACGGAAAGACCGGCGGATACCGGTCGGCGGACGACGGTGGCGCGGTGCGCCGGTCCGGCGCCGTCCTGGCTGCGCACTCTCGCGATCATTGCCGGGAGCGCGGTGTTGTTCTGGTCCGCCGCAATTCGCATTGCGTCGGCACGAAGTGTATTGCCCTTTACACGACCGGAGACCCTCCGCGGCGCTTGCCGCGCTGCGGGCAATCTCCGACCCGATCCGTTACGATGCGGCCGGTCGCCACAGTGGTTCCGGTCAGGAGTCCACTAGGGCCGGCAGTACAGTCAACGGGTAGGTGCATCGCCGAACGATGGTCGTATACCTCGTTCCTTGACGCGAAGTGCGGCCCAAGTCTACCAGCTGACAGCAGATTTTTTCAATCGTGACGCGAACTTCGGGCAATTCCCCAGAGCCGGGGGCAGGCGTAAGACTGGTTCGCGTGGCCGACGACCGCGACGGCCAGCGCATCGACAATTTCCTGGTCGGGCAGCTCAAAGGTGTGCCCAAGAGCCTGATCTATCGAATCTTGCGCACCGGTCAGGTGCGGGTGAACGGCAAGCGCGCCAAGCCCGACAGCCGCCTTGCCGGTGGCGACGAGGTGCGCATTCCGCCGGTTCGTGTCGCGGAACCGGGCCAGGTGCCGCCGCCCTCGCGCGGGCTGACCGAGCGCATAGGCGACGCCGTGATCTACGAGGATCGCGACTTTCTCGTGTTGTCCAAACCGGCCGGGATCGCGGCCCACGGCGGCTCCGGCGTCAGTCATGGCGCGATCGAGCTGCTGCGCGCGCTGCGTCCCAAGGACACATTGGAGCTGGTACATAGGCTGGACCGCGATACCAGCGGGGTGCTGGTGCTGGCACGGCGGCGCGCCGCCTTGACCGGGCTGCAGGAGTTGATCCGGGAGAATCGCACGACCAAGCAGTATCTCTGTCTGCTCCAGGGGCAACTGCCGCGGGCGGCGCTCAGTGTCAATGTGCCGCTGCGCAAGTCCATACTTCAGGGCGGTGAGCGCATGGTCCGGGTTGACGACACGGGCAAGCCCTCGTTGACCCATTTCAAGACCATCGATCGGTATGCACTGGCGAGTCTGGTCGAGGCTACGCTTGAAACCGGCCGCACCCACCAGATCCGCGTGCATAGCCAGCATCTGGGCCACCCCATCGCTGGCGACGACAAGTACGGCGACGCGGAATTCAACAAGCTGCTGCGTCCACACGGCCTGCGCCGTCTGTTTCTGCATGCCAAGCACTTCGGCTTTGAACTCGGTGGGCGCAGCTATGCGTTCTCGGCACCGTTGGCCAGCGATCTTGCGGCAGTGCTCGACCACCTGCCGCCGGCCGCACTCTCGCGCCGCTGACTGGGCCTGCGCGCCCGAGCTGGTTTTGTATGCTGCACGGCTTCGGTAGTCTGTGCTGCTTCGGGCTATGATCGGCGGCTTATGCCTCGTATCCGTCAACTACCTGTCGAACTCGTCAACCAGATCGCCGCCGGTGAAGTTATCGAGCGCCCGGCCTCGGTGGTCAAAGAATTGGTGGAGAACAGTCTCGATGCCGGGGCGCAGCGTATCGAGGTCGATATCGAGGAGGGTGGGGCGCGCCTGATCCGGGTTCGCGATGACGGCGGCGGCATAGGCGCAGAGGATCTGAACCTCGCGATCAGCGCACATGCGACAAGCAAGATCGCCAGTTTCGATGATCTCGAACGTGTGGCGACGCTGGGGTTTCGTGGCGAGGCGCTGCCGAGCATTGCCTCGATCTCGCGCTTTGCGCTGACGTCCAGGCCCGCCGAGCAGGCGCATGCCATGCGCGTCGAGGTTGACGGCGGCAAGCCGCAGGCGCCGCGTCCGGCGCAGCACCCGACGGGGACAACGATCGAGGTACGCGACCTGTTCTACAACGTGCCGGCGCGGCGCAAGTTCCTGCGTGCCGAACGCACCGAATTCGGCCGTATCGACGAGCTGATCGCATCGCTTGCACTGGTGCATACCGGCGTCGAGTTTCGGCTGAGCAACAACGGAAAACCGGTGCGGCTGCTGCGTGCGGCGGCGGATGCCGCCACGATTGCGGGGCGCGTCGGCGACTTGCTGGGTGAGGAGTTCCTGCAACAAAGCCTGCGCATAGAACATGCGGCGGCGGGTCTGCGCCTCAGCGGCTGGGTCGGTCTGCCGACCGCCTCACGCGCGCAGGCCGACCAGCAGTACTTTTACGTGAACGGCCGGCTGGTGCGGGACAAGGTGGTCGCGCATGCGGTACGCCAGGCCTATGCGGATGTACTGTTCCATGGCCGGCACCCGGCCTTTGTGCTGTTCCTTGAACTCGACCCGCTCGGTGTTGACGTCAATGTCCATCCGGCCAAGCAGGAAGTGCGCTTCCGCGAAGCACGCCTGGTCCACGATTTTCTCTATCGCACCTTGAACGATGCTCTGGCCGAAACGCGAGCCGGCACGGCGCCCGCGCTTGCGGCGGCACCACTGGCTCAGCCGGCCAGCGCGAATGCCTATGGATTCGGCAACTGGCGCGGACAGAGCTCGCTGGGCCTCGGCACGCGTGAGCCACTGGCGGACTACGCCGCGCTGCTCGGGGGTACGCCGGCGCAAGCGACAGCGTTGCCGCTTCGTCACGAAGTGGATAATGCGGCGTTTTCTGCGTCGCTTGCTGCGGCTGAATCAGGCGAGGCAGCTCCGCCGCTGGGTTATGCACTCGCGCAACTGCATGGCATCTACGTGCTCGCGCAGAACGTGCACGGTCTGGTGCTGGTTGATATGCACGCGGCACACGAACGCATCACCTACGAACGGCTCAAGACTGCGCAGGCCGGGCAGGGGATTCGTTCGCAGCTGCTGCTGGTGCCGCTGTCGATCAGTCTCAGCGAGCGCGAGGCAGCCTGTGTCGAAGATCAGGCCCCACGTTTCGCCGAACTCGGGTTCGAGCTGCAGCGCAGCGGCCCGCAGAGCGTCGTCGTCAAGCGCCTGCCGACCTTGCTCGATGGCGCCGACGCTGCCCAACTGGTCCGCGACGTGATCGCGGACCTGCGTACCCAGGGTGACTCGCAGCGTATCGAGCAGGCGGGCAACGACGTGCTCGCGACCATGGCCTGCCACGGCTCGGTGCGTGCGAACCGGCGCCTGAGTCTGCCCGAAATGAACGCGCTGCTGCGCGACATGGAGGCCACCGAGCGCTCCGCCCAGTGCAATCACGGCAGGCCGACCTGGGTACAGCTTTCCATCAACGAACTCGATCGCCTGTTCTTGCGCGGTCGCTGATTGCTACAGACGAGGACTAACGCAATGTCGCTACTGTTTGCCACCGCACTGGCCGCCATGGCTTCGAACGGTATCGTGCTCGAAAGTGTCTCGGCCGAGGAGCGCTATCCGGCCGAAATTACGATCTGGCGTGCCGAGCGCCTTGACCGGCTCAAGAGTGGTACCGGTTGGCTCAGCCTGGTCGGCTTGCATTGGCTCAAGGACGGGGCCAATTCGATTGGCAGCGCCAAGGACAACCAGATCGTGATCGCTGCGGCAGCCCCGAAGTTCGGCACCGCCACGCTGACCGGCGGCGAAGTGACGTTTGCACTCGCCGACGGTGCAGTTGCCGTGATCGGCAGCAGCGACAAGGTCAGGAGCGGCAAGCTGCTCGATGATCGCAGTGGACGACCGACTGTCGTTGCGTTCGGCGCTGCGTCTTTCATTGTGATCGATCGCGACGGCAAGAAGGCGTTGCGCGTGCGCGACGCCAACGCGCCGACCTTGAAGAACTTCCAGGGTCTCGATTATTTCGAGATCGCGGAAAATTGGCGCGTCGAGGCCAAGTGGGAGGCATTCGATCCGCCGAAGACTCTGGAAGTGCCGACTGTTCTGGGCACCGTTGAAAAATACGCGGTGCCCGGCAAGGCCACGTTCGAGCGCGCCGGTAAAACTTACGAACTCCAGCCGGTGCTGGAAACACCGGATGCAAAGCAGCTGTTCCTGATTTTCGCCGACCGTACCAGCGGCAAGGAGACCTATGGCTCGGGCCGTTTCCTCTACGCCGACATGCCCAAGGACGGCAAGATAGTGCTGGACTTCAACAAGGCCTACAACCCGCCTTGCGCGTTCACTCCGTACGCGACCTGTCCGCTGGCACCGCCGGAAAATCGCCTGGATCTACGCGTCGACGCGGGCGAGAAGAAATACAAAGGCAGCAAGCACTGAGGTGGTGACGCGCGCGCGCGTACTGATCGTGGCCGACACCCACGGCTCTGTCGATGCGCGTATTGCGGCGCTGGCTCGCGGCTGCGATCTGGTCGTGCACGGAGGTGATATCGGCGATGCCGCTGTACTCGGCGCGCTGGGTTGCGCGGTCGTCGCCGTGCGCGGCAACAACGACGTCGCCAGCAAATGGCCGCAGCAGCAGCGTTGCCTGCTGGATGCACTGCCAGAGCAGGCTGAGATCGATCTGCCCGGCGGACGATTGGCTGTCGTACATGGCGACCGCTGGCCCACGCGCGGACGCCATGCAGCGCTGCGGCGCGCGTTCGCCGCTGCACGCGCGGTCGTTTACGGGCATAGTCACCGCCTCCTCGTCGATCAAGAGCTGCAGCCCTGGTTGCTGAATCCCGGGGCTGCGGGGCGAGCGCGTACCCATGGTGGGCCCAGCTGCCTGCTGCTGGAGGCGTCGGCACAGGAGTGGTGTGTCGTTCCGCAACGGTATGACGGCGGCTATTGCGCCGCCATCTGAACCGACATTACGGCAAGGGAGGCTACGTGGAATTCAGTAACAAGGCGCAAAAGCTATTTCTGATTTTGGCCGCGGTATTTGTGGCCAACGCGATCCTCGCCGAATTTATCGGCGTCAAGATCTTCGCCCTGGAAGACACGCTGGGCGTAGCGCCGTTCAACTGGAACCTGTACGGTCAGACCGGCTCGCTGAGCTTTACCGCCGGTACCTTGCTCTGGCCTGTCGTGTTCGTCATGACCGACGTGATCAACGAATACTTCGGCCGCCGTGGCGTGCGCCTGATCTCGTGGCTGGCCGTTTTCCTGATTCTCTATGCCTTCGTATTTGCCTTCGCCGCGATCGCGCTGGCGCCGGCCGGCTGGTGGATAACAGTCGGGCAGGCCCAGGGCGTACCCGACATGCAGGCCGCGTTCGCGCAGATTTTCGGACAGGGGCTATGGACCATAGGTGGCTCGGTCACGGCCTTTCTTGTCGGTCAGCTCGTGGATGTCGGTGTATTCCATGCAATCCGCAAACGCACGGGTTCCCGGCACATCTGGCTGCGCGCGACCGGTTCCACCCTGGTTTCGCAGGCTTTCGACAGTCTCATCGTGCTCTATATCGCGTTCGTGATCGGCCCACAGCAGTGGCCGATCAGTCTTTGGCTGGCGGTAGCAACGGTGAATTACGCTTATAAAGTGTGTGCAGCAATTGCCCTGACGCCAGTGATCTATGCGCTGCGCCGGCTGCTCGATGGCTGGCTGGGCCAGCCGCTGGCGGCCGATCTGAAAACCCGAGCGGCTGCTGACTGACCAGCGGCCGGTGACGTAACTGCCCGGAGTGTGCATGACCATGACAACTGCTTCTGCGCCACCTGCCGCCCGCATGCCGCGCCAGATTCCTTACATCATCGGCAACGAAGGTTGCGAGCGTTTCAGCTTCTACGGCATGCGTAATATTCTGGTGCAGTTCCTGATCACCTCGCTGCTGCTGCAGCATGTGACCGCTGGCGCCGAGCGCGAACTCGCAGCCAAGGACTTGATGCACACCTTCATGATAGGCGTGTATTTCTTTCCGCTGCTCGGGGGGTATATCGCCGACCGCTTCTTCGGCAAGTACAACACGATTCTCTGGTTCAGCCTGATCTACTGCATAGGCCAGTTCAGTCTGGCGCTGTTTGTGGATAACCGCATCGGCTTCTTCGTCGGGCTGGGGCTGATAGCACTGGGCTCCGGAGGCATCAAGCCGCTGGTTGCTTCCTTTGTCGGAGACCAGTTCACCCAGGCGAACAAGCATCTGGCCAAGATCGTTTTCGACGGCTTTTACTGGATCATCAATTTTGGATCGCTGTTCGCGTCGCTGCTGATGCCGCTGTTTCTCAAGAACTATGGCCCTCAGGTCGCGTTTGGCATCCCCGGCGTGCTGATGCTGATCGCGACTATCGTGCTGTGGCTGGGCCGGCGCCAATACGTCATGGTGCCGCCAGCGAGCAGTGCGGATCCCGACTCGTTCTACCGTGTCGTGCGTACGGCGCTGCTGGCACGCCGTGACGGTGCGGGTCGCCCTGGTCTCTATGTCGCCATCGCCGGTGCCGCGCTTGCTGTGCTAGCGCTCGCGTTCGCCCACAAGCTGGGCATCGTGATTGCGATTTGCCTGGCCCTGGTCGCGCTGCTCGCCGGTGTCGGCGGCGGCGCCTGGCAGCAACTGGAACGCGCCCGCGGCCTGCATGCGGATGCCGCGGTCGATGGCGTGCGCAGCGTGCTTCGCGTGCTGGTGATCTTCGCCCTGGTCACGCCGTTCTTCTCGCTGTTCGACCAGAAGGCTTCGACCTGGGTGATCCAGGGCAATGCCATGACCAAGCCCGAATGGTTCGTTGCCTCGCAGATGCAGGCGCTGAATCCGGCGCTGGTCATGATCCTTATCCCATTCAACAATCTCGTGCTGTATCCCTGGCTGCGCCGCATAGGCTGGGAAGCAACGGCCTTGCGCCGAATGACGGCGGGCATTGCCTTCAGCGGCCTGTCCTGGATCGTGATCGGAGCTATCCAGGTCGTCATGGACGGCGGCAATGCCATGTCCATAGTGTGGCAGGTGCTGCCCTATGCGCTGCTCACGTTCGGCGAAGTGCTGGTGTCGGCCACCGGTCTGGAGTTCGCCTACAGCCAGGCACCTGCGGCGATGAAAGGCGTGGTCATGAGTTTCTGGAACCTCACCACGACCATAGGCAATCTCTGGGTGCTGCTCGCCAACCTCGCCGTGCGCAATGACACCGTGACCGGTTCCATCGCCTCGACCGGTTTCAGCGTCACCGCATTCCAGATGTTCTTCTTTGCCGTATTTGCCCTTGTGGCGGCGCTGATCTTCGGCTTCTATGCGCGAAGTTATAGAGAAGTGGACAACTATCGGGCGGCGTAGCGAGGCACCATGACCAGCCACGTATCGGACGGTGCGTGGCCGGTAGCCGACCGCAGCTGGCTGAGAGATTGGTCACACTGAAGGCACAGGAGTCTTTGCGTGCCGGCGGCTCTGTGTGCCGGCACATCGCATGCCGTCTGCGCCTGGCGGTGTCCGTACGGCGTTCCGGAGACTGGCGATGGCCGAGTCATCATTGCCCCAGCAGCCCTCCGAGGATGTGGACAATGTCTCGTGCTACTTGTTGAGTATCGAATATCCCGACGCAAGTGCACCTATCCGCGCCCGCTCGATCCTTGACCTGTATCGGGCCTTTTCGGTCGGTGGACTCGTTGCATTCGTCGGGTCAGGCACCAGCGTGCTGCTTGGTTACGACAGCTGGAAGGACTTCGCGGTTGCTTTTGCTGATGCCGCACTGGAGCAGAGAAAGCTCTACGCTTCGGTAGCTGCGCACGGTTCGCTCGCCAAGTATTGCAGCGACCTGGCCAAGAGCCTCGAGGCACTGAAGACGGCAGAGGGGCGCAGCTTCGATCCGGCTGCTGTGCTCTCGCTAGCGCGGGAGTTCGCGTGGCAGCAGGATCTGTGGTTGCGCTCCATCGGTCATGCTGAGGCGGGCAGTTTCGATGCGGCGTTAGAAAAGAAACTGAGCACGCTTTTCTGGATCCGCGACAGCATCGGCGTGTCCAAGGATGGCGCACGCTGGCTCGACTATACGCCAGCCGATCTGGACGACTGGTCAATACCCCGGGTACCGCCGTACCAGGAGTCTGGCCGCCATGCAGCGGTCGACGCAGCAACGATCGCGGACCCTACAGCCCTGGCGCCCGACCTTGTAGTGGATGAGCTTTCCGGCTTGGCGACTCGCGCGCCAAGCGCTACCGCACAGCGCGTGCCCATCGAATTGAAGAACGGAATGAGGTTGCTTGGGTTTCTGTTAGAGGATAAGTCTGATTCGGATCCACAGGTGCGGCGCGCACCAGTGTCACGCAAGGAGCTGATTGCGGCGAAACGCCCGTTTGTCGACATACTTGCCTGTCTGCGCAACGACTGGCGCATTACGCGCTACCTGACGCTCAACTACGATCTCGAGATAGAGCGGGCGCTGGAATATTACGACTTCCCGTTTTATTCGTTGACCTCGCCGGTACGGCCGCGCCGCGATGAATCAACGGCTGCTCCTGGTCTGGATTGGGATACCGATTCCACAGCACGCCAGGCCGTTGTGCGCTCCCGTCTTGGTGAGCGTGGCCGTTCGTTTGATCTGGGGCCGGAGAATGCCGGCGAGCTTATGCTGTTCGCTGCCGGCTATCCATCCGATCTCATCCAGGTCGTCCATCTGCATGGTTCCGTGCGCGACCCTTCGCGCATGATCGTGACCGATAGCGACTACAACAGCCGCTATTTTTCGCCCGGCGGCTGGTCAGCCGCCCTTGGTGACGGACAGGAAATGCTGTTTCGCGGGAATGCGGTCGTTTTCTTCGGTGTTGGTATGAAGGAAGACGAGCTGCTGCGGCCACTGCGGCTGCTCGCCAACAGCTCGAACCGGGAGAGCCGGACCGCGTTCGCGTTTCTTGAGTCCGATGGTGACGATCGCGACACGGCCGTTGCGCTCAAGCTGTATCAGCGCTATGGCGTGCGTACGCTGTTTGTCGGCACGCGGTTGGGACGTGATCTCGATCCGGAGTTTGGCAGCTTCTCCCAGCACCCGCTGGTCGACGATTTACGCGCCGCTGCACCAGCCCTGTTCGAGAACAAAGACGACAAGGCAATTGACCACCTGATTGCGAGTCTGCCGCCTTTGCGCGATGAGCGCAGTGTTCTCGACGCGATGCGCGCCTTGGTCAAGGGGTTGGCGAAAATCGATAGCGAGTCACTGAGCGATGCGATGCTATATGCCGAAGCTGACAAACTATTCGGCGTGTTTGTCGGGGATGTGATCAAGGTATTCCCCAGCGTTTTCCGCAAGGAGGCAGCGGCCGACAGCCTGGAGCGCCGATACTTTCTTAACGAGCTTTATGCGGCGCATCGCTTGCCGCGGTTGCGATTGACGCCGGGTCATGCGGCAGTGTTCCAGCACATCTTCTACTCGCTGTTCTCACGCCGACCTGCCGAGCTGCGGCGCATGCGTGCGTCGCAGCAGGATTACCTGCGTGCGCTGGACAGTATCGAGCAAGCTATCCGCGCTCGCGCGCTTCAGGACGCCCTGGTGTTCTTCACGCGCAAGGCACTCGAATGGCGGCGACGCTGGGCCTATTTCCCAAGAGGGAGGCTCGAGCAGCCGGGCCAGCCCGATGTGGTCTGGCGACGCTTTCGCGAACCGGCCTGGGACCGTCGTCACGGTGAGGCGCGCAAAGTCGTTGACTGGCGCCTCCCGAGCATCGTCACCTCGTTTGATCAATCAGCGGCCGGCAACAGCCGAACGATTGATGGGTGTTTCGGCAAAATCGGCAAGGACATCGAAGAAAAGCTAGGCAAGAAAAACACCTTGGTGCTTGCCTGCTGGCCCGCGGGGCGCGGAAAGGGGACGGCCGCCGGCCTCCTGGCCAAACCGCCAGCTGCAAAAAAACACCGGCGCTGGATTATCTCGTTTGCGAACTCCTGCGAGTTCGATTCGTGCTTTGACATGCTTGCCGACATGCTGTGCTGGCTAAGCAAGGACAAGGACCACAGCGCTGACTGCGTGGTCCTGCAAACCGATCTTATCTTCAGCCGCAATCACGGCGTGCCAAAACTCGCGGAATGGCATTTGATGTTTCGCAAGCTGCTGTGCGAAAGAAGCGTCCGTCTGCTTGTTCTGTGCGAATTCCCGCAGACCAGCGGTTATTTCACACGGCTTTGCGCTGAGCTGAACGCAGCGGGGCGTGCTCCGGCCCCCCACGCTGCCTGCAGTGTCCGTCGCGTTGAATTATTGTCGCCGCCGGCAGCTGGCGCGGCGGAGCTCGCGCCGGCGGCGTTGCTCGAGGATCTAGGCGAACTCGCGCGTACGCTCGTACATATCCTGGGGCTTTGTGAGTCGCGCTGGCTCGCGGTGTTTCTCGTTTCGATACTGAATGGCGATCCGCTCAAAGGGGCCGCGTGCAGTGCGGCAGGCTCGTTCACACAGTTCCGCACGCAAATGCTCGAGGACATCGAACATGGCCTGCGGCTGGTCCAGGATCCGCGCCAGCGCGTCGTGACGGTCATCGACATTGCCATGTCGCATCTGGAGCGCCGTGTCGTCGGCTATGGCGACTTCAATGAGCGGCTCAACAAGATCCTGGCTCACTGCATCCTCAAGCACCTGTTTGCGTTCGGCAATGCGATCGATCAGGACATCCTCGGCTGCTGCCCGGAAATTCTCGAGATCCTGAGCAGCTATGAAATCGAAAGCAAGGAGCACGGCAATACGATCGACAGGGCCGCGAAGTGGCTTGTCGACCACCAGCTCGCGGTCGAGCTCAACTCACGCCGAACTGCCGGCTCGAAGCGGAGGCTGAGCCTGCACAACCAGGTGCGGCGTTATCTCGCGTCGAAAAAAGGGCTGCCGTTTGAAATCGTGCGTGGTCGTGAGAAGACGGCGCTGACACTCTTGCCTGTGCTGGAAGAAGAAGCTGCGCCGCTGGATGCCGATGACCTGGTTTTCCTCGGCAAATTATTCGACGCACTGATCGATTCAGGTCGCGCTGGAGCGGTTGCGAAGTCCGTTGCGCATAGTGACGGCGCCGGCCCTGCAACCGGCAACGGGGCCGATGATGCGGTCGCCACGGCCTCGTTGCAGGCCGAGCGTATTCGTTCTGCGTTTGGCCTGATGCGTGGGTCTCTGCGCATTGGCATTGTGTTGCGTGCCGCGCCCACGCCAGACCAAGGCAGTACACTTTCCCCGCTGGATGAATACCTGCGCCGTCTGCTCGCGATCCGACGCGCGTTGCTGCTCAATGCTGATGCCGTGCCGGAACATCGGTACGACGATCTGGTCTGGCCGCTGTACGAGCGCGAGTGGATTTGGCTGCTCAATGAACTCGGCGTCGTACGCATGGTGCAGGGCGGGGTTAACGATGCCATGCCGTTGTTCGAGCTCGCGCTACGCTTTGAGGAGCACCGTCTGCGTCATGCGAACGAGAGTGGATATGACCGGTGCATTCATGACAAGCGTGATTTTTCGCTGGCGAAGATACGCATCCTGCTGAATATCTGTCTGGCGGCTATTGAGTGTGGCGACTTCGAGCGCGTCGAACGCATAGTGCGGCGTTCACGGTCCGATCTCGAAAAACTGGCTGGCGTACCCGTGTTCCTGCCCGTATCCGGTGGCGACCATACCGGTAAGCACGGACTCAGCAAGCAACCCGCTGTTCATCGTGAAGTGTCTGTTCTGCTCCAGGTCTGCATCCTGATCGATGCACGCGTCGCCTATCTCACGGGTTCGGTCGGCAGCGTGCAAGAGTTGCTTGACAAGCATAAGAATGACGTCGTGGAGCTCGGTCTGCATGGGCTGACGGCGTGGTTTCACCAGATTCTCGCCGACGTGCAGGGCACCAACGGCAATGGCAAGCAGGTGCCTCAGTCGCTGAAAATCGCACGCGTAGAAGCCGAGGCCTCGGGGCGGCCCGATCTGATTCTGGCTGTCATGTTGTCCGAGGCGGAGTTCCTGCGGGACGCACGGTTTGCGGACAGTGCGGTGCGTCTGCGCCATCAGCTCACGCGCCTGCGCAAGATAGAACTCGAATGCAAACGTCTGGGCCTACGGCGCATCGAGGTCACGATGTGTCTAGTGCGCGCGAAGCTATACCTGAGTTTCGGCGAACTGCGTTCGGCCCGGGAGGATGTGATGAATGCACTGGCCCTGGCCAAAAGCCAGGGGTTCAAAGTCAAGCGCATTGCCGCCCTCAACCTCATGGCGGCGCTGCTGGGTGCAGGTGAAGATGAACGGTTGCGCGATCAGCGCAAGGAAGCTATCGAACTGGTCGAAGCCGCGCGTCAGGAAGCCGAGCGTATTGGGTACAAACTTGCAGCGATCACGGCAAAGGAACTTGAGATCGTGCTGCGTGGCAAGGGCACGGTCGAAGGCTGGGCATCGGGTGAGCTGGCTCGCGAGCTTGATGTGCCGGGTGCGGGAGGGGCCTCGGGCTAGGTGCCCGCAGAGGCGCTTGGCCGCCCTGCATTGCACAGATGGCGGCAGTTCCTGACCGGAACGGACAACTGTCCACTGGTCTTGCGTTGGTGTGTTCCATGTCGCTGGCGGTGCCGAGGGCAGGCGATCTGCGCTCGCATAGGAGCTCTCATCCGCGCTTTTTCCTCTCGAAAAAAACCGGCGCCTGGTGTGGCGCCGGCAAACGGAGGACTCATTCAGCGCTTGGCGACGGCTGTCGCGGCGGGTTGCTGGCGCTCATAGACAATGCGTTCCTCGCCTCCGTTGCAGGTGCCGACGGTCTTGCGCGTATCGGCTGCATCCTTGGCGATCACGCTCAGGCTGTACTGCTTGACGCCCTTGGCGTCCAGTCCAGCGGCGATTTCCTGGCGCAGCTCTTCGCAGGGCTTGCGTGCCCAGGCGGAGCCAGTACTCAGGAACAGGGCAAAGGCAAGCAAGGTCAGTGCGGTTTTCACAGAGTATCTCCGGTTGGTCAGGCCGTTGTTGGCTGGAACACAGCTTCGCGCCGGGGGCTGGCCGCGGCCGGTATCAGTTGTGGCAAGGTTCTGACCGCCTGGGCCGGAATGCGGACG
Organism: Rhodanobacteraceae bacterium; assembly: GCA_016790075.1. Lineage (GTDB taxonomy): Bacteria > Pseudomonadota > Gammaproteobacteria > Xanthomonadales > Rhodanobacteraceae > Tahibacter. The sequence goes on along the minus strand of JAEUPP010000009.1, from coordinate 64,497 downwards.
AGATGATCGCGTGAGCTGGTATGTCTATTTGATCGAATGCCGTGGCGGCAGCATCTATACCGGTATTGCGATCGATGTCGCCACGCGCTATGCCGCGCATCGGGCCGGGAAGGGGGCGCGCTATACGCGTTCGCGGCCGCCCATACGTCTGCTGGCGGTGTTCGCTATGGTCGACAAATCTGCGGCGCTGCGCGAAGAGCGGCGTATCAAGCAGTTGAGCGCGCGGGAAAAGCGCGCATTGGCTGGGCATTTCGATGTGGTAGCGGCGGATAGCTCCTGAGCAGCAGGTTGGGCATGACTTCCAGCCGATACACTATTGTTAGATTCACACTATCGTTCACTCACGCCTATAGCTCAGTGAGCGACAGATGGACGGTATCGATAGCTATCGCAAGAAGTTCGAGCGGGAGCTCAGCGCTGGCACGGTGTCGCTGGTGCTGTTGTCGGTGCTCGTGAATTCCAGCGAGCCGCTGTATGGCTACCAGATCGCAAAGCAGCTCGAGAAGAACGGTGACGGCGTGCTGATCGGCAAGCAGAGCGCGCTCTATCCGGTACTGCGCAACCTTTGTGCGGCCGGGCTGCTCGACAGCGAAGTCGAGCCTTCAATCACCGGACCTCCGCGCCGCTATTACCGCGCGACTGAACTCGGTCGTGCGGTGCTGCGCGAATGGGAAGCCGCCTGGACCGCTACGCGCATGTTTGTCGACACCGTTATCAAGGGGCAGAAACTATGAACCGGCCGATGCCACGCACTATCGATGAATACCTGGATCAGCTACGCCGTGCACTACACGGCGAAGATCCCGCACTGATCCAGGACGCCCTCTATGATGCCGAGGACCATCTGCGTTCCGAATTTGCGGAAAATCCCAATGTCCCACCCGCAGAACTGCTGGCGCGCATAGCCAGCAGCTACGGTGCGCCGGAAGAGGTCGCCGAGATTTACCGTGACAAGGAAGTCATCGTAAACCGCGCACTGCGTACCCCGCGGCCGCCGCCGGCAAAATCGGCTTATGCGCGTTTCTTCGGCGTTATATTCGACCCACGGGCCTGGGCGTCCGTGTTCTATATGTTGCTTGCGTTGCCGACCGGCATCTTCTATTTCACCTGGGCCGTAACGGGCTTGTCCCTGTCGCTTGGTCTCATGGTCCTGATCATCGGCCTGCCGTTCGCGGCGCTGTTTCTTGCGACCGTGCGTGCGTTGAGCCTGGTCGAGGGCCGCATCATTGAAGTCATGCTGGGCGAGCGTATGCCGCGGCGTCCACCTTACCCCTCGCGTGATGAGTCGCTGCTGGAGAAAGTCAAGCGTCTGTTCACCGATGTGCGCACCTGGAGCACGCTGTTTTACATGGTGCTGATGCTGCCGCTCGGCATCTTCTTTTTCACGCTGGCAGTGAGCTGTATCAGCATTGGTACTAGCCTGGCAGTTGGGCCGATCGCGAATGCGCTATTGGACACCGATGTCTTTGGCATTCACTACAACGGCGTAGCCGTGGCGGGACCGTTGTGGCTGCAGCCGCTGCTGATGCTGGTAGGGGTCGTGATCCTGTTTGGTTTCATGCACCTCGCCCGCGGCATTGGCAAGCTGCAGGGGGCGATGGCAAAGCAACTGCTCGTTTACTCCAGTTGAAATCGCAACCGGTCTGTTGCGGCGTGTCTGGAAATCAACGGCGTCAGCTTCCTTGCGACGCTGTTGATGCCGCATGCGTTGTCGCGTTGTCTGGGCCGAGGGAGAGTCTGCGACCGTCGGCGCGGGGCAGGGTATCGATGTACGCTTGCTGCCCGATACGTCGGTTGGCCTCAATTCGACCCTGCAGGCGGCCGTCACCGCCGTCCCCTCAACTGGATGCCTCGCCATGCTCAAGACTATCGCCCTGATCCTCGTCGCCATCATTGCCTGCGTGCTGATCGCCGCCGCGTTACAGCCGGATTCGTTCCGCGTTGAGCGCAGCATTCGCATCAAGGCCCCGCCCGAGAAGATTTTCGCCTTCATCGACGACTTTCATCGCTGGGCTGCGTGGTCTCCCTGGGAGAAGCTCGATAGCGCCATGAAGCGCGACTACAGCGGTGCGGCCAGCGGTCAGGGTGCCGTCTATGCCTGGGAAGGGAACAGCAAGGTGGGGCAGGGCCGCATGCAGATCGTCGAATCCTCGCCGCACTCGGTCATTCGTATACAGCTGGATTTTCTCAAGCCCTTCGAGGCGCACAATACAGCCGAGTTCAGATTGCAGGCCGAAGCCGATGGCACCGAAGTGCGCTGGGCCATGCATGGCCCGCAGCCCTACCTGTCCAAGTTGATGGGTCTGGTGTTCAACATGGACAAGCTTATTGGCAAGGACTTTGAAACGGGTCTCGCCAACCTCAAGTCCGTCGCCGAGACCTGAGCCTTGATGCAGACGAATCGGCACGAGGCGCGCTGTGATCGTTTCCGTGCCTCGTTCGGTCGCCACAACCTCCGCGGGCGTTAACCACAGCTGGCTCAGCCGAAGGGATGCGGGTGTGATGAGGATTCGTTGTGGCGTGCGCCGTCGATCAACCGGCGGCAACGGCTTGACCATTCGTAGCGTCGGGGCAGGCAGAACGTTCCTGGCCACTGGCCGGAAAGTGAAGAGTGCTTCACCGCCAGTGTCCGCAACACGAGTACGCAGGCTTACACCTGAGTGCTTGCCGTATGCAGCTGATCCAGCCGGAATTTCTTCAACGTATCGATGAGGCGCTGCACTAGGAGGCCAGGCTATAGGTTCGGATCGGAAGGCTGCGGGCCTGCAGCGCCTCATCCACCAAATTGCTGAAGTTCCGTTGCAGCCTTGATTCCACCTGATGCTCCACGAGATCAAATGGGGCGATACACAGTGGATTTCCGTAGTGTTCGCCGACGACGCGGCAGCGCGACAGGCTGATATCGTCAGGTGCTATACACCAGCGCAGGGAAAATTTTCCCGTCAGGTAGTAGCCCAACGCAAAACCTAGAGCTTCCACCAGAGTGTCTTTGGGCGGCCGGTCCCGGTTGCTGTCGCTTCGCCACGCGCGCATGAGTGTATCCATGTCCCGCTCCGTCGACGGCCACTCGGCCATTCCCTCGCGTAACAGTCCGTAACGTTCTTGCAGGGCATGCAGGGATGCGGCGGCAGTGGTCCGCAGGTGGTTCAGCTCCTCACGTTTGATGTCGCGCATGGTCGCCTCTTCGGAGCAATTTTCGTAGCGCTTTTCTTTGTGTCGATGCCGGATGCTGCGCCGGCCAGCGGGTCTGGTTTCTCACGCCGCAGATCAAAGTGACACCTTGTCACACCAGATGCTCTGCAAGCGCAGCACCACAAAGAGTGGCGTCCATAAGCCCACTGCGGACAGCTGTCTGGCGCGCGAGAGATATCGATAATCCCCGGCTATGTCGGACTTTTTTGCCAGCTTGAGTCTAGTGGGTGGTCAAATGATTGCAGAGCAAATATTTGTAAGAGCTGAGTAGAAACGCGCAGTAGGGCATAGGTGCAGCGGGGGCGTGCATTGCCAAGTGCTCTCACCATGGATGGAGGACAGTCGTCCGGCGCGAGGGCCGCTGGCCCTTGCGCCGGACATCTTGCTGGCTTGGCTGGCTCAGAACAGCAGCATCGATGCTGTGTTCGGCGACACTGTGCTGGGCGAGGTATACCAAAGCTCAGCCCCACTGACCGAGGTCACTGTGCTTCCGTACACGGGCTGTCGGAATGCGTTTATCACGTCCTCCCATTTTCCTGTGAATGGGTTGAGTTTGGCGACTTTTCCACTGGCTAGTAGTACTCCGGCGACTGAATGGTCGGCGGACTGTAACCGTTAACTACCGGACGTACTTGCCACCTTCCCGCTGCAGCGTGTAGAGGATGGATCGAAGTGGCGCATCGGCGAAGTGCTGCTTCCAGAGCCTGGGCGTGAGCTCGTGAACGCGCGAAGCGGGATGCTGGCCAACGCGCTGCAGCACGTCGACAAGGTAGGTGTAAGGATCGATGCCGTGTAGCCGGCAGGTAACGATCAGGCTTTGCACGATGCCGACGTGTTTGGCGCCCAGCTCGGTCCAACAGAAGAGCCAATTGCGGCGCCCCATCGAAATGGGCCGCAAACTGCGTTCGAGGTGATTCGTGTCGATCGGTACATCGGGGTCGATCAGGTAGACCAATAGCGCGACACGCCGTTCCCAGGCATAACGGAGTGCCTTGGCGAAGGGGTTGCTGGGCAAGCGGTCAGATCGTCGTCGTTGCTGTTCGACCCAATCGAGGAACTACTCGATTCGGGGTTTGCTGTGTGTGGCGCGGAAGGTTTGTTTGTCTTCGGTGACAAGCTTTCGATCACGTATGTCTTGCTCGATTTCGTAGAGTGCGCCGATCAGCTCCAGCGCTTGTGCGACCCCTTCGGGGTCGCTGCTCTGTGCGTCGAAGAATTCACGGCGGCAGTGGGCCTTATGCGGAGCACTGGATAAGGCCCATTCGCGCTGTAAGTTCATCGAAGCTCAGCGTGTCCAATCCAAAGGAAAGCAAACCGAGAACGCAGCGTTGAAGTTGAAGTGGTCCAATAGACCAGGACACCTCGAAAAGAGGGTTCTTCCTTGAAACGAGGTGGACGATGGGCCGCGAGAATTTCTCCGATGAGTTCAAAGCTGATGCGGGCCGCCCGGTGATATCCGCCGGATTTCCGGTATCGCAAGTGTGCGAGGCGCTGGGCGAGACAGTGTTGCGTCGCTGGGTCGATGAAGCGCGAACCAGAGCGGCTGCGGCCGTGGCTCAGCCGGGGGATCTGGACGTAGCGCAGCAGCGGATAGCAGAGCTGCAGAAGCAAGTTGAACAGCTGCGACTGGATATCAGAAGTGATGGAACCCGTTCGCTTGCACGTTCGGTGCCCCGCCTGCCGCGAAATAGACGCATTCCGGCGTTACAGAATCGCGCCGAGCGCATCGCTCAGGCGTTCGACGCCGACAATTTCCATTTCGCCAATACGCGTTTTTTTCTGCACATTGGCCTTGGGGACTACAGCCTTGAGGAAGCCGTGGGTGGCGGCTTCCTTGAGACGCTCTTCGCCGTTGGGCACGGGACGGATTTCGCCGGACAGACCCACTTCACCGAAGGCGACAAGCTTGTCGGGCAAGGGGCGGTCGCGGAAGCTCGACAGGATGGCGAACAGGATGGGTAGATCAGCGGCGGTTTCCTGTACGCGGATGCCGCCGACCACGTTTACGAACACGTCCTGATCGTAGACCGCGGCGCCGCCATGGCGGTGCAGTACGGCCAGCAGCATGGCCAGGCGGTTCTGCTCCAGGCCCAATGCGACACGGCGCGGGTTGGCCAGCGGCGACTGATCGACCAGAGCCTGTACTTCGACCAGCAGCGGCCGGGTGCCTTCGCGCGTGACCATGATGGCACTGCCCGGCGTGGGCCCGGCATGGGCGGACAGAAAGATAGCCGAAGGGTTGGGCACTTCGCGCAGGCCTTTTTCCGACATCGCGAACACGCCCAGTTCGTTGACGGCGCCAAAACGGTTCTTGAACGCACGCAGTACCCGGAAACGGCTGCCGGATTCGCCCTCGAAATACAGCACCGCATCGACCATGTGTTCGAGCACGCGTGGGCCGGCTATACCGCCTTCCTTGGTCACGTGACCGACCAGAAACACGCTGACGCCGCTCTCCTTGGCAAAGCGCGTGAGCTTCGCGGCCGATTCGCGCACCTGGCTGACCGAGCCGGGTGCTGCGGTCAGCTGCTCGGTCCATATGGTCTGTATCGAATCAATGATCAGCACATGCGGCTTGTGTGCAGTCGCCTGGTCGAGAATGCGTTCGACACAGGTTTCGGCGAGCGCACGCAGGGGCGCCAGCGGCAGGCCCAGGCGTTGCGCGCGCGTGGCGACCTGGGCCAGTGATTCTTCCCCGGTGACATAGAGGCCGTTCAGGCGCTGGCCTAGCGCGCCCAGCATCTGCAGCAGCAGGGTGGACTTTCCTATGCCTGGGTCGCCGCCGATCAGAACCACGGATCCGGCGACGAGTCCACCGCCAAGCACGCGGTCGAGTTCGCCTATGCCTATGGAGGTGCGCTCGTCGATACTCTGCGCGACGTCGACCAGTGACAACACGCGCGGCATGGTCGCGTCGCCGGCATAGCCGCTGCGGCGCAGCGTTGTGGCAGTCTTGGCCGAACTCAGTGCAATTTCGCTCAGCGAATTCCACGCACCGCAATCGGTGCATTGGCCTTGCCACTTGCTGTGTTCGCTGCCGCATTCATTGCAGACATACGCCGTCTTTGCCTTGGCCATCGCCGCCTCCGTGTCAGTCTTCGACGAACAGTACGCGCTTGGTCATGCCACAGGTCAGGTCGTAGGCGATGGTGCCGGCATGGTCGGCAATCTGCTCGACCGGCAGGCCTCTTCCCCAGAGCAGTACGCGATCGCCGACACAGGCCGATGGCGCATTGCGCAGGTCTATCGTGGCGAGATCCATGGACACGCGTCCGACAATGGCGGCGCGTGCATTGCCGACGAGTACTGGCGTGCCAGCGGGCGCGCTGCGTGGGTACCCATCGCCGTAGCCGATGGCGATAACGCCGACATTCATGTCCTCGGGGCATTCATAGGTGCCCGCATAACCGATGCGCTCACCGCGCTGCAGACGGTTGATCGCGATAAGCCGCGTCGACAGGCTCATTGCCGGTGCAAAGCCGAGGTCGGAGCCGTTCTTGCCGGCGATAACGGAAAGGCCGTAGAGCAGGCCGCCGGCGCGCACCCAGTCACCACGTGCAGCTGGCCAGCCGAGTATGCCGGCTGAATTGGACAGGCAGCGTTCGCCGGGAAGGTCCCGGGTCGCCGCCTCGAAGCGCGCGATCTGATCAGTGGTAGTTGCCTTGTCGAACTCATCAGACGCGGCGAAATGTGTCATCAGCACGATATCGCGTTCTATCGACGGCATCGCCTGCAGTTGTTCGAGTACCGCCCGCGTGCGTTCCGGTGCGAAGCCGAGGCGATGCATGCCGGTATCGATCTTGAGCCAGACGCGCAGCGGCCGGGGATCGCGATCGGCTTGCAGCCAGGTGAGCTGAGAGTCGTGGTGGATGACAGCGTCCAGGTGCAGCCGGCGCAGTTCGGCCAGATCCGCAGCCTGATCCGGGCCTGACAACACGACGATGCGTTGGCGATGGCCCGCTGCCCGCAGACGCTGGCCATCAGCGATTGCGGCGACGCCAAAGGCATCAGCCTCCGCCAGCGCGCGCGCCACGCGCTCCAGACCGTGTCCGTACCCATCCGCCTTGACCACGGCCATGACCTTCGCGCCCGGGCTCAATGCGCGTATGCGCGCGAGGTTCCTGCGCAAGGCATCGAGATGGATGGCTGCGACCGTAGTCCGGCTCATGCAGGTATCAGAGGCGCGTCTGTCGGCGCTGAGACGGCGAGGGCTGGTGCCGGCGGCTGCGCGATCAGACCGGCGCCGATAACCTGCTTCCTGCCCGCAGATTCCGCGCAGCCACTCACTCGTAGGAACCCAGGTAATTGTCCGAGGCGTAGTTTTCAAACTTCGTGTACTGCCCCAGGAAAGTCAGCTTGATGCTGCCGGTTGGGCCCGAACGCTGCTTGCCGATAATGATTTCGGCCAGGCCTTTGTCCGGCGAATCCTGGTTGTAGTAGTCGTCGCGGTAGATGAACATGATCACGTCCGCATCCTGCTCGATGGCGCCTGACTCGCGCAGGTCGGCCATGACGGGACGCTTGTCCTGGCGTTGCTCCAGCGAGCGGTTGAGCTGGGACAATGCAATCACCGGCACATTCAGTTCCTTCGCGAGGGCCTTGAGGCTGCGCGAGATTTCTGAAATTTCCGTGGCGCGATTCTCCTTGTTTCCGGGCACCTGCATGAGCTGCAGGTAGTCGATCACGATAAGGCCCAGATCGTGTTCGCGCTTGAGGCGGCGGCAGCGCGCGCGCAGTTCGCCCGGCGACAGGGCTGGTGTGTCGTCGATGAAGATCTTGGCTTCCGACAGCAAGGTGATGGCGCTGGTGACACGCGGCCATTCCTCTTCCTGGATGTCGCCGTTGCGCAGATGTTGCTGGTTGATGCGGCCTACCGACGAGATCAGACGGAACGCGAGCTGGGAGGCTGACATTTCCATCGAGAACACCGCCACGGCGCGCTTGGTCTTCATCGCCGCGTACTCGGCCATGTTCAGCGAGAACGCGGTCTTGCCCATGGCGGGGCGCGCCGCGACGATGATCAGGTCCGAGGGTTGCAGGCCCGCGGTCATTTCGTCCAGATCAGTGAAACCCGTCGGAATGCCGGTAACTGTGCCGCGGTTCTCGAAGCGATGATGCAGGATCGCAAAGGCGTCCTTGACCGCCGTGCGCATAGGCACAAAACCCTGACGGCCGCGGGCGCCGGCTTCGGCGATGCGAAACACGCGCTGTTCGGCACCCTCGAGGATTTCCTGGGTACTGCGGCCTTCTGGTGCAAAACCGTCGCTGACGATTTCTGTGCCGGCATCGATGAGCTGCCGCAGCACCGATTTCTCGCGCACGATGTCGCAGTACGCGATGATGTTCGCCGCACTCGGAGTCGTGTTCGCCAGCTGCAGAATATAGGCCGTGCCGCCGACCAGATCGGCCAGCCCCTGTGATTCGAACCACTCGCCCAGCGTCACCGCGTCGCAGGGCATGCTTTTGTTCGACAGCTCCGTGATCGCGCGGAAGATGACGCGATGATCCTTGCGGTAGAAGTCGTCCTCGTTGAGGCGGTCGGCCACCTTGTCCCAGGCTTCGGGTGACAACATGAGTCCGCCTAGCACAGCCTGCTCGGCGTCGACCGAGTGCGGTGGCACGCGCAGGGCGTCTATGCGCTGGAGGGGTTTGCGATCGGGTGAGGCGGCCATGAAAGTCTCGCGGCGAGCGACCGGCACGGCATTCGATGATCCGAATCGCGGTCGCACCTGTCGAGACGGAAAGCTGTTGATAACTACGGTATAGGCTGTGCGATCGCATTCAGCTGCGCTGTCGTGCGGCGCGACCGAAAACCCGCATCAACCGGGCACACTGGCATCGGCAAAAACAAACGGGCGCCGCGAGGGCGCCCGTTTGTTTTCCAGCACCTGGCAGCGATCAGCTGGCCGTGACGACGACCTTGACCGTCGTGTGCACGTCAGCGTGCAGGTGAACCTGTACTTCAAACTCGCCGATATGGCGCAGCGGGCCTTCGCCCATCACCACTTCGGACTTCTCCAGCGGCTTGCCGGCAGCGGTGAACGCTTCGGCGATATCGCGCGGACCGACCGAACCGAAGAGCTTGCCTTCCGGGCTCGCGTTCGCGCTGATCGTGACGCTGGCGCCTTCGAGCGCAGCCTTGCGGGCTTCGGCACCGGACAGGATCTGGTTGGCCTTGGCTTCAAACTCGGCACGGCGCTGTTCAAACTGCGCCACATTGTCCGCGGTGGCCGGAACGGCCTTGCCCTGCGGTACCAGGTAGTTGCGGCCATAGCCCGGCTTGACCTTGACCTTGTCGCCAAGCACGCCGAGGTTCTTCACTTTCTGCAGCAGGATGAGTTCCATGGGATTCTCCGATTCGTTAGCACCGGCGATGCGCAGTCGCGGAATGACTGCGGCGTAGCCGGTGCAGCGGTGGCTGTCCGAATCGCGATGTCGCTAAACGTCGCGGGACCGTGAACAGCGCAGCCCCGGACGGCCGGGGCTGCGCAGGTGAAGCTTAGTGGTTGTCGCAGTACGGCAGCAGCGCCAGGAAGCGGGCGCGCTGAATGGCGATGCCGAGCTGACGCTGGTACTTCGCCTTGGTGCCGGTGATGCGGCTGGGGACGATCTTGCCGGTTTCGCCGATGTACTGGCGCAGCGTGTTCAGATCCTTGTAGTCGATCTCGACCGTGCCTTCGGCGGTAAAGCGACAGAACTTCTTGCGGCGGAAAAACTTGGACATGGTGGGCTCCTGAACTTAGGCCGCTTCGGCGTCGTTGGAATCAGCGTTGCCGCCGAAACCGCCTTCGTCATCGTCGCGACGACGGCGATCGCTGCTCTTCTCGTCCTTGCTCTTCATGATGAAGGACTGTTCGGTTACGGCGGCGTCGCGCACCAGGATCAGGTGGCGCAGCACGGCGTCGTTGAAGCGGAAGCCCGATTCGAGTTCGTTCAGCACGTTCTGGCTGCACTCGATGTTCATCAGAACGTAGTGGGCCTTGGCCAGGTTCTGGATCGGGAACGCGAGCTGACGGCGGCCCCAGTCTTCCAGACGGTGGACGGCGCCGTTGTCGCCTTCGATCAGCGCCTTGTAGCGCTCGATCATGGCCGGCACCTGTTCGCTCTGGTCCGGATGGACCAGGAACACGATTTCGTAATGACGCATGGAAACTCCTTGTGGATGTCGCAGGGCGAATGCCGCTGCGCAGCCTCCCGCGGCGCGGTGAGGCAAGGTTCCGCAGGCCGGGATGGCGCGCGGGGTCGCGGATTCTAGCGGGGCGGGCAAAGGCTTGGCAAGTTGTTGAAGCGCAAGCGCGCCGAGGCGGTGCTATTGCTTCCGGCCGTGGCGATATGAGGTGAATTTCGGCACAGTGCTACGACGCTGCATCGTGCAGCCAAGGGGAACGTAGCCGCGGATACCTGGTTTTGCTGTCGCTGCCCGGTTTCTCGCCAACAGTGTTGATTCGCCAGGAGGAAAGCCATCATGACGACGTCGAACAGCCGCGCGCGCCGCGGTTTGCGCCTCAACGGCCTTGCGGCCGCCTTGCTCGCCGCGCTGGCGGGCGCGGCGCATGCGGAAACAGCTGAACCGCGCGAAGAGGCCGCTAGCGCCGACGAAGCGCCCGCACTGGAAACGGTCACGGTTACGGCGCAGCGCCGTGTCGAGAACATCCAGGACGTGCCCATGGCGATTACGGCCGTCGAAAGCGAGAAGCTTGAAATACTGGCCTCGGGCGGCGACGACATCCGCTTTCTCGCAGGCCGTTTGCCCAGCCTCAATATCGAATCCTCGTTTGGACGCGCCTTCCCGCGTTTTTATATCCGCGGCCTTGGCAATACCGATTTCGACCTGAATGCCTCGCAGCCGGTGTCGCTGGTTTACGACGGTGTGGTGCAGGAAAACCCGATACTCAAGGGCTTTCCGCTGTTTGACCTCGACCAGGTCGAAATGGCGCGCGGCCCTCAGGGCACGCTGTTTGGCCGCAATTCGCCGGCCGGTGTGATCAAGTTCGAGTCGGCCCGGCCGGAAACCGAATTTGGCGGTTTTGGCAGCCTGAGTTACGGCCGCTTTGCGACAAGCAATCTGTCAGGGGCTGTCACTGGTGGCGTTGGCGAAAGCGGCGCGCTGCGCCTGTCGGTGCTGCATCAGCGCCGCGACGGTTATGTCGACAATACGCGCAATGGCCCCGGTGACGATCTCGAGGGGTATCGCGAGAGTGCGGCGCGGCTGCAGTACCTGTACGCACCTGATGAGGGTTTCGAGGCTCTGTTCAACGTCCACGCGCGCCAGCTTGACGGTACGGCGCGCCTGTTCCGCGCCAATATCATCCGCCCCGGCAGCAACGACTTCGTGCCTGGTTTCCGGCGCGAGTTCCTGTCCATCGATGGCCGCAACGAGCAGGAGCTCGACCAGTTTGGGGCGAACCTGCGCCTGCGCTGGGACCTGGGCAGCACAACCTTGCATTCGATTACCGGCTACGAAAGCGTGGATGCGTATAGCCGCGGCGACATTGACGGTGGCTATGGCGCCGTATTTCTCGGTGAGGGCAACTATGGTCCTGGCCTGATTCCGTTTCCGGCCGAGTCGGCCGATGGCTTGCCGGACCATCGCCAGCTCAGTCAGGAGTTCCGTATCGAATCCAACGAATGGGGGCGTTTTGACTGGCAGGCCGGTGTATTTGGTTTTGATGAGTCGATTACGGTCGACTCGTTCAGCTACAACACCTTCGCCCCGGGCCAGCCGCAGAACGGGTATGCGACCCAGCAGCAGGACAACGAGGCCTGGGCCGTGTTCGCGTCGGCGGACTTCGATGCGACCGAGCGGCTCAAGCTGCGCGGCGGTCTGCGCTACAGCGATGACCGCAAGGAGTTCGTGGCCGAACGCGTAACCGGCCCGTTCGGTCCGCCGATCGCACCCATCCACGTTGAGCCCAGCGATACCGACGTGAGCTGGGATTTCAGCGCCGTATACCAGGCCAACGATCAGCTCAATCTGTATGGCCGCGTCGCGCGTGGGTTCCGTGCGCCCAGTGTGCAGGGGCGCCTGATGTTTGCGGATGCGAGTTTGCCCACCAGCGAACTGGTGACGGTAGCCGATTCGGAAACCGTGTTGTCCTGGGAGGCGGGGCTCAAGGCACAGCTTTGGGAAAATCGCCTGCGCCTGGGCTTTGCGCTCTACCGCTACATCATCAACGACCCACAGCTGACCGCCGTGGGTGGTAACGCGAACATCGCGCGTCTGGTCAACGCGGACAAGGCAGAGGGACATGGTGCCGAGCTTGATATCGAGGCCCTGCTGACTGATCACCTGCTGGTGACCTTCGGCGCCAGCTGGAATCCGACAGAGATCCGCGATCCCAACCTGACCGTGTTCCGCTGCGGTGCGCCGTGTACCGTGCTTGACCCGGCCGGCACGGTTGCCGGCACCGTGCGCATCGACGGCAACCCGCTGCCGCAGGCGCCGCGCCATGTCTATAACGTGACTGCGCGCTACGGAGTTCCGATGGGCGCCGGCGAGCTGTTCGTCTATACCGACTGGGCTTATCGCAGCAAGGTGAATTTTTTCCTTTATGAGTCGGTTGAGTACACCGGCAAGCCTCTGCTCGAAGGTGGTTTGCGAGTCGGCTATGGCTGGAAATACGGTGACTACGAGCTGGCGCTGTTCGGCCGCAATATTACCGACCGCAAAGTGATCGTGGGCGGTCTCGATTTCAACAACCTCACCGGGTTTCTGAACGAACCGCGCACCTGGGGCGTGGAGTTCAAGGCGCGATTCTGATGTGAACCGTGACAGACGCGCTGCAAAGTAAGCTTTGCAGCGCGTCTTGGATGATTCCCGCCCCCCACTGCTACGCCATAAAGCCGAGATTGGAGGTTGGGAAATTGATCAGGTTCGGAAAGATGGTCGCAAGATCATTCGTCGCGGTAACGCCCATCCAGCGCGCCAGTGTTGCAGCCATCTGGTCGACGCTGGTTGATGGAATGAGCTGACCACGCGCGAAGCTCACGGGGCCGTCCAGTGTCTGATCGGGGAACGTGCCGTAGAGGCGGCCGCCGTTGACCATGCCGCCCATGACGAGCTGCACGCCGCCCCAGGCATGATCAGACCCGTTGCCGTTGGGCCCCAGGGTGCGGCCGAACTCGCTCATCGTGAACGTGGTCACTTCGTTCTGCGCGCCAATCTCACCCAGTGCCGTCCAGAATGCGCCCAGTGCTTCCGACACGCGGTTGAGTAGTGCGGCGTGACCGCTATTGTCCGCCGCCATCAGTCCATCGTGCATGTCGAAGCCGTGCAGTCGTACATAGTATATTTGTCTCTTATGTTGTATCTGGCCGCTGGCCTCGCGCGACACCTTGATCATCCGTGCGACCATCCTGAGCTGGCTGGCAAGTGCATTGCCGGTTGGGAATACGGTGGCGACATTGCCCGAGCCGTCGGCTGCAGTCAGCGACGAATTGACCACGTTGTACAGTGTCCGGCCGCGCTTGAACGTGCGTGCGTATTCCTGCGTCATTACCGACGGGTTCGACGTGTCGTTCAGCAGCGCGTCGATCGCGGCTGCATGCTGCGTACCAAAGAAACCGCCGGTGCTGTTGGGCGCGCTGTAGACGAAGGCGAGGCCGTTCAGGCCCTCCGCCCCCATGAAATACGGGAAGGTGTCTGCGCCGATCTCGAAGCGGTTCGAGCCGCCCAGAGAAATGCACGGCGACAATGACTGATTGACGTTGTTGATACGTACGCGATCGGCGATGAGGCCACCCCAACCTGTACTGGCAAAGCTCGTTCGTGCCAGGTGCCAGAGGTTTTCCTGGTCGCTATGCGAGTACAGCTGCGGCGGACGCACCGCTGCTGAGGCGTTGTATTCGGCCTTCGTGATCGGGCGGATCAATGGACCGATATTGGAAATGAGAGCGAGCTTGTTCGCGCGATAAATCGAAGCGAGCGCGCTCATGCCACTGGGATAGTTGGCGTTGCCTGGGTTCAGCGCATACTGCGCACCGGTTGCGCTGTCGGTGATCTGAAACTGGCTGGTCAATGCGGCACGGTCGATAGCGAGTCCGCTAGGATTGGTAGTCGCGTTGTAGACACCGCTGCGTGCTGTCGAGTAGATGTTATAGCGTGCACTGTCGTAGGGTAGCAGCGTATTCCAGGCGTCATTGCCTCCTGCCAGATAGACACAGACCAGGGCGCGGTAGCCGTCGACAGTTCCCTTTTCGGCGGCCAGCGCCGAACCCAAAAGGTTGAGCTGGGGCAGAAATGCCGATGCGCCTCCAGCGCTGAGCGTAATGCCGAGATTACGGAGAAAGCGGCGACGGGCTTGTTCGTTGGCGTTCATCGCAGTCTCCTCAGCGCTGCGTTGCAAATTCGGGTGACATGGCTGAGATCAGCAACAGCGAACGTGCCTTCTCGGTCGTTGTTGCGTTGCCCATGGAATTCAGCAAGGTGGTAAGCGTGCTGCGCATCGTGGCCGTCATCTGCCCATAGAACATGCGCCGATCGACCAGGCCGATCAGCTGTTCCGGTGTTGTCAGCGTGTTGAATTCAGCCAGGTTAATGAGGGGGCGATCGGCCGGGGGGTTCGGCATGCCGACATAGTCACGAAATGTGTAATAGGCTAGGTTGTTTGAAATTGAGAACGACGTTCCCTCATTGATAATTTGCATTTCAGGCGCATACAGCCCCGCAGCTGCCATGGGTCCTGGCGGCTGATAGTCGGGCTCGTAAAAATTGAAGACAGTAGGGGCTCCCATTGGGCGCTGCGCGTAACTGGTCGTTACGGCGTTCAAGCCCATTTTGATCTCGCCATACTGTGTAGCCGCCGGTAGTTGGAAATTCCAGGCGCGCAGCACGGCCGTAAGGCGCAGCAAAGGTTCACGTACCTTGCCGAACGTTGCTGGCGGGTTGACGGCGCGTGCTTCCGGGTCGAGCAGGATCTGCTTGATCACAGCAGCGAGATCGCCGCGCTCGTTGTCGCCGTTGTCGATGAACTTTTGCGCGACGCGCGTGATGTATTGCGGAGACGGGTTGCTGGTCGTAAAGCGCTGTATGAGATGCCGCGCCATAAACGGCGCGGTGTTGGGATGCGCAACCAATAGGCCAAGACCGTCGCGCAAGTCCGCCTCGCAGGTCTGCCCGGCGGGTAGCGTAGCGCCGCCGACAAGGACCTTTGCAGTCGTATCGTGCTCGGTCGCAACGCAGGACATCGGCAAGTAAGTGTTCGTGCCGCCGAACAGGTTTGAACCTGCGTTGTTGTATGCGAATCCGGTAAACAGCTTGGCGTAGTTGCTGATGACGTTCTGGTCGTAAGTCGGGATGGGCTGGCCGTTTTGCAGCAGCGGCGAGTAGTCGAGGTTGCGCTCGACGAGACCGATCGAGAATAACTGCATCACTTCACGGGCATAGTTTTCATCGGGCTGGCGGCCTGCCGCAGCTTTGCGATTACGGAAGTGGCTCAAGTATTTTCCCATCGTAGGGCTATACGTCACTTGGCTCAGCAAAGTGCTGTAGAAACCAAAAGAATTGCGCGCGAGGAGATCCCAGTACTCGCTCATGTTCACTACTTCGTTGACAAGGACATTGCTGGCGTCGGAGACCACAAAAATCTGCGATAGCGCCCAGGCCGTACGCTGACGCAGTTGGTCGGGTGCCGTTACGGCTGTATGGAGCCAGCGGCTGACGCGTTGGTCATGTCCAATGGATTCCCCGTCGGCGGTCATTGCGGCAGCGACCGCTTGCATATGCGGTCGAGCGGCAGTCATCGCGACGGTGCTCATTTGCTCGTCGATCCAGGCCGACATACCGATCTGGCGCACCCTCGCGATGTCAGCCTCGTTAGGGCCGAAGGTCGCCTGGGTCAAGAAGCGGGCAGCTTCACCATCGGTAGCTGGAATATCCGTCACCGGCTCAAAACCGGTTTTGAAAAATACGCGTGCGTATGCGGCAGGGGTGATGAGTATGGCGACAAGTAGCAATGCACCGCAGCGGCTGAACGGAGGCATAGCGGTATCCTCGATACGGGCGTAGCGAAGAAAATACGGCCATGCGTCTTAGCACTTCGTGACGACGTGCACGGGTATTGTTAACTGTTGTGAAACTCTTTGGCGAATAAATGCGGCTAATAACGCTTTATTTACGCTTGCTTCGGTTTGCTTGGTTTGAATTTGAAATGCATTTTTTATTTTTATTGAATTATCAAGTTTGATAATTTGATCAGTATAAATTATTTTCGACTGATCACTGCCGGCGACCTGTGCAAGATGGGAGAGAGGATTCAGCGGGCTGTTGAGTCAGCTTGGCAACCCGAGGTGCTAGTGACTCTCGCCGTAGTTGGATGCCGGGTTTTTCATCGGAGCTAGGCCTGTGCTCGAGAGAGCATGGATCGCGCTTGCTCGAATCCTGGGACAGCGAGGCTTTGAAGCCACTTTGTGTGAGGTGTGTTGCTCTGAAAAACGCGCCGCGCACGCGCTGACGTCGTCACGGGCGCGAGGATTCAGCAGAAGGGACTGCGCACGAAGCTGGCGCAATCGGTACTGATCGCGGCAGGAGCTGGCGGCGCCGTTCCGCCATCACTCCAGCTGCTGCCGCTTTTCGCCGTGAGGCGACTAGGCCATAAACCCGAGATTGGAGGTCGGGAAGTTGATCAGGTTAGGGAAGATTGCCGCGAGGTCGTTGCTCGCAGTAACTCCCATCCAGCGCGCCAGTGTTGCAGCCATCTGGTCGACGCTGGTTGATGGTATGGTCTGGCCGCGTGAGAAGCTGATCGCGTTGTTCAGCGCCTGATCCGGGAAGGTGCCGTACAGACGCCCGCCGTTGACCATGCCACCCATGACGAACTGCACGCCGCCCCAGGCGTGGTCTGAGCCGTTGCCATTGGAGCTCAGGGTGCGTGCGAATTCACTCATCGAGAAGGTGGTTACCTCGTTCTGTGCGCCGATCTCGCCCAGTGCGGTCCAGAATGCACTCAATGCCTGTGAAACGCGATTGAGCAGGGCGCCGTGGCCCCCGGTGTTGGTCGCCATGAGCCCATCGTGCAGATCAAAGCCACCAAAGCGCACGTAGTAGATCTGCCGCTTGTGCTGGATCTGGCCACTGGATTCGCGCGAAATCTTGATCATGCGCGCGACCATCTTCAACTGGTCGGCCAAGGAGTTGTTGGCCGGGAATACGGTAGTCACGTTGCCTGAGCCATCACCTGCAGTCAGGGATGAATTGACGAGGTCATAGAGATCGCGGCCACGTTTGAAGGTGCGTGCGTATTCCTGGGTCAACAGCGATGGATTCGAGGTGTCGGCAAGCAGCAGATCCAGTGCACCCGCACGCTGCGAACCGTAGGTTCCGCCGCTGCTGCTGGCTGAATTGTAGATATTCGCAAGACCGGTCAGACCACTCGATGACATCTGGTAAGGGAAGGTATTTTCACCAACCTCGAAGCGGTTTGCGCCCGCGAGTGAGATACAGGGCGACAGCGATTGATTGACGTTGTCCAGCCGCACGCGATCTGCGAGCAGGCCGCCCCAGCCGGTGGCAGCTGTGCTGGTGCGCGCCAGATGCCAGAGGTTTTCCTGGTCGTTGTGCGAATACAGTTGGGGTGGGCGCGAGGACGGCGTGCTGTTGTATTCCGCTTTTGTGATCGGTCGTACCAAGGTGCCGATATTGGCGATAAAGGCGAGTTTGTTCGCGCGGTAAATCGTCGCGAGATCACTCATGCCAGTCGGATAGTTCACATTGCCCGGATTGACCGCGTACTGCGCGCCGCTGGCGCTGTCGGTGATCTGGAACTGGCTGGTCAGTGCCGCACGGTCGATGGCGAGGCCGCCCGGGTTCGTGGTCGCGTTGTAGATGCCTCCGCGCGCCGTCGCGTAGACGCCATGAAGTGCGGTGTCGTACGGCAGCAGCATGTTCCAGGAATCATTGCCGCCAGCGAGGTAGACGCAGACCAGTGCGCGATAACCGGCAACCGTGCCTTTTTCGGCGGCCAGTGCCGAACTCATGAGCTTGAGCTGGGGCAGCAGCGCCGACGCGCCACCAGCGCCAAGTGTGATGCCAAGATTGCGCAGAAAGCGGCGACGGGCTTGTTCGTTGGAGTTCATCGCAGCACCCTCAGCGTTGCGTGGCAAATTCGGGCGACATGGCGGCGATCTGCAGCAGCGAGCGTGCCTTTTCGCTCGCCGTGGCGCCGTTCATGAAGTTCAGCATGTTCAGCAGCGTCGTGCGCGTGCTGGCCGTCATCTGGTTGTAGAACATGCGCCGGTTGACGAGATCGACCATCTCCGCCGCAGTAGACAGACCGCTAAGCTCGGCCACGTTGATCAGCGGACGATCAGTGGGCGGATTCGTCATGCCGACGTAATAGCGAAACGTGTAGTCGGCGAGACTATTGGAAATGGAATACGTCGTGCCTTCGTTGATGATCTGCATCTCCGGTGCAAACAGGTTCGCGTTGGCAACCGGGCCGGGCGGCTGATAGTCGGGTTCGTAGAAGTTGAACACGGTCGCTGCGCCCAGCGGACGCTGAGCATAGCTTGCGGTTGGATTGGTCATGCCCATGCGGATCTCGCCATACTGCGTCGCAGCGGGCAGCTGGAAATTCCAGGCGCGCAGCACGGCGGTCAGACGCAGCAGTGGTTCGCGCACCTTGCCGAAATTCGCCGGTGGATTCGCGGCGCGCGCTTCGGGATCGAGCAGGATCTGCTTGATCACGGCCGCAAGGTCGCCGCGTTCGCCATCGCCATTGTCGTTGAACTTTTGTGCCACGCGGGTGATGTATGCCGGCGTAGGGTTGCTGGTCGTGAAACGCTGTATCAACTGGCGCGCCATGAACGGCGCGACGTTGGGGTGCGAGGCCAGCAGGTTGAGGCCGTCACGCACATCGAGCGCACAAGTCTGACCTGCCGGAATCGTGGTGCCGCCGACCAGCACTTTCGCCGTCGTATCGTGTTCGGTCGCGACACAGGACATGGGCAGATAGGTGTTTGTTCCTCCGAACAGGTTGGTGCCCGCGTTGTTATAGGCAAAACCCGTAAATACCTTGGCGTAGTTGCTGATGACGCTTTGGTCGTAAGTCGGAATCGGCTGGCCGCCTTGCAGCAGCGGCGAGTAGTCGATATTGCGCTCGACCAGGCCTATCGAGAACAGCTGCATCACTTCGCGGGCGTAGTTCTCGTCAGGTTCGCGGCCCGTGGCGGCCTTGCGATTGCGGAAGTGACTCAGGAACTTGCCCATGGACGGGTTGTAGGTCACTTCGTCGAGCAAGGTGCGGTAGTAGCCGAACGAATTGCGTGCTAGCAGATCCCAGTACTCGCTCATCTGAACCGGTTCGCCGCTGATGGCGCCGTTCGTGTCGGAGATTACGAAGATTTGCGACAGCGCCCAGGCAGTGCGTTGGCGTAGCTGGTCAGGACCGGTGACGGCCGTATGGAACCAACGGCTCATGCGCTGGTTCTGGCCTATCGTCTCCGTGCCGCCGGCGGTCATGGCGGCAGCTACGGATTCCATATGTGGGCGCGCCGCGGTCATGGCGACCGCGTTCATCTGCTGGTCGATCCAGGCTGAGAGGCCGATCTGGCGCACCTTGGCGATGTCCGCTTCGGTCGGCCCGAAAGTGGCTTGAGTCAGGAAGCGGGCGGCTTCGCCGTCGGTGGCGGGAATATCGGTCGCGGGCTCGAAGCCGGACTTGAAGAACGTGCGCGCATGCGCGCTGGGAGCAACAAGAGCGGCGCAAAGTAGCAATGCGCCGTAACGGCTGGTCAGTGGCATGGTGGCTTCCCCGGTACTGGCTTCCGAACATTACGAGCTGATACTAGGCCGCATCGTGACAGCCCGCACAGACGGCTTAATACGCCGCCGAACGGTCGTGGTTGACCGACTCTGCGGTCGAGCGAGCGGTTCGTCTGCGGATGATGCCGACGTAATGCGTCACACAGTGACTTTTCGTGCTGGCGGATCAATGCGCCAGCAACGGATGCCCGTGCGGCGTGATAGGACGCCGGGCTGCTTGTGTGGCACAACGGGATTCGCCCTCGCTAGGGGCGATGCTACATGCGGAATACGCCGTAACGCTGTGGCTCTATCGGGGCGTTGAGACTGGCTGAGATCGCAAGGCCGAGTACGCGGCGTGTGTCGGCTGGATCGATGACGCCGTCGTCCCAGAGGCGAGCGCTGGCGTAGTAGGGGTGACCCTGGCGTTCGTACTGGGCACGGATGGGCGCCTTGAAGGCCTCTTCCTCGTTGCTGCTCCAGGACTGACCAGCTGCCTCAAGGCCGTCACGGCGCACGGTCGCGAGCACCGAGGCGGCCTGTTCGCCGCCCATGACGCTGATGCGGGCGTTGGGCCACATCCACAGGAAGCGCGGCTGGTAGCCACGGCCGCACATGGCATAGTTGCCGGCGCCAAAGCTGCCGCCGATGATGACAGTGAACTTCGGTACATGTGAGCACGCCACTGCGGTGACCATCTTCGCGCCGTCCTTGGCGATGCCGGCGTTCTCGTACTTGCGGCCGACCATAAAGCCGGTGATGTTCTGCAGGAATACCAGCGGGATATTGCGCTGGTTGCACAGCTCGATGAAATGCGCGCCTTTGAGTGCAGACTCAGCGAACAGGATGCCGTTGTTCGCCACGATGCCGACCGGATAGCCGTAGATATGGGCAAAGCCGCAGACCAGGGTCTTGCCGTAGCGTGCCTTGAACTCCTGGAATTCAGACCCGTCGACGATGCGCGCGATGATTTCGCGGATATCGAAGGGGCGGCGCGTGTCGCTGGGCACGACACCGTAGATTTCCTCGGCCCCATAGGCAGGTTCGCGCGGTGCGGCTACGGCGACGGGCAATTGCTTGCGCCGGTTGAGGTGCCGGATAACGTCGCGTGCGATCACCAGTGCATGTGCGTCGTTTTCAGCGAAGTGATCCGCAACGCCGGATACGGCAGTGTGCACATCTGCACCGCCCAGTGATTCGGCGTCGACGACTTCACCCGTCGCTGCCTTCACCAGTGGTGGGCCGCCGAGAAAAATCGTGCCTTGTTCCTTGACGATGATGGTTTCGTCGCACATGGCGGGTACATAGGCGCCGCCTGCGGTGCAAGAGCCCATGACTACGGCGATCTGGGCGAGACCCAGTCCACTCAGCCGGGCCTGGTTGTAGAAGATGCGGCCGAAGTGCTCCTTGTCGGGAAACACTTCGTCCTGCAACGGCAGGAAGGCACCGCCGGAATCGACGAGATAGACGCAGGGCAGGCGGTTCTCCAGTGCGACTTCCTGCGCTCGCAGATGTTTCTTTACCGTCATCGGGAAATACGTGCCGCCCTTGACGGTGGCGTCATTGGCGACCACGACGATTTCCTGGCCGTGCACACGGCCTATGCCGGTGATCACGCCGGCGCAGGGCGCCGCATCGTCGTACATGCCGTGTGCGGCAAGCGGAGAGAGTTCCAGAAACGGCGAACCGGGATCGAGCAGTGCACGGATACGCTCGCGCGGCAGTAGTTTTCCGCGTTCGGTGTGTTTGTTGCGTGCCTTCTCGCCGCCTCCCAGCGCGATCTTCGCCATCTGCGCTTGCAGATCATCCACCGCGGCGCGTAACTGGGCGGCATTGGCCTGGAATTCAGGGCTGCGGGTGTCGATCTTGGATTCGATCAGGGTCATGGGCGCACCGGAAATCAGCGAAGGCGCGCATGAAAACACAGCGCATGCCGGTTTGGGAAATCGTTGAATCGGGTCTGGATAGTCGTTGCAACCGTGGCTGGGCGCACCGCCAGCAGAGGGCCCGCTCAGCGCATTCGAGCGAAGTGGCGTCGAGCAAGGTCTTCGCATGCTCATGGCCAGTGGAACGGGGAATCGCGCAGCCGCTAACGACGGCACTGTTCATTACCGGGTTTCGATGTAACTGATGGATGTCTGCAGGTTGCTAGCCGGAGGCAGGTGAAAAAAAACCGGCCGCAGTCGCGGCCGGTTTTTGCATCGCGGATGAGGCGATCAGTTTTTCTTCGTTGCGTCCTTGACCGCTTCCTTGGTCTCGACCGCGGCTTCCTTGATCTCGCGGCCAACGGCGACGGCGCCGTCCTTGACCTCGCGGCCGACTTCCTTGGCGCCTTCGGCGAGTTCCTGGCCGACGGCCTTGCTGGCGTCCGCGGCTTTGCTGACTCCGTCTTCGATGGTTGCCCCGGCCTCGTTGGTGATGGTGCGAATACGGTCACCGGCTTCAGCCGTGGCCTGCTTGACCTCGCCCGCTGCTTCCTTGATCGCTTCTTTTGCGGTCGCGGTTGTTTCCGCGGCGGTCTGCTTGGCTGCTTCGATCTTCTGTGTGGCGGCTTTCGAGGCGGCGTCGGCGCGCTGCTGGTCCTGCTGGCTGCAGGCCGCAAGGCCGATGATCAGTGCAAGACTTAACCCGCTGCGATAGATGTTCATAGGAAGATCCTCCTCGTGTCGATAGAGCGGCAGCATCAAACCGCTGTGGTACTCGGGAAAACGCGGCTGCTGCGGTCAGGTGCATCGGTGCGCGCCATGCCCGCGCGCACCGCACAGGTTCAGATGAGTTCGATCGCGATCGCCGTTGCTTCACCGCCGCCGATGCACAGTGACGCGACGCCGCGTTTGAGGCCTCGATTGCGCAGCGCGTGAATCAGCGTGACGACGAGGCGCGCGCCGCTGGCGCCGATAGGATGGCCGAGGGCGCAGGCGCCGCCGTTGACATTGAGCTTGGCATGCGGGATGCCTAGCTCGCGCATGGGAGCCATGGCGACAACGGCGAAGGCCTCGTTGACTTCAAACAGGTCGACTTCGTCCACGCGCCAGCCGGCCTTGCTCAACACGGCGGAGATCGCGCCGACCGGCGCGGTCGTGAACCACTGCGGCTCCTGCGAATGCGTCGCGTGGGCGGCGATGCGTGCCAGCGGCTTCAGGCCGCGGCGGGCGGCCTCGTCGGCGCTCATGAGCACGGTCGCGGCGGCGCCGTCGGAGATACTGGAGGAGCTGGCCGCGGTGATCGTGCCGTTTTCTTTGCGGAAGGCGGGCTTCAGTGCGGCGATTTTTGAAATGTCGCACTTGGACGGTTGTTCATCCGTGGAATATTCCACTTCACCTTTGCGCGTGGCGACCTTGACCGGGACGATCTCGTTGGCAAACGCGCCGCTGGTTTGCGCGGCGAGTGCACGCCGTACGGTCTCGGCGGCGTAGGCGTCCTGCTCTTCGCGGGTGAAGTTGTACTTGTCGGCGCATTGCTCGCCGAACACGCCCATGGCCTTGCCGTCGTAAGGATTGGTCAGGCCGTCCCAGGCCATGTGGTCGACGGCCTCGAAGTTGCCGTAGCGGTTGCCGCTGCGCGAATTCGGGATCAGGTGCGGTGCGTTGGTCATCGACTCCATGCCGCCGGCGACGACGACGGCCGCGGAACCGGCTTTGATCGCGTCATGCGCCTGCATGATCGCCTTCATGCCCGAGCCGCAGACCTTGTTGATCGTCGTGCACCCGGTTGTCGCCGGCAGGCCGGCGGCAAGCGCCGCCTGGCGTGCCGGTGCCTGACCGAGATTGGCGGGCAGTACGCAGCCCATGATGGCTTCGTCGACGTCGCCGGCGGAGATACCGCCATGCTCCAGCGCGGCCTTGATCGCCGCCGCACCTAGGGTTGGAGTAGGAACGCCGCTGAATTGACCGAGGAAGGAACCAATGGCCGTGCGCTTGGCGCCGACGATGACGATATCGGACATACATCTCTCCGCGTAGCGTGGATGGAAACTGGATATCACGGCGCCGCAGGCGCCGAATCGCCCGATTATGCGCCGTCCTGTTGCGCTGCGGCAATTGACGAAACGGGAGCCAATACGAGCTTGGTGTGGGCGTTTGGCTGCTCGTGGCGGACGCGGCCAGCAATCCGTCGGAACCGACCTCGCCAGCCGCCGGCACGCAGTGGTTGTGCCCGGGCATTGGCGCGGCTAGCCTCGGCACATGCGCGACTGGGGGGCTAGCCCGCATTTCCTACACCCCTTCCACTGCGACCACCGAGACGCTCGCCCTGACGCGCGCTGCTGCCTCGTGTCGGCTCGGCGTCGTGTCGGCTACGACTTCGCCGCCACTCAGTTCGCGGCGCGCATCAGGGCGGTGTCTCGGCGGCGTCGCTACGTGCGGGCGTGAGAAATGCGGACTTGCCCGGAGCCTCCTGCTGTTCGGGCTGTTCGGGCTGTTCGTGCTGGTTGTCGCTGGCGCGGGCGCGGCGGATGTTCCCGGTATCGAGAATGTGCACTTTCGGACTTTCAGTACGGACGAGGGGCTTTCGCAGGTAACCGCACGCGCGATAGCGCAGGACAGCAACGGTTTTCTGTGGATAGGCACGCAGGATGGGCTGAACCGGTTTGACGGCCACGGTTTCACGACCTATCGCCATGATCGCGATGATCCGCATTCGATTGCGCAGAACCATATCTGGGACATAGTGCCTGACAAGGACGGCGATCTCTGGATCGCCACGCAGAGCGGCGGACTGAGTCGCTATGACGCCGGGCTCGATCGGTTCGACAACTTCCTTGCCGACAGTACGCGCTCCGATACGCTCGCGGCGAATCACGTGACGGCGCTGCTGCTCGATCGCGAGCAACGCCTCTGGGTTGCAACGGCCGCAGGCCGGCTGCAATGGCTGGATCGTGCAACGGGTCGGTTCAGTGATGTGCCTGTCGGAGCGATGCCGGCACTACGCATCGTGCGCGCGATGTTGCAGGCGCGTGACGGCAGCATATGGCTTGCCACACGGGGCGGATTGCTGCATCTGGATGCGCAGGGGCGTGTGGCTTTGCCGGTGGCCGCCGAGGTTGCGCAGGTAGATGCCTATGCGCTGGGTGAAGCGGCGGATGCAAGCATCTGGGTCGGTACGCTCGACGCAGGCGTCTTGCAGCTCAGTACGCAGGGCGGCTTGCTGCAGCACCTGCGGCATGACCCGAATGCCGCCCCTGGCGACAGCCTTCCGGACAATGCGGTGCCTGGTCTGCTGACGGACCCGGACGGCACGCTCTGGCTCGCGACCTCCAATCACGGTCTCAGTCACTATGATCCGGAAAAACGCCGCTTCGCCACTTACGCGCATGACGCAACGCGTAACTACACGGTTGCTGCCAATCGCCTATGGCGGGTGATGCGCGAGCGTAGCGGCCTGCTCATCGTCGGATCGTGGGTCAACGGATTCAGCATTCACGACCCGCGCACGCGTGGATTTACACGTATCGACGCGGTTGCGGGCGAGCCGCGCGCACTGCCTTCACGGGCTGTGCCCAGTGTGCATGCGGATCGTGACGGCAGCTTGTGGATAGGTCTGGGTGAAGGCGGGGGGCTGGTCCATTTCGATCCGCAACGCGGGTTGCTGCAGCGCTACGTACACGATCCGGCCGACCCTGCTTCGCTGTCGCATAATTTCGTCCAGGCATTGACCCGTGGGCGCGACGGCAGTCTGTGGGTGGCGACCGGGGGCGGCGGCCTCAATCGCCTGCGTCCCGGCAGCACAGGATTCGAGCACTACCGGCACGACCCGCAGAACCCTGGCAGCCTGGCCGCGGACGCGCTGGTATTCGTGCGCGAGGACAGCGCTGGCACGCTCTGGGTTGGCACCCTCGATCATGGTCTCGACGAACTGTGCAGCGGTTGCGAGAGTTTCCGCCACCACGTGCACGATCCCGGTGATCCACACAGTATTGCCGGCGATACCGTCAACGGTGTGCTGGAAACGCGCAGCGGCCGGTTCTATCTGGCGTACCGGCTGGCCGGGTTCGGCAGCTTTGACCGGGGCCGCGGCCGCGCCGAGCGACTGCCAACGCAGGACGGCTCCTTGCGTTGGCTGGTCAACGACTCCGTGTCCGCGTTGTACGAGGATCGCAAAGGGCGGCTTTGGATAGGCATGCAAGGTGGCGGGTTGGCGATGCTGGCCGACGCGAACGATGCCGCGTCGGCGTTCCGCTTGTTCAGTACACGGCAGGGGCTGGCCGCCGACGCGGTGGGTGAAATCGCCGAGGACGGACGTGGCCTGATCTGGATCAGCACGACGCTCGGTATCAGTCGTATCGATCCCGACAGCGGCCGCATCATCAATTTTGGGCGCCATGAGGGGGCGTTGTCGGGAGGCTACTGGGCGCGATCGATGGCGCAATTGCCTGACGGGCGTATCGCGTTCGGCGGGACGGAAGGTCTCACCCTGATTGATACTGCCGCGGTCAGTCTCGCCCCTGCGCCGGCACCACTAGTCACCAACCTGCTGCTGAACAACATACCGGCGGCGTTGCTCAGGCGTGATGCGGGATCGCCGTTGCAACGCAGCCTGATTCGCGGCGGCGAGGTGCAACTGAGCCACGAAGACGACAATGCCACGTTTGAGTTTGCCTCGCCCTACTTCTCGGGTGCGGAATCGCTGCGCTACTCCTACCGGCTCGATGCGCACGATTCGCGCTGGATCGAGGCCGATCACCGGCGCCCGTTCGCGACCTATACCGATCTGCCCTCAGGCAGCTATCAGTTTCGTGTGCGCGTGCGCCGGGACGGCGAGGACTGGGTCAAGCAGGAAGGTGTGGTGAAGGTCATCGTCTTGCCGCCGCCCTGGGCCTCACCCTGGGCGTATGCCGGGTACCTGCTGCTGGCTGGCCTGCTGGCTTTGCTGATTGCGCAGCGCGTGCAAGCGGGTCGGCGAGCACGGGAGCACGTGCAGGAACGCATCAAGCTCAGCGAGGAGCGTCTCAAACTTGCGTTGACCGGCAGTGGCAGCGAGCTCTGGGACGTGGAACTGCCGAGCGGACGCATGCACCGCGAGAACCGCATGGAGCATGTCGCGGCGACCGCCGAAGCGGCCGAGCAGTCGATGTCAGGATTTCGCCCGTTCGTACATCCGGACGATCTGGACGCCTTCGAGGGGCGGTTCAAAGCGCATCTGCACGGAGAAACCCCGCTATTCGAGGCGAGTTATCGCACGCTTGACACCAATCGCGAATGGGTCTGGCTGCTCACGCGTGGCCGCGTCGTCGATGTCGATGCGAACGGGCTGGCGCGGCGCATGAGCGGCATCACACAGGACATCACGGCGCTCAAACGTGCGGAAGCGGCGCTGCGGGCGCTCAACGAAGAGCTCGAGGTGCGTGTGGAGCGGCGCACCGCCGATCTGCGCGCGACCAACGTCGAGCTGCAGCATGCGCTGGGTCAGCTCACGTTGACCCAGCGCCAATTGCTGGAAGCGGAAAAGCTGGCCTCGCTGGGCGGTCTGGTCGCCGGCATTGCGCACGAGATCAACACCCCCCTGGGGGTCGGCATTACCGCGGCCTCGCATCTGGCTGAGGAGGCGACACGGCTGTCGCGATTGCTGCAGCAGGAGCGGCTGGGGCGTAGTGATCTCGACCGCTTCCTGTACGTAGCCTGCGAATCGGCCGAAATGATATTGCGCAATCTGCGGCGCGCTGATGCACTGGTAAAAAGCTTCAAGCAGGTTGCCGTCGACCAGTCGACCGAGGACCGGCGCGTGGTTGAACTCGGTGCCTGCATAGGCGAGATTCTGACCACGCTGGGGCCTTCGCTAAGAAAAACTCCGCACAAGGTCGAACTGGTCTGCGCCGAGCCCGTGTTTTGCGAAACCGCACCCGGCGCGCTGTATCAGATCGTGAGCAACCTGGTCATGAATTCGCTGCTGCATGGTTTTGTCGACGAACGCCCGGGACGTATCGTCATTACCATTGCGCGAACCGGCGATGAGGTCATGATTGGCTATCGTGACGACGGCGTCGGCATGGACGAAGCAACGCGCGCACGGATTTTTGATCCATTTTTTACAACGCGTCGTGGTCAGGGCGGCTCCGGCCTCGGCATGCATATTGTCTATAACCTCGTCACGCAGTCGCTCGGGGGCACGATTCGGGTAGGCAGCGAAATTGGACAGGGCATCGATATCGCAATTCGCTTTGGCGGGGGCAGACATGTATTGGCTTGATGTACGGTGTCGCCTGCTCAGCGCTGCGAGGCTGGCGCTGGCGGCGATGCTGACAGCTCCCGTCGTCGCGACTGCTGCCCCGGCGCGCCTGGAACCCGAAGCGGTGCGCTTTCGCCATTACGACGTGGAACAGGGATTGTCCAACGGACGCGTACGCGCGATCACGCAGGATCGTAGCGGCTATGTCTGGATCGGCACGCGCGACGGCCTCAATCGTTTCGATGGCAGCCGCTTCCGTACCTATCGCCACGACCCCGGCGATCCCTACAGCCTGCCCGACAATGTCGTGATGGCGCTCGCTGTCGCTGACGACGGCACGTTATGGATTGGCACCGCTGGTGGCGGTCTTGCACGCTACGAAGCCGAGCGCGATCGCTTTCATTCGTTCCGCGCCGGTGCCGAGACCGGACTGGCTGGCAACTATGTGCGCACCTTGCAGACGACGCCTGATGGCGATCTCTGGGTGGGGTGCTTTGGTGCGACGCTGCAGCGGTTCGACATACGCCGTGGCCTTGCCCGTGATCTGCCGCTGGGGCGCCCAGCGTCGCTGCAGCGGGTGCATCGTGTACTGACGCTGCCGGACGGAGCGGGGTATGTATTTGTGAACGACTCCGGCTTGCTGCGCTGGGACGGTCGTGCGGCACAGGCGCAGCCATTGCTCGCAGCGGCGCCGGGCGAAGTGCAGCCAAACATTGAATGGGCAGTATTGGACCGCGACCAGCAGATCTGGGTAGGGCGCCTTGATGGCGGTCTGCTGCGACTTGACCTCGATGGAAAGGTGCTTGCGCACTATCAGGCCGGCCGCGGCGGCGCGCTGCGCTCTGGTGAAGCGCGCGGTCTGCTGCAGACGCGCAGCGGTGTGATCTGGGTGGGTACCAGCGGCGGCATCGCACGTTACGACGCCGCCAGCGACAGCTTCGTCGACGTGCCGCACGACGCCTCGGACGCAAACAGCCCGTCCGAAGGGGTCTACGTGCTGTTTGAGGATCGGGATGGGTTGATCTGGGCCGGCAGCTCTACTCGCGGCATCGGCGTGCACGATCCGGCTAGCGAGGTCGTCTCGGTCTATCACCGGCGGGCGGCAGACCCAGGAGGCTTGCCCAACGGCGCGGTGCAGGCGATCGCTGTGGCAGCTGATGGTACGTTGTGGATTGGGTTCGCCGGCGGTGGGCTGGTTCACTTTCAGATTGGCGTTGGCGTAATTCGTCGCTACGGACATGACGCGGCCGATCCCAAGAGCCTCGCCAGTAACGCGATTTCAGCACTCGCGTTTGCCCGCGACGGCATGCTCTGGGTCGGTCATGACACGCACGGACTGGATCGGCTCGATCCACGTAGCGGCGTACTGCGTCATTACCGCCGCATCGGTGCCGATCCGCGTTCGTTGCCGGGGAATCTCGTCAACTACCTGCATGTCGATGCCGACGATACCCTCTGGGTCGGTAGCGACGGCGGCGGACTAGGCAGCCTTTGCAGCGGATGTGCCTCGTTCCAGACGCACACCATCCCGGACGACACATTTGACCTGTCGGTAGCGACGGTGACGAGCATTGCCGAAACGCCTGATGGCGCGATCTGGCTCGGCTTGTTCGGTGGTGGCGTCGCGCGGCTGGATCCGCAGCATCGCCGCATCCGTCGCTATTCAGCTGCCATGTCGTCCGATGCCGGACCGCGCAACGATGTCGTGCGTGTCGTGCATACGAGCCCCGATGGAAGCCTCTGGGCTGGCGGCAGTGCCGGTCTGGATCGAATCCGTTACAGCGACAACGGCGAGGTGCGTTTCGAGCCGCAATCCTGGCCCGATAGCGGCGGCTCGCGCAGCATTACCTGCCTTGCAGACGATGAGGGCAGCCGCCTCTGGGTCGGCACGGTCGACGGGCTGCTTGTTCTTGATCCGGCGCTTTCCTCCGTGCCGCGCCGGGTCAACTTGCTCAATGCGCTTGATCGGCGCGGCTACTCCCATAATGCCTGCCAGTTTGCTGACTCGCGTCTGTTTCTTGGCGGTCCGCACGGGCTCGTCGTATTTGCACCGCGGCAACTGCCGCCGCTGCCAGCGACTGGCGCGTTGCTGCTGGACGAACTGCTGCTGTTCAACGCGTCGGTGCGGCCGCGGCCGGAGGACAGCAAGGCACCGCTGCAGCGGGCTCTGGCCTATACCGAGCGCGTGCGCCTGAGTCATCGCGACAGCGTGTTCGGCTTTAGTTTCGCCGCGCTCGACTACCGGTCGGCTGACAGTGTCGGCTACCGCTACCGTCTCGACGGGCTACACGAGGACTGGATACCGACTCTGCCGGATCAGCGCAGCGTTACCTTTTCTGGCGTGCCGGCCGGCAGCTATCGTTTCCGGGTGCAGGCCTTGCGGGAAGGTGGTGAACCGCGCGAGACGGGGGTGGATGTCAGCATCGCGCCACCTCCCTGGCGTTCGCCCTGGGCCTATGCGGGCTACGCACTGATGCTTGTGCTGATGCTGGGACAGCTCCTGCGCCGCAATCAGCAGCGTCTGAGTGACGCGCGCCAGGTGGCGGTAACGATACAGCGCAGCGAAGAAGCACTGCGTCGTCTCAATGACGAACTCGAATCGCGCGTTGCCCAGCGCACTGCCGACTTGAGCCGCAGCAACCGGGAGCTTCAGAACACGCTCGACCAGTTGCGCCAGGCGCAGCGCCAGCTCGTCGAAGCCGAGAAACTCGCCTCGCTCGGCGGCCTGGTTGCCGGTATCGCGCACGAAATCAATACGCCGCTTGGGGTTTGCCTTACAGCAGCGTCGCATTTGCAGCAGCAAGCGACACAGCTGCGCACGCGCTTGGCGGCCGGAACGCTGCGCCGTTCCGAACTGGACGAATTCCAGCAGGCAGCTTGCGAAGGCAGCGACATCATCTTGCGCAACCTGCAGCGCGCCGACCGGCTTGTGCGCAGCTTCAAGCAGACGGCGGTCGATCAGGCCAACAACGAATGGCGCGAAATTGACCTGGAGCAGTCGGTACGCGACACGCTGGTCATGCTCGGACCCGTGCTCCGTACGACGCCGCATCACATCGTCATTGAATCTTCACAACGCGTCGTTGTGCACACCTCGCCAGGTGCGCTCTATCAGATCATCAGCAATCTCGTACTCAACGCGCTGCAGCATGCGTTCGGCGCAGGACAGGTGGGTACGTTGACGATACGGCTGTCGCGGGACGGCGAGGAGATCCGCATCGAGGTCTGCGACGATGGCCGCGGCATGGACGAACGCGAACGCGCGCGTGCATTCGAACCGTTTTTTACGACGCGGCGCAGCCAGGGCGGTAGCGGCCTTGGTCTGCATATCGTCTACAACCTGGTCACGCAACTGTTGGGCGGTGAAATTGCCTGCGATTCCCAACCGGGTGTGGGCACTCGTTTCGTCGTGCGATGGAAGCCGCAGCCGGGGGGCGGGGCGGGTTGACCCGGCCCGCACGCATGGCCGGGTTCAGTCCGGCAGGTTACGCCGCAGCGCTACCGCGGTGTCCCAGTGTGCAAACAGCAGATCGGTCAGTTCGGGATCGAACTTGGTGCCGCGACGCGAGGCGATATAGCTGCGGATCTCGGTTTCAGGCCAGGGTTCCTTGTAGCAGCGCCGGCTGCCCAACGCGTCGAACACGTCGGCCAGCGCGGTGATGCGACCGGCGACGGGAATGTCGGTGCCTGTCAGGCCACGCGGATAGCCGCTGCCGTCCCAGTTCTCGTGGTGGCTGATCGCGATGTCGGCGGCAAGGCGCAGTACCGGGCGGCGTGAGCCGCTGAGCAGGCGCGCACCCAGCTCGGCATGTGTACGCATGATCGCCACCTCGTCCGGGGTATGCGGGCCAGGTTTGTTGAGTATGGCGTCCGGAATTCCAATCTTGCCAATATCGTGCAGTGGTGCCGCATAGTTGAGCAGCTCGCAGGTTTTCTCGTCGAGGCCATAGTGGTGGCCCAGCATCGCCGCCAGCATGCCGACGCGGCGCACGTGATTGGCCGTTTCCTGCGAGCGCGTTTCGGCAGCACCGGCCAGCAGGTAAACCATGTCGAGCTGGCTTTCGAACAGCTCCTGGTTGAGGTGCAAGTTCTCGAACGCGATTGCGACGTTGTTGCAGAACACCTGCATCAGGCGATGGCCGAGTTCGCTGAGTTCGTGCGCCTCGCCGACGTAGAGCAGTGCCTCGGAGGAATTGCTGTCGACAAAATGCAGTACGTAGTGATCGTTGCCGAACACGTGCTGTTTGCGCAGATACGCGCTGCGCAATGACTGCACGACATGATCCGGCAGTTTTTCCTCGGCATTGCGCTCGATATAGCGGCTGTAGTCTCCGCTGGCTGCGGCAACCTGGAAATGCTCGGGCAGTGCCCCGTTCGGATGGCTGATGCGGCAGCACAGTGCACCGCTTTCCACGCCGACGAGGTCGGCCAGCTGGGTGAGCACGGTCGATGCGAACTGCTGCGGCTGGTGATGGGCGAATACCTGGCTCGATGCGCGTATTACCTGTTCGAGGCCTCGCCGGCTCGCTTCGATCGTGCGCATATCGCGATAGGCACGCAGCGCGGAATAGAGGGTGGTCGCAAGCTTCTGCGCGGTCAGCTCGGTCTTTTCCTTGTAGTCGTTGATATCGTAGGCGGCGATGACTTCATGTTCGGGCGCCTGGCCTGGCTGTCCCGTGCGCAGCACGATGCGGACGAACTGGTTGCCGAGACGTTCGCGAATCGTGCGCACGAGATCCAGTCCAGCCTGCTCGGATTCCATGACCACATCGAGCAGTACCACGGCCGCATCGTGGTGACGCAGTAGCAGTTGCTCGGCCTCACGGCTTGAAAAGGCGCTGATGAGTTCCAGTGGGCGTTCGGCAAAACGGAAGTTGTTGAGTACGAGGCGCGTGACGTTGTGCACCTCGGGTTCGTCGTCGACGATCAGCACTTTCCACGGCAGCTGTGTCCGTGACGGTTCGGCTGCGAATTCGAGGCGGTCGTCCAACAAACCCATGCGCCCCTCCCGCCGGTGAGTCCAGGTGCAGTCTACCTTAGTTGCCGGAGGCTGCGGCGGTGATCGGCGCCCGAGACAGCGCGGCGCTGAGATGACCTTTGGTAGCTACGGGTACGGTGTCATGGTGGGCCAAAGCCCACCCAACGGCGCCGGATACGTGCGCGGGATCATTGCAAACGGTGCTGCCTGGTCTTCCCGCATGCATGGTGCTGTAGTAGAGGCCGCTGCATCGCAAGTAGTCAGGCAGTGCTCGCGGCCGGTCTATCCGTCATGCTCAGGACTTGCCGTGAAACAGCTCGCGGCCGATCAGCATGCGGCGGATCTCGTTAGTGCCCGCGCCGATCTCGTAGAGTTTCGCGTCGCGCAACAGGCGTCCGGTCGGAAATTCGTTGATGTAGCCGTTGCCGCCCAGCGCCTGGATAGCCTCCAGCGCGACGCGTACCGCATTCTGGGAAGCATTCAGCAGGCATGAAGCGGGATCGATACGCGATCTGGTGCCACGGTCAAAGTCCTGCGCCACCATGTAGGCGAACGCGCGCGAGGACTGCAGCGCCGTGTACATGTCGGCAATCTTGGCCTGCATGATGCCGAAAGTACCTATGGGCGCATTGAACTGCTTGCGCTCGCGCACATAGGGCAGGGTGATGTCGAGCGCGGCCTGCATCAGACCTATGGGGCCGCCGGAGAGCACGAGACGTTCGGTATCCAGACCGCTCATCAGCACGCGCACGCCTTCGTTGATCTGGCCGACCACGTTCTCCACCGGGATCTCGCAGTCCTCGAACACGAGCTCGCAGGTGTTGGAACCGCGCATGCCGAGTTTGTCGAGTTTCTGTGCCGTGGAGAAGCCCTTCATGCCCTTTTCGACGATGAAGGCGGTCATGCAGCGCGACCCGGCTGGCCGTGGTGCGGTGCGCATATAGACCAGCAGTACGTCGGCGTCGGGACCATTCGTGATCCACATCTTCGAGCCGTTCGCAATCCAGCGATCACCCTTGAGCTCGGCACGGCAGCTCATGCAGCCCACCACATCGGAGCCGGCTCCGGGTTCACTCATGGCCAGGGCGCCCACGAGTTCACCGCTGCACAGGCCGGGAATGTACTTCCGGCGCTGCGCCTCGGTTCCGTTGTGAAACAGGTTCTGCACGCAGAGGTTGGAGTGGGCACCGTAGGACAGCCCCACGGATCCCGAAGCGCGTGAAATTTCTTCCATCGCGACGACATGGGCCAGATAGCCCAGCTCCGAGCCGCCGTATTCACCCGGCACGGTGACGCCAAGCAGGCCCATTTCGCCAAGTTTCCGCCACAGGTCGGCCGGGAACACATTTTCCCTGTCGATCAGATCCGCGCGAGGTGCGATCTCCTTGTCGGAGAACTGGCGCACCGATTCGCGCAGGAGGTCAAGGTCTTCACCGAGAGGGAAAGGGCGCATGCGGATTCACCGGGTACTGGGCAAAGAGAACCGGATTCTAGCCGTGCGAGCGCCGCGCGGGTAATCGGCATGTCCGTACATGCGCGCTGTGCAGCAGTCAGCTGCGGCGGCGGCGAATCATTGCGACAACCAGGCCGATCAGACCGCCGACTATAGCCAAGCCGAGAATGCGCACGAGTGGGTCAACATGCTGCGGCGCGGCGGCCGCTTCAATCGCGGCATCGTCAGGATTTGCTGCGCGCGCGGCTTCCACCCAGGCGACCAGGGCACGCTTGGCCCAGTCCCGATCGGCGGGCGTGCGCTCGATGGCATAGGTGTAGAAATAGAGCAGCTGGTGATCCACCAGGGCGATCGCGCCCGCGCAGAACATGCGATCGCTGCCTGTGCCGGTTGCACCGACGGTGCTGCTCATGCTGAAGAAGATGCCCCAGTCCTCACGGCGGAACACGCCGTGATAGCCGATATCGTCGATGCTGACGCCTGGGTCCACGCCGGCCCGCTGCTGCACACGCTGGTTGCCTTCGCGTGCGATCTGGTCAGACCGCGCGCCCCGGTTTTCCATGGCTGCTTCGACGCTGCTTTCTATGGTTTTCGCATTTGCGCGAAATTCCGCCGTGGACACGGGCTTGCCGTCGATCGAGCGCGGTACGTTCAGCTGGAAATAACGTGGCAGTTTGTCTAGCCGTCCTGCAAGCAGTGCTTCGCCGTCGGCTGGCACGACGTAGAACTCGACGAGGCGATTGCCTGGCGGCAGGAATGCGCTACCGAAGTTGAAGATCTGCGCTGAGCTGCCGGATGTCGGGCCGTAACCATCCGGCTGCGGGATTTCCAGCCTGCGCGAGCCGAACGTCTGAGGCGTGGCACCAGCGAGTGCAGCCATGGCACAGAGTACTGCTGCGCAGACGATGCAGATCCAGCGAGAACGCGCCATGCTTTTCCCCGATCCTGGCCGCTGTGCTTGGCCCGGGCGACTCCAGTGACCTGTCCCGCAAATAACTATTGAGCAATTCCGCGGTCTTTCACCCCCGATACGTCGTTGCCGATCGTCGCGGCAGCGCCGCTACGACTCCTCTGGGTGCCTGGTCTCGGGGCAAAATTCTTCGGGAATTTCCTCGACGTATTGACGGAACAGGGCACTCGCTGGCCCGACGGTGGCTCAGGCCGGCCGCGCGTGCGGTGCGCGGCGGCCGGAGCAGGACTGCCTTACTGGCCGCGCATGCGGCCCAGGAAGCGAGTCTGCTGGTTGCCCATATGGGGCAGCTTGATCTTGCCTATGGTGTTGATGCGTTCCTCGGCCATGCGGTCAGCTGCCTTGTAGGTCGGGATGTTGTCGCGCTTGGCGATCTGGAAGATCTTGCCGAGGTTGTAGTAGATCGTACGCATCATGCGCATCGCGCGCTCGCGGTTATAGCCGTCGATTTCCAGCGAGACGTTCATAAGGCCGCCGGCGTTGACCGCGTAGTCGGGTGCGTAGAGGATGCCGCGTGCTTCGACTTCGTCGCCGATTGCGTCGTTGGCGAGCTGGTTGTTCGCAGCGCCGCAGATCACCTGGCACTTGAGGCGTGGCAGCGTCTTCTCGTTGATCGTGCCACCGAGTGCACAGGGCGAATAAATGTCGGCCGGCACATCGTAGATTTCATCCAGTGCAACAGCCTCGCAGCCGAACTCGTCGACACAGCGCCTCACCGCTTCCTGGTTGATGTCGGTGACCCAGACTTTGGCGCCCTGCTCGCGCAGCAGTTTTACGAATTCCATGCCGACGTGGCCCACGCCCTGTACGGCGTAGCTGTATTTGCCGACGTCTTCATTGCCGAACTTGACATTGAGTGCTGCCATCAGGCCCTGCAGCGTGCCGAACGCGGTAAACGGCGAAGGATCACCCGAGCCGCCGTGAACCTGGTGTACGCCAGTGACGAACTCGGTTTCCTTGAGCACGTATTCCATGTCGTTGACGTCGATACCGACGTCTTCGGCCGTGATATAGCGACCGTTGAGCGAATTGATGAAGCGGCCGAAGGCGCGGAACAGGGCTTCGGACTTGTCCTTGGATGGATCGCCGATGATGACGGCCTTGCCGCCGCCGAGGTTGATGCCCGATACCGCCGCCTTGTAAGTCATGCCGCGCGACAGGCGCAACACGTCGTTCAGTGCTTCCTGCTCGGTCTTGTAGGCCCACATGCGCGTACCGCCGAGCGCCGGACCCAGGACCGTGTTGTGGATCGCGATGATGGCCTTCAGGCCCGCGTCATTGT
Organism: Rhodanobacteraceae bacterium; assembly: GCA_016790075.1. GTDB lineage: Bacteria > Pseudomonadota > Gammaproteobacteria > Xanthomonadales > Rhodanobacteraceae > Tahibacter. The sequence goes on along the minus strand of JAEUPP010000009.1, from coordinate 27,721 downwards.
TATGGCAGAAAACAACCTGCTCGTGGCCCGTCTGAGCGAGGGTTTCAAAGATCATCGACGTACTACTCCGGTGTGGAGACGCGGGACTTGCGCGGGACAGGCGCGCACGAAGGCGCATTGATTTCGCGAAGATCCTGCGCTAAGTGGCTGAATAAGAAGACATGCACACCAACGCCGGCAGGTCTCGGCCGGCGTTGACGGCGCGTAGTGTAGCCGCGTGCGCTGGTGGGTGGAACGCTCTAGCACAGAACCGCAGCAGCGCCAGCACTGCTGGTCTGTGCTAACCGGCGATGTGCTGCGGCCTGGCGACGACCGCCGCTTTTTCCGCCTCAAGCCGGCGGTGCGGCGGCTCCGGCGGGTAGCAGCTTCCAGGCTCGTGACGCTGAAGCCGCGTCGGATCTCACGGAATCATGATCCGGTTCGTTCGTGGCTTTTCAGGCTTGGGTGCCGGCTTGGCCGCGTCGTCGTCGATGGTGCGCAAGCTGACGTCGTCCGCCCAGACTGTGCCCGCGTCCATCAGCAGCATGCCGACTACCACGTTGTGCACGTCGTGCGGCACGGTGACAGAAATTTTTACCGTTTTCCACTTGTTGATGGTTCCAGTGATCTGCTCGCCACGGATCTGCTCAAGCACGTCCCCGGTACTGCTGGTCAGATTGATATAAGGATAAAAACCCTCGGCACCGACGTTTTCCGTGCGTACCAGGAAACGGTACTCGATCTTGCTGCCGGCCAGTGGTGCCGCGGGCAGGGACTGGTCGAGCGCGCCGTAGTACTGTTCCTTGATGCGGGTCAGGCGAAAGCTGCGCTTGCCCTTGGCGTAAATGTCGCCGACGGTGGTGAACTCGTAGGCGTCTTCACCCGAATGCTGCAGCGCACGCCAGCCGCTGACGACGGCGTCTACCGTGGCTGCGTCCTCGAAACTGGGGTTGTTCAGCGGAATATCTTTTGCGGACGCGGCGCCAGCGGCGGCCAGCGCGAACAGCAGGATAGGGCGGTAGTGCATCTGCGACTCCGGGGGGGGCAGGGCGGAAAACACGACATCATAGTGCCTGTCAGCGGTTCCTGCTGCACCCTGCCGGTTGCAGCGCGGGTACTTCCCCGGGCGTGCAAATTGTGCCGGATTTTCCTGTCGACGTCGGGATCACTACTGCCAACGCCGGCGGGAGAAAAAACGGCGAGCCCGCCAGGGGCTCGCCGTTGCAGCGTGCCGCGGGAGCGCGGCGCGAGCGTTCTTCCTGTTACGGCTTCCGCAGGTTCAGCGTATACGCACCAGTTCCCTGGTAGTTGATGACGCGGATGGTGTAATAGCCTGCGGCGCCGTTATAGCTGATCTGCTCGGACGAACTGGGCCCGTCGCTCTTGGCGACATTGGCCCAGGCAGAGCCGTTCCAGCGATCCAGGAAAATATCAAAATCGGTGCCGGCTGGACCGGAGAAGCAGATCGTGTGCGCGCCGCTATTGGCCTGGTAGTAGTTGCCGTTTGGTTGGTACTGGGTCTGGCCGAATCCACCGGAGAAAGTTCCGGAATAGCTTGCTCCGGCACAGCTACCGCCGCCGCCGCCGACCGTAACCTGGCGTGTTGCGGTGTTGGTAGCGCCCTGGTTGTCGGTGACAGTCAGCGTTACGGTGTAGGTGCCAGCGCTGCTATAGGTCTTGGTGGTGCTGGCGCCGGAACCGGTGGTGCCATCGCCGAAATTCCAGGTGTAGCTGGAAATCGTGCCGTCAGGATCACTCGACCCGCTGCCGTTCAGCGCTACCGTCAGGCCGCTGGGCGTGGCCGTGAACGACGCCACCGGTGACTGGTTGCCGCCGCCACCCCCACCGCCGCAGGCGTTGGGATTGCTGGGCGCGCTGCCGCTGACGCCGACCGCGTCCCAGGCTTTGGCCACCGAAATCTCGTCGCAAGGGCCAACCGAGCCGTTGACCCGGGCACGCGCCATCATCGCGTTGCGCATGCGGCTGAAGCCGTCGTTGGCCTGCAGGACGCTGGTATGCGCCTCATAGACGTACTTGATGGCGCGATCGAACGGAATCTTGGGCACGCTGACGCTGGAGGCATTACGCGGATGGGTGCCGCCGACGGTCAGCAAGTAGAAGGCGAGGTTGGCGATGCCGCTGGACAGATGCACGCCGCACATGTCGTTCTGTTGCGAGGGCGAGCAGTTGCCATACTGTTGTGTGTACTGGGTGTAGTGGTCGAGGCTGCGTCCGTCGGCCTTGGGGTCGTGCATGTAGCGTAGCGGCGCGCTGCTGCCGTCGGCACGCATGTTTTCACCCAGATTCCAGGTGTCGGCGTCCGGCACGTAGTTGACCGCCGTTCCCGCTCCGGGCTCGCCCGAAACCGTATTCATCCAGGCTTCGACCGAGGCCGCGTAGATATCCGAGGTGGCTTCGTTGAGGCCGCCGGATTCCTTCTGGTAGACCAGGTTGGAGGTGGACTGCGTCACCGCGTGGCCGAGTTCGTGATACATCACATCTGGCTCGGTATTCATGTCCTTGAACGTCGAGCCGCCACGGCCCATCACGATCTGCGACCCGCTCCATATGGCGTTGTCGCCGCTGCAACCGCCCTGCGGAGTCGGAAACTGGCCGCGCACCGATACCGTGATCCTGGCACCGCTGCCGTTGAAGCTGTCGCGGTTGAACGCATCGCGGAAGAACCAATAGACGCGACCTACATTGCGATAGGCCTGGTTCACCACGCTGTCGCTGCTGTTGCCGCCTTCGCTCAGGACCAACTGGCCCGGCAGATTACCGCCGCTGTTCGTGATGCAGGTGCCGTTGAGATTATGGATGGCGCGATTCAGTGCTTCACGCACATAGGTATAACTGTTTAACAAGCTGCCGTTGCGTGCGTCGACAAACAGGCGCGAATGGAAAATACGGCCGCCGTTATCGTAGGAAACGTCCGCATCCCAGGCCAGCACCGGTGTGTGGCCGTCGGCTGCATAGACAGCAAGGCTGGGCTCGCGCGTATAGCGGAAGAACTTGCCGCTCAATCGGGCGCCCATGGTATGGCCTTCGATGGCGAGCGCCGCGAGGACGGCAGCAGGGAACAACTCGGCTGCTGGACGTGGTTTGTCGATGCTCAGGTTCGCAACCGGAATCGCGCTGCCGAATATGGCTTCGACGTTGCCACTGGCGTCGGTCTGTACTGTGAGGCCATCACCCCAGACCGGAATGCCGCGGTAGGTTTGCTGGGCGCGGTAGTAGCGGCGGCCGTCAGCCGTGACATTCGTGTCGAATACGCTTACGGCGCCATCGGTCTGCAGGCCGACGGTATTGCCTAGTTCACCTTTGAACAGGTTGACCACGCCTTCGCTAGTCGCGGCGCGCAGGTTGGGACGGCCGGAAAGCATGTCCACACGGCCGCTACTGCCGACGCTTACGTGGGAGAAGCCAAGCTGCGCAGCGCGCGACTCGACGGATTGGGCTTGCGCGGAAGAAGCTGCAACAGCCGCCACCAGAGCCAGGGGGACCAAATCAAAACGCATCGTGATTTCCTCATGCTGGTAAACGCAACGTTAGTTGCGCCAACACAGCCGTGGTGACGATGCATAAACGACTTCGCACTGCGAGGGTGCGAGAGGCGCGGTAAGCAATACCGCGGTTCGAGCATGGCACGACGACGTGGAAACCGTGACCCGGAGGCAGCCGCCACCTCACGCTGAGGCGTAAGGTGGGCGCAAGCTAGGGGAAGCTCTGCCCCTGCACAAGCTGCACTGCAGCATCGGCCTCAGGGATATTTGCCATCCAGCGTTCTGAGGCGCCGCGAAGACCGCTTTGCGCGAGCAAGCGGTCGTGCCGATCGCTGCTGCATTGGGGAAGGGCTGAGGTGGCCTGCACCACGCTGTGAACCAGCAATTCCGCCAGTACATCGGCGTGGCTCCGCGCTTCGGAATCGAGCGACCCCAGCGTGTGCGCAGCCGCTTCCGTCTGGCCGCTCAGGTGGTCCAGCAATGCGTCCACCGTGCGCAGGCGGCGGCGTCCTACCCAGTCATCGGTTGGACTCAATGCCATTGCGGAGGAAAGCTCTTTTCGCGCCGTGGCCTGGTCGCCCTCGGCAAGAGCGACTTCTGCCAGCGTAGTCCGTGCATCGACCTCCAAGCTGCGATAGCCGGCTTGTTCCACGGCGGGCAGTACGCCCTGAATCAGGCGCCGTGCGTCAGCGATACGCCCGGTGCGCGCCAACAATGGTGCCAGCTCGATGGACAGCATCCACCGATCAGGAAAACTCGGTATCTTCTCGATACTCTGTTCCACCGTCGCAAGGTGATGCCGCGCCATGTTTGGGTCACCACCGTGCAGCGCCAGCTCAGCTTCGCCAATACCGGCCTGCAAGTCGTAGTACAGCAACGTTGGGGATCGGCAATGTGCATATGCGACTCGCGCATCGCCACCACGCCCCTGAGTCAGGGCTATAGCGCCGCGCAGACAGGACAAGCCTGCGGCTAGCGCTGGTAGTGTATCGGGGGCGGCCCCACGCAACGTCTGCTCCGTTTCGCTCAGAACACTCAGTGCCTGATCGTATTGACCGCGCCGTGATGCCAGGCCGGCTTCGAACAATCCCAGCCAATAGGCCAAAGCCCCTTGCGCCGGTTCACTGCGCAACTCGGCAATACGCCGATCTGCCGCGTCAAAGTCAGCTCTGAGCACGTCCTCATGTAGCAAGTCCGTCTCGAGCTGGCGGCGGAGAAGGCGATTACCCACAGAGCCTGCCACTGCAGCAGCCTCGGCTATGCGCTGGCGGTAGGCGCCCATGTCGCCGGCACGGTAGTGAAAATAGGCGGTGTGCCGCAAAGCATCGATCTCGACTGCAGCGTTGCCGGCGGCGCGGGCTTCGGCAAGCAGTTCGTCGAGATGAACGATGTGCAAGCTGGCCGGGATTCTCATTATCCCTGCAAAAAGGCGGGCTCGCAGCCCGCCCAGGCGGTCGCCTGCCGCTTCGAATTCGCGGATCGCTGCGGCGAACGCGTCATCAGCGGTTTCGCGTCGTGCTTGTGCAAGCGCTTCGTCGGTTTTTTCCCGCCGTATAAGCACGCTGCGTGCAAGGGCTACGGTCAGCAATGCCCGCGCGCGCTCATTGATCCAGCCCAGTCTCTTGGCCAGGTTTTCGGCTTCCTCGGCGTTGGCCAGGGCGCGCCTTGCATCGCCGGAGGCGAATTCGGCCGCTGCCCGTTCGATCAGCCACGGTGCAAGCTTCGTTGGCGACGGGGGGAGAGCTTCACGCAGTACGGCCAATGCCTCGCCGCTGCGCCCGGCTCGACGCAGATTCTGTGCTTGAATCAAGCTGTATGCGTAAGTGTTTCCTTTTTCTTTTCTCGCTAATGCGGCAAACGCAGAGGCGGCCTCGCTATAGTGTTGGTCTATCGCCAGAACGCGCGCCGCAATAGGGGCCTTTGCCTGAGCGGGCAGACGCGAAATCCATTCTGCGGCACTTGCCGCTTCGGCCTCCGCGGCAGCTTGCTGGCCGAGCTCGGCCAGACTCTCGGCCAGCTTTAGTCGTGCGTAGCCAAACCCCGGCGTTTTTCCGACCACGCGCCGGAACCCCTGGGCTGCGTCACTCCAGCGGTGTTGCTGCTCGGCACGCGATGCTGCGGTGAATGCTTCAGCAGTAACGGGATCCAATTCGAGTGCGGGCCAGTCCACCTCGGTTTTTTCGCCGTCGAGTGCTGCGTATACTTGCTGGCTGACTGCATCCAGGGTTGCGGGCAGGCGGTCAGGCAGGCTGGCTGCTGTTATGTCCGGTATTGTCCGCGGCCCGTGAAAACGAACGTTGATGCGCCATTCTCCGGTTTGTTCGGCCGACTGGTCGACGCGAATCAGGACCAACTGACTCTTGCGTGAATCGCCGTCGTCTATGCCTCGGGTTACGGCCAGATTGCTGCTGCTGCCAAGCTTCCACTCCAGCCAGATCTGAAGCAGCTCCGCGGGCCAGCGAGCGTCATCCGTCAGTGCTGCATCGGTCGAAACCACCAAGGTAACCGGTTGCACCGTGTGGCTGTCGGCTTGCCAACGGACCAACGCGAACAAGCTGGCCAACAGCACAATGGCGCTCAGTATTGCACGCACCGAAAGGCGCGCACCGAAGCCCGACCAGGATCGTTGCGGCGCGCTGGCCCTGGCAACCTGAGCGGCAACAGATGGAACCGGTTCGGCCGGTACGAACTTGTCCGGCGTTGGTTCCGTGGTCGGCGTGTCGTCGGCCTGTGGGTCGGTTGCGCTAGCGGCCAGCGTCTGCACGACTTCATGAACGGGGTGCACGAGTGTGGGCGGCTCGAACACATAGCCCTGTTTTGCCACTGTGCGGACCCATTCCTTTGCTTCGGGGCCCAGCGCCTTGCGCAGCATCCATATCGAGGTCGTCAGATTGGCGTCCTCGACCACGACGCCTGGCCAGATGCGCCGGAATATCTGCTCCCGTGTGTGCAGAGTTGCGGGTTCGGTAAGAAACAGCAGCAGCAGATCAAAGCAACGCTGAGTCAGCTCGTACTCGCCATCGCTGCGCAGGATGCGCCGATAGCGCAGATCCACCACCAGTGTGCCGACCTGTAGCTGGCGTGTCGCTGGCGGCCAGGTATTTTTGGGGGTGTCGGCCATCTCAGCACTCCGGGACCGCAGCCAGATGCTGCCGCCGTAACGGTCCGGGATACCTTACTTTCCTGTCTGGTCGGACCCTTCGCTAAGCGACCTCTCCTTTGCCGCCCCGTGAAACCTGTCGTTACCGTATTGCAGCATTCAGCCTAGTGATCGGATGGCAAGTTTGCTGCGTGCTGCGTCATGTCCTCAAAGAAATATTCATGCGAGCATGCATAGCTTTGTTTTATCAACTAAAGCAGTCCAATTTTATCTATTTTTCAGCGCAAGGTAGGCGCGCACCAGATCAGATACAAAAACAATGGTGGTGCGCCAACCCCTGACCCGGAGGCGCTTGTTCTTCGCCAGCCGTAACCCGGATGGCGCATCTTCTCTCGCAGTTGCCCATGCAATGGAGGCTGCTGATACCGATCATTGAGCCTATACCGATCGTTGAGCTGTTCGACTGTCTGGAGGCTTCATCCACTATTCAAACAAACGTTTCTTCGGGGGCTGTGGTCCCTAGTGTGCGCTCCTGGCGGTTCCATAGGCGAGTAACTTCATGTAAAGGCCCGAACAAGTGCCCGCAGCAAGACCTCGGTGCTGCGCCATACGCCTTGACGCCCTCTATCTGCACCTGATTGCGGCTGGTTCTGGCGTGGCCCGGTACCCGCAGCACGTCAATGGTGTCGGCTGTCTGTTCCGGCTGTGCCGACGGCCCGGAACACTGCTTGGCGGCTGCCCAGGGGCGGGTGCTGCGAAAGCAATGCTGATTCGGGCCGAACATAGCACTCGACGCCCGACCTCGCGCAAGTGGTCGTTATGAAATCGGTCTAGGCCTCCCCGGTCAGGATTATTTCTGTAACGCATAAGCAAGCCGGGTACTGAACGCGGACGCCCGAGCTTGTCGGCAGCAAGCCTGTCGATCGGATGCGCGCTGGCGCCGAAGTCTGCGAGGTCCGGATAGCAGGCGGGCTACACTATGCGCCTGCGCCACTTTATCCGGACCCATGATGAGTACTCCCGCCCCACGCATAGCCCCGCTGAACCAGATAGCCGCCGCCGCGCCGCTGCGCTTCGTGACTGCTGCGAGTCTGTTCGATGGACATGATGCAGCGATCAACATCATGCGCCGGCTGATCCAGGCCCAGGGCGCGGAAGTTATTCATCTTGGTCATAACCGTTCGGTCGAGGATGTGGTGCGTGCAGCGCTGCAGGAAGACGCCGATGCGATCGCGTTGAGCTCCTACCAGGGGGGGCATGTCGAGTACTTCAAGTACATGGTCGACATGCTCGCGCAGCGTGGTGCCGGCCATGTGCGTGTATTCGGCGGCGGCGGCGGCACGATCACGCCTGAGGAAATTGCAGAACTGCAGGCTTACGGCGTCGAGCGCATCTATCACCCGAACGACGGCATGCACATGGGGCTGGTCGCGATGATCGAGGACGTGGTGCGCCGAGCGGAGCAGGGACGCAGCCGCCGCGCGCCGCGCTCCCTGCCGGCCTCAGGCGCACCGCTGGCGTTCGATGATGAGATCGCCATCGGCCGCGTACTCACGGCCATCGAGAACGGAGACTGCAGCGACAGCGAGCTGGCCCAGTTGCGCAAGGACGGTGCCGCCGGCGATTCGCGCTTTGCACTCGCCGGCCGGGGCGTGCCGGTAGTTGGCATCACAGGTACCGGCGGTGCGGGCAAGTCGTCGGTCACGGATGAGCTGCTGAACCGCTTTCTGGCGAGCTTCCCGGAGATGCGCATGGCCGTGATCTCGGTCGACCCGACGCGGCGTCGCACCGGTGGTGCATTGCTGGGTGATCGTATCCGCATGAATTCGCTGCGCAGCCCGCGCGTGTTCATGCGCTCGATGGCGACGCGCCGCCAGCACGTCGCGACCAATATCGTGCTCAAGGACTGCATTGCGTTTCTCAAGGGGCTGGGCTACGACCTTGTCATTGTCGAGACGGCCGGCATAGGTCAGTCGGATTCGGAGATCGTCGACCTCGTCGACTTTCCCATGTACGTGATGACCAGCGACTTCGGCGCGCCTAGCCAGCTGGAAAAGATCGACATGCTCGACTATGCCGAGCTGGTCGTGCTGAACAAGTTCGACAAGCGCGGCGCCGAGGACGCGCTGCGCGATGTGCGCAAACAGTGGAAGCGCAACCGTACGGCATTCCAGATGAAAGACGAGGACGTGCCGGTCTATCCGACGATCGCGAGCCAGTTCAATGATCCGGGCATCAGCTGGATGTTCACGAACTTGTGCCGACTGCTGCGGCACAAGCTGGGAACCGGAAGCGCCGAATCGGGAGTCAGTCCACGCTGCGATTTTGCACCGGCCATTGATACCTCGCTCAAGGAGCCGCGCGCAACGGTGCTGATTCCCGGCAATCGGGTGCGTTACCTTGCGGAAATCGCCGAACAGGGCCGCGGCATCAATGCTGCCATCGAAACCCAGGCCGAAATCGCCGATCGAGCCCAGTCCTACTGGCAATCGTTGCGGGAACTTGAGGATCCGCGTCTGCCCAGGGCGCTGGACCTCTATGCCGTCGAGCATCTGGGCGAAGGTGACGACCGCAGTCTGCGTACCTTGCGCCAGCGCTATAACGATGCGATCCAGGCGCTGACCTCCGAGGCGCTGAAGCTGTTGCGCGAGTGGCCGGCGCGCCTGAAATCGGTGACTGACGAGGTCAACGAATACCAGGTCCGCGACAAGACCATACGGGTCGAGAACTATCGCGAGTCGCTGAGCCATCAGAAGATCCCCAAGATCGCTGCGCCCAGGTACCGTAGCTGGGGCGAGTTGCTGGTATTCCTGCAGAAGGAAAATCTGCCGGGCTACTACCCGTATACCGGCGGGGTCTATCCGTATCGCCGCAGCGGTGAAGACCCAATTCGCATGTTCGCCGGCGAAGGTACACCCGAGCGCACCAACCGGCGTTTCCACTATCTCAGTGTCGGCCTGCCGGCGGCGCGCCTGTCGACGGCGTTCGACTCGGTCACGCTGTATGGGGAAGACCCGGCCGTACGTCCCGACATCTACGGCAAGATTGGTAACTCCGGCGTCAACATTGCGACGCTGGACGACATGAAGAAGCTCTACTCCGGCTTTGATCTCTGTGCGCCCAGTACCTCGGTGTCGATGACGATCAATGGTCCGGCACCGATCATCCTCGCGATGTTCATGAACACGGCCATCGATCAGCAGGTAGAGAAATACTTGCGTGAAGACGGCACGCGCTGGGATGCGGCACGCGAGAAGATCGATGCGATCTACGCCGACCGCAGCCGGCCCCGCTACGGCGGCCTGCTGCCCGACGGCAACGACGGCCTCGGCCTGGGGCTGCTCGGGGTCAGCGGCAGTCAGGTCGTGGATGCGGACACCTACGAACGCATCAAGGCGCATACGCTGGCCACCGTGCGCGGCACCGTGCAGGCCGACATCCTCAAGGAAGATCAGGCGCAGAACACCTGCATCTTCTCGACCGAATTCGCGCTGCGCATGATGGGCGACATTCAGCAGTATTTCGTTGACCGTAACGTGCGCAATTTCTACTCGGTGTCGATTTCGGGCTATCACATTGCCGAGGCCGGTGCGAACCCGATCAGCCAGCTCGCGTTTACCCTGTCCAACGGATTCACCATCGTCGAGTACTACCTGGCGCGCGGCATGCGCATCGACGATTTCGCACCGAACCTGTCGTTCTTCTTCAGCAACGGCATGGATCCGGAATACACCGTGATCGGTCGCGTCGCGCGGCGTATCTGGGCGCGCGCCATGCGTGAACGCTACGGCGCGTCGGCGCGCAGCCAGATGATGAAATACCACATTCAGACTTCGGGGCGTTCGCTGCACGCACAGGAAATCCAGTTCAACGATATCCGCACGACGCTGCAGGCGCTCTATGCGCTGTTTGACAACTGCAACAGCCTGCACACGAATGCCTACGACGAAGCGATCACGACACCGACCGAGGAAAGCGTGCGCCGCGCGGTCGCGATCCAGATGATCATCAACAAGGAGTTAGGCCTGAATTTCAACGAGAACCCCTGGCAGGGCAGCTTCGTTGTCGATCAGCTTACCGATATTGTCGAGGAGGCCGTATATCGGGAATTCGAGGCGATCAGCGAACGCGGCGGCGTGCTGGGCGCGATGGACACCATGTACCAGCGCGGCAAGATCCAGGAAGAGAGCCTCTACTACGAGCACAAGAAACATGACGGCAGTCTGCCATTGATCGGTGTCAACACTTTCCTGCCCAAGGATCACGGTGGCGATATCGTTACCGAGATCGAGCTGATTCGTTCTACGGAAGCCGAAAAGGCGCAGCAGATCGACAACGTTGCTAGCTACCAGTGCAATCGCAATGGCTATGCCGATGGTGGGCTCAAGCCGCTGCAGGCGGCTGCGCGGGAACGCCGCAACGTGTTTGAAAGCCTTATGGATGCCGTCAAGACGCATAGTCTGGGCCAGATCAGCCATGCACTTTACGATGTCGGTGGTGAGTATCGGCGCAACATGTAGCCGACGCGTATAGCGCCATGGCGAAGCTGGTCGAACAACTCCGCGAAGTTTTGCAGGCCTTCACAGTGTGCCGTGAGCCGCCGGCCTTGATCGGCGGCTTTGCGGTCAACGTGTACAACGTGGTGCGTGCAACAACGGATATCGACTTCCTTGTGGCGCTCAGCGATGCTGACCGGCTGCATGACGCGCTACTGGATCTACATTACCAGTGCATTTATCGAACCGACGATGTCGCCAATTATTCACGCGGAGATGAGCGGCTTGACTTGCTCTATGCGCGCCGACCTCATTCGGTTGATTTGTTGAAAAAGGCGAAAAGTCGTGAGTTTTCGGTCGGATCTATTCGCGTCGTAAGCGTTGAGGGGCTGGTCGGATTCAAGTTGCAGGCACTCCACAACGATCCATCTCGACTGAGGGATGTGGATGACATCCGCGAGTTGCTTCGTTTGAATGGGAGCCAGCTGGACTTGGACCAGATCCGGGAATATTTCACCTTGTTCGATCGGCAAGAGTGGTTGCAGCAGCTACTGGAGGAATTTCGGCTTGAGTACGAGTCGCCGGAAAACTGATGCGGCTACCGATCGTCTGCTGGCTGCGGAGGGCGGTTTGCGCGTTACCGCCCCGGCAGAGGGCGACAGCGTTACCCGGTTCTTCGATCTTATGGAGCTTGCGGAGATGCTAAGCCCCGTCTGGCCGCCACGTGAACTCGCGCAAAGTGGCGACTTTCGCCTGTCCGGCAACTCTTCCACGTCTTTAGCGCAGGCCGATATGCCACAGCAATCGTCACTATTCGGGTCCGCTCCACCAGAGCCGACGGATCGGCTGTTTCTTGGCATCTTTCCCGATACGGCCACCGCCGCGCGTATCGATGCGCTGGCGGCCGAGGTCTGTGCACGCCACGGCATACGCGCACCACGGCATAGGCCGGAGCGGTTGCATGTCACGCTGTTTCATATCGGCGACTGGGCAGGGCTGTCGCAGTACACCGTCGACACTGTAGTTGCCGCCGCTGGGAGAGTCTCCGCAACGCCATTCCAGGTTCAATGGAACGAAGTGGCGAGTTTTTCCAGCCGGCGCGAGCGATCGCCACTGGTGCTCAAGGCCAGCGCCGGCAACGAGTGCTTGCATCGTTTTCGTGCGCAGCTAGGGGCGGAGCTGAGCCGCGTCGGCCTGGGCCGCTGCGCAGTAAAGGCCTTTGAACCGCATGTGACCCTGGCCTATGCAGCGGAGCAGATTGCCCCGGAGCCGGTAGAACCGATTGACTGGAACGTCGTGGAATTCGTGCTGATTCACAGTTTGCTCGGCCAGACGCGGCATGTGCGGCTGGGGGCCTGGCCGTTAGGCGCCTGACAATGCTGTGCTCTACAACCGGCGCCGTGGAAGCTATCAGCATGCTGAGAAGCCGAATGCAGGCAATCCAGGTGTTTCACGGCGAGCTGCCTGGATTGAGTATGCTCACCACTTCACCAAGCAGTGCTGCACTGCAGGCAGCAACCAGGCTGCCGGAGTAAACCACCCCCTCGCGCCGCCCGTCGACGGCGCAGACCGCGCCACCGGCTTCCTCGATGCAAGGTACCAGCGCAGCGATATCCCAGGGTTGCATGATGGTGTCGATCGCGACATGCAGGCTGCCGCGGCAGACCAGTGCATGCTGCAGGCAATCGCCACAGACGCGGAATTTTTTCGCCCGGCGAATCAGCGCCGTCAGTGCGTAAGCGCGGCCATCGCGTTCGGGCTGTATGTCGCTGGCGTGGACTCCCGAAGCGGAAACGACCGCGTCCGACAGCGTGGCTGCCGAAGCTACGCGCACCTGCCGGCTGGCACCGTCGCGATTGCGGAACCAGCAGCCGAGGCCGCGTGCGGCATAGACAGTCTCGCCGAGTACCGGAAAGTGGATAACGCCGAGCTGTGGTTCCCCCTGTTCGGCATAGGCGATGAGGGTACCGAAAAGCGGCAGGCCCAGAGCGAAGGCGCTGGTGCCGTCAAGCGGGTCGATGATCCATTGCTGCGCTGCATTGCGCTCGCCGCCGAACTCTTCACCCAGTACCGCATGTTCGGGGTAGTGTTGTGCGATCGCCTCGCGTATCGCCTGTTCGGCAGCGCGGTCGGCCAGGGTCACCTCGCTGCCGTCGGCCTTGAGGTCGACGGAACAGCGCTGGTAATGCGGCAGGATCTCGGCCTGTGCCTTGTCGGCCAGTATCAGGGCGAACTCCAGCAATTCACGGCGCTGTTCAAGTTTCACACGGATGTCCTGCAGCTGGTGGTGCCGCAGTCTGCCTCAGGCTGCGTCGTTGCAACACCCGTCGCCACTGCTGGCGGAGTGCCTTGCGATAACTGTGGGGGCTGCGCATTGGTGCTCGCGCTGCCTTGTATCCGCTGTCGGCTGTTTACCGGGCCGTTGGTTGCAAAGCAATCTCCTCAGTCTTGCCCATTCGTATTATGTGTTCTCACTGTTGCGGCAATTGCGCGTGGTGCGGAGCGTCAATGCCTCCGCTGTGGTGACGCGACTGGTCGCAGGGCTCTTGGGATGCAGCTCGCCTTGCTGTGCCATGGGACCGATGCTGGCCGCTACGCGCCGGGCTGCACCTGCGCCTAGCACGCATGGTCATATAGTGCCACGTTGTCCTTGTTCGGGCTGAACTGCAAAATGCGCTGGTCCGCACGATAGGGTAGCAACGGTGATTGCAGCGAAACTGCGCCGCGTAAGTATGCAGCAGGAATCCGGATGCTAATGCCAGCCGGACTCCTAGTGCATCCATGTCAGATCAGGTTCGAATCGTCAGGTCATGCCGGCCGGGTCTGTTGCGCATGAACCTGACTTCGGCCGAATCGCTGCGCTTTGATATCCGTGGTCTGCGCATGACCAATACGGGGAGTGCACTGCGCGAATGGGCAACGGCAAATGGCGATACTCTCGGCGTCCATTTCGTTGACGGGCCGCCCGATATTGCGGCTGATCTTGCCGACCTGACTGCCGTACGCCGCCATTATCGCGAACGCGCACGCGCCGACGGCTTCGGATTGCTTGAAGCAGAAACCTTGCGGGTCGCCGGTTGTGCGGCGATTCGTGTCGTGTACAAACTACCGCAGCAGCCCAGCGGCCTGAGCTATCTGGCTTCGCTAGTCCTGCCGTTTCGCCAATTCGGCTTTGTCGTCAAGGTGCATTGCATCGAACGGGGTACGACTGGCCTGCGTGAATCGGTGATCCTCAATCACGCGCTGGCCAGTGGTGAAGTCACGCAGTCCGCCCATGGCGAAATGCTAGGCTGGGCGCGTGACCCGTATGGCGATACCACACGACATGCGCTGCTGTGGAACCTGTCTGACGCACGCACGCATGATGCGCGTTTTCCCGACCATGCCCTGTCGCGCGCGCGCAGTCTGCTCGCCCGCATCGAGGGCTCATTGCGCATCGATGACAGCGTGCGCAAGGCACCTGCATTCGTGTATGGCGGTGGCAAGAAGTCCTGGTGGAAGCTCTGGTAGTCGCGAGTCGAAAAGGTGCCGCCCACCAGTTGGTTTCGACAGTTCGGGGTGCGGCGTGAATTCGGGGGGCGGCCTCGCCGTTTTACTCCGGTTGTCAGGCCTCCGGCCGCAGGTCGAGCAGGCGATCTCACCGCCTTCGCATGTGTCCGCCGCGGTCACTCGGGTAATAGGCGAGTTCGCAATAGGCAATCTCGGTCGGACTGTTGTGGTGCTGCATCGCAAGCAACGCCGGCGCTACTACGAGGATGGTTTCGCGCGTTATGCGGCCAAGGCGTCCGCCACAGCAAAAATGGGGGCCGTATCGGCATACTTCGGGGGAAATTCGGCCAAGCGAAGAACCTGCACGATGGCGTCAACGCGCAATGCCAGCGACGATCCGCGGCTCCGGGCCGCCACGCTTCCGACCAATATCCTCAGCGGCCTGGTGCAGTTCGCCCAGGAGCGTGGCATCGATGCGAGTAGCTGGTTCGCCGGCTTCTTCCTGGGGCCAGACGATGTTTGTGAGCCGAGTGCGCGGGTGTCGTACCGTCAGGCGCTGGCCATCATCCGCCGCGCCATGGCTGCCATGCCCGAACCTGGTCTGGGGCTCCTGATAGGGCAGCATCAGGGCATAGGCAACTTCGGCCTGGTTGGGCTGGCGATGAAGACGGCGCGCAGCTTTGGTGATGCGGTCGCGATCGGCATCACCTATCAGCATGCGACCGGCACCTTGCTTGATCTTGCACTTGAAAAACTGGCACCCGGCGAGATCGCCCTGCGGGCGCGTGCTCCGCTGGACGACCCGGTCGTGCTGCCGTTTCTGTGCGAGGAAATGTTCTCCAGTGTATTGGCGGTCGGCCGCGAACTCGCCGGATCCCGGCTGAGGCCGTTGCGGCTTGAGCTGGTCTATGCGATGCCGCCCCATGTCGAGGCGTATCGCCGCTTGTTCGGCTGCGAACTGTGTTTCGGTGCTGCGCGCAACTGTCTGGTTATCGACGCGTGTTCGCTGGATCAGCCTTTCCCGAGCTACAACCCGGTCACGGCGCGGCAGGCGCTGGCACTGTTGTTGCGCGAATTGCAGGCCATGCCGGTTGCGCGTAGCGAAACCGTCGCTGCGGTCGAGCGGCAACTGCGCCAGCGCATCGCACAGAAGCCGCGCCTGCCCGAAATTGCCGTATCGCTGTATCGCAGCGAACGTACTTTACGGCGTCAGCTGGCGGAGGAGGGCGAGAGTTTCCTGGCCATCCACGACCGCATACGTTGCGAACGTGCCCTTGAGTTGCTACGTGACCGGCGCCTGACCGTGGCCCAGGTCGGCTGTCAGGTCGGCTTTGGTGACGTGCGCGAGTTCCGCCGCGCGTTCAAGCGCTGGACTGGTCGTACGCCGGCTGAGCAGCGCGACTGCTGAATTTGTTGCAAAGCAGCATTTTCCACAAGGCAGCTTGGCCGAATTTCCCACCTGGAATTGCCGCTGCGGCCCTCGCTAGCACGGCGCGCACAGCCAAGACTCGTCGGGCTGCGCCGCCCGCTCGTAGCGGCGGTGCTGCTGTGTACCCGTTGTCAATGTCCTTTCCCTGGAGGCAGTGACCATGCAAAAGTTTTCCGTTCTAGCTGCGGCGCTGGCCGCAACCGCCCTGTCGGCGGCGCCAGTTCATGCGGAACTTGGCGACTACACGTTCTGGCAGACCCTGGCGAACCTGGTCTCGCCGCCACGTGCTGACAACCCGGTGACGCCGGCGCAGCGCAGCGGCCAGTACCCGCTGCTGTCCAACCCCGCAGGTTTTGCCGACGGTTTTCAGCCAGGTGCTTATGGTCAGTGGCAGACCATACGCCTGGCGCCGCAGACAGGCGCCGTCTGCGGCAACGGCTCGCCCTACAAGTTCTTCGTCAATCGCGCTGCCAACACGCGCAACACCATCGTCTATATGGAAGGTGGCGGCGCCTGCTGGGACTATGCAAGCTGCACCGGCCAGGCCGGTGTGCGCGGCGCACGCAATCCCAATGGCATTCCTGACGACTACATGAGCCTCCTGAATCCGGGCGCTAGTCTGGTCAGTCCTTTCGTCACCCGTGTCAGCCCCTTCGATGCTGTCAAGACCCAGAACTGGAATATGGTCTATGTGCCCTATTGCACCGGAGACATTTACAGCGGTGACAAGGTAGCGGTCTATCCCGATCCAGGCGGTGCAAATCCGCCGCTGGTCTGGCATCACAATGGTGTGCGCAACGTACGTGCCGTCGTGTCCTGGCTAAAGGACAACTTGCCACGGCCCACGCAGATGCTTTCGACGGGCTGCAGTGCCGGTGGTGCCGGAAGTCTTACCAGCTATGTGACGCTGCGGCGTGATCTGGCACCCGACCGTGGCTTCCTGCTCGATGACTCCGGACCTGTATTCAGCGCACCCGTGGGCGGGACTCCCAGCCACTATCCCTCGCTGCCGCTGGCGACCCTGATTCGCAGCGCCTGGGGCCTGGATGCGGCCGGCGGGCCGGTGTCGCTGCTTGCAGCCAACCTGCCGCTGCTGAATACGGCCAACCTCGGCACGATTTATCCGGCGCTTTCGGCAAAATTCCCCAATGACCGGATGGGTCATGTTCATTTCTGGAAAGATCTTAATTTCTCCGGTTATTCCTACGAGCGTTTCTACCCGGAGATTGGCAATGCACCGGACCAGGCGACCAAGGAGGCCCTGGTGCATGCGAAATGGGATGTCGATACGGGGCGGCTGCGCACCACGCTGAATGGACTGGCGAACTTCGGCGGCTATTTTCCGCAGTTCCGGGCGCTGAACGAAAGCCATTGCAGCACGATCGTCGATTTCAAGAATGGCGACGTGCAGGAGCGTGGGCTGGAGCTCAGGCAGTTCATCGACAGCCTGCTTGACGGTAGCGGCAGCGTTGTTGATGCCAGTGAAGCCAGTGATGCGGCAGATCGGGCCAAGCCGTTCAACTTGCTCTACTGGACCATCAACCAGTTGTTGTGATCGTCTTGGCGCGGCGCTGCGGCCGGCAGCGTCGCGCCTGGGAGCGTGCCATGGGTCGGATCAGTTTTCTGCTGCGCAAGCGGCGCCGGTGGGTCGCCAGTGTGGTCGCCCTGGCCGTTGTGTGTACAAGTATGCTGGTGTTGCACCGTTCGCTCACGGTGACACGGCGGGCCGGAGAAACGCAGCTGACGGCGGCAACGCCGCAGATCGGCGGGAAATCCGCGAGCGCTGCAAAGGCTTCTGTGGCACCGCCACCGCAGGGTGCAGCGGTGAATGCGGAGGTCGTGCCGGATGCGGCCCTGCTATCGACACCGGAAGCTCAGGCCCATTTCGCGCGCGAGCGCTTCAATGCAAGGGCCCGTGCCTTTTTTGCCGAGGCGGCCGCACTTACCCCGGTTTTGCGTGAGCGTGCCGCACGGGAGCTCGAAGCGGCGATCGATGGCTACGAGCGCTCGCGCGAGCTTTCGGCCGGCGAAGCGCTGCAGCTGCGGCTAGGCCTGATCGAAACATCCGGTGCTGCGGAGGCGGAACGTGCCGAGCGTATGGCCGCCGTCCTGGCGCGTTATGAAAACGAGGGGCGGCGACGCGAGGCGCGCTGGTTGGCCGAGCAAGGCAATGACGCCACGTTCCGCCGTTACAAGGCGCGCGAAGCGGTGGTGGTTGCCGAAGTCATGGCCATGACGGAGGTGCCCGACGGACTCACTCGCGACGAATACCTGCGCCGCCGGCTTGAGGCCGAGCGTGTCGCGGCTATGCCTTAGCGGCACAGTAGTGCCGGGTTGTCGTCTCCGACTCAGGTCCAGACCAACTGCCATGCGGCATAGCCTTCGCGCAATGCAGGTGGATTTGGCGCCAGCGGCTCGGGCAGACCTTTGGCAATGGCCGTACAGCCCAGCTCGCGGCGCCAGTGGGCGACCTCGTCGGCACCGGCACACGTGACCACGACGACACAGTTTCCGGACACCCATTCGTCTTCCGAGTCGTAGGCCCATTGTGCGTCGCGGACCTGCACCAGTAGCACATCGACATCGGGGCGCGCGGCGATGGCACGCAATCGTGCAAGCAGCGTATCCATGCCTGGGTGCGTGGCGTCGATCTGCGGGCCCAGGCTGCGTGTGTCGTCGTTGCCTGTAAAGAACTCGTCGAGGGTCACAAATGGAAAGGCCATTGCCGTTGCCGGCGGGTTCTCATCCAGACCGAATGGGCGCAACTGGGCGAGCAAGGCGGCGCGGCGGTACAGATCCATACGGGTTCCCTGCGCGAGAAACGAGTTGAACGCCGGGCGTATGATTCGGCCGGCGCGAACGTGTGGTTCATCCAGTGCCGGCAGATCATCGCCAGCAAGTACAACTCATGGCAATGCTTGCGTCGTGCTGCGGTTTGCCTGACATTGCCGAGGTTGCTTTTTCCACTGGCGAGGTGCTTATGTCCCTGCTGCTGCCCGGCGAGCTTGCCTGGTATGTCACCGGCCGCTTCTACGCGCACGCCGACGGAACGGTGGCCGACTACGGTTACTTTCTGCATATGGCTGGCGTAGAGGCCGACCTGTTCAGCGGCCAGCCCGGCGAACAGACCGCGCATTTCACCTTTGCGGCCGAACCGTTTGTGCCGCGCACCATCACCAACGGCAGTCTCAGCCTCGGGCTGGACCCGGTCGGCGATTTCAGCGTCTATCTGCAACAACAGCCGGAGAGTGATTTCGATAATCCGCAGAGTTTTGCCCGCGGCCAGTGCATCGCCACTTTCCGCCGTGTCAGTGCTGTTGCCGGCACCACAGTACAAACCACGAATGCCGCCGGCACGGCGCCGCTGATTGCCTCGAATGTATTTTCAGCGCGCCTGCTGATCAGCAACCCGTTCGAGTTTGCCGGCCGCCGCTACGATCTGCGCTACCAGATCGGCAAGGGCGTGACTCAGTTCGGCATCGCTGCTGCAGCGCCGTTGCCGCAGACTCCCAAGAATTACAGCGCGGTGGTGGCGTTCTCGGGATCGGCGATTGCACTGGTTGGCTGACAGGCCACCAACAGGTAACAGCGCCTACACCGGAGAACTGGTTGCCGCGGGCGTAGGGGCAATATTGGGTAGCCAGGCGACAGTGCAGATTGCCAAACGTGGCGAATTGCGAGCGTTCAAGGCCATGCCCAAGCGCTGGGTGGCCTAACGCAGTTTTGGGTGGCTCGACAACGTGCGCCCTTATTCGGCGGCGGACACAAACTGCCAGTCCAGGGCGTTGGCCAGTCCAGGGCGTTGGCCTCGTCAATTGCGCCGAGCCTGATCAGCACGTTGGCAAGGATCGCTTTATGCGCCTCGCGCAGTTCGGGTGATGCAGCTGTAAGACACTCGCGGCAACCCGGCGCTGCCCGGCCCCGGGCTTGTTCCGGCGACGCGCTGACGGCAGGCTTACGTATTCGCCAGCGGAGCCACGGGTGTGTCCGACAGTGAACCTCAACCAGCACTTACCACGGCGCAGCGCCTGCGCTCGATCCTGAGCGGTTCCATCGGCAACCTTGTGGAGTGGTATGACTGGTACGTGTATACGGCTTTCGCGCTGTATTTCGCGCCAGTGTTCTTTCCCGCCGGTGATCAGACTGCGCAGTTGCTCAACACGGCGGCGATTTTCGCCGTCGGTTTCCTGATGCGCCCGCTGGGTGGCTGGCTGCTAGGCCAGTACGCCGACCGGCACGGACGCAAGGCCGCATTGGTGCTGTCGGTGTTGCTGATGTGCGCCGGCTCGCTGCTGATAGCGCTGACGCCAGGTTATGCGCAGATCGGCATTGCCGCGCCAGTCCTGCTGTTGCTGGCGCGTCTGCTGCAGGGGCTCAGCGTCGGTGGTGAATATGGCGCTTCGGCCACCTACCTCAGCGAAATGGCGAGTCGCGAGCACCGCGGCTTCTGGTCCAGCTTCCAATACGTTACCTTGATCCTTGGCCAACTGCTGGCGCTGGCGGTGCTGATCCTGCTGCAGCGCCTGCTCCTGACTGAGCAGCAGCTGCAGGATTGGGGCCGGCGCATTCCGTTCGTGGTCGGCGCGCTGGCCGCTTTCGTCTCCTTGTATCTGCGGCGCAGCATGCAGGAGACGGAATCCTTTAGCGCTCAGGCGACAGTTGTGGCGTCACGGCATCGCCTGCGCGAGCTGCTGCGGCACCCTCGGGAGCTCGCGACGGTCGTTGGTCTTACCCTGGGCGGCACGCTGGCGTTCTATACGTTCACGACCTATATGCAGAAATACCTGGTCGTCAGCGCCGGCATGAGCAAGGACGACGCCACGCTGGTCTGCGCTGCAGCCCTGTTCGTGTTCATGCTGCTGCAGCCGTTGATCGGCGCCTTGTCCGATCGCATAGGCCGGCGTCCGCTGCTGATCGCCTTCGGCCTGCTCGGCACCCTGGGCACCATTCCACTGTTTACCGCACTGGTGCCCGGAGTGTCGCCCGCCATCGCCTTCGGGCTGATCGTGCTCGCACTGACCGTAATCAGCGGCTATACCGCGATCAATGCGGTGGTCAAGGCCGAACTGTTTCCGGTCGAGGTCCGTGCGCTGGGCGTCGGATTGCCCTATGCGTTGACCGTTTCGCTTTTCGGCGGGACCGCCGAATACCTCGCTCTCTGGTTCAAGCAGCGCGGCAACGAGGCCGGTTTCTACACCTATGTGACGGTCTGCATCGCCGTATCGCTAGTCGTCTACGTGTTCAGTGCTGACACGCGGCGCAACTCGCGTATTGACCGGGACAGGCTTGCAGTGCCGGAACGCTGACCCGGGTTCCCGCGTGTGGGAAATCGCTATTTGCCGGCTCCCGGTCGGCGGTCCGGCTGTGCCCGGTGCGCTGCAATGGTCAGGCAAGCGCGGCAATTCGTCTATTGACGGTCAGGAAAAAATGCTCCTATGCTGCCAAGTGCACTTAGTGCATATTTTCCGGGGAATTTGCGATGCGGCCAAGGCAGTCTGCGGGCTCTCGGTGCATATAGTGGTCTGAACCCGAAGGGCCTTTCGTCCGGGGCAGAACCCCGACGATTTCCTAGGGCGTCATGGCCCGGAACGAAAGGCAAGGCCAGTTCATACCGAATCACGGCGCCGCCCGGCGTCCCGGTTACGCCGGCGAACTCAACGTTTCACCTGGGAGACGGTCATGACCGGAATCAGCGGAAAACGGTGGTTGTCTGGTGGTCACGGTATCGGTGCGGTGGTTTTGCTTCTTGCGGCTCTGGTCGCTTCGGCGACGCCGCCTCAACCACCGGTGTCGTTGCAGCTCGGCACAGCCGGCCAGAGCGGCAGCTTGAACGGTGCCAGCGGCAAGATCCTGTTGAGCCTGAGTGTTGGCGCCTTGCCTGAAGACAAGGTATCTGTGGCCACACTTGCGGTGGCGCAGGAACGTGAACCGGCCGCGTTCAAGTCTGCACGGCGCGCCACCTTCAAGCGCGAATTCGCAGCACGCGAGCTGCAGCAGCAGACCCGCGTGGAGGTGCCGGTCGAAATCGACGGGCCCGGTCATTACGAGATTGACCTGAGCCTACGCGGCCGCAGCAATAGCGGTGGATTCAGTGATCGTCTGATACGCCATGTGATCGTCGATGCAGACGGTAGCTATCGCGTACTTGATGGAAGGCAGTGGACCACGCTGCAGCGCGAGCGACGCGAACAGCGTTTCCGCGAGGCCTTGACCAAAGATCCGACGCGTCCTGACCGGCGCCTGCTCAATCCTGTCACTGCTCCGGTACCGACGGATATCGCGGCCCGAGTCACTCCGTCAGACGTACCGGCCGAGCGACAGACAGGTGTGCGCGGCACGGGGCCATCCCCGCGGCAACGTCAGTACAGTGTCGATGCATCCAGCCGTGCCTGGGCACCGGAAGATCCAATCACCGTGCGCGGGCGGCTGCTGTTCCAGGATTTCGACGGCACGGTGCGCCCGTTGGTAAATGTCAGCGTCAATCTATGGGACGACGACGTGGGGCTGGACGAACACCTGGGCTCGACCGTAACGGACTGGAGCGGCAACTGGTCGTTCAGCGTCAACAACGACGACGGCTGGGGCGCCAACGGCCGTGATATCTATTACAGCTTCAAGCTCGAAAACTCGCGCTGGCGCGTGCAGGACTGCGACGGCATCGATTCGACCTACGAATGGGAGTCCGGTTCGCGCGATGATCTCGACGACGGCGTGGTCGTCGACTTTGGCAGCCAGACCGGAAGCGGTTCGCCCAAGCCGATGCAGATCTGGAACCATTTCAATCAGGCCTGGAACCATGTTTCCGGTACCGGGGCACAGGATCCGGGTTTCGTCGACTCCTGCTTCCCGTACGATGCCACGCGCTGGGACAGGTTCTGGGAAGAAGTGGATATTGAAGAACAGTACAACGACGGGCCCGATGTCGTAACACACGAATACGGCCATGCTGTCATGTACTACGCCTATGACGAGGAGTCGCCGAGCCCGGGTGGGTCGCACAATTTCGACCAGTGCAGCCAGGACCCCGGGTTGTCCTGGTCCGAAGGTTGGGGTACGGCGCTGGCGCTGTCGCTGCGCCCGGATGGCGCCTTCAACTGGCACCAGGGCGATGGGGGTCGCGCGATCGAGGCGTTCCGGTCAAGCTGTCGCACGGGCGAGCGCAACGAAGGCTGGGTCGCGGCGGCGTTGACCGACATGCTCGACAGTGCGGACGACACCAACGGCGGCAGCGAAAATGGCGGCCGCAACGCCCATGGCGATTCCAACAACGGGCAGCGCGTGCCGCTGAGCGCCATGCTGCGCGACACCTTGTGGGGCAGCTACCACACCGACATGCTCGATTTCTGGTACAGCCTGGCGGGGGAACTCAATGCGCCGCAGAGCGTCGGTGCGCGCGAGATCATGTACTACGACTGGATGAGCGTACCCGAGCCGACCAGCTGCGTTGCCAGCCGTATCGTGACAGTCGACACGCCGGAACGGGATACCACGCTGGCGAATCTGCGCACTTTC
This sequence comes from Rhodanobacteraceae bacterium, assembly GCA_016790075.1. Taxonomy (GTDB): domain Bacteria; phylum Pseudomonadota; class Gammaproteobacteria; order Xanthomonadales; family Rhodanobacteraceae; genus Tahibacter. The sequence goes on along the minus strand of JAEUPP010000009.1, from coordinate 4,213 downwards.
CGCGACAAGGCGCTGAAACCGTTCCCGGGGGGACGCCAACTGATCAATCTGTACTATCGCAACAGCCCGGAAATAGCGCTGATCCTGCTGAAGGACAAGCAATTGCGCGAACGGGCCCTGACCCTCGTGCAGTACTTCGCTCGCGTCGGTGATGCCTTGGACCAGCACGCGGCGACGGAGCGGTTGTTCGGCCGCGGAGAGGCCGTGGTTCCACGCGAGGTCGCACAACAGGCGCGTGACCTCATTGCGGCTCTGGGCAAGGGGGCGAGTGCTGAACTTGCGCGTGATCTCGATAGCGTCGCCGGCGCGCTGTCCTCGGTCGAAGGGCGCAGCCTCGATGACCTTGCTGCCCGCGTAGCACAGACCAAATCGGATCGTGCCGGCACGCGCGGCGGCAGTCTGCAGCAATCGGCGCATACGCCAGCGAGCCGTGAAGCACTGAAGTCGGAGGAGTTGCGCAAGGCACTTGAGCGTCGTTAATGCATCGGGGCGCGACAGCCTTGCGGTCGCGCCCTGTTTTTCGCGTTGCGGCAAGCTCCGGCGGCGCGGCTCTGTCTACAATCGCTGCTGGTTCTCACGGGGCGACGGGCATGAGCAGCATGGGGCGAGGGTGGGCAGTTGCAACGGTGCTTATGGTGCTGGCTGGCGCAACCGCGCATGCCGAGCAGAAGCCCGCCAAGGGCAGGACCATGACCGAGGTGCTGGCGGCGAGCCAGCCCTCGGACTGGCGCCGGCTCGATCCCGACAATACGGTTTATCTCGATTTTGCCGCCGGCCGTGTGCTTATCGAGCTGGCGCCGGCCTATGCCCCAGCGCATGTGGCGAACATCAAGACCTTGCTGCGGCAGCACTATTTTGACGGGCTCGCGATTCTGCGGGTGCAAGACAACTACGTAGTGCAGTGGGGGGATCCGGAATCCGGCAACAAGGACAAGGCCAAGTCCTTCGGTGAGGCCAAGCAGTCAGTTGCCGCCGAGTTTTCGCAGGCAATCGCCAAGCAGCCGTTCGTGCGCCTGCCGGATGGTGATGTGTACGCGCCGCAAGTCGGCTGGTCCGGCGGCTTTCCGGTCGCGCGGGATCCCAAGGCCGGACAGGTCTGGTTGACGCACTGCTACGGCATGGTTGGCGCCGGTCGCGACAATGCTGCCGAGAGTGGCAACGGTGCCGAGCTTTACGTGGTGCTGGGGCATGCGCCGCGTCACCTGGATCGCAATGTGACGTTGGTCGGTCGCGTGGTGCAGGGCATGGAGTTGCTGGCCGCCTTGCCGCGTGGCAGCGGTGCACTTGGTTTCTACGACAAGCCCGAGCAGCGCATCGCGTTGACGCGCGCGCGCCTGGGCAGCGAGTTGCCCGCGGCTGAGCGCAGCACGCTGGAGTTGTTGCGTACGGATACGCCCACGTTCCAGGCGTTGATCGAGACACGGCGTAATCGCCGTGATGAATGGTACTTATACCAGGCGGGAAAGGTGGAACTGTGCAATGTACAACTGCCTGTGCGGCAGCCGCAATAAGTGTGCGGGGCAGTTGGCGTAGTCCGGCCGAAGTCAGGCTCGTGGCCCGCTGCTGCTCCTGTCAGGCCGATCTAACCGTTGGCTGCGCTGGCCAGGGGGGGCGAAGGTGAGTCGGACTGTTCGCTGGCGCTGGCGTCGCCCAGCAGGCGGCCGAGATCGCGCAGCGGCATAGGCTTGCGCACCCATTCGATCTGCCATTCCGGTGGCGGTCGGTCATGCGGTCCGTCCGGCGGCGATGCACTGTGAATCAGGCAGCGAGGTGGGCGAGCTGGGGCGCATTCGGCGCGCAGGCGGCGGATCAGATCAACCCCGCTTTCGCGGTCCAGATGCAGGTCGACAAGCAAGGTGTCGGGAGCGAATTCGCGCCAGACGGCGAGCGCCTCGACAATGTTGGCGGCGCTGCGGTGCTCCATGCCCAGCGTGTCCAGCTGGGCGCTCAGCAGCTCGCGGATTGCGGGGTCGTCGTCTACCAGCAGCACGCGGCAGCGCGCAGGCTTGGCGGGTTCGATCTCGGGTTCAGGCGGTGCGGGCGGCAAGGCTATGCTGAATGAGAATTCGCTGCCGAAGCCCAGGCGTGTCTGTATGTCGAGCGTGCCGCCCATGACGCTGACAAGCTGGTTGGCGATGGACAGACCCAGGCCCACGCCGCGGCGGGTACGGCCGCCGCCGCGCTCGAACGGGCGCAGCAGGCGCTGAAGCTCGGCATCGGCCATGCCGGGACCGGAGTCCGTGACACGAAACCGAATCCGTCCCTGATCAATCGGGTCGGCGGCCAGCACGATACTGCCAGCGGTCGTGAACTTGACCGCATTGCCGAGCAGATTGACAAGTACCTGCTGCAGCCGCGCGGCGTCGCCACGCACGTGCAGCGGCAGCCCGGGTGCAAACCGATGAGCAAGCTCGATCGGACGCCCTGCAAGCTCTGCGCGGAACAGTCCGGTGACGCGACTCAGTAGGGCCGGCAAGTCGAAAGGCTCATCGCGCAGATCCATACGGTTGCGTTCGAGCTGCGCATGATCGAGATAGTCTTCGACCGTGCGCACCAGCGCGGCCGCAGTTGAGCGCGCGGTTTCGAGCAGGCTGCGGGTGCGCCGGTCGTCAACACGCTGCAGCGCAAGATCAATAAGCCCGCTGATGGCTGCCATGGGATTGCGCACCTCGTGCGCGGCCATGGCGAGCATGTCGGCCCGCGTGTGATTGACCTGGCTCAGCGCGGTGTTGAGCCGGCGTAGCCAGCGCAGGCGCAGCACGACCATCGCCGCAAGCAGCGCGCCGACGCTGAGCGAAGCGATCAGTACGAGTACGTAGTAGCTTGCGCGTGCTCGTTCGCTGGACTGGTTTGCTTCGGCGGCGCGTAACAGGGCGCTTTGCAGCTCCGACGACTGGCGCAGCGCGCTGATCTCTGCTTCCCGCGCCTGTGCGCCATAACGCGCTTCCAGCTCGGCGACAGCGCGGGCGACGTTGCTGCTCGACAGCTTTCCGTTGAGGTCGACAAGCTGACGAGTTGCGTTCAGCGCCAGATCCAGCCGGCCGGCCTGTTCGGCGACCTCTGCCTGAGTAGCCAGTAGCTGCCCGGTGAGGCGACCGAGCTCGAGCCGGCGAGCGTCGGCCAGCGCGATATCGATAACCTTCAGTGCTTCCTGCGGCTGCTTGAGTGCGGCCAGTGCGGCGGCGATATTGCGGCGTGACGAGATCGAATGCGTAACCTTGCCCTGGGCAAGTTCGTAGGCGAGAGCGCGGCGGGAGGCGACCAGGGCTGCTGCCGGCTGGCCCAGGCGCAAGTACAGCGAGGCGATATTGTCGTCCATCATCGCCACGCCGCCCTGGCTGCCCAAGTGCGTAAAACGCGCCAGTGCGCTGCGTGCCAGCGGCAAGGCCCGCTCCGGATCGCCTAGTTCTTCATAGACCCACTGCAGCAGGTTCTCGCTGCGAGCCTTCGCATATTCATCACTGGACGCCGTAAATTTGGCGTAGGCGCTTTCGCAGTGCGGCTGCGCATCCTTGGCGCGCGCCGTAGACAGCAGCAGATCGCAGAGTTCGAGATCAGCAACCGCACTCCAAACGGGATCGCCCAATGCATTCAGCGCCGCGGTTGCTGAAGTGGCCAGCGCGAGGCCAGTTTCAATCTGCTCGCCTTCGAGCTGCACGCGCGCGCGGACGATATCGGCCAACGCGACCGCGCTGGCCCGGCCGCCGTTGCGGCCCAGCGTCTCCAGTTCGTCGGCGATCCGCGCCGCTTCGTCGTCGGACAGCAGCAGTGCGGCCGTAGCCATGTCGCGCAACAACTGTTCGCGTTGTGCGAGGTCGAGGCCGCCGCCAGCCAATAGGGTGTCACCGCGTTGCAGGGCTTCGCGCGGCGCGTCGAGCATGGCCGGCCGCAGCGACAGTGATGGATCGTCCGGCGGGACGTTCGTCGGTACCAGACCCAGCAAAGCCCAGGCCAGCACGTTCAGCACGGACTGACCTGTAGCGGCGGCGGGAAAGCATTCATGCGTAGGTGTTTGTGCTGGATGGGTTGGACGGATTCTGCATCCGGCGCGCTGTCAGTCACAAACGAAATTTGGGTCTTCCGGAACTCGTGTGGGTGATTTTCTGTGATTCAGAGCGGCGGCAGCATGCAGGTGAGTATCTTCAAGCGCAGATAATCCTCATCGCGTAGGCCGTACGCTCGACGCTGAATGACCCGGATCTTGTTGTTGAGT
>JAEUPP010000068.1 GCA_016790075.1 Rhodanobacteraceae bacterium | reverse complement strand
GCAGGGCTGCGCGCGATTCGCCCGGTTGCAGCCCCAGGTCTGGGTTTCCAGCGACAGCCGGCCGTTGGCACCACTGACCTGCGGCACCCGGGTCTCGATGCTCTCGATACGCCCGGTCAGCGGGAATTTCTGGTGGAAGGTCGTGATCGTGCGCAGGGTGCGCTCGGGTGTGCCCAGGGTTTCTGTGGCGATCGTGCGGAAGCCTTGAAAGCCACGGCCTTCGCTGTGATACATCGCCCCGCCATAGGCATAACGCAGCGAGCGTGTGCCAAACAGACTCAATCCCGACGTGCCGCCCGAGGCGGCATGCGAGCGCGCCAGCAGCCCCACTACCGGCATCGAGGACTGGAACAGGAAATGCCGGGTGTCCACATAACCCGTGTCGATCTGGTACAGCGGGAAATCGCTGCCGCTGCGGCCGGCACTACTGGACAAGGGGAAATAATCCCATTGTGCGCGCTCATTCAGCGCATTGACCGCGCGCACCATCAGGTCGGGCAGTACCGGCGCCAGGCCGGGCCGCGCGCCATCGCCCTGGTTTTCGTTGATCAGCAGGTTGATGTTGGCCGGGCTGACCAGATCGCTCATCCGCACCGTCTGCTGGCTGTCCAGGAAGCTGCTGCCGTCAGCCGCCCCCGGCCCGGCCCGGCCGCCCGCGGCGAGGCTGCAGGTGTTGGTATCAAACAGCTTGGTGGGGCGCAGCGGACAGGTCACATCCGAGACCACGTCGGCTAGCCCATCGCCGAAGTAGTCATCGATACGCCCGGCCTGATTGCCCAGCACCGAGGTCGCCGCGATGACCGGCGTTTCATCAACCTGCAGCCGGAACGCATTGGTGCCGGTCTGCACGAAGCGGATCGCATTGAAGCGGTAGACACTCGGATCGAACGCGCCCAGTCCGCTGGTGAATGCATCAGCGGCATCGATCTGCGCGCTGCTCGGATGCGCGTCCCAGGTGCTGCCGTCTTCCGGCGGCGGCGCGGCGCAGACATCGGCTTCGCAGGTGGCGCCACGGCCTGCCACCAGCGGGCAATCCTTGGCTGGCCGCGGCGCAAGAAAGCGGTTGTGCGGCAGGTAGGCGCCAAAACACAGGCGGGCGGCGAACCGGGCCGGATAGAGCAGGTCCCCGCGCCCGTCGGTATCGATATCCGAGGACAGCAGCTTGCTGAAATAGCGTAGCTGCGGCGTGCCGTCCATACCGTCGTAACGCAGTCCGGCGGTCGTGGCACCACTGAGTTCGGCCATAGGGCCCAGCTGACCGCCGCGATTGAGCCGCAACTGCCAGAAACCAAAACAACTCGTGGCCTGGCAGTTGCCGGCACCGGCGGGCAGGCTCACGGTCAGCACGTCATCGAGGCCGTCGCCGTTGACATCGAGCCAGCGCATCTGGCGCGTATCGGCCGGGAAACCCACGCTGCCGGGAGTTACCTGGGCAGCGCTGAGCGTCGTCCCACTGGGGCTGACCAGCAGCAGGCGGCGCAGGCCCGCCGCGTTGCCGATCACAAGGTCGGTAAAGCCGTCGCCGTTGAAGTCAGTCAGGTGCTGAATCGACTCGGCCAATCCGCCATTCGCACTGAGCGTACCCAGCAGCGGGCTGCGCACGAAGGACAGGCTGCTGCCGGCGACCAGCACACCCGGGCGTGGATTGAGGTAGGCGTACAGCGGTGCGCAACCGGTCGGCAGGGTGCCCTCGCCGGGATCGGGCGGATTGTCGTTCACCGGACAAGGATCAAGCAGGCCAGTACGCATCAGCACATCGGGAGCGCCGTCGCCGTTGAAATCGGCGATGCCTTCGATGAAGTCCTGCGTGCCCGCGGGCAGGTTGCTCGGTATCCGATCGAAATAGCTGCTCGCCGTGGCGGTGCAGGTCGCCGCCGCACCATCGCAAAGCGGCGCACCACGCCCGCGTTTCCACTTGTACAGATAGGATTCGGCCAGCAGCTCGCTGACCCCGTCGCCGTCGAAATCGGCGGCGCGCGCGAACGGCGGCATCTCCGTCAGGGTCAGCACACCCTGCAGCGTGCGATCGGCCGTCACCTTGGCGATCTGCACCTGAGTACGCCAGGGCTGGTCGCGGCTGGCCGCGTCATACCAGGTCTTGACGATCCACCACTCGCGCGCGCCGTCGCCGTCGAGGTCGCCGATGGCCTCGACGCGGTTGCGCCGGTAGTCGGGGGTGTAGCGGACCTCCTGGCCAGGTGGTGGCGGCGTCACGGGCGCGGACTGCTGCGTGCCCAGCGGCGAGACGACCAGCTTGCGGCTCTCAAACAGCCAGGTCCCGTCGGACCAGGTGAACACGGTCGGCTTGAGGCAGGTTCTGACGCCTTGCGCATAACCGCATTCCTCGATACCCCGCAGCAGGCTGCGGCCACTGGTATAGCTGTAGGGCAGCTCCGTGACACCGACATCGGTGTACTGCAGGCGGTAGAGCCGGGCCGGGTCGGGTGAATCGGGCGAATAGGTCGCGATCTCGGTGAGCCGCTGCGTCTGCTCCACTCCGCCGCCGGCGATCCAGGACGAGCTGCGGTCGTTGCCGCGCCAGTCCGTCGGGCGGGCTTCGTAGCGGAAATCGACCCGGCGGTTGGGTGCTGGCAGGCCAGCCTGGGTCGATCCGGTATAGACGATACGGCGCAGCAGCACTTCACTGCCCTGTTCGCCTGCACCGTAGCAGTAGTCCAGGGTATTGCCCTGGGGATCTTCCACCCGGCTGAGCAGCCACGACAGCTCCACCGACTGGCCCGAGGGCTGTACCCGGGGTGCCACGCTACCGGCGGCACAACCCGGCTGTGCGGCCGGTGCACAGCCATAGCTGAGCTTGCGCCCGTCCTTCTGCAGCACCGTGAAACACACGCCCCCGGCATTCAGGGCGGCGCCGCTCTGGGTGATCCTGGCGAAGCTGTCGATCTCGGTGCGGTATTCCGCACTGGCCAGCCCGTAGCTCGCCGACGAGCCGGGTGCCCGCATCAGGCGCTGGCCGTCCAGGCACAGCCGGTCGGCCCCGTCCAGGCGTACGCCCCGTAGTGCGCCGTCCTGGGCCAGGGTCTGCGGACAGCGGTGCAGGCTGCTGCCGGCACTCAAACTCCAACCCAGCCCGGCGACACCGTTGCCGGCCCGGCTGCTGTAGTTCAGCGACACCGCCGGCTGCATGCCGTTGCGCCCCGGCGGCACCTGGATCGGAACGGTATACGTCGCCGCGCCGCCGCTGACATCGGCGCTGCCGGCGACGGCACCGACCGTCGCATCATGCACCGGCAGGTCCTCGGCATTGCTGATCAGCGACGCATCCGGCAGCGGGATAGCACCCGTGCTGGCCGAATGGACCGATACCCCGCGCACCTCGGGAGCGCGGTCGAGCAGTTGCGCCCCCGGCGCCCCGGGCGTTCCCGACCAGAGCTCGAACTGAAACCGGTCACCGGTCCGCAGCGCCACCGCGGCGACGCCGATATCCTCCAGGCTCAGCGGTGCCGGGTCGTAGCTCAAGGTGCCCAGGTCACGCTTCCAGGGTTTGCCGATCTGGTTGCCCGACCAGCTCACCTGGACGTCACAGGTCGGCTGATCCCCAGGAAACGCCGGGGCAGCCGGGGTGCAAACATAGCGATTGACAGAAATGTCCTGCAGCCGCGTCATGCGGTTGATCGTCATCTGCCCGCTGGGGATCAGCTTGACCGAGCTGCGCGGTGGACGCGGATTGGCTACCGTGCCCTCGGAGGTCAACGCCGCCGGGTCCAGCGTGTACTTCACATCGGCCTTGCGGTAGTTGTTGCTGAACCGAAATGTCCGCTCGTAGCTGCCGATGCGGTGGTTGCTGACGCAGGGGTTCGTGTCGCCCGGGCCGGTAGGACCGTTATAGACACAGTCCGTGGTCGGAAACCCGTTCGGGTAGCCGATCGCATAGTGGAAATACAGGTCAAACGCATCGGTCTCGAACGGTAGCCAGGCACGCAGGTTCACGCGTTGCGCCTGCAGGAACACGGGCCGTTTCCTGCCGCCTTCGGCCAGCTGGTTGAAGCTCAGCCAGACCGCCGCTTCGCCGAAATGACCGACCTGTTCCCCGAGCGAGGTCTGCATGATGGTCATGACCACGCCGGGCACCTTGTCCACGTCAGTGAGGTCGGACCAATAGCCGGAAAACGTCTGGTTCAGGCCCGGCGCCGTCGCTTCGGGGGCCGCCAGCTCCACGGTCTGGGGAGCTTGCGCACCGGTGTAATACGTCGGGTTCAGCCGCGTCAGGTCGCTCAGGCATTCCTCGAAATACGCCGCCCCGCCCGCCGGCACCGCATCCCAGTGCCAGCGCATCGCAATGCGCGAGGGATCGTCGCGGAAGAAACGAAAGTACACATCACCCACATCGGTACCGGTGTCGATCTCGCCCCCGGTGCTCATGGTGTATTCCAGCAGGTTGGCGCGCCAGAAATCCCCGGAGTTGTCGATCGCGGTCATCTTCGTGGCCAGCCAGACCGGATGCCCATTCGCGTTATAGGTGTAGAAGAACGCCTTGAGGCTCTTGCGATCGTCGCTATAGACCAGATCCCAGCCCGTCCCGTAGCGCTTGGGATTCCACCAGCGCCCCGGTTGCGCCAGCGCCACCCCCGACAACCAGGGGTGCGTATTCACATCCCGGCACACCGTCTGCGCCTGACTCAAGCCCATGCTGCCCAGATCGGCGTCATGCGCCCAGGCCCTGCCTCCCGGCAGCAACGCCAGCAGCGCCAGTACCACCACCAGCACCAGCGGCGCCAGACCACGACAGAAAAAGCCACCCTGCCGCCGCGCCTGCGCGCGCAGGCACCACGGAAACGATTGCCTATTCATCAACAACCCCTGTAATGAACCTTCAAGAAAAGCCGGCGCAGCTGGCTGTGGCTACGCCTCCCGGTATTGCTGCTATCAGCCGGTGTAACCCGTCTGATCGTCTTGCATCACGAGCTCGCCGCTTCTGCCTCACGCGGAGCAAACAACCCGAATTCAGGGAGTTCCCTCGCAGGCCAAAGCTGGCGCCGGCAGCCACAGTAGCGTCCGCGTGGCGCAGCAATTGAGACGCGCGCGCAAAGGTGCTGAATGCCGCCGTACCAGGACGCTCCTGCCCGTTTCGAGGCAGGGTCAATCCTAACCAGCGGTTTCACCGGCGCATGCAAAAAGCCGTTAAGGCAGCCGACTTTCGTGGCATTGCGTAAAACCCATCGCAATGCAGCTGACCTCCGTCGGCGGCATGGAACTCGGGCCTGCCGTACAGCCCGTGTCGCTGCCACCAGTCTTCGTCGTCATGCCAGACGCTGGCTTGCGAGTCGCTGGCCACTGCTGCTGAACAGTGAAAGTCAAAAATAAACAACACGTAAAATGGAGAAACAATTTTCCGGAGCGGATTTCGCGGCAACTCCGCCGCCGCGGAACAGCAGTCCGGTTTACGCGGAGTGGGCAAATTCGACGGGCAGGTCATGACCAAGGCATTCCCTGCCCTCCGGGACCCGACCCTGCCTAACCCGTGTTCGCGTCCGGTGACTCGACTGCCCCAGCGAACCCTTCGCTGGCCACATCATCAGCCGCGCAGGAGTGCGCCGCTACGCACGAGCGCGCAGATGCGCTGCACTTCCGCATCCATGGGGCGGTCACGCTGCATGAAGCCGACCACCTCGCGCACACGGGCAAACGCGGTGCGCACGGCGTCGCCGGCACGGAACTCACCAGCCTGGCTCAGCGCCTGCATCAGTGCATCAACCTCGCGCTGAAACTGGGCATAGTCGGGGTGGTCAGGCGCCGGCGCGCCACTGATCTTGGCCGCCACCGCACCGCGGTCGCCACGATCGGCAAGGCGCCGCGCCGCGTTGAGCATGTCCTGGCGATATTCCAGCGCTTGCGCCGCCGTATAAATTTCCAGCGCCAGCACATCCGACAGATCATCGAGCATATCGAGCACGTGGCGTGCTTCGTTTGCGCCCATGGACACATGGTCCTCGGCGTTTGCGCTAGTCGGAATCGAATACACACTGGCCGGATGCGCCCGCGTCGCCAGATCGTTGACCAGCGCGGCCGCGGTGTACTGCACGATCATGAAGCCCGAGTCAGTCGCGTCTTCGTTGCCGATCAGAAACGCCGGCAACCCGTCGTTATTCGCCGGATCGACCAGCTTGTTCAGGCGCCGCTCCGAAATGGATGCCAGCACCGGAATGGCCGCCTTGAGATAACTCATCGCCAGCGCCAGCGGCATACCGTGGAAGTGGCCGGCGGAAACGACCTGGTCCTCGATTACCGCTGCATTTTCCATTTGCGGAAAAATCAGCGGATTGTCGGTGACAGCATTGAGTTCGATATCGATGACGCGGCAGGCCTGGTTCCAGGCATCACGCACGGCACCATGAACCTGTGGCGCACAGCGCAGGCAATAGGCGTCCTGCGGCTGATGCTTCTTGCCGCCCTTGAACGGCAGGAAACGCGCATAGAACGACTCCTTGCCGTGGCGCTGCGCCGGCGGGACATAGTCCCAGCTCAGGTCAAAACGCGCGGCCTGGTCCTGCGCCTGCGACCATGAGCTGGCCAGCCAGGGGCGGAAGCGTGGTACCAGGTGATAGGCGATATCGGCCAAGGTCGAGCCGCGCAACAATTCGCGCAGGTTCGCCGCCGACTGCACCTGGCCCGGATGCGGGCGCAGGGCATGCACTTCCGGCTTCAGCGCGCCGGTACGGCCGGCGAAGGCATCCAGCGTCATGGCCGCCGCCAGGTCGGCCGTTGCGATCAGTTGCTCCATGCGTGCCAGCGCCAGTGCCGCCGTCGCCAGCATCTGCGTAGTGCCGTTGTTCAGCGCCAGGCCTTCCTTGAACGACAGGCGCAGCGGCGCCAGGCCGGCACGCTCCAGGGCCTGTGCTCCCGGCATGCGCTCGCCGTGCAGGAAGGCCTCGCCACCGCCGAGCAAGACAATGGCCAGATGCGACAAAGGGGCGAGATCGCCGCTGGCGCCAACGGAACCTTTTTGCGGAATGACCGGAATCACGTTGCGATTGAGCAATTCCGCCAGCGCCTGCAGGGTCGAGGCGCGTATGCCCGAATGACCGCGCATCAGCGTGTTCACGCGGATCGCCAGCATGGCACGCACTACCGGTGGCGCGAACGGCTCACCGACGCAAACCGCATGCGTAACGACGAGGTTGTACTGCAGTTCCTCCATCAGCGTGCCCTGGGGCCGCTCCGGATTGCCGCCGGGCAGTTCGTCGCGCGCGCGATGCGCGCCGAGCAGCTTGTCCGCGTTGCTGCCGAAACCAGTGGTGACGCCGTAGATCGGCTCGCCGCAGCTGACCTTGTCGGCGAGGAAATCCGCCGTCTGCTGCACGCGCGCGAGCTGAGCCGAATCGAGCACTATGCCGCAGCCGTCATAGGCGATGGCAGCCACCTGCGCACGCGTCAGCGACGCGCCGTTCAACGTAATGGACGGATCATTCATGTCGGTGTTACCCCATGGCCTGCGCTTGTTCGATCTCGACACGTAGTGCCTTGACCATTTCAGCGCGTGCGACTTCAAACTGCTCGCGGCGACGCAGATCCTTGATGACTACCGCGTCCCTGGCGATTTCGTCGCTGCCGCAGACGACGGCGAACGCAATACCGGCCTTCTCGGCGTACTTGAACTGCCTGGCGAGCTTGCCGCCTTCGAGCACGACCTCGGTATTGATGCCGGCCTGGCGCAGCTCGTTGGCGATAGCGAGATAACGCGGCAGCTCCGCCTCGTCCATCTGCGTGACCAGCACCTGCACCGTGCTGGTACCAGTGCCGATCAGGCCTGCCTCGCGCAGTTGCCAGTACAGGCGCGTCGCACCGATCGAGATGCCGACGCCGGGCAGATGCGACTTGGTGTAGTGGCCGGCAAGGTTTTCGTAGCGGCCACCCGAGCAGATGGACCCGATCTGCGGATGCTCCAGCAGATGCGTTTCGTAGACCGTGCCGGTGTAGTAGTCCAGACCGCGGGCAATGGACAGGTTCAGCGCGTAGTACGCCTCAGGCACGCCGAGCGCACGAATCAGCTCCAGCACTTCGCGCAGCTCGGCGATACCTTCGTTGAACGTAACGCTGCCTGTGCCCAGTGCCGCAAGTTTTTCCATCGCATCCGCATGACTGCTGGAGCGCGTCTGCACGAAGTCGAGCAGCTTCGTGACATCCGTATCCGAGAGGCAGAAATCGCCGCCGCGCAAGGTGTCAGCGACCTTGTCGCTGCCAACCTTGTCGAGCTTGTCTATCTCCCGCAGGATCAGCGCCTGACGCTGCGCATCGGATTGACCAAGATTCTCGAAGAATCCGCGCAGCAGCTTGCGATTGTTGAGCTGGATCGTGAACGGACCGATCTTGAGATCGCGGAACACCTGGTAGATCACCGCCGGCAGCTCGGCGTCATAACGTATCGACAAGGCATCCTTGCCGATGACGTCGATGTCGCACTGATAGAACTCGCGGAAGCGGCCACGCTGCTGACGCTCGCCACGGTAGACGCGCTGCATCTGGTAGCGGCGGAACGGGAAGTTGAGCTGGTGTTCGTGTTCGGCGACATAACGCGCCAACGGCACGGTCAGGTCGAAACGCAAGGCCATTTCCGGCGTGCCTTCCTTGCCGAGATTGCCGGTGGACTGCACGAAATACACCTGCCGTTCGGTCTCACCGCCTTCCTTGGTCAACAGCACATCGGTCAATTCCATGACCGGTGTTTCCACCGGCAGGAAGCCGAAGCGCTCGAAGCTGCGGCGTATCGTGTCGAGCATGTCCTGGAACGCGATCTGGTCCAGCGGCAGCAGTTCAAGCACGCCGGGCGGCGTGCGGGCGGCGGTCAATGCCATGATTTCCTCGGATCGTATAGCGGGCCGGGCGCGAAGGGCGCATAGCCTAGCAGATGGTTGTCATGGGTCTTGGTCATGTAATAGCGGGTTATTACCGTCCGGCAATACCGCGGCGCTGCGCCATATCGCCCAGGGCTCAGCCACCGGTTGTTGGCGATCACGCCAGACACCGAGGACCCAAAACACAATTCGCAGCACGCCTGTCGTGTCCGCTGCTCGCATCACGGCGCACTTTCCCGTATAGTCGCTGAGTTTTCGTGCGGACTGTCCGGCCTCCCTTTCCGGATTTCTGACGTGACGCAGCCGGCGCAATCTCCGCGCCCGCCACGTCTGCAGCTTTCTCCCTCCACCGGTTTTCCACGACGACACGGCCCGGCATTGCGCCTTGCGGCCGCACCATCATTACCTGCAGCGCGGATGTATGGCCCTGGATGGCCTTGGGAACGCTATGGGTTTCAACTTAGGAGTAATCCCATGGCTTTCGATCAACTCGGGCTTTCGCCCGCCCTGCTGTGTGCGCTGAATGAACTCGGCTATGACACACCGACGCCGATTCAGGCAGAAGCGATTCCGCTGATCCTTGCCGGTCGCGACCTGCTTGCCGGCGCACAGACCGGCACCGGCAAGACCGCTGCGTTCGCCCTGCCGCTGCTGGAACGCCTCTATCCCAATGGCGCGCTGCAGAGCGGACAGCCACGCAAGGTCCGCGCTCTGGTGCTGACCCCTACGCGGGAACTTGCGGTACAGGTGCACGACAGCATCCGCGCCTATGGCAAGAACATCCGCTTCAATTCCACGACCATCTTCGGCGGCGTCGGCATGGGCGGCCAGGTGCAGGCGCTACGGCGCGGCATGGATCTGCTGGTAGCCACGCCGGGCCGCCTGATCGACCATCTCGACCAGCGCACGCTGAGCCTGCGCGATGTCGAAATCCTGGTGCTCGATGAAGCCGACCGCATGCTGGACATGGGCTTCCTGCCAGCCCTCAAGAAGATTCTCGGCCAACTGCCGCGCCAGCGGCAGAACCTGATGTTTTCGGCCACCTATGCCGACGACATCCGCACGCTCGCTACCGAGCTGCTGAATGATCCGGCCCAGATCCAGATCGCGCAGCAGAACAGCGTTGCAGCAACCGTGCAGCACCGGGTCTATTCGGTCGATGCCGAACGCAAGAAGGATCTGCTGATCGAGCTGCTGGCCCAGGACAGCCGCCGTCAGACCCTGGTATTCGGCCGCACCAAGCATGGCTCTGACCGTCTTGCGCGCCAGCTTTGCCAGGCCGGCTTCAAGGCCGATGCGATCCACGGCAACAAGAGCCAGAACGCGCGCCAGCGCGCGCTCAAGGACTTCAAGGAAGGCCGCATCCATGTACTCGTTGCGACGGATATCGCGGCACGCGGCCTTGATATCGATCAGCTGCCGGTCGTCATCAATCACGACCTGCCCATGGTTGCCGCCGACTACGTGCATCGCATAGGCCGCACCGGCCGCGCCGGCTGCGACGGCCTCGCGCTGTCGCTGGTCTGCCGCGAAGAGCAGGGCCTGCTCAACGATATCCAGCGCCTGCTCAAGCGGGATATCGAGATCGCCGTGCTGCCAGGTTTTGAGCCGAAACAGCCGCTGCGCGCCGGCTCCGATGCACAACGCAGTGGCAAGCCAGCCGCACGCACGGCACGCCGCGGACGTAGCAGCCAGCCCAGCGGCAGCAAGCACCACGCCGGCAAGGACCAGCGCCGCAACAGTAATGGTGGCCAGAACGCCGGGCGCCGTTCCGACAGCCGTGGCAGTCAGCCGGGGAACCGCAGCCCGCGCACACCGCGCTGAGGAACAACGGTTGCGGCGCAACACCGCAACCATGCCGTTACATCATCAGCACGGCTGCCATCCGTATGCGAACCTCGCGCTTTCCCTGCGAGGTTCGCCATGCCTTCAGCGACCAGCGCTGCGACGGCAGCAACGCCGCGTTTTTCCTCGGTCGACAGCCTGCGCGGACTCACCGTCGCGGCGATGCTGCTCGTCAACAACGCTGGCGACTGGAATCACATCCATCCCTGGCTGCAACACGCGCCCTGGCATGGCTGCACGCCCGCCGACCTGATCTTTCCTCTGTTCCTGTTTATCGCCGGTGTATCGCTAAGCCTCGCGCTGGAGCCACAGCGCGAACTCGGGCGCTCGCCGGCCGCCCTGCGCCTCGCGGTGCTGTGGCGTGCTGCCCGGGTGTTCGCTCTTGGCCTGCTGCTGCACCTGGTTGCCGCGCTGCTGATTCCCGAGCGCGACCTGCGCCTGCCCGGCGTGCTCCAGCGCATCGGCCTTTGCATCGCGGTGGCCGGCCCGGTTGCGCTGTATCTGAAGCCGCGCGCGCAATGGGTACTGGCAGGCGCTCTACTGATCGGCTATTCGCTGCTGCTCGCATTCACCGGCGTCGCTATCGACCACAACCCGGCGCTGGTGATCGACAGCGCCGTACTTGGCCGCTTCGCCTACCGCTACGACCCAGCCACTGGCCTCGCCTTCGACCCCGAAGGCCTAGTCAGCACGCTGGGCGCCGTCATGACGACACTGCTTGGCCTGCGTGCCGGTCATTGGCTGCGCCACGCACGTTTGGCGGTTCTCGCTGCTGCGGGTGTTGCTGCTATCGCCACGGGCGCATGGCTGCACCTGCTGCAGCCAATGAACAAATCGCTATGGACTCCGGCCTTCGTACTCTGGAGTGGAGGCATAGCCTGCCTCGCACTGCTCGCCGCGCACTGGCTCGCTGACCGCCGCGGCCTGTGGTTGCCGGGTGGAGCGCTGGGGCGAAATGCAATCCTGGCCTATGCCGGCTCGTGGCTCATGGTCTGCATGCTCGCCGCAACCGGCGCGGACAGCTGGCTTTATCGCCATGCATTCGCTTCCTGGCTGGCGCCGCTGGCCGGCTCCACAGCGGCGTCCGCGGCCTGGGCCGCCGCCGTCACAGGCGTCTGGTGGCTGGTTTCGCTGCCACTGGACCGGAAACGCTGGTACTGGAAGATCTAAGGCCCGCGCTGCGCGGGCGCCGCGGGTGTGTGACGGCGATCCATCCACAAAGTACCGGCAAGCAGCGGGACAACCGCTGCTCGCCACAGGCGCTGGTCCGGAGACCTGCGCTATTCGAAGCTGTGCTTGAAGATCAGGTCGTCACCAGCCGTACATATGCCCGGCACCTGCGCATGGGTGAGTTCAATGTCGTCGACGAACCAGCCCTGCCCCGCGGTGGCGCCATCGGTGCGATAAAGCCAGCGCAGGCGTACCGCCTGCCCCGCGTACGCCGCCAGATCGATCTGCGAACGCGTCCACGTGGCCAGCTGATTCGTGCCACTGAAGGCGCCCGAACCAGTCGCGATACCACAAAGCGTTCCGCCGCCAGTGATCGACCCAGGATAGCCGCCGCTGGGCGTAAGCCGGGTCCAGTTCGCGCCGTTGTCGGTGGAAATTTCCACAACGCCGCCATCCCGACCGCCCTGTATGTCCCAGGCGCTCCAGAACGATAGCTGAGCGCTCTGCGCCGCGGTCAGCTGCAGCGGCTGACTCACCAGCGAAACGCAAAGATTGTTCGCGCTGGTCGACCAGAAACTCTGCGCACCGCTGCGCTTGCGCGTGGCCGATGTATGCCAGCCTGCATGCTCTGGTGCAGTGACAACGGAAAGCCCGGGGTCCACCGACGAGGTGTCAAACAACGGATCGCCCGGCTCAGCGCCCGAAACGAAGCTGCCATCCTGCACCGGTCCCGTCGCACGTCCCGACAGCTGCACGCTGTTGCTGTCCTCGGCGCCGTTGGCCGCATCGACCGCCCGCACCACGTAATAGCGGCTGACGCCGCCCGCAACCCCGATGTCGGCGAAAGTCTGCGCTGTCACGCCGCTCGCAATGCGGTTGACCGCCGCCGGAGTGAACCCCGCGCTGTCGCCACGATAGACCGAATACCGCGCCGGACCGCCGCAGGCCGGGCTCGCTGCCGTCCATTGCAGGTCAAGACGGCAGCTCGCCGTGCCGGCATCAGCGACACTGCTGATACCGCCGAACAAGGGAGCCGCGCTACAGGTCCCTGTGGTCTGTGCCTGAACACAGGCCGATGCAACGGAGGTGCACTGGCCGTTTGGCGTCTTCTCAAGGACGCGATAACCGTAGTCGACCTGCCCTGATACGCCTGTATCGGTAAAGGTTGGTGTGGTCAGGCCCTCGGCCACGGTCGCAAACGCGCCGCTACATCCGCCCTGTGCGCGTTCCACACTCCAGATGGCGCCGGGACTGCCCGAGCCGTTCCAGCTCAACGCGATCTGCTGGCTGCCCGACGCTGTAGCATTCAGCGCGGTCGGCGCCGCCGGCGGCGTGCACAGCCGCGGCTCAACTACGAAAAAGCCTTCGTCGATACCGGTAAGAATCACATTGCCGCTGGCTGGAAACCGGTAGTTGTTCCAGTTGCCATTGAACTCGGCGTTGTTGCTGGCCGGGTAGGTATCGAAATAGGCTGCCTCGCTGAGCTGCGCCTGCGACAGATTGCCCAGACGAAGAATGCGCAGACCCGCCTCGTAGTTCGATTCGTAGACGTACTGTCCGTGAATAAAGAGGTTATGGTCGATTACGCCGAGCGCGTGGTCGTGGTGGCCGGCCAGGACAGGCGCATCGAGGTCGGCGAGATCAAACACGAGCGTGCGTGCGCTGTGGCCGAACGAGGTCTCGTCGAGTTCGTCATTGAGCAGTGCGTAGCGCTGATCCTCGGTGAACCAGGCCTGGTGCGGATAACTCGCCCCAGTCCAGGTCAGCGACGACAAGGTCACCGGCGCAGCCTTGTTGCTCACGTCGACAATGGCAAAACGCTTGGTCGGGCCGTTGGCGTTGAGGCAGATCTCCTTGCCATCGTGCTGTGTATCCGGCCCGTGATAGACGAAGCATTGGCTCTCGTGTGTATAGCCTCCGGTCGGCACACAGCCGACGAAGACAGGATTCACCGGAGTACGGATGTCGTAAATGCGCAGCGCGCCGTTTGCGCTGGGGGCCGGACAGGTATCGCTGCCGGCGACATAGGCAAAGCCGGTCGCCTCGTTGATGCTTATCGTATGACCACGGCCGAAGTCGCTACGGACCGCGTCTTCAGTGAAGGTCTGCGGCGACGTGACTCCACGCAGCCGCGTCAGATCGAATATCTGCATGCCGTGCGCGCCATTGTTGTCGCTGACCACGTAGGCATGATTGGCATAGACGCGGACGTCGCGCCAGGCGGACGATCCGGTACGTGTCGGCAGCCGGCCCAGGTATTTGGGATGCGTAGGGTCGGACAGCTCGAACATCGCCAGGCCGTTGTTGGCGCCGATCAGGGCGTATTCGATCTGGGTAGTCGGGTCGGTCCAGCCCCAGAGACTGTTGGTGTTCGTGGCCGAAAAGGTCGCGACCGGCGTGAACGACAGCAGGTCAACGTTGGAACACGGATACGTGGCGGCCATACCGTTCACACAGGGCGTTCCATGCAGCGGTGCCAGCGGCTGCGGCTGTGCCGGCCGCGCCGATTCCAGGGCCTGCATGACCGAACTGGGCACATCGAACTCTGCCGCGACACCCGATCCTGCCCAAACACCGGCCAGCAACAGCGGCGCTATACGTCCGCGCGAATGAATACAAAGACCCATGGCCCCGCTCCGTAGCTTGAACCGGCCGAGTCTAGCGAAGCCCGGATGCCGTAACCACGTACCGCGGTCACAACCTCGCAACCCAAGCAAGAGCGGCAACCGATGCGGGACTTCCGTCAGGGGCGGGGCGGCCCTACTCCGTTTAGGATCAGCGCCCCGATTCACCGACCGGAGTGTGTTCCATGAAGAATCGTCTTGCCGTCGCCCTGGCGCTCGCCCTGGGCCTGGCGGCGCCGCTCTACGCCGCCGACAAGGCGGCTCCCGCCGCCGCGACTGCCACCAAAGCCGATATGGCCAACAACCCTTTCGCCAAGCCCAGCACGCTACCGTTCCAGTATCCCGCCTTTGACAAGATCAAGAACGAGCATTTCGTACCGGCCATGGATGCCGGCATGGCCGAGCACCGCGCCGAAATCGACGCAATCGCCGAGGCCAAGGACGCGCCGACCTTTGAAAACACCATCGTCGCGATGGAGAAAGCAGGCCAGTTGCTCAACCGTGCGACGACGGTTTTCTTCAATCTTTCCGGCGCCAATACCAACGATGCGATCGAGAAGATCCAGAGCGAGATGGCGCCCAAGCTGTCGGCGCACCAGGACGCCATCGCGCTGAACGCCAAGCTGTTCGCACGCGTGGAGGCACTGCATGCCAAGCGCGACACACTGGGCCTTGATGCCGAAGGCAAACGCCTGGTCGAACGCTATTACACGGATTTTGTCCGCGCCGGCGCCAAACTCAACGATGCCGACAAGGCCAAGCTCAAGGCCATGAATTCTGAACTGGCCACGCTGCAGACCCAGTTCAGCCAGAACATGCTGAAGGAAAACAATGCCGCGGCGGTCGTCGTCGACAGCAAGGACGAGCTCAAGGGCATGTCCGACGAGGCCATTGCCGCGGCGGCCGAAGCCGCCAAGCAGCGCAAGCTCGACGGCAAGTACGTGATTGCGCTGCAGAACACCTCTGGCCAGCCGGCGCTGGCGCAGCTGGAGAATCGCGCGCTGCGCGAACGCCTGCAGAAAGCTTCGGTGACCCGCGCCGGTCACGGCGGCGAGTTCGACAACCGGGCCATTGTCGCCAAGGTCGCAAAGATCCGTGCGGAGCGCGCTGCGCTGCTCGGCTACGAGAACCACGCTGCCTATACGCTCGAAGACGAAACCGCCAAGACGGTCAAGGCGGTGAACGATCGCCTGGCCCAGCTGGCGCCGGCAGCCGTGGCCAATGCAAAGAAAGAGGCAGCCGACCTGCAGGCCATGATCGACAAGGAAAAGGGCGGCTTCCAGCTCGCCGCCTGGGACTGGTCGTACTACGCCGAGAAAGTCCGCGCAGAAAAGTATAGTTTTGACGAAAGTCAGCTGCGCCCCTACTTCGAGTTCGACAACGTGCTCAAGAACGGCGTCTTCTTCGCCGCCAACAAGCTGTACGGCCTGAGCTTCAAGGAGCGCAAGGATCTGCCGGTCTATAACCCGGACGTGCGTGTATTCGATGTCACCGACGCCGACGGCAAGCAGCTCGCGATCTTCCTCGTCGACTGGTATGCCCGCGACAACAAGCGCGGCGGCGCCTGGATGAATGAATACGTTTCGCAGAGCGGGCTGTTCGGCACGCGCCCGGTAGTCGCCAACCACCTGAACATTCCCAAGCCGCCCAAGGGTGAGCCGACCCTGCTGACCTTCGACGAGGTCAATACCGCATTCCACGAATTCGGCCATGCGCTGCACGGCATGTTCTCGAACGTGAAGTACCCGCGCTTCTCGGGCACCAGCGTGCCGCGCGACTTCGTGGAATACCCGTCGCAAGTCAACGAAATGTGGATGACCTGGCCGGAAGTGCTGAAGAACTACGCCAAGCACTACAAGACCGGCGAGCCTATCCCGCAGGAACTGGTGGAAAAGGTGCTCGCGGCGCAGAAGTTCAACCAGGGCTTCACGACGACGGAATACCTGGGCGCCGCGTTGCTCGACCAGTCCTGGCATCAGATCAAGGCCAACCAGGCGCCGGAAGCCGGCGCCGTGCTCGATTTTGAGGCCGCGGCGCTGAAACGCGCCGGCGTCGATTTCGCTCCCGTGCCGCCGCGTTACCGCAGCTCGTACTTCTCGCACATCATGGGCGGCTACTCTGCGGGCTACTACGCCTACATCTGGAGCGAAGTGCTAGACGCCGACAGCGTGGAATGGTTCAAGGAGAACGGAGGGCTGAGCCGCAAGAATGGCGACCATTTCCGTCAGACCCTGCTTTCCCGCGGCGGCAGTGTCGACGCGATGCAGCTGTTCAAGGACTTCCGCGGCCGTGACCCGGACGTCAAGCCATTGCTGGAGCGCCGCGGTTTGACTGCGAAGTAAGACCGCGCCCCGCGCAGGGGAAGCCGCCCGGACTCATCCTGGCGGCTTCCCTCTACCCAGAACAGGGCGCCGATGGTGATCGCGGCGCAGTGATCAGGTCACTGCTTGCATTGTGAGCTTCGCCCCGAAACAAAAAGTACCTGAGGAGACACACCAGGCATGCTGCGGCGAAATCCGGTCGAATTCGTTGCGGGAACTGACTTGCCGCTGCACCAGCTACCCCTCTGGTGTGGATCCGATATCGCAGCGGGACGGAACCTGCGAACCGATGTAGTCACTCCTGCGAAAAACGACGTAGTACTCCTGAAATTCGCTGTGGGAACGGTCGAAACTCGCTATTTCATTTTCATAATCAATCTGGGCGTTGAAGCCCTGCCCCCAGCCGGCGGTACCGGCGGGCGCTGAAGCCCCGGCCCGCGTCACCTTGAACTGGCGCAATTCTGGATACTTCGCCTGCAGTTCGGGCGACAAGATCGAGTCCTGGTGCAACACGAAGACCAGCGACGTGCCGTCTGGCTGCGGCAGGTGCAGCAGCAACCCATTCCAGTGGGCCGGATCGAGCAGCGCACCACGCAGCGCCGGCTCGTCTACCCGGTAAATCAGATAATTGCGGAAGTTCGCACGCCACTGCTGCGCATATGGAGTCGCCTCCAGCTGGCGCAGCTCGCCCCCATCGATGCGTGTCCAGGGGTCAAGCGCAGGCCCGGATACTGGCGACGGTCCTCCCCCCAGTGCCACGGAAGAACACAGGATCAGCCCGGCATTGATCAGCATCGCGAAACAACGGGCGAGCGGCGCTTGATGCATGATGATCTCCGAAATGACGTGCACAGTCGCATTGCGGGTAGCGACGGTGCAGTGACCGGAACGATCAACATCTGGAGTTGGGGTCAAACTGACCGTAGCAGCAGGGTCAGACGTCGCGCCTGCCGCTGGGCTGCTGGCGAAACGGCATCTTCTCGGCGTTGAGCAGGCGCTCGATACGCATGAATACTTCGGCGCGCGAGAACGGCTTCTTCATGAAATCGTCGGCACCGATTCGCTGGGCGTAGAACTGCTCGGTGGCCTGTTCGTTGCCGCTGATCATGATGATGGGAATGTCTTTCGTACGCACATCGCGGCGCAGCTGGCGCAGCGCTGCAAAGCCGTTCATGCCCGGCAGCACGATATCGAGAAAGATCAGATCTGGCGCCTCGGCCTGGGCCAGGCGTATCCCCTCTTCCGCGTCGCCGGCATCCAGCGTCACGTAACCGTTCTGCTGCAGCAACTTGCGCAACAGTGCCACGATGGTCGGCGAGTCGTCGACGATGAGCACACGGGTGCCCTCGCGGGCATTGATGCGCGGCTTGTCGCGCCGCTCGGCCGCGGCGGGCTGACCACCGAAAATACGCTGCAGAAAAGCCAACAGACCCACGTTTCCTCCCCAGAAAACACCTTGCCCCGGGCGGAAGTGTCGGGCTTAGCGCGGGAAGGGTCAAACAATATAGACAATACGGTGCGGCAAAGACCAGTCCAGTACCGCAGCTGACGCCGCCAGGAAGCGCCGCTGCAGCAGCGGGCAGCGATGGAAACTGCCCCCGGCAACTCGCACGAGCAGAGGACGAAAGCTCCCCGGCTCACAGACAAACGCGCGTTTGACCTGGATCACCCGGGACAACGATAGCCACATCACAGGCAACGGGAGCCTGCAGCGACCGCGCCGGTTGGCGATTACACCTGGCAGCACTCAGCGCAGCAGGCGGCCAACGAGCTGCGGCTCCAGCAACGCCATGAACAGCAGTCCGAAACCAGCCCCCCAGAGATGCGCGCTATGGTTGATGTTGTCACCGGACTGGCGGTCCATGTACCAGGAGTACGCAAGGTACAGGATGCCGAACACCAGGGCCGGCATGGGAATGAAGAACACATACAGCGTCGCACCGGGCTGCAGCAGTACAAAGGCAAACAGCACAGCTGATACCGCACCGGATGCGCCAAGGCTGTAGTAGCTGGAATCGTTCTGGTGTTTGAGATAGCTGGGCAGGATCGATACGACGAGCCCTCCCAGGTAGAGCAGCGGCAGTCCTGCCGGGCCGGTTCGCAACGCCAGATAAGCTTCGATGTAACGCCCGGCAAAGAACAGCGTGAACATGTTGAAAAACAGGTGCATGCCGTCCGCATGGATGAGTCCATAGCTGAGCAGACGCCAGTATTCGTTGTTGCGCCGCACTGCCGGCGGCCAGAGTATGAGCTGCTGCCTGAGACGCGGCTGGTTGAATGCAATCAGCGAGACCAGCGTGGTCAGACCGATCACGACGAGAGTGGTGACCATGCGAAAACGGCTCCTGCGGCGAGACGATCCATGCTAACAGCCCGCCACCGCACGGTGCGGGCTGTGAAACGTCAGCTGCGCGGCTTGAACAGCGCCGCGTCGAGAATGGACCAGAGATGGATGATCCAGCCAAGGAACACCACCCACAGCGCCGCCGCCAGTACGAATTGCACTACTGCCAGCAGCAACCGCCCCTGTACCAGCTGACCGAGTCCTGGAATGAAGAAACTACAGATCGCGGCGATCACGTTGCCGGCGGAACCTTGCCCACTGCTCATCGAAGCTCGTCCTGCAGAAGTCGTGCGGTAAGCTCGCAGATGTTGTCTGCCGATGCGCATTTCAAGCGCCGCGGTTGCTTTCGCACGTGACGGGAACTAGTGTGGCGCCCCACAAATACCCTGACCAATTCCGGCTTCTTCGTCGCAATACGTCGTTGCCAGTCATCGCCGTAACGCCGCCACGCTATCCATTGCGCAATGGTTCCGCGCCGAAAAAAACACTGGAATTTCTTCAACGTATTTGTGGTGCATCACGCTAGTGTGCATCACCGCTTTGACGACTTGACGACCGCCGCGCCGTAACCGGGGAGATATCCGTGAAACCAGTTCGTTCTGCACTTGCGTTGGCCCTGATTTTCTGTATCAGCAACGGCCTTGCACCTGATGCCTCGGCCCAGTCGGCTGATGCAGCCGCGGCCGATCGCTTCGTTGCCGGCATCAACCAGGAAATCCGTGACAACTACGTCGAAATCAGTGCAGCGCAATGGGTTTCGGAAACCTATATCAATGGTGACACTGAAGTGCTCGTGGCCAAGGCCAACGAGCGCGCGCTTTCCCGCCTTTCCGCCAATGTGGAAAAATCCAAACAGTTTCGCACAGTCGCCGGCATTGCTCCGGCCACGCAGCGCAGCATCGACCTGCTCCGCTTGCAGACTGCAATGCCCGCACCGAAAGATCCGGCCAAGCTGGCCGAGCTGACCCAGATCGCATCGCGCCTGAATGCGGCCTACGGCTCGGGCAAGTCCTGCACTGACGAGAGCAAGCCAGAAACCTGCCGCAATCTCGATCAGCTCAGCAAGGTACTGGCCGAGAACCGCGACTGGGATGCGGATCTCGAAGCATGGACCGCCTGGCACAACGTCGCGCGCGACATGCGCAAGGACTACGCACGCTTCGCCGAACTCGTCAATGAAGGCGCGCGCGAGATGGACTACGCCAACGCGGGCGACATGTGGCGCGCAAGCTATGACATGAGCGCAGCCGATTTCCGCAAGGAAACCGACCGCCTCTGGAGCCAGGTCGAACCGCTGTACAAGGACCTGCAATGCTATGCGCGGCACAAGCTCGAACAGCAGTATCCGGGCAAGCTGGCCAAGGACGGCACCATCCCGGCGCATATCACCGGCAATATGTGGGCGCAGGACTGGGCGGCGCTGTATCCGCTGTTGCAGCCCTATCCGGGTGTGTCCAACCTTGATGTGGACGCTGCACTCAAGGAGAAGAACTACACTCCGGAAACCATGATCCGGCGCGCCGAGGACTTCTATACCTCGATTGGTTTCCCGTCGCTGCCGAAATCGTTCTACGAAAAATCCCAGCTCAAACGTCCGGCCGACCGCGACGTGGTCTGTCATGCCAGCGCCTGGGATCTGAACCTTGAAGGTGATGTGCGCATCAAGATGTGCATCAACATCAACGAGGAAGATTTCCGCACGATCTACCACGAGCTAGGTCATATCTATTACTACCTGGCCTACAACAAGCTGCCGGTCCTGTTCCAGACCGGTGCACACGATGGTTTCCACGAAGCGGTAGGCGACACGATCCAGCTGAATCTGACCCCGGGCTATCTCGCGGAAGTCGGCCTGGCGGGCGCCAGCAAACCCAGCAAGGAAGCAATGCTCAACGCGCAGATGAAGCAGGCGCTGGAGAAAGTCGCTTTCCTGCCCTTCGGCAAGCTCATCGACGAATGGCGCTGGGGCGTGTTCGATGGCTCGATCAAGCCCGACGGCTACAACGCGGCATGGTGGGCACTCAAGCGCAAGTACCAGGGCGTCGCGCCGACGGTGGCGCGCAGCGAGGCCGACTTTGATCCCGGCGCGAAGTATCACGTACCCGGCAATACGCCGTACATGCGCTATTTCCTCGCCCATATCCTGCAGTTCCAGTTCCAGCGCGAACTGTGCAAGGCCGCCGGCTATAGCGGGCCGCTGCACGAATGCTCGATCTATGGCAACAAGGCCGCAGGTGCGAAATTCTGGGCCATGCTGGAAAAGGGTGCGAGCCAGCCCTGGCAGTCGACCTTGAAAGAGTTGACCGGCAAGGGCGAGATGGATGCATCAGCCATTCTCGATTACTTCGCTCCACTGCACAGCTGGCTCAAGCAGCAGAACAAGGGCAAGCGCTGCGGCTGGAACTGAGTCCAGGCAGTACCACGTTCCTGACAGGGCGCGCCGCAAGGCGCGCCCTGTTCGACTGGTGTATCAGACTCAACGACGCTGCTGCCACGTGTTATGTTCGCGCCAGCCCACCGCGAGAGCCACGCCATGCAACGCTGGATCAAACTCCCTGACGGCCGCTTCGTCGATGCCAACCGCATCATGTACATAGGCAAAGTTGAAACCTACCCGCGTATCGACGAGGACGGCAACGACCTGGGCCAGGGTTACAACGTGAACATTGGCACCGATATTTCACGCGACAACCAACTGACACTGATGGGGAGCAAGGACGAAGTGCTGACCGTGCTCAAGCAGATCCTGGGAACACCCGCAGCCTGATCCGCGCGTGACAGCAACGGGGGATTGGCGATTGCCCACATTGCGCCGCGCCAGTTGCCGCGAGCCACGACCGGAGCACCGCATTTGGCAGCATCATCGTCGCCGGCTGCCTGCCTTCATGACAGTTTGCTAACCCCAGCCAGTCTTTGCCGAAACGTCCCGGGCAAGTTGCGGCAACAGGTGAATCAACCGGCTTGCATGCCTGTCGCAGCCGTCTGATACCGGAACATACGCCAGGCAATGAAGCCGATCAGGGTCAAGCTTCCTGCTCCCAATGCCAGGTGCAGCGCACTATCGGACAGCAGCACAGCAGCGATCCCAGCCAGCAGCGCGTTGAATATCAGGCTTACGAAGGCCTGCAACGACGAGGCTCCGCCACGATGCGACGGAAACCGGTCGAGCAGCAGTATGGTCAGACTGGAGAACGACAGGGAAATGCCGACCGCATGCAGGCCTATCGGCAATACCGACCACGGAATCTGCGGCAGCGGCAGCCAGAGCGCAACGCCGACATTGAGCGCCGCGGCCAGCAGCATGAGCGTATAGCCCGCACTGATGGTGCGCGTAACGCTGATATGTCCGGCCAGGCGTCCCGACAGCAGTGAACCGAGAAACAGGCCTGACACCGCCGGCACGAACAACCAGGCAAACTGCTGCGGACCGAGTTTCAACAGCCCGACGACGAATGCCGGCGCCGCAGAAATGTACAGAAACAGCGCGCTGAAGTTCATGGTGCCGGCAATCGCCAACGGCCAGAACTGACGATCGAGCAACATTTCCACATAGCCACCAACCAGGGCACCGGCCCGCAGCGGAATGCGCCGTTCGGGCGGATGCGACTCGGGCAGACGCCATAGCGAGGCCATGAGCAGCAACCCGCCCCAGCCGGCCAGGAACCAGAAAATCCAGCGCCAGCTCCCGACCAGCAGCACCCAGCCACCGAGGATGGGCGCGACTGCCGGCGCCAGGGTGAATAACATCGACACGTTCGACATCAGCCGCTGTACGACTGGACCTTCATGCAGGTCACGCATGATTGCGCGCGCAACGATCCAGCCGGCACCCGCACACATGCCCTGCAATGCGCGGAACATCCACAGGCTTTCTATCGACCAGGTCAGCGCGCAGCCGATCGAGGCCAGCATGAACAGCGCAACACCCCCGATCACCACTGGACGGCGCCCCAGTGCGTCCGACAGCGGGCCATGCACCAGCGACATGAAGGCCAGGGCGATCAGGTAGATCGACAAGGTCTGCTGCATCGCGAATTCGTCGGCGCCGAACTCCTGCGCGATCGCCGGGAACGCGGGAAACATCGTGTCAATCGCAAAGGGGCCGAACATGGCCAGTCCGGCCAGCAGCAGGGTGAGTCCGCGTTTCGGCATGGAAACTAGCTGCCGACCGGCGCTGGCAGACTGGCGCAGCACTCGCAGCATCCGGCCCCAGGCATCAGCTCACTCACTCGCCCTGCCCGCAGCACTGCTTGTACTTCTTGCCGCTGCCACAGGTGCAAGGGTCGTTGCGGCCTACCTTGGGCGCGGCACGGCGCAAGGTCGCTGGTTTGAGCCGCAGTTCAAGCCAATAGTCGTGCGCGTCGAGCGCAAACGTGACCATGTTGTCGATGAGTGCATCGCGCTGTTCCTGCGTGGCGACCTCGGCACCGGTTTCGGGATCATCGGGCCCGCGCGCCAGCAGTTCTACCGCCTCAAGGTCGTCAGCCCAATCCGGGTCATCGAGCAAACTGTCCCAGCTCGCTTCGCGCAGCCCTATACCGCGCAGATAACCCAAGGCCCATTCCTGCCCAAACGCTGCGAACTGGCCGTCCTCGATCTCGAACTCGCCTATCCAGGGTTCAAAATCTGCACCGCCTTGGGCCAGAACGCCGGCGATACGGTTGTAGTGCCGCATCAGAAGATCAAGTACGCGCTGGGCTTCCCCGTCGTTGTCGAAAATACCGCCGTCGCGCTCGTCCGCCTCTTCGCCAGTCCACACCTGCGGCAGCCACTCCGAGGGCATGATCGTTTCCGGCCCGGACAAAACGGAAGTCAGATAGCCGTCGAGCATCTCGAAACTCATGCCGTCGCGCTCGACTGCGCGTTCGTCGAGAAACCGGGACAGGGTTTCGATTTCCTGCTCGCTGAGCGGCTGCGTAAGAGAGTTTGGCTGAGGCATGGGAGCGATCCTAACTGAGGGGCAGTACCGCCATCCGCGCGGCACAAGGCGCACATGATGCACCATGCGCCCCCTTCGCGCGCGGCATGAATGGCGACCGCGATGCCGGCCAGGTGATGTAAAGAGAGTTCGCGCAACAGTTTTCTGCCTGGCAACCCGGCACCCGCGTCATGGCCGCTAGAATCCATACTCAATTCACGCGGAGCCTGCACATGCCCTGGATATCGATCGCCGCCGTCGGTGGCGGCGCCGCGCTAGGCGCCTGGCTGCGCTGGGGACTCGGCATCTGGCTGAATCCGCTGTTCGACCGACTGCCCCTGGGCACGTTGGCGGCTAACCTCGGCGGCGGTCTGCTCATGGGCCTGCTGCTGGCGTTCGCCGAGGCTCAAACCGACGCTTCACCCGAGCTGCGCCTGTTTGCCGGCACCGGGTTTCTCGGCGGGCTTACCACTTTTTCCACTTTTTCAGCAGAAGCCGCCACCCTGCTGGAACGCGGCAACGCCGGCTGGGCCGCCGCGCTGGTCGCGGCTCATGTAGCCGGCTCCATCCTCGCAACACTGCTCGGCTGGTTGCTGTTGCGCACGCTGCTGCGCAGCTGAACAGGCCCGGCGGTGGCCGACAGCCAGGGCCGATTCGATGCAACGCCCTGATTCCGGCAAAATAGCCCGCTTTGGATCAGGCTGGTGCAGCGTCGGCCACCATGGCGAAAGCGCCCGCTGCTCTCCACGGCTAGGCCAGACCTTGCGCCGCCAACCTTTGGGCGCAGGTTCGATCCGGCATGCCGCGGCGATCCAACCCCATTAGATTGATTCAGGGATTCCCGCGATGAGTCTGCAAAGCAATTTTGAACAGATACCGCTCAAGGAGTATGCCGAGCGCGCCTATCTCGACTATTCCATGTATGTCGTGCTCGATCGCGCCCTGCCCTTCGTCGGCGACGGCCTCAAACCGGTACAGCGCCGCATCGTCTACGCCATGAGCGAACTCGGCCTGGCGGCGACCGCCAAACCACGCAAGTCGGCGCTGACCATAGGCGAGGTTCTCGGCAAGTACCATCCCCACGGCGACAGCGCTTGCTACGAAGCCATGGTGCTGATGACGCAGTCGTTCTCCTATCGCTATCCCCTGATTGAAGGGCAAGGCAACTTCGGTTCCCCCGACGACCCCAAGTCGTTCGCCGCAATGCGCTATACCGAAGCCAAGCTCGCGCCGATTGCGACCCTGCTGCTCGAAGAGCTCGGCCAGGGCACCGTCGATTTCTCGCCAAACTACGACGGCACCCAGGACGAACCCTCGTGGCTGCCGTCCCGTGTACCGCATGTACTGCTGAACGGTTCCACCGGCATCGCTGTCGGTATGGCCACCGATATTCCGCCGCATAATCTGCGCGAAGTCGCAAGTGCCTGCATCCGCCTGCTGGAAGATCCCGACGCAACCGTGCGTGATCTTTGTGAACATGTACTGGGCCCGGACTATCCGACACGCGCCGAAATCATCACGCCCAGAACCGAGCTGCAGGCACTGTACGAAAATGGCATAGGCAGCGTGCGTGCCCGCGCTGTCTACACCAAGGAAGACGGCAATGTCGTCATTAACGCATTGCCCTATCAGGTTTCGCCATCGAAGATACTCGAGCAGATCGCCGCGCAGATGCGGGCCAAGAAACTGCCCATGCTCGAGGATCTGCGCGACGAGTCCGATCACGAAAACCCTATCCGCCTCGTGCTGATTCCGCGCTCCAGCCGCGTCGATGCCGACGAAATGATGCAGCACCTGTTCGCCACGACGGACCTGGAGAAAAGCTACCGCGTCAACCTGAACATCATCGGCCTCGATGGCCGCCCACAGGTCAAGAATCTCAAGCAGATCCTCAACGAGTGGCTGCGTTTCCGCACGGATACCGTTACGCGCCGCCTGAATCATCGCCTTGCCAAGCTCGAACGGCGCCTGCACCTGCTCGAAGGTCTGCGCATCGCCTACCTGAACCTCGACGAAGTCATTCGCATCATCCGTACCGAGGAAGAGCCCAAGCCAGTACTGATCGCACGCTTCCGCCTCAGCGAGGAACAGGCCGACTACATTCTGGAAACGCGCCTGCGCCAGTTGGCGCGCCTTGAGGAAATGAAGATCAACGCCGAGCGCGACCAGCTTGAGGAAGAGCGCGCACGTATCAACGTCGTTCTGAATTCCAGGCAGCGCCTCAAGACGCTGATCAAGGACGAGCTCAAGGAAGACGCGAAGAAGTACGGCGACGACCGGCGTTCACCCATCATTGAACGCCAGGTAGCCCAGGCGCTGGATGAAGCCGCACTGGTGGCAAGCGAGCCGACGACCGTGG
Organism: Rhodanobacteraceae bacterium; assembly: GCA_016790075.1. Lineage (GTDB taxonomy): Bacteria > Pseudomonadota > Gammaproteobacteria > Xanthomonadales > Rhodanobacteraceae > Tahibacter. The sequence goes on along the minus strand of JAEUPP010000068.1, from coordinate 200,264 downwards.
TGCTGTCGCAGAAAGGCTGGATTCGTGCCGCCAAGGGGCACGAGGTCGACCCCGCAGCAATGAGCTACCGCGAAGGAGACGCGCTGCAGGCTTATGCCCGCGGCCGGACCACGCAGCAAGTCGCTTTCATCGATTCCACCGGTCGCAGTTACTCGACACCTGCCCATAGCCTGCCCTCGGCACGTGGCAACGGCGAGCCACTGACGGGCCGCTTCGCCCCCCCAGCGGGAGCCCGCTTTGAAGCTGTGGCTATGGCCGACGCCGATACACGCCTGGCGCTTGCTTCGGACTATGGCTATGGCTTCGTCACACGCTTTGCCAACCTGGTCGGCAACAAGAAAGCCGGCAAACAGATCCTCAATATCGACGACAACGCCCATGTGCTGGCCCCGGCTTATATCGCCGATGCGGCGCGCGACCGCATCGTCGTCGTGACCAATGCCGGGCATCTGCTGATGTTCTCGGTAGCCGAGCTGCCGGAGCTCGACAACGGCGGCAAGGGCAACAAGCTGATCGAGATTCCCAAGGCCAAGCTGGCGGACGGCGAGCGTGTTGCCGGTATCACCGTCGTGAGCGAAGGCAAGGGTGAAGTCACACTTTACGCCGGTGCACGCAAGCTCACCCTGCGCTGGGCCGATCTGGTCGAGTACGGCGGCAATCGGGCGGGTCGTGGCGGTCTGCTGCCCCGCGGGCTGCAGCGGGTGGAGCATATCGAGACAACTGCATGAAGGGGCTGTCCAAGCTGAGCGGGTAACCCGAGTGGATTCGCCTATTCCGAACCAGACGAGGCGAATCCACGCATGCAGCCGCCTGGGTTCTGCGTCAATTGGCTAGCCCGCCCTACGCGTATTGAACTGCAAACGCCTGCGAAACTAACGCCAATCACCCGCGGCAACGAACCCGGCCCAGTAGAACGGGTGCAGTGACTCGCCACGCGCGCGGCGTGACTGCAGCACACTGAGGCCTGCATCGGCGACCGCGTCGACCGTAGTGCGATGCTCGACCAGCCGTGCGCGATAGAGCGCCTCCATCCAGGCCGATGTCGCGGCGTCGTCTACGGGCCAAAGGCTCATCAGCACCGTGCGTGCGCCGGCGAGGCGGAACGCACGGCGCAGACCGAATACGCCTTCATCATCCAGACGCGCGCCCAGTCCTGTGTCACAGGCCGACAACACGACCCAGCCCACTCCCTGCAGTGCAAGTGTGCTGACGTCGGCGCCCAGCAACAGACCGTTGCGGCCACGCTCGCCGCTGAGCACCAGCCCAGCTTCGCGTGCGAGCGCCGCGCGCGCAGTCGGCACCGCAACGGCTTCGCGACGCACCCCCACCCCACGCCGCGCCGCGGCTCCGATCTGCGCTGCACAACCCGCGCCCAGCTCGAACGCATGGGTGGCAAAGTGAATAATTCCCGACTGCGGCGAAGTGCGGCGCAGTGCGGTCAGCGTCGCCTCGGCCCCTTTGAGCGCGACCACGTCGTCGCGGCCCGCCGCACGCGACAGCTGTGCAAGCACCTCGATTTCGCGCTCGGCACCCGGCAAGGATTGCAATGCACTACCGAACTCGGGGCAGTTGCCCCGCAGGCGGCCAAGCGCAGTCGCATCACTGCGTGCGAGTTCGGGCACGCCTAGCAGCAACAACCCCTCGCGTGCCGGCGTGGTCGCGACTCCGACCAGATCCTGCTCAGTTTCAAGCCCGTGCAGGCGCAGGCCACGTTCGACCAGGAAGCCTTCGCCGTCGGGCAGCGCCGCAAAATTGAGCCGGTGCACGCCCGCGTCGGCGACAACGAACAAACGGCGGTCGAGGCGAGCCAGACCGAGCGCGTCGAACAGGTGCCGCCGCACGGCCTGACCCGCTTCGCCCAGTTCCTGTTCCCGGCTTGGCTCGCGCAGCAGTCGATACCATCGCTCCATGCGCGCATCGAGCGCTTCGACCTCGCCCAGTGCGAGCAGCCGTGGCGCCGCACCCGGTTCGGCAACAAAGGCATAAAGCCGGGACGGGGCCGCGCCAGCGCCGGCGGCAAACGCGACCAGCGCAGTCTCTGACGGCAGTTTCGCCATCAGTTGCGCCACCGAAGTATTCGGCAACGGTTGCAGCGGCGCGCTCTCACCCAGCGCTTCAACTGCGGCGTCGAGTTCTTGGCGTAACTCCGTCAGCGCCGCCTCTCCGCCGCCGCGCACCGCGTCCGCATAAGCCGATGCAGCCTTGAACCAGCGCTCCCAGCGCGGTCTTGCGGCCGTATCGGCATGTTCCCGCGCGTGTGCGATACGCTGCGCTACCAGCCGCGTGGCGAGCCCCCGTGCCGCGGCTATTTCGCTCCAGGCCGCGTCAATCTGGCGCGGGTCGGCCGAGGCGGCCGCAATCGCCAGCAGTCGTTCACTGCAGCGCGCCAGATTACGCTTGAACTCCAGTGCCTGAGTTTCTCCCAGCACCGGCGCAACGCTCGCAACGAGCCGGTTGCGCCGCTGTTCCACGACCAGCGCCTGCTGAAACGCCGCAGCCTTATCGCCGCGTTGAGCCAGCGCTTCCGCCAGTTCGCAGCGCCAACCCAGCAACTGCACATGCTCGGTGCCGGCCGCGGCTTCCTGCTGCGCGATCGCGCCCTGGAGCGCGGCGGCAGCGGCCGCCGCATCACCGCGCCGCAGCAATACGCGGGCCAATCCGCGCAGCGCCGGTGCTCCTTCTGCATGTTCCGCCCCAAGCTGAGTCGCGACAATGGCGAGGGCACGGCGGAAGCGCTGCTCGGCTTCATCCAGCAGATTGCGCTCAAATGCCACCTCACCGAAGTTGATCAGCGGCGGGACTACGCGCAGGCTGTCGCCACCAAATTGCTGTTCGAGCAGACTCAGGTTCTGGCCCAACGCCGTATCGGCCTCCTCGTAACGCTGCAGTTCGTAAGCCAGCGAACCCAGATTGCCAAGAATCGCCGCATAGCTGCCGGCTGCGACCAGCGCGGGATCCTTGGCTGCGGCCTGGGCCGACTCGCGGTAGTAGTCAAGCGCGCGCTCGCGATCACCAAGCTGGCGTTCCGCCTCCGCCAGATGCCCAAGGGTCATCGCCAGATCGCGTGCCGACGGATTGACTTGCGCACGCTGACGCTCGAGCTCAGGCCGCATCAGATCGCGTACTGCGGTGAAATCACCGCGCGAGAGCAGGCTCTCACTGAGCACACCGACCAGACGACGTCGATAGCCGTTGTTGGGCACATTGAACTGCTCGGCTTCGGCTATGCCCTGGCGCGCCAGCGCCATCGCCGTGTCGTAATGGGCGAGGCGGTCTTCAAACAGGGCCTGGAAAAACAGCGCCCTCAGGCGCCGCGCCCGCTCCAGCATGCTGCGTGGATTGCGCAGCACCGCCACCGCCTCGCCGGCGAGCGCCGCACCTTCCGCAAAGTTACCGAGCAGTCCGCGGATCTGCCCTGCACTGGTCAGCACATAGGCCCGCTCGGCAGCGCCAATACGCCCGCTGCCCTCGCGCAGCAGCGCCAGGGCTTCATCTACCGCTGCCACCGCCGCATCGCGTTCCCGCGCCTGGAAGGCCCGTTGAGCACGCCAGGCCGCCAGCGTGGCAAGGGAACGGGCACGCACATCTTCGGTGCGGCGGCGCGCCTCCAGCTCAGCAATCCAGGGCGACCACTCCGCTTCGCTGAAATCAGCGGGGCTTTCGAGCACCGCATTGAACAGCGCAACGAGTGCTGCATCGTGTTCGCGTGGTTCGGCCAGAGCAGCAATACCTAGCGCCCTGGCCTGCGCCCAGTCCTCCGCCGGAACCAGCGCGTCGATCGCAGCGGTGATGTCGGCCCGTGCCAGCGGCACGAAGGTGAAAGCGAGCAGCAGCACAATCCAGCTAACACGGCGACGCAACATGCGGTGATCCCTGCGGCAAGAGTGCTGTGCTTCCGCCACGTAGCGGCGAGCGACGACAGCAAGTGCGCGGATCTTCGCCTACCGGCGTGTCTGAGGAAATACAAAGCGCTCACAGTGCAGCGTGCGCCTGGCCGCGTCACAGCCAATCTCACGCAACAGCGCCGCCAAGCCGGCACCTTCAACTGCGGCCGGGGTCTGCACCGGCGCCAGCCGGCCGACCCCGCGGGCAACCAATGCCTCGTCCGGGGTCATACTGTGCCCCCACTCCGCGACGCGCCGTTCGACCTGCGGCAACGGCTCGGCCGAGGCAACGAGAATGAACGTCTCGCGTTCGGCTTCACGATCGACCTGCCAGCTGAGTGCGGTAACTCCGTCATGCCCTGGCAACTGCCAGCGTGTGCCGGGCCGTAGCGGATTCGTCGGCGCGATACCGGACAACGGAAACAGCACCGTCGGAACGGCCGAGCCGTCGTCATTGAAGACATAGATCCACGTCTGTTGGGCCGCAGCAAGATCCAGCCGCAGGCGATCGCCGACCGCTATGGTCGCGCCGTCGGCAAGACGTTCGCGGCGGCCCTCCTGGTCGCGGTAGAAACCGCTGTCGACAGCAAACGACGGCGGCGGCGCCGCGCGCCAGAACGCTGCGGCCAAGGCAAACAGGGCGCAGACAGCGGCAATCCCTGCCCAGTGCGCAGGCCGCATGCGCCAGGGCCGCAGCGCCGCTTCCAAGGCAGTAAGCAGCACCAGCATGCCCGCATGACGCCGCGCCGGGTTCGGCGCCAAAGCCCGTTCAACAGCCTGCGCAAGCGCCCGCGGCAGGTCCGGCCGCAGTTCATGCAGTGGACGCCGCGCCTGGGCCAGTTGCTCCTGGCGCAGGCCTTCAAGGTCGTCAGCAAGATAGGGATAACTCCCGGTCAACAACCGATACAGCAGCACGCCGACAGCGAACTGGTCCGAGGCAGGTGTCGTTCGATCTCCAGCCAGCACTTCGGGAGCCAGGTATTGCCGCGTACCGGAAACCGGGTCGAACTCGCTGCAAAGCTCGAATTCGCGCGCTGCGCCGAAATCTGCCAATACGATGCGGCCGCTGGCATCGCGCAGCACGTTCTCGGCCTTAACGTCGCCGTGGGTAAGGCCGTGCCGGTGCACCGCGGCGAGGCCGCGGCAAAGCTCGATACCGATCTGCACTGCATCAGCCGCGCCCAGCGGGCCTTCGCTCTGCAGCAGCTCGGCCAGGCTGCGTCCGCGCACGAGCTCTATCCAGAGCCCGACCCGGCCATCCTGCGCCGCGGCGCCGTAAACGCTGACGATATTGGGGTGGCGCAGCTTGGCGAGGCGGCGGCCCTCGGCCAGGAAGTGGTGGGCCAATGTATCGGAATCCACATGGCGCAGTTTCAGCGCGACTTCCTGGTCAAGCATGGGGTCGTAGGCCCGCCAGACCTCACCTTGGGCGCCGCAGCCCAATCGCTCCAGCACGTCAAGCCCGGCGAAACGGAATTGCACCGAACTCTGCGCCGCACGCTCGGGCTTGAGCTGCAGCCCGCGGAATACTTGCGCCAGCTGCGACAGCTCGCGCAGCCCATCGCCCGCTTCGGCGGCTGTGGAGTCGAGCTTGGCGAGCAGACGCCAGTCCAGCGCGGCATCGTCAGCAATGCCTGCGGCTATCTTTTCAAGATCCGGATTCTCGCCGGCCATGGAGTTCCCCTGCCCGTGCTGTGCGGGCGACCTTTGATTCAACGATGGCGGGGCATCCATCAGAACACGCGCAGGCGAAAAACTGCGAACTGTGTCACAAGCCGCATCCAGACTGCATCGCAGATTGCCGGGAACCGGCGCTGCCCTGCAGACGATGCGTTTCGCTTAAGCGTGCTCGGCCTGATGCGGCTTCAGTGCCGTAGCCAGCTGTACCAGCGCACGCGCCACCATGACCCTGACCGCGTCCGGCGTGCTGCCCACCTCGGTGGCAATTTCGGGATAGCTCATGCCAAATTCCAGGCGCATGACGATGAGTCCCTGCTGCCGCTTGGGCAGACTCGCCAGAGCCGCTTCGTAAGCGCGCAGGCGCTCATGGCCAACCAGTTGCTCTACCGGGGAGGGCAAATCGCTGTCCGCCATCTCGGTATCGATTTCGACCGACTCGGGACGCCGCATCAGACGCCGCACTTCGTCCCGCACCTGGTTCAGCAGGATCTGCCGCAGATAGGCGAGGAAGCTGCCGGGCCCCTCACATTCGAAATGGTCGATCTGGCGCAGAGCACGCATCAGAGCGAGCTGGACCAGGTCTTCGGTTTCATGCAGATCGCGCGCGGCGCGCGGCAGACGTCCGTGCGCCCACTGGCGCAACAACGGAAGGAAACGGCGCACCAGGGCGTCGCGGGCAACTCCTTCACCCGAACGCACGCGGCGGATCAGCACTTCGGTCGGTTCAGTCGCCGCCACCGCTACCGGCCGCTCTGCCCCAACACGACCGAACGGAAGAACTCGAGCAAGACTCCCAGCAGCAGACATCGTATCCCTCGCCATGTTCTACCCTGGCGTAAACAATGCCATGCGTTGTATGCGCCCGCCAATGAAAGCTGGTACAGCTAGCGATAACCTCGCGTTATAGTGTGCGGAAGTTCATGCATGGACTGCCAACTGATGCGGCTTCCGCTGTCGTCTCCGCTTCTGGAATCGTTCCTGGTACTTGCGCGCGAACTGAATTTTTCGCGCGCGGCGGATCTGCTGCACATCACCCAGCCAGCCCTGACCAAGCGCATCCAGAACCTGGAATCATTGCTCGGCCAGGCGCTGTTGATACGCCAGTACGGCGCGCTGGAGCTTACCGAGACCGGCCGCAGCCTGCAGCGCTACGGCACCGCACTGGAACATCAGGAAACCGAACTGCTTGCCAGCCTGGTCGGGGAACGGACCGGCCAGCTCGCCGGCTTCTTTCGCATCGCCACCTACTCCTCGGCGCTGCGTTCTGTCGTGCTTCCGGCGCTGGGTTATCTGCTGCGTGGCAATCCCAAGCTGTCCTGTCATGCACTCAAGGCCGAAGTCGAAGCGCTGCACGAAAAACTGATCGCGGGCAAGGTGGACTTCTGCGTCAGCCTGTCCGAATGCGAGCGTGCCGGCATAGAGAACGTGCAGATCGGCATAGAGCGCAATGTGCTGATCGAGTCGTCGATTTATAGCGGCCGCGACGCCTGCTACATCGATCACGAACCACGCGACAACTTCACCGAAAAGTACTTTCTGAGCCAGACCGGTTCAACCGTGCCGCGTATGGAGCGCGCCTATTTCGATGACATTTACGGACTGATCGACGCCGTCAGCGAAGGCATAGGCCGTGCCGTCGTGCCCGTGCACTTGCTCGACCCTTCAATGCCCGTGCGCGTCGTCCCTGGATTCAAGCCGGTCGACGTACCGGTGTTGCTGCAGTATTTCCGTCAGCCGTATTACACGCGGTTGCAGCAGTCGGTTGTCGATACCCTGCTGACGCGCTGCCCGCCCTTGCTGCGTACGAATCGCTTCGGTATCGCTGTGGACAGCGCCGTCGCCGGCGATGCGCTGGTTGCCACCCAGTCGCGCCAGCGCCAGCGCGCGCAACAATAACGCGCGGCACCTCACACTGCGCCACCGTTACCGTCAGAGGATACCTGCATGCGTGTGCTTGGGCGTCTGTTGAAATATGTGCTGGTTCTGCTGCTTGCCGCTGCCTTCGCCGTGTTCCTGTCACTCTGGGGCAGCCTGCCGCAGCTCGAAGGCGAGCAGATCGCAGCTGTCGAAAAGAGCGTCACGATTGAGCGTGACGCCCTGGGCAGCGCTACCCTGCTCGCGTCGAACCGGCGCGACCTCGCCTATGCGCTGGGTTTTGTGCACGCGCAGGAACGCTATTTCCAGATGGATCTGCTGCGGCGCTCGGCGGCGGGCGAGCTGGCCGAGCTGTTCGGCGCGCGCGCCTTGCCAATCGACCGCCGCCATCGCGCACATCGTTTTCGTGCACGCGCAAGCGCTGCCATCGCCACCTTGCCAACGGACCAGCGTGCCTTGCTGACGGCCTACCGCGACGGCGTGAACTACGGACTGGGGAGTCTCACGCTACGCCCCTGGGAATACCTGCTGCTGCGTAACACACCGCGCGCCTGGACTGAAGAAGACTCGGTACTGGTGATCTATGCGATGTACTTCGACCTCAATGGCGACGGCCTGAACAAGCGCGAACTCAATCTCGCACGGCTCAAGGCGAGTGTGCCCGAATCCGTATTTCACTTTCTGGTACAGCCCGGATCCGAATGGGACGCGCCGCTGCGTGGTACCGCACTGCCGCCAGTCCCCATGCCCGGTGCCGACAACTTCGACCTGAGCCGCGTGGCACTACCTGTTGACTATTCGCGTCATGCCACGCTGGCCGCGGAGGATCTGGGACTGCGCCCTGGCAGCAACAACTTCGCGGTCGGCGGCGCGCTGACCGCCAATGGCGCAGCTCTGGTAGCCAACGATATGCATCTGAATCTGCGCGTGCCCAACATCTGGTTTCGGGCGCGCTTGCGATATGCCGATCCTGCCGACCCGGCGCGCATGATTGATCTCAACGGCCTTACCCTGCCCGGTACGCCAGCGTTGACCGCCGGCTCGAATGGCCATATCGCCTGGGGCTTTACCAACAGCTACGGCGACTGGATGGATTGGGTCCGCATCGAGCGCGATCCCGCCGACCCCATGCGCTACCGCACGCCCGATGGCTGGGAAAAACTGGTGCGTCACGCGGAAGTCATCGCGGTCAACGGCAAGCCGCAGGAGACGCTGCTCGTGGACGAGACACGCTGGGGCCCTATCCTGGCGCGCGACTTCGACGACGTTCCGCTAGCCCTGGCCTGGACCGCTCATCAACCGCGCGCGGTAAATTTAAACTTGTTGCAACTGGAAACAACCGGCACGGCGGAACAGGCACTGGCGCTAGCCCCGGCCATCGGCATGCCGGTACAGAACTTCGTCGTCGGCGACCGGGCCGGCCATATCGGCTGGACCCTGACGGGCAACGCCCTGCCGCGCCGCAGCGGCTATGACGCCAGCCTGCCAGCCGACTGGAGCAGGCCCGAAGTGGGCTGGCAGGGTTTCATAGCACCCGCGGACTATCCACGCCTGCTCGATCCGGCGGAGGCCCGCCTCTGGAGCGCCAATGCCCGCACTGTCGACGGTGACTGGCTCACGCTGCAGGGAGACGGCGGCTACGATCTCGGCGCACGCCAGTTGCAGATACGCGATGCCTTGCGCGCGCGTGAACGCTTTGCGCCAGCGGACCTGCTCGCGATCCAGCTCGACGATCGCGCCCTGTTCCTGCAGCGCTGGCAGCAACTGCTGGCGGCAACACTCGCTGCAAACAACGATGCCGATCTGGCCGAGCTGCGCCAGCGCAGCGTGCGCTGGAGCGGACGGGCTTCGGTCGACGCTGCCGACTATGCGCTGGTGCGGGAATTCCGCCAGAACACGATCAAGGCCACGCTCGCGCCGTTCGCCGCACTGGCGCGCGCGCGCAATGACGACTTTGAGATGCCCTCGGCCCAGGGCTATGAAGCCGCCGTCTGGACCTTGTTGCAGCAACGCCCGGCCCACCTGCTTGGCACGGGCAACAAGAGCTGGGATGAACTGCTGCTCGGCGCGGCACGGGAAGCGCAACGTGTTACCGGCGACAAGACCTGGGGCGAGCGCAATCCGGCACGTATCACACATCCGCTGTCGAGTGCGTTACCAGGCTTGCTTGCCCGCTTTCTCGACATGCCCGCGATCCCACTCGCCGGCGACCACAACATGCCACGCGTGCAGCGCCTCGACTTCGGTGCCTCGGAACGCTTTGCGATCGCACCGGGCTTCGAGGCGGACAGCTACCTCAATATGCCTGGCGGCCAAAGCAGCCATCCGCTGTCGCCGTTCCACGGCGCCGGTCATGACGACTGGGTCACCGGCAGACCTACGCCACTACTGCCGGGTGTTGCGATCCATCGCCTGCTGCTACGGCCGCAGCGCTGACACGACCCAGCCCTGGTATCCACAGCGGGGGCCATGCCCTGCTGCGCGTCTTCGCAGCTCGACAGGTACCGACTTCTGCAAACGCCCAGAACGCAGGAAGAACAAGCCGGTTTGGACTCGTTGCAAGTGCCTGGCCGCCAACGTTGTTGCAATAAATCCTGCCGCTGACGGCCGGTGCGTTCAATGCCACTGCACAGACCGCAGACGACCCGGCCCTGGGCTACCTGCCGCGCGACCCCGGCAGCGGCCGGCGCATCAGTTGCCGTCGCGATCGTCCTGCGCGCTGGAAGCCGCGGCGCGCAACGTCAAAATACATTGCCGCGCAGTCATGACGCCACAGCCCGTTGCAGAGATTGCGCGCTTTGGCCGCGACGCAAATACGACCTTCGCTGCCTGAGATTTACACAGCGCCACAATTTGGAGTTTGGTTGCCCGGCGCGACCCTATGGTCGATGACCGGGCAGTCCCGGTTGCTGATTGGCCAGGCTTTATCGGCCGCCAGCGAGACAGCTGGTTTGGACACAACACGGGCACCGGCACCGGGAGTGTCATTCGAGTTCGGCGGCGTGACGGCCCTCAGGCGTCCAGCAGACTAAAGAGATAAGCTCTCGCCGCCTGAAAATCACGCAGACTGGTCGTGTGTGATACGCCCAGCGTCTCGCCAATCTCCTCCAGACTCAGTCCCGCAAACACACGCAACAAGAAGGTATCGGCGAGGCGGGCGTCGACTTCGCGCAGCCGGTCCAGCGCATCAACCACGTTGAGCCAGTCCTCCGGCGTATCGCGGCCCTGCAGATCGACATCGCCCAAGGTAATGCGCTCCGCTTCGGGTCCACGCTTCTGTGCCTGCATAGCACGCACATGGTCGACAAGAATCTGACGCATCGCCATCGCCGCGGTGTGCATGAAGTGCTTGCGGTCAAGCGAGCGGTACTTGCTCTCGGACAGCTTGAGGAAAGTCTCGTGCACGATCACTGTCGTATCCAGGGCGAGGCTGTAGTGCGAGCGGCGCAGGCTATGCGCACGCTGCTTGAGCTCCTGGTAGAGCACACCAAACAGCTCACGATCATCAGTTTCGTTACTGGGTTCAATACTGGCAGTTTTCACCGGGGGGCCTCCTGCACGACTGGGCGCCCGGACGGACACCTTTGCTCAACGGACATGCATGTTCAAAACACTGTCGGTTTCTCGTACTTGACCTTGACCCCTGACCACATTGAGGAAACAAGGTATGCGAAGCCTCGCAGTATATCCGGCACGAACAAAACACAGTGCCAGCAGCACAAAGCGCACGGGCACGCGCTACGTGAAGGCAAGATTCTCGCTGCTTGCACAGACGCTGGCGTTGCTGATCGCCAGTATCACGCAGTCAGACACGACCGAAGCTGGCGGCCGTCCGCCAACGTATCAGATCGACAACGGCCTGCCCGGACCTGGCCGCTATGAAGTCATTGTTGCTCCGGGCGGCGGCACCGCGTATGCCGTGCCATTTCCGCTCGACACGCAGAACTCAGCGTACGATCTGGTCACCGAATTTACTCCGTTCGTGCAACTCGGCCCGACCGGTGGAGCACGTGAACTGAACCTGTTCGGTGACAACACCGTGCAGTACATCGCACAAACCAGCACCGTGCGCTCGGTCGGTGTTATCACAGGCCCGAACGGCGCGATAAATTGGGTGTCGGAATCGCGCATAGTCCCCGGAACGTCGCGGTTTGAAAACGTCGTCACCTTCAACAGCACCGCACCATTCGGGTCCGTGCGCTTTATCAGCTTCCTCAATGCAAGCGCCGTCAATCGCGCCGTTGCCCTTGCGCCGGTGACTTCAGCCAGCTTCAACCTGCTGAATTTTTCCAATGACCCAAGCCGGTCGGCCGGAATTTCACACGGCATCGATCAGTCGCGCCTGACTGGTGCCAGCTATAGCGGCTGGGTTCTGCGCGAGGCGACGACGGTGTACAGCAATATCGTCAATCCGACGCGTGAAGTCTTCAGCGTACCGGGCGTTATCGATTCGCTGATCCTTACCACGCCGGAACCGCTGTTTGCCTATTCGACGGTCTACCGAATCTTCCAGAGCGACAACGAACCGGCTTCTGCATTTGCCGTCGACCTCAATGCCGGCGCGAACCAGGCGACTGTCGTCACCTATCTGACGGGCTGGCCGCGGTTGCCCAGCGACGACATTCTTTTCCGCAGCGGTTTCCAGAACTGACCCAGCGCGTGCGGCTGGGTAACGCATCGACTCTGATCCGATATCGCGCCGGAGCCGCCCGATGCTCGCCGCCTATTCTGCGCATCGCCTCCCGCGTCGCGATGGGTAGCGGCGGGGGCAAGCGGAAATACTTTGCCGCGAACGGGGAATTTCTGGATAAGCTGGCCTTGTTTGACTGCACGAAGCGTTGTCGACGAGGGAACGGAAAGGAGATCAACCGGAGCCGCGGGTTCTGGTCACCTTGAATGGCCAGCGGGCCAGACCGCCAGGCGCCCGCACTGCAGGCGCCTGGCGGGACAGCTTGGATGGACCACGTGGGACGTACGGCCTCGCGCGAGGTTCGCAGCACCGACGGGGCTGTTCTGCAGGCCAAACCTACTTGCCCAGCTTCCGCAACTCCTCATAGCGCGAACGCGCGATGGTAGCCATACGTTCCGGATTCCTCACTTCCGCCAGCAGCGCCTTCGCCCGGCTCGGCGCGCCGGATCGTGCAAGCGCCTGCGCCAACTCTGTGCGCACCTCATCTTGCTCCGGCGCCCCAGCCGCAGCGCGTAGACGAATCACCGCAAGTACGAACTCCAGCGGGAGAACCGCTTCCGCGGCACGATCGAGCTGCAGCAGGCGCTGGCCAATGCGCCGGCGAACCGACGCCATCTGCATCGACATTGTCGCATCACCCTCCAGCGCGGCGAGCATCCGCTCTGCGCGCTGATACTGTTGCAACGCTTCTTCTGAACGTCCAAGCCGCGCCAGGCTACGGCCAAGCGAAGACACGGCCTCGACGGCCAGCTTGGACCCGGCCTGCCCACTCTTCTCCAGCAACGCGATGTTTTCGGTACACACAACCACGGCGGCGGCCGGATCATGAACCGACAATTGCGAACAGTGCTCCGTGCGATCCCATTGCACGAACTCCGCAAGCGTCGGGTGCTGCGCGAGCTGTGAGTCGGCGTAACCCAGAATTTCACGATAAACGCGCGCCGCATCGGTATGGCGCTGCGCTCCCTCGTACATGACCGCCGCCGTGCGGCGGGCGCCGATAACGGCCCAGGGGTCATGCGCCAGCCATTGATCGGCGATCTCCGCTGACTTGCCGGCATATCGCTGCGCTGCGTCGAAGTCCTGCTGGAATGCCGAGTGAAACGCGTGAGTTCGCTCTACCAGTATGCGTAGCTCCGCTTCCCGGACCGATGGCACATCGTTGGCATAGACATGCATGCGGGCTTCGTGCAGCAACGATTGAATCTCGGCATCGAGCTTTGCCCGATCGGACGAATACAGAAGTACAAAGGCCAGCAACGAGCAGGCATTTCCTGTGCTGAGCCGGTCCGCGGGCACCTGGGCTCGCGCAAGCCGCAGCGCCTCCCGCGCGCCACGTTCGGCAGCGGCATACTCACCTGCCTCCATCGCACGTTCTGCCAGCGTGTCGAGCAGTTTCAGGCGCGCGGAATCAGGCAGCTCGCGCTCCGCCAGCATGCGCTCCACACCGTTGGCGATGAAGCTGGCCAGGGTTGCCTGTGGAAGATTGAGCCCTTGCTTGTCCGAAAGGAATATCTCCGAGAGCACCGCATTGGAGCGCTCAGCAATACGCGCCTGTTCTCTGGCCTGCCCGGCGGCAGCGAGGGAAATCCAGGCGGCCAGCAGCAGCGAGGTCACAATAACGGCGGCTGCGCTGATCACCCAGCGATGGCGGGAAACGAATTTGCGGAATTCGTACCAGCGCTCGCCCATGCGCGCCTGTACCGGGCGGCCCTCGATCGCGGCGCGCAGATCGCTGCCCAGGAGTGCGATCGATTCATACCGATCTTCGGGTTCCGTACGCAGCGCCTTGGCCAACACCGCGCCGAGATCCGGTGACAGCGCCCCATAACGCCGGTGCCGCCGCGGCGAGTCGGAGGCGAGCGTGTCAACGCGCGAACCGGTCAGCAGCTCGTAGGCCATTGCGGCGACCTGCCACTGATCGGCAGCCGTGGTAATCACTGCTCGCTCGCGCTGCTCTGGCGAGGCGTAGTGCGGCGTCATCGGCGCTCCGCCGTGCAGCGTCAGTTCGGCATCGTCGCCGAGCTCCTTGGCTATGCCGAAATCAATCAGGTGAAGCTTGCCGTCCGCATTCACCAGCACGTTCTGCGGCTTGATGTCCCGGTGAATAACGCCCAGCGCGTGGGCGTATCGCAGCACATCACACAGCTCGATGATCAAGCCGGCCGTATGTGCCATGCCGAAATGGTTCTGTCTCACGTACTGTTCGATGGAAACGCCGTCGATCAGAGCCATCGCGTACCACAGCAGGCCGTCCGGCGTCTCGGCAAAATCGATCAGCTGCGCGATGGCCGGATGGCGAAGGCGCGCCAGCAACTTGCGCTCACGCAGAAAGCGTTCGCGAAGCATGTGCTGGCTGGGCGGAGCGAACACGAGCTTGATGGCAACATGCTGTTCGCCACGATCGATCGTGCGGACCCCGCGCACGACCTGCGCCATACCGCCTTCGCCGATGAACCCGACGATGCGAAACGGCCCGAGTTGAGCCGGAAGGGGGCGGAACAGCGCGGCAGCCGCCTGCCGGAAGTCTCCATCCGTCGCCTCGCGATGCCGGGCGAGCATGGCCTGAACACGTTCGTAGACAGCCGGTCTGAGCTCACGCAGCTCCGCAAGCGCGTTTTCCTGTTCGCCAGCCGTCGCATCCATGAGCTCACGGAAAGCAGCCAGCGCCTCGCGTTCGCGGGCCACCCAATCTTCCGCCAGCCGTTGCATGTTGCCAGCCGCAGGCTCGGAGGAAGTCACCGCCAGTCCTTCGGGCAAAGAAAACCACGGTATTTTCGCGGGCAAACAGCCAGCACCGGAACGCTACAGCGGCGCTGCCGGTCAGCAGGCCACGCCCCGGCGTTCACCGTCAGCCGAGGCCGCCCGGCAAGCCGGCTCGGTGTCCGGTACTGCAAACCTCGGCGGCAGCGCTCAACCCGCTGTGCAGCGCAAGCTAGTACGCAGCGCTTCGAGCGTCGCCTCGTGCAGCAGCGAGGTCTTGCCGTCCACGAGCAAGTCGTCGAAGAGGAAAAGGCGCGCATCGTTGTCACCCAATGACAGCGTGTAGGCAAGGTACTCGTGCGGCTCGTCGAGAAAGGTCAGGCGCAAGCGCCAGCCGGGCACGTCGCGGCCGCAGAGTGACAGAGCTGGAATGCTTTCCGGAGGCGGTGCAGCAGTTTCGCCGTCGTGCAGCATGCCACCCATCATTTCAAGCAGGCGCTGCGCATGCCCCTCGCGGTAGCTGCCTACATGGACTTCAAACTCGAAGTCACCCCGCCAGAGGCGCCACTGCCTGTCCTCCGCGTCGTAGTGGACGCGCAGCACGGCCGGATAATCGAACGCAATGCCGGCCTCGCTGAAATGTTCCCGCGGCTTTAGCGCCTCGGCACCCGGCGGCCCAGCGATTTCGTCCACGAACGCCCCCCAGAACGTCGACCAGCCGCTGTCGGCGGGATAGTCCTTGGCGACGGCATTGATGCTCGCGGCACAGCAGACAGCGACGAACACTGCAACGATACGGCGCAACAACGTGACTCTGGTCACAGAGGATCCTGGCATTAGCGGTTCGGTACATGATCGCGAGGCCATACGCTGGCGTCCAGCACTGCGGCTCGATCACAACGGCTACACTTGTGCGTCAACCCGCCGGATGCCGCCTATGTCGCTAGCCCCGCCCCTGGACTTTGCGCGCTGGATCGCAGAGAACCGCCATCTGCTAAAACCGCCCGTCGCGAACAAGTGCATCTACGACGGCGACTTCATCGTCATGGTCGTCGGCGGGCCAAACCAGCGCACCGACTATCACGTCGACGAAGGCCCCGAGTTTTTCTATCAGCTGGAAGGTGAAATGGTGTTGCGCATCCAGGAAGACGGCCGGCCGCGCGACATACCGATCCGCGCGGGCGAAGTGTTCTACCTGCCGCCGCGCATTCCGCACTCACCACAGCGCATGGCCGACTCGATAGGCCTCGTGGTAGAACGCAAGCGTTTGCCACACGAACAGGACGGCCTGCTCTGGTACTGCGAACGCTGCAACAACAAGCTCTACGAAGAGTTCTTCAGCCTGCAGAACGTCGAGTCCGATTTCCCGCCCGTGTTTGACCGCTACTACGGATCGATCGCGGCCCGCACCTGCTCGGCTTGCGGACACCTGAATCCCGCACCCGCACGCTACGGCTGACGCTGCGCCTGCGCCCTGACTTACACTCGCCGCCCATGCTCAAGATCGATACCCACGCCCATATCCTGCCGCGCGACTGGCCCAATCTCGCCGAAAAGTACGGCGATGACCGCTTCCCGGTCATCGTGCATACCGATGGCCACCATCGTATCTACAAAGATGGCAAGTTCTTCCGCGAGATCTGGCCCAATACCTGGGATCCGGAACTGCGTATCGCCGACTACGCCAAGTTCGGCGTGCAGGTGCAAGTCATCTCCACAGTACCGGTGCTGTTCTCTTACTGGGCCAAGGCCAGCCAGGCGCTGGAGCTGCATCGCCATCTGAACGACCATACGGCAGCCATCTGCCGCGACCATCCGCAGCACTATGCCGGCATAGGCACCGTGCCATTGCAGTCGCCGACGCTCGCGATCCAGGAATTGCAGCGTTGCGTCGAGCAGTTAGGCCTCAGCGGCGTGCAGATCGGCTCGCATGTGGAAAACTGGAATCTCGACGCGCCCGAGCTGTTCCCGTTTTTCGAGGCCGCCGCCGATCTCGGTGCCGCGATCCTCGTACACCCCTGGGACATGATGGGCCGCGAGAGCATGCCCAAGTACTGGCTGCCCTGGCTGGTCGGCATGCCAGCCGAACAGTCGCGCGCCGCCTGCTGCCTCATTCTTGGCGGTGTACTCGAACGCCTGCCGGAGCTGCGGGTCTGCCTCGCCCACGGCGGCGGCTCCTTCCCGTACACGATAGGCCGCATCGAGCATGGCTTTCGCATGCGCCCCGACCTGGTCGCTACCGACAATGCACGCAGTCCGCGCGACTATTTCGACCGCCTGTTTTTCGACTCCTGTGTGCACGACCCGCAGGCGCTGCGCTATCTCGTCGAAGTGGCCGGCATAGACCGCGTCATGCTCGGCACGGACTACCCGTTCCCGCTGGGGGAGCAGGAGCCCGGCAGCGGCATCGCCGCGCTGAAGCTCGATGACACAGCGGCGGCAAGGCTTTATCACGGCACCGCGCTGCAGTGGCTGGATCTGCCTGCAACGCGTTTCTCGACCCCTGTACCGGAGGCGCAATGACTACTCGCCCATTTTCCGCCCTGCTTGCCGCACTGTTGACCAGCCTTTCGGCGACCGCGGGTGCGGCCGACTACACGCTCAACGACGGCGCCATTGCTTTCAGCGCCCCGTCGGACTGGCCCGTCATCATGCAGATGAGCGAGGGCAATCCGCAGGTCGTCGCATTCCAGGTCAAGGACCCGGCCGACTCCGGCACTGGCGAGGCTACACGCGTAACCGTAACAACACGCAAGCTCGACGATGCGCAGGCGTTTCAGAATTTCGTCAGCCAGTCGCTGGAAAAGGCGCGGCAGACGCCGGGCTACGAGAGCGAGACCAACGGCGACGGCAGCAGCTTGCGTTACAGCGGGCTGAACCAGAAGACTCGTTACAAATATCGCGAAAGCTATTTTTACAAGAATGGCCTTGCCGTACAGCTGCGCTGTGCACACCCGGTACTGAAAGGCACCACTCAGTCCTGGATTGCGGCATTTGGCCAGGGCTGCGACCAGATCGCCGCCTCGCTGCAGAAGTGAACCGCCAATGAGTGCAGCCACAGATTTCCGCACTGACCTGGAATGGGCTCGGGCGCAGGACAGCGCCGATGCGCTGGCTTCGTTTCGCAGTGAGTTCTGCATCCCGCCGCATCAGGGCGGCGAGCAGATCTACTTCTGCGGCAATTCGCTGGGGCTGATGCCACTTGCCACGCGGCAGGCCCTCGCCGACGAGCTCGACGACTGGAGCACGCTCGCGGTCGAAGCCCATTTCCGCGGCCGGCATCCCTGGATGCCGTATCACAGTTTCGTGCGCGAGCATCTGGCCGAACTCGTCGGCGCAAGCCCCAGCGAAGTGGTCGCCATGAATTCGCTGAGTGCCAACCTGCATCTGATGCTGGTCAGCTTCTACCGGCCCACGTCACAGCGCAGCGCGATCCTGCTGGAAAAGCGCGCCTTTCCGTCCGACCGCTACGCCCTCGAATCGCAGGTTCGTTTTCACGGTTTCGATCCGGACCAGGCGCTGATCGAGCTCGAAGGCGATGAGCCCAACGACACGATCTCACTGGCCGCGATCGAACGCGTACTGCACGAGCAGGGCGAACGCATCGCCCTCGTGCTGCTGCCCGGCGTGCAATACCTCACGGGCCAGGTGTTCGATCTTGCGGCCATCACACGGCTGGCTCAGGCCAAGGGCTGCCTGGTCGGCTTCGATCTCGCCCATGCAGTCGGCAATGTGCCGGTAAACCTGCATGACAGCGGCTGCGATTTTGCAGTCTGGTGCCACTACAAATACGTGAACTCAGGCCCTGGCGCCGTCGCGGGCTGCTTCGTACACGAACGTCACGCGCATAGCGAACAGCGGCCGCGTTTCGCCGGCTGGTGGGGCCACGATCAGACCACGCGTTTTCAGATGGGGCCGGAATTCCGCCCCACACCGGGCGCTGATGGCTGGCAGTTGTCGAATCCGCCAATTCTGGCGCTGGCGCCCTTACGCGTATCGCTGGAGATCTTTCACCGCGCCGGCATCACACGGCTGCGCGAGAAGTCGCTGCGGCTTACGGCCTATCTCGCCGGACTGATGGAACGCGAGGTAGCGCAGCTCGTCGATGTGCTGACTCCGGCTGAACCGCAGCGCCGCGGCAGCCAGCTCAGCCTGCGCGTCAAGGGACCGCGCGAAGCGGGCCGCGAGCTGTTCGAGCACCTGTCCGCACAGGGCCTGGTCGGCGACTGGCGCGAACCGGATGTGATTCGCGTGGCACCAACCGCGCTGTACAACCGCTACGAGGACGCCTGGCGCCTGGTAGAGGCGATGCGCGGTTTCACCCAGCGCTGATACCACCGACGGGCTGACATTGTCGTCAGCAACCACACGAGCACTCGCTTGCTCGGGATTCGAAAGAGCAGACAGCCTTGGCCGCTAACCACGACATCACCCTAATCGGCGCCGGCCTGGTCGGCGCCTTGCTGGCTACCTTGCTCGCACAACGCGGGTTTCGCGTAACCGTGTTCGAGCGCCGGCCCGATCCACGCATCCACGGTTTCATCGGCGGACGCTCGATCAATCTCGCCCTGGCCGAGCGCGGTTGGCACGGGCTGCGGGTCGCCGGGCTCAACGACGTGATTGCGCCCATTGCCGTAATGATGCGCGGCCGCATGATTCACGATGCCGCCGGCAACACCAACCTGCAACGCTACGGCCGGGATGATTCCGAAGTGATCTGGTCGGTAAGCCGCGGCCAGCTCAACTGCGCACTGCTGGACGCCGCCGAGCGCGCCGGTGCAATTATCCACTTTGGGCAGCGCCTGGAGTCCGTCGACTGGGACGCTTCAAGACTGCGGCTGCGCAACGATACCGACGGCAGCGTCCGCGAAATGGAGGCTGGTCTGCTGCTCGGCGCCGACGGCGCGGGCTCGGCGCTGCGCCAGGCCATGCAGCAGCTCACCGACCTCGGCGAACGCCTGGAGGCGCTGGGCCACGGCTACAAGGAGCTGGAAATTCCGCCCTTGCCGCAGTTGCCTGACACGATACTGTCGCCGGCGCTGCGCGAAGCCCGGGCACGTGGTGAGCGTTATGCAATGGAAGCGCACGCCCTGCATATCTGGCCCCGCGGCAGTTATATGTGTATCGCCCTGCCGAATGCCGAAGGCAGCTTTACTGTGACCCTGTTCCTGCCAAGCACCCCGATCGGTGATGGACCGGCATTCTCGACCTTGACCACAAGCGCCGCCGTCGACGCCTTTTTCCGCCGCGACTTCGCTGATGCCGTACCGCTGATGCCGGGATATCTTGAGGACTTCGCACGCAACCCGACCGGCCTGCTGGCCACCTTGTATCTGGAGCGCTGGCATGTGGAAGGCCGCGCCCTGCTGCTCGGCGACGCGGCGCACGCCATCGTTCCGTTCCATGGCCAGGGCATGAACTGCGGCTTCGAGGATGCGGTGGAACTGGCCGACCTGCTGTCGACCGAGCGGGATGCCGCGGCGGTATTCGCGGAATTCCAGCGCCGGCGCAAGCCCAACAGCGATGCGATCGCGGCGATGGCGCTGGACAACTATGTCGAGATGCGCGACCGCGTCGACGACCCGGACTACCTGCTCATGCGCGAGCTCGAGCGTGTGCTTGCCGCGCGCCATCCGCAACGCTATCTGCCGCGTTATTCGATGGTGACGTTTACACGCCTGCCCTACGCGGTTGCACGCGCCCGCGGCGAGCAGCAGGCGCAGCTGCTGCGCGAATTCGTCCGTGGCAAGGGCACGCTGGCCGCGGTCGATCTCGCTGCCGCCGATGCGGCCGTACAGGCGCGTCTGGCCGAGTTGCCGACGACGGCATAAGTGGACGCGACCGAGCTGCTCGCGCTTTATCACGCCAGCCACTATCTGGTGCGCCTGCCCGGAGGCCGCGGCCGGGCGACCTTGCGCATCGGCGAACCGATACCGCAGCCACTGGCTGAATGGCTCGCCGGGGAGACATTCGGCTTCTTCATCACCGCCTACAACCCGCACTCGGTTGCCCAGCCCGCTGGTGCCAACCGGCGCACACAAAAGCAATTGCTGGATACGGTTCGGGCCTGCGGCGCGCGGGTTCTGCCCGGAGTCGGCCGCATTCCGGGGCAGCGCTGGCGCGAACCCTCGCTGTTCGTCGCCGGATTGAGCTTGAGCGAAGTCGACGCGCTGGCCGAGCATCATGGCCAGAACGCCATTGTGCTGGTGCAAGCCCATGGAATCGCCGAGCTGCGCTGTTATGCGGGCTGTTGAGCCACAGCGACAAAGCGCCGAGCACAGCCCGATTGACGCGTACGCCATCACACTCGCACAGTTGCGCCAAGTTCCCCGGACTGCCCCCATGCATGATGACGTGACCACCCTGCTCGCGGCTGCCAGCCGCGGCGAAAGCGACGCGCAGAACCGCCTGTTTACCTTGCTTTACGATGAGCTGCGCCACTGCGCGCGCCATCAGCTGCGCGGCAATGCGGGGCTGACCTTGTCGACGACGGCGTTGGTCAATGAAACCTACTTGAAGCTCGCTGCGGCCAGCCAGCTCAGCACGAGCAGCCGGCAGCACTTCATGGCGCTCGCCGCTCGTGCGATGCGTCAGGTCATGGTCGATCATGCGCGGCGCCTGCAGGCGGACAAACGCGGCGGCGGCGCCGTCCTGGTGACGCTCGACGACCGTCTGCCGGAAGATCCGGTGGACGCGGTCGAAGTACTCGCGCTTGACCAGGCTCTCAGCACGCTGGAGCAGATCGACGAACGTGCCGCGCGTGTTGTGCAGCTGCATTTCTTCGGTGGACTCGCCTTCCCCGAGATCGCCGAACTTGAAGACCTGACCGTGCGCACGGTCATGCGTGACTGGCAAGTGGCGCGGGCACTGCTCGCCACAGAAATGAATGCTGCAGCTTTACGCGCGTGAGCGACGACCAGACACTGGCACGCAAGCGCCAAGCCCTCGCGCTGCTGCGCGAAGCGCTGGAACTTGAAGCTGGACAGCATGCCGCCTTTGTCGCTCAGCGCACCGCCGGTGATCCAGCGCTGGCCGAGCTGCTGCTGCAGCTGCTCGCGGCGCAGGCCACGCCGCATCTGCTCGATGCCGGTGCCAGCCGCGTCGCCGAACAGCTGGCGGGCGACGCGGACGACGAACTGCCCGTTGGCACGGTAGTTGGTGGCTGGACGGTACAGCAGCGCATAGGCCGCGGCGGCATGGGCGCGGTGTTTCTGGCCACACGCGATGGCGATGACTATGTGCAGCAGGGCGCGCTCAAATGGATCAAGCGCGGCATGGACTCCGGCGAGATCCTGACGCGCTTTCGCCGCGAGCGGCGCATTCTCGCGCAGTTGCAGCATCCACAGATCGCGCGGCTGCTCGACGGGGGGGTGAGCGAATTGGGCCAGCCCTGGTTCGTCATGGAATATGTCGCCGGCCTGCCGCTGAACGAATGGGCTGCTGCGACACAGGCAACGCTGAGCCAACGGCTTGACCTGTTTGTGGAACTCGCCGAGGCCGTCGCCTATGCCCATGCCCAGCTCGTCGTGCATCGCGACATCAAGCCAGGCAACGTACTCGTCGATGCCGACAACCGGCCGCACCTGCTTGATTTCGGCGTCGCCAAGGTGCTGGAGGAAGACGAAGCCGACAGCCGCACCCAGACAGGGGCGCGCTTTCTGAGCCGTGCCTACGCTGCGCCGGAACAACTGCGCGGCGAACCGGTAGGCACAGCCGTCGACGTCTATGCGCTGGGTGTGCTGCTGTTTGAGCTGCTCAGCGGTGCGCGCTTTCACGACAATCCCGCCGCACACCGCGGTTCGGCCAGTGAACGCCTTAGCAATGCCGCAGCGGCTGCCCAGGGCGGCATCGCACCTCGGCAACTGCGCGGCGACCTTGGCATTGTCGTTGCGCGCGCCACCGACCCGGAACCGGCGCGCCGCTACGCGACGGTGCAGGCGCTCGCCGATGACGTGCGCCGCTTTCTGCGCGGTGCGCCCATACTCGCGCGGCGCGACAGCGGCTGGTATCGCCTGCACCGCTATGTGGCCCGCCACCGCGCCGCATCCGCCGCGCTGCTGCTGGCGCTGGTGGCTCTTGTGAGTGGCAGCGTGCTGGCGCTGTCGCAGGCCAGACGCGCCGCGCGCGAGGCTGAACTTGCCCGCGCCGCACAGAATTTCCTGACCGGCGTGTTTGATGCTGCAGCACCTGATGCCGCCGCCGGCGCGCGCGTGACTGCGCGCGAACTGATTGACCAGGGTGTCGCGCGCATCGAGCAGGAACTCGCCGGCCAGCCGGCGCTGCAGGCGCAAATGCGCCAGACGCTGGGCACCTTGTACCGCCAGTTGGGTCAGTTCGAGCAGTCGGCAGCCTTGCTGCGCCAGGCACGCGATGGCTTTTTGCTGCAAAGTGATAAAAAAGACATAGTAAACAACGAAATTGAACTGGCGCGCACACACAGCGAACGCGCGGATTTCAGCGCAGCCCTCGCACTGCTGGCCGAGGCCGAGCGCGACGGCGACACCCCGCAGCGCATCGCCGCGCTGACCGAACGCGCCCTGGTCAACGACCGCCAGGGGGAGTTCGCCGAAGGGCTGGTCGCGATCCGCACCGCCGCGACACTGATTGACAGCAACGACGCATCAGCAGCCCGGGCACGGGCACGCAATCGCCAGGTCGAGGCATTGCTGTTGAGCCGCCTGGCACGCTACGACGAAGCCGACGCAGCGTTCCTGGACGCAATCGCCCAGAGCCAGGCCGCATTCGGCCAGGAGCATTCGCAGACCGCGGAAGTCCACAACGACTACGCGACCCTGCTCGCCACCCGCCAGCGCAGCGCCGACGCCGAACGTCAACTGCGCCTTGCGCTCGATATCCGGCGCAAACGCTTTGGCCCACGTCACGCCGCAGTCGGAGAAACCCTGCAGATCCTTGGTACCGTGCTGCGCCAGCAGGGCCGCATCGACGAATGCGCCGCGGCACTGAACGAAGCGTTGCTGATCCAGCGCGAAGCACTGGGACCCGAGCATCCGCATGTGGGATCGACCCTGAATTCGCTGGCGACCGTCGCCATTGCACGACAGGACTTTGGCCAGACGGTAGAACTGCTGACCGAGGCCCGTGCCGTATTCGAGAAGAACCAACTGCTCGATTCACCGCAGGGGCTGACGGTACAGGGCAATCTGGGCAGCGCCCTCACCCGGCTGGAGCGTTTCGACGAGGCCGAGCCCCTGCTGCGCTCGGCGCTGGCCCGCCACCGGGCCAGCGTCGGCGAGGTACATCCGCTGGTGATGGCAAGCCTGAACGGCCTGAGCCAGTTGCAACGGCGCCGCGGCAACGGCGCCGCGGCCGAGGCACTCGCGGCCGAAGGTGTCGCCATCGCCGACAAGCTCCTGGCCGAGAGCCGTGACAACGCCGCGATACGGCAGACCCTGGCCGCGGCGCAACTGCTTAACGGACATGCCGATGCGGCGCGTGCCAGTTATGCCGAAAGTGCCGCGCAACTGGAACGGCTGGACGCACGCAAGGATCCGCGCTATGCAACCGCGTTGCTGGGGCAAGCCCGCGCCGAACTCGTGCTGGCCCGGCCGGCGGAAGCAGAAAAACTTGCCCGGCGTGTCATCGACGGTACCGTCGACGCCGGCGCCGGCAGCGCCGGAACACGCGCCCTGGCCTGGGCTCTGCTTGCCCGCGCGGCAGGTGCGCAAGGACATGCGGGCGACCGGAAAACCGCCCTGGCCGAGGCCAGCGCGTTGCTGCCGCAATGGGCCAATCCCGATCCCGAAATCCTGCGCCAGTACCACGCTTACCTGGACGGCAGCACGCGCTGAACAGCCGCAGGCAATGGGGCGTTGCCGAGCCTGGACCTTCAGTTCAACGCACCGGCCTGCGGCGCATCGCCGCGATCCATGACAACCGCGCACGTGCGCGGTTAGGATTGCGCCCGCATGAATTCCCCTATCCCCCTGGAGGCGCCGCCGCTGCTGGAAGCGCGCGGCCTGGCCTACCTGCGCAATGACGAGCCTATCTTTGGACCACTGAGCTTCCGGCTCGGGGCGGGTGAGGTCGTATTGATGGAAGGCGACAACGGCAGCGGCAAGACCACCCTGCTCAAGGTGCTGTCCGGACTGCTGCAAGCCAGTACCGGCACCGTGCTGCTCAACGGCGAGCCGCTGACGCTGGCACGGCTGTCGCACCAGGTCGCGTTGCTCGGCCATCTGCTCGGCATCAAAGGCGAATTGTCGCCTTTGCAAAATCTGCGCTTCGCCATCGGACTGGGCGGCTTGCGCAGCGGTATCACGCCGCATCAGGCGCTCAAGAGCGTAGGGCTGGAGGGTTACGAAGACGTCGCCCTGCGCCAGCTGTCCGCGGGCCAGAAAAAACGCGTCGCACTCGCCCGGTTGCTGCTGGTACCTGCGGCGCTTTGGCTGCTCGACGAGCCGTATGCCAACCTCGATCGGGAAGGCATCACCCTGGTCAACCGATTGCTGGAGCTGCACGCAATGCGCGGCGGCGCTGCACTGATAACCTCGCATGGCGCCTATGCCTACACCTCGGGCACGCCGCGGCGCCTGCAGTTGCGCGGACAGGAAGCCGCCGCATGAGCTACGGCAGTACCACTTCCGCCTGCCGCGCCCTGCTGCAGCGGGATCTCAGTCTGGTCTGGCGCCAGCGCGGCGACGCGCTGAATCCGGTTCTGTTTGCCGTCATGGTGGTTGCGCTGTTTCCGTTCGCCCTCGGCCCTGAACCGACGATGCTGGCGCGCATCGCCGCCGGCACGGTGCTGGTCGCCTTGCTGCTTGCCGGCCTGCTTTCGCTGGATGCCCTGTTCCGTTCGGATCTGGAAGATGGCTCACTGGAGCAGCTCGTACTCTCACCCCACCCGCTGGCCCTGTTGCTGGCCTGCAAGATCGCCGTGCACTGGCTGACCACGGCGCTGCCGCTGCTGCTGGTCGCGCCGTTGCTGGGCGAGCTGCTGTATCTACCACAACCGGTGCTGCCCGTGCTTATGGTTGCACTGGTGCTGTCCACGCCGTTACTTAGCCTGATTGGTGCGGTCTGCGTCGCGCTGACGGTTGGCATGCGCCGCTCTGGTATGCTCCTGGCGCTGCTCGTCCTGCCGCTGTATGTGCCGGTGCTGATCTTCGCCGCCGGTGCCTGCAACGCAGCACAGCAGGGGCTGCCAGTGCTGGCACCGCTGCTCTGGCTCGGCGCCGGGCTCGCGCTGGCACTGGTGCTGGCGCCATTGGCTTGTGCCGCCGCGCTGCGGATCTCGCTGAGCTGACGCCGATGCCCTGTCCCATCTCCTGACTTGATACGAATCCATGAATCCACTCGTACTCTGGTTCCACAAGCTGGGTTCACCACCGTACTTTTACCGTTTCGCAGGGCGGCTGCTGCCCTGGTTCTGGGGCGCGGCGCTGGCGGGCCTCGCGATCGGTCTTTATGGCGGCCTGGTGCTGGCCCCCGCTGACTATCAGCAGAGCGATGCCTTTCGCATCATCTATGTACACGTGCCTAGTGCCTGGATGAGCCTGTTCATCTACGCGTTCATGGCTGTCAATGGTTTTATCGCCCTGGTTTGGCGCATCAAGCTGTCCGAAACGCTGGCCATGGCGGCGGCTCCGATCGGCGCTGCATTCACATTTATCTGCCTTGCGACCGGCTCGATCTGGGGCAAGCCCATGTGGGGCACCTGGTGGACCTGGGACGCGCGGCTTACCTCTGAACTCGTATTGCTGTTCCTCTACCTCGGTGTGCTCGGCCTGCATCAGGCTATCGAGGACCGGCGCCAGGCAGCGCGTGCGGCGGCTTTTCTCGCCCTGATCGGCATCGTCAACCTGCCTATCGTGCATTTCTCGGTGAACTGGTGGAACACGCTGCACCAGGGCGATACGGTGAAGCTGTTCGGGCCGTCCCTGATTGATTCACGCATGCTCTGGCCGCTGCTGGTCATGGCCGTCGCGACCAAGTTCCTGTTTGCCGCAAGCCTGTTGTCCCGGGCACGGGTTGACCTGCTTGAGCTCGAATCCGGCAAGGACTGGGCGCGCCAGATCGCGCTGGCCGAGGAACGCGCATGAGTGAATTCGTGTCCATGGGCGGTTACGGCGGCTATGTGTGGAGCGCCATAGCCATTTTTCTGGTCACACTTGCGCTGGAAGCCGCCGCACCGCTGCTCAAGCGTCGGCGTGTGCTGCGGGAACTGCGCGGCCGCCTGCGCCGTGCGCGCAAGAGCAACGAGGAAAACACATGAATCCTACGCGCAAGCGGCGCCTCATCGTGCTGTCGCTGGTCCTGGGCGCTGTCGGCGTTGCAGCCACGCTGACCGTACTCGCGCTGCAGCAGAACATTACCTATCTGTACACACCGGTCGAGGTCATCGCCGGCAAGGTGCCTGCCGACGCGCGCTTCCGCCTTGGCGGCATGGTCAAGGCCGGCTCGATCCAGCGCGCCAGCGATTCGCTGAAGACCGGCTTCACCGTGACCGACGGCGATGCGGACATGGCCGTGGAATACACCGGCATATTGCCGGACCTGTTCCGCGAGAAGCAGTCGGTCATCGCAACGGGGCGCATGCAAGGCGGGCGTTTCGTCGCGAGTGAAGTGCTGGCCAAACATGACGAGAACTATGTGCCGCGCGACGTCGCCGAAGCCATGTCCAAGGCCCATAAGAAACACGAAGTCAACGCGCCGAACGCTGCGTCGCAATAGGTGCAGCACTACCAGCGCGGATCCCGCGACACGGCAATCGCTGTAACCTCAGCCGGTGCGCTGTACCTGAACTGCGCCAGATCCCATCGAACCTGACACCGCCGCGGCCCGCCGCGGCGGCATTTACGGAGCCGCTGCGACCATCATGTTGCCCGAACTCGGCCAATTCGCCCTGATCCTCGCCCTGCTGCTGGCGCTGGCACAAACCGTACTGCCGCTGCTCGGCGCCTGGCGTAACAACACCGCACTGATTGCCACGGCGCGGCCTGCATCCGCCGGCCAGGCCGCATTTGTCGCCATTGCCTTCGCGATCCTGACTGCAGCCTTTATGCAGCAGGATTTCTCGGTGGCCTATGTGGCCCAGAACTCGAACGCGGCACTGCCCTGGTACTACCGCTTCTCCGCGGTCTGGGGCGCGCACGAAGGCTCGCTGTTGCTCTGGATACTGATACTCAACCTGTGGACCGTCGCGGTCGCCGCTTTCAGCCGCCGGCTGCCCGAGGTGTTCATGGCGCGCGTGCTCGGTGTGCTCGGCTTCGTCAGTCTGGGCTTTCTGCTGTTCACGCTGTTCACTTCCAATCCGTTCCTGCGCCATGTGCCCGCGCTGCCGGACGGCAACGATCTCAACCCGCTGCTGCAGGATTTCGGTCTCATCGTTCATCCGCCCATGCTTTACATGGGTTATGTCGGTTTTTCGGTCGCGTTCGCGTTTGCACTGGCTGCCCTGCTCGGCGGCCGGCTGGACGTGGCCTGGGTGCGCTGGGCACGTCCCTGGACCAATGTTGCCTGGGCCTTTCTCACCCTCGGCATTGCATTGGGTTCCTGGTGGGCGTACTACGAGCTCGGCTGGGGCGGCTGGTGGTTCTGGGATCCGGTCGAGAACGCTTCCTTCATGCCCTGGCTGGTGGGTACCGCGCTGATCCACTCCCAGGCCGTTACTGAAAAACGCGGCTCGTTCCGCGCCTGGACCTTGCTGCTGGCTATCGCCGCGTTCTCACTTTCGTTGCTAGGCACCTTCCTCGTGCGCTCTGGCGTGCTGACCTCGGTACATGCGTTCGCCAGCGACCCCGAGCGTGGCCTGTTCGTGCTCGCTTTCCTCGTCGTCGTCGTCGGCGGCTCGCTGCTGCTTTATGCGCTGCGCGCACCCAAGGTGGCCGGTGGCGAGCCGTTCGCGGCGGTCAGCCGCGATACCTTGCTACTCATCAACAACCTGCTGTTCTCGATCGCGGCACTGATGGTGCTGCTCGGCACCTTGTTTCCACTGCTGGGCGAGGCCCTCGATGCGGGCCGCATCTCGGTAGGGCCGCCGTACTTCGGTTTCATGTTCGTGCTGCTGATGGCGCCTGTCATCTTGTTGCTGCCCTTCGGACCTTTCCTCAAATGGCGGCAGGCCCAACTGCCAGCTGCATTCCGCGCCTTGCTGCCGGCCCTCGCCCTGGCCGCAGCCGCAGCGGTGCTGGCCTGGCTGCTCGCAGCTGACCTGCCGTTCAAGGCGGTCGCGGGAGTGGGCCTTGGGCTCTGGGTCGGACTCGGCATCACGCTCTACGCCCTGTCGCGCTGGCGTCACGCGCCACTGGGACGCCGTTTCACGCCGGAAATGCTGGGCATGATCTGCGCGCATCTTGGTGTCGGCGTATTCGTCACCGGCGTGCTGGTGACCGAGGCGACCAGCATAGAACGCGACCTGCGCTTTGCTCCCGGGGAGAGCACGCGTATCGGCGCCTATGATGTGCGTTTTGACGGCGCACGCCATAGCCAGGGTCCCAACTACGAGGCCGATGCGGGCACGGTCGTGATCAGTCGCGACGGCGCGACAATCGCCACGTTGTCGCCACAGAAACGGCGCTATCTGCGTGGCCAGGTGCAGACCGAGTCGGCGATTGATCCCGGCTTTACGCGCGACATCTATGTCGCCCTGGGCGAACCCGTCGGCAACGAGGGCGCCTGGTCGCTACGCGTCTATGTCAAACCGTTCATTCGCTGGATCTGGCTGGGTGCGCTGCTGATGATGCTCGGCGGCTTCATCGCAGCGGCCGACCGCCGCTTCCGCAGCCTTGCACTCACCCGCGACGCCGAGCCGGTGCCCGCACCGGTTCCCGCCAATGCGGCACCACTCGCGGCGGAGGCAAGCTGATGGCACGCCTGCTGCCGCTGTTCGCTTTCGCACTGCTGGTCGCGCTGCTGGGTTTCGGACTGCGCTGGAACATGCAGCACGATCAGCGTGAAGTTCCCTCGCCACTGATCGGCAAGACTGCACCCGCATTCAGTCTCCCGGTACTCAACGACACGACACGCCAGTTCGGCAGCGCCGATCTCAAAGGCAAGCCGTATTTGCTCAATGTATTCGGCAGTTGGTGCCCAAGCTGCGTCGACGAGCACCCGGTACTCGTGCGCTATGCGAAGGAGCTGGGCGTGCCGCTGATCGGCTACAACTGGAAGGATGATCCGGCCGACGCCAACGCCTGGCTCGCGCGTTTTGGCAATCCTTATGATGTCATCGTCACTGACCAGGCCGGTCGCACTGCGATCGACTTCGGCGTCTACGGCGCGCCCGAGACCTTTCTTGTCGACGGCGAAGGCATGATCCGGCTCAAGCGCATCGGCGCACTGACGCCCGGCTACGTGGAGAAAGAACTCAAACCGGCGATCGCCGCTGCTCGTCTTGCTGCAGCGCAAAGCGGGAAATGACAACCATGAGAATTTTCCGCAGAACGCTGGCTGCCGCATTTGCGCTGCTGTTCACCCTTGCCGCCCATGCGGTACAGCCGCTCGATTTCAAGGACACGGCGGAAGAAAAACGTTTCCAGGCGCTGACCCGCGAATTGCGCTGCCTGGTCTGCCAGAACCAGAACCTCGCCGACTCCGACGCGGGGCTTGCAGGCGACCTGCGCCGCGAAGTATTCGAGCAGATGCGCTCGGGCAAGAGCAATACCGAGATCAAGGACTATCTTGTCGCGCGTTATTCGCAGTTCGTGCTTTATGACCCGCCGCTCAGTACCTCGACCTGGCTGCTCTGGTTCGGGCCGCTGCTCGCACTCGCCGTCGGCGCCGGGATCGTCGTTGTTATCGTCCGGCGCCGCCAGGCGTCATTGAACCAGCCACCGGCCGCGGTCGCTGTCGCGTCGCAGGAGGAAGACTGGTGACTACCGCATTCGTACTGACGGCCGCATTGATGCTGCTGGCCGCACTGGCAATTCTGCTGCTGCCGTTGCTTCGTGGCCGTGCGGCTGCGCCATCCGCCGCAAAGCGCCGCGCCCTCGACGACGCACTTGCCGCCGGTGTCATCACGGCCGAGGAACACCTGGTCAAGCTTTCGGC
This sequence comes from Rhodanobacteraceae bacterium, assembly GCA_016790075.1. Taxonomy (GTDB): domain Bacteria; phylum Pseudomonadota; class Gammaproteobacteria; order Xanthomonadales; family Rhodanobacteraceae; genus Tahibacter. Next base: position 169,424 of record JAEUPP010000068.1, on the reverse strand, counting down.
ACTGGAGCAGCAAGCCACCGCAGCGATGCCGCCACGTACACACGCCGCATTCAACAGCGCTCTGGCGATACTCCTGCTCCTGCCCGCAGCCGCCATCGGCCTCTACACGCAGCTTGGCAATGTCAAGGCGATGGACCCGGCAACCATGGCCGCGGCGGCGGCAATGAACGGCGCGCCGGGGCCGGACATGGATGCCGCCGTCAAGGGACTCGCCGACAAGCTCGCCCTGAACCCTGACGATGTCGAAGGCTGGATGCTGCTGGGCCGCGCCTACAAGTCGATGGAGCGTTTCACCGAAGCGCGGGATGCGCTGAAGAACGCCTACGACCGCGCCCGGGAAAATCGGGATGTCCAGGTCGACTACGCTGAGGCGCTCGCCCTGGCCAGCACGGGGCGCCGCATCGAAGGCCAGGCCCGCGAACTGCTGGAGGCCGTGCTGAAGGCCGAGCCGGATCACCAGCGCGGCCTCTGGCTGCTCGGCATCGCCGACTACCAGCAGCAGCGCTATGCGCAGGCCACGGCACACTGGGAACGTCTGCGCACGCTGTTGCCGCCGGAATCCGATGCACGCGGCTCGCTCGATCGCCAGATCGCCGATGCGCGCCAGCGGGCTGGACTGGATGAGACAACAGCAGCACCGGTGGCCGCTGTGGAGAACACACCCGCTGCGCCCCCTGCCACTGCCGAGGTGCCCGCAAAGAACGACTCGACCATTGCCCTGAACGTGGAAGTTTCGCTGGCCCCAGCACTGCGCGACAGGGCGCCCGCCGGCGCCAGCGTGTTCGTGTTCGCGCGCGCTGCCGCCGGCCCGCCGATGCCGCTGGCCGTGCAGCGCCTGACCCTGGCGGACCTGCCGGCCAAGGTCGTACTGACTGAGGCCATGGGCATGCTGCCAAACATGAAATTATCTCAATTTCCACAAGTTGTTGTCGGCGCACGCATCTCGGCCAGCGGCAATGCCAAGGCGCAAAGCGGCGACCTGCAGAAATTGTCTGCCCCTGTCGCTGTAGACAGCAAAACGCCGGTAACGCTTGTGATCGACGAGGTCGTGCCATAGCGAGTACTTGCCTGCCGCCGCTCATGCCGCAGCGGCTGCCTTCGCCGCATCCGCCCTGACCCGCCACAACACATGCCCCGATGCGCGGTACTTGGCCTCAAACGGTGTCAAGTCCGGCTGGGTTACCTCGTCGCAGCAGTCCAGCGCTGCGCTGATGCCCGCAAGCCCGAGTGCGGCTGACCATTCCTGCGCATAGATTTTCCAGTTCGTGCGCAGTTCCAATTGCCCACCACAGGCAAGCAGCGAGGGAAGCACCGGATGTGCAGCCCAGCGCCGCTGCAGGTGCTCGGGCTTGGGCCAGGGGTTCGGATACAGCAGGTACTGCTGGGTGAAACGCCAGCGCGCCGCCGCGGCCAGAAGCCAGAAATCCACCAGATCGCAGCGCAACAACAGCATGTTGCGCGGCGCATCCGCTGCCTTGGCCTGACGCTGGCCGATCCCCAGCCGCTGCGCGGACTTGTCGACCCCGATCACGACAGCGTCCGCATGCAAGGGCGCCAGCCGCAAAGTACTTGCTCCGGTGCCGCAGCCCGAATCGAGCACGCGTGGCCGCGAATCAGCGGCAAGCACACTCGCCAGCTCATCAAACGCGCGGCGCGAGTGTTCAGCGACCGGCCGCCGGAACGGATGATCGAGGTGGCGCTGTACGGTGGCCATAAGGCGCGGATGTACACCGCTCTGGCTGCTGTCGACGGGACGGGAGTTCGCGAACATGGTTGGTGAAGACCGGCGTATGGCAAGCCTTGGATTGGCTGGGCCAGAAGTTTACAGTCGCCGCCTCCGCGCACTGCCGCAGCCTGACGACGACGCCATGGGCGACGCCCGCCGCTATTTCGATCTGCCTACGCCGTTTGCGATGAAGCGCGGCGGCCACCTGCATGCCGCACGCCTGGCCTACGAAACCTGGGGCGAACTCAGCCCGGCGCGCGACAACGCGATCCTGATTTTCACCGGCCTGTCGCCGAGTGCACATGCCGCTTCCAACGCCGAGGACCCAGCACCGGGCTGGTGGGAAGACATGCTGGGCCCAGGCAAATACATCGATACCACGCGCTGGTTCGTGATCTGCGTGAACACACTGGGTAGCTGCAAAGGCTCGACCGGCGCCGCATCGATCGATCCAGCCACCGGCGAGCCCTACCGGCTCAGCTTCCCCGAACTCACGCTGGAGGATGCGGCGAATGCGGCCAACGCCCTGGTGCATGGGCTTGGCATAACACAGCTTGCCTGCCTGCTTGGCAACTCCATGGGTGGCATGACGGCGCTCGCCTATCTCGCGCTGCATCCGGATAGCGCACGCAGCCATGTCAGCATCTCCACGGCACCGCAGGCACAACCATTCGCCATTGCGATCCGCTCGCTGCAGCGCGAGGCGATACGCCTGGATCCACAGTGGAATCAGGGCCACTACAGCGACGAACATTACCCGGAAGCGGGTATGTCGATTGCACGCAAGCTCGGCGTGATCACCTACCGCTCGGCAATGGAATGGGTCGGCCGTTTCGCCCGCATCCGCCTCGAATCGGACCAGCGTGACGAGGAGCCCTTTGCGGCGGAGTTCCAGATCGAGTCCTACCTGATCGGCCATGCCCGCCGCTTCGTGCGCCAGTTCGATCCGAACAGCTACTTGTACCTGTCCCGCGCCAGCGACTGGTTCGACATCGGTGAATATGGCGAAGGCAACGTCGCCAACGCGCTCGCGCGCATTCACCTGCAGCGCGCACTCGTGATTGGAGTCGAGACTGACATCCTGTTTCCGCTGAGCCAGCAGCAGGAAATTGCGGAAGGCCTGCGCACCGGCGGTGCACATGTCGATTTCGTCGCCCTGGACAGCCCACAGGGCCACGACGCGTTCCTCGTCGACATCGCGCGATTCGGCGCCGCCATCGCACAGTTCCTGGCGCGGCTGTAGAATCGCCGCTTCCGTTTGCGGGCATGACCATGCTGACCCTGCCATTCCCTGGCGCACAGCGCCTTATCGATGCGCTCGACAACGCGATCTGCCGCGATTGTCCGACCGAAATCACTGACCAGCTCCGCCACACACTGTGCCGCCTGATCCGCGATCCCGAAGTCCGTCTGCCGGATTGCGTGTTCGAGGCAGTGGGCGACCACTACGCCCGGCGCGAACTCTACCGCAGCGAAGAACATGGCTATAGCGTGATTGCCATGACCTGGGGCCCCGGACAGGGCACGCCTATTCATGATCACGCCGGCATGTGGTGCGTCGAAGGTGTCTGGTACGGCCTGCTGGAAATCACCCCGTACGAGATGACCGGCAATGAAGAAAACCGGTACCGTTTCGAGTCGCGCGGCACCATGATCGCCGGCGCCGGCTCGGCCGGCAGCCTGATCCCGCCGCACGAATACCACACGATTTGCAATCCCAGTGAACAGGAGGTCGCGGTCTCACTGCATATCTACCGTGGCCCCATGACCAGCTGCAGCGTATTCCGTCCGCTCGAAAACTTCTGGTACGAACGCGATCAGAGACAGCTCGCACTGGACCAGACACACTGACGCTCTGCAGCTGCCGCGCCGCAGGCCAGCCCGTCAACCGTCAGGCAGCAGCACAGCCAGATCAGCCTGCTTGTCGAGGTCTTCATAGGTACGTTTCTGCGCTGCGACCCGTTTCGCATCTACCAGCGTGCGGGTCAAATAGTCGCGTGCCGCCTCCAGACTGAGCCGACGCTCCTCGGTCTTGCGCACGAACAGCAGGCCCTTCTGACTGATCAGGGTTTCAGCGCCGGCACGCACCGGGTTTCCGCCGATCAACACGGGCACCGAAACCTCGCCCGGAGCCAGGCGCAGTAATTCGTCGCGCAACGGCGGCTGGTCGCGCCCCAGTTCCGCCATGGTCATCCCTCCCTGCGCCGACCAGGTTCTTACTCCAGGCTCCTGCTTCAGGCGTGCCTGCAAGGCAGCGAAATCAACCCCGGCACGCAATTGGGCCGCAAACTTCTCGCCGCGCGCGTAGACCTCGGCGACATCGTCGCCCGACTGCTCGAAGAACAGCAGGTCGGCGACAAATTCCCGCAGTTCCGGCGCCGAATGTTGCAGCTCGCGGTAAGCCGTCTCCAGTTCGGCGGTACTGACCGAAACATCGACCGCATCGGTCAGATCATCACGGTAGGCCGCGATCAGCTCGTTGCGGTCTGCCATTTGCAGTTTGCGCACCCTCCCCTCGCCGGATCCGGGGCGCTGCAACTCACGCTGGGCGAGCACGCGGTTGAACACCAGGAAAGTCAGTGCGGTAACCGCATCCGTCGACTGCAAGTCCGGCCAGCGCCGGCGCAGTATTGCCCAACCTTCGCAGGTCAGCGCTTGATCATGCAGTTTGAATACGATGCGGTCCGGAGCGCCGCAGCCAGTATCCAGGCCGGCGGCCAGCGCAGAAATATCGATGCCCGCTTCAGCCAGCGCGGCGCTGCGCACCTTGCTGACTGCAGCCTCACGGGCCTGACGGCGCAACTGATCGACGACCACGGAGCGCAAGGCCGCCACATCGACCGGAGCGGCAGGCACAACCGCATCGATGTGAAACAGGTGTACCCCGTCCCGATTGGTGATGACTTCGCTGACCGCACCTTCGGCGAGTTCAAAAATCAGCTTGCCCAGATCAGCGCTCAGCGCATCCCGGCGCACCAGGCGCACCGCGCCACCGGCACGGGATGTAATGGAATCGGAATGCTGCTGCGCCAGTGCGGCGAAAGACTCACCTGATTCCGCACGCTCGCGAATTTCCTCGGCGAGGCGAGCGGCGCGCTGCACCGAAGCCGGATCGGTCGCGCGCAGAAAAATATGACTGAAGGACCGTGTCTCCGGCCGCGTCGCCTGGGGCTCGCGGCGGGCAAGCTCTACGTCAAGCTCGGCAGGGGAAACGCTGACCTGCGACAGCACCTCGCGATCGAGCCAGTCACGCGCCAGCACCAAGTCCCGACGTGCCGCCAGCCGCTGCGCGACATCGCCACGGCGCACCATACCGGACGCCAGTGCCCGCTGGTAAAGCAGGGCGGTGCGCGCCTGGCGCTGGGCCAGAGCCAGGACCTGCGCGCGCCGTACCTCCAAGCCGTCACCCGCGCGCGCGACACGGCGCTCCAGGCTACGGGCGATTTCACTGCGCCGCACTTCGCCACCATTGAACCTGGCGATTACCGGGTCTTCACCCGTCGCAATCGCCGTCGGAGCCGGATTATCGGGCGCTTGGCAGCTAACCAGCGCAAAACCAAGCATGAGCAGCAGGCTGGTGCTTACGATCCAACGCCCCTTCAACACCGCAGCGGTCTCCGCGAAGCGCCGATGCTGCGGCCTTCTGGCTGTCGCGAGCAGTCGGGCAATTTTCCCTGTGAACCAAGTAGATACAAAGGCTGCAGCAGAATGTTCGAGCCCTTGCAGGAAGCCCGTGCAAGCCAGCCGAAACGTAGCCGCATACTGTAGCGCATCCTATGGGCGACAGATAGCGATGGTTCTGTCTTGCAAATTTTGCGAAACCATCGTTAATTAGCGGTTAGCATCCGGTGGGGGGCTGCCTGTTGCGATCCTAATCCTCGCGTACGCCAACGTATCTTCGCCATGACCGCGGTGGCTACTTCCCATTGCCTGCCACGCAAACCGCTACAACCTGGAGGTCCAATGAATAAGCACATGCTTGCCTTGTCCCTGTTTTGCGGCACGCTGTTTGCCTCTGCCAGCGCTCTTGCAATAACTCAGACCTTTAACGGCGCGGGTACGCCGGTGGCGATTCCGGACGCTGGCAATGTCAATACGACTGCGTCCGCGGCGGGCCCTGGTAGCCCGACAAACATCACCGACGTCAATCTCAACGTGACCATCACCCATACCTGGGCGGAAGACGTCGATATCACCCTGGCCTCGTCGAATCCGGTCGTGGCCGCAACGCCGATCATCCAGGACTGCGGCACCAACGGCGACTGGACCGGAACGAACGTGACCTTCGATGACCAGGGCGCCACGCCGGTCACTTGCGCAACCGCCACCAACATCGCTGGCAATGGACCCTCCCCGTTGGGCGCCACGGTCATGGCGGCCTTCAACGGCAGCGCCACAGCTGGCGCGCTGAGTTGGACACTCAACGTCGCCGATGACGATGCCATATGCACCGGCACGCTGAACTCCTGGTCGGTAACGGTGACCGCTGATGAGCCGCTGCCCGCGGAGCTGACCAAGTTCTCGATTGACTGAGCAGCTAGATTACAACGGTGATACACAAAGAGGCCCTGATCGGGGCCTCTTCTTTTTTGCCTTAACGGCAGTGCTGCGGCAACGACTCAGCGCCCCGCCTCAAGCGAGCGCCGCAGCTGCTCAGCCGCGTTTAACACAGCCGGATCACGTGTCAGCGCCGTGGCGCGGGACAGGCTCTGCAGGGCGTCGTCAGCAGCACCTGCCTCAGCCTGCAGACTTGCCAGCCGCAGCCAGACAGCCGCATCTCCAGGCCGCACGGTTACCAGCACCTGAAAGGCGCGCAGCGCGCCGGGCAGATCCCCGCCCAATTTGCGCACTGTTCCGACGGCAGCCAGTACTTCGGCATCGGCCGGAAAACGCCGCATCGCCTCCTCAGCCGCCTCGAAGGCTGCTTGTCGCTGACCTGCGGCGAGCAAGGCCGTGGGCAAGTTACGCCAGGCCGGCGGATAACCGGGGCTATGTACGGTCGCGGTGCGATAGTGTTCTGCGGCAAGCGCGTAGTCGCGCTGGGAAAACGCCAGATTGCCCAGACGCAGCCGCGGCAGCAGATAGCCGGGATCGAGCTGGACCGCGCGCTGCAGGGCAGCGCGTGCTGAATCCACATCGCCCCGCTCCAGCAGCAAGCGCCCCTGCTCGGCCCAGGCGACGGAACTCGCCGCATCCTTGTCCACTGCCTTGGCCCAGAACGCCGATTCATCTCTATAGGCACGCATGTCATGCAAGGTGCCGATCGCGAGTGCAACCAGCACAGCCGCAGCTATCAGCGGCGCTGCACGCCGCAGACGTGACGGCACCGGCAACAGCGCCGCCATCCAGGCCAGCGCCAGGCCCGGCAAATAAAAGTAGCGATGCATCAACGCCCATTCGGGATTGAGCACGCGCAGATTGAGATGCGGGGCCAGAAGGCAGGCGCCGAACAACAGGGGGTAAGCCCAGTTCCGCCGCCGCCAGCCCAGAACCAGCGCCGCGCCGGCCAGGAGCAACAGGCAGAACCAGGCCAACAGCGACTGCCAGTCGGCCCACTGCGAAACCGGACGAAAACTGCTGAACAGGGAGAGATCGACAGGTGCAACCCAGACCTTCAGATAGGCCACGCATAGCGGCGCAATGCTGGCCAACGCCTGTGGCCAATCCGGCGCGGTAGGAAACGGCCGTGCAAATCCTCCAAGCACCTGGCTACGCAGCAGCAGGTACCCGACCGAAAGCACGACGCTGGTCGTTGCGACCGCTACCGCGCGCCGGCGCAAGTCCGCTCGCTGCCATGCGCTCAAGCCCGCCAGCAGCAAGGCCAGCAAAGCCAGGGCGAGACTGCTTTCCTTGCTCAGCAGCCCGAGTACCAGACAGACTGCGAACACTACCGGCGTGGAACGCCGAAGCGCGGGCGCATTCGACTCCCCGCCGAGATCCAGCCAGCGGGCAAGCGCCCAATACCCCAAGAGCACAAACCCGCCAGCCAGCACGTCGTGCAGCCCGGTAATCCAGGCCGCACTGTGCACATGCAGGGGATGCAATGAAAACAACAGCGCGCCAAACGCCGCCCGCATCAACGACAGCCGATGCGCCAGCAATACGCGAAACGCGAGTGCACCCACCAGGGCGTTGAGCACGATAACCAAAGCGTGCCAGCGCGCCGGATCGCCGCCCGCCCAGGGCTGCACCAACGCCATGACCAGAAAGGTCATGGGGCGGTAGTAATTGCTCTGCACGCCCTGCCAGTCACGCGTATAGGCGTCGAAATCGTGCTGGAAGTAGCCCAGTGCCGCGGACAACGAACGAATCGCCTCGTTGCGCGCGACCAACGGCAGATCGTCGTAAACGAAGCCGTAACTCAAGGTCGGCAGATAGAGCAGCAGCGGAACCAGAAAACACAGCCAGGTCACCAGCCACACGCGATGCGGCGCGATACCAGCCAGACAGACTCGTACTACGCCCAGCGCGTGAGTATCAACCATGGGGTTTCCCGGCAGCGGTTAGCCGGGCATTGTTCCATCCAAGGCGCTACAGGCATAGCCTCCTCTACGCGAAACTACTCCCGACTCGCAGCTATCGGTTGCGCCCAGTTCACCAATCGCTATACTCGCTGCCCCTACCCGCGCCAGCTCTTATCTGGCGTAGCACCTGTGCCGGTGTGGCGGAATTGGTAGACGCGGCAGACTCAAAATCTGTTTCTGGCAACAGAGTGGGGGTTCGATTCCCTCCACCGGCACCATCAAGGAAGAGGCACTGAGCAGTCCCAAGGCTGTTGTGCTGTCTTGCTCCGGCTGACCAGCCGCGATATGGCTGCAGCGGTGATTTCGAGAACAATCGCCAGATGCAGCCGCGGCACCGGTGCCGCTGGGAGGCGCACGGTCTGTTACGACGCTCACCGCCCGGTGGAATCACGCTAGCGCTGCCAACCCAACTCAATTGACCAGGCACGCGCACCGTAGTCCAGGATCAACGGCGGGTTCGGTATCGGACGATTCAGAACATAAGTGACTTGTGCACTGTTTGCATTGCGCAAGGCCAGCCTCAGGCTCAGCCCAGGGACGGCGACGAAATGACGCTCCGCCGACAGGTTTAGCGTGCTATAGCCCCTGACTTTCTGCGGCGGTACAGCGCGCGCACCGACCCGGTTCCAGTTTGTGCCCAGGGTCCATTGTTCGCTGGGCTGGTAAATGACACCGAGATTGGCCAGAACATCCGGTGTTCCAAATATGGTCTGTTTCGGCGGTGTTGCACTGATTGGCGTCGGCGTCTGCAGACTGGTCTTGATACGGGTCAGGTTGGCAGTCACGCGCCAGGCATCGCCCAAGCGCATGCTCGCTTCGAGTTCTATGCCGCGGGAACTGAGATAGCCCCGATTGCGGAAGCCCGCACCCGGTGGACCGGCCGGCCCGAGATAGTCATTTACCAGCGCGTGATACACCGTCGCGCGCCACAGGCTGTCCTGGCGGCGATGGATCCAGGTCAGTTCGCTGGTGCTGACGCTCTCGAAGTCGAGCTGGGTATTACGCGTACCGCTGTCGTACAGCTCGGTCATGATCGGCGTGCGGAATCCTTCGCCGTACTGCGCTTTGATCGTATTGGCATCACTCGCGCGCCATACCCCACCGATGCGCGGCGTAATGCGTGTCGTCACATCAGCAAAACGATCGTAGCGCAGGCCTGCGGTAAGACTGAGCTGTTCGCTCCAGTCAAACTGGTCCTGCAACAACAGGGAGTGGGACGACAACTTCGTGCCGACGCTGGCTGGCCGCCGCCCGGCTGGTGGCGGCAGATTTGGCGGCAGCGCTACAACGGGCAAGGTTGCGTAGTCGACATCCAGCACGCCGAATGCAATTTCCGCGAGCAGGTGATGGCGGTCGAAGCGCCAATTCGCATCGCTACCCATCTCGCGGCGGTCCGCAACAAAGAACTGGCCACCTGCGTAATCCGCGTCCGAGTAGCGGGTCCAAAGGCCGATACGGTCGTCATCAGCGAAACGCCAGTCATAACGGGCTTCCAGCGCTTTGGTGTGCTCCTTGGGCGTGCGCAGCGTCGGTATTGGCGAACCGGCAGCAACTACCAGTCTGCGCTGGTCTCGCACTAGCCCTGCAGCCTTGAGCGCGAAACCGCCTCGCGCGACTCGCAGCGCACCGTAGTTGCGCGTTTCGTCCGCCTCGCCCCGGCCGGGCGCATCGTAACGCTGGCTGGTCTCGCGCGTGAGATCGAACTGCCATTTCCAGTCGCCACCCTCGCCCGACAAGGACCCACCGACAAGACGCTCGCCGCCGGCGCCGACGCCGGCGAAAGCAGTGTCGCGACCGGCATGGGTAACGATGTTCACCAGTCCGTTCAAAGCAAAGTCACCAAACACGACGGAACCGGGACCGCGAATCACCTCTATCCTGTCCACTATATTCAACGGCATCAGCAGCGTAGCGGAGTTCTGCGCAGCAACGGGATAGGAAGTATCCAGACCATTAACCAATATCTTTACGTTTCCAGAATTAAAAAAAGCATCTATTCCGCGCACCCGCAGCGTTGCCGCGCCGTTGGGATCGCGATTGACCTCGATTCCCGGCAGCAAGGCGATGGCGTCGAGCACGGAACGTGCGCCGAGGGCACGTGCTTCTTCGGCCGACAGCACGCTGACGATGCCGGGCACAAAATCCGCGTTCTCACGTGTGCGCGTGGCGACTTCGGTTTCCTCGGCCAGCAGCTGCAGCAAGGCCTGCTGCTCTGCCTCATCGCTGCTGGTTGCGCCCTTTTCGGCCAAGGCCGAACCGGCCACGGCCAATGCAAGCCCGAACACCCTGAGCCGGATCATATGAATTCCTCCCCGAGCAATACACGGACTGCCGTTGTATCGGTGTCTGCCAGGACGCATCGGTTGCGCCCGCCGCGCTTGGCTTCATACAGCAAGCGATCTGCACTTTCCAGAATATCGCGACCGTCGCGGCTGCCTGGCACACGCTCGACCGCACCGATACTGATGCTTAGCCATGTCGTGGCATCAGCGCGCACTTGCGGCAGCGCCAGATTGCGTACGGCAGCGAGCAACTTCTGCGCATACGCGGCGAGGTCGCCGCGCGGCGCGTCGTCGAGGATCACCGCAAATTCCTCGCCTCCATAACGCGCCGTCAGATCACCGGCCGCCTGACCGGCCTCCTGCAGTGCAGCAGCAACGCGCCGCAGGCATTCATCGCCGGGGCCATGGCCGTAGTAGTCGTTGTAGTCCTTGAAGTGATCGATATCGATCAGCAACAGACGCAGCGCGCGACCTTGCTCGAAAGCACGCGCCGCGCGGCGCGCCCATTCCTCGTCGAAACGGCGGCGATTGGCGATTCCGGTCAGACCGTCGATCAGAGCGCGCTGCTCAAGCAAGTCGCGCTGGCGCTTGAGCTCCAGATGCGTACGCACACGCGCACGCACTATCGGCGGGCTGATAGGCTTGGTGATGTAGTCGACCGCTCCCGCATCAAAACCGCGCTCCTCCTCACCGACCTCGTCGCGAGCGGTGACAAAGATGACCGGGATTTCGCGCGTGACCAGCTCCGCCTTGAGTCGACGCAACAGCGCGAAACCATCCAGCCCCGGCATCACAACGTCGAGCAGGATCAGATCGATTGCATGCTGCGCGACCAGCGCCAGCGCACGTTCGCCGCCGGTGGCAAAGCGCAGTTCGTAAGCTCCCTGCAAGGCTTCGGCGAGAACCCGTACATTGGCTGGTTCGTCATCAACGATGAGCACACTGGGCCGCGAGGTCATGACAGATCTCTTGCTGGAACCCGCATTCGGCACCAGTCCAATGCCGCCGCGTAGTCAAGCTGATCGACGGCTGCCTGCAGGGCCGCCAGCTGTCCGCGGCCCTGCTGATTCAGGCCCTGCTGCAACTGCGCCAGCGTCGTCGCTGCATCCAGACTACCCCCTTCAAGTTCCTCGACCAGCTGGCGCCACAGCGCATCCCAATTTTCAGGTGGCGAGGCAGCCAGCTCCGTCGCAACGGCCGCCTGCGGCAACTCGGCCGCGGCCAGTTCCTGCAGGGCCTGGGCCAGTTCAAGCAGCAAGTTCTCAACCGGGGCGGACTCGCGCAAGGCAGTTTCCAGCCGCGCCGCTGCCGCGGCGATGCGCTGCGCACACAAGGTTGCCGCCGCGCCCTTTACGGTATGGATCAGATCCTGCGCGGCAACACCATCGGCCTGGGCCAGCAGGCGGGCGATACGCTCGGCAGCGTCGACATAGCGGCTGCGGAAATCCGACAGTAGGCGCCAGAGCAGGTCACGTTTGCCGTTTACCCGATCCAGCGCCGCCGCCAGATCGATGCCGGCCACTGCCTCGGTCGCTGCCACCGTGGGCGTGGCGGGGCGGGGTGACGCATAGGCGCGGACTTCATGCGGCAGCCAGCGTGCCAGCGTACGCAGCAAGCGCGACTCCTCGATAGGCTTGGACAAGTAGTCGTCCATGCCCGCATCCAGGAATCGCTTGCGGTCGCTGGCCAGCGCATGCGCCGTCAGGGCGATCACTGGAATCCTGGCGAGACGAGGATCCTTCTTGAGCCGCCGCGTCGCCTCCATGCCGTCCATTTCGGGCATCTGCACGTCCATCAGCACGACGTCGTAGGGCGTCAGCTCCAGGCGCTGCAGAGCCTCCAGCCCGGTGCCGGCGCTGTCGACAGACAATCCCGCGTCGCGCAGCAGTTCCTGTGCCACCTGGCGGTTGATCGCATTGTCTTCGACCAGCAGGACCTTGCCACCTTGTGGAAAATAATAACTAGTATCCGGCGCCGCCCCACCAGCCTCCATGCGAGAGCCACGTGTAGCTCCCAGCGCCTGCAGGGCAGCGTCATGCAGCGTCGACGGGCTGATCGGCTTATGCAGAAAAACGTCCACCCCACCACGTTCTGCCGCCTGCATGAGCGCGGTATCACCATACGCTGTCGCCATGACGATGCCGGGCCGTTTCAGCCCACGCCGATCAAGTTCCGCCAATGCGGCCAGGCCGTCCATACCCGGCAACTTCCAGTCCAGCAGCAGCAGGTCGAACGGCGGCTGCGCCGTACTCATGCGCGCCAGCGCGGTTTCCGCGGATTCCGCCAGCGAGACTTCGAAACGCAGGGATTCGAGCATGGTGCCGAAGACTTCGCGCGTCGTTGCATTGTCGTCCACAACCAGCGCGCGTAACCCGGCCGCAGGGCGCTGCGCCAGAGCCGGTGCATCACCGATGCCCAACGGCACTTCAAACCAGAAAGTGCTGCCTTGACCAGGCTCGCTATCACATCCGATGCGACCATCCATCAGCTCGACCAGGCGCTTGCAGATCGCCAGCCCCAGGCCCGCACCGCCATGACGGCGTGTATCGGAAGTATCCACTTGGGTAAACGGCTGGAACAAACGCGCCAGATCTTCGCGGGATATCCCAGGCCCGCTGTCCTGTACGGCGCAACGCAGCAGGGTCTGGTTCATTGCACCGGCCGGCTGGCAGCTTATTTCGACCAGCACCTCACCACGCGGCGTGAACTTGACCGCGTTGGTCGCCAGGTTGATCAGGATCTGCTGCAAGCGCAAGGAGTCACCAACCAGTGCGCGTGGCACATCCGGTTCGATTGCGAACAGCACCTCAAGATGCTTTTCCCGGGCACGCTCGCCGACCAGCGCAGACAGATCTGTCACGACCTGATCCAGATCGAACAAGTCACGCGTCAGGTCAAGGCGGCCCGCCTCAATGCGCGACAGGTCCAGCACGTCATCGATAATGCCCAGCAGCAGGCGCGCAGATGATTGCAGTTGGCCGAGCAGACCGCGCTGCCTTGGATCGAGCACGGTCTTGCCCAGCAGGGTCGCCATGCCGATGACGGCGTTCATCGGCGTGCGAATCTCGTGGCTCATATTGGCGAGAAACTGGCTCTTGGCGCGGTTGGCGGATTCCGCCTGGTCCCTGGCATCACCCAACTCACGCTCGAACTGCCGTTGCGCCGTGACATCGCGCGCTATGCCGTCGCAGCCAAGATATTCGCCCCGCTCGCCATGCAGCGGAACTTCCGAAAGTTCGATGCGATGAACGGCGCCTGCGGCATCGTGTACTTCTATCTCATAGTTGCGCGCGGCGCGCTCGGCCCCGGCTTCGAACAAGTCCCAGGCCGTACGATTGAGCGGGGCTGCGGTCAACAATTCCTCCTCGCGTTCACGATAGTCCTGCGGCGCAAAGCCCAGCACGCGCCGCACCGAATCGCTGACCGAGGTGAGCCGGCCGTTTGCATCACGGCCATAGACGAAATAGCTGTCGAGCTGGTCAACGAGACGGCCGAACTTCAGCTCATGCTCGGCCAGCGCCAGTTCCACGCGTCGGCTGCGTTCGCGCTGGCGCTCCAGCATGCTAGCGACCCAGACCAGCGCAGTCCCTAACCCAGCCAGCAGCAATGCAATGAATGCACCCTGCGCATACAGTTGCTGGCGCACGTCCGCAGTAAACGCCTGGAACAATGCAGGGCCGACCGCAAAATGCGCCACTCCCAGCAGTTCCGCCGTATCCGAGTGGTACAGCGCCACATCAGCGCGGAACGCGTCGGCACCAACACCATCGATTTGCCGGTCCAGGCTGCCTGGCGGTGCGCCTGTTACGTCATAGTCGAGCTCCAGTCCTATGCCAACAAAGAACGGTTCGTTGCTGCGTCCATCGCGTAACAGCAGCAGTTGATCCAGCGCCTCGCCCAGACGCCGCGAGCGATCCGCCGCATCACCACGCGACAAGGCATCCGACAGCAGCACCGCCTGTGATTGCGCCAGTACCTGAGCCTGCTCGGCGGCAGCCTGCTGCAGACGGGGCTTTAGCAGCATATTCCAGTAAATGACAAGCGCACTTTCCAGGATCAGCGCCAGCATGACGAAGGCAAGCGCGATCGCCACGGGAATCCGGCGTATCGCAAGCTGGGCTGATGCCGCACTCACCGATGCACCTTGGCGACCTGAAGAAAGAACGGCTTGAGCTCGATGCCGGCGGCTTCAAGCGTCGTGAGATTGACAAACGGCTGCACCTTGGCCTCGACCGCAAGCCCCGCCGGAATGCCACGCTCGACATCGCCTTCAAACGGGGAATAGACAATTACGTGATGCAGGATGCTCCAGCGAACCAGTGCATCAACCTCAGCCGACGACGGACGCGTGGCCAGAAACACTGCCGCCGGCAGGGGTGCCCTGTCGGTCGGCAGAGTTGCACTGATCACCATCTCGACCGGGAGGCCGCGGATTTTTGCCGCCTCGGTGGAGCTGGCCGGTGCGACCAGTTCCTTCACTTCGGCAGCGCTGCGGGGATCGGTCGAATAGATCAGAACACGCAAATGCCCGTCGTGCGCCTTGTTCTCTAGGGCCACATCCGCCACGAGCAGGGAACGGAACAAGCGCGCTCCGGTACGTACGCGGCGTTCGTCGGTGCTGTCGGCATTGACCGGTATCGTTGCGCAGGCCAGCCCTACTACGACCAGCCACAACGCCAATTGCACCGCCAGGGTACGCACCCAACTGCGCCGGCCGCGCCTTTCTGGCTCGCAGCAAGTGTGGGGCGCAAGCATGCCTGGCAGCGGTTGATGAGGCATGGATCCAGTCTGGCGGCGGCGGGTGACGACATGGCATCGTGTCATCCCGAATGGTGAGTGACAATCATGAAGAAACTAAGGAGGGCAGTACGGTGAAGAACGCGGCAGACGCTGGAGACCGCGAAGCATCGCGCCGGGTATTGATCGTCGAGGACGAAGTCAGTCTGGCGACCCTGCTCGCCGAGACCGTCGCTGCAGAGGGTTACGACGTCAGCGTGCTGGCCGAAGGCGGCAGCGTGGTCGACTGGGTACGCCGCAATGCGCCGGCCGTTGTCTTGCTTGATCTGAATCTGCCCGATCAGGACGGCTTCGCCATTTGCCGCGACATCCGCAGCTTTTCCAGTGTGCCGCTGATCATGATCACCGCTCGTGTCGAGGAAATGGACCGATTGCGCGGACTGGAGATTGGCGCTGACGACTACATCTGCAAACCATTCCGGCCGCGTGAAGTACTGGCCCGCGTCCGCGCACTTCTGCGCCGCGCGGTCGACTGGCGTGAAAGCCGCTCCGACAGTGTATTGAGCCTCGACGAAACGCGTTTCGAGGCTTACTGGAAGGGGATCGCACTTGATTTGACGCCGGTCGAATTCCGCCTGCTCCAGACCCTCGGCCAGCGCCCCGGCAGGGTCTTTTCCCGTGCCCAACTGCTCGACGCCATCTACGTCGACGACCGCGTTGTCAGCGACCGCACCGTCGATAGCCACATCAAGAATCTGCGCAAGAAAATCGCCGAATCCAGCGGTGGCGACGACCCGCTGTCGTCGGTCTATGGGGTTGGGTACAAACTGGAAATCAGCACGCAACGCAAGACGTGAATACGGCGACTGCGCGAATCGGTCGGCCTAAGGCGCGATAATCGCCCCAAGGTCAAGCAGCATCACGTCGGTATCATCACGAGCAACGATGGGCAGCACCGCACGTGTCGCCGTACGATCGAGCGCCAGGCCGCCTTCGGGCAACGCCCATTCGATCTTGCGCAACAGGCGTGGCGGGCTGTCGTCCCAGGGCTGCACAAACAACTGCGGCTTCATGTCGTCGCCGCTGTACAGATAGTAAAGTCCCGTTGGATCGGCGCGCCAGGCGTTCATATTCCAGTACTGCACCTTGCTGTTGATGCGTTCCTCGGCACCAGTGGCCAGGTCGATCGAATGCAAGCCACCGCTAGAAATACTTGCGAAGTATAATTTTCCATTCCCAGCACCGTCGCTGAGGCTGTACGCGGAAGAGTCCGACAAGCGCCGGCTCGTACGTTTGGCAATATCGCGCTGCCAGATTCGCCAGGCGCCATCGCGATCGGATATGAAAAAAATGCTGCGGCCATCCCAGGAGTAGCTGGCATAGCGCACGTTGTCACCGTCGTCGCTCTCAAGCCGTGTCTGGCCCGAATCGACTTCGACCGAATACAGCCGACTCTGGCCATTGCCACGCGCGACATAGAGCACGCGGCGCCCATCGGGAGACCAGTTCGGGGCACTGAGTTCAAGGTTGCGGTGGTGCGTGATCTGGTACGAGGTACGCGCGCCTGGCTCGAACAGCCATAGCTGCGAATCACCACCGCGGTTGGATACGAACGCAAGGCGGTCGTCGTTCGGCGCGAAAGCCGGCCAGGATTCGCTGCGCGTCGACGAGGCAATGCCCTCACCTGCCGCATCGACTGCGGCATCAAAGCGGAAACTCTGCAGGTTCACGTCGGCGTTGTCCTGCTGGAATACGGCGAGACCACGACCGCGACTCACAGCGGGATAGCTGCCGCCTGCAACACCAAGATTGGCCAGATCGCCCGATTCGGTGTCCAGCAAGAAAAGACTTTGCGCGCCACTGTGATCCGACGAAAGCAGGATGTGGCGATTGTCCGGCAACCAGTCATAGCCGCGAATGCGCGCACGCAGGCGCGTGAGCTGGCGTACTGCGCCACCGCCGGCGGCGACGACGAAGATATCGCTATAGGGCACGGCGCCGCGGCGGAACGCAATGCGCTGACCATCTGGCGATACACGTGGCTGTATGTCAGGCTGGTCGGCATCGTGCTGATAGTCGATCGGTACCACCTGTCCATCTTCAAGCGCAAGCACGTGCAGGCTCTTCGCCGGCTCAGTGCGCATGTTGCCGTCACGTTCGGTCAGTTGCCGGTGACGAGAGATCAGCAACGAACGTCCGTCGCGGGTCCAGTCGAAGTAATCGATGAAATGTGGCTCGCAACTTGCCGCCTCGCGCTCACGCCCTCCCAGCGCCGCAACAACGACGATGCGGCATTCATCGCCGCTAATGCGGACAAAAGCGATCTGGGTACCATCGGGCGACCATACCGGATAGGTTTCCTCACCTGCTTCGCTGCGGCTGAGCCGGATGGGCGGAGAACCAGACAGTCCGCGCAGGTAGATATGCTGAGCTTCATCTCCGGGATAACGCGCGGTATAGGCAACCGAGGTACCGTCCGGCGAAATACTGGGAAAGGTTTCGCTGTCGGATTCTGCAGTAACTGGCCGTATCGGAAACCCGCTCTGGGCAAATAGCGGGTTGCGCAGGTCGACGCGCGAGGGCGGAGGGGCACGGCCGAATACGGCAAGAAGCGCACATAGCAACACGATCACACCGGCTGTGATCCAAAGCCCCAGGGGATGCCGCGGCGGCTCAGCATCCACCAGCACCTGCGGCACGCTGGTTTCCTGCGCCGTACTGGCATTGCTGGTTCCGGGAAGCTGCTCCAGCCATTCGACCACCGTCACCAGCCGATAACCCACTTTGGGAATCGTCTCGATATGCCGCGGTAGCTTTGGATCCTCTTCTATCGCACGCCGCAGTTCGGTAATCGCATGCGTGAGTACGTCGTCGGTGGGAAACGCATCGCGCCAGACGGTATCGAGCAGTTCGGCACGAGTCTGCGGCGCGCCGTTCGCGAGCATGAGCTGACGCAGCACAGCCATCGCCTTGGGTGTCGGCCGCAACTCATGATCGCCACGCAACAAGCGATTGCTAGCCAGGTCGACGAACCATTCGCCGAGGCGCGCAAATCGTGTCTGGTCCTGTGGTCGCAGCACGCGAACGTTGGAACTCACCTAGCCCCCCGGAAACGATTGCCGATCGACGTTTCGCTAGCGCCGTCGGCGGCGACTGCGTCAACGCCCGATCACTGTCGGCATTGACGGACCTCCGGTCAACTAGCGACGGCCGCCCGCGGCGCAAATGCCGGGCTGGCACAGATCCGCCGCCGTTCTTGCGCAAATTCTGCAACACCGAACTCAGCGAAAACGGTCGGTCGCCTCAATGAGTTCATGGGTAATGCCGGGCTCCAGCGCTGAGTGGCCTGCGTCCGCCACGATGCGCAGATCGGCTTCCGGCCACGCACGATGCAGATCCCAGGCTGAACGCGCGGGGCAGACCACATCGTAGCGCCCCTGCACGATCACCGCCGGAATCTTGCGCAGGCGCTCGGCATTGCGCAGCAGCTGGTCGTCCCGCTCAAAGAAACCACCATGTACAAAGTAATGACACTCGATGCGCGCAAACGCCAGAGCAAACTGATCCTCACCGGTCGCGGCGATATGAGTCGGATCCTGGAACAGAAAACTTGTCGCGCCCTCCCATACCGACCAAGCCTTGGCTGCTGCGTTACGAACCGCCGCATCGCTGCTGGTCAGCCGCCTGTAGTAGGCGCTCATCAGATCGCCACGCTCGCTTTCCGGAATCGGCGCGAGATAGGACTCCCAGACATCGGGGAAAATCGCATCACAACCCCGCTGATAGAACCACTCAAGTTCCCAGCGTCGCAGCATGAAGATGCCGCGCAGCACAAGCTCGGTGACACGCTCCGGATGCGTCTGCGCGTAGGCCAGCGCGAGGGTCGACCCCCAGGAGCCGCCGAACACCTGCCAGCGATCGATACCCAGGTGCTCACGCAGACGTTCGATATCGGCAACCAGGTGCCAGGTGGTGTTGTCGCGCAGTTCGGCATGTGGCGTGGAGCGACCGCAACCACGCTGATCGAACAGCACGATGCGATAGCGCGCCGGGTCGAAGAAACGGCGGGCATTGGCATTACACCCGGCTCCCGGCCCGCCATGCAGGAACACGACAGGCTTTCCTTGCGGATTTCCACATTGCTCGTAGTACACACTATGCAGGTCAGACACCTGCAGCCGGCCGCTATCGAACGGCCCGATCTCCGGATACAGGGTCCGGCGCAACGTTTTTCCGACGCTCATAGCGCAAGTCCTTGGGGCAATCCGGTGAGTTTAGCCCGCCCGGAAGTGTCATGCGCGGCTCATTCACCCGCGCCCGCAGCGGTATCAGCCGCGCGCTTGCAGATCAGTTCGTGGTTGAGAAATTCGCGCCCGTTGGACGCACGTGAGTAAACCCGTGAACGCGTACGACGATCGTCCAGCCATTGCCAGTCGAACCGCTCGGCGCGCGCGTTCTCATCGGTCGGACGGATCTCGATCTTCCCACTCATATGGCGCAGGTCCGGCGCGAGTTCCGCATCGAAGGTCGCGCGCCGATCCGGCGTGGTCGCATCGAAACCGCTGCCAAGCACGTGCATGGTTTCCGGATCGACGCTTAGCAAGTTGATGCCCACGTGGATGGTGTCACCACCACGCAATACGGCGTGTACCGACTCCTGCAGAAAATTGCCCTTGAGCACCCATTCGAAGCGCCGCTTCTGCACAGTCTCGACCATGCGCTCATGAAAGCGATCGTCCCAGGTACGCAAATTACAGTCCCAATTGCCTACCAATGGTTGCGCGAAGGACTTGAACGCCTGACGCGAGTCCTGTGCGACACGCGGATCGACAGCACCCGCAGCGGCACTTAGCAGCAACAAACTCACAAGAACAACGCGCAAGCTACTCGGCCGCACCGGAGTGCGCGCCGGCAGAATTTTCACTGTACCCACACGTTGACTCATGCCGCCTCCGGCTGATGGCTATAGGTGACTCGAGCGCCACCGTTGCCGACGACGCCGAACGCACGGGTCACGCTGGCCCGCGCCTGCATCAATGCCATACGGCGCAGGCGCGTCGCCGGCGTGCCGAACTGCTGCTTGAACAGGCGCGCAAACGCACAACGGTTGATAAAGCCCATACGCTGGGCGATCGTACCAATTGGCACACTGGTTTCTACCACCATGCGCCGCGCCCGCAGCATGCGCTGCTGCACCAGATAGCGATGCGGCGATGCACCAAAAACGCGATGGAACAAGCGCAGAAAATGGGAAGGTGACAGGCTCGCGACTTGGGCGAGCGCGGCCAAATCCAGAGGTACCGCCTGGCCGTGATCAATCACGTGCTTGGCACGCAACAGGCGTGCATAGAGCTGGCGCCGATGGCGGTCACTGCGGCCGGGACAATTCGCAAGCGCCTGCGCGAGATCCTGCTGACGCCGCGACAGCAGACTCAGCAACTGATCGAGCACCGCATGCGTGTCGACCGACAGATCGCTGGCCGACTGCGCAAGCCGATTCAGGGCGATGGCAAGCTCGCTGTCCTGGGCAAAGAAGGCCGGCAGCGGATCCACGCTCGCGCGGCCGCGCAAGCCCGCTGGCGCGAGCCAGAGTACGGCGACCCGCGCTTCGCCGCCTACCGTATCGACACGCAGCCCGTTACCACCTTCGGTCAGCAGCACATCAGAGGCCCCGAGCTCGACGCAGCAGCCGCGGTTGTCGACCTGAATACGGCCACGCAACGCAGTACAGAGGGCTGGCGGTGTCCAGCCCCAGGCCTGGGCTTCGCGTAACTCCCCAACCCAGAGCAATGCGCGCGGACCAAAACGTTCCAGATAGTCCTCGCGGTCACGCCAGGACGGGAACACCGCATTGCCTTCATGCCGCCAATGCACGCAGTTCATGTCACACCCCCCCTCGTTAGGATGGGCCGACACTAGGTAGCGCTAGTCGGCGAGTCCCGAGTACGCGGCGAGTTCGTGACGAATTCCGCAACATCAACCGACGAGGTTTCGGCGAAATCTCGGCGAGGCCAATAAAAATCAATGAGTTAGCTTGGAAACTCAAGAGCTGTCCGGTCAAGTACAAACAACCGGGAATAGCGTGCACGCGGATGCGGGCAACAACCTGCGTTTTTTCGCAACAGGTGAAACCGACAACTACGGGTGCAGCAGGCGGGCCGATGCGTGGCGAGATTGCGGCGCGACAGCGCGCGCATGGCGCAATGTCTATCGCCTTGCCGACCAATTGCCCTGGGCGCTAGTGCGCGGACGCCTGACGCTGCAGCAGTACGGAGGATTTCGGGAGGAAGGCGCCTTGCGTGCCGTTGCGGCACTTTGCCCGAGTGGCATAACGTTGAATGCGGTTAAGTGGTCGGGACGGCGGGATTCGGGTCCATGCTGCCAGCCGTGTAGGCCGGTGCGGCTAACCAATTGATCCAGCTAGTATCGACTCAAGTGCTCGGCCGACCGGCCAACACGTCGGACGCCTGACACCGGCGCGAATCGTACCAAATTTCGTACCAAGTAACGTACCGCCAAGATAACCTCAACCGTAGACAGCGAAACGGAGAGAGCACCATGACCGTGTGTGTGTGGCAGTGCTACTTCAAGGTGCAGTACTGGGCATGTCGGACCGAATGGTGACCGCAGGGGACGTTCAGTTTTCCCCCCAGCGATCGAAGATCATCTGGCTGACGTCATCCGTCGTGGCGATGATTGCAGGCCACATCGCCCTTGCCAGTGAATTGCTAGATGAGGTTGAGGTCGTCGTTCGAGCCAGGATCACCGCCGAACCAGAGAATTGGTGGAGAGTCGCAGACATCGCTGGTTGTTGGCGGGCGATATACCTAGATCGACTCCGCCGAGAGGCTGAGAGGACGGTACTCACGCCGCTAGGGCTGACAAGCGAGACATTTCTTAGCAGGCAGAAACAGCTTTCGTCGTCACTCGCTAACAGGTTGGCCGCAGAGCTTCTCCAATACAGACTCCCAGTGATAGAGGTCATCTTTGCTGGAGTTGACAGCGCCGGCCCCCACATTTACGTGGCCAAGGGAGCCGAAATACTCTGTCAGGATGCAATCGGCTTCGCTGCGACGGGGAGTGGCGCGTACCATGCGAATTCCCATCTCATGTTTTCTGGACACACTGCCACAGCACCTCTACACAAGGCGCTGTATCGTGCCTACATTGCAAAGAAACGCGCAGAGGTTGCTCCCGGTGTCGGCAGCGATACTGACACCTTCTTTATATGGGGCCTGGGGCGTGGATCGGACATACGCGCTGACTTGATCACCACAGTCCATGAAGCATATGAAGAAGAACTGGTTCAGACGGCCAATATTGCCCAACAAGTAGAGGGGAGAGTAGATGGAGCCATACAAGACATCATCGCACCAAGACCTGCTCAGCAGCTTCCTGCCCAAAACGAAACGCCTCCTGACGGGGAACCACCACCCGCTGCTGACGGCAACGTCTAGTACGGGATTGTTGAATCGGACGCAGAGCCAGTTTGGTGGCGAAGCATCTGAGATAGGACAAACGATGTTCGAGCCTGCCAGGAGCTTGGACCAGTAAGTACTGGGCATTCAAATTTTGTTGCAAAAATCTGACAGCCCTTTCAACTATAGAGGCACGCGCCGTTTCCCCCGTACCCCCATCGATCGCCTCTTGGCATAGGGAGGGTACGGGAGGAAGGCTCGCCTACAACTACGCAGCCTTGGCCTGCGATACATACCCGCCTGTGTTCGCCTGCTCCATGCCATCGGCAACAGCCAGCAGCATCGACGCCCAGCCGCCGCTTGCTCCTTCCGCGCGAAGCATCTCTATTACCTTCGCCAAGTGATCCTGGAACTGGTCACCTGATGAGTGGTTGGACTGGAACAAGCGAACTGATGCGAATGCGTCTTCCGCTACTCGTGTGGCTTTCTCAAAGGACATTCCGTTACTCATCAGCGAACTCCTTGGGGGTGGGTGTGCGCCGCAGAGCGTCGCGGCTCATTTCAGCTTGATCTGTCAGCGTGCTTTTCAAGGCATGAGCAGGTCACGCCCGCCTATACCGAAAACCCCTGCGAATCCGATTGCCTAAGTGTCTGATTCTTTGTGGTCGGTAAGGCGGGCAATTGGCTATACCAATAACATTCGTTTTCGGTATATGATCGGCGCCCAATCACACGGAGTGCCCCATGAAGCGTGTCGCCTTGTACCTGCGCGTATCCACGGACGGCCAACAGACCGAACACCAGCGCCGCCAGCTTGAGGAAGTCGCAAAGCATCGCGGCTGGGAGGTCGTGCAGGTCTACGAGGACGCTGGCGTCAGTGGCGCCAAAGGTCGTGACAAGCGTCCAGCCTTCGACGCCTTGCAGAAGGATGCGACCCGGAAGAAGTTCGACATGATCGCGGCGTGGTCCGTGGATCGACTGGGGCGCAGCCTGCAAGACCTCTTGGCCTTCCTAGACGAGCTGAAGTCGGTCGGTTGCGACCTCTACTTGCATCAGCAGGCCGTGGACACCACGACGCCGGCCGGTCGTGCTCTGTTCCAGATGATGGGCGTGTTCGCAGAGTTCGAACGCTCGATGATTCGGGAGCGTGTCATGGCGGGGCTGGCGACCGCGAAAGCCAAGGGGAAGACGTTCGGTAGACCGCGTGTGGACGGTGGCATGGAGCGGCGCATTGCCGAGCTTCACGCGAAGGGCTATGGGAAGCTCAAGATTGCGAAGGAAGTCGGTTGCGGGGTGTCCACCGTGCAGCGGGTCGTGGGCAGCGCAAGCGCTATTTCCGTGGCTTCCTGATGCGTCGGTGCACCGATCCCGCCAGACACAAACTGCATGTCTGGCGGGGTCAGTTCAGTGTGCCTCTTTAGGACGGTTTACTTGGCGTGTGAATCGCCCAGGGTTTCGTAGACACCCGTTAGCCATAAACTATGGCAATGACGGAGGTGTTTGTGAGCACGAAGCGTTACACCGATGAGTTCAAGACCGAGGCGGTTCGTCAGGTGGTCGAGTACGGCCGGCCGGTGGTCGAAGTGGCCGAGCGATTAGGGATAGCAAAGCACAGTCTGTACTTGTGGAAGCGGCAGTTGGGCAAGACGGATGTGGTTCGTCGGGTTGAACAGGATCAAAACGCAGAGGTACGCCGACTCAAGGCTGAGCTTCGTCGCGTGACGGAAGAGCGAGACATCCTAAAAAAGCCGCCGCGTACTTTGCCAAGGGGTGAAGGCGAAGTACGCGTTCATGAAGGAGCACGCCTCGGTATTCGGTTTGGCGGCGATGTGCCGCGTGCTGGATGTACAGCGCAGCGGCTACTACGCATGGCAGCGTGAGCCTGCGTGCGCTCGATCACGTGAGGACGAGCGATTGCTGGGCTTGATCAAGCACGCCTGGCTGGAGAGCGGTTCGGTCTACGGGCATCGCAAGATCACCAAGGATCTGCGCGAGCTGGGTGAGACATGCAGCCGGCACCGCGTGCAGCGGCTCATGAAGCAGGAAGGCCTTCGTGCGATGGTGGGCTACGGCAAGCGTCCACGCCCCTGGAGCGGCCCTGTCGGCGCGGTGGCCGATAACGTGCTGGCACGAGAGTTCACCACCGAGGCGCCCAATCAAGTCTGGGTGACGGACATCACGTACATCCGCACTCACCAAGGGTTTCTCTTCCTGGCTGTCGTGCTTGACCTGTTCTCGCGGCAGGTGGTCGGTTGGGCGACACGGCCGACACAGCACACCGATCTGGTCCTACAAGCACTGCTGGCTGCCGTGTGGCGTCGCAAACCCAAGCCGGGCTTGCTGCTGCACTCTGATCAAGGCTGTCAGTTCACCAGCGAAGAGTGGCAGAGCTTCCTCAAGGCTCACGGGATCGTGTGCAGCATGAGTCGACGTGGTAACTGCCACGACAACGCGGCGATGGAGAGCTTCTTCCAGTTGCTCAAGCGAGAGCGTATTAAGAGAAAGATATACAACACACAGGACGAAGCGCGCAGCGATGTGTTCAACTACATCGAGATGTTCTACAACCCGAAGCGCCGGCACAGTTCCAATGGTGATCTGTCGCCGATAGAGTTCGAGAGGCGGTACGCACTAAACGGCTGACGGCTGTCTACAGAAGCCTGGGCGATTCATACTCTAGATTGAGCAATAGCGTCATTGCCCTACCGCCTGGGCACAACGATGACGCGATCCACCCATTATCCGCACTATCTGGCGTTCCTTGAACTGCTGCGGGAGTCGCGCAAGGCGACCGGGGTGACTCAAGTTGAACTGGCGGAGCGATTGGGGAACCGGCAAGTATTCGTCAGCAAGATCGAGCGTGGTGATCGTCGCCTGGATGTGGTTGATTTGATTGAATATTGCAACGCATCCGGCATTGACGTAGTCAAGTTCATCAAGCAACTGGTACCCGTCTTGGCGGAGATTCCGACGCCAAAGCTGGGCAAGCTAGCGGTGCATAAGCCGAAGAAGAAGAAACCGGCAAAGAAGCCGATAGTGCCTCGGCGCTGACCAGATTTGCATGTAGATCAGCACCTTAGCCGACACTGCAATTAGTGGCACCTATCCTAGAGTGGCCGTAACGCCGTAGCTCATTGGGGCGGATTAATAGGAAGAGGCTTCCGGACCTTGTGATTCCGGATACCGCCCTCTCAAGGCGGAATCTTCTAACCCTCCATTCCCTCGACCCCGAACCGGCGTGTCTCACGACAAGCCTTCGCTAAGGCGTGCCCAATGATCACCGAGCCACTCGACGGCAATGACCGTCTGTTCAACCCTGCGCGTATCCCGGTGTCGGACGAGGCATCAGACCTGGTTTCCGAAGTCATCCTTGAAGTTGAACGTTACGAAGCCGATCACGGCATGCGGAAACGCGTTCGCAAGGCCCGTGATCAAGACCGGTTTGTATCGACCGTAACGGCCCTGACCTGCGATGCAATCCATCGCGAAGTGACCGGCCCCGGTATGTGGCTTGCTGTACCGCTGAGCAAATCCAAGTTGGGATCAAACAGCGATGTCCCGCACATCCTCAACGAGGTCTTCCCCGACATCGTGAAGCGCTTGGCTGCTGAGGAACTGGGTCTATTGGAGCTTCGTCTAGGTCACAAAGCTCAACTTGGCGGAAGGCTGTCCACTGTCCGAGCTGGTCCGCGTCTACGGTCTCGCATTGAATCGCTGTCGCTGGATGACCTCACCTGTGATCCGTCATTGATGGGTGATCCTATCGTCTTGCGAGGAACCAAGTTCGCCGGGAAGGCGAAGACACTGAGCTACGACGACACCGATCAGACACGCCGTTACCGGCAAGACATGCAACGGATCAATGCGTGGCTCGCGAAGGCGGACATTACGTGCCTTGACGCGACGCTTGATGACAAGATCATCGACACGGGAAACCGGTTCCTGAAACGAGTCTTCAACAAGGCTTGCTTCAACTTGGGCGGTCGGCTCTACGGTGGATTCTGGCAATCCAGCATGACGGCCTCAGCGCGACTACAGGCGATCCGGATCGATGGGCGCCCCGTCACTAGCCTCGACTTCGGACAGACAGCTGTGCGGCTCGCCTACGGCGAAATTGGCGCAGCGCTGCCGCCGGGTGACCAGTATGCGATTGCCGGATATCCACGAGCCGGGATCAAGAAGATCTTGGTCGCACTGCTGTCGGCGGATACACCGCTGACGAGGTTCCCCAGCGGAACGCGATCACTGTTCCGCAAAGGGACGAAGTTCGTCGATGTCGTCGATTCAATCCGGCGTAGACACGAACCGATAGCACCACTGTTCGGTAGCGGCTTCGGACGCCGCGCACAGTTCGCTGACAGTGAATTGATGATCGATATCCTGTTGCAGCTGATCGACAGAGAGGTCGTTGCGCTTCCTGTTCACGACAGCGTGATCGTTGCTGATGACGATGAAGACATAGCACGTGAAGTGATGATGACCTGCTTCCGTTCCAGGGTCGGTGTTGATGCGGAGGTCATGGTGGAACACGCCAACAGGTGATCCTGTTTGCTGGTATCCCAAGATATGTACTCTTTAAGGGTATATCTTTATTAGGGTATTCATTGATGATGTCTTAACCCTAGGTATCTCCTGTAGGTATCCCTTATAGGTAGATCCTACAGTCTCCCCATTAGAAGGGGCCGTAAGCCTCCCGCCCGCCCACGCGGGAGCGCATGGACGCGTTGCCGTACTGGCGAAAACCACCAACCCCCTAGAGAGACTTTTCTAGGAGGTTGGTGGTTTTTCCGAAGTCCGTGTGCTCATGGCAAGGGCAATGACTGGCTGTCCGACCGTGTCGAGCCGGCGCATGGCTGGCGCCGCATACGCGGACACAGGAGCGCGATTCAGCGCCACGAGGCAGAACGACGGCGGTTGCGTGTCTGCTGCCCGCAAAATGCGATCTGTGGTGATCTGTGGCGATCTGGCGGCACGACTTCATGTTGACGCCAACGCACGACCATGCCAACCGAACGGACGCCCGCACATTCGTCACACCCTCGTGGCTCTCGGGGTGCTTATTTTTTTCAGGTTTCGGTATCTATAGTCGAAGCCCCGGAAGGCGACTGTCTATTGGCATCGTCCGGCAGCGCTCACGAGCCATGGTGAGTAGCCCTTCGGGAATTCGACACCTGCCACGGACCACTGACATAAGCCAGAGAAACGCGACGATGACACGCAATGATGGTCGAGCACTTGAAGCACTGGTTAGCGCCCTGGAACAGGCCTACTTGCCTGACGGGTTCAAGGTTGAATCCAATGTGCGCGAATACCGCGATGGGATTCAGCTAGCCGAATTCGACTTGCGTATTACCGGCCGGATTGGCACAGCGGACTATTGCTGCCTGATCGAGTGCCGCGACCGCCCTCTGTCAGGACCGCAGGATGCCGGTTGGGTTGAACAAGTTGCAGGACGACGGCAACGGTTCCGCGCCAGCACAGTGATTGCTGTCTCGTCTACGGGCTTCACTTCTGCGGCTCGACATGCTGCCCGTGAGCTAAGTGTCGAGTTACGAACGCTGTCATCCCTGGCCCTTGATGATCCGGCGAGTTGGTGGGCATCTGCCAGCACCGTGACCTACGATCATTGGTCATTCAATCTAGACCGTACAAGCCTCGTTGTTGGCGAAGATCCCGAGCACCAGCGTGTGATGCGCGAGACGACAAGTTCGATCCAAATGTATGCTCCATTGCTGGTCAGTCCGCATACTCGGCAAGCGTTCTCGCTATTGCAGATTGCGGAGATGATGTACAAGCAGCAGGGGCTATTGCGGCCGGATCATTGCGAACCAGACGGTGCGCAACACATGGTGCCGTTACGAGTGGACTATCCGGACAGCCCGTTCGTCGTACCGACGTGCGTTGGTGATATTCCCGTTCACCGCATCGACTTCGACGCGACCGTTAGCCGCACGAAGCATGACCTTCCGCTCAGCGAAGTTCGCGAGTATGTTCCGCATGCCGATGCGCCCATTGGGCACATTGCGTCATTTGGCCCAAAGACTCTGCCTGACGGACGATTGATCATCATCGATATCGTACGGAACAGTGAGACAGGTGAAATGAGGCCGCAAGCGCGGTATGTCTGATGACCCCTGTCGCGCAGAACGCACTTATTGACCCAACTTTTGAATTCGCAGAGAGCATTCCGTCATGCTGCACCAGACTCTTGCTGCTTTGACCGCTGAATCGATAACCGCACTTGTCGCTGATGGCATTCGCGAAAGCCGCACGCTTGAGTTCAAGCGCGAGGTTTGGAATACGAAGGACGTCAACAAGAAGCGCGAGATGGTCGCGGACATCATGGCGTTCGCGAACAGCAACGGCGGAGACATTGTCCTAGGGGTGGATGAGGCCGAAGAGGTAGCAGTCGCAGCAACCGGTATCACCATTGGCGAGGCGACTGACCTGAGTACGTCAATTGCGCAGATCTTGGCATCGAACCTGGAGCCACCGCTAAGGGGCGTTGACTGCAAGGTCATCCCTACACTGAACTCCGAGGACCGAGCATTTGTCGTGATTCGGATTCCGCGCAGTCCGTCCGGACCACACCGAGACACAGGAACGCGCATCTTCTACGAGAGAACGCCCAGCGGTAAGACGCCCATGGACATTGATGCGCTTCGCTCCTCTTTCCTACAGCATGAAATCGTTCTGGATCGCTTTGACAGGTTCCGAACGGCGCGGCTGAATCATCTAAATGGTATGAATGTGTGGGGTCATGCGTATCCACTGATAGCCTTGCATGCCGTTCCGCTCCATGCGCTTTCGCGTCACGCGCATCGTCAAGTGGACTTTGCATCACTTCGCCCTGAGAAGCTTGCCAACATTGAAGCTGTCGACAAGACCACGTTCAACGCAGATGGCTTTCTCAGGTACACAAAAGGCGACCCGGGTCATGCGGGATGTGGCTTCCAAGTATTCCACAACGGAAGTTACGAGGCTGTAGCGGGAGGAAAGGCTTTTCTAGGCCCGCCAGAAATGAAGGTTCTACCTGAAAGCACAATTGTTCGCCTTCTTGTCAACTGTTACGAACACTTGCGTGTTCTAGATGATCATCTAGGCATCACCCCGCTGCTGGTTTCGATATCAGCTTGGTATTTGGTTGGCGCACGCCTGGGCTTGAAGAACAGAACCGCTGAAAGTACCCACACCTCTACGGGCTTCGTTCTGTGTCCCGAGACCCGTCTAGACATGCTCCCAGATTCGCCCTTGGAATTCGGGAAGATCATCGAGGCGACACTGACGCCTCTATTTACGACCTTTAATCTGCCGACCCCACACCTTGATCCGAATCGGACTGAATGGGGCGAATCCTGTTCGCGACGCTAGCAGTCAAGTAGCGGGAGGTTCGTGCGTAGCAATTTTTCGCACGAAGTCTTGCAGCTCGTCCAGGCTCTCAGTTTCAGGCAATGGGAAGTCGAGGCAAGGTGTTGCGTCCCTCATCGGGTAGAAGATCGATTCGCATGACCTTCGCGGCCACCTTGCGAGGTGTGACTCACTGAAGTGGCGGTAGGTGTGTAGGTGCAGCGTTGGAGTGAATGGCGCCCATCGCTCATGCAGAACATCGTCGTCGGCTAGATCGATGATATGGACATGTTCCATTTCGCGCTCATTCTTTTCAAGCCATGACGAACGAAGCAGTTCAACTGCGTCTGCATCTGATTGCGGAGCGCCATAGCCGAATACAGTCATGGTGAACGCGCCTTTGAACCAGGCTCTGGCATTGTCCCAGCTCCCAGCAATGTACCCGCTAGAGGAATAGTCCTTCTTGCCAATCGGATACAGTAGCGGAACCGAGGTGTAGGGTTTCCCACAGTCAGGGCACAGGCCGGCATAGTGCCCCCAGCGCCCGTGATCCAAGCAGCTGCCAATCCGTACATTGCCGTGGAGGAAGAATATCTCTGGCAACGTTGCTACGTCTCGGTTTCGCAAGTACGCGTCAAACAGAAACGGATCCCAATTGAACGTGAAAATGGCATCCGTGCCTCGCATGGAGAGAACAAGGCGGTCGTAGAGAGTCGCGGTGTCCGGCAGACTGAGTTCGGTGAAGTATTCGTATATCCGCTGCTCCAACTCGTCAGCGACTGATGTGTATTGCGGGTCGGTGCGAAGAAGGGAATAGGTGTCTTCAAAGTTTGCGCCTTGTGGCACATCCCTAAGAAGGTCCGACAGTCCGAGCACTGTCACGAAGTCATTCATTACAGGCAGTCTATGCCCGCCCGCGTCACCGTTCGGAAATGCCGCGCGGCTTGCTCCAGCCCCAAGCAGCACGACATGCGGCGGTAGATTCAGCGGCTCCTCGATTAGTCGCTTAGCTGGGACGATCATGGACACCTCCTATTCGGCTAGATGTTCGTTGAACTGTCCTCGTCAGTGAAGTGCAGCACCCACGACAGATATTTCAGCAGGGAGACAACCTTCAGGCTGTTCATCTCGGTATTGTACGTTACCGATTCTCCGTGCAACACCTGATGACGGTTAAGGCCATCGAAATTGGCAGGACGTGCTTTCGCTGATGCAGAGATCGGATGCATTTCGAGCAAGGGAGCCAACAGGGCGTGCCTGTAGGCGTTCATTGCAAAATGATCAGCGTACTTTGCAATTTCAGGCCGTTTGTTGTCAGCCTTGAATAGCAGGAACGAGGTCACGTCCCAGCATATGCCGTCCACCTGAGCCAACAGCACAGGGACTGAAAGCTCATACTCACCTCGTACATGGGCATCAAATGCTCGATTGAAGATATGAGCACGCTTTGGGTATTTGGCTGTCAGGTGATTCCTGATCGTCGGTAGTTCTTCAGCGAAGTACCGGACAAGTGCCGTATCGGCGGCGTCATGGTCCCCGGCTTCGATTGCCTCTCTGAGCTTCGCTGGCGCGGACGCCGGCAGTTCGGGATCAAGATACCAACCCCGCGCGGCAAGCACGCCCAGCTCGGCACGGATCGAGCTGGGTAACTCCGCCATTGCGTCATAGACTGATTGAGCCTCCTTAGCCAGCCTCGACGCGTACTCGAAATGCTTTTCCAGCCCACGCGCTATCTCCGCTACGGGCTTGCTGAATTGATCTTCGATCTGACTGAAGTACGCCTTTGTAGCGACGATGTCGGGCGTGTACACGTGCTTGAGCGACGCCTGGATCGCGTCTGCGATTGGCTTGTACTGCTGCTCAAACTCGCGCTGGTACCGAGTGATTTGTTCGATGAACTTGCTGTCCATTGGATGCCCCGGTAGTCATCAATTCAGTCACAGGCCGACCAGCTTCTTTAGCGCTTCCACCCCAACTCCAGAAAGCAGTCCTGAAATCACAGGATTGTCGAAGACAGCCGCTAGTCGACCTTTCGCCTCAGCCTTGGCCTCCTCAGGAACATTCGCTTTGTCGATTTCCTTCGCAAGCAGTTCAATCGCTGAAACGATCTGCTGAGTGTTATTGTTGCCAATTTGTATATTGTTAGATGTACCGTGGAAATTGAAGTTCTGGACAGTCATCGTCGCTGCTCCGATGTCGGTGGCTTCTTCAAACTCTGAGCTGTAGATGTGATCGAAGCCTGGCTTGGTCAAGAATAGCGGGATGCTCCCATACCGAGTGGGGGTACGTTCCTCCAAGTATCCGATAGACACGAGGCCTGCCATCGCGTCGTCAAGCTCTGCTTGTTCTTTCGGGTTCAAGCCCATGAGGAAGCCAAACCTGAACGGTTTCTCTGGTACTACATCTCCGATTCTTAGATTGTTGTTGCGCAAAAACCTCAGGAGCTTTATCGAGAGTGCATTCATAGCTTTCTTTCTCTAGTTGGAAAACCAAAGCACAACTGCTCTCACCACATCGCGCCTATGCCCGCCCAGATAACGGCATGAGTAGCAGTTCACGCAAAGCAGGTATGTCCGCACCTACCTGCATTGTGCAAATGCCAGCATAGTGTCGATGCATCGGCATTCGCAGCGGATGTGAGTAGACATCGCCTGCTGCGTCACTGCGACTGTGGCCCGCCAATATATCTAGATCCGGCTTTGTAAGATCACCCTCCGCCATCGTCTTGAAGGCATGGCGCATCGAATGGAAGACCTTCACGTTTTCCTCGTAGACCCCGCTGTTCTCTGTGTACTTCCGAAAATGTCGAGTCGCCGCGTTCTGAAGCTTGCCTCCTTTCGACGGGCAATCGAGCCAGAGATGGCGACCACGACCGCGCATCCAGTCCAGATACTCGAACAGCCCAAGCTCTATCAGGTCAGGATGAAGCGGGATCTTCCGTATTGCCGCTTGAGTTTTGATGCCACGCAAGGGGTGCGGCTCGATTCGCAGGACAGGAACCCGCGCCTTGGTGGTATGCGGATCTTCGCGGTCAAAGTCCTCGATGCGGGCGCCGAGAATTTCGCTCATGCGTGCCCCAGTGTAGACCCCCATGACGACCAGCCAGGGCAAATATCCGACGTTCGCACGTGGCTCCAGTAGCCCGCTATGCGCCTTCATGTTGTCCGGGTCCAGCAGTAGCCGAACCTCTTCCGGCGTCCACGGTTCCCGCCTGATTGATTCCTGTAGCTCCACCTGCAAGCCATCCAACGGGTTGCGGGGCAGCAGTTCCTCTTTCACACAGTCAGCCAGGAAGGCGCTGATATGCGCCAACTTGGTTTGCGCTGTGTTGCTGTGCTGCCGGTCGGCCTCCGGAATGTCCATCCGCTCCAACGTTGCAGCGTCTATCCCGCGATAGGCGGACTTGTTGCCAAGCGGACGCCGTTCTTGGAAGTCGCGGAACCGTTTGCCGTCCTCCCGCGTGAGGGAGCCAACTTCCCGATCCCCAAGCAGCCCTAGGAAGTCATCGATAGCCAGACGTGCCTTTTGGGGGACAACGCCATCACGCCAGCCGCTGGCCGTCTTGGCCTGCTCGGCAACGAATTGCGCCCAGGCTTCGGACACCCGCTTTCCATGCGTGCTGGAGGTTGCCGTGGACAGCAGTGCGGCCGGCGTAGCTATCTCGGCCGGGGCTGAAACGGCAGTTCGCGTTTCCGAGGTCGTTAGCGTGAGGCATTTCTCCCACTTCTCGGCGTATACCGCCGCCCCTTCTGTCAGGAACTCATGGGCGAGGCCGCGCTGCGATATCTCGTCCAGCCCGGCGAGCTCATCGGCCGACAGTAGCGGCACAAAGTCGCCGACCTCATCAGTGGTCATCATTGATGCTACTTCTGCATACGCAGCCGCCTGCACACGCTTGCTAGGTGGCTCCCACGCCCGCTCCTGCGCCGGATGGGACTCGATTGGCGGGTGGAACAAGCGGCAAAACTGCTCACGCATGAGATCACTGGTCGCGTCGCAGTTGGTGGCGAACTGCTCCAATGACCAAGGATCAACGCCCAGTTCAATGCGCCTGCGGACCTCGGCGTCTTTGGAGAACATACGGCGACGCCAGTCGGCGACCATCGCGGCGATTTCGCTGGGCGAAAGGTGTTTGTTGGCCATTCTCAGGAAGGCAAAGAAATTCAGACAGTGCGACGCGTAGAGCGACGCCTTACGGACAGCTTCGCGCGACCGAGTATCCCGGAGTGAGACACGGAACTCTTTGCGGCCCGCAATGACGGCGAGGTCGGGAGGAACACAGATGCGGAAGTGGAAGGCTGACTGCCTTCGGACAAGGTAGCTTGATGCCACGAGGAACCTCTAAATCCGTACCAACTGGACGTACCAATCAGGACGATCAGAGTGCTGTACTCGGTCAATCTCTTGAATTAACTAGCAAAACGAAAGTTGGTCGGGACGGCGGGATTTGAACCCACGACCCTTTGCCCCCCAGGCAAATGCGCTACCAGGCTGCGCTACGCCCCGACACGAAAACCGCTGATACGAGAGCCGGCGAGTATAGCCGCCGGCGTACAACTGCTGCAATGCAATCTTGAGCCGGCAGAACTCAGGGCCGGGCCGCCAAGCAGGTGGCTGCACAGCTAGAGGTTCAGCGGCGCAGAATCTGCAAAACCTCCTCGAGCTCCATACGCACCTGGCGCACGATCTGGCTCGACATGCTGACTTCATTGCGCTGCTGCTGACCGTCCAGGCGCTGGCGTGCGCCCGTGATCGTAAAGCCCTGGTCATACAGCAGCGACCGGATCTGCCGGATCATCAGCACGTCATGGCGCTGATAATACCGGCGATTGCCGCGTCGCTTGACCGGCTTGAGGTTGGTGAACTCCTGCTCCCAGTAACGCAGCACATGTGGCTTGACACCACACAGCTCGCTGACCTCACCAATAGTGAAGTAGCGTTTTGCCGGGATTACCGGGAGCTCACTGTTGCTGCCCTGATCCAGCATAGGCCTCGACTCTGACCTTCAGCTTCTGACCCGGCCGGAACGTGACCACGCGCCGCGCTGAGATGGGAATCTCCTCGCCGGTCTTCGGATTACGTCCGGGACGCTGATTCTTCTTACGCAGATCGAAATTGCCAAAACCCGACAATTTCACCTGCTCCCCTTTTTCCAGAGCCTCGCGCACTACATCAAAAAATGCATCGACGAATTCTTTGGCCTCACGCTTGTTGAGGCCTACATCGAGAAACAGCCGCTCCGCCATTTCCGCCTTGGTCAGCGCCATGCTACCCCCGCAATCTACCGCTGCATTCGCGTTCCAGGGCAGCCACAGCCAAAGCCACGAAATGGTCTGCTTCCTGATCCGTAAGAGTGCGGTAACTGTCCTGCAAAATCAAGCCAATAGCGAGGCTCTTTAGACCGGAACCTAAGCCGGTACCACTATAGCGGTCAAATAGTACCAGGTCGCGCAAAACGACCCCGGGGATATTGCGCAGGGTGCTTTCAATCTCGCTCCAGGACACGGTCTCCGGCACGACCACGGCGATATCACGACGTACCTGAGGGAACCGGGACAACTCTACGGCCGCAGGCAGCCGACCAGCGGTGAGCCCATCCATATCAATCTCGAACGCATAAACGTCCTGGTCGAGGTCCAGCGCCTTCAGCAAACGGGGGTGCAAAGCCCCGATCTGGCCGAGTACACGCCCCTCAAGCCGGATCTCTGCGCTACGCCCCGGGTGAAAATCAGGCCGATCCAATGGAAAAAATTCCACGCGGCGGCCGCCAGCCAGGCCGACCAGGCTCTCGAAGTCCGCCTTGATATCGAAATAGTCAACGGCGCGTTTGTCACCACTCCAGTGCTCAGGCACAGCACGACCGCAAGCCACCGCTGCAGCGCGACACGTTTCCCTGGGGCCCTCATTGCCGGCATGAAACACGCGCGCAATCTCGAACAACCGGATACGTTCCTGCTGCCGATTGGCGTTGTGTTTGAGTGCCTCGACCAGGCCCGGCAGCAATGTCGTACGCATGACCGCCAGATCCGTGCTCAACGGATTGGCCAGCGCGACGGCCCCGTCCTCGCCCCCCCAACGCTGCAACCATTCGCGTGCAACGAAGCTATAGCACACCGCTTCGCAATAGCCTCGGGCGACAAGCTGCGCCCGCAGACGATCAGCCGGCACCTGCGCTTCCGGCGGCAACGCAAGGTTGAGCTGACCACCTGGCGCCCGGATGGGCACACGCTCATAGCCGTGCACACGAACGACCTCTTCAATCAGATCTTCCTCAATCTCGATGTCGAAGCGTCGCGACGGCGGGACGACAGACCATCCGGAGTCCGTGGCGCTCACCCTCATACCGAGCGCGGTCAGGATGCGCTCGACTTCGGCGTCAGCGACATCCATACCAAGCACGCGCCCAAGTCGTTGGCGACGCAAGGCAACGGCAGGACGCTGCGGCACATGCGCCGCAGCCACAGCCTCGACGACCGGGCCAGCCCTGCCGCCTGCTATCTCCAGCAACAGGGCCGTCGCGCGCTCAAGCGCAACACGCGGCAGTTCCGGATCCACACCGCGCTCAAAGCGGTGGGAGGCATCGGTGTGCAAGCCGAGCTTGCGTGCCCGCCCCATGATAGACGCCGGTGTGAAATGCGCGCTTTCGAGAAATACATCGATCGTTGTATCGACCACGCGCGACTCAAGCCCGCCCATGATGCCGGCGAGTGCAATCGCCTGCGCCTGATCGGCTATCACCAGGAACTGCTCATCAAGCTTGACCGTGCTGCCGTCGAGCAGCGCGATTTCCTCGCCACGCTGCGCACGGCGCACAACGATGTCACCGGACAGTCGCGCGCTGTCGAACGCATGCATGGGTTGGCCCAGCTCCAGCATGACGTAAGCTGTGATATCAACAACTGCGCTGATCGGACGCAGGCCTGCCCTGCGTAGACGCTCCTTGAGCCACAGTGGCGACGGCACAGCCGGATCAACTCCTTCGACAACCCGTCCCAGATAACGCGGGCAATCGGCGGCTGCATCCAGCCGGACGTTGCGGACCGCCGTACTCGTAACCGCAGCGGTCTCGCTCACCATCGCTTTCAGCGGCGCACCGAACAAGGCGGCGACGTCATAGGCAAGCCCGCGCAGCCCCAGGCAATCGGGCCGGTTGGGGGTCATTTTGAGTTCAATGCTCGCATCCGGCAGTTCGAGGTACGCCGCAAGCGCAGTGCCTACCGGCGCGTCCGGCGGCAGCTCCATAAGACCGGAAGCATCGGCGTCGAGATCAAGCTCCTTGGCCGAGCAGAGCATGCCGAACGAATCCACACCGCGTAGTGCGGCCTGCTTGATCACAAGGCCGTTGGGCAGTTGTGCGCCTATCGTGGCGACTGGGGCTTTGAGACCCAGCCTTGCGTTGGCTGCGCCACAGACGATCTGCAGTGACTGCCCAGCACCAATCGCAACGCTGCAGACACGCAGCTTGTCGGCATTCGGGTGCTTGTCACAAGCAATAATCTCACCGACGAGCACGCCGGCCAGGCCTTCGCCCAGCGCTTCGACACCTTCAACCTCAAGCCCCGCCATGGTGAGACGGTGGCAAAGTTCGGCTCTGTCAGCCGCGGGATTGACAAGGCTGCGCAGCCAGTTTTCGCTGAATTTCATAATGGCGCTTCAAAGTGGGGAGAGGGGACCGCGGCGGCGTCAGGCAAACTGGCGCAGGAAACGCAGGTCGTTCTCGAAAAACTGACGCAGATCCTTGACGCCATAGCGCAGCATCGCGAAACGCTCGACACCGAGGCCGAACGCAAATCCGCTGTAGCGTTCCGGGTCTATGCCGCAGTTGCGCAACACATTTGGATGCACCATCCCGCAGCCCAGGACTTCGAGCCAGCGTTCGGTACCATCCTGCTGATCCCAGCGAATATCCACCTCAGCCGATGGCTCAGTAAACGGGAAATAACTCGGCCGGAAACGCATTTGGAACTCGCGCTCGAAGAACGCGCGCACGAACTCGGCCAGGGTGCCCTTGAGGTCTGCGAAACTCGATGTCTCGTCCACGAGCAGGCCTTCAACCTGATGAAACATCGGGGTGTGAGTCTGGTCCGAATCACTGCGGTACACCTTGCCCGGAGCGACCACACGGATTGGAGGGGTTTGCCCCTTCATCGCCCGGATCTGCACGGGTGACGTGTGCGTGCGTAACAGACGGCCGTCCGGGAAATAGAACGTATCGTGCATGGCGCGCGCGGGATGATGCAGCGGAAAGTTCAGCGCTTCAAAGTTGTAGTAGTCGTCCTCGATCTCGGGGCCTTCAGCCACCTGATAACCAAGGCGCTGAAAGATGTCGGTAATGCGTGCCAGCGTGCGCGAGACAGGATGGACGGTACCGAGGTCCGCGATGCGTCCGGGCAAGGTAACGTCGACGCGCTCGCTGGCAAGACGCTGCGCGAACGCCACTTCCTCAAGCACACCGCGCCTGGCCGCAATCGCGCTCTGCAGGCTTTCCTTTGCGCGATTCACGCGCTCTCCCGCAACTTTGCGCTCGTCCGGCGCCAACTGGCCCAGCCCCTTCAATTGCTCGGTCACGAGACCACTCTTGCCGAGCAACGCCACGCGCAGGCTTTCAAGCTGATCGATGGAAGCAGCTTCACCGATGCGAGCCAGTGATTCGTCGATCTGCGTCTGCAATACGTCCATGCAAACTCCTAGAGAAACACGTTCCATTCTTGCCAGTACAAATGCAGGCTCCCCGCTCTGCAGCATCCGGCCAATCGGACGTCTGCGGCCTGCCATGAGCTGAACAAAAAAAGGGAGCGAAGGCCATGAGCCCGCGCTCCCCACGTTGCAGCCGACGGCACGGACGCCGTCGAGGGTCTTTCGCTGCGGTTACGCGGCCAGGGCGGTCTTCGCCTTCTCAGCCAGCGCACCGAACGCCGCGATATCGTGCACCGCGATGTCGGCCAGCACCTTGCGATCAACGTTGATGTTGGCCTTCTTCAAGCCGTTCATCAGGCGGCTATAGGACAGACCGAACTGACGTGCGCCGGCATTGATGCGGACTATCCACAGCGCGCGGAACTGGCGCTTGCGCTGTTTACGGCCGATGTAAGCGTACTGATGCGCCTTGGTAACCGCCTGTTTGGCGACGCGGAATACCTTGCGGCGGGCATTGTAGTAGCCCTTCGCCTTGGCAATGATCTTCTTGTGGCGACGACGCGCCGTAACACCTTTCTTAACTCGTGCCATTGTTCAATCCTCCACTCAGAGATACGGCAGCATGCGTGCTACGCGGCCTGCGTCCTCGGCCCGAACATGGTTCGTGCCGCGCAGATTGCGCTTACGCTTGGTCGATTTCTTGGTAAGGATGTGGCTCTTGAAGGCATGGCCACACTTGAACTTGCCAGACGCGGTCTTGCGGAACCGCTTGGCTGCGGCCCGGTTGGTTTTCATCTTGGGCA
Source organism: Rhodanobacteraceae bacterium (assembly GCA_016790075.1). GTDB lineage: Bacteria > Pseudomonadota > Gammaproteobacteria > Xanthomonadales > Rhodanobacteraceae > Tahibacter. Next base: position 129,950 of record JAEUPP010000068.1, on the reverse strand, counting down.
TGAAACTGCTCCGTCTAGGTTTTCGTTACTGACCCGAGCGGTGGTTGATCACCACGCTTTCCGTCCTGCTCGAATCGGCTAATTAAGTCCATGCCTGGGCACGGACGGGTTCCACAAAGATCCCGGCACATCCGTGCCGGGAAATCGACACCAGGCGCTTGCGCGCTTATTGCTTCTTCTTCGGCGCGACCATCATGACCATGAGTCGCCCTTCCAGACGCGGCCACTGCTCGACGACCGCCTCTTCGGTGATCTCGGCAGCGATACGTTTGACCATCGCTTCGCCCAGTTCCACGTGGGCCATTTCACGGCCCTTGAAGCGGATCACGACCTTGACCTTGTCGCCCTCGGCCAGGAAGCGCTTCATATTGCGCATCTTGACCTCGTAGTCGCCGTCATCCGTGGTCGGGCGGAACTTGAGTTCCTTGATCTCGACCTGCTTCTGCTTCTTCTTGGCCGCGTGGGCCTTCTTCTGCATCTCGAACTTGAACTTGCCGAAGTCCATGATGCGGCAGACGGGTGGATCCGCATTGGGCTGGATCTCAACCAGATCCAGCTCCAGATCCTGAGCCATGCGCAGCGCTTCGTCGCGCGACAGAACTCCGACCTGTTCCCCGTCTGCGCCGATCACACGCACCCGCGGAACGCGGATCTCGTGATTACGGCGGTTGGCTTTCTCAGCAGTGGCGGCGATACGCGCGTCCTCCCAAAAATAAATAATCTTGAGTGATCAGCAACTTATGCGCCGACCTGCTCACCCTTGAGGCGCTCGGCGAACTGAGCCACGGTCATGGAACCCAGATCTTCTCCCGAACGCATACGCACGGAAACAGCCCCGTTCTCCTTTTCGCGATCGCCGATCACGAGGAGGTACGGAACCTTCTGCAACGTGTGCTCGCGGATTTTATAGCCGATTTTTTCGTTGCGCAAATCCGCCTCGACCCGGAAACCTTGTGCGACAAGGGTTTGCACGGCTCCGGCAACGGCATCGGCCTGATTGTCCGTGATATTCATGACGACCGCCTGCACCGGCGCCAGCCAGGCAGGGAAGTGACCCGCATGATGTTCGATCAATACGCCGATAAAGCGCTCTAGCGAGCCGACGATGGCCCGATGCAGCATCACCGGCGTGTGTCGTGCCGAGTCTTCGCCAACAAATTCAGCGCCGAGGCGTCCGGGCATGGAGAAGTCGACCTGCATGGTACCAACCTGCCAGGCGCGACCTATCGAGTCCTTCATGTGGTACTCGATTTTCGGGCCGTAAAACGCCCCTTCGCCAGGCAACTCCTGCCACTCCACCCCGCTAGCACGCAGTGCAGCACGCAGCGTGTCTTCTGCCTTGTCCCAGACTTCGTCCGAACCGATGCGCTTGTCAGGTCGCAGCGCGATCTTCAGCGCGATATCGGCAAAGCCGAAATCCGCATAGACCTTCATGGCCTGCCTATGGAAGGCGGTAACCTCGGCCTCGATCTGCGACTCCATGCAAAAGATGTGGCCGTCGTCCTGGGTAAAACCGCGCACGCGCATGATGCCGTGCAGGGCGCCCGAGGGTTCGTTGCGGTGACAAGCCCCGAATTCGCCGTAGCGGATCGGCAACTCCTTGTAGGAGTGCAGGCCATGGTTGTAAATCTGTACATGCCCCGGGCAGTTCATCGGCTTCAGCGCATAGTCGCGATGCTCCGAGCTGGTCGTGAACATGTTCTCGCGATAGTTCTCCCAATGCCCCGTCTTCTGCCAAAGCGATTGATCGAGGATTTGCGGACAACGCACTTCCTGATAGCCGCTATCGCGATAGACCTTACGCATGTACTGCTCGACGACCTGCCAAATCGCCCAGCCCTTGGGATGCCAGAACACGAGACCCGGCGCTTCCTCCTGCAAATGGAACAAATCGAGCGCCTTGCCGATCTTGCGATGATCGCGCTTCTCGGCCTCCTCCAATTGCGTCAGGTAGGCCTTGAGGTCTTTTTCGCTGAGCCAGGCCGTGCCGTAGACACGCTGCAGCATTTCGTTCTTTGCGTCGCCGCGCCAGTAGGCACCTGCGACCTTCATGAGCTTGAACGCCTTGAGCTTGTTCGTATTCGGCACGTGCGGACCGCGGCACAGGTCGATGAACTCGCCCTGTGAGTAAAGCGACAGCTCCTCGTTGGCCGGAATCGATGCAATGATCTCGGCCTTATACTGTTCGCCCTTGCCGCGAAAGAACTCCACGGCCGCATCGCGCTCCATGAGCGAACGGGCGACCGGCACGCCTTCGGCCGCAATCTTCTTCATCTCGCCTTCGATCTTTTCGAGATCCTCGGGCGTGAACGGCGTCTTGCGGGCGAAGTCGTAGTAGAAGCCGTTCTCGATTACCGGACCGATCGTGACCTGTGTATCCGGAAACAAGCGCTGTGTGGCCTGCGCCAGCAGATGTGCCGTGGAATGCCTTATGACCTCAAGCGCATCCGGATGCTTTTCGGTGACGATTTCGAGCCTGGCGTCGGCAGCTATGCAATAGCTGGTGTCCACGAGCTTACCGTCGACCTTGCCGGCCAGTGCCGACTTGGCGAGCCCCGGACCAATCGAGAGCGCAACGTCCAGCACCGAAACAGAATGCTCGAACTCGCGCTGGCTGCCGTCGGGTAGCGTGATGCGAATCATGGGAGTTACCTCGGGTTGCCGCGTAGGATGGCAAATCGCGGCCAAGAAAAAAGGGCGCCGAGCGCCCTTCAGTGGGTGGCTCTGCGCGTGAATACTAATGAGTGGTGAAAGTTCGCGTGCTCATGTCACACCCTCGACCGGCGCGTTGGCGCGGGCCACCTTGATTTACAGCGCCGCGACGGCGATGCAGATGGGTGAAAACTTAGTGCACTGCAACAGTCGCTGTCAACGGCGCCGGCGTGCACCAGCGACAGCACGCCGCGGCAGTTGAATCTATCGCCAATTGCTTCAAGATCGCGCGCCTTACTGCTGCATTTGCACTAGGAGAGAGTTTGATGTTGCGCCCCCTGACCTTCCTGTTTCTGGCCTTGATTTGTTGCGCCGGCACCCGTGCCGCCGAATCCGTGACAATAGGCCAGCACTACTCGATCAACTCGCCGACGCTCGCCGAGGACCGTAGCTACCGAGTCTATCTGCCTGCGAGCTATCGCTGGGCCACGAACCGGCGCTATCCGGTCCTCTACGTGCTCGACGGCCAAACGCGTTTCGCACACACCGCCGCGACGGCGGAAACCCTCGCCGCCGCCGGAGATATTCCGGAAATGATCGTTGTCGGCGTCGACAGTACGGAACAGCGCTCACGCGATTTCACCCCGACAGGCGGCAGCACAGCCACAGGCGGTGGCGCCGACAAATACAAGCGGTTCCTGTCGAGCGAGCTGATTCCGGCAGTGGAACAGGAATACCGCACGAACGGCTATCGCATTCTGTCTGGCCATTCCTTGGGGGGGCTGTTTGTGCTGCATTGCCTCAGCGCCGAGCCATCCCTGTTTCAGGCCTATGTCGCCATCTCGCCGACACTGGACTGGGACAACAAGATTGCGCAGCGAACGCTGCAGAGAACGTTTGAAACCGACAGTACAGTCAAAGGTTTTGCTTACGTCGCGCGCTCCGAAGATGGCACCGCTGCGCTGGCCGATTTCGAGGCCGTGGCTGATACCTTCAAGAACAAGGCGCCCCCTGGCCTGCGCTGGCAAGCCGCGGCATTCCCGCAGGAGACTCACACCAGCGCGCCGCTCCTGGCACAGGTCGATGCACTGCGTAACCTGTACCAGGGCTACCGCTTCACGCGCGAGGACTACGCCAAGGGCCTGGCCTATGCCGAGGAACACTTCTCCAAGGCCTCACGTCTTATGGGCACGCCGTTGCCGATTACTGAAGAAGCGTTGAGCGGCGTTGCATACGCGCTGCTCGAAAGCAAGCCCAAGGATGCGGCAAAGCTGTTCCAGCGCAATCTGGAAGCCAATCCAAACTCAGCCGACGCACACCTTGGCATGGCCGATGCGCTTGCCAAGAATGGAAAATGGAAAGATGCAGCGCGCGAAGCAGACCGCGCCGTTGCACTTGCGGCCGAAAACCAGCTGTCAGCGCCTGCGCAAAGCTATTTCAAGGACAGGGCGGCCCGCATCAAGGAAGGCCCCAAGAAGAAAGGCGCCAAATAAGTTGCACCGCAAGCGTGAGCCGCATGCTCACGCTTGCCCTCAGGCAATAGACCGCCGGCGCCGCGATTGCAGCGCCGGCGGCCGCTGTAGGAGGGGCGTCAGAAATGCGGATCAGAAGGCCCAGTCGAAAATAACGCTAGCGCTGCGCCCCATCTCGTCCGCCCCCGAGCCATGTTCGCGATAACGGCGATCAGCCAGATTGTCGAGCAGCAGCGTGAGCCGGGTCTCAGGCGTGAACTCCCAGGCCAGGCGCGTATTCCAGGTGTTCCAGCCCGCCGTGCCTTCTGGATTGATGCGCGGATCAGTCAGATCGCGCGGACTCAGACGATCCTGGCGAGCCGTATAGAGCGCATTCACATCCAGACTCAAGTCCGGCGTGAAGTAGTGCAGCCAGCCCAGGCGGCCATTGAGTGGCGGTATGCGATCCGCGTCGTAGCTGCGACCAGCATAGGTTTCATCACCACGTGTGTAGTTGAGCACACCGTAGAACTGGCTCTTGTCGCTGTAGTACCAGCGGCCACCAGCTTCCACGCCCCAGAGATCGAGCTGGGTCACATTCGCGTTCGTGACCACAATGGCGCCCGTCGAGGTACGTTCGCCGGTTTCGATGGTTGTGATCTTGTCCTTGTAATCGGATTTCCAGACGAAGGCTTCAGCCTGCAAGCGCGGACTACCCCATTTGAGGCCGAGGTCGAAGGTAACAACCGTTTCCGGCTTCAGGTTCGTGTTCGGAACCGCGAAGCGATTGCTTGGCCGGCTGCCGAAGATGCCAAGATCGAAAATGTTCGGCGCACGAAAACCACGGCCGATATTGCTGACCACGTGCAGGGTATCTGTCGCCTTGAACGTCAGCCCGGCATTGCCAGTCACGTCATCCGGGTTCAGCTTGACGCCCACGCCTTGTGCGTTCGGTGTGAGTTCAATGTCAAAGCGCGAATAGCGACCGCCAAGGTCGAGCTGCCACTGCGGCGCCAGCGCAATGCTGTCGCTGAGAAACAGCGCATAGCTGTCCATGGTCGAGCCATTGGGGAAACGCGGCGGACGTGCGCTTACGGCGTTGGTATTGAGGTTCAGACGCTCACGGAAACTGTCGATGTGATCGTAGTAGGCCTCAGCACCGTAGACCAGCGCATGGTTGCCAACTTCCTTGTTGAAGGTTGCAGTGAATCCGCGCAGCCGGCTGGAACTCTGCTCCAGCTCACGGTTGGGCGAACCGAAATCCCGGGTGCGGCGGTCGTCATTGATTTTCTGATAACCCGCGTGGAACTCCGCGCGATCGAACCAGCCGCCGTCCTGCTCAAGGACGTAGCGCGCCTGGACGAACAATCGATCCTGCGGCTGAAAATAAAACTCGGACGAGTTAGGCCGCGTCTGGTGGAAGCTCGTCATCAGCTCGTCGACGCGCGGGGTCTTGGGTTGCTTGAGGTAGGCCGCCGACAGCATGAACTCATGCCCAGGCGCAGGACTCCAGAGCAACTTGGTATCAGCCGCCCAGGAACTGAAATTGGTATACGGCAAGCGGCCGCCGTCATCGCCAAGCTTGCGTGTACCCACGTCCTGCACGGTGACACCTCCAGAAATCGAGATGCCATCCTTGCCTGCAGCACCCGCGATCCGGCCCAGACTCGACAGATCGCCGCTGGTGAATTGGGCGCGAAAGCGGCCTCTACCGCTCCAGCTATCGCCTTCAAAACGTTCTTCCGGCGTAAGGATCTGGACGACCCCGCCCATGGCGTCGGAGCCGTACAAACTCGACTGCGCACCACGCACCAGATCGATCTGCTCGATGTTCTGCGCGTCAGCAAGCGCGAAATACTGGTTCGGCGAATTGCGGAAGAACGCCGTATTCATGCGGAAACCGTCGACCATGTGCAGCACCTCAGATCCTTTGAGGCCACGTACGATAGGACTTGCCTGCCCCGGCGTTGTCGCCTGGATGAATGCACCCGGGTGGGCGCGCAGATAGTCGCCGACCGTCAGCGCTGGTTTCTCCAGGATCTCGTCCCGCCCTATCACCGTTGCGGCGGCTGAGACGTCGAAATTCGACTTTGCGGTGCGCGTAGCGGTGACCTGAATCTGCGCCAGCGGCTGCTCGCCGCCACCATCGGCAATGGCAGTGGTCTCAGCGCTATCGGAGTCCTCAGCGATCGCCACCGCCTCGGTTTCAGCCGCACTCTCGGCCATAGCCGGAGCGGCCAGTACAACCAGAATTGCGCTCAACAGCGAAGAGCAACGCATGACGCCCCCTCGTTTGATCACGGTTATCAGCAAAGGGGGGAGATTGCCGGGTTTTCCGCCAGGGGCAAATCAGTCCGGAGGAGTAGAGCATTCAGCCCAAGGACCTAGCACCGTGCCTCCGGGGCGCAGCTGGTCAGCCGCAGCAACCGTTTGCAGTGATGCACCACCCGATTTGCCGCCATGGCACCGGCAGGCAAGTAGTTGGCGCGCTGCTCTAAGCGGATAGCTCAGGCGCTGCCGTCAGCGCCCGGCCATGTTCGGGCTTTTCGATCCACGATCGCCGCAAACAGCAGCTCCGCTGATGATCTGGCGAAACCCAAAAAAGTTAAATATAAAAAATTACCGCGAAAGCAAACAACGACTAATAGTCAGCGAACTACGTGCAGTTTGACCCAGCTCACATAACCGTCCATCCAGCCCTGCAGGAATGCTCGGCTCGCAACGCCGATATTGCCATCGGCATCGAACAATCCGTCCTTGGCCTGAACAAATGCTTCCGGCTGCCCCAGAGTCGGCATATTGAGGTGTGCCAGCACATTGCGCAGATGTTGCTGCGCAAGCGCTGAGCCCATCGCACCGACTGATGCGCCGATCACACCGGCCGGTTTGCCTCGCCAGGAATTGTGGCCGTACGGGCGCGAAGCGTGGTCGATCGCGTTTTTGAGTACGCCCGGAATCGAGCGGTTGTATTCCGGTGTCACGAACAGCACTGCATCGGCGGCGCCGAGTTCATGCTTGAACCGCTTGACAGCATCGGCCTGGTCCGCATCGTCATCCTGGTTATACAGCGGCAGATCGTCGATACGGGAAGTCTGGAAGTCGAACTCCTCAGGTCCCAGGCGGCACAGGGCCACCGCAAGTTTCCTGTTGATCGACTCCCGGCGCAGACTGCCCACGACCACAGCAATACGGAATTGAGCCATGCGGATCTCCTTCTGGGTTCTGGTTGAGCGCTGCGACAGCCCGGTAGGCCGATCACTCACTGTAGGCACCGAGATGCACTCTATCAGCATCGATTCTGGCAACAGAGCTGGCAGTCTCCAGCAACAACGCTTGCGGGGGTTGTGCAGCTGCAGCGACTTCGCTATATTTCGCGCCCCTTCATCGGGCGCGTAGCTCAGCGGTAGAGCACTACCTTGACATGGTAGGGGTCACAGGTTCGATCCCTGTCGCGCCCACCAATTCACCGCAATAACGGCGCAAGTCTCAGGACTGCGCCGTTTTTGTTTGCGCGTTCGGCAACAGCCTCCGCGGCGCCATTCGACCGCGACAGTGGAGTCTCTGCGCAGCAACACGGGCACAACAGCCCTGGTTTGCCATACCGTCTATCCGCGCGACCTGCAGCGCTCTATGCCGAACCGATCAGGCCCTCACTGCGCAACTTGTGGATCTCGTCCCGCACACGCGCAGCTTGTTCAAACTCAAGATCCTGCGCGTGCTTGTACATCTGCGCCTCGAGTTTCCTGATACGCACCGCGATCTGCTCCGGCGACAGTGTCGAATAATCAGGGACGGGCTCGGCGACCTTGCGCTCGGACTTGCCGCGGCCGCCAGCGCGTGCCTTGTCGCCAGCGGCATCGGAGCGAGCACCTTCGAGTATGTCCGAAATCTTGCGCACGACCGACCGCGGCGTAATGTGGTGTTCAAGGTTGTACGCAATCTGCTTGTTGCGGCGTCGCTCAGTCTCGTCCAACGCCGCACGCATCGAGTCGGTAATCTTGTCCGCATAGAGAATTGCCTTGCCGCGCAGATGGCGCGCCGCGCGGCCTATGGTCTGCACCAGGGAGCGCTCCGATCGCAAGAAGCCTTCCTTGTCCGCATCCAGGATGGCGACCAGCGATACTTCCGGCATATCAAGGCCTTCCCGCAACAGGTTGATGCCGACAAGCACGTCGAACACCCCCAGGCGCAGATCGCGGATGATCTCGACACGCTCAACGGTTTCAATGTCCGAATGCAGATAGCGTACGCGTATACCGTTATCCGCAAGATACTCCGTCAGATTCTCGGCCATACGCTTGGTCAACGTGGTTACCAGCACGCGATCGCCGATATCAATGCGTGCCCGTGCCTCGCTGAGCAGATCGTCGACCTGCGTCCCCACAGGTCTGACCTCGACCTCGGGATCGATGAGGCCGGTCGGGCGTACCAACAGTTCAACCACACTACCCTGCGACTTGTCGAGTTCGTAACTCGCCGGTGTCGCCGACACGAAAATGGAACGCGGCGCGCGCGCCTCCCATTCCTCGAAACGCAAAGGCCGGTTATCGAGGGCTGAAGGCAGGCGAAAACCGTATTCGACCAGCGTCTCCTTGCGCGAGCGGTCGCCCTTGTACATGCCTCCGAGCTGCGGCACCGTCACGTGAGATTCGTCGACGACGAGCAGCGCGTCCGGCGGCAGATAGTCAAACAGCGTTGGCGGCGGCTCGCCGGGAAGGCTGCGGGTCAGGTGACGTGAATAATTTTCTATGCCCTGGCAATAACCGATCTCAACGAGCATCTCAAGATCAAATTGTGTACGTTGCTGCAATCGCTGCGCTTCAAGCAGTTTGTTTGCCTGGCGTAGCTGCTCAAGGCGCTCGCGTAATTCATCCTTGATCGTTTCGACCGCATGCAGCACGCTTTCGCGCGTGGTCGCGTAGTGTGTCTTGGGATAGACGGTAAAGCGTGGCACCTTGCGCAGCACTGCACCGGTGAGTGGATCGAAGATCGACAGGCTCTCGATGTCGCCGTCAAACAGCTCGATGCGCAGCGCCTCCATTTCGCTTTCAGCTGGAAACACGTCGATGACTTCGCCACGCACGCGGTAAGTGCCGCGCTTGAGTTCGTAGTCGCCACGCGTGTACTGCAGCTCGGTCAGGTGCCGGATCAGTTCGCGCTGATCTGTATGCTCGCCACGCATAAGATGCATGCGCATCTTCAGGTATTGATCCGGATCACCGAGACCGTAGATCGCCGACACCGTTGCAACAATAAGCGCATCACGCCGCGACAATAGCGCCTTGGTCGCGGACAGGCGCATCTGCTCGATGTGGTCGTTGATCGACGAATCCTTCTCGATATAGGTGTCACTCGACGGCACGTAGGCTTCCGGCTGGTAGTAGTCGTAATAACTGACGAAATACTCCACCGAATTGTGCGGAAAGAACTCCTTGAACTCGCCGTAGAGCTGCGCTGCAAGCGTCTTGTTGGGCGCGAGCACCAGGGTCGGTTTCTGGATCTGCTGGATCACATTGGCGATCGTGTAGGTCTTGCCCGAACCCGTCACTCCCAGCAAGGTCTGATGCGCGAGGCCAGCCTGGAAACCTTCGATCAGGCGTGTAATGGCGCCGGGCTGATCGCCCGATGGCTGATAAGGCGCCAACAGCTGAAACTGATCGGTCATAAGATTCTCCGCTCGAACGGCCAGTATAGGCGGGAGCAGGCAGCAGCTGCGATCATGCCCGCCCTGATTCGGACTTGCACAGCGCGCACTCAGATTTTTCCTAGGCATCTGCGCGGCAAATGCCGCTGTCCGCCGCGCAATGCTGCACTTAGGCTGTGGTCATCCCTGGCAACGGACTACAGCCATGCACCTCGTGCTCTGGAAGCAACAACGCGGCTTCAACCTCGTGGAAATCGTAGCCGTACTGTCGGTCGCCATGATCGCCCTAGGAGCCGGCCTGCCACTGCTCAGCAGCCTGCATGCAGGACTGCAGCAGCGGACTGCCATCAATCAGTGGATGGCCACCCTTGCAAGCGCCCGCGTCGCAGCTATCGAGCGCAGCAGCAACGTCGTCGCCTGCCCATCGAGGGGCGATACCTGTGCCGCAACCTCGTTCTGGCAGGACGGCTGGATCGTGTTTGAAGATGGCAATCGCAACGCACAACGCGAAACCGGCGAGCCCATCCTGCTCGTTGCCCCGGCCGAGGCTGGAGTCCGCATTCTGAGCAATGCGGGGCGTACACACGTCCGCTACCGCCTGGATGGCAGCAGCGAAGGCAGCAACGCCACGATTACATTCTGCGACCGTCGCGGCGCCAGCAAGGCGCGAACGCTGGTGGTCAACAATGCAGGCCGGGTACGCAGCGGCGCGGCGTCTCCGACTCAGGCCGCTGCAGCCTGCGGTAACGACTGACCACCGAGGATCAGCCTGCCACAGTGCAAGCAGCTACCTTCTCAGGCGCGGCAGATTACCGCATCAGAGCGAGAAACCCGGTCTCTAGGAAATTTCCTAGGCCACTATCAGATTTTTCCTGATGTGCGGCCGACCCGCAAACTGCAGACTGGCCTGGCTCCGAAGGAACAAGGAAGACGCGGCGGGCATGGATGCCCACGACCCGAGCAGAACGGTTGAGCCCGCAGCCCTCGATGCCGAAGGCGCGCATACAGTCATGTATGCCGCTCCCGATTCACCAAGGAGCGTATGTGAACCCCACCGCCCGCCAAACCCTGACTGAGATACGCACGATTCAGCGGCTGGAAGCGTACGTGCGTTGCGCACGCGCCGAGCTCGCCAGCAATCCACGCGACGAACTGCTGCGCGAATTCATTCGCCTCAACGAAGCATTGATTCGCGAGGAACGCGAACGCCTGCATAACGTCGCCTGAGTCGCAGGTACCGATTGCGGAGCCATGCACTGTCAGCGCCGTTGCTTTACATCGGCGCAATGGAATGCGGACAACGGCGCAGACAGTGTATCCATCACGCACCTATTCAGTTGTCAGCCGTACTTGATCGCAATGCGCGGTCTATTCGCGCACTAACGGTGAGCGCGACGAGCGATGGTCGCCGTTCTCACACCAACACCCCTCAGCAGGGAACGACGACGCCCCACGAGAGTGTGATCTGCGGTTTCCCTCTCCGCACTCCGCACCGAAGTACCGACTACCCGGTCGGCTTGTTCCGCAACGGATGCAGTTTCCGCTGCATAGCCCGAGTATTCAGACGAGGGCGTTATTGCGGTGAATTCACACGACTGAAAACGAAACACCACGCGAACAGATCGACCGTATCGCGCGCAAAAAAGCCTGCATTGCTGCAGGCTTTTTCGTATCTGGCTCCCCGAGACGGACTCGAACCGCCGACCCAGTGATTAACAGTCACTTGCTCTACCGACTGAGCTATCGGGGAATGTGAGGCGCGGGATTTTGCCGATACACCCTGGCCTCGTCAAGCCCCTTTCGCCTGCGAGTACAAACAGAAATATAGGCCTAGTCGACGATGACCCTGTAGCACGGCTTATACGCACTACCGCCCGGCAACTTCATACGGTGCTGCGCGACAAAACTCTGCAGTAGCGCATCCAGTGCCCGCATGATTTCCGGTTCACCGTGAATTTCGAACAGTCCGTGCTGTTCAATCGCGCGAATACCGTCTTCTTTTACGTTCCCCGCGACGATGCCCGAGAACGCACGACGCAGGTCCGCGGCGAGCCGATACGAAGGTTGATCGCGGTTGAGTTTCAGGCTGGCCATGTTCTCGTGGGTCGGCTTGAACGGGACCTGGAGTTCGTACTGGATACGCAATGCCCAGTTGAAAAAGAACGCATCCTTGGTATCCAGGCGGTAGTCGCGCACCTTGTCGATGCCTTTGACCATGAGTTTCGCAACTTCAGCAGCGTCATCGACGATGATGTGATAGCGCCTGGCGACGTCGTCACCCAGCGTGAGGCGCAGAAACTTGTCGATCTGCTCGAAGTAGGCAGCTGACTCGCGCGGCCCGGTGAAAATCAGTGGGAACGGAATTCCGGCATTGTCCGGGTGCAGCAGAATGCCGAGCATATAGAGGATTTCTTCCGCCGTGCCCACCCCTCCCGGAAACACGATGATGCCGTGACCGACGCGCACGAAAGCTTCGAGGCGCTTCTCGATGTCAGGCATGATGATCAGGTGATTGACCGACGGGTTCGGCGACTCAGCCGCGATAATGCCCGGCTCGGTGATACCAATGTAGCGATTGTTTTTACGCCGCTGCTTGCCGTGACCGATGATCGCCCCCTTCATTGGTCCCTTCATCGCGCCAGGGCCACAGCCCGTGACTATGTCCAGTCCACGCAGGCCAAGCTGGTATCCCACCTGTTTGGTGTACTCGTATTCATGCCGCGCAATCGAATGACCTCCCCAGCAAACTACGAGGTTGGGATCGTTGTGCGGACGCAGGACACGTGCATTGCGCAGTATCTCGAATACCGCGTGAGTGATGCCGCTGGAGTCACGCAGCTCGAAGCCGCCCGCCTCAAGCTGTGTCGCAACGTATACAATATCCCTAATTACCGCAAACAACAGCTCGTTGACACCACGTATGATGCGGCCATCAACAAAGGCCTGCGCCGGTGCATGGGTAAGCTCGATCTTGATACCGCGATCCTGCTGCAACACCTGGATATCGAAATCCGGATAGCGGTCAAGCAATGCACGCGCGTCGTCTGTCTCGACTCCCTGGGTCAGCACGGCCAGGGCACAGCGGCGCAGCAGCGCATGCACCCCACCATGCGACGCACCGCGCAGGCGGGTGACTTCGTTGCGAGACAGGACGTCGAGACCGGCGGCCGGGGAAATACGCGCCGACACAGTCGTCAGGCGATTGGGCATCTTGCTGTCAGGGCTCATGAATATCCATCAGGTACGGGCGGCACCGCGCCTTCGCAGCAACCGCAGGAATTGGCGCCCTGCGCCGGCGTAGCGAACTCGATTCGCAACAACGCAGGCGGGGCGAGGATTGCGAGACGCCTTGTCCCGCGTGCCCATCAAGGGCTCCGACTCGTCGCACCAGCATTCCGCAAGCCGATTCCCGCGTCAACTGCACACGCGCCCGAGAGTGGGAGCCGACACGCCGTCGCCGAACAACTTTTTATACTTATATAAGCCACTTCGGAGCCGCAACAACACCCGCCGTCCCTGCCCGGCCACGTGGCATGCGGTCCAATCAGCCAGACATTCGAGGGAGCCCGGCTTGCCGGCACAGGCCAAGGAAAGGACTTGGTAAATAGGCCGGACACGATTTCTGTACCCGGCGCTACGCCCCCGTGAAAATCCGCCGCCAATTCGGACTTGGCGCCCCCATACGGAAAAAACCCCCGGCATCGCTGCCGGGGGTCTTGGCACGACGCCGGAACTGCGGCGCCGCGACGAGCTTGCCTTGCTTAGAACGAGTAACGCAGACCAACCTGGACCGCCCAGCGTGACTCGCCGATGTTGTCCTTGGTCACGAAGCTCTGCGCCGCCCGCGGGTAGCGATAGATGTACTTGCCGGTAGCCGGATCGACGCCACCGAACTCTGCAACACCGAGACGCTGGCCGCCGTTGGCATTGAACGGCGCTTCCTCCACATGGCCCCACTTCTTGTTGAGCAGGTTGGTGAAGTTCAGGATGTCGATCCAGAGCTCACCCTTGTTGCCCTTGAAGAAGCCCGGGACTTCCTGCGAGAAACGCAGATCGATCTGGTTGATCCACTTGCCGCGCGCACTGTTGCGGCTGATAACCTGACCACGGTGGCTGTTGAGGAACTCGTTGCCCTGAATATAGTTCCAGAACGAAGCCGCCTGCGTCTGATCAGCAAACACCACGTCATTCTGATCCAGCGGAACGTAGAACAAGTCGTTCCCGGCGTTGCCGTCGCCATTCGCGTCGTTGGAGAAGGTATAGCTGAACGGACGACCTGCGCGGCCTTCATAGAAGCCCGAGATCATCGTGTTGTAGTCGCCAAAGAATGCGTGGCGCCAGCTCAGCACCGCCGTAAAGCGCTGCTGGATTTCCGACGCGGCCGTGGCGGCAACATCCTCGTTGGCGTTGTAGACCGCCAGCGAGTTCCAGTTCGACAACGCCACCGACGACGAAGCGACGTTGGTATCGGTTGAATTGCCGTAGGAATAACCGAGCTTGCCGCCCCAGCTACCAGTAAACGGCTTCTCCAGCGAAAGGGTCAGGTTGCTGCCCTTGCCGTCATGCGTGTTGCGCAACAGCACCACGTCCCCGAACGCCGGGTTACGGCGCGAACGTGCCGCACCGGTGCCGGTATTCGGGTTAGCCCAGAACTGGTCGCGGCCGTCCGGCAGCTTGCCGGTCGAGGGCCCCAGGTTAAGGTAGTTGAACTGCACGCCGTCACGCACATCGAGATAGATGTATTCGGCCGATGCGACCAGCCCCATCCACGGCAGCTCGTGGTCGAAGGCGAGCGAACTCTTCCAGACCGAGGGAGCATGGAAATTCGGCGTGATCAGCGAAATCGTCTGCAGCGCCGGAGAACCGGCCGGACGCGGCTGGTTGAACGGATCGGCGGAGAAATTGGTGCCCGTATTCGCACGGAAGGTCGAGAACAGCAGGCCGTTGTTGCTGTACGAGTTCGACAGCCACACACCCGGATTGCTGCCCTGGAACAGGCCAACGCCGCCGCGCAACTGGGTCGGACGCGACGTGTCGAAGGTGTAGTTGAAGCTGGTGCGCGGCTGAATCACCTCAAGGCCGTTGACCGTGGAGTCGTTGGGATAGTTGAACACCGGCTCGACGCTGGCGTTGTAAAGCGGGAAGTCGTCCGTCACGAATCGGTCAAGACGCAGACCAAACTGCCATGACAGGTTGCTGGTGACCTGCCAGGTGTCCTGAGCGAAGAAGCCCCATTGCTCCAGCGCCCAGTCAGCTGCTGCGTTGAGCGGATCACCACCCGTCGGCACGTTGAGCTGATAGCCGACGCCACCCGGCAGCAGGCCACCGGTGAAGCCCGAAGGGAACGGCGAATAACGGCCCGCCTCGAAATCAGCGATGCTCGCAAACGCGTAGTTGCCGTAGACGTCCTGCAGGAACAGGTTGAAGGTGTCGTTCTTCTTGTAGTCCAGGCCAAACTTGACGTCGTGGTCGCCAATGAACCAGTTGCCGGCCCAGTACGCATTCCAGGTCTTTACGTCGAGTGCATTGGCCTGGCGCGAGCGCTCGGAACCGATGAACACGCTCGTATTCGGCACTCCGCCGGTGCCGGCAACAGCAATCGCTATCGCGGGCAGGGTCGAATTGCGCAGCGACCGGTTGGCGTATTTGCTGTACGACACCGAGGCTTCCGACGAGAAATTCGTATTCCAGTCGTTGTAAAGGTTCAGCGCATAGTTCTCGAAGTCGTAGCTCTTGTCGTACCACCACGACGACAGGGACACCTGACCGCCCGTCAAGCGCTCAAGTACAGGCACCGACGATTCGGTCTTGTTGTAGCGCAGGCTCGCGCGATGGAAGTCGTTGATGTTCCAGTCGAACTTGGCCAGATATTTCTTGTCGGTCAGATCGCCGGACGGGCTCAGTGAGCCGGCGTCAAAGCCATAGCGCTCGCGCGCGATACGGCGGATGTCGTCGATCTGCGCCTGAGTAATGCCGGCCTCGTTGGTCGCGCCCGAACCACGCACACCGACATCCGGCGCCACGTCCGTACGCTCGAATTCTTCGTAGTTGAGGAAGAAGAACAGCGTATCCTTGAGGATAGGACCACCGAGAGTGAAGCCCTTGTTGGTCTGCTTGCCGAAGCCGGTGAATGCGACGCCGGCTTCATTGTCACCGACGAGATCCGGATCACGGTAAGTGAAGTAGACCGACCCCTTGAACTCGTTCGTACCGCTCTTGGTGACAGCGTTGATCGACGCGCCCACGGCGCGTGAATTGCTCACATCGTAGTTCGCGGTAGAAATGTTGAATTCTTCAATCGTATCAATCGAGATCGGCTGACTGCCGCTCTGCGACGGCAAGCCCGTGGACTCAAGGCCATACTCGTCGTTGGTTGAAACTGCGTCGATCTTGATGTTGTTGTAACGCGAGTTCTGACCGACCGCGGAGATTTCGCCACGCTCCTTGTCGGTCTGCACGATGCGGGGATCGACGCGGACATAGTCCTGGATCGAACGCGAGATCGAAGGCAGCGCCTGGATCTGCTGATTTGAGACGTTCGTTGACAAGCCCTTGTTGTCAGCGAGGAAAGTCGACGATACCGCCGTTGCCGTCACCTCGACTGCTTCCAACGTCGCAGCATCCGCGCCCAGGGTGAGATCAATCGTCGTGTCTTCTGCGAGCTTCAGATAGACATCGGAGCGCTCAGCCTTGGCCAGACCACTCTTCTCAGCGTCGACCACGAACGGACCACCAACGCGCAGGCCGCGCGCAACGAAACGACCGTCCGCGTCGGTCGTGACAGTCTTGGTCGTATTCGATGGCACGTGGACGATTTCTACCGTCGCGCCGGAAACCGGATTACCTGCAGCATCGGTAATACGGCCCGACATCCCCGCCGACGTGTTCTGCGCAAAGCTCGGCGATGAAGCCAGCAGCGATGCAAGCACGAGCGGGAGGACTCTGACACGGAGTCGCTTGTTCATTGTTTCACCCTTGGGTTGCGTGCAAATTGTTGCAGTCGTTGGCCGAACGGACGCCGCGCAATGATGGTCCCATCGTGGTGCGCGGCAACAGTAAAGCCTTGGATTTTCTGTTTGCTCAGGAGCCTGACCCTACGAAATCCCTGCGTGGCGGCCCCGTTAACGGCAGTTTAACAGCAATAGATAGTTGATTGGCAAAGCTCCCGGTACTTATTCGCTTGACGCATCCGGCTCTCTGAGGTATCGCGCGCGCTTGGCGGCCTTGAGTCGCGTCAGGTCGAGCCGGATCAGCCCGTCGACACAACCACCAAACTGCGGATCGACGCCGAACGCAAGGAAGCGCACCCCATCGGGTTCACAGAGATCCACGTACTGACGATAGAGCGTCGGAATGGCCTGATCGGAAACCGCCAGTTGCTGCTTGAGCAGCGACAGCGCTGCCTTTGCGTCCTTGCCCGCAAGCGCGGCATCGGCTTCGCGCGCAACCTCCGGCGAAATGCGAAACGGGTTTTTTGCGTTTGCAAGGCATTCGGGGTCAGCAAAAAAGCGTCCATGCGTATGCACGATGAGTTCGCGCACCGGCAACGGCAGGCTGGCGGAAAGACTCACGGGACCGAAGAGATAACGCACCTCGGGGCGCTTGCGCAGGAACGCGCCTATGCCCTGCCAGAGATAGTCGAGGCTGCGCGACCCCCAGTATGCCGGCTGGATAAAGCTGCGCCCCAGCTCCACCGCATCATCAAGAAAGGTGGCCGCCGCAGGCGCATAGTCGAACAGCGTCGCCGAATACAGTCCGGCCATGCCATGGCTGCTCAAAATCGTACGCGCTTCGCCAAGCCGATACGCACCGACCACAGCTAGCGCCTCCTCGTCCCAGAGTACGATGTGCCGGTAGTACGCGTCGAAGCGATCGAGGTCGCGCCGATTGCCCGTGCCTTCGCCAACGCGGCGGAATGCGAGTTCGCGCAGGCGACCGATTTCACGCATTACAGGACAATCGGAGCAAGCATCAAGCAGCAGGATGCGTTTTCCGTCTGTCGTCTCACCGAGGATTTCAGCACGATCCTTCAACGCCTTGCGTACAGCCAGCGGCGATTCGGGATGGGCAATCGCGGTCGACGTCGTGAACTGGTTAGGTCGGCGCTTGACAAGTTGATAGACATGCCGGCGCATGGCCTTGGCCAGTTGCTCCGGGGTAGCGCCTTCCCGCTCCAGCGCCAGCGAAGGAATTGACTGGCCTATCGTGAAACCGATGCGCATCTTGCGCGCGCCAAACATTTCCCGGGCCAGCAGGAGCGCCGACAAAGGCTTCGCCAACATCGACACCCCATAGAACAGCGGTGAGTTGTGCGCATCAATGTGCACCGGAAGTACGGGAGCGCCGGCCTTGCGCGCCATGCGCAGAAACCCTGGCGACCAGCGCCCATCGCGCACGCCGTTCGGGCGCATCCGCGATACCTCCCCTGACGGGAAAACTATGAGCGCCTGGCCGGCGCCGAGTGCGCGATAGGCTTCGCGCATCCCGCCAGGCGCGCTGTCGTCTCCACCGAATACATTGATCGGCAGCAGCAGCGAGCGCAGCGGTGTCAAATGCATCAGAACATCGTTGGCAAGTATGCGCACATCTCGACGCACGCTGCCGACCAGCTGTAGCAGGCTGAGCGCATCGAGAGCCCCCAGCGGATGGTTCGCAACGATGACGACCGGACCGTCGACCGGAATATTCTCGCGGTCGGTGTTGGCAACGCTGTAGCTGAGTTCAAAGCGCTCCAGCGCCAGCTCAATAAACTCGAACCCGGTATGCCCGTCCAGCGCCGCGAGCGTTGCATTGATTTGTTCCTCGCAGACCACCTTGCGCAAGAGGCTGACTACAGGCTGCGAAAACCGGCGAACCACACCCTCTGCGAGCCACGGAAATTTATCGTACAGGCTGCGTTCGACGCTGATCACGACCTATCTCCATCACAGTTCGAGCGATGCTCGGCGGCGGATGTTACAGGCGTTTGAATCGAGCCTCTATTCAGTCCTTCAGGGCGACCTCAAACTGGGGCCACGCGGAGGTACTTGGCAATCCCGTCGAGCAGCATCTGGACCGAAAGGGCGATCAGGATCATACCCATAAGCCGCTCAAGAGCCGTCAATACACTCTCGCCAAGCAGCCTGTACAGGTAGGTTGCCGACCACAGAATCAGCGCCGTGGCCAGCCACGCGGCAAACAGCGCGAGCGCCCATTGCGGCAACTTGCCAGGTTGCGTATTGGTCAGCAGCAGCAACGCAGCCATAGCCGAAGGGCCGGCTACACCAGGGATCGCCATAGGCACTATGAATGGTTCGCCGCCATCAGCATGGCCGAAGATGCTGCCCTCTTTTGGCGGAAACACCATCTTGACGCCGATCAGAAACAGAATGATGCCGCCGGCTATGCTGACTGACTCCTGCTTGAGCTGCAGCAGCTTGAGGATGTACTGGCCGCCGAACAGGAAGGCGAGCAACACGAGCAGTGCGATCAACAGCTCCCGCAGCAACACACGGCGGCGGCGCTCGGGCGCTACGCCCTTGAGCAGGCTCAGGAACACCGGAATATTGCCCAGTGGGTCCATGATAAGAAACAGCAGTATTCCTGCCGACACCGTGCTCATCTGGCTGTCCATCGATTTCCCCCGAGGCGCACGGCGCCGTCATTGCATGGAGCGCAAATCCAAGGTCTGGCCGCGCGCCGAAACACCTTCACTGGCCAGCAGGTAGATTACTCCGGCGGCAAACGCAGCCGGCTCGGGCCGATCCAGGGTGTTCTCGCCGAAATAAGCCATGCGGCGCAAGGCCGAGCGCATCGGCGGAGGTAGCAGGGTCGCTACCCGTACGGTCGAGTTCTCGGTCTCGTCGTGCAGGATCGCAACCAGGCCACTCAGCGCTGCCTTGGCCACGCCGTAGGCTCCCCAGAACGACTTGCGCACCCGTGCCGGATCATCGTCGACAAAAATGACGCTTGCGTCCGGTGACTGCTGCAGCAAGGGCAACAATGCCTGGGTCAGCAGGAACGGGCCATTGAGATTGACCTGCAGCACGCGCATCCATTCTTCAGGCTTGAACTGAACCAGCGGCTGCAGGCCGGCGAAATGGGCTGCCGCATGAACGATGCCGTCAAGCCCACCGCATTCGCGCTCTATCGTCGCCGCAAGCTCCTCGTAATCAGCCGGCGTAGCCCCTTCGAGATTGAGCGGATAGATCGCAGGCGTTGCCGTACCTAGTGCTTCAATTTCGTCGTAGAGCTTTTCCAATGCCGGAACCTTGCGTCCCAGCAGCACGACCGTAGCGCCGGCCTCAGCGCAGGCCAACGCGCTGGCGCGCCCTAACCCGCCTGTGGCGCCGATGACAAGAATGGTGCGGCCCTTGAGGGCGGCGGCGGCAGGCCTCCAGCCTGCAGGCAACGTCGCCATCACGCCTTCCGGGTCTCGCGCACCATGCGTTCGAGCTCGCCGGACTCATAGAGCTCAAGCGTGATGTCACAGCCGCCTATCAGCTCGCCGTTGATGAATAGCTGCGGAAACGTCGGCCAGTTGGAATAACGCGGCAGATTCGCACGAATCTCCGGATCTTCCAGCACGTTGACCGACACGTAGTCCGCACTGACGGCCTTGAGCGCCTGGGCCGTACGGCTGGAGAAACCGCACATGGGGAACTGCGGCGTGCCTTTCATGAACAGCACGATGGGGCTGCCTTCAACCGTGGTCTTGATGCGTTCGAGTACGTCCATGGAATTACCTTGAGGGATATGCGCAGGGTGCGCCAGCGGCGGATTGTAGCAGCGGGCCGACGCCAGCCGCGCCGCAGACCGCCGCCATCCTGCTTGACGCGATACCGCACAGGAGCCGCCGACCTACCTATAATCGCGGATCCCAGCCCACCCGCAAGGAACTGCCCCATGGCGATCGAACTGCCTGCCCTGCCCTACGCCAAAGATGCACTGGCCCCCATCATTTCCGCCGAGACCATCGACTACCACTACGGCAAGCATCATCAGACCTATGTGACCAATCTGAACAATCAGATCAAGGGCACGGAGTTTGAAAACCTCTCGCTGGAAGAAATCATCAGAAAATCCAGCGGCGGCATGTTCAACAACGCAGCCCAGATCTGGAACCACACGTTCTATTGGAACTGCCTTAAGCCGGCGGGCGGCGGCGAACCCAGCGGCAAGCTGGCTGATGCAATCAATGCCGCTTTCGGCTCGTTTGCGGCATTCAAGGAACAGTTCACCAACACTGCGCTGACTACCTTCGGTTCGGGATGGGCTTGGCTGGTGCAGCGCCCCGACGGATCGCTCGCCCTCGTCAGCACCTCCAACGCGGCGACTCCGCTAACCGGCACGGACCGGGCACTATTGACTTGTGACGTATGGGAACACGCTTACTACATCGACTACCGCAACGCGCGTGCGAAGTACGTCGAAGCATTCTGGAATCTGGTCAACTGGGATTTCGTCGCAGCACAGATGGCCTGAGACCGCTTTCATACGACAAGAAGCCGCCTCATCAGGCGGCTTCTTGTTTGACGATGCACATCACCAGCAACCGTTTCATTCTGGTACAGCAGTCAACACCGCGAGCACGGGCGCAGCCTGAGCTTCGCGCCCCAGCGCCAGGGCTACGCGGGCGAGCCGATCGCGCATTTCCAGCGGGGTGAACGCACAGAGCGTCGCATGGCCGACCTTGCGGCCAGCCCGGGGCTCCTTACCATAGTCGTGCCAATGAGCGCGGGGCTCAGCCAGCACGGGAGCCGGCGCAGGCAGATCGCCGATCCAGTTGAACATGACGTTGACACCGAGTGAACTCGTGTCTCCGAGCGGCAGGCCCAGCACAGCGCGCACATGATTCTCGAACTGGCTGCAGGGCGCGCCTTCTATTGTCCAATGACCGGAATTGTGTACGCGCGGCGCCATTTCATTCCCCAGCAGCCGGCCTTGATGCACAAACAGCTCCAGCGCGAAGACTCCGACATAGTCCAGTGCCTCGGCGATACGCCGGGCAAGGGAAGTGGCCTGCTCGGCAAGCTCCGCAGAGTCAGGTGCGGGCGCTAAACTCATCGAAAGTATGCCGTCCGCATGCCAGTTCTGTGTCAATGGATAGCTGCGGAACTCACCTTCGCGCGAACGCACAGCGACCACCGACAGTTCACGCTCGAAGGGTACGAAGGCCTCCAGTATCAGCGGCACCTGACCGAGCGCAGCCCAGGCGGCGTCGATGTCCTCTGGCGATTTGATCCTGAACTGCCCCTTGCCGTCATATCCGAGCCGGCGTGTCTTGAGTATGGCCGGGCAACCGATTTCAGCCAGCGCACGCTGAAGGTCAGCCTTGCTATCAACCTCAGCGAACGCAGGTGTGTCCAGGCCGATCTCGCGAAACAGGGTCTTTTCCGCAAGGCGATCCTGGGCCAACGAAAGCGCACGCGGATTCGGATAGACCGCCGTGTGTTCCGTAAGCCACTGCGCCGTCTCCGCAGGCACGTTCTCGAAATCGAAGGTCGCGACGTCAATACGCGCAGCAAAGGTTTCGAGTGCAGCAAAGTCACGCCAGTCGGCCTGCATCAGCGGTGCGACCTGACTTGCGCAGGCATCGGCCACACTGTCAACGACGAGAAAGCGCACGCCGAGTGGAGCGCCGGCCAGGGCGAGCATGCGAGCGAGCTGTCCGCCGCCAAGTACGCCTACCGTTGTCATGACAGGCGAGGATCGGCGTTGTCGAGCACACTGCGCGTCTGCGCCGCCCGGTAGTCCGCAAGCGCACGGCCTATCTCCGGATGCGTAGCCTGCAACAACGCGGCGGCAAACAACGCCGTGTTAACGGCGCCGGCCTTGCCGATCGCGAAAGTCGCCACCGGTATACCAGCAGGCATCTGCACGATAGACAGCAGCGAGTCCATGCCGTTGAGCGCTTGCGATTGCACTGGCACCCCCAGGACAGGGACGCTGGTCTTTGCCGCGAGCATGCCGGGAAGGTGAGCGGCACCACCGGCACCGGCGATGATGGCGCGGAGACCACGCTCCTGTGCTTGCTCAGCATATTGGAACAGCAAGTCGGGCGTGCGGTGCGCCGAAACAACACGCACTTCGTGCGGCACGCCCAGGCGCGCCAGCACGTCGGCAGCATGCTGCATTGTTTCCCAATCCGATCGGGATCCCATCACCACACCTATCAGAGGCTCGCTGTCGCTCGCCATACTCATTGGTCCGCCCTGTGCAAAAACGGTATTGTAGGGGTAAATCCTCACAGGGACGCGCGCCATGGACAAGCGCTTGTTGGACATTCTTTGCTGCCCGGTCAGCAAGTCACCCGTCAGTCCGCTGGGCCGCGCGCAACTCGATGCCCTGAACGCGGAGATACGAGCAGGTACGGTGCAAACCGTTACCGGCGCAAAGGTGGGCACGCCTCTTGCTGCGGGTCTGATTACAGCAGATGGGAAAGTTGTTTACCGGGTCGAGGACGATATCCCGGTGATGCTTGCTGACGAGGCGATTGGCACGACCCAGCTTGCTTCGTTTCCCCTGTAACGAAAATCGGGATCCACGTCACAATTCGGTCGTGACGCATTTCTGATCTTCACCACACTTCAGCTGTATCGCCGAGCCTGTATTCCCCATGCGGCCTATGAGCGCTAACGACAACAACCCCAAAGTAGTCGACCTTAACCAGCGCAGCGCAGCGGCCACGCTCGGCGAGAAACCCGCAGAAGCGTTGACCCAGGTCCGCATGCATGCGCTAAAGCGGCTTACCGCTCTGGCGACAACGCTGTTTGAAAACACCGATGACGCGTTGTTCGACCTCGCGAGCAAGGCCGACAACAACACGATCCAGGCGCAGTATTTCGACGGCATGCGCGAGGTGCGCAAGAAGCGCCAGCAGATTGAATCGCGCTTCCAGGAACAGCTCTCCCGTCAATTCGTCGACTTCCTCGCCGGCCGAGGCATTGCGGTCAAGGCGGAGAACAGCAACGGCGAAGTATCCCTGACACTGGTCGAGAATACGGAGCTGGAAGAATCGCTGGCTGTGGCCAGCATGGTTGCAAAAACCGAAAACCGTCTGCAGCGGGTGCTGTTTGCGATCAATCAGCGGCTCTCGCACATCAGCAACCAGCGCGTCGAGGATACCAACAGCCCAGTCGGCCCGGCGGCGGTAGGACAGGCCTTTCGTCTGGCCAGCGGAGAGCTCGAAGTAGAGCTGCCGGTGCGGCTGATCATCTACAAGTTGTTTGACCGCTATGTAATGGGCGGGCTAGATCAGTTCTACGACGAACTCAACGCACTGCTGGTGCACGCCGGAGTACTGCCGCAGATCCGCGCCAACGTCCCGCGCCGGCCTGGCGGCGCCGCGTCGAGTTCACCACAGCGTCCCGGCGAACCGGTTCCGGGTAGCGTTCCAGGCATGGAATCTACGGAAGCAGCAGCGGGCTATTTGCCCGTAGACGCCGCTGCGGCCGAGCTTCAGGCCAATCTCTACAGCTCATTGCGCGCGCTACTTGCGACCCGGCGTGGCGACGGCGACGGCGCTGCCGTCGCCGCTGGCTACGTGCCGGCGACCTACAACCCGAACGTCGTACCACTGAACCCGGCGGAAATTCTATCCGCGCTGTCGATATTGCAAACCCAGTCGCTGAGCATGCAACAGAGCGCGGTGGAGTCGGCGCAAGTCGCTCTACGCGTCAAGGAAGAGCTGTTGGGCCAGGCAGGCAAACTCCGCGGCGAGGACGGCGCGAATGTCTCTGGTGCCGACGAAGACACGATTGATCTGGTCGGCATGCTGTTTGAGTACATACTGCAGGACCGCAATCTGCCGGCGCAGATGCAGGCCCTGCTCGGACGCCTGCAAATTCCCTTCCTCAAGGTCGCGCTGCTCGACAAGCACCTGTTTGCACGCCGCACACACCCGGCACGTGTGCTGCTCGACAGTCTGGCGCAGGCTTGCGTCGGCTGGTCGGAGGAATCCGACCGCGATCGCCGCCTGTACGACAAGGTCAAAGAAATCGTGGAGCTGCTGCTCAAGGATTTCGAGGACGACCTCGGCATCTTCGATCGCGTGCGTATCGATTTCGAGGCATTCGCAGAAACCAACAAACGCCGTGCAGATCTCGCGGAACAGCGAGCGAGCGAGGCCACACGCGGCCGCGAGAAGCTACTGGAAGCACGTCGTACGGCCGCACGCGAAATCATGCAGCGGGTCGAAAACCGCACGATGCCGGAAATGATCCGCAACCTGCTGTCCCGTCCATGGGCGAATTATCTGGTGCTGGTATTGCTGCGCCAGGGCGAAAATTCCGACGAATGGCGCCATGCATTGCGCTTCGCCGACGAACTCGTCTGGAGTGTGCAACCCAAGCAGAATGCCGCCGAACGCGAACGGTTGAGCGCCGTACTGCCGCAGCTGGAGAAAACCCTTCGGCACGGCCTTGCCACAGTAGCATTCGACGAAAACGACGTGCGCCGTCTGATGCATCAGCTCAACGTGCTTTACAAAGCCTTGCTACAACCGGCTGCACCGACGGCAGTAACCGAAGTGCCGATGCTCGATCTGACTGACCCGCTGCCCGCGACAAGCCAGGAAGCCGGGGACACCGTCATGAGCGCGATACAGGAGGAAGAGCCGGTCTCGCTGCCGCAGGAATCCGTGGAAGAACGGTGGATTCAGGCGGTGCGTGAGCTCAAGGTCGGCACCTGGATCGAATTCCTCGACGAGCAAGGCTCCAAGGAGCGCGCGAAGCTCTCGTGGATCAGCCCGATCAGCTCGAAATACCTGTTCGTCAACCGCAAGGGACTCAAGGTCGCTGATCGCACGCTGATGCAACTGGCTAGTGACCTCGCCGAAAGTCGTATCACCATACTTGAAGAAGTGCCGTTGTTCGACCGTGCACTTGACGCCATCGTCGAACGACTCAAGAGCACGCATGCGGCAAAAGCAGCCACGCCAGCTGTTGCTGTCGCCGCGCCGAACTGATCCACCTACGCAGGGACGCGCTTACATGCGATTTGATCCACCGCCCGCGGCCCTAGTGCTGGATGACGTGCGGCGCGCGCTAGCCGAAGACCTGGGCAGCGGCGATGCGACCGCTGATCTGCTTCCGGCCAATGCAACGGCAAAGGCGCGCGTTATCACACGCGAATCGGCCGTGCTCTGCGGTCAGGCCTGGTTCGATGCCTGTTTCCGCGAACTCGATCCGGAGGTCGCCATCCTTTGGCACGCCGCCGATGGGGATAGACTCGTGGCCGGGCAAACCTTGGCCGAGCTCGCCGGCAATGCACGTGCGCTCGTATCCGCAGAGCGCTGTGCGCTGAACTTCGTGCAAACCCTATCCGGCACGGCGACGGTCACGGCCACCCATGTCGATGCGGTGACAGACTCGCGCACCCGCATCCTCGATACGCGCAAGACCCTGCCGGGTCTACGTGTTGCGCAAAAATATGCGGTGCGCTGCGGTGGCGGAACGAATCATCGCATTGGCCTCTTCGATGCAATCCTGATAAAGGAAAACCACATCGCAGCAGCGGGTTCGTTGACCACCGCGGTACACGCAGCGCGGGCTCGGCATCCTCAACTGCTGCTGGAAGTCGAGGTGGAGAATTTCGACGAACTTGCGGAAGCGCTGGCCGCAGGCGTCGATCGCGTAATGCTGGATGAATTTTCCGACGCCGACCTGAGCCGCGCGGTCGCCGAAATCTCAGGCCGCGCCGAGGTCGAAGTATCCGGCGGCATCGACCTGCAGCGCCTCAAGCGCATCGCCGCAAGCGGCGTCGATTTCATCTCCGTCGGGGCATTGACCAAGCATGTGCGCGCCGTCGACCTGTCAATGCGCATACTGCTCGACAACTGA
Source organism: Rhodanobacteraceae bacterium (assembly GCA_016790075.1). Lineage (GTDB taxonomy): Bacteria > Pseudomonadota > Gammaproteobacteria > Xanthomonadales > Rhodanobacteraceae > Tahibacter. Next base: position 103,383 of record JAEUPP010000068.1, on the reverse strand, counting down.
TTTTGCGGCATGCGCCGCTGGTCATTGTTGTGGCTGCAGCACATGCCCGACGTCACACAGCCAAAGGGCGACACTCGTGCGCAGCGGCGCCCTTTGGCTGAATCGATTCTTCACCTAGCCGGAGAAACAGCAGGAGCTGCCCGCGACCGGAGCCTCGCCCGGCGCCTGCAGCAGGGGCTTGGCGAGGACTTCAGAGCCGCCACCAGGCTTATCGCCGCCAGACCGAGTCGCGTTTTTTCAGAATAAGCCGGCAAATTTTGCTGCGCCTGCGGCCAGGACAACAACAACGACTGCAATCACGATCCAGACCGCTGCACTGGGTCCGGATTTCTCCGATACGGCTACCGGGGGTGGCGCAGCCGCCGGCTTGGTGGCGTCCATGCCCGGCGACATCAGCAGGAAGCGCACCGTATCGAGGCGTAGTTCCTCGCCAGGCTTGAGCACGGCGCTATGCACACGCTTGTCGTTGATAAACGTGCCATTGGCCGAGCCCATATCCTCAACCATGACGCCATCGGGCAGAACTTGCACACGTGCGTGATGGCGTGAAATCTCGTCTCCGGGAAGGCTGATGTCGCAGTCCTGCTGACGCCCTATCGTCATCGAACCAACCAGCGCGTAAGTCTTGCCGAAGGTCGAGCCCGAAACGCCGCGTAGCATGAACTTCGGCAAAGCCTGGCGGACGCGCGTACGTCCGTCGTTCTCCTCGTTGGCGGCTGGTTTTGCCGCCACGGGTGCGACTTTTTCCGGCGACGCCAACACCTGGCAGCCAACTTTTGCAAACAGCAGCAGATCTCCAGCCTTCAGCGCGGTGTCGGAGGTAACCTGCCGGCCGTTCAATACAACGACGCTCCGCGGGTCTGGCACACGCACCAAAGCCTGACCGTTGCGCAGATGTACTTCAGCGTGGCGCAGCGCTATCCCCGGTGCCGCGAGAACGACCAGACACTCTGCCGCCGTGCCTATCGCGGTAATACCTTCGCTAAGGGTTACCGGCTCATGCTCGCCGTTCGGAAAAATCAGCTTCATTCGATCCTGCCCCTTGATCGTGTTCAGATCGCGCCCCGTCCGCGAGGCACGCTATCGGCAACAGCTTAGGCGCCGCTCGTGACGCCGCGCAAGCGATGCAGGTTAAGGATGCAAACTTCCGCCCGACACCGCATTCGCCATGACCATCCGTACCGCAATGTATCCAAGTTTGGCCTGCGGTCGAATAGCAGACCGAGGATTAGCCGCACCCCGAGTTACCCCTCGCAAAAAATGGAGAATTCCCGGGCAGTCCGCCCTGGCGCCGGCCTCGAATGGAGCCAGCAGACACCATAGCGACGAACTGGGCCGAGATTCCGCGAGAAAAGACAGCTGCCCGCACCGATGGGTTTGAAATAGCACAGCAGCGCCCTTGATCGCAGCAGGCTTAGGCCCTTTCTCTTGCCTGTGGAAGAACGTTCAGGCACCAGCACCTCGCTACCCGCCTCTCTCCTAGGGCTTCTGATCGATTTCGCGCGCGACCCGCAACCCGAGGCTATTAAGCCCGACATCGGCCCCAATACTTTCGCTAGCATCGACGTTTTCCTTGTCCGGAGGTGACAACCAGCTACGCCCGCGGGCACGGCGCTCAGCTACCCATTCGCGCACATTGCCGTCGATATCGTAAACGCCGGAGCGGCTTGCGCTGAACCGGCCAACTGGGGCCGAACCCGCAAATCCGTCGTCGCAGGAGGCACCAGCACGCGAATCGAATGCCTTATTGAACGCCTGGTCGGCCAGATTGGCACCACCGCAGCTTGCCTTGGCCTCGCGGGCAAGGCTATCGAACTCGGCAGACGTCAGGAGTCGGTAAGTCTTGCCGCTGCGTTGCGACAGCCAGCGCACATAAGCCTGCGCCTGATCGAAACTCAGGCAGACCACCGGATGGGAATCATCCTGTTCGATATCGGGATTCTGCCAGCTGCGCTTCTTTGAGCTGCGAAATACCGACTCGCGATCACGGCATGACAGCTCCTTGGCCGCCGCCGATCCACCCGCACTCCAGTAGCGGCGGAACTCACCGCGGGACACCTCGAAACGCCCGGCGGCAACACGCCCCCCGGGCAGCACGACGAGGTCTGGTCCCTGCCCGCCATCGTCAAACTTGTCGCGGAACACGAACCCTGCACTACCGACCGACGGCAGTTTGCGCAGCCCTTCCTGGGCAACCGCATTGCTTGGATCAACCAACAGCGCCTTGTCGTAAGCCGCCTTCGCCGCGACCTTGTCCCAAGCCGCGACGGCATTGCGCGCGTCTTCAAGTAGCGGCCCCACGAGGTTGGTCCGGCGCTGCCGAACTTCATCGGCGACAACCTTGCCTTCGGCAGGGACCAAGGCAGCAAGCTCCAGCGCCTTGTCGAAATTGAGCTTCATGCCAGCCCAGTCACTCAGCGACTGCGCCTTGTTGCCAAGCGTCACATAAGCCTTGGCCGTGTCGACGATGCCCTGCTTAGCCCCTTTGTCACGTGCGTCGATTCGCAGGGCGAGCTTGAAGCGATCCAGCGCATTCTGATTCGGCGGCGTGGTAAGACGTTGGGCAGCCAGATCGCTACGCCCCAGCCGCACCAGTTTCTGTACTGGATCGTCGACGGTCGGAACATCGGCGAGGTTGCCCGGCGAACCGTCGTCCAGCAGCAACGGCGTCGGCCCCGCCGGAGCCACTTGCAGCGCCTCACTCCCGTTACCGTTCGGCGGTGCCAAGTCCGTCGTGCTCGCCAGAGGATCGACCACCGGTTCCACCACGGGCGTCGCCACCGTCGTCTCAGCCGGAGTCTCCCGCGGTGGTGGGGGCGCGGAATCTACTGTCGGTGGCGGTGCGGGCGGCGGGGTCGGTGACGGCGGCGTAGCAACGGGTGCCACAGTCGCTACCGGGGCAGGCGCCACGGCGGCTACCGTAGCAGGTGGCTGACGGGAGGCGAACCAGAGATAACCACCCAGCGCAGCAGCCCCCACCACCCCCACACCTGCGAGTGCGAGCCAGATACCGCCGCTGCGCCGCGACTCCGCCGCAGAGGCCCGCGTGGCAGGCTTTGCCGGCGCACTGCGAGCCGCCGGCGCCGGCTTGGCCGGCGCAGGCTTGGCTGCTTCCGGGCGCGCAGTGGCAACCGCCGTTGACTTCACCACCACCGTTGCCGCCGCCAGCTCTGGAGTGCGCGCAGCGCCGTCGCCGTTCTTGGCGCGCTGCGCGACCGGAATGGCTTCGAGTGCGCCAAGCAACTGTTCCGCGTTTGCGTAGCGGTCCTTGGGATCCTTGGCAAGGCATCGGTCGATCAGCTCCTGCCAATGCGACTGGGCCGAAGGCAGCCGTGGGATAGCTTCAAACACATGCGCGTAGGCAACGGCAAACCCGTCGGCTCCGTCAAATGGCGGCTTGCCAGTAAGGCCAAACCAGGTCAGCACGCCAAGACTGTATAGGTCCGAACGCGTATCAATGTCACCACCACGAGCCTGCTCGGGACTCATGTAGTGGCTGGTTCCGACCGAAAACCCGGTACTGGTGATACGTGTCGCCTGGCTTGCCGCCAGCGCAATGCCGAAATCGGTCAGCACCGGATTGTCGGCAGAATCAAACAGGATATTGCCTGGCGCAACATCACGATGCACGTAACCGCGCTCATGCGCATAGGCGAGTGCCTTCGCAACACCGGACAAGACACGCTTGAGCTCGCCTTCATCCAGACCGCGTTGCACCCGCGCGACAAAGTCGCCGCCGGGCAGATACTGCATCGAAAAATAGTGCAACTGGTTAGGCGTTACGCCAACATCAAAAACCTGAACGATGTTCGCATGGGCCAGGGAAGCGAGCGTACGCGCCTCCTGCAGAAACCGCCGTGTGAACGTCGGATCGGCCGCGAGCGCGGGAGACATCACCTTGAGTGCAACCTGCCGCTCCAGCGAGGTCTGCACCGCGAGGTGAACACTGGCCATGCCGCCCTGACCGATCTCGCGTTTTATCTGGTAACCGGGTATCTCGATCACAGCCTTCGCACTCCCCTGTACTTTGCGGACCCAGCGACATCGACATTGTAAAGACTGTAACCCTACGTGGGCGTGTCCTATCACGCATCACGTCTGCAGCCGGGCGTACCGGTTGAGATTCGCAGCTGCTGACACCACACTCCGGCGATGACTGAAGCCATGCTGCTACTCATGCTCCTGGGCGCTGCAGCCCTGATCTGGCAATCCGCCCTGCGCGCACGTGACCACGCTGTTCAGGCAAGCCGTGACCTGTGCGCCCGCGCCGGTGTGCAATTGCTGGACCAGTCCGTCAGGCTGCACCGTATAGCGCTGGTACGCCAACGATCAGGCCGACTTGTCATGCGCCGACATTACAGCTTCGACGTGAGCACGGACGGCACCAACCGCCATCCAGGTAGTCTGCAGTTCGACGGCACGCGGCTTGAAAATTTCAGCTTGCCGCTCCGAGCTGACGATCCGGCTCTGCTGCCGCAAGCCCCGCGTCTGAATTGATCGCGCCCCAGGGCCAGATAGCAGCAATCCCGGCGAGTTGCCTATGTCATTTGACCACGCGCAGGTGGCCGCCTTTCTTGGCCGGCGTGTCAGCGTCGCTGCTCGCCGGTGGCGGAGTCTGCGGTGCGTCGCTGGCTGGAAACATCATCCCCTGCCCATTTTCCTGTGCGTAAATCGCAAGCACAGCGCCCAAGGGCACTTCAACACGATGGCTGACCCCTCCGAAACGCGCGTTGAAGCGTATCCAGTCCCTGGCAATCTCGAGTCCGGCAACCGCACGCGGCGCGATATTCAGCACGACACGGCCATCCTTGGCGGCTTGCGGCGGCACCAGCACTCCGGGCCATGCCGCATCGACCAGCAAATAAGGCGTCAGATTGTTGTCGCCTATCCACTCGTGAATCGCACGAATCAGATAGGGCACATTGGAAGTCATGCCGGTTGCACCGGCGTCGTTGTCAGTCACGCAACAGTTTCTCTTCAGGCGTCAGGCTTCGGGTGAAGCCGGGATTGCGGAAAATACGTTCCCCGTAGTCGATGATCGCCTGCGCTTCGCGCGGCAGGCTGACCCCAAGTGCCTGCAGGCGCCAGATCAACGGCGCCAGGGCGCAGTCGGCGAGGCTCAGTTCGGGATTGAGAAAGAACTTCGCAGCTTTGAACAGAGGCAGCGCACCGATAAGCGACTCGCGCAGCTTCTTGCGCGCAGCCTCAGAACTCTTGCCGCTGCCCGCACACTGCTCGACCAGCGGCAGCCAATCGCGCTCCATGCGCACCACTGCCAAGCGCAGCCGCGCTCGCGACAGCGGGTCGATAGGCATCAGCGGTGGGTGCGGATAGCGCTCATCGAGATATTCAGCAACAACCGATGTCTCGTACAGCACAAGGTCGCGATCGACCAGCGTCGGAACGCTCTGTGTCGGATTCAGGTCGATCAGATCTTCCGGCGGCTTGGCCGGGTCAACAAAAACCAGATCGTAGCTGACACCCTTGGCCGCAAGAATCAACCGGACGCGATGGCAATGGACGCAATCGCGTGCCGAATACAGTGTGAGGATCGTGCGCGAACGGGTACCCAAGGCCATGCCTCTCCCCTGACACGGAGCGGCGACCACCCGCGGTCGCCTACGCCGAATCTACTACGCGTCCAGGAATTCGCCTAGACACTGGTGAGCCAAGGCCGGCACGACGAGCAGCCTCGCCGCGCCCGAACCCTCAATGCACGTCCTTCCAGTATTCCTTCTTGAGCAGCCAGGCGAGGAAAGTAAAGAACGCGAGATACAGCACGACCCAGGCACCAAGCTTCTGACGCTTGAGCGCAGCCGGTTCAGCTGCGTACTGCAGGAAGGAGGTCAGATCGCGCACGCTGTCGTCGAACTGTTGCGCGCTCTGTGTACCCGGCTGCACGAGTTCCAACCCTTCGATATGGGCTTCGCCGCCGTCCTTCGCATGACCGACTTTCGCCCGCTGGATACCCTGAAGCTCCCACAGCACGTTCGGCATAGAAGCCCCGGGGAACAGCGTGTTGTTCCAACCCAATGGACGTGATGGGTCAACGTAGAACGACTTCAGGTAGGTGTAGATCCAGTCGGCCCCCTTGGAGCGGCCTTCCAATGAAAGATCCGGCGGCGCCTTGCCAAACCAGACGGCAGCATCGGCAGCACGCATCGGTGAAACGACGGTATCGCCGAACTTGCCACCGGTGAAGTTCAGGTTCTTCATGACCTGTTCTTCACTGAGGCCCAGATCTTCTGCTATGCGTGAATAACGCACGAACTGCAGCGAATGGCAGCCGACGCAATAGTTAAAGAACAACTTCGCACCGCGCTGCACCGAGGCTATGTTGTCGGGACGCGTATTGGCCGGCAGCAGCTTGCCGCCGCCACCGGCGGCCAGCGCCGCAGGTGCCATCGAGGTCAACGCAACGGCCAGGGACAGGCCCAGCTTGGTCATGACGTTCTTAATCATGCGCGGGCACCCGCTCCGGAACAGGCTTGGTGGAATCGATCTTCGTCCATAGCGGCATCGTGATGAAGAACGCGAAATAGAGGAACGTGAGTACGCGGCCGACTATGGTTTCGACCGGATCAGTGCCGGGGCCGGCGCCAATCTTGCCCAGCCAGATAAACGACAGTGCGAACAGCGCAAAGGCGAGCTTGGAGATCCAGCCACGGTAGCGAATCGACCTGACCGGGCTGCGGTCGAGCCATGGCACCAGGAACAGGATGGCAATCGCACCGAACATGGTAAGCACGCCCAGCAGCTTGTCAGGCACCACGCGCAACATCGCGTAATACGGCGTGTAGTACCAGACCGGCTTGATCAGCGCCGGCGTCACGAGCTTGTCGGCCGCCACGAAGTTGTCATGCTCCAGGAACCAGCCACCGAAGGTCGGCTCGAAGAACACCACGAAGGCGCAGATCGTCAGGAAGAAGCCTACGCCGAACAGGTCCTTGACCGTGTAATACGGATGGAACGCAATGCCGTCCAGCGGCTTGCCGTTCGCGTCCTTGACCTTCTTGATATCGACGCCTTCGGGATTGTTGGAGCCGACTTCATGCAACGCCGCAAGATGCAATACGACCAGCAGCAGCAGTACCAGCGGCAATGCGATCACATGCAGCGCAAAGAAGCGATTCAGGGTCGCATCGGCCGGCAGGTAGTCGCCCATGATCCACTCGACCAGCGAGTCACCGACCATAGGGATTGCGCCGAACAGCGAGATGATGACCTTGGCGCCCCAGAACGACATCTGCCCCCAGGGCAATACATAGCCCATGAAGGCCTCGGCCATCAGCACCAGGTAGATCAGCATGCCGAGCAGCCAGACCAGCTCGCGCGGTTTCTGCGCCGAGCCGTAGATCAGGCCGCGGAACATGTGCAGATAGACCACGATGAAGAATGCGGATGCACCGGTCGAGTGCATGTAGCGCACCAGCCAGCCCCATTCGACATCGCGCATGATGGTCAGCTCGACCGAGGCGAACGCCTCGGAGATGCCCGGTGCCACCTCAAGCGCCGATGGCTTGAAGTGCATGGTCAGAAAAATGCCCGTCAGTATCTGGTTGACCAGAACAACCAGTGCGAGTGAGCCAAAGTAGTACCAGATGTTGAAATTCTTCGGCGCCCAGTACTCCGACATGTGCTTGCGGTAAAACGGACCGAAAGCCTTGGCGCGATAGTTGAACCATTCCTGCAGGTCGGCGACGGCACGATCAATGCGGCTGGGCTGCATCACGCGGCTCCTTCCGGTTTGACACCGATCACCAGCGTCTTGTCATCGACGAAATGGTAGTCCGGCACCTTGAGATTGGTCGGCGCCGGCACGCCGGCAAAAACCCGGCCAGCCATGTCGAAACGCGACTTGTGGCAAGGACAGAAGAAGCCGCCCTTCCACTGCGCGTCGAACGGTTCAGGCTTGATTTCGCCATGGAACTTCGGCGAGCAACCCAGATGGGTGCAGACGCCTATCATGACCAGCCATTCCTGCTTGATCGAGCGGTGCAGGTTCTGCGCGTACTTGGGCTGCTGCTCCTCGTTCTTCGACTCCGGGTCACGCAGGCTCGCGTTCAGCGAAGCAAGAGCGCCGATCTGTTCGGGAGTACGACGTATGATCCACACCGGCTGGCCACGCCATTCGGTGATGACCATCTGGCCGACTTCGACCTTGCTGATGTCCTGCTGCACAGGCGCACCGGCAGATTTCGCCTTTGCGCTGGGCAACCAGGTCTTGATGAATGGCACTGCCGCTACGAGGGCACCTGCACCGCCGACGACTGCAGTCGTGGCCGTGAGGAACCGACGGCGGCCATGATTGACGCCTTCGTTCGCCATCCGGGTCTCCGGTTCAATACAGAAAAATACGTTCAGGGTCGTCGCGCCTGACTGCAGCGGCCCTCGCCATACCGCCGCGGCAGCGGAGTCGAATCCGCGCCGGCCGTCGCTGCGTGCCACTGAAGACGAAACCGCAACCGGATTACCGGCTAACGTGACGGCTGGCCCCAAAAATCGTGTTAGTTTAGCGACTGAACTGGCAGCGCACAATCAAACCTGCCGCCCGCTTTCGCGCGTTGCATCTTCGCCGCGCTCCCTTTGGACAGGACATGAAACCCGCGTTTCGCGCGCTTGCCTTCGTGCTGCAATTCGCCACCCTGGGGCTGGCGATAGCGTTTATCGTCACCCGGCTCTGGCCCGACGCAGCGGCACGCCTGCGTGGCGGCGACCCCGTCGCACCGCCCATTCCAGCCACAGCCCAGCTGGCGCCGGCAAGCGCTGCAGACAGCCTCGGTAGCGGGCCGGTCTCCTATGCGGACGCGGTCGCCCGCGCAGCGCCTGCTGTCGTCAATATCTATGCGAACAAGGTCATCGCGTCGCAGCGCCGCCTTGTTTCCGTCGACCCGCTGACCCAGCGCATGTTCGGCGGCATCAGCCTTGGTCCGCCAGCCTATCGCCGGGAGCAAAGCCTGGGTTCTGGGGTCATCGTCAGCAAGGACGGCTATGTGCTGACGAACAACCATGTGATCGCCCGCTCCAACGACATCCAGGTGCTGCTCTACGACGGCCGCATCGCGACCGCAAGGCTGGTTGGCGGCGACGAGGACACGGATCTTGCGGTACTCAAGATCGACGCTGGCGACCTGCCGACCATGAAGCTCGACGAAGCACCACCGGTCAATGTCGGCGACGTGGTGCTCGCCATTGGCAATCCCATAGGACTAGGCAAGACCGTAACCATGGGCATTGCCAGCGCCCTGGGCCGCCAGCTGGACCAATGGGCCTACGAGGAATTCATCCAGACCGATGCCGCGATCAATTCCGGCAACTCCGGTGGCGCCCTGGTCAATGCACGTGGCGAGCTCGTCGGCATCAACACCGCCAATGTGCCGCAGCGGCAGCTTGCCGAAGGCATAGGTTTTGCGATCCCGGTCGCTACAGCCAAGGGTGTGCTCGACCAGATCATCGAGAAAGGCATGGTCGTGCGCGGGTGGCTTGGAGTCGAATATGGCCGTATGCCTATCCCTGCCAATACCAATCTCGCGAATCTGATGCGAGGTGTCCAGGTGCTGGCCGTCTACCCGCAGAGCCCAGCTGCCCAGGCAGGACTGCAGCCGGGCGACGTACTGCTGACATTCAATGGCGAGGAAATCGACGATCCACTGGAACTGCGCAAACAGGAAGCCGCGCTCCCCCCAGGCAGCCGGGTACACGTATCGGGTCTGCGCGCCGGCATCGCCTTCGGCGCCGACGCCGAACTCATACAGCGGCCGGTACTGAACCGCATCCAGATTCCGAACGGCTAATTCAGTGCCGCGGTCGCGCTCGTGCAGTCAGTTGGACTGGCGGTAACGGTCGCGCAGGGTCGATACGCGCGACACATAGACCTGGGTTTCGTCAAACGGCGGTACGCCGCCGTATTTCGTCACATTGGCAGGACCGGCGTTGTAGGCGGCCATGGCCAGCCGCTCGTCCCCCTGGAAAGTCTTGAGCTGCTGCGCGAGGTACTGCGCTCCGCCGCGGATGTTCTGCGCCGCATCGAACGGGTTATCAACGCCCAGGTCACCGGCCGTACCGGGCATCAGTTGCATCAGCCCCTGAGCCCCCTTGCGCGACAGTGCATTCGGGTTGAACGCCGATTCCGCATGTACCACCGCACGCAGCAGCGCCTCATCGAGGCCAAACTCCAACGCCGCAGCAGCGATCTCGGCGCGGAAGGCTTCCCGGTTGAGTTTGGTTGACGAAAAATTGACCTTGGAACGAATGTCGCAGGCGAAGCAAGTCGATATATAGGTGAACAACACCTGATAACGCCGGCCAGCCGGACGAATATTTGTGTACTCGGTAACCCCGTTACGTTTGCTGATCTTGTAGACCGCACCGCGCAACACTTGCGGCGATTCAGCTTTGGGCGAATTCGCCGGAGCGGCGGCATTGGCGCCACCTTCGCGGTACTGCCATTGCCCTGGCGCGGGTGTTGCGCTGGCGGCAGCAGCCGGCTTCACTGACTCGACCGAAAACGTCGGGCTCGACATGGCCGGTGCAGTTGCTGCGCTAACCGACTTGTCCTTGGTTTCTGCATAGCTTGCGACCTGTACACAGTTCGCATAACCCGAGGGCTTGTTGGTATAGGCAAGCTCGCCTTTCTTGCCGCTGCAGCGATACAGGCCGCCCGCAAAGGCAGGCGCACTGAGGCCAGCAAGCACCAGTGTGGCCATCCAGCGAACAGGACTGTAGCGCGAACAAGACTTCATGAATTCCCCAGCTCTTGGGCTCAAGTTTCTGACAGGAAACGCGAAATTCCAAGACCGCCACGCTGCACGCGGGTTCCCGCAACCCTGGCGAAGCCCACCGATCACGCGTAAACTACCGAGTCCATTCGCTTTTTTGGTTCTGCGCTCATGGCCGGCAAGCTCTTCATTAAGACCCACGGTTGCCAGATGAATGAGTACGACTCATCCAAGATGGCCGATGTGCTGGGCGCCGCCCACGGTTTGGAGCTGACCGAAAACGAGGCCGAAGCCGACGTCATCCTTATTAACACCTGCTCTATCCGCGAGAAGGCGCAGGAGAAAGTGTTCTCCCAGCTCGGTCGCTGGCGTGAGCTCAAGAAAGCCAACGGCAACGTCGTCATCGGCGTCGGTGGCTGTGTCGCCTCACAGGAGGGCGAAGCCATCGTCAAACGGGCGCCATTTGTCGACGTGGTGTTCGGCCCCCAGACCCTGCATCGGCTGCCCGAACTCATCGAGGCGAAGCGCCGCACCGGCAAGCCCCAGGTCGATATCTCGTTTCCTGAAATCGAGAAATTCGACAAGTTGCCGGAACCACGCGCCGAAGGCCCCTGTGCCTTCGTCTCCATCATGGAAGGCTGTTCCAAGTACTGCACCTTCTGTGTGGTGCCGTATACCCGCGGCGACGAAGTAAGCCGCCCGTTCGATGATGTCATCGCCGAAGTCGCCGCACTCGCCGACCAGGGAGTGCGGGAAGTCAATCTGCTGGGCCAGAATGTGAACGCCTATCGTGGCCCCATGCACGACGGCGGTGTTGCCGACCTGGCCTTGCTGATCCATGCCATCGCACAGCTCGATGGCATAGGCCGCATCCGCTTCACGACGTCACATCCGCTGGAATTCTCCGATTCGCTGGTCGAGGCCTATGCCAGCGTGCCCAAGCTTGCGAACTATCTGCATCTGCCCGTGCAAGCCGGCTCGGACCGCGTACTGGCAGCAATGAAGCGCGGCTATACCGCGCTCGAATTCAAGCAAAAGATCCGCAAGCTGCGCGCCGTGCGCCCGGACATCTCGATTTCGTCCGACTTCATCGTCGGCTTCCCCGGCGAGACCGACACGGATTTCGACAAAACCCTGAAGCTGATCGAGGACGTGGGATTCGACCAGAGCTTCAGCTTCATCTATTCCAAGCGTCCGGGCACACCCGCAGCGAATCTCGACGACGACACGAGTGCCGAAACCAAACATGCCCGCCTGCAAAAACTGCAGGCCACGGTCACAGCCAACGCAAACCGCATCAGCCAGGCCATGATCGGCACGCGCCAGACCGTACTGGTCGAAGGCACCAGCCGCAAGAACGCTGCCGAACTGACCGGTCGTACCGAGAACATGCGCTATGTGAACTTCCCCGGCGATGCACGCATGATCGGCCAGTTCGTCGACGTCATCATCACGGAAGCGATGACGAATTCGCTGCGTGGCCGGATCGCGCTCGATACCTGAACCGCGCTAGACGTCCGGTATCGGCAGCTTGTGCCACATCTCCCACGCCCGAGTTGTCGCATTAGCTCTTTCCAACCAACACTCAAGGCCGCATGCAGATCGATTCGATACGCAGCGCTGACGCCTCGAACAAGGCGCGATCGCGCGGCAGCGCGGGTTGCAGGGCGTCGACCACGCGAGCCGACAGACCGAGTTCGGTTCGCGCCAGTGCACAGTCACCGCTACGCGCGGCGATCTCGGCCAGAAGCCAGTGAACCACTGACGCGGCGCGGGTCACAGGCTGTCCATCGACCACGGAAGCTGCCGCAGTCGCTACCACCCGCGCGCCTTTCACGTCGTCGCGCAACAGCAATAGCCGACTTTTCTGCAAATCGAATCCCGCGCGTTCGGCATGCCCAGCGGGGTATTCCGCGTAGTAGACAGGCTGAGCCGCAGCAAGATGCACCTGCGCCGACACGTCCGACTGAGCGAGCAGTACTTCAGCGAGCAGCAACTGGCCTTCGGCGCGGCGCATGGCCGAGAAAGCCTGTGGCGCCGCGTCGATGCGCAGCAACGCCTGCTGCAGCGATTCGCGCGCACGGTCAAGCTCAAACGCCCGCAATGCACTCCAGCCGCGCTGGCGAAGGTAGTTCTCGACAGCACCCGGGAAGCTTGTATCCACACGTGGCAGCAATGCATCGCCACGCGCGAACAACGCATCCGCACGCTTGAACTCACCGAGTTTCGACAACGCGCCGGCAACACTGCCCAGCGCGTCGAGCGCGACTGCAGGAGATACCTCACCGGCCAATGCCTCGATCCTCGCAGCGGTTTCATGCAGACGGTCGCGGTTATGCGACTCGTCCTGCACCATGGCGAGCAGTTTGTAGGTGCCCAGCTTGCCGCTTGCCGTGACCCGGCTATCACGCTCAAGTTCAATTACGGCGGCGCGCAGCACGGCTTCAGCCTCATGGGGTTTTCCGAGATTGATAAGGCCGTGGCCGATCTCGCTGAGCGCCCGCTGCAGCAGCGCCGGGTCGTCGGCGTTCTCGCGTTGCAGTGTTTGTGCCGCGGTGAGAAGGAACTCGCTGGCGTGTGGGTCGCGGCCGGCGTAGTACTGAGGATTGGCTGCGCCAAGCACGCCAAGCATCGCATCAAGATGGATATTCGCAACGCGCGCCTGCTCGGCCGCGATGCGCGCCTGGCGCAGCGCCGCGAATGCACCGAGGCCAAGCGCGAGCATCGTCGTCGTCGCCACGGTCAACGGCCAGCGGTAACGCAGCAGCAACTGGCGTGTCTGATCGCGAGCACCACCAACCCCGCTGCGCAGCGGCCGCCCGGCGAGCCAGTCGTCGAGATCGTCGGCCAGCGCTGCTGCACCGGCATAACGTTGCGCCGGAGCCTTGGCTAGCGCCTTGCTTGTCAGTCGATCCAGCGCACCGCCCAGCCGCCGCCTATCCTGCAACGCATAGTCGATGGCGCAGGACTGTGCGAGGCTGCGCGGCAATTCGCGCATGATCGCCGATGCCAGGTCGCCGTCGCGCGTGTCAGCGCTTGCATACGGCGACCGCCCGCTCACCAGCTCATACAGCAGTACACCCAGCGCATACACATCGGTTGCCGTCGTCGTGCGTTCGCCCGCGATCTGCTCTGGTGCCGCGTAGCGCGTGGTCATGGCCCGCCAGGCTGTGCGGGTCTGCTCTGCATCATCACCGTCGAGCAACTTGGCGATGCCGAAATCAAGCAGCTTTGGCTCGCCACCGTCGGTAACCAGGATGTTCGCCGGCTTGATGTCGCGATGGACGACAAGGTTGCGCTGCGCGTAGGCCACTGCCACCGCCACCCGAGCCACCAGCGCTACGCGCGCGCGCAGATCCAGACCGCACTCTTCCACATACCTGCTGATGTGCCTGCCGTCGACATACTCCATTGCAAGCCAGGGCTGTCCTGAAGCGGTAAAGCCACCATCGAGCAGACGCGCAATGTTTGCATGCTCCAGGCGCGCGAGAATGCGGCGCTCGTGCAGGAAACGCCTCGTGAGCTGCTGCGACAGCGTGCCGCTGCGGACGAGCTTCAACGCAACGCGCTGCTCGAATCCGCCGTCGCAGCGTTCGGCCAGATAGACCTCGCCCATGCCGCCACTGCCGAGCAGCGCAAGCACGCGATATGGACCGACCTGTACCGGCGCCACGGGTGCGGCCACTTCGGAGTGGTAAAGATCGCCTTCGGCGACGTTTGCCAGCAGTTCGTGCAACGCGTCGTGCAACGCCGGGTCGGCGCTCGCGAGCTCCGCAAGCCGCGCGCTGCGGGCCTCCGGCGCGAGTTCGATCACGGCATGAAAGGCCTCGCGCAGGATGCGAAAATCGACAGTGCTCATGAGCGTGAAATGCCAGCTGGTTTTGGTTCCCACATACGCTGAGGCAGGGCAACGGCTGACAGTCCCGCGCCGCTCACGCGCCGAGCTGGTGCCGCAGCCAGGCGCGCGCCATCGCCCAGTCGCGATAAACAGTGCGCTCGTCGACCCCAAGCAAGTTCGCGACCTCAACGACTTCAAGGCCGACGAAATAGCGCAGTTCGACGATTTCGGCCATGCGTGCATCGAGCGCCGCCAGCGCCGTCAATGCCTCATCAAGCGCCGGCAGATGCGTGTCCTGTTCGATCGGCAATGCCATCGCCTCGATGAAATCAACGCGCTGCCATTGCCCACCGCCGCGTTTGTCGCGCGATTGCGCGCGTGCGCGATCGATCAGGATTTGCCGCATGAGCTTCGCAGCCGTGGTGTAGAGATGCTTGCGGTTGCTGATATCCAGGCTGCTCGCACCGAGCAGTCGCACGAACACGTCGTTGATCAGTGCAGTCGGCTGCAGCGTCTCGTGGCCGCGATGGCTGCGCAGTTCGTGCGCCGCGATGCGGCGGAGATCTTCATAGACCAGCGGCAGCAACGCATCGAGCGCGCCTTCATCGCCCTGCTGCCATTGCCGCAACTGCTGCGTGACCCCCGTATCGTGCTGCAACGTGCCGCCCCATCGCCGTGTGTGGATGCAGTCTAGCAGCCCTCGCTGCAGCGTCCCGGCACGAGTCGACGTAGCGAGTGTGCCCAAATCGAGCTTTTTCACCGCACTGTCAGTTCTGCCCTGTGTCGGCGTATGTGCGGGGGAATTGTCGCGGCGGTGCTCGCAAACCGCGCGGCAATTTCCATCCACCCGCACCTGAGAGGAATTCATGAATGTGATCCGCCGGCTTATCGCCGTGGCAACGTTTGCCGTCTCCATTTCCACTCCTGCCGCTGCAGACTACGGTTTCGACAACGGCTTCAATCCGGGCTATTCCATCGACGCATTCGCCGGTTCCTGGGCCGGCCAGCGCGAGGGCGGCAAGCTCGCGCGACTGCCCGACGGCGACATCGTTGTCGCCGGGCGTGTACGCCTCGACGGCGATCCGGTCGCGCCGCTGTGGAATCTCGGTCTGGTGCGATACGACGCAAACGGTCAGCGCCGTGCATGGCCCGGCTATACCGGTGTCTACGGCCACTATTTCTCGCAATACCTGGTCTATCCGAATGCGCCGACAACGGGGGCGACCGCCCCCTTCATCGAGCGCATTGATGACATCGCCCATGCCCATGGCAGGCTGTTCGTACTCGTCACACACCGGCCGACGCTGGCATCGCTTGAGCGCGACGTTGCAGTGATCGTGTTCACCGAGGATGGCACGTTCGTCGAACAGCAGGCCGTTGCCAACAGCGGCGCGGACGAAACCGGCGTTGCACTCGACGCGACGTCGACACGCTTCGTCGCCGCGCCCGTCGCCGTGACTGCACTGGTCAACGCCGAGGGCGACCGCCTGCTCGTCGGACGTCTGAAGCTCAACGCGCAGGGCGACCTTATCCCGGATGCGCGCTTCGGCTATCGCGGCATGAGCGAAGTGATCGTTCCGGGCTTCTATTGCGGCGCCGATCGGGATTGCATGCTGGAGGGGGCCGATCTTGCCCGGCCGTCCAACGGAATCGGGAACAACGCACCGACCTATATCGCCGCTTCAACCCGGACAGGCTTGGATCAGTGGTATCCACTCGTGATCAAGCTCGACAGCCTGGGCGCCCTGGATGGCGCGTTCTATCGCCTAGACCTGGGCGGATTGCAGCTCTGGGGCGTGCAGAAAGTACTGTTCGGCCCCGCGCATCGTCCGTATTCAGCAAAAGCACGCGCACTCGCGGTGCAGCGCATCCCGACGGTGGACCCGAACAGCGAAGGCATCTGGTTGACCGCGGAAGTCAGTCTGGAATGCAAGCCGGGCATTGGCGTCGCGCAGATCAGCAGTCGCGGCCGACTCAACTCGAGATTTGGCGCAGGCGGAACGGCCATCGTCGGTGGCGATCAGGTCGTCGACTACCGCTGCGACGGGGCAGCAGCCCATGTGCCGCGCGACATGACAGTCACAGCTGACATCGCGATCGCGGGAGAGACCTGGTACTACGACTATGCAACGACAGCGTGGAGAGCCGACGGCCTGCTGCTGCGCATGGACCCGGCCACCGGGGAAGTCCGGACGCTCGACGTACTGCAGCAACAGGAAAACGGCATAGTTGCCGGCGACAGCTCCCTGCGTGGCATCGCTGCCGCGCCTGACGGTCGCTACTACGTTTCCGGCTTCGGTAGTCACGCGGGCTATGGGTCACTGTACCTCAGTGCGCGGCTGCGCCCGCTCGACTGAGCCTGGCCGCAGCGGCCCGGCTACTTGCCGGCTCCCATGCGCTTGCCGAGCAAGCGCATGGGAGCACGTTGCCCCGAAGGCGCGGACGGATGTCCTCCGCATTCCGGCGCCATGTCAGGTCCAGCCGTCAACGGCGTACGTCCTGGCACATCACCCAGGAGCCATCCATGCGAACCGACGCAGTCGCCATTTCCTCCTTGCGATTCGCCCCGCCGTGCCCGGCTCGGCTTTCTCGCTTCCGGGCCGTCGCGTTTCCCGGCCGCAGGCTCGCCCCATGAGTCGCGTGTTGGTACGCACACCCGGAGCACTCGGGCTTGCGATGGCCCCGACAAGGCTCGCCTTTGCTGTAGGGATGCTGCTACCCGCCATCCCTTATGCGGCAACCTATGTCGTCGATACCGGCATCGATCTCGCGCTGACCGCCTGCGACCCGCAACAGCCAGACGACTGCTCGTTGCGCGGGGCAATCCAGAACGCGAATGGAAACCCCAGCCCTGACCGCATCGAATTCGCGATTCCTGTCAGCGACACAAGCTACCAGGCCGCAACCGACCACTGGCGCATCACGGTAGGCACGAGTCCATTGCCGGCTATAGACAATGCCGTGGAGATCGACGGCTATACACAACCTGGGGCGATACCAAATACGACAGCTGCAGAAAGTGGTGGGCTCAACACCGTCCTGAAGGTTGAGCTGACCCCAGGCACTGCATCGGGGCAGCAGCAGAACGGCCTGGAGATCTCACCGAATTTCCCGTTCCAGGCGGCAAGCACGTTTCGCGGACTCGCGATCAACCGGTTTGCTCAGCAGATCCAGCTATGGGGCACGTCCGCACATCGGATCGAGGGCTGCTTTCTCGGGACAACCATTACCGGGACCGCCGCTGCGGTTTCGACGTCGGGCGGCCGCGGCTATGGCGTCGTCACCTACGGCGCGGGCGGCTATCTCATCGGCGGTACAGCGCCTGCGGCCCGCAATCTGCTCAGCGGCCTTGCCGGTGCCATCGTCCTGCAGCGCGACAACGACGGCCTGACGGTGCAGGGTAATCTCATCGGCACCGACCGCAGTGGCACAGCCGCCATAGGCCAGACCAGCTATGCGGCCATTTACACCACATCGCGCTTCACCAATGCGCGCATCGGTGGTCCGCAGGCAGGCGCGCGCAACCTGATCTCGGGCAACCCGATCGGCGCAATAGCCTTGAGCACTACCGGTGCCGGTGCATATAGCGGAACGCGCATCGAGGGCAACTTCATCGGCACCGAGATCAGCGGCCTGCTGCCGCTGCCAAACGGCGACACACCGGGCACGCCCCAGCCCGCCCTCAGTATCGGTGGCAACGACGCCTGCAACATCACCATCGAAGGCAACACCATCGCATACAACCGCGGTGCCGGAGTCGCGGTGATCGGTTGCCGCAACGTCAACGCCGGCCGCAACCGCTACGCCTACAACCGGGGGCTGCCGGTCGATCTTGCTCTGGGCTCGTTTGCGGATGGGCTCAACCCGAACGACCCAGCCGATGCCGACAGCGGCAGCAACCGGCTGCAGAACACGCCGGTAATCGACACCGTCGCCCTGACCGGGGGAGGCGCCACAACAGCGCTGACGTTTCACGTTGACAGCAGCATCACGAATGCTGCGTATCCGCTGACCGTCGATGTCGCGACCGGCAGTGGCGGGCAACCGCAGAATCTGGTCGCCTCATTCACCTATACGGCGGCCGAGGCGCAGAGCGCGAAGACGGTCGTGCTCACCACATCCGCACTGCTGGGCGGCGCGCTGACACTGTTTGCTACCGATGCCGACGGCAACACCAGCGAAATCACGACCGACGCCATTTTCAACGCCACCTTGGACTTCTGACGGAACCCACAATGCGCTCGACAGTTGCCCTTTGCTCGTTGCTCGCACTCACGCCAACCGCGCACGGCGCGGAGTGGTTTGTTTCCACCAGCGGCAGCGATGCCAGTGGCAACGGCTCGATCAGCCAGCCTTTCCGCAGCGTGAGCCACGTCGTCGATCCAGCCAACGACATCGTGCAGGCCGGCGACATCATCACGCTGCGCGGCCCGACCAACAACAATGTATACAATGAAACCGAAGTGCGCCTGCGCGTGCCGCTGACCCTGCGCAGCCATCCGGGCGAATGGGCGCATATCGCGTGTCCGATCAATGTCGCGGACACGGTCTGCATTCAGATCGATCCAGACGCCTCGGGCAGCCGCATTTCGCGCCTGGAAGTCAGCGGCGGCAACCTCTACGCCGTCTTCCTGCAAACCGACTGGTATCGTCCGGACGGTACCAGCGGCACTGGCGCGTCGAACATCATCATCGAAGACTCGAAACTGCACGGCAGCGGCCGCGACGTGATCAAGATCACCCCCAAATGCAACCACGTGACCATACGCCGCAACGAGATCTATGCCTCGGGCGCCATCTACCCGCCGGGCACACCGCCGGAGGACAAGAACGCCGAAGGCATCGACAACGTCAACGGCTCGAACATGCTGGTCGAGGACAACTACATCCATGACACCGCCACGACCGGTGTTTACTTCAAGGGTGGCGCGCGCGACGTGATCGTGCAGCGCAATCGCATCGAGAACGCGGGCGAGGCCGGCATTCTCATTGGTTTTGACACCAGCCCCGAGTTCTTCGACCTGACGGAAAATCCGCAGTACTACGAAGCGATCCGCGGCATCGTGCGCAACAACCTCGTGCGCGGCACGAACTACGCGGGCATCGGCCTGTACGCGTCCCGCGACGCGGTAGTCGCGAACAACACCGTCATCGATGCAGCCCGTTCTGGCCACGCCGCAATCTACTACGGCGTCACCCTGCAGGACTTCGACCCCGACGCGGGAAGACCGGCAAACACGGGGGCGCTGGTGCGCAACAACCTGGTGATCCAGAACGCACGTCCCTGCATGGCCATACGCTATTCGCAGGATCTCGGCGGCCTCAGTGGCCTTTCCGGCAATCCGGGCAGCGACTACAACGCGTTCTACGACACCGCCGGTGCCTGCCGCTATATTGACCTGCGCCCCGGCAGCCCACTGAACGCTGGTGGCACATTGCCTCAATGGCGCAGCGCGCTGAACACCGACAGCCTCAGCCTGGAAACCCCGCTCAGCGTCGCCAACGATGGACACCTGCCCGCCGGCAGCGCCGCTATCGACCGGGGGCAGACGCTGGCACAGGTTGCCGACGACATAGACCGGCAGATCCGCACAGCGCCCTACGACATCGGCGCCGATGAGCGCAGCAGCGACGCGATCTTCGCAAACAATTTTCAGTGACGGTACGGCAGCACAGCGTTTCCTGCCAGTTGTGTGAATCGCGACCAAACCGTTCAGCCTTCATAGGCGGCACTGTTCAGCTCGATTCTTCGATAGTCGCGCAGCCTCGCCGGGAGCGCGCCCTTGCGAGGTTTTCCCAATATCCAAAAAACAGGAAAACGCGATGAATGTGAAGATCGTGACGGCGATGGCTGCGGCCATCGTCGCGGGAATCTGCTCCGCCGGAGCCGCGCGGGCTGACGGCTTTTTCGTGGACGGCCGTTATGGTCGCTCGGACTTCGACAGTTCAGGCAAGGACACCGCGCTAGGCATCAACGGCGGCTACCGCTGGGGTGCGTTCGGGCTCGAAGGTGGCTACGTCGACCTGGGCTCGCTGGACCGCGGTTACACCGGTTCGTCGGGACTGCACTCCGGCATCGATGTCGCGGGCTGGACGCTGGGCGCCAACGGCCATTTCAACCTGACGCCCAACTGGTATCTCTCGGCCCGGGCAGGACTGTTCCACTGGAAGGCCGATATGGATCTCGTCGCCAGCCCTACGAACGCGAAATTCAGCGGCAACGACTGGTACGCCGGCGCTGGTGTGGGCTACGACTTCAGCGAGCGCTTCAGCCTCGGCCTCAACTACGACCACTACCGTGCCGGCAAAAGCGGCATGGATTTCGACGCCAACGTGATCAGCGTCAATACCGAGTTTCGTTTCTGACTACTGCTCCCTAACCATGAGCACCTGCCCTCCCCGCACCGGGGAGGGAATTCAGCGACACTATCCGCTCCCAAAATTCACCGTGGTCTGGGCGAGTGCGGATGCGACTAATGCGGTGCAGCCCAACAGTGCGGCAACCTGAAGTGGCCCAATAGACCAGCCGCCGCGTGCGGCAGGTGGTGTCAGAGCGTCAGTGGGGCTGCGCCGCTCTGGCTGGTCAGGGGACTCTCCATCAATGGATCGGGCTTGCGGCCCTGAATTGTGCACATCGGTGCGTGCCCCATGGTGCTTCCTCCCACGGCGCTGTCCGGCCATTCCACAATTTGCCCACGATGTCGTGATAGCCGTCAGCACACTATGCCGCTTGTGACTGATCACCTGCCGCTCTTGCCTACGGCTCTGCCGTTTTCCGGCAGCAATCGATCCACTCGCGCGGTAGAGCCGACGCACGGCAAATGAATACAACCGTACAAAATAACGCACTGAATCTGGCCGGGCATTGGCCGGCATCGCCGCAGCGGTGACACCACGGCAGTCGGCCTACGTTTTCCGTCGCTGATTCGTGCGCATACGTGCTGGTGTCGCGGGCAGCATGCCCCTATTCCGCGACACCGCTGCTTTGTTCGGCCGTGCCTTATGTCATCCCAAGGGCCATGCAAAACGTATAAGGAGCAAACATGGTAAATAGTCTGAAGAATTGGATACTAGGCTCGTTCATCGCCCTGCTTTCGGCGAGCCCTGTACTCGCCGGCGCTGAGCTAGCCAGCGAGACCACGGGCCAAGGAACGAGTCGAGTGAATGGTGCCGGGCAGACTCCGAGCTACGGGCTCGACCTGGTCAGCCAGGGCGAGCGCCCCGTCAGCCACTATGTGGACAGCTCTGGCGCGGTGAATATCGTAAAGCGTGGGCCGCGCGAGCCGGACGTTCCGGCTGTAGTCAGCGCCACGGACGAGCGTGAGGCCGCGATCAAGTCGAAGGCGCTGCGCGACTCCGCACACGACCCGATTGTTCGTTCGATCATCGAGCAGCGTTACGGCAAGGAGGCGCTGGCCATCGCGGAAACGAACCCGCGCTTGATCGAGATGTTCAATGGCGAATACTCGGAAGAGGCCATCCTTACGGCGCTGAATCTCGGCAGCCGCAACCTCTACGGTCGGCCGCTCAGCCATTTCGCCAGCAAGAGCGCGATCGTTGATCACGGCGACCTGAGCGAGACGATCCTGCAACAGATGCGGGACTATGCGCCGGTGTATTACTTCCACTCCAAGTACGACCGTGACGAGGAAGGGCAATCCTTCTGCTTCCCGATTGAATGGAAACCGCAAGACAAGGAACGATGCCGCCCGAGCATTCCTGCCCACGTTCCGG
The DNA here is from genome assembly GCA_016790075.1 of Rhodanobacteraceae bacterium. GTDB lineage: Bacteria > Pseudomonadota > Gammaproteobacteria > Xanthomonadales > Rhodanobacteraceae > Tahibacter. The sequence continues at coordinate 81,093 of JAEUPP010000068.1, read as the reverse complement.
TGTATCCGAGCGTGACCTTTCGGCCGAACGAACAGGGCGGCGGCACGTACAGCTACTGGATCAACTTCCATGTGTTCTACGGCTGGCAGCAAGGCTGGATCGGCGGCGCACACGGCGACGACTGGGAAACGACGAGCATCCATTTCGTCAACAACAGTCCTGTGGCTGTGAAATATCGCGTGCATGGCGGTGCGGTAACGATCTATCCCTGGAATTCAACACCACGCGACGGCAATCGGCATCGTGTTTATGTGGGCACCTACTTCCATGGACACTACCCTACCAATTACTGCCGATTTGGTTTCGACAACCTGTTCGGTGAATTCTATAAAACGTGGTGGGATTGCCGTGGCGACGGCACTGTGATCCAACCACAGATCTACGAATGCGTGTTCGCGGATGGATCCGAGAACGGCGATGCCTGCAATAACTTCTCACGCAATCTCTTCGACGAGCCGCGTCACAGCTCGAAATCCGAGCCCGATCCAAAGAGCAGCCCGCCCAGGGGAAACTTCAATGTTCCGGCCAATCTGACCAATGGAATCAATCAAATTTGCTACAGCAGCGAGACAGGATGGGAAGGCATCGCAGACTGCGCGGTCGAGGACGTGCCCAAGATCGGCCGTACGATGAACGACGTGGTCAGCAACATCAGGTATTTCTCGCACAGGCGAAGCGGCTGGAAGTTGTTCGAACACGAGAACTACCAAGGGTCATGGTGCTATCCAGGCACGTGGGCCGACGATCCAGATTGCGAGAATGACTCGCTTTCGAGCATCCAGAAGCAGTGGTGATGCTGTATCCCAGCTGACGGCTGCATGAAATGCCCCGGGCGGTAGGCGGCCTCATTGCGGTGCCGCCTACCGTTTTTCGCTCCGGGCTGCTCGAATCAGCTGCCAGCCCCCTTGAGGCGACACCCTTGAGACACCCGCCGTTCCAGACAACCAAGTTCACGTCCCGTTTGCTGAGCTTCCACGGCGCCGGCGGCTTTCTGAGCAAAGCCCTGCCGCTTGAGAGGCTGGCAGGACAAACTGGCACATTCGTAATGTCCGGGAACAAGGAGTTCAGCGCGCTGTGGCTGTGGCTGGGCAGCGAACTGGTGTGCACTCCGTTGATCCTTGTCGCCCAGGGAGGAATGGGCCACCACGCTGAAGCTGGGGTGACATTCAGGGCCGTGGATTAGTGGATCCAATGCAACAACGGGGTCGGGTTAACTTACTGAACAAGATCATCAAGTCAACCTGGCTACGTTTCCAAACCCAAGGCCGGTGCGCCGGCCATCGTGACCACCTCGAAGCGCTTGGCGTCAAGCAGAAGTGGGCGGCTTTAGCGGTTGCCACACGGATGAGTCATTGCACCAACGACATCAGTAGAGGAGCTAACGAGCAACAGCGGACTTACGCTCAGATAAGATCCCGCGATCGGGATACAGGAGATCACCATGACAACTCGGCCGAATATCCTCTTGGTGCTAGTGGACCAGATGCGGATGCCACCCAGCCAACCCAACCTAGGACCACGGCTGGAACAGCTGAATCAGGTACTGTCTTTTGATCCGCAGCTGAAGGACGACAACCCCTTTCTTGCGTTCTTTCCGGCCTTCCGGCGCCTACGCCGTCACAGCGTCCGCCTGGCGCGACACCAGATTGCCTCCGCGGCCTGTGTCCCTAGCCGCGCGTCGCTGATCACAGGCCAATACCCGAGCCGGCATCTGGTCACACAGACCGCAGGCATGTTCAAGCAGGAGTACGACCCGGGCTTCCCCTGGCTGCCCGACAATCAGGTGCCGACCATCGGCGACTGGTTTCGTGCAGCCGGCTATACCACCCACTACTTCGGCCGCCACGACTTCACGACGCCGCCAGGGCCCAGCCTGCAAGAATGGGGTTTCAGCGACTGGTCCAGTTCCTGGCCGAGCAGTCAGGGCGGCGGGCCTGGCAACCTGGGCGTGTTCCGCGATATCGGCTTTGTCGATGTGTCCAACACCTTCTTCAACCGCCAGGCACTGGGATTCAGTACCAATGTCCGCAACCTCTACAACAGCACCAATGCCACGACCGCACAGACGCCCTGGTTCGCCGTCGCCTCGTTCGTAAACCCTCACGACATCACCGGCTGGCCGCTTCCATGGCTTGGCGGCGTGCAGTCCCTGCCGGCCCGGGAAGACGCCCCCGAGGCGGCCGACGTCTTCGAGCGGATTGGCGCTCTCCTGCGAGGATCGCCGGCCACCATCCCGACGCGATGCGACAGAAGCGAGCCACCCGCCGGGGGGACATACCAGGTGTGGCTGAATCCCGACGACTTTCCGCAAGACAACAGCGTGCTCTCGCCGAACTGGAACAGCGACCTCTCGACGAAACCCACCTGTCAGCTCGAAGCTTCCTACAAGATCAGCCAGGGATTCCTGGCCCAGTGGCCACGGCAGCTGTGGCCGGTCGCGCCCCTGCCGTACAAGTCCGCACCGCGCGCCGAAGCCTGGTTGCTCGCCCATCTGCAGGCATATGTCTATTTTCATTACCTCGTGAATCTGGAGATCGACAAGGTCCTCGCCAACCTCGAGCGAAACGGCCTGCTCGACCAGACGATCGTGGTGTTTACGTCTGACCACGGCGAGATGGGCGGCGCGCACGGCGGTCAGATCGAGAAATGGCACAACGCCTATCGCGAGACGATTCACGTGCCATTTGTCGTCTCCAGCCCGCTGGTCAATCCGTCGCGGGACCAGATGAGGGAGATCGATAGCATCACCAGCCACATCGACCTCGCACCCACGCTGCTAGGTCTGGCGGGCTATCACGAGCATGAACAGCCCATCCTCAAGTCATTGATTCTTGGTCACGAGGTCTACGACCTGCCAGGGCGCGACCTCAGTTTTGCAATCACGGGCAAGCCCGCTGCACCGGAACGCCACGAGTCAGAAGGTGTGCTGTTCGTGAGTCAGGACGAGATCACCTTGCCGACGGATCGCAACAGCCTGCCAGCCACGTTCGTGAACTATCTGCAGATCGTCAAGAACGCCATCGACCAAGGCAAGCAGCAGACAACTGAAGGCCCCATCGTCCAGCCGAACCACGTGTATGCCTACTGTGAGGCGCAGTGGAAGCTGGTCAGGTACATCGATGGGCGTCGCAGCGAAGCAGCATCGGATCCACCGCAGAAGTTCGAGGCGGATCAGTGGGAACTTTATTGCTTGGGCGAGGATCCCGGTGAAAACATCAACCTGGTGAGCTGGCGCGATGGCCAACCCGTTCCAGAGCCAGGGCGGATCCCCGAAGGCTGGAGCCTGACCCCGGGCGCACTGCTAACGGCGCTTGACCGGCTGCAAAAAGCATTGGCAGCGGACATGGTCCGTGTCGGGTATGCGGCCGACGGCGGCCCGGCGCAGCGTTCGGCACGACCTGCCACTCAGCAATTCGTGCGCCACGACTTCAACGCCCCCTGAGAAGCGGCAAGTGAAAAACGGGGTCAAGTTAACTTACTGAACAAAGTCACTAAGTTAACCTGGCTCCGTTTCCGGGCCAGAGTCTCGCTGCCAGGACGATGCGTTCAGTCGCCGAATTTGTCCTGGAACAGCACATCGTCGTTGATGCGCATGACGAAAAAGTCCCAGTCGTCGGTATCAGGGTTGTAGCGCCGTGTGCCGGCGATGACGAGGCGCCCCTGGTTGTCGAGCACGACCGCATTGGGCATCACTTCGGCGCCGCCGAGACTATAGCGGCGCCAGCCGGTGCCGTTGCCGAAACGCGTGTCAAGCGACAAGTCATAGTACTTGAACCGCGCCACGGCGATTTCGCGGTACTCGTTGGCACCTGGGAATGGACGCAGGGCCATGACCACCCAGAGCGTCGTGCCGTTGCGGCCGTCAAAGACACCGATTGGCGAGTGGAACGACAGTGACGACGCAGGGGTGGTGGCGTCCCCGAGCTGATAGGTACGCAACTGCGAATCGCGCTCGTAAACGTCGCCGGTGGCATTGACGCCGTAGACGCGCGGCCGGGCAATGGTCAGTACGCGGCGGTCGTCGCCGCCGCCAGGACTGGACTCCGCCTGCGACTCGATCAGGCCGGTGGTGAAGCCGCCGTAGGTCGGCACCACGCTGAACAGCAGATCGTCGAGGTGCCCGCCGACGTTTGGCTGGAATACGCTGCAGTTGGTGTACGGCGTCGGCGGCGTGACCGTGTAGTTGTAGCCGGGCTCGCACAGTTCGACGTCGTTGTCTGCGGCGCTGTTGAAGTTGCGGAACAGGCGGCGCGAATAGACTGTAGCGTCGGCGGTCACATAGTGCGGCATGATGCTGACGGCACCGATCACGCCGGCCGGTGTACTCGGCAAGGTGTCCGGCACGGTGCGTGTTCTGACCTGGTTGCGCGTCAGCTCGCAGTTGGCCTCAAGGTAGGCCTGATCGCCGTAGCGCCGCACATAGCCGGCAATCACTGCCGAGTCGTAGTAACGCGTGCTGGCGCCCAGCGCGAAGAAATTGCGCAGCGCGCCGCCTGCATAGAGTTCGCAGGTGCCCAGGCCGCCGTTGAGCGTGGTGCCGGAGGGCGAAACGCTGAAATATTTCGCTCTGTTGATGTTTGTGCCGATCGTGACGCGGCCGGAGCCGGCGAAACCCACGCCTTCGTTGCCGCCGGGGTTCATGCCGGCCGGGGTCATCGTGAAGAAGTCATACATATACGGCCAGGTGATACGGCCGGGCTGCGTGCCGCCGCGCAGGTCTTCCGGGCTGGCCCAGAAGCTGCTGGGCGTGCCGTCGCTGTTCAGGCGCACCGCGGCGAGCAAGCCGTTGTTGTCGTCCAGCCGGTCGCGCCCCGCCAGACCGCCGATGATCATCGTCCCGTCCAGCAGCATCCTCACGCCCAGGGCCGTATCGCGCGGCGTACGACCGGAGGGATCGAATGGAATCGTTGCCCATCCTGGTGCGCCGTTCCAGCTCGGCACCGTATTGAAGCTGCGGTCGAAATTACCGTCCTGCGGCGAGTCTGCGGCGCCGAGCGGCGGCGCCAAGGCAAAGCCGCAGCACAACAGGAAGGGCGCGGCGCGGCGGCAAGGAAAAAGGAAGGCTCGGTTCGACATGGCAGTTTTCTCGCAGTAGTGGCCCGGATCCGGTAGCGCCGACACGGCGCGGCCGGGGCCTCCGTGCTACCTACGTCGTTCCACGGCGTAACTGACACGCCGCCAGTGGCTGACCTGGTACGGCCAGACCTGGTACAGCCACACACAAAGCCGCAACACGTTCTCCGCCAGCGCGGCGGTTTTGTGTGGCTCGATTGCGGAGGCATTGATTCAGGAACCTAGGAGCCTGCGCAGCAGAAGCGATCTGACAGAACGATTGAGCGACAGTTGCTGCATGTCTACCCCGATCAAGCCCACCTGTTGCCAGTGTCGGTGGCGGACTGGCTTCCCGCGGGCCATCAGGCCTACTTCATTGCTAATACGGTGGAGTCGCTCGACCTGTCGGCGTTTCACGCGCGGTACGCCAAGGGTGGGCCGCGCAACCAACCGTTTCATCCCGTGATGATGGTGAAGGTATTGCCCTGAGGCTACGCGACCGGGGTGTTCTCTTCGCGCAAGCTGGCCAAGCGGCTGCACGAGGACGTAGCGTTGCGGGCTCTGGCCGCCGGCAACTTTCCGGCGCATCGGACGCTGAGCGACTTCCGCGCTCTGCATCGGGCGGAGCTGCCGGGGTTGTTCGTGCAGGTGGTGAAGCTGGCGCGCGCGTGCGGTTTGGTGAAGCTGGGCATGATCGCGGTAGACGACACCAGGGTGAAAGCCAACGCGTCGCGCCACAAGGCGATGAGCTACGGGCGGATGGAACAGGCCGAGGCCGAGTTAACGCAGCAGATCGCAGCCTTGTTGGAACGAACCCGAGCACGATTTGCCGGCCGAGATCGCTCGGCGCGAGCAGCGGCTGGCTGCGATTGAAGCGGCAAAGGCGCACCTGGAGACGCAGCAACGCCAGGCCGATGCGGCGCGTGGGCGGCATGAGGGCGACGAGCGCAAGCCGCGGCATCCGGATGGCACACCGAGGCGGAGCAAGCGATTCAAGCGCGACTCCGGCGTACCGGAGGACTCGGACCAGACCCGCTTCACCGATCCGCAGAGCCGGATCATGAAGCAGCCTAACGGTGGCTTTGAGCACAGCTACCACGTGCAGACGGCGGTAGATGCCGCGCGTCAGATCATCGTGGCGGATGACCGGTCGGCTCAGGCTATCGGTCCTCTGTTCCTTCTGCCGCGCAGGCTCCTAGTCCGCGCAGAAGCTCCGGGACGAATCCGGCGGAACATATGATGGGAAGTTCCTCTACTCGCCAAGGACTGGTGATTCCGCGAGTCACCGGGTCATGGATCGAAGCCGGCAATGGTCAGGTTAAGCGACCCACTTCAACGCTACAGGTGCCCACCTCCCCGATTCCTCTTCAGAAAAAGCACGAAGCTCGCGCATGGCGCGAGCTTCGCTGGGCCAGCCAGAGTGAATGGCGATTACAGATCGACGCCGTTGGCAAACAGGACGTCGCCGCCGGTAATGGCAACGACGTTCGAGTATTCGGACGTGTTGTTGGCAGTGCAGGCCGACAGGATGATGCCGTTATTGCCAAGGAAACACTTCAGCTGTCCCTGCCAGCCGGAGCCGGAAGGCACATTGGTCAACGGCGTGACGTCAGTCGCGGTCATCACGACACGGCGCCCGGCGGATACGGGCGGCAAGATGGCAAGGCACCAACCCGCCACACACGAGGCGCTGTTGGCAGGCTTGCCGGTCGCGTCGGTGGTTATCGTCTGCTCACCCAGGAACACCATCGAGGTTGCCGCGGCAGTCGTGGCGGCATTGATCGAATAGAACTCCATGCGAAAGGTAGCCGGGCCATGGCTGGCCAGTATCCAGCGCAACGTGGTGTTCGGTGTGGTGTTGGCGGGCCCCGCGAGACCGGCACACGGCCCGCTGACATCGGTGCCGGTGCAGATCCGCGGCGTGTTCTGGTCGCGATTTGCGTAATTGGCGGGGAATTCGCTGTGGTCTACGTCGGCGGCGTTGGCGTTGTGCTCAAGATCGATATCCACACCGGGCAGCGATTTGGCATTGCCGTAGACGTGGTTGCGCTGGAACAGATTGGCCCAGCCGCTGGTATCGCCGCCACCGTTGTAAAGCTTGATGCCATTGCGCTTGTTCGCGACGACCACGTTGCGATCAGCGTAATTGGGGCCACCCACCGAGGTCGAGGCGGCCGTTTCGATATGGATGCCATCCACGCCGTTGCCCAGGGTCGTGACGCTGGCGAATTTCGGGCTGATGCCTACAAAGTTTTTCAGGACACTGGTGCTGTTGGTACTGCTGCCACGGATGGTGATTCCGTGGCGTGCGTTTGCCGCCACGATGTTACCGGTAATGGAGTTACCGGTGGTGGTGACGATAATGCCGTCGCCTTTGTTGCCGAAGGCGGCGGAGTTGATCGCGGTGCCGGTGGGGAACTCGGCCAGTCCGATCGTGTTGTAGAGCACCTTCACGCCATTGCTCGCCCCCGTGATCATGATGCCGCCATAGTCGGCCCCCACATCCGGGAAAGCGTTGTTGTTCGTACCCTTGTTGTCGGAAATCAGATTGGCCGGGCCGATCACGAGGGAGGTGGAACTCGGATTGAAGCTCGTCGCCGACGTATCGGGCTTCGAGTCAACATAGATGCCACTCAAGGTGTTGCCGATATGCACTGCTTGGTTGGTGGCACTCAGGCCGATTCGGTTGCCCATAATGAAGTTCGGCAGGAACACGGAACCGGCGACGGCGTTGATGCCATTGCCATTGTTGCCGCTGATGACGTTGCCCGGACCAATCATGTTGGCGAAGGTGGTACCGACCAGATTGACGCCGTTGCCGCCGTTCGCAATTGCGATGTTGCCGGTCAGGTCGGTGCCGATCATGTTGCCGCTGATGAATACCCCGGCGAGGTTCTGACTGAAAAGCTCGATGCCGTCGCCGCCATTGCCGGAAATGACGTTGCCGGAAATCTGCACGGGCTGCAGCGAGGCAAGGGTCGTGGCCAGCTGGCTCTGGAAGGCGTTGATGGCTGACGCGTCCACCGGCTGCACCGGAAATTGCGCGTACAGATTGGACAGGAACCCGGTGCTGGTATCCGGGTAGACCCGCGACGACGAGACCGAGATTCCATCGCCCGAATTGGGCATCGCGACCGCCCCGGTACCGTTCACGCCGATGTAGTTGCCACTGAACGTATAGTTGTGGCCGTTGGCGCTGATGCCATTGCCATTGCAGTTGCCGATCGTCAGATTGAAGATCTTCGAGCCAGTCGCGCCGTCGGCATGACCCAGCGCGGCGGTGCCGGAGTCGGTGAGATCCAGGCAACCACGACCATTGCCGTTGATCGTCACGCGGTTGCCATTGATGGTGAACGGCGCGCGCAACTGCGGCAGCCCGCCATTGATCACCGTGATCGAGGTAACGCCAACGAAGTTGATGGTGTGCGAGCCGGCGCGCGTATTGCCGAACATGATCGCGGCGCGCAGTGAGCATTTCGTGGTATCGCCCAGGGTGGCGCACTTGTTGGTGGTGGCCGGATCCTGCACGGCATCGTTGGACACGTTTACGTTGTAGATTTCAGCGCCAGCTTGCACGCTCAGCACACCCAGCATCGCGCCCACCAGCCACAGCGCCCCCAGGCGCCGTACGCCGGAGTAAGGCCTCTTGCTGCATAAGTGCGCGGATTGCATCGAGTACATGGTCCCACCCATTAGTTGACGTAAACGGAGTTGACGCGACCGACGTCTGCGTTATCAGCCGGATGCTGCGAATAACGCCCAACGGAAAGAAATCCGAACATCTGCCGATGAAAGCGCATGAATGCGGGGCCAGGCTGGAATGGCGCTGACCTAACGCCCAACGGAACGGACCAGCGGCCGAGCCAGCGGGAAACAGCGGTGTGGGAAAGAGCGGCCAGCCGCTCGGCCATCTCCCCAACCACAGCACCCGCACCGCTCACGCGGTGCCGGCTTCGGACGCCCCGGCTTCGTGCACACGGCCTTGCCCGCGGCTCACGCTGGCAGGCCGCCACCACGCTGCGTTAACCTGCCCCCCCTATGCCCAATGCACGCCGCGAATTCGCGCTGGAACCCGAAGACCTCGAACGCCTGGCGAACCTGGCCGGTCCGTTCGACGAACATCTGCGCCAGATAGAGCTGCGTCTTGGCGTCAGTGTGGCCAATCGCGGCAACGTGTTCCGTATCGATGGCGACCAGGGCCACGTTGACGCTGCCGAAAAAGTACTGCGCGCACTCTATGCAGCAACCGAGGACGAGGTACTCGACGCGCGCGGGATCAACCTGCATCTGCAGGAATCCCATGTCGCCGCGCTCGACCTTGCTGCGGCCACCAGTGCGCAGGACGTCGTGATCCGGGTCAAACGCGGCTCGATCAAGGGCCGCGGTCCCAACCAGACGCGCTACCTGCACGCGATCGCGACACATGACATCAACTTCGGCATAGGCCCGGCCGGCACCGGCAAGACCTATCTCGCTGTGGCCAGCGCGGTGGATGCGCTCGAAGCCAACCGGGTGCAGCGCATCATCCTCGTGCGACCCGCGGTCGAGGCCGGCGAAAAGCTGGGTTTTCTGCCCGGCGACCTCACCCAGAAGGTTGACCCCTATCTGCGCCCGCTTTACGACGCGCTCTACGAAATGCTCGGCTTCGAAAAAGTGGCCAAGCTCATCGAGCGCAATGTCATCGAGATCGCCCCGCTCGCCTACATGCGCGGCCGCACGCTCAACGACTCATTCGTTATCCTCGACGAAGCGCAGAACACGACGGTTGAGCAGATGAAGATGTTCCTCACGCGCATCGGCTACGGCTCCGCTGCTGTCGTCACCGGCGACGTGACCCAGATCGACCTGCCACGGCAAGTACGTTCGGGCCTGCGCGATGCAATCGATGTGCTGCGCGAGGTGTCCGGCATCAGCTTTACATTTTTCACGGCACACGACGTGGTACGCCATCCGTTGGTGCAGAAAATCGTGCGCGCCTACGAAAAACACGAGGCGGCAAAAGACGGGGGGAGTAACACATGAAACAACGGTCAATCTGCGCTTTGCTGCTGATGCTGCATGCCGCTGCCGTTCCGGCGCAGGTGCTGAATGGCCCGGAGAGTGTCGAGTTTCACCCGCGCTCGGGCCGGCATCTGGTCAGTAATCCGTCCGGTGGCGACGTTCTCTGGCGCACCTCCAGCGGGACACTCAGTACGTTTACGGCGGCACCGACTGCGCCCTACGGCATCGAGTTTCTGCGCGGCACCGTATTCGTGCTCGATTCCGGCTTCCTGCGTGGCTATGACGTCGATACCGCAGCCTCGGTGTTGAACCTCGCAATCACCGGTGCGAGCTTCCTCAACGGCATCACCTCCGATGGCGATCACACCCTCTACATCACCGACTTCAGCGCAAAACGCCTGCACCGGGTAGATGTGGCCAATCTAGCAAGCCCGGTACAGACGCTGTTGCAGACGCTGACACCAACCCCCAACGGCGTGATCTATGACAAGGCCAACAACCGCCTGCTGATCGCGACCTGGGGCAGCGGGCGCGTGCTCAGCTACGACATCGCCACGAACACCGCGCCGACGACACTGATAACCGCAACCGGGTACAGCAACATCGACGGCATCACGCTGGACTGCAACGGCCATCTCTATATCGCCGCCTGGAGCTGTCCCGGTGGCGGAGGCTGCCTCGCGCGCTTCGAGCCGCCTTTCACAGCGACCTCGCCCGCAACGATAGAGGCAGCCGCGCTATCCAATCCGGCCGACATCGACTTCGATCCACGCAGCGGCGCGATCGGCATTCCCGAATCCGGCGCCAATCGGGTCACCCTCGTGCAACGTTGCGCGCCGGCGGTGTTTGTCGACGATTTCGAACGCTGATGGACCTGCGCGTACACCTCAGCCGTGCCGCAGGGCTGGCCGCTGCGGGCATTCCGCGCGCCGACAGTTTCCGGCGCTGGGTCGAGGCGGCGCTTGCTGCGGCACGGCGGCGCCGCGCGAGCGAGGTGTCGATACATCTGGTCGGCGACGACGAAGGCCGCCGCTACAACCGCGACTACCGCGGCCGCGACTACGCGACCAACGTGCTCTCGTTTCCGGCCGAGCTGCCAGCCGGCGTGCGCACGCCGCTATTGGGCGATCTTATCGTCTGTGCCCCGGTCGTTGCGCGCGAAGCAGCCGAGCAGCACAAGCCGCCACGCCACCACTATGCCCACATGACGGTACACGGCGTACTGCACCTGCTCGGCTACGACCATCACCTCGACATCGAAGCCGAACAGATGGAAGCCATCGAACGCCGCGCACTGGCACGGCTTGGCATTGCCGATCCTTACGTCTGAGTCAGGACTTCGCGTCCGGCAACGGCGCTGCGCTGCGTGAAAGGCCGGTATGGCGTACGTCCTTGCCGCGCACAAGATAGATGACTTGCTCGCCGATGTTCTTGCAGCGATCGCCGATGCGCTCCAGCGCGCGCGCGCACCAGAGCAACTCCAGCGCCGCAGGCACGCGCTCGGACTCGCGCTGCATCAGCTCGACCAGCAGGCGCGTGAGCTCCTTGTAAAGCAGATCGACCTCGCGGTCGCGGCGCAACCAGTCGAGTGCGCTGGTTTCATCCATGCGCGCGAACGCATCGAGCGTGCCACGCAACTGATCCCGCACCAGGCTGCCCATCTGGGCGAGCTTGACCCCGTAGTGCTCTGCAAATTCCCCATTGCCGAGTTTTTCGGCAATGCGCGCGATACGCTCGGCTTCGTCGCCTATGCGTTCGAGGTTCGTGACCATGCGCACGACGGCAAGCACCAGCCGTAGATCCGACGCTGCCGGTTGGCGCCGGGCGAGGATCTGGGTGCAGCGCGCGTCGATCTCGAGTTCGGCCGCGTTGACCTCGCTTTCCCGCGCAACCACGTGCGCGACCTGGCGCAAATCGCGCGCTGCGTGGGCTTCCAACGCCGTCGCAAGCTGCGCCTCGACCAACCCCCCCATGGCCAGCACTTGCTTGGTAAGCGCCGCAAGCTCGGTGTTGAACTGCTGGGAAATATGCTGGCCTAGGTGGAGTCTGTCCATTTGTATATTTTAGTCTGTAGTGGATGGCGTATCTGGGCAGACCGAGATTACGCCGTGTTGACACGAGGCAAAAGACGCACGGCCGGTGCAGCGCAGAAGTCGCACTCAGCGCAGCGGAGTCTCGCGCATGCGTCCGGTAATGTAGTCCTCGGTTTCGCGCAGACGCGGGTTGGTGAAGATGTGATCCGTGGTATCGAATTCCAGTAGCCGGCCAGCATGCAGGAACGCGGTGTAGTCGGCCACACGCGCAGCCTGCTGCATGTTGTGGGTCACCAGCAACACGCTGTAGCGCTCACGCAGCGCCACGACCAGTTCCTCGAAACGCAGGGTCGAAATGGGATCAAGCATGGAAGCCGGCTCATCCATCAACAGGACTTCCGGCTCCACCGCGAGTGCCCGCGCGATTACCAGACGCTGTTGCTGGCCGGCCGACAACTGCAGCGCACTGGCCGCGAGCCGGTCGCGTACTTCGTGCCACAACCCGGTGGCGCGCAGCGCCGCCTCGACCCGGTCGTCGAGCTCCAGGCGCGAGCGTATGCCGGCCAGACGCAGGCCAAACGCGACGTTGTCGACAATCGACTGCGGAAACGGATTGGGTTTCTGGAACACCATGCCGACACGCCGACGCAGCTCCGGCGGGGCGATCGCGCCCGCATACACGTCGTCACCGAACAGCAGAATTTCGCCGCCGACCCGGCAACCCGCGATTTCGTCGTTGAGCCGGTTGAAGCAGCGCAGCAGGCTGGACTTGCCGCAGCCGGACGGCCCTATCAGTGCGGTCACGCGCCGGCTCGGCACCTGCAGGTGGACACTGTCGAGTGCGCGGCGATCGGCATAGTCGAGGCTCAGACCACGTGCCTGCAGCGCAAGCTCCAGTCCCGCGAGCAACTGTGCCGGCATCACCTCGACCGCGCTCATGTGCTCAGCTCCCGCGTCCGTTCGCGCAGACGATTGCGCACACTGATTGCCGCCGCATTGAGCCCGACCACGACGACGAGCAGCAGCAGTGCCGCCGCGTACGCCTGGGCGGTATCACGCGGCGCGTCGCTACCGGTGAGGGCGAGGTCGTAAACGCTTTGGCCCAGGTGCATGAACTGGCGCGACAAGTGCAGATAGGGAAACTCAGCGTCCACTGGCAGGGCTGGCGCGTATTTCACGGCACCGACCAGCATCAGCGGAGCAACCTCCCCGGCGGCACGTGCAATCGCCAGTATCAGCGCGGTCAGCAAGGCGGGGCGAGCCACCGGCAACACTACATGCCACAAGGTCTCGGCACGTGTGGCGCCGAGAGCCAGGGCAGCTTGGCGCAACCCGTCCGGCACACGTCCCAAGCCTTCCTCTGTCGCGACAACGACCACAGGCAAGGTCAGCAGCGCCAGGGTAAGCGCCGACCAGAGCAGGCCGCCACCGCCCCACTGCGGCGTCTTGTGCGCAAGCAAGGCATCAAGTCCACCGCCGATACCATCGACAAACAGCACGAGACCGAACAAACCGTAGATGACCGCAGGCACACCAGCGAGATTGGCCATGGCCGCACGCAGGATGCGCGCACTTCGACGGCCGCCGGCGTATTCATGTAGCCATAGCGCAAGCAACACACCCAGCGGCATTACCAGCACACTCATCAGCAGGACCAGTACCACTGTACCAACCAGCGCCGGGAACACACCGGCACCAGCCTGCGGCCCGCTGCAGACAAAAAGCCAGGCGCGTTGCAGTGCGATTCGCACGACACCGGCCGTCGACAGCTGGTTTACCGCGACGATATCGACCTGCCCTGCAGGATCTGCGGAAAACCCCGCCGGCGCCTGCGTGAGCAATGCCGCATAAGCCTCGTGCACTGACGTCGCCGCGCTGCGCCAGTGAAGCTCACGGCCATCGCGCAGACGCCATGTCATCACATCAGCCGGCCAGGTCAACGAGACCAGATCACCGCGCCGGATGCGCTGGTAGCCGGTGCCGCGCCGCTGCCACTCGCTGGCGCGGACGATGAGCTCGCGCGCATCCTGTTCAACGACGGCCGCAAGCAGAACCTGCTCGATGCCGTTGCTATGCCAGCGCAGCTCGGCAACCGGGGCCGGCAGAAAAGCCAGCGCGGCCTGCCGCAGCAGCACGCAGACGATCACCAGCAGCGCGAGCAGACTGAGACCGACCGCACCGGCCGCCAGCCAGAGCCCGTGATCACGGCGGCGTGTGACGCGACGCAGACGCAGCACGAGTCCCACTACAGCCCCGCCAAGCGGCGGCGCAAACGGCCACGCACGTGTTCGGCCAGCGCGTTCAGCAGCAGACAAAGACCAAACAGCAGCAGCGCCGACAGCAACAGCAGGCCGTAGTGCTCGCTACCAGGTGCAGCTTCCGGCGCTTCCAGGGCCAGATTGGCCGCGATGGAGCGCAGTCCGGTCAGCGGCGAGGCATCCAGCAGCGGTGTATTGCCGCTGGCCATCAGCACGATCATGGTTTCGCCCAGAGCCCGGCTGAAGCCCAGCAACAACGCAGCAACGATGCCCGGTGCTGCTATCGGCAGGAGCAGGTGCACCAGGGCCTGCCAGCGCGTCGCACCCAGTGCCTGGGCGCCCAGCGCGAATTCCGCCGGCACGGCGAACAGGGCATCTTCGGCTAACGTGAACATGGTCGGCATCACGGCGAGCCCGAGCATGATGCCGACAACGAGAGCGTTCCACGGCGTCTGCGGCTGGATGATTGCCGCGCTGACATGGGTGGCGAAAGCCTCCCCGGCCACCAGGGCAGCCCAGGCGAGCAACACCAGTACCGGCAGCGACAGGCCGACTTCGTGACCGACCAGGGCGCGTTGCCAGCGTCGCGGCGCTGCGTGCTGCCACAGCGCGCCGCTGGCCGCCAGCACGGGCACCAGTGCGGCGACGAAGATCGCCAGAGCGAGTACGCGCTGTGCCAGCCAGGGCGCCAGCAGCAGCGCCGCAACGAGGCCCAGTACCACTACCGGCACGGCCTCCAGCAATTCAAACAGCGGCTTGAGCAGCTGGCGCAAACGCGGCGCAGCAAAGCGCGCGCACCAGATTGCCGCCCCCAGCGCCAAGGGAGCCGCCACACTGAGCGCATAGAACGCCGCTTTGAAGCTGCCGGCCACTAGCGGTAGCAGGGTTTCGCTCCAGCCCGGCGTTATCCGCGTCGACGCGAGCAGGAACAGCGGCATGGCGACGGCGAGCACGCCTAGCAGTACGGCAGCGAAAGCCAGACCGCCGCGCAACCACCGTTCGCGGCGCGCACGCACGCGCTGGCGCTGCGCAAAACGCGCAGCCAGCGACGTAGCCGGCGACGAAGAAACCTGGACAGGCATGGGCGCACGCTAGGAGCCGAATATGACAGTCATGTTACAGGCGCCCCGCTGTCACGGCAGCGTCATGCCGCGGCAACCGGCGCGCCATCGATGTTGCGCACTCTGGCGCAGTGATACGGCCGTTGGCCGGAGGGACAGCAGGCGCTGCGGCGGAGTACCGCGCCGGCGCACCCGCCGCCATCGTCCGATACAGCCCCGGATCAGCACACCAGGACCGGACGGTGGTCATGCCAGGCCCGACGCCGCGAAGGATTCGGGTTGAGCCAGGAGTCGAGGCCATGCACATCGCGATCGTCACGGAAACCTACCCGCCGGAAATCAACGGCGTCGCACTGACCGTGCAGTCGCTGGCGCAGGGATTGCGCCGCAGCGGCCACACCGTGCAGCTGATCCGCCCGCGCCAGCCGGCCCCTGCCGAGGCTGTCGAGGCGCCCGTTGACGACATTCAAGTCGGCGGCGGCGCCATTCCCCGTTATCCGGGACTGCGTTTTGGCTGGCCTGCGCGCCGCAGACTTGAGCGGCTCTGGCATGCGCGTCGCCCCGACGCTGTCTATGTCGCCACCGAGGGTCCGCTCGGCCACTCGGCATTGCGCGCCGCAAGACGCCTTGGCATCGCCGCCAGCACCGGCTTCCACACACGCTTTGACGACTTCGCCCGCTTTTATGGCGTCGGCTGGCTGACACCGTTTGTGTTCGCCTGGCTACGCTATTTCCACGCCCACTCCGCCGCGACCCTGGTGCCGACGCAGGAGCTCGCCGACTTCCTGCGCCAGCACGGCTTTGGCGCCGTGCGTCTGCTGCGTCGAGCCGTCGACACGCAGCAATTCGATCCCGCACATCGCCGCGAAACACTGCGCCTGGCCTGGGGCCTTGCCAACGACGAACTTGCGGTGGTCTACGTCGGACGCATCGCGCCGGAGAAGAATCTCGAACTCAATGTCCGCGCGTTCCGCGCGCTGCAGCAGCTACGACCGCAGGCACGTTATATCTGGATCGGCGAGGGCCCGGCCCGCGCCGAGCTTGCCCGGGCCAATCCCGATTTCATTTTTTGCGGCAGCCTGCGCGGCGAAGCGCTAGCCGCCCATTTCGCCAGCGGCGACCTGTTCCTGTTCGCTTCCCTGAGTGAAACCTTCGGTAACGTCACGCTCGAAGCCATGGCCAGCGGCGTCGCTACCGTGGCTTTCGACTACGGTGCAGCACGTGAGCACATCATCGACGGCATCAGCGGTCGCCGTATCGCCTGCGGCGACGCAGACGCCTTCGTTGCCGCGGCCGTCGCCCTCGCGTCCGACGCCGCACTGCGCCGCGCCCAAGCTCATGCCGCGCGCCAAGCCATGCTGCGCCTCAGTCCGCAGTCCGTCACCGATCACTTCGTCGAACTCCTCGCCTCTCTAAGGAGCAGTGCATGAACGGCATCGAACGCTGGAACCGGCTAGAAGTCCGTAGCGGTGAGTGGCGCCTTTGCCTGGCCGCAAACCGTTGGGGCGCGCGCCGCGACATCGCACGTTTCTTCGGCCTCGTCAGCCGCGCTGGCGATGGCGTGTTCTGGTATTCGCTGATGGGCGCGCTACTGCTGCTGGGCGGGGCGCGCGGCGCCCAGGCGGCGCTGCATATGGCCAGCGTGGGACTGATCGCGCTTGCACTCTATCGCCGCCTCAAGCGTCATACGCGCCGGCCAAGGCCCTTCCGCGCGCACCGCGGCATAGTGGCCCACACTCCACCTTTGGATGAGTACAGTTTTCCATCAGGCCACACCTTGCACGCAGTCAGCTTCAGCCTCGTTGCAATTGCGTACTTTCCGCTGCTCGCTGTCGCATTGCTACCTTTCACGGCGCTCGTCGCTGCATCGCGAGTCGTGCTCGGACTGCATTTCCCCAGCGACGTGCTCGCCGCTGGCGTCATCGGCAGCCTGCTTGCAGGTTTGTCCCTATGGCTGGTGCCGGGAGTAACGCTGGCGTTGATCTGATCCGCGCCTTCAGCGCACGACCGCGGCCGCAACAGCCGGGCGCAATTGCGCGTCCCAGTCGGCTGCGTTGGCGACCTGCCCTTCGCTGCGCAGGCGAACAAGCGCCTCGGTGTCGATATCGGCACAAGTCCAGACTGTACCGGCGGCTGCGCTGGCGATGATGCCGTCATCCGGCAGACCGCGGTCGCTGGGCGCGTACACGGCAGCATTGCCGGTATTGGTGTCGAGCGCTGGACTCCAGGCCGCGGTACCGGCGGTGACGGACTGTGCGACGTATATCTGGTTTTCCAGCGCACGCGCACGGCAGCCGACGCGCACGCGGGTCGCGCCGGCCGGCGTGTCCGTGCAGCTCGGCACCAGCAGCAGGCGCGCTCCGGCTTCGTACTGGCGGCGCAGGTACAGCGGAAATTCGCAGTCGTAGCAGACGTTGACCGCAATACGGCCTAGCGCCGTATCAAATACCTGCAACTGGTCGCCGGGTTCCAGGCAGCCGGCGGCACGCTCAAATCCGGTCAAGGTGAGCTTGTCCTGGAACCAGCGGCGACCGTCAGGGGCGAACAGTTCCGAACGATTGCGATAGCGGCCATTGGGCTGGCGCAGCAGGAAGCTACCCGCCAGCAGGTGCAGGCCACTAGCCTGCGCAAGCGTGGCGAACAGCTCCTGCCAGTCGGCGTACAAGGGCTGCAGCTGCGCAAGCGAGGCGGCAAAATCAGTACGCACCGCATCGGCAAACATGCCGGCAAGTTCTAGCGAGAGATATTCCGGCAGTACCGCCAGTTGCGCACCTTGCCCGGCAACGGTCTCGGTTTCGCGCCGCAGACGCGCCGCATAGTCGTCCATGCTCACGGGCGCGACGACAGGCCATTGCGCCACCGCGATACGCATCAGCACGGCTGCGCGCCACGCAGCCAGAAGCGCAGGCGGTGCATTTGCGGCTCCGCTGCACCGGTTTCCAGCCACTCCAGCTCACAGAACATCGCGTCCTGGCGCTGGTAACCGCGCTTGCGCCAGAACGCCTCGTTGTCCCTGTACCCGGCCGGGCGCCGTGCATCCCCGACTTCGCGCTCGACCGCACAGAACGCGGTCAGGGCCAAACCCAGCTCCCGCGCCCGCGCCTCGCGCGCGTCAAAGAAAGCGTGTCCAAGGCCGCGGCCACGCCAGGCCGGCAGCAGCACGGATTCACCAAAATAGAACACCTGCGCGAGATCAATGCCGCGCTCGATGAACGGCTGCTGGAAGGCGCCAACTTCGTCCGCCAGCGGTAGCGCGGTAGACGCGCCGATCACCTCGTCGCCGTGCAAGGCCAGTACGAACAGGCTGCGCGGCGAACGCGCATAGGTCTCCAGGTAACGCGCCTCGTACTCCGCGCTGCCGGCATAACAATACGGCCAGTCGCGGAATACGGCGATGCGCAGTGCCGCGACCGCGTCCAGGTGCGGCGTTACCGCCGCACCGTGGAAACACTCGATTCTCACTGCGGGACTCATGCCCCCTTGGTCTTGGCGACCCACTCGTCGACGGTACGCTCCAGCAGCACCATCGGCAACGCGCCGGTCTTGAGCACAACATTGTGGAATTGGCGAATATCAAACTTGTCACCAAGTTCTTTCTTCGCTTTTTCACGCAATTCCAGAATCTTGATCATGCCGACCTTGTAGCCCAGCGCCTGACCCGGCGCGACAAAATAGCGCTCGATTTCGGCGACTACGTCGGTCTCGACCATGCCGGTGTTGTCAAACATGTACTGGATCGCCTGTTCACGCGTCCACCGTTTGGAATGGATGCCGGTGTCGACCACCAGGCGCACGGCGCGCATCATTTCATCGCGCAGGCGGCCCAGATTGTCGAGCGAGTCGGCATGGAAGCCGAGTTCCCACGCCAGCCGCTCGGTGTACAGGGCCCAGCCTTCCGAGAACGCGGTGAACGGCAGTACGCGACGGAAGAACGGCACACCCTTGAGCTCCTGCTGGATCGCAATCTGGAAGTGATGACCCGGAATCGCTTCGTGATAGGCCAGCGTGCGCATCGTGAACTTCGGCAGTTCGGCCACATTGCGCAGGTTGGCGTAGAACACGCCGGGGCGCGAACCGTCGAACGAACCCGGCTGGTAATACGCGCCCGGCGCCGTGGCCTGGGCGAACTCCGGCACCGCCTCGACCTTGACCCCGAGTTTGGGACGGATGTCGAAAGCCGGACCCAGCTTGCCGTCGATATCGTCGATGATGGACTGGAAGCGGGCGAGCAGCTCCTTCTTGCCTTCCGGCGTATCGGCGAACAGCTGGTCGGGACGCTTGGTAATCTCGCGTACGCGATCGCCAATCGTGCCTTCCGTCAGGCCCTGCTCGCGCAGGATCGTGTCCATTTCCGTGCTGATGCGCGCGACTTCGGCAAGACCAATCGTGTGAATCTGGTCCGCCGTCATCTCCGTCGTCGTGTGGTTGCGCACACACCAGGCGTAGTAAGCGTCGCCGTTGGGCATATGCCAGGCGCCGTAGTTGCCGTCGGCCTTGGCGCGCAGGGCCTCTTCGTAGGCAATGAGTTTCTGATAGGAGGGATAGACACTGTCCTTGATCGCCTGCTCGACCCGGGCCAGCAAGCCGTCACGTGTGGCCTGATCCATGTCGCCAGCCGGTATCTTGTCGAGCTTCTCCTTGAACGTCGTATACAGCGTGTTTTCCTTGGGCGCCGCGCCGATGAAACCCTGCATCTGGGTAATGACCTTGTCCACGGTAAAACGCGGCGGCCAGATGCCCTTGTTTTCGTAGAGGCGCAGGTATTCGATGGTCTGATCGAACTTCAGCGGGAACTTGTTCAGCCGCTTGATGTAGTCCTCAGCCTCGCCTTTGCTAGCAACCGGATGCTGCTGCGCCATGAAATCCGGCAGCGAGCTCTGGATGCCGAACATCTGGTTGACCGGGTAGGCGTAGCCGCGGAACTGATCCCCTTCGACCTGCATGCGCAGGAAATAGTCGAGCACGTCGTAGGACAGCTTGCCGTCCGCATCAAGCCCGTTGCGATCGTAGCTGTGCAGCATGTCGTAGCCTTCCTTGAGGAGCTGGAACTGGCGTTCCTCCTCGGCCGGCGACGCGTCGGCGAAATCGTCGCTGTAGAAGTCCATCCACTGCGGCAGAACGCGCATGCTCGACAGCATTTCCGGATTGCTGACCGCGAACTTTGCGAACACCCGGGTGTAAAACCAGTCGAGCTTGGCTGGCTTGAAATACCAGACATGCACGAACAGCAGGCCAATGGCCAAGACGAGGATCAGCAACAGGCTGACCAGCCACTTCAAGAAACGCTTCATGAACTTCCCCGGCAACGGTGACGAGACTTTGGGCGCGAACTGTCGCACGTTGCCACTGCAGCGTAGGTGCCGGAAGTCATGCCGCACCTGCGGCCAGCGTCGGCGGCAACGCAAAGGCACCGAACTGAAAGGCTCAGCTGGCGGAAAAAAGCTCCTGGCGGGCCGGCACGAGGCGCAAATTGGAGATCGCCCGGACGCTGCTGGTCAGGCCGGAAATCGGCTTGCCTTGCCCGCTTGCATCGAAGAGGCCGCCAAAGATATGCCCTTGCCAGGGGCCGCAAGATTTGCCCGCCCTGCTACCGATGCGGATTCGGACCACAGCGGACGGGAACACCGAATCGCCCCCTTCGGCCCCGTATACTGGCGCCGCGGCGACGCCAAGGAGAGTTCATGAACTACCGGCATGCGTACCACGCAGGGAATTTCGCCGACGTGCTCAAGCACAGCGTACTCGTGGGCCTGATCGAGGCACTGAAGCAGAAGCAGACCCCGTTCTGCTATGTCGACACGCATGCGGGCCGCGGCCGCTACGATCTGCATGGCAGCGAGGCGCTGAAGACCCGCGAATATGCCGATGGCGTAATGCGCCTGCTCGACGCGACCCGATTGCCGGCCGCCCTGCACGTCTATCTCAACCTTGTACGCGCGCTCAACGGCGGCCGAGCCGGCCACGATATTGCGGTTTATCCGGGCTCACCGCTGCTCGCAGGCCTGCTGCTGCGTGATGACGACCGCGCCCAGCTGTGCGAACTGCAACCCGATGAAGCCAGCGCATTGCGCGGCGTATTCCGCACGGATTCACGCCTGTCCGTGCACGAACGCGACGGCTATGAGGCCCTGAAGGCCCTGCTGCCGCCCAGGGAAAAACGCGGACTGGTACTGATCGACCCGCCGTTTGAGGCCCAGGAGGGCGAATTCCGCCGGATCGAGGCAGCGCTGAAGCAGGCGCAAACACGGTGGCCCAGCGGCATCTATGCGATCTGGTATCCCATCAAGCTGCGTCAGCCGGTCGCCAGTTTCCATCGCTGGCTCCGTAACAGCGGCTTTGCACGCGTGCTGGCGGCGGAACTGCTGCTGCATCCGGACAACTCGGCGTTGCGCCTGAACGGCAGCGGCATGGTCATCGTCAACCCGCCGTGGAAGTTCGACCGCCAGCTCGAAGAACTGCTGCCGGTGCTGACCGCACACCTGGCCCAGGGCCGGTTCGGCCAGCACCAGCTGGAATGGCTGGTCGAGGGCTAGCCAAGAAAGCCCCGCTTTTGGCCATCGTCACCGCGCACACAGCGGCAGCCGCCTATAATCGCCGCCCCCAGCCGAGGTTGCCCCATGTCCAAGATGATGAAAGCCCTGGTCAAGCGCGAAGCCACCAAGGGCATCTGGATGGAAGAAGTGCCGATGCCCGAAATCGGCCCGAATGACGTGCTCGTCAAGCTAGAGAAGACCGCGATCTGCGGCACGGATCTGCATATCTACAAGTGGGATGAGTGGTCCCAGCGCACGATCAAGCCGGGGCTGGTCATAGGCCATGAATTCGTAGGCCGTATCGTCGACATGGGCGCCGGTGTACGTGGTTATCACGTAGGGCAGCGCGTATCGGCCGAAGGCCATATCGTCTGCGGCCACTGCCGCAACTGCCGTGCCGGCCGCCAGCACCTGTGTCCGAACACCATCGGCATCGGCGTCAACCGTCACGGCGCCTTCGCCGAATACCTGGCGATGCCGGCAGCCAACCTGTGGCCGATTCCCGATCAGATTCCGTCGGAACTTGCAGCCTTCTTCGATCCCTACGGCAATGCAGCACACTGTGCGCTTGAGTTCGACCTGATCGGCGAAGACGTCCTGATCACGGGCGCAGGCCCCATCGGCATCATTGCTGCAGGTATCTGCAAACATGTCGGCGCACGCAACGTCGTAGTTACCGACGTCAACGACTATCGCCTGAAACTCGCCGCGGAAATGGGCGCGACACGCGTGGTCAATGTGGCCAAGCAGTCAATCAAGGAGGTGGTCAAGGAACTGCATATTGAAGGCTTCGATGTCGGCCTGGAGATGAGCGGCAACCAGCGCGCCTTCGCCGATATGCTCGACTGCATGTACCACGGCGGCAAGATTGCGCTGCTTGGCATCCTGCCCAAGGGCGCGGGTATCGACTGGGACAAGGTCATTTTCAAGGGGCTGGTGCTGCACGGCATCTACGGCCGCCGTATGTACGAAACCTGGTACAAGATGACGCAGATGGTGCTGACCGGCTTCCCGCTGGCCAAGGTCCTGACGCACCAGATCCACATCGACGACTTCCAGCGGGGTTTTGATCTGATGGAAGCCGGCAACTGCGGCAAGGTCGTCTGCAGCTGGAACTGAGGCCGGCACCACCGCCCCGTCGCGGCGCCGCCGGATTCGCGTCAAGCCAAAAAACAAGATGCTGCGCTCCCTACCTCACGTCATGGCTGCCGCGTTGGCGCTGGCCGCACCTGCCTGCATACGGGCGGAAGAGTCATTTGAAGCCGAACCCAGCCTCGACGCGGCGGCCATCGTGCAGCCTGCGCTGCTGTCCGCACCCAATGCCTCGGTAGCGCCACTGGCTACCGTGCACGGTTACATGGCTCGTTTCGAGCTCACTACGCCGTTCGGGCCGCTGCCAGCCGAAAGCGTCGAGCTGCTCGCAATCCGGCAGGCGGAAGTTCCCGCGATAGAGGTCCTGGAGCGCGCCAGCCGCAGCGGCGCATTTGCCCATGCGCTCGGAGAAAGATTCAAGAAAACGGGCAAATCCGTATGGCAGGTCGTTTCGCATCCTATCGGCACCATGACCCGCTTGCCGGCCGGCGTTGCACGCTACTTCCGCAAACAGCTGCAGCGCTGGAGCGGCCGAGCGCAGTCGCTCAGTGACCGCGCCGCCCGCGAGTGGGGGGCCGAGGGCGATCCCTTCCGCAAACCGCTGGCACCGATGAGTGCCGCGCGCGCGCCACGGCCGGGCGAGGCCGCGCCGGAAACCGACAAGCCCTGGTATGGCAGCCTGGGCAAGGAAATAGGCCGCGAAGCCCGGCGCCAGCTCGACTACGGCAAGATGCGGCGCGAAATGGCCCGCCACCTCGGTGTGGATCCCAGTTCGAGCAATCCGCTGCTGCGCGAGCGGCTCGACACACTGGCCTGGGCGGCCGTCGCCGGCAACATCAGCGGCGGCGCAGCACTGGACGCCGTCGGCGGCGCTGCAGCCGAAGTGATCGCGATTAGCGGCCAGCTCAATTCGCTGGTCTGGGAGCTTGACGAAGAAAACCTGCGCGAACGCAACCTGCAGCGCCTGACCCGCTGGTGCAGCGACGAGTTCGCGGTGCGCCAATTCCTGCGCCGCGGCGGTTTCAGCGACAGCCTGCGTACGGCGCTGGCAGATGAGCTCGATATGTTGCAGCCGGCGCGCGGCTGCAACGACCTGGTCGAAATCGGCGCCGGAACGCGCAGCGAACTCGAAGCACGCTACCTGGTCAATGCGTTGCGCCTGCTACAGCACCACGGCGCGCAGCGTGGTGAATTGTCTGTCGTCGGCGCTGCGCTGGTCTGGCGCGGCCCTGACGGCCGACTGCTGCTGCCGTTGCCGCTGGACTGGCTCAGCTGGACGGCCGACATGGCCGAGTTTTTCACCGCGCCGCAGTTTCGTATTGAGGACAAGACGGTGCTCATCGGCGGCGACGCATCAGCCGCGGCGCAGCGCGCGCTGGCGGCGCGGGGCTGGCATATCCAGCTACGCGCCTCCTACCCCGGTGCACCGGCCTATGCCGCCGATCTTTCCCAAGGCCTGACCCAGCCCGAAGCACCAGCACCAACTCCGCTCTGCGTCGGTGACGTGGCGGAAACAGCCGCCTGTCTTTGAACAGGCCAATCTTTGAACAGGCCAGTGCTCGCAGCGCTGCCGCGGCGCTCGGCCGCAGTTCACTCGCGCCCTCAGCCAATCCGCCACCCGCGCGCCCAGGACCGGGAAACGCCGGCCCCAGCCTTGCGAATAGCAACGCAGAAGTACGAATCATGAAGTACGAAATTCTTCGTTGACAGACTCCGGCACCCGCCCTAGGCTGCAACCGCCGATACTCATCGGCTCCTGGAGAACCTAGCCATGTCACGCCTGTACCTACCCCTGCTGCTCGCCGTACTGACATCGTTTCCCGCACTGAGCCAGGCCAAGCAGTCCTCACTTCCTATCGTCGATGCCGAGCGCAAGGAAGGCTTCGCCGACCAGGCAGCCGCGATCCGTCAGCAGATGAAAACCGGCGGTCGCTTTGAATACGTCACCACGCAGGAACGCAGCGAAGTCGAGCGGCAGCTCGACATCATCACGGCACTACTCGAAAAGCGCGCGGGCGAGCGCCTCAGCGACAATGACCAGCTCGATCTGCTTGCCGCGCAAGAAACTGCCAACGCGATACTCACCCAGCGCGACGGGCACCGCCTGATCTGCGAGTTTTCGGCGCCAACCGGGTCCAACCGCAAGGTGAAGCAATGCGCCACTTATGCCGACCGCGCGCGCGCACACAAGGAAACACGCAACTACATGCGTGAAAACATGGGCAAGAATCCGCTGAACGTAGCCAACTAAGCGCTACTGCCACGCCGCGCCAACCGCGGGGCGGTACGCGCTTTTTTCCTACTGCGACTCCAGGTCGTCGCGGAACAGCAAGTCAGGCACGTGCATGACGATGCAGTGAATGGCACCTGCAAGCCCAATGATGCCGCTGCAGTCCACACCGACCACGCTGCGCTCGGGCAGCGCAGCGCGGAATGTGCTGAGTGCAGCGGCGTTCTGCGTCGCATAACCGTTGAACTGGCAGACCAGCGCGACCTTGTTCAGCAGCACGGCGTTGGCGTAGGTGTAATGCGTACCGCCGCTGTTCCAGGCCGGCGTACGGTAGACGGTATAGCCACGCCCGGCGAGGGTGGTCGCCGTGCTTTCGGTAACGGTATACGGCACGCCGTCACTGCTTGCATGCTGGCTGATGATGACCTTGTCGTCAGCCAGCGGCAGCATCCACATGTCGATGTGCTGGGTCGAATCGTAGCTGGCCGGGAACGGCTCGGTCAGGGTCAGATTCAATCCCTGGTAGTCGCGGTAGTAGTCCTTGATCTGCTGTTCCGTGAGCCCTGGGTTCTCGTTGAGAATCAGGCGCGTCATGAAGGCATCGCGATTTCGGAACAAGTGGAAATTGCCACCGCCATGAGTCAACGGAATGTCGTACTTGCTCTCGCCTGAGTAGCTGGCCCAGATCCCCGGAAACGCGTCGTCGACCGGGCGTGGCCGGTTATAGACATGATCAACCGCGCTACGCCGGCCATTGTCTTCAATGAAGCGCGGCCCATAGTCGCGCATCCATACACTGCAGCCACTGCTGCAAGCCTGGGTCACGAACTTGACTCGCGACAGGTCGGCACCTGCCCCCGTCAACGTCGAGGTCGCACTGTTTTGCTGAGTGGTACCGGTCACCACGATGTAGACCCGCGCATCCGGGTCGCCCGTCGTGATCGCAACTGTCATCTGCGTAATCAGCGCGTTCTGCGATCCCCAGCGCACCAGAATGCCGCTGTTGCCCTCGTATTCGGCCTGTGCGCGCACCTTTCCCGGCGGGGGTGCGAACGGGGTATGCAGGGCGTCGGGCAGGCGCCAGCGGCGGCGTTCCTCCGCGCTGAGCCCACGCGGCAAGGGAAACGGGTCGTCGTCCTGGATCAGCGCCAGCACTTCCGGCGCGACCGTGCGCGGCTCAGCCGCCTGGGCGCCTAGCGCAGAGACCGCCAGCACCAACGTTCCGATTGCGAATATGCGCGTCATCACCGCCGCCCCACCCCAAAGAAGGCCCGGATGCTAGCAGAGCCAAGTCCCGGCGGTGAACGACAGCGCAGGTACAGCGCTACTCGGCCATAGACGGCGGCCCGGCCCTTCCTTGGGCGCGGGCCGGCATATGCCGCACAATTGCGCCCTTTCCTCCACGCCGAG
Source organism: Rhodanobacteraceae bacterium (assembly GCA_016790075.1). Classification (GTDB taxonomy): domain Bacteria; phylum Pseudomonadota; class Gammaproteobacteria; order Xanthomonadales; family Rhodanobacteraceae; genus Tahibacter. The sequence continues at coordinate 54,423 of JAEUPP010000068.1, read as the reverse complement.
ACCACCATGGACTACGCTGCCCGCGACCGACTGACCGCCGAACTCGATGCCATCCGCGAGCAGGGCCTGTACAAGACCGAGCGTGTCATCACAACACCGCAATCGGCGGCGATCACGACCAGCGACGGCCGTGAGGTGCTGAACTTCTGCGCCAACAATTACCTTGGCCTTGCGGACAACGCCGAAATCATCGCCGCGGCGAAGGCCGCACTCGACAGCCACGGATTCGGCCTCGCCTCGGTGCGCTTTATCTGCGGCACACAGGATCTGCACAAGCAGCTTGAGGCGGCGATCTCACGCTTCTTCGGCACCGAAGACACCATCCTGTACACGAGCTGCTTTGATGCCAACGGCGGCCTGTTCGAGACCATTCTGTCGGATCAGGACGTGGTCATTTCCGATGCGCTGAATCACGCGTCCATCATTGATGGCATCCGCCTGTGCAAGGCCGAGCGCCGCCGCTACGCCAACGGCGACATGGCCGAACTCGAGAAACACCTGGTCGAAAGCCAGCCGCGGCGCACGCGCCTGATCGCTACCGACGGCGTGTTTTCAATGGACGGATTTATCGCCAAGCTGGATGAGATCGTCGCGCTCAAGCGCCGATACGGCGCGATGCTCATGGTCGATGATTCTCACGCGACAGGTTTCGTAGGACCTACCGGACGCGGTTCAGCCGAGTTGCACGGTGTGATGGATCAGGTCGACGTCTATACCTCGACCCTGGGCAAGGCGCTGGGCGGCGGCTCCGGTGGCTTCACGACCGGCCGGCGCGAGATCATCGACCTGCTGCGCCAGCGTTCCCGCCCCTATCTGTTCTCCAACACCTTGCCGCCACCGCTGGTGGCCGCTTCGCTGAAGGTGTTTGAAATCCTCGCGCGTTCCACCGAGCTGCGTGACCGTGTCGAGGCCAATGCGAACCGCTTCCGCGCAGGCATGAGCGCCGCCGGTTTCGATCTCAAGCCCGGGCAGCATGCGATCGTGCCGGTCATGCTCTACGACGCGAAACTGGCCCAGACCTTCGCCAGTGAACTGCTGGCCGAAGGCATTTACGTGATCGGCTTCTTCTACCCGGTCGTGCCGCAGGGGCAGGCACGCATCCGCACACAGATGAGTGCGGCGCATACGCCGGAACAGATTGATCGCGCTGTCGAGGCCTTTACCAAGGTCGGGCGCAAACTCGGAGTCATCCGCTGAAGCCGCGCCATGCACTATCGTTCAGCGCAGTAGCGCCAGGTCGCCGGCATCCAGCCGGCGCCAGCTTCCTCTGGCCAGTTGGCCGAGCGCCAACCCGCCGATCGCAACACGCACCAGCCGCAGCACCTCGACCTCGTGTGCAGCGAGCAGACGCCGGATATGCCGGTTGCGCCCTTCGTCGAGCACGATTTCGAGCCAGGCATGTTTGTCGCCGCTACGCAGCAGCTTTACCGACTTGGCAGCCAACGATTCGCCCAGATCGATAACAGTGGAACCCAGTGCGGCGAGCAGGCTCGCATCCGGCACCTTGTTGATCTGCACGTGATAGGTCTTGTCGACATGGCTGGACGGCGCGGTGAGCCGCGCCGCGGCGGCGCTGTCGTTGGTGAACAGCAGCAGGCCTTCGCTGGCCTTGTCCAGCCGGCCTACCGGGGCCAACCAGGGCAGCGCCGGATCGGCGAGCAGGGCGTATACCGTGTCGCGACCGCGCTCATCATGGGCCGTCGTTACGATGCCGCGCGGCTTGTTCAGCATGATCCATACGATCTGCGTCGCGGCGACCTCGCAGCCATCAACCCAGATGCGGTCACCCGACCGCGCCGGCGTTTCGGGATCGCGCACCACACGCCCGTTGAGCTGCACGCGCCCGGCCTGTACCAGCGCGGCGGCCTGGCTACGTGAGCAATAGCCGCGCTTGGAGATGACGCGCGCGACGCCATGACGCACGCCTTCGACCGAGGCTGGCGCGCTGCGCCGGCCGGCAGCGGGCGGCTTCACAGGCCAGCCCGCCGCCGCACCGCTTTCACCGAAGCGCGGACGCGGTAATCATGCATGCTCCGCGGCCCGCCGCATCTAACCCGATGGGGTATCCCATGTCCGAACATCACACCTCCATTACCTGGCTGCGCGGCGATGAACCGTTTGAGCGCGGCAACTACCGTCGCGAGCATCAACTGCGCTTCGAGCGCGGCCAGACCTTGCTCAATTCGGCCGCTCCCGGCTATGGCGGACTCGGTAACGCCACCGACCCCGAGGAATTGCTGCTCGCGGCGCTGAGCTCCTGCCATATGCTGACCTTCCTCGCCCTTTGCGCGAATCGCAGCTACCTGCTCGAGCGTTACGACGACGACGCGGTCGCCGTACTCGACAAGAATGCCAACGGCAAGTTTGCCGTGACCCAGGCACAACTCAATCCGCGCGCGGTATTTTCCGGCGACAGGCAGCCAGATGCGCAGGAACTCGCCGCGCTGCATGAACGCGCACATGCGAACTGCTTTATCGCGAACTCCATCACCTGTGAGGTTATCGTCAGGCCACAAACGTGAGCGAGACCGAAACCCGTCTCGGCCATGGCGCCAGCACCTACGACTTGCCAAACGGACGCTTGAGGCGCGACAGCAGCCCGCCGGTTTCACGCTCGGTCTTCACCGGCGCTCGCAGCGAAGCACGCGATTCCCATTCGATCAGCCCTATCGCGTGATAAGCATTGACCACGTCGAAGACCTCAGCCATGGGCACGTTGGCAGCGGCGGCAATCTCGTTGAGGCGCGCGGGCTGCAGCATGGCGCGTGCAATGCGCTGGTGCTGATGCACGTCGCGGTCGAGCTCGATCCAGTGCTTGAGCTTGTAGCTGCCACCCGGATCGAGCTGCGGCGACAGGCGCCCACCGGAGCCCACCAGCGCCTCCAGCCAGAACAGATGCTGGTAGGGTCGGGCGGGCTGATTCGCGCGGATCTGGTTGATCTCGGCCGTCGTCAGTCTGCGCCAGTCCGAAACTGCCAGAGGTTCACGCGCATAGGTTTCAAGCTGGGACAGATGGCCCTCGCTATGGAACAGGTGCAGTTTGGGATCAAGCGTCAGTGTTGCCGCACCATCCAGACGAATCTGGGCAGGTGCGACCAGCAGTCGGCCGTCGAGGTAAGCTCGCAATGCATGACGGCTGCTGTCGACAACGCTGCCGCGCTTGACCGGCGGTAAGGTATTCGGTCCCGGGGCCGTGCCCTGACGCGACAGCCCTTCGCTGACTTCAAAGGCGCGCGCCTCGCTACGTGGTGTCGGTCCGCTGCTGCGTTCGACACGCGTGTCCTCGTCCAGGATCAGCGGCACCGAGAAACGCGGCTTGTGCGCCTGATCATCACGCCGGAACAGCGCATCCGGGTCGACCAACGGGCTGTCCGTGTGCGAACTCGTGGCAGCTGCACTATCAGCCTGATCAAGCACGCCAGCGAGCGTATCCGGTGGATCGAGCTTGCTGGACGGAGTCTGGGCGAACTCAAGATAGAGATCGTCGGCAGCGGAATCGAACTTCGGCAGCAACGTGAGCCCGCCACCGGCCTGATTGAGCACCTCGACCACGTTGCCGAGTTTCAACGGCCGGTGCAGACGCAGCTCCTGTGTCGGCTCGGCCGCATCATCGGTAATGACGGCAACCCGCATTCCCGCAGCGAGCGCACGTGTGCGTGCCATCTGGCCGGCGAACACACGGGTGTCGACGATCACCAGATCGGCGCCTTCTTCCGTACCCCAGCGCCAGCGCTGCTGCAATTGTTCGCCCGCCTTGCGGATAAGCAGGCGCAGGTGCGCCGTGTCGTCATCGTTGAGGCCGATCACCACAAGATTCTTGTCGATACGCATGCCCCGCTCCCGGCGGACCGCTTCACGAAGACGCCACGCGGCGGGCACCAATCCAGCGCCTCACCGCAACAGCCCCAATAGTACCGACTATTGCGCCCGCACCAAGCAATGGAAAATGCGAGCCAGGGACTTCTGCTCCATCCCGGCGCCTGCCAGCAGGTCTCGCACACTCAAACCCGCAGCACAGCACTCAATCCCGGCTTTGGGGCTTGGGCTTGCGTTTGGGCTTGAGCAGGGTGCCGGTGCAGCGTGACGAGCCGCAGCGACAGGCCCAGATGGCCTTGAGTCGCGGCGTATGCCGTTCCTCCAGCGTAATGCAGTAGTCGTAGCAGATCTCTTCGCCGGCGCGAATATCACGCAGAGTTTCGATCACGACACGATCCTTGCGCGCATCACCACCGGCATCTTCCTCGAGGCTCGACTGGCAGTTCGGTTCGCAGCTGTGGTTGATCCAGCGTGCGATGTTTCCGCCGTCGTTCGCATCGAGGACATAACGATCGTTGAGTGTGAACAGGAAGGTATGTCCCGTGTCCGCATTGCCTGGATAACGCCTGTCAGCCTGGGCGTGAGTCAGCAGTTTGCCGCGGTAGGCAATCAGCATCGTACCGGCAGGGATATCCACTGCGGCAAACACGCCGTTGCCATGGATGGGAGAACGGCGGGCGACGATGCGACGCGACATGAGGACTCGGACTGATCAGGGGGAGCGCATTGTGCCGTGTCGTCCCGACGTCGGGAAGCTTGCGCAGCTCCGCGCAAGCTCAGGCCGGCGCCGCGGTCGCAAACCGCGTCTGACGCAATGCTGTACTCACGGCCTGGCGCTGCTGAATCTCGGCGACACCAGCCTCCAGGACGTCAGCATCGAAGGCAACGGTTCACTGGCCGAACCCAGTGACACGTCAACTGCTCGCGCCGTCGTCAACCTTGGCAATGGTTCACTGCGCGGCGAGCACATCAGCTCGCCGGCAACTGGCCGCAAGAAGCGAATAGCCTGCCCTCAGACCGAGCGGATCTGGTCAACTAGCCCGCATTTCTCACACCCGTTCGCAGCGAGGCCGCTGCGACGCCGCCCTGATGCGCGCCGCGGACTGAGTGACGGCGAAGGCGTAGCCGACACTACGTCGAGCCGGCACGAAGGAGCAGCGCGCGGCAGGGCGAGCGTATCGGCAGCCGCAGTAGAAGGGGCGTGAGAAAGGCGGGCTAGACTCGGTTGTAAACGGGCGCTCGCCGCGTTCCTGTCACGCAACGCGCTGCTCGCTTCCCCAGCTCGGCCTGGTGCTCACCTCGCCAGCATCAAGTTACTAACTGTCTGCGGTTTCTGCTCTACTGACGCGCCTTTCCGATCGCGCCGCCATGTCGCCACGCCGTCATCCGCTACAGGGCCTGACTCTCAAGCTGGCGCTGTTCTATCTGCTGGTATCCGTGCCCGCACTGGCGCTGATCCAATGGACCATAGTCAGCATTGAGTTTCACGAACTGTTCGCGGCGGTAAATTCCGGGCGGTTGGCGACGATGACACAGGAGGCCGCCGCGGAGATCGGCCGGCACTGGAGCGGCGATCAGCCGCCCAGCGATATTGAGCTCGGCACACGCGCAGAAGCACTGGTACTGCGGCTGGAGCGCCCGCAGGACGGCCTCGCTCCCAGTTCCTACGTCATGCTTGAACTGGCCAAGGAACCGATCTCCGTGGCGATCTACGACGCAAGCGGACGTACACTGGCAAGCGCCCCGGTCGACAGCTGGAGCGCGACGCCGCCGGAGACTACCCATCCGGCCTGGGAACAGGCAGATCGTACGGGCATAGCCGACTTGCCGGGCGAGGAAACACCCGAACGGGTACGTCGCGTGCTTGCTGCGATCCACGACGGCGACGGGATACTGCGCGGGTTCCTGCTGACCGAATTGCGCCTGCCGCTACCCTGGCGACGCATCACCGGCCAGAACAGCTTTGAATGGCCGATATTGCTCGTGTATCTGGTCATCTTCAGCCTGGCGACTGCCTTCTTCATGGTGCGCTGGGTCACGCGCCGGCTCAACCGGATTGCTGACGCCGCCGAGTCCTGGAGCGACGGCGACTTCTCGACCCTGATCCCCGACGAGTCCGGCGATGAGCTTGGACGCCTTTCCCGCGACTTGAACCGCATGGCAGTCGAACTCATGAGTCTTATGCGCTCACATGTGGAGCTCGCCAGCTTGCAGGAACGCCAGCGCATTGCGCGTGACCTGCACGACACCGTCAAACAGAAGGCTTTCGCACTGAATCTGCACATACGCGCCGCACGCCGGCTGATCGGTGTCGACAACGATGCTGCCATGACACGCATGGACGAATCGTTCGAGTTGATTGGCGACATTCAGCGGGAACTGGTGCAGGTGCTCGACGAACTGCGCAGCGAACGCGCACCACACGGCTTCCTGGCTCCGCGTCTGCGCGAACTCGGCCAGCGCTGGACACGAATCAGCCGGCTGCAGGGAGAGTTCGACCTCGACGACACGATCCTTGACGATGCCGTGCACGGCGAGGCGCTGTTACGCATCACCGAAGAAGCACTCGCGAACGTATTGCGGCATAGCCGGGCGACCCGAGTCGCAATCCAGCTCCGCCGCCAGGACGAGCAGATCATCTTGTCCATCGCCGATAATGGCATAGGCGGTGCCGACAGCAGCAGCGGCATGGGCCTGGCCAATATGCGTGCACGCGCCGAGGGCCTGCCGCAGGGTCAGTTTGAACTGATCAGCCTGCCCGGTAACGGTACCGAAGTGCGGGTCCGCTGCAACTACGGAGCACGATCGCAATGAGTCCACCGATTCGCGTCATTATCGCCGACGACCACGTGCTGGTGCGGCAGGGCATCCGTGCCTTTCTCGACACCTGCGAGGATCTGCGCATAGTCGGCGAGGCCGACAGCGCCGATTCGGCGGCCGCAGTCTGCCGCGAACTGGAACCGGATGTCGCGCTGATTGATCTCGTCATGCCCGGCGGCGGTGTCGAGGCGACACGTCTGATCCGCAGTTCCTGTGCCTCCACCCAGGTGCTGATCCTCACCAGCTACGAAGATGATGCGCAGATCGTGCAAGCTGTACAGGCCGGTGCGCTGTCCTATCTGCTCAAGGACACAGACGCGGACACGCTGGCCGATGCCGTGCGGCGTACTGCCGGCGGCGAAGCAATCCTGCATCCGCGCATCGCGACACGTCTGGTCCAGGCCGTACGCGCACCAGCCTCCGGTTCCACACCCAGCGCGCTGGACCGACTGAGCCTACGCGAGCGCGAGGTGCTCGAACTCATGGCCGACGGCCTGTCGAACCAGGTCATCGCCACTCGCCTGAGCATAGGCGAGAAGACCGTAAAGACCCATGTGAGCAACGTACTCGCGAAACTGGAACTGCAGGACCGTACGCAGGCAGCGGTCTATGCCTGGCGCACCGGGGTCAAGCGCTGACAGATAAAAATTGACATTTTTAAATAGATACAAGACAAAAATGCACTTCATCCCAGCATCATTACCGGAAGGACTGGTCTGCCGCGGCAATCACCCACACCCCATGCTGTGTGGTTCTCCGGTCGCCCAGGTTACGCCAGGTACAAAGGGGACTGAAGCCGCGCCAGCACTAGCGTCCGCGCAGCCGCGGCACGAAGCGCGATAGCAGCAGCATCCACAATGCGCCAGCTGCCCAGCCGGCGAGTACGTCGCTAGGCCAGTGCACACCGAGGTAGACCCGGCTGCAGCCAACTGCCGCAGCCACCAGCCAGGCCACCAGCAGCAAATAGTCGCGCGCACGCCGGCTGTCGAAATCAGCCGCCAGCAGCATCGCGAACGTGACCCAGGCCACCGTCGCCATCAAGGTGTGTCCACTGGGGAAACTCGCGCTGTAGATGGCGGCTTCATGCGAGACCAGATCCGGCCGGGGCCGCGACACCAGCAGCTTGGACACGGCGCTGAGGATTTGCGCGCCGATCAGGCTCAAGGCCAGTATGGCCATGTCCTTGAGCCTTCGCTGCAGCCCGAGAAACCCGGCCAACAGCAGACTGGCACCGACCACGACCCCGATACCGCCAAGGCCGGTCATGTCGCGCATCACATCCTCGAACCAGGCAGGCCCCAGCGGATCGTTCGCGCTGGCATCACGCAGCAGCAGCATGATCTGCCGGTCCAGCGTATGCGCGCCGCCGTCGGCGAACAGGGACGAAACTGCCAGCGCAAGCAAGGCCAGCGCCGCGACGCCAATAACCAGACGCCGCGGCCAGCGCCGCGCCTCAGGTACCGGTGCCGCAGGGCCGGTCATGGCGCGGTATCACTGCTGCGGGGCAGCTGGGCGTACATCAGCAGCAACCGTGGTCGCCATGATGGGAATGGGCAGCGCTTGCGGCGACACCCGCTGTAAGACCAGCCTGGCTCGCCGCAAAATGATCGGCGACGACCTTGGCGACACACATGGTCACGCGCTTGCCGGTCGGAATATGCAGGAACTCGTTGGGACCGTGTGCGTTGGAGTGCGGGCCCAGCACGCCTGTAATCAGGAACTGCGCGCCCGGAAACTTCTCGCCCAGCATGCCCATGAACGGGATCGTGCCGCCCTCGCCCATAAAGGCCGGAGCCGGACCGAAGAACGTGGTCGAGGCATCGGCTACGGATTGCTCCAGCCATTCCGACAGCTGCGGTGCATTCCAGCCCGTCGAGGCCTTTTCCAGATCGAACGTGATTTCGCAGCCGTATGGCGGATCCTGCTCAAGCAGGGATTTCACAAATTCGCCTGCGCTCGCGCCGTCGCAGGTAGGCGGCAGACGTAGGCTGAGCTTGACCGCCGTGAACGGGCGCAGCACGTTGCCAGCTGACTCCAGCGGCGGCATGCCGGCCACGCCGGTCACGGACAAGGCCGGGCGCCAGGTGCGATTGAGTACGAGTTCGGCCAGATCCTCCTGCATGGGCCGCATACCGTTCACGAAGGGAAATTTGGAATACACCGCATCGTTCAGTATCTGCGCAGAACGCTGCGCCTGCGCTACGCGTTGTGCCGGGATATCGACGAACAATTCCTGCGCTCGAATCGTGCCGGTGGTTTCGTCCTCAAGGCGATTGAGCAACTGGCGCAGGACGCGGAAGCTTGATGCGACGACACCGGAGGCGTCGCCCGAGTGCACGCCTTCCTCCAGCACCTTGACCGTCAGGTTGCCGCCGGTGATTCCGCGCAAGCTGGTCGTGAGCCAGAGCTGGTCATAGTTGCCGCAGCCCGAGTCCAGGCAGACCACGAGCGAAGGTTTGCCTATGCGCTGTGCCAGATGATCGACGTAGTACGGCAGATCGTAGCTGCCGGATTCCTCGCAGGCCTCGATCATGACCACGCAGCGCGCATGCGGAATGCCCTGCTCCTGCAACGCAAGAATCGCCGCCAACGAACCAAAGATCGCGTAACCGTCGTCGGCCCCGCCGCGGCCATAGAGCCTGTCGCCCTTGATGACCGGCGTCCAGGGGCCAAGGTCGTCGGCCCAACCGGTCATCTCCGGCTGTTTGTCGAGGTGGCCGTAGAGCACGACACAATCATCGTTATTGCCGGGGATATCGATAAAGATCAATGGCGTACGCCCCTGCAGGCGCACTACATCGACCTGCATGCCGGCAACAGGCTGTGCCCGCGCCCAGGCGGCGAGCAGTTCAACCGCCTGATCCATATACCCATGCGCCGCCCAGTCGGCGTCGAACATTGGCGATTTGTTCGGAATACGAATGTAGTCAACAAGGCACGGAACGATTTCCTCGTCCCACTTGGCCGAAACAAAGGCGCGCAACTGTTCGGTGTTCATCAGGCTTCCTGGGCAAAGTGCAACAAATGCCGACATGTTACCCCGGCGGACGGCAGCTAACGAATTGTGCCGCCTGGCCTTTCCGCCAGGCCTAGGCCGAACTGCGAATTTTCCGAGTAAATCCCGCGGCATTGGCGCAGGGTTTTGCGCGGCAAAGCACTGACGAAGCGGTGGCCGCAACTGCCTATCGTGTCACCTGTCGAGGCCAGCACGGCACGACCCCAACCAACCTTGAACAGGAGCATTCCCATGAACCGTTTCATCCAGTCCCTCGCCCTCGCCCTCGCTTTCTGCTTCCCCGCTTTCGCCGCGCAGCCGATCAATGTCAACACCGCCGACGCCGGCACCATCGCGGCTAACCTCAAGGGCGTCGGCCAAAGCAAGGCCGAGGCCATCGTCGCTTACCGAGAGAAGAACGGCGCGTTCAAGAGTGCCGATGATCTGGTCAAGGTAAAGGGCATAGGCGAGAAGACCATCGCCGCCAACCGCGAATACATTCTGGTCGAGGGCGGCAGCGTCAAGGCCAAGCCCACCAGCAGCGAACGTTCCGGCGGCTGAACGCCGGCCCGCACCGACACAGCGGCGCTGGTCGTCGCAGGCCGGTCAGGCGGGAGCGGCGGTCCGCGGGCAAGGATCGCACTACGCAGGGGTGCTCCACGGCAGGGAAGCCGTCGCGATCCTCAGTCTTCGCCGCCCGTTCCCGCCTTCTGTTCGCGCAGCAACTGGCGCAGGAACGGCACGGTCACGCGCCGCTTGGCAGCAAGCGACGCGTGATCGACCTTGTCGAGCAGGGCGCCAAGGCTGCCGAGGTCACGTGCATAGTGGGTGAAAAGGAAATCGAGCACGGCTTCGTCCAAGGCGATGCCGCGAGTCTCGGCACGCTCGCGCAGTACCTCGCGGCGCTGTGCATCGTCGAGCGAGCGCAGCACGATCTGGGTGCAGCTCGAAAGACGCGAAACCAGGTCGGGCAATACGATGCCGATCTGCGCAGGCGGTGCCAGCGCGACAAATACCAGGCAACTGCCCTCGGCGCGGCAGCGGTTGTAGAGGTCAAACAGCGCATGCTCGGCTGCCGCCAGGCCGGCGATTGCATCGACATCGTCCAGCACCAGCAGATCGCTGCCGCCGAAGCCGCGGATGGCATCAGCCTCGGCGCCGGCCAGTGCCGCCAGCGGCAGGTATTGCGCACTGAGTCCAGCTGCACTCGCCGCCTGGCAGACCGCCATCAGCAGATGCGTGCGTCCGCTGCCTTCGGCACCGTGCAGATAGATCCAGGCCGATTCCGTACCGGCAGCGACACGTTGCAACAGGTCGACGGCCGCCGCGTTGACGCCGGTGAAAAAAGTCTCGAACCGCTGCTGTGCGGGCCAGCGCCAGCCCAGGGGCAATTGCTGCACCATCAGCTCGCCGCGGGCTTGCCATCAGGCGGAGTCGTGCTTGTCGCAGCCACGGCCACCGTTGGTGAAGAAGCCGGGGCCGATTCGCCTGCAGCGGCGACGTCGCTGGCCTGCGCCACCGTCAAGAGCGATCCGTCAGATACCGCTTCGTCCGGCTGATAGAGCCGGCTCGCCGTGTACTGTTCGTGCAGGTAGCGCAGCAGCACCATCGCCACCGCCGCTGCCGGCAAGGCCAGCAGCACCCCCAGGAAACCGAACAGTTCGCCGCCGGCGAGTACCGCAAAAATGACCGCGACCGGATGCAGTCCTATCTTGTCACCGACCAGTTTGGGCACCAGCACATAACCTTCTATGGTCTGGCCCACGCCGAACACGGCGAATACCAGAAAGACATGGGTCCAGTCCTGGTACTGCACGACGGCCGCGATCAGCGCCATGCCCAGACCCACGATGGCACCGAGGTACGGTACGAAGCTGATCAGTCCTGCCATCATGCCGATCAGCGGCCCCACATCGATGCCGACCAGCCACAAGCCGATCGCATACAGGGTACCCAGCGACAGCATCACGCTGAGCTGGCCGCGCAGGAAGGCGCCCAGCACTTCATCTGACTCCCGGGTAAGCCGGCTGATGGTCGGTTCGATCTGCCGCGGCAGCAGTACGTTGACCCGCGAAATAAAAAGATCCCAGTCGCGCAACAGATAGAACGTGACGACCGGAATCAGGACCAGCTGCGCTATCCAGCCCAGCACGGTCAGGCCCGAGGCCGATACATTGGCCAGCAGACGCGTCGCGAACCCGCCGGCCTCGCGCCAATGCCCCTTGAGCATTTCGATCAGCTTGTTCGGGTCGGCGAAATCCAGCGTGACACCAAACCGCTGCTCAAGCTGCGGCTGCGCTTCGGCCTGTATCCAGGCCAGCCAGCGCGGCAACTGGTCGAGAAATTTTGCGATCTGCCGCTCGGTGAACGGAATCACCAGCAGCACCAGCGCGACCAGCACCAGACCGATCAGCAGAAATACCAGGCCGACGGCAAGGCCACGCGACAGCCCCAGGCGTTCGAGCCGGTCGACCACCGGATCCCAGAGATAGGCGAACAGGGCGGCGATGGCGAACGGAGTCAGCGCCGGCGCCAGCAGGTAGATCAGACCGGCACCGACCAGGATCAGCACCAGCCATTGCCAGCGTTCGGTCGTCGTCATTGCGAGCCACTCCGTTGAGAATGCGTTTCGCGCCAGGCCTTGATCGACCAGCGCACCACATAGTCGATACCACTGGCCAGTGTGGCGAACATGACCGCCGCCAACAGTGCCAGATTGAGCCAGGCCGGCCACTCCGCAAAACGCGACAAATGCAGCAGCGTCGCCAGCACCAGCATGATCTGCAGCACTGTCGTCAGCTTGCTCAGCGCGCTGGGCGCCGCATCCAGCGGTCCAACCAGATTGTGATAGGCGACGGCACCGGACACGATGAGTACATCCCGCCCTATCACCAGCGCTGCCAGCCACCAGGGCAAGGCGCCAACCTGGGCCAGCCCGACGAAACAGGCAACGAGCAGCAACTTGTCGGCGACCGGATCAAGCAACCCGCCCAACCGGCTCTGCCAGGAAAACCGCTTGGCCAGAAAGCCATCCAGCGCATCGCTGAATCCAGCCACCAGCGCCACGATCAAAGCCGCATCGAAACGTCCGTCACGCAGCAGCCAGGCCAACGGCACCGTCAGCAGCATACGTAGCAGCGTCAGCAGATTGGGGATATGGCGCATGCGTCAGGGGTTCAGCGCCAGCGTCGCCTCCACGCCGTCGATCGGCGGTGCCGCATTGACGACGCGCAGCGCACCGTCGGGTGGCAGATAGGCCAGCCAGCGGTCCAGTGCCAGATTCAAGGTCAGTTTGATCAGCAGTCCATCGCCACGCGCCTGCTCCGGACGAAATTCACGCACCAGCTCGTTGCTGCCCAGCGTCTCGAACAGCCGCGCATAGTCCTGCGCTGAACTCAGCCCGCTGATCCATACCTTGGCAGGCGTGATGCGGCGTTCCTCCGCGGCGGCCGACGAACGTCCCCGCGTGCGGTCGATGGCTCCTTCAGCACCACCGGACAAGGTGGCAACAAGATCCGCATCGCGTGTTTCCCAGACCGGCTGAGCCTGCCCGCCCAGCGCCAGGGTCCAGCGCGCGGACCAGGCATCGCCGACGCGGCGCAGTTGGCCGATCAATACCGTGTCGGTCTGGTAGCGGGCCGCATCGGCGCTCAGGGTCGTGACATCGCCTTCCCAGACGATCTGCGCCGTGGTCTGCGCCTGGTCGGGGGTATCGAGCCGCGGCCAGACCAGGCTGACGCCGCGCTGCTCGGCCGCCTGCTGCATGGCGCGCCCGGCCGGGTCGCTTGCGTCCAGCAGCCGCGGCCCGTTGCCATCGTCCAGCGCGAGCCAGGTGACCACGGGCGCACGCGCGGCCGGAGTCCAGACGCGCAGGCCGCGCTCACGCAGCACCCGGTCCAGTGCCGCCTTGTCGAAACTCGCCACCAGGCTTAGCCGCAGCAGCGGCTGACCATCGACATTCGCCACGTCCTGCCGGTAGCTGTACTGCTGCACATAACGCTCGGCCGATTCGATCAGTTTTGCGATGGCTTCGCTGCTGGCCGCATCGCGATCGCCGCTCAGCTTGACGACGACCTGGGCCAGGGCGCTCTTCAGCGCAATCACACGCTGTTCGTCCGACTGGTCCGGCACCGGCACTTCGCCAGCATAGAGGTTGGCCGAGGCGGACTGCGCCCGGACCACGCCGCCGAATGACAACAGGCCTGCAACGGCAAACAGCAAGGCAAACAAGCGGGCGTAACCCACGGACATTCCCTAGTCGGCGATCGGATTCCGGCCAAGTCTGCCCAAAGCCCGCGGCGGCGTCCATGCACCGGCTCCGCCGTGCAGCGATCACCGCTGGTATGATTGCGCCCCTTTTTTGCCCAGCCCGGCCCGCCCATGTCCGATCCCAAGACCGCCCTGACCTACCGCGACGCCGGGGTCGACATCGATGCCGGCAACGAAGTGGTGGAACGCATCAAGCCGCTGGTCGCCCGCACCTTCCGCAAGGAAGTCATGGCCGGCCTCGGCGGCTTCGGTGCCCTGTTCGAGCTGGCCGGGCGCTACAAGGAACCCGTGCTCGTTTCCGGCACCGACGGCGTCGGCACCAAGCTCAAGCTGGCCCAGATCCTGAACCGCCACGACAGCATTGGCATAGACCTGGTCGGCATGTGCGTCAACGATGTACTGGTGCAAGGTGCAGAGGCGTTGTTCTTTCTCGACTACTTCGCCACCGGCAAGCTCGACGTGGACACCACCGTCGCCGTGGTCGGCGGTATCGCCAAGGGCTGCGAACTTGCCGGCTGTGCGCTGATCGGCGGCGAAACCGCGGAAATGCCGGACATGTACGGCCCTGGTGAATACGACCTGGCCGGCTTCTGCGTCGGGGCGGTCGAAAAGTCCCGCCTGATCGACGGCAGCCGCCTGCAGGCCGGCGACGTGATCATCGGCATCGCCTCCAGCGGCGCCCACTCCAACGGCTATTCGCTGATCCGACGCATCGTCGCCCGTGCCGGTAGCCCGTTCGATCTCGATATCGGCGGCGTCGCGCTGGCCGATGCGCTGATGGCGCCAACCACGATTTATGTGAAGCCCATACTGCAACTGCTCGCCGAGCAGCCGATCAAGGGCATGGCCCATATCACCGGCGGCGGCCTCAAGGAAAACATCATCCGCGTCGTGCCCGATACGCTGGGCATTTCCCTGGACAGCAGCAGCTGGACCCTGCCGCCGCTGTTCGACTGGCTGCAGCGCGAAGGCAATGTGGCGCGCGAGGAAATGTGGCGCACCTTCAACTGCGGCATAGGCTATACCCTGATCGTCGCCCGCGATGATGCCGCCACCACCCTGGCTGCGCTGCAGAAACTCAATCTTCCGGCCTGGCAGATCGGCGAAATCATCGCCTCCCCTGGCGACGATCGCGTACTGATCCGCTGATGCCCAAGCCACTGCGCGTTGCGGTGCTGATCTCGGGCCGCGGGTCCAATCTGCAAGCCCTGATCGCGGCGCAGCGCGAGGGCCGGCTTCCGATAGAAATTGCGCTCGTCGCGAGCAACAAGGTCGCTGCGCAAGGCTTGCGCCACGCCGAAGCGGCCGGCATTCCGACGCTGGCACTCGATCCCCGCAGCATACCGGACCGGGCCAGCTACGACGCCGAGCTGTTCCGACGCATCACCGCCTATGCCCCCGACCTGCTCGTGCTGGCCGGTTTCATGCGTGTCCTCGATGGCACGGTGCTCGCGCCCTGGGCCGGCCGCATTATCAATATCCATCCCTCGCTGCTGCCGAAATACCCCGGCCTGCATACCCACCAGCGCGCGATCGAAGCCGGCGACCACCTGCACGGCGCCAGCGTGCACTTCGTCACGGCCGAACTCGACGGCGGCCCGCTGCTGGCCTGCTGCGAAATCGCGATCCAGCCCGGCGATGATCCCGACTCCCTGGCCGCGCGCCTGTTGCCGCAGGAACATGCACTGCTGTGCCACTGTGTTCAATGGATAGCAGAGGGCCGCGTAGAGCTTCGCGATGACGGCGTGTATTTCGACGGCTTGCCGTTGGAGCACCCGCTGCGCGTAGCGGCCTGGGGTTCGGAACCTGTTGGGTGTCCCTGAATCTGTTGGGTGTCCCTGAATCTGCTGGGTGTCCCTGAATCTCTGGGTGTCCCCGAATCTCTGGGTGTCCCTGAATCTCTGGGTGTCCCTGAATCTCCTGAATCTGCTGGGTGTCCCTGAATCTGCTGGGTGTCCCTGAATCTGCTGGGTGTCCCTGAATCTGCTGGGTGTCCCTGAATCTGTTGGGTGTCCCTGAATCTGTTGGGTGTCCCTGAATCTGTTGGGTGTCCCTGAATCTGTTGGGTGTCCCTGAATCTGCTGGGTGTCCCTGAATCTGCTGGGTGTCCCTGAATCTCTGGGTGTCCCTGAATCTCTGGGTGTCCCTGAATCTTGGGTATGCCGTCCATGGCCACGCGGCAGGAAGCCGTCATTGCATTGCTGCAATACCGAACACGACCGATGAACAAAGCACCAGCTCGCCGGCCAGCACCGCGCCAAGGTAATGGTGCAACGGCATGCGTGCGCTGGCTGCCAGATAACAGCCAGCGTCGCTGGGCAGGAATGGCGCCAGGCACCACAGCATCAGTGCCAGAGCACCACGGCGGGCGATCCACAGGCGCAGCGGGGCTGCACGCTCCACCGACGCAGCCAGCTGAGTCAGGCCGGCGCCGTGGGCAGCGGCGTAGATAGCGATTGCGGAAGCAAGCACACCAAGCATCGCCAGGGCCAGCGCCATCGGCGCGGGCAGCAGCAGCGCGAGCGCAGCGACCATCGGTAGCGTAGGAATCATCAGCAGGGCCAGTACCAGTTGAGCCGCCACTGCCGCTGGCCACACCCACGGCCCCCAGCCCTGCAGCGTCTCGCGCCAGACGTCGGCCGAACGCCAATCTGGATAACACAGCAACAGCAATGCCGCACCCAGTACCAGCGCCAGCCACGCAGCCGCACGCCAGTGCACCCAACGAACATTCGTCATGTCACACCCACGAAAACGGGATGGCAGCATCCTGCCGGAACGGGATCAAATTGGTTTCAAACGGCCCGGCGCACGCGTGGCAGCTCCATGGCTGCAATACGCTGCCGGATCAATGCGTCGAGCACGTCCGGATCAACACTGGCCAGCCAGTTGTTGGGTCTCTGCAGGTCAGTGTGCACAGATCCGGACCCGCGCTACTAACGCATCCTGCTCCTGTATCAAGCCGGAACGCGAGGCGTTGGATTGGACAGGGATGGACGATCTGACGCAACGAAATCCGGCAACATCCCCGGCCGTTGAAGCGCCCCCGGATCCCGCGATGGCGGGTACTGCGCCGACGCAGTACCCGTAGCCACATCCGGCCAGACTGTCGATGCAGTATGGTCAGTCAGCATGTTGTAGCCCCGGGATGTTATAGCCCCAGGGAAAAGGCCCGGCACAAATATTGACGGCATCCGCGAATTGAGCGCTTGGCTCGTACGGAAAACAGGTTTTTCTACAGCTTCAACGCCTGAGTTAAGCGGCAGAATCAATCGCTTCGCGATTGATTCTGCCGCTTGAACGAGTAGTTAGGGCTCAGAGCCCCGCCTGCAAAGGAGCATAGGCTACTCGAATGAAGCAGCCAGCTTGAAGTTGTCGATGTGCCTGGCCAGGTGCTTGGATGGCTCCGAGCGGACACGATCCGCCAACTCTTGAACGGCGGAATCGCCGGCAGCGCGAAACCTTGAAACCTCGTGCTCATCGAGTTGGAAATCTACGGTGAAGAGGCCGACGGTACCGCACAGGACGGAAAGATAAAGCGCATCGGACTCATCGCCATACAACGTCCAAGCCCACGATTCTTGTGCGACGACCTTCATCTGAGCCCTAACGCCCGCGCTCAGGGGCGCGAGGGAGCCGCCTCTTGGCGGCGACTGAAGCGCCCCTCGGGAACGCGTTGTTACGCCTCGTCTTCGCCCGGCGGTTCATACTCTTCTCGGGTGGAGATATAGCCGGCTTGCAATTGTGAAAGCATATCTTGCTCTAGCGCGATATGTCGAAAGAACTGGACCCTCGCAAAGGCCTCTTCAATTGAAAGGGGATCGTCTTCGCCGTCTGTGTCCGAATACTCCGATACGGTGAGGGGAAGAATGCCGTTCTGAATATCTTTGAGCAAAAGAACGAGGCGCGGCTTGCTACGAGGCCACTCACCTGCAAACACCTCGATTTCAAAGAGCCACTCTGCTCTCGCCGCCCGTGTGCGCAGATCCCCGATAGAAAGATCACATACTTTTCGAATTGCCGCTATTGCAGCAGGGGAAAGATTTGAAGAGGCGGCGCGGAAGCGAATGCTCATTTGATGAGGCCTAACGCCTGAATTGAGCCGCGCCGCGAAGCTGCGCCGGCTTGAATGATTTATTCGGCATCATCTACCCCCATTGGTATGTGCCTGCTCAAGACGATTCAACATACGTTTCGCCTCTTCGAGCATGTCGCCTGTGATGCCGCTGCCTACTATTTCCTGAAGGTAGCGTTGCGCCTGCGCTGGATCGCGCCCTTCACTCATTTGGGCAAGCGCCATCCAACTCCATACCTTGAACAGGCGACCTATGAAATCAGGCTCCTGATTTGGCAGGTTGAGAATCCGGTGGAAGCATGCTGAGGACTTCTCGAATTGCGCTCGTTGCTGCAGCAGGTAGGCCTGCGCCAACAACATCCAGCGATTGTCTGGATGCCGGGTCAGCAATTGCTCGCCGATCTGTATGGCCGACTCCTTGGTTTGCTCATTGGGAAGCCGAAGTGCGGCGAAATGAACAATGGGATCGGGAAGTTCGGGGCTGTGATATCGAGCAGAAGCGATGTCGAGCTTATGCTGCGCATCGGCAGTACGCCCTGTCCAAAGGTCGATCAACGCCCACCCTATTAACTCATCACGGTACCTGTACGACACTCGCCCCTCGAGATCTGTCAGATCCTTTGCCAGATCGACCGCATCACGCTCGGGACGCAACCACGGACCGCCGGGCTCGGAGAAAGCAAACAATCGCAAGAAGCTCATCGCGAAAGGCGATTTCGAGACATCACCCATCAGCAGGCGAAATGGGTCACTCAGCACATTGGCGTTGGCGAGTACAAAGAGCGAGAGACCGCGCTCTGGCAGATGCACCAGCAACGCGCCCGAGTGCTCAGGATCGTCCTGACCAAAGCTCCAGATGACGCGCTGCCCCTGCACGGTCTGCGTGAAAAAGCCCAGACTTACCGGAAGCGCTGCACCGGTTGTCGACCGGGATGGCAGGGCGAGTCGTTCTAGTGACGACGATCTCAGCAGCAAGCCATTACCGATTGACGCGAGGAAAGCGCCCATATCGTCAGTCGTCGATACCAAGCCTGCATGAGCGCCCAGCGCGGGGGATGGATACACCTGCATTCCCGCGCGTTTGAGTATGCGTTCGCGCAGCGTCTGATCGAGGTTGCGCTCGGTAATTGCTTCGATGATCGGGCCGAGCATGGCGTAACGCGTGCTTCCGTAAACGTACTCCTCGCCGACATCGCCTTCAGACGTGTGCGTCAATAAATGCCTAACTAGCACATCGTCCGGCAGCTTCAAATCCGGAACGTAGTGGCGTGCTGGTGCGTCCAGGTCCAGCCGTCCCTCCTCGACGAGTTGCATAGCAACAATTGCGGTGAACGACTTTGTTACCGAGGCGATACGCAGAGGCGTATGAGTGGTGAAAGCCTCCGCAGGCGCTCCCTGCACGGAACCGAATGCGTTCGACGCAATGGGTGCGCCATCTTTGACGATCACATAGGCAAGACCGGGAATTTCCAGTGCGGACTGAAGATCTCGGATTTCGCGCTCAAACGCAGTAACGTTGGTTGCCCAACTGTGATCGTATTGAGTAAGCCGGTCACTTGCGCAGCCATTCAAGAACATGGCGATGAGTGTGAGGATTGTAGCGATCGCGAAACGCTGATGAGGATGCATCATGGATATCCCTCAACTTCTCGACGGCACCCTTCTGATGCCTAACGCCGTGTTAAGCCGCCGCCATGCGACGGTGTGTGGATGATACGCGCAACTTCCTCGGCGTTCGGCTTGAACACATAGTTAGCGACCACTTGCGCGGCCTACAGACATCGAGCGGTAGACTACAGGAGCTAGCGCCGAGAGTACGCAAAGCAAAATCCAAGGGAGAAGCCAAAGCTTGCCGAACAAGCCAAGTGGGATGAGATGTGGGCTGGCTAAGAAGGCAACAGCCACGCCAAATCCGAGAAGGAGCGAGGCAGTCAGCGGAGCCGATACGCGTGAGCGACGAGAGCCAAGCCAGAAGAAAGCCGCACCAAGTAGACCGACAAATGCCGCGATAGCGAGAGCAAAGTGGAACGTGCCATTGGCTCCCCACGCCGCCTCAAACTCCCCCTGCATGAAGATTGCTTGGGCGCTGCTGAGTGCGCACACGGCTGCCAACGTGACTCCGAACGCTGCAGGACCGAGGAGGTTCTTCACGTGGACGCTAACTCCGTGTTAATCCGCCGCGGCGCAAAGCGCCACAGTCTGTGCCAAGAGCCTGTTCCGCGGTCGGCTTGAACGCATAGTTAGGCGTTAGCGCGTTAACCATCTGTGATATTCCAGACGAAACTTCCCCCCACTCCTGTCCCCACGCTTCCGCAAGCGCATCATTTGTAAGGACACATTCAAGTGTGTTGATTGCGATACCAGACAATTCAGCGCGTTGTTCCGTGGTGAGCTCAGGCAACGCCACCGCGCGCCCGTTGGCAGTTCGCTCGCAAATGTTTTCGGCCAAAATTTGAGCAGCCGCAATGGCTCGCAATGCTTCATCTGAGCCGTCAACCGCGACAGGACTACTAGCGTGTTTTATCCATGCCTCCTCCGACGCATACTCCGGGAGGACATGAAATGGAAACTCTTGCCCATTTTGGCGATACCACTCAAGATTTAAAAGTCGGCTTGACTTCAGTTCGTCAATATCACTTTCGCTCAACGACGAAGTGATATTCCCCTGCTTGATCAGCAAGCAAACTCTATCGCATTCTTCAAATGCATTGCGAATCAAGCCTAGGCGGTTGGCTTTTCTTGTACGCCTCAACAACGCAACGAAATCTGCGGCTGCGTCGTTTTCGAACGGATCAGTGCCCCACGCGCCCATGCTGGCCCTTCCAGTTTACTGTTCACCGCCCTTGACGCCCAACGCCGTATTAAGCCGCCGCCACGCGACAGCATTCGGTTGAAACGCAGTGTCTCATGGCGGTCGGCTTGAGCACATAGCATCCTGCGCCCAGGATTGGCCGGAAGTCTCTTACGGATTGGTTAGGCCGTACGCGCGACTGAAAAGTGCTCGACTTTGGCGCCAGCGTGCTTGTCGAAGATGCGGCGTTGCGCGGAGTAGGACCACTGGTCGTCACGCGTGTAGTACGCGGCAACCCAAGCCTGGAGTTGAGCGAGCATGGAGTTCTGTTCTTCGAGTGACGCGTACTTGTGAGGCTCCCAAGGGCGTTGCCGGTTATTGGCTAGACATGCATCACAACCCGGATTGAGGAAGACCAACTCGGTGCAGTAAAGGGACGCTTCCTCGACCAGCTCGCCGTAGCAGCCCTCTATGACCCAAGCCGCTTCGGTAGCGATGAAAGAGTTCAGTGATGCGGCAACCTCTTCGGGCCGGCGTTGACTCCGGCCGTTTCAAGGAGTGCCCTCGCCTCCGCCGTGAAGTTGTGGCCCACTGCAACAACCGCGCTTCCCGACTCTGTCTTGCCGAGTGCTCTTGCGACGGAGCGGGAGTCCACGATGGTGTTGGAAGATCCGTGCGCACTTTGGAACGCGAGCACCGTATAAGCTTGGTGCTTGAGCGATGCAAGACTGACGAGCCCTCGAAACTCGGCAGGCACTGTCGAGGGCACGAGCTCTGGAGGTACCGCATGCACGATGTGAGGCTTGCTCGCCATCTAGCTAAAGGGGCCTAACGCTTGAGCGAGATGTTAGGCCGATCATGCCACCGCACCACGCTGCCGGCGAGGGAATGCAGTGAGGAGGACGGCTAGAAGTAACCCGGCACCGAGCAGCGCTGGCAGGTTGACGAACCCAAGCAGCATGAACATCGACTCGGGGAGGTCTGGCAGTACAGCCCAGATGCCGACTTGTAGCGCCAATGATGCTGCGAGCCAGACCGGCACTAGCGCGAGGCCCCAAAGCCACTCAAGCCGCAGCTTGAAGCGAACCACGCGCGTCGCGAGAACGACTAAAGCGGCATGAACCGGCAAGCCGACGAGTAGCGCGAGCTGCAAGAACTGACCTGTTGCGAGCGGACTTTCCATGACGGCCTAACTACATTTAGACCCCAAATCCGGGGCGTTGCGCCGAGTATGCCGAGGCCATTCCCTACCGCGCAACCGGAAATTTCCCAAGCAAATACGCGCTGTCATCAGATAGGCAACAGCAATCCCCGACGCGTAATGTGATCGAGAAACACGACACATACGAGGGTGTATGAGTTACGGCGGCGCAAACGCGGGTGTAACGCCCAGCTCTGAGCAGCGGCCAGGCTTGTACGCGGAAGTAAGGCGACAGATAAGTTAGGCGCCATGCGGCTACGTTTTGACAGGTTCATCGTGTGAAAGCACCCACACTGCGTACCGGCTAATATGTGACACCCCACTCGTCGCAGCAGTGCGAGCCACAGAACATGTGTCGGCGAAATCTAGGCGCATGGCCAAGCGTAGCTGGTCTCGAAACTGCTCTGAGAACGCGCCGGAAATGAGCCGCTTGTGGATCGCCTCCAGAAGCCGGCGCTCTTGGCCAGGCGACAACTGAACGTGCATGAGCCGCCGACACATTATCGCTCGACCGCGGTCGTGCCATGACCCTTGCGATTCGGCACAGACGACGCAAACCGACTTGTCGATAGCTTCGGCATCGCCGGTCAGGAGTCGATCAGCGATGGCGAAGATCGCACTTTTATTCATGGCTTACGAATTGTCTTCTCACGGAAGATCGTGCCCATGGTGCCTAACGTTCGACATGAGCGGCGGCTGCAGGCCGTAGGCCAGAACCCGTCCGCTCGATGGAGGGGTTAGAGCACATTGTGCGGCTGACCTGCCGACCACCACGGTCCGCCCTGAACACCAACTTGATTCGATGAATAGTTGCACGCACTGCGGGATCGCTATATGGAACCGTGGTCTGCCAGCTCCATTTCATGCTGCTCAAGCGCGACAGAGTGAGAGTGGCAAGTACCTTCCGCTTCATTCGGCCATGACTTTCGTACCCACGGTTGACCGTATTCATCGATCTCTTCTACGACGAACACTTCTCCAACCATAGAAAGTATGTCGGCCTTTTCTTCTTCCGGGAGCGATTCGAGCCACCCGCCAGACAACCCGACGACACGAACCTTGGATCCCACGAAGACACTCTGGCCGTTCTTATCGACGGGCGACTGCGGCAGTGAAGTCATGTGCTTAACACCTGAGCTAAGCCGCGCCGCGAAGCGGCGTCGGCGTGGACGAATTGTTAGGGCGCAGGGCCGCCGACCGGGAAGCTTCTATGAGAAGAGCCAGAGGCAAAGCGGAAACAACGAACTGGCGCCCAGGACAAAGGCTGAGGATACAGACAACTTAGAGGCCCGATGTGCCGCCCGGCCCGTAAGCCCGGCAGAAACAATCATGACCAGAACACCTGAAAACAAGTGGACGTAGGCCCGGTCACGGGCGGCAGCAACAGCCTCGGGAGCAACCGTAGGCACGTAGTCCATCAGCAGGCCGCCAACGCCGGACAGGAACAGGAAGGAACCAAGCAAGGCGGTGCCAAGGGAAACCAGACCAACCGGGATCTTCATCTTGCGCCCTAACGCTTGAATTTAGCCGTGCCGCGAAGCGGCGTCGGCTTGAATGAACCGTTAGGCCCCAAGCCGCTCAATGCAGACCTTGCCCAGCTCCCGCAGTGCACGCTTGCCGTCGGCCGACACAACGTTGATGAGGTAGTCGTTAGTAGCCAGAAGGTCAGCCGCCTCGCACAGCGTGGAAACGTACACCTTGTTCGCAGCCCTATTGGTTGGAGCTGAGGAGTTGGAAGGTCGCTTGCGATTGAGCACATAGCGACCGGAACGGTCCGGCTTGGCGCTAAACACCTTCCCGGCCGCATCGCCGCGTGTGCCGAGTGCTGTAATGCTCTTCACTGTGGTGGCCATTGGAGAAATCCATGTGGGGGCCTAACTACATTTAGCCCCCAAATCCGGGGCGTTGCTCCGAGTATGCCGAGGCCATTCCCTACCGCGCAACCGGAAATTTCTCAAAAAAATACGCGTTGTTATCGGATTGGCAACAGCAATCCCCGACGCGTAATGTGATCGAGAAACACGACACATACGAGGGTGTATGAGTGACGGCGGCGCAAACGCGGGTGTAACGCCCAGCTCTGAGCAGCGGCCAGGCTTGTACGCGGACGTAAGGCGGCAGATTCGCTTGCGCCACTGCAGTCGGCGCACGGAGCAGGCCTGTCTCGGCTGGCTACGGCGATTCGTGCAGGCCAATGGGCGGCGCCATCCGCGATGGGAAAGGCGGCAAGGACAGGTGCTGGGGCATAGCGACGTTTCGACCACACAAATTTGTACCCCTGTGCTGAACCGTGGTGCCAGCGGCGTGTTGAGTCCATTGGATCAGTAGCGAACTCGAACGTCGATGTACTACGGGTCAAGGCTGGCCGTGGGTGGTAGGCGCGCGCGGAAAGGTCCAGGTGATCGACTGCACGATCGAGCAAATCCTGAACGCGCGGCTGCCGTATGCAATCGCGCTCCACCTCCCGGTTGGCCAGCCCTGCGTTCGGCTTGCCGGCACGCTGGAGTTGCTGTGCGCGTGCCGCGGCGACGCGGTCGCGCACAGTCGCGGCGGCCTCGCCATGGTGTGTACCACGCCGATCAGCAGGTGGAATACGCGGCACGTCCAGGGTGAGGCCGATGCGATCAGCAAGGGCCCCGACAGGCGCGAACGATAGCGGGCGATTCCTTCGGGCGTGCAGCGGCAACGTGCGCGCGTATCGTGCTGGTCTCGAACCCGTCGCCCTACGGCAATGGCGAGACACGATGGCGGGAGGGGCACCGCTTGCGGGTCATGCGTTCATGCGTTGCCGGGTTGCCCGGAGCGGTGGAAACCGACGCGCCTCACCCAAGGGACATATCTGTCCCCTTGACACCACCCGCCGCCCTGTCAACAAGTTGCCCGTTGCCGCCCATTCGGCAACCGGGTTTAGCAGCCCGAACGTCACAGGCGCACACAGCGCCGCATGGATCATCGGCGTTTTTTTATGCCCGGTTTTCCTGCGGCGTGGTCTGCCGATTTCTGGCGGCGGTGTGCGGGGAGCCGCAAGGCTCGCCGGTGCCTGTGCCCGGTCTGCTAACCCGCACACCGCTCGCCACCCTTTCGCCGTTCCGGGTGGCGACTCCACGCAAAGGGAGTTGTCCATGGATAGTCAGTCTGCGTTCTGCGGCATCGGGCGGAACCCCGGTTGCCTTGTTCGCGTTGGCCGCGTTGTTGCCTTGTTCCGGAGGCGGACGCCATGACCTGTCACGGTTCGTTCTATCCCCTGCGCCGCGATGTGGCCTCGGCCGAGCCGGTGATGTTTGCCTATGTGCTCGATACACCGGCACAGCGCGAGGCCTTGCAGGAAGAAATTCTGGATCGCATCGCCGCCATCCAGGCACTCAGCGAAACCGCGGCGACGGCGCAGCTGGAAGCGCCGGATTCGCGCTCGCACGGCGGCATACTCGATGCCCTGGCCATCCTGTCGCGGGATGTGCGCGGACTGATGGAAGCGCGGTTTCAGCCGGGGCCGTAAGCCCTGTATCGCCGGAGCGGCACAGCGCCGCTCCGGTATCTGCCGGGCTGGATCGCGGCCGGCGCGTGATGGGCGTGGACGCCGTCAGGCGAGGTTGCCTCCGGCCGCCACACACCGGGCAGGCTGGCGGTGCAGCGCCCTATCCGGCCGGGCCAGCTCGCCCTGCTTCACCGTGGCCGCCATGGGGTGATGCTCTTGGCGTGCGCCCTGCCCGAACTTGAGGCAGCAGTGACTGATCGGCGGTATACCTCGACTGAAATTCACTCGTCGATGCGTGATGGACACTCAGCCGTGACCGAATTTCACTCGCGCGTGAATGAAATCGGGTCATGGGTAAGTCGCGCGAAACTCAACGGCGACTGAAATTCATGCACCGCTGCGTGATGGGCCGTCATCGCCGGCTGAATGCCACGCACCCCTGAGTGATTTCCGGTGGAGCGTGACGGCGCGGCGCTCGGTATCGAGGAAAATTCAGTCGCCGCTGACCGGCAATCACCCGGCCGATTTGCCCCGCCGGCACATCGCCCTTCGGCCTTGAGCATCAGCCCCCCGGCATCGGCCCTGGGTGGCGGAAATTCGCTCGCCGGCCGCGCGTCCCGCGCGGCCGGGGCACGCGCGCCTCCGGCGCGCTACTGCCTGTCCAGCGGCCTGCCGGCCGCTGCCGGGCTTGAGGACCTCAGAGCAAACCGGAACCCGGTGTTGTGGCGCCGGCCGCCTAGCCTGGCGCCGTCGCGGAAGGCCGAACGCACGCGCCTGGCGTTACCGATCCAGGAGCCGCCGCGCAGGGCGCGTTCGGCATGCTCGTCCGCGCCCAATGGACCGATCGGATCGTCTAGAGCCTCCCGCCCCGCCGTCCCGGCGTAATCGCGCAGCCCGTCCGCACACCACTCCCACACATTCCCGTGCATCTGGTACAGACCCCAGCCATTGGCCGGCAAAGCCTTTACCGCCACCGTGCGCTTCCGGTGTCGCCCCGTCTGTGTCCGGCCGTGCGGATAGCTGCCATCGTAGTTGGCCTGATCCATCGTTACCCCCGCCCCGAACGCATACGCGGTCTCCGTTCCCGCCCGGCAGGCGTATTCCCATTGCGCTTCCGTCGGCAATACCGCCTCTACCTCACTACCCAGTTGCTGCGCCAGCTGCCGCAAAAAAAAATGCACTTCGACCCAGCTCACCCGCTCTACCGGGCAGGACAGATCGTCGGTAAAGCGGCTGGGGTTCTTGCCTCCGGCCACCGCCAACCATAAGGCCTGGGTACAGGCCGTATCCGCCAGCCAGAATCCTTGCGTATGCCTTACCCGGTGCCGCGGTTTTTCATCGCTCGCCTCATCTTCCAACGCGCCCATCCAGAACTCGCCCGGCTCTATCCAGCGCAGGCGCTGCGTTTGCTGCCCCAGGGCAAACTCCGCCCATAGACCATAGGCATCATCGCCCCAGGCATCGGCCCAGGGCGGTGGGAAATCGCTGGGTTCGCGGGAAGTCATGACGTGGTGAAGGCGCTTTGCTGGGCCTGGCCATCCAGCGCTGGTACCGCGAAGAAGTGCAGGCTCATGAGCTGTTCCCGTTGAGTGATGTGATCTGGTTGCGCTGGAACCTGAAAACCCGTCAGTCAGCCGCCGGCCGCGCGTCCCGCGCGGCCAACGCGCGCGCCTCCGGCGCGCTAAACCCTGTCCAGCGGCCCGCCGGCTGCTGCTGGGCTTGAGGACCTCAGAGCAAACCGGAACCCGACGCCGTCGAACCGGACGCCAGGCCTGGCGCGGGCGCGGCAGGCCGAGCGCGCGAACCTGGCGTAGTTGATCCAGGAGCCGCCGCGCAAGGCAGGCCCGGCTGCTTCCAGCGGACCAATCGGGTCCTCCAGCACCTCCGCATCCGCCGTCCCGGCGTAATCGCGCACCCCGTCCACACACCATTCCCAGACATTCCCATGCATCTGGTAAAGACCCCAGCCATTCGCCGGCAAGGCCTTTACCGGAACGGTGCGCCGCCGGAATACCCCTTTCGGGGCATCGCCATAAGGATAGTTGCCGTCGTAGTTGACCTGATCCGTCGTCACTGTCGCCCCGAACGCAAACGCGCTCTCGGTCCCCGCACGGCAGGCGTACTCCCATTGCGCTTCGGTCGGCAATACCGCCTCTACCCCTTCACCCAGTTGCCGTGCCAGCTGCTGCAGGAAGCCCTGTACCTCATCCCAGCTCACCCGCTCCACCGGACAGGACAAGTCGTCCGCAAACTGGCTGGGGTTTTTCCCGCCCATCACCGCCAGCCACAAGGCCTGGGTACACGCCGTATCCGCCAGCCAGTACCCCTGGGTATGCCGCACCCGATGCCGCGGCGCCTCATCCGACGTCACGCTGCGAGCCGATTCGTCGGGAATGGCCAGCCTTTCCGCTTCCGGTGACCCCATCCAGAACTCACCCGGCGGTATCCAGCGAAACATCTGCACGATCGTGTCGACGATCAGCTGCGCGAACGGGCCGTATTTCCGGTCTATGCCAAACACCAGTGCGGCGCGTTTGCTTAGCCGTATGGGCGTGCCGAATACGCTGTCCGTGGCCAGCGGCCAGGAAAACCGCTGCGGCCAGGGTCCCAGCGGTGGAAGCAGCACGTAGAGTCCCTGCGCATCGCGGCCCCATTCGCTGGCCCATACGGGCCGGAGCAGTGCATCGATCCGGGTGCTAAGGCCGGGGGCATGCAGGGTCAGTGACTGGCCCGGTGACAATGGCCCCAGATCGGCTGCGTGTGCACCCAGGGCCAGCCAGCGGCTATGCCCATCCCTTTCCAGCTGCACGCCTGCCTCAGCGGCAGGCAGGTTGAGCCGGGCCAGCGGTCGATTGCGCGCGGCCAGATGCTCCGGCAGCAGCACCAGGTTCTGCCCGCGCTGCTGCAGCCGCCAAGGCTGCTGCGGGCCGCCTGGCTCCGTGCTCAGCAACTGCGTCACCGTGCCGGCCGGTATTCCCGCCGGCAGCGGCGCACCGGCCTTGATCTCGTCCTTTGCTGCCAGCACCCAGGCCTGGGCCAGAGCGGGCACACTGCTCCAGAGTGAAGGGTGCGCCCGCCATCTTGCGCGCTGTACATAGGCGCCCAAGGCCTGACCCAGCGGCGTGTCGCTGTTCTGGTAGAGGGTCTGGGCCACGTCCCGCCATTGGCCCGGATCGTCCGTGGCCCTGCCGCCAGAAAGCAGATCGAAGGCCAGGGCCGCTTCTTCCTGCTGGATCAGCGGCGAGAGATGACGGTGGTGGTCAACGATCAGCGCAGCCAGCCGCAGGCCCAGCGTCGGGGGCAGCTGTCTGGCCTGCTCGCGGTAATGGGCCAGTCGCTCGGGTTTCAGGATGCAGGCATACGCCCCCTCGGCCAGCACATCCGCATGCGACCAGACCTGGATTTCCGCCTGCACCGGCAGGGCCAGGGCGCGGCGCAAGGCACGCAGCAGCACCGGCTCCACGCGTACGGCCAGGGCCAGGGCCGCGAGCAGATGGGTCAGATCGTACTGGCCTGCGCCGGGTGCGGACGGACGATCCCAGCGCTGTACCTGCACGCCACGCAGCGGCCGCTGCAGGCCCGGCCCTGGGCGCAGCCAGGCCAGTTCGCCGCGGCGCTGCAGATGCCGGCGCAGTTGTTTTCTCCAGCTTTCTCCGGCGGCGCTGTCCAGCGCCGCCGCCGAGCCCAGCCATAACCAGCGCGGCACCGTGGCAAAGCGGGCGGCCTTCACCTGCTGCCAGCGCAGCGGCCGGCGTTCGCCCTGCCACTGTGCGGCCCAGCATTGCCCCTGCGTATCCAGCCAGTAGATGCGGGCCAGGCCGCTGGAGCTGGCCAGTGCCTGCCGCACCAGCTGCTGCAGGTCCGCATTCAGGACACGCAGGTCCTCGCTGTCATGGATCACCAGGGCCGTGGCGCCGCGCCAGCTGGGGCGGTAGCGCTGCGGCGGGCGCGGTGGCAGGGGCTGGCCGCGGCAGACCAGGGCGATCCAGCGCTGGGTGTCCCATTGCGCGGTCGCCACCGGCGCACGCAGTACCCGCCGCAGCAGGCGGCGCAGCGGCCCCGCTGGCCATAGGGGCACCAGGGCCGGGGCGGACTGGTCCGGATCGGACTGGGGCAATTCCCGCAGGGGTTCCCCGGCGGCCAGTTGCGCCGGTGCGTCGTCTTCACTGACCGCCAGCGCGGTCTGGCTGACATGGAACTGCGGTGCGCGCAGTGCGGCAGCCGTTTCCGCCTTGCCGCTGTTTTCGCTCCGGGAAAATTCCGGCAGCGGCGGCAATACCTTCATGTCCAGTGGTTCGTGCTCCGTAGCCGGCGCTCGGGGCTGGAAACCGCATAGCGCCGCGGCGCTGGACTCCGGCAGGACGCCAGCCGCCAGCAGCCAGGCCAGGTCGGCACGGCCCAGCGCAGCCCGGTGATGCCGCGGCGCGGCGCCGCTCATTCCCCGCCCGGCTGTTTCTGATAGGTGAAGGCGCGCAGGCGCTGCAGCATGGCCCCCGGATCACTGCCGCCGACCTGCTCCAGCGCGCGCAGCAGATCCAGGTATTCCGCCAGGCCGGGCGTATAGATTCCCGCCGCCTGGGCATCGCGGCGATCGTCCAGCAGCATGTCGGCCGCCTGCTCCAGCACCGCTTCGTTGGCCTTGGCCCAGGCGCCGCGATGGAGCCGGCCGCGCCGGAGCAGAAACTGCTTGAGCTCCGCCCCCTCGGGCAGCTTCAGGGTAAGAACCAGGCAGCGGCGCAGAAAGGCTGGCGGCAGTTCGCGTTCGTCATTGGTGGTGATCACCACCAGCGGCGGCGGCTGGGCCGGGTTCTGCCGCACCACCTTGCCCTGCAGCGCCGCCACACTGAAGCGGCCATTGCCCAGGGCTTCGAGCAGGCCATTGGGCAGCTCTGCCTCGGCCTTGTCGATTTCATCGATCAGCACCACGCAGCCTTTGGCCGGCGTCCAGTCCGGCGCGGTTTCCGGTGGCGGCTCGGGCGAACGCAGCCGGGCGCACTGATCGCTTGCTCCATTCCAGTCGAACGCCCACCACAGGGGCCCGGGCCGCAGATAACGCTCGCTGGCCAGGCCCGTGGGCACATCGGCCCCGGCCACGGCACACAGATGTGCATCGGCCAGCCGGGCAATGGCATCGAAGCGCCATAGCAGGTCAGTGGCCTCGGTACGCGAATCCACCACCAGCGGCAGAAACGCCCGCCCGGAAGCAAAAGCCGCCGCATGCGCCAGCTGGCTCTTGCCGGTACCCGGATCACCGCGTACCAGCAGCGGCCGCCCGGCCGCCTCGGCGGCACGCAGGGCATCGCGTTGCTGCTCGTCGAATTCGTGCCAGGCCGGCGGCCAGGAAGCCATGGCGGGCAGGTGTAGGGGGGTTTGGGCGTAGTCAGGGGGCATCGGGCGTTTTCCAGTGATCGGATTCTTCAAAACCGCGCAGGAAGCCCTGGATGCGGCCGAGCAGCAGATCTTCTTCCAGCCAGAACAGGCCACTCACGTCGCCGAGCAAGACAACCACGGCGATGCCAAAACGTTGCAGCCAGATTTCGGTATCCGTCCCCAGCGCATCGCGGTAGTCCTTGCTCAGAATCAGACAGCGCCCGCGCCCGCGCTGACGCTCGTCGGTCAGAAACGCGCGCCAGCGTTTCTCGTTGGACGCACTGACGGTGATCCGCTCACCGGTCGGATTTTCCCTGGACGGCATGGACGCGATCGCGCTGAGAATGCCGTAGTTCTTGTCATTGCCTTCGCCGTGTTCGATCCAGGAACACGCGTAACGGTCCTTGACCGCGGGCGCATCCTTGTCGTGACGTGTCACGAGCCAGCCCTGATGCGGCTGCTCCCGCGCGGCGACCAGGGCACCTTCTGTGGTGGCCGCCGAGACTTCCAGCCTTTGTTCCAATCCCTGCAACGCAGCGAGCTGCACGGGGTCCAGGCACAGGCGGGATGCCATGCCCATGGCCCGCATCAGGCCGTCGCGGGTTCGCTTTTTTGCTGCCCGGTCCAAGGTCAGGGTGGCGTAGTCCATGGCTTGGTTGATGGCATCAGCCAGATCAACGATCCAGTCCACCACCTGTGCACCGCGCTCGCGCTCAGCGGAGTTCAGCAATTCCGACAGCCGCTGGGGAATCCCGTCCACTACCGGCTGCGGCCAGGGCCAGTTGCACAGCGGCGGCACGCTGAGCACGGCTTTCACCGCCTCACGCAGGGAGATAACCACTGCCGCATGCGACCAGGTGGACTCTGCATCGCGCCGAGAGGTAGCGGCAAAGGGAGCGGCGACACCGGGAATCTGATCGAGAAACCCCTCCCAGAGCTGATGCATGGCAACCACACAGCCGCGGTTGGCACTGAGGTCGTCATAACGCGCAAACAGCAGGCCCCAGAGTGCACCGTTCCGGCAGAGCGCTCCGCCACTCATGCCACATTGATGCAAGGGCTCGGTTGAGTAGCGCTGCCAGGTATCGGTAAACGCGGTCACTCGCCGCCGAAGCGCTTCGTTGAGCGCATTTTCAAAATACGCATACAGATCGTAATCAGCTGCCGGTTCATACCCCTTGGAGTGATCGAGCTGCAGCGTAAGGGCATGCGGCGGGTGGCTCGCCAGACTGAACCAGGCCGCGTCCAGGCTGGGATGGAAATGAACCTGACCCTGGATAGCCAGCGCCGGACTGCGATTCACCTGCGGCCTTACCCACAGGCCGTCTGACTGGAAATTGTCAAATACGTGCCTGACGGTCAGTACAACAGCTGGAGCAACCAGCACACCACTGCAGACGAAATGCGCAGGGGCATCATCCGTCACATGCGAGTGCAGGCTGACCATGGCATCGCGAATGCGCTGGACCATGAAATGGTCGCTCACTGCTGTTCGGGGGAGACTGGATCAGGTGGGGGCTGTCCCTGCGTGAACTTCCACTTTGCCGTGATTTTCAGCGCCGCATTGGCCTCGCTCTTGGCGACAAACACACCGACTTCGCCCTTGAGGCCCAGTGACAGCTCTACCGCAACTTCTTCGGGCCGTATCTGCGCCAGCGCGGCATGAATCGGTGTAATCAGCGCGCTGA
This sequence comes from Rhodanobacteraceae bacterium, assembly GCA_016790075.1. Lineage (GTDB taxonomy): Bacteria > Pseudomonadota > Gammaproteobacteria > Xanthomonadales > Rhodanobacteraceae > Tahibacter. The sequence continues at coordinate 21,923 of JAEUPP010000068.1, read as the reverse complement.
GGGTATGGGTGATATCGGCCTGGGCCAGCACCACCGCAGCAGCCGTCAGCGCGGTGCCTCCTGCACTGGTGCGGACAATTCCGCCATCGGTACTGCTGCGTTGATTGCCCGGCGCCGGACGGATCGAATCCCCCACCTCAACCCAGATCGTCTGACCGCCAATTTCAAGACGCTGCAATTCGGTAGCCACGGAACGCTTCCCCTGAGACGCCGGCCCGGCCGAGCCTAGCGCAGCACTTTGCTTTTTCCAATCGTGGCTTTTGCATCAACGCGATGACTTGCGCCACCCGCAGCAGCAGACCAGCCCCCTGGCGGTCCGGTGGCCAGACGGGCCGTATTCAGCCCGCGTTGAGAACACTGAGCCCTCTGTGCGGGCGCCCCCTTGACTCGACCGGGCTTCCGCACCAATAACCCAATCCCGGCCCGTCCAGAGATTTCCCCACATGCGATTGCTCGCCCTGCTCGCCCTGCTGGCTGCCCAACCCGCCGCCGCTGATCCTGTCGCCACCACGCCACCCGCAATGCGCGAGCTCAAGCCTTTCGTCGCGACCTACGATGTGCAGCGCGGCGGCAAGACCATAGGCGAGGCGACGATGACGCTGAGCCGCGGCGATGCCAGCCAGTGGACACTCACTACCGAGACGCGGGGCACGGCCGGAATGGCCCGGCTGCTGGGTCTGGACGTACGCGAGGAGTCGCGCTTCATCGTCACCGGCGATGGTTCGCTGCAGAGCCAGGACTACCGCTACAGGCAGGACGCCACGCTGAAATCCAAGCAGCGCAGCATCGAATTCGACTGGGCTTCCAACGAAGCCCGCGTAACCGACAAGGGCGAGCTGTTCCGCTATGTGTTGCGGCCAGCCACGATAGACCGGCATCTCGTGGTGCTTGCCCTCGGTCGCCAGCAGTCAGCCACGGGTGAATTTCAGGTGGCCAGCAAGGAGGCCATAGAAACGCAACGCTTCGAGCAGCGCGAAAGCAAGCCGCTGCACCTGCGCGCGGGTGAATTTCCGGCTACGCGCTTTGAGCGCACCGACAAGCCCGGCAAGGGCAGTTCCTGGTATACGCCGCAGTTGCTTGCACCGCTGCAGGTCGAGCAGGTGCAGAAGGACGGCAACAATATCGTGATGGAGCTGAAGGCGATCCGCTGACCTGATCCAGGGCGATGGTGGGCCAAGGCCCACCCTACGTTTTCATTCCGGAAGTGTAGGGTGGGCTTTAGCCCACCTTCGTCACGTTCCGAAGCAATGGTGGGCCAAGGCCCACCCGTTCCTGTAGGGCGGTATGCTCAGGAAGGCAGGCGCCGAATACGCGCACCCAGCGTCCCGAGTTTTTCCTCGATGCATTCGTAGCCGCGGTCTATGTGATAGACCCGGTCCACGGTGGTGTCGCCTTCGGCCACCAGGCCGGCCAGCACCAGGCAGGCCGAAGCGCGCAGGTCGGTGGCCATGATGGGCGCGCCGGTCATCTTGCGTACGCCCTTGATGATGGCGGTATTGCCTTCGAGGCGGATATCAGCACCTAGCCGCTGCAGCTCGTGCGCGTGCATGAAGCGGTTCTCGAACACCGTTTCGGTGATGATGCCCACGCCCTCGGCCACGCAGTTCAGTGCGGTGAACTGCGCCTGCATGTCGGTCGGGAACGCAGGATACGGCGCAGTCGTGATATTGACGGCCTTGGGCCGTTTGCCGCGCATGTCGAGCTCGATCCAGTCATCGCCGGTATTGATATGCGCGCCGGCATCTTCGAGCTTGGCCAGCACGGCATCGAGCGTCTTGGGCTTGGCCTTCTTGGCCAGCACGCGGCCACCGGTGATGGCACCGGCGACGAGGAAGGTGCCGGTCTCGATGCGATCAGGCAGCACGTCGTAGTCGGTACCGTTGAGCCGCTCCACGCCCTCAATCGTCAGGGTCGCGGTACCGGCCCCCTGCACGTTCGCCCCCATGGCGTTGAGGCAGTTCGCCAGATCGACGACCTCGGGTTCCTGCGCCGCGTTCTCGATGATGGTGCGGCCCTCCGCCAGCGCTGCGGCCATCATGATGTTCTCGGTACCGGTCACGGTCACGATGTCCATGTTGATGCGGGCGCCCTTGAGGCGCTTGGCCTTGGCACGGATATAGCCGTTCTCGACCACCACATCGGCGCCCAGCGCCTGCAGGCCCTTGATGTGCAGGTCCACCGGACGTGAGCCGATGGCGCAGCCGCCGGGCAGGGATACCTCGGCTTCGCCATAACGTGCGACCAACGGCCCCAGCACCAGTATCGAGGCGCGCATGGTCTTGACCAGGTCGTAGGGTGCCGAGCAGCTCTTGATCGAGCGCGGATCGACATGAATCTTCATGCGCTCGTCCAGCACCAGTTGCACACCCATCTGGCCCAGCAGCTCCATGGTCGTGGTCACGTCGTGCAGGTGCGGCACATTGCCGACGCTGACGGGGCCGTCGGCCAGCAGGGTCGCGGCCAGGATCGGCAGTACCGCGTTCTTGGCGCCGGAAATCCACACGTCGCCCTGCAGCGGCTCACCGCCGGAAATTACGATCTTGGCCATCTCTTACTCGGTAACGGGAAATCCACATCGCGGGAGCCGCCCCAGCCGGGCAGACCGCGCACTATTGGGGGAAGCAGCGCCTGCCGCCGTCAAAACCGGCAGGAAAACGGCACTACTGCTTTCCCGCTTCTTCAGGTGTCACGGTCTTGAGGGCCAGCGCATGGATGGCGCCACCCATCAGATCACCGAGTGTTGCGTAAACCATACGGTGCCGTGCCAGCGGCAGCTTGCCGCGAAAGGCTTCGGCGGTCACGACGGCCTCGAAATGCACGCCGTCGGCACCGCTGACTTCGGCGCTGGCGCCGGGCAGTCCTTGCTCGATCAGATTCTTGATGGTCTGGCTGTCCATATGGGGCGCTATCCGTGGCGGATTCAGGGCGGCGATGGATCGCCGCGACGAAATGCAGGCTGGCCCCGTCCCTGCGACGGGCACGACTAACCGGCTACACTATGGGGACGCGCATGTTACCGAAAATCCGCTGGCGCCAAAACGTAGCGTTTGAGCGCCCCGTTTCCCTGCTGCACCCTGCCCTGCTCATGAATGCCCAGATCCTGCCGCTGATTTCCGCCTCCACGAACCATCTGCCGCTGAATCAGGCGTCGCTGGTGCGCAGTGCGCTCCAGGTCGTCGAGACCGAAGCCCGGGCCATTGATCTGCTCAAGTCGCGCATCGACGACAACTTTCTGCGCGCCTGCCAGCTGATGTTCGACTGCCCCGGCCGTGTCGTCGTGTCCGGCATGGGCAAGTCCGGTCATATCGCGCGCAAGATCGCGGCGACGCTGGCATCGACCGGCACACCGGCCTTCTTCGTCCATCCGGGGGAAGCCAGTCATGGCGACCTCGGCATGATCACGCAGAAGGACGTGGTGCTGGCCCTGTCCAACTCCGGCGAGACGGATGAACTGCTGACCATACTGCCGCTGATCCGGCGCCAGGGCATTCCGCTGATCGCAATGAGTGGCAATGACGGTTCTTCGCTGGCGCGGCTGGCCGATGTCCATCTCGACGTGAGCGTTCCGGCCGAAGCCTGCCCGCTGGGGCTGGCCCCGACCGCGAGCACAACCGCCGCGCTGGTCATGGGCGATGCCCTTGCGGTTGCGCTGCTCGAAGCACGCGGGTTTACCGCTGATGATTTCGCCCGTTCACACCCAGCCGGTTCGCTGGGCCGCCGCCTGCTGCTGCATATCAGCGATGTCATGCATACCGGCGACCAGGTACCCAAGGTAGGCGTCGGCTCCAGCCTGTCAGAAGCATTGGTCGAAATGTCGCGCAAGGGACTGGGCATGACCGCTGTCGTTGACGCCCAGGACACGCTGCTGGGCGTATTTACCGATGGCGACCTGCGCCGTGCACTGGATGACGAGGCGGTAGACCTGCGCTCGACGCCGCTGGCGCGGCTGATGACGACCAAGGCCAAGACGATCACGCCTGACAAGCTCGCCATTGAGGCCGCCCGGCTTATGGAGGATTTCACCATCCATGCGCTGCTCGTGGTCGACGACAACAAGAAACTCGTCGGCGCGCTGAATATTCACGACCTGCTGCGCGCCCGCGTCGTCTGAACACGAGCTGCCTACCGGCGCGCCCGGCCTGGACTAGCGCCAGGCCCATGCCACAGCATTCGCGGACTGGCGGCCTGACACCGCCGTCAGCCCTCCCCTTTCTTTGCACTCTGATAACGCATGCCTGATCTGCTGCCGCCCGACTTGCTGCACTACGCCAACGGCATACGCCTGGCGGTATTCGATGTCGACGGCGTGCTGACCGACGGCAAGCTCTGGTACTCCGAAGACCGGCGCGAACTCAAGGCCTTCCATGTGCACGACGGTCTGGGCCTCAAGCGCCTGCTCGCCAACGGCATTGAGGTCGGCGTGATCACCGCGCGTATGAGTCATCTCGTGACCGAACGCATGGCCGAGCTCGGTGTGGCGCATGTGTATCAGGGGCAGAAGGACAAGCTCGCCTGCCTGACCCAGCTTTGCGAGGCACTGCAGCTGTCGCTGCAGCAGGTCTGCTATACCGGCGACGATCTGCCGGACCTGCGCGCGATGCGGCGTTGCGGCCTCGCTATCGCACCGGCCAACGCCGTGCCGGCCGTGGCCGAGCGCGCCCATTGGCGCACCCGGCGCAACGGCGGAGAAGGCGCCGCGCGCGAAGTCTGCGATCTTCTGCTGGCCGCACGCGGCCTGGCTGAAACCGAGCTGGCGCAGTGGCTTTGATGCTGGACCGTACCAATCTTGTCGCCGGCCTGGCGCTGGCCGCGGCCGTTACCTGGGCTGCGTTCTGGCTGTTCCGCACACCGGAAAGTGAACCCGTCTTTGTCGGCCCACCGCGCTCGAACTACACCCTGGCCGATTTTGAACTCAATGCACTCGATGAATCAGGCAAGCTCAGTTTCACCGTGACGGCGCCGGCACTGGCACGCCGTAACGACGACGGCTCGCTCTGGGTCGATGCACCAAATTTTCTGATTGCGGCAAAGACCGGCGCGCCGTGGAAAGGCAAATCAACCTCAGCATTCATCAAGAAGGACGGCACCTATCTGCTGCTAGCCGGCCCGGTCGACATGCAGCGTGACGCGACCGAAGAAACCGGTATGGCGCGCGTGGAGACCCGCGATGTCGATGCCTACCCTAAGGAAAACCGCCTGCAGACAGCCGCGGCCGCCACCATTACGCAACCGGGCTCTATACTGCGCGGCACCGGCATGAAGGCCGATCTCAACACGCACCAACTGGAGTTGCTCGCCGATGTCCACGCCTCGTTCGCGCGCAAGCGCAAGCCTTAGCCTTGTCGCGTTGATTGTGCTGGCAGCACCGGCCGTGCAGGCACTGAAGTCCGATCGCGAGCAGCCGCTCGAAGTCGCCGCGAACCACTTTGCAACCAACCAGAACAAGCACCTGACCATATTGACCGGCGGGGTCAAGCTCACCCGCGGCAGCATGCGCGGCGAGTCCGACAAGGGCACGGTCCATCAGGGCGAGGACGATGAAATCCGCCGCGTCGTGCTGGAAGGCAAGCCGGCGCGGCTGCAGCAGCAGCTGGATAGCGGCGGCCTCATGCACGCAACCGCTGCAACCATCGACTACGATACCGACAAGGCAACCGCGATACTGACCGGCAATGCCATCGTGATCCAGCAAGGCCGCGGCGAGTTCCGCGGCGAGCGCATCGTCTACAACACCGAGACCGGCGAACTGACCGGCGAGGGTGCTCCCGGTGGCGGTATCACGATGAAAATGCAGCCCAAGGCCAAGTCCGAGAGCAAGTCCGCCGACAAGGACGCGAAGAAGTAATGCTGAGCGCGACGGGGCTCAAGAAGCGCTACAAGCAGCGCGAGGTTGTGCGTGACTTCTCCTGCCGCGTCGACCAGGGTGAAGTCGTTGGCCTGCTAGGCCCTAACGGTGCCGGCAAGACGACCTGCTTCTACATGATCGTCGGCCTGGTCGGGGCTGATGCCGGCAGCATTCGCCTTGACGACGCGGACATCACCGCGCTGCCCATGCATGCGCGCGCCAGGCTCGGCGTTGGCTATCTGCCACAGGAAGCCTCGGTGTTCCGCCGCCTCAGCGTCGCCGACAACATTCTTGCCATCCTCGAACTGCGCACCGGCCTCAGTGCTGCAGCCCGCGCAGCCGAGCTCGAAAAACTGCTCGACGAACTGCAGATCGGCCACATCGCGCAGCAGAAAGGCGCCAGCCTTTCCGGCGGCGAACGGCGCCGCGTGGAAATCGCACGCGCGCTCGCGGCGGAACCGCGTTTCATGCTGCTCGATGAACCCTTCGCCGGGGTAGATCCGATTTCCGTCGGCGAGATCCAGCGCATCGTGCGTCATCTGAAGGAGCGCGGCATCGGTGTGCTGATCACCGATCACAACGTGCGCGAGACCCTGGGCATCTGCGACCGGGCCTACATACTCAGCGAGGGCCGCGTGCTCGCCAAGGGCGCGCCGGCGACCATACTCGCGAACGAGCAGGTACGCGAAGTCTATCTGGGCAAGGAATTCCGCATGTGAGGTAGCGCCAATTCCACTGCGCTACTGATCCACATTAAGACAATTTCCGTTACCGGCCCGGGGCATCACAGGCGGTGGCGGTTTAACCCTTTGATCCTCTCCCAATCCGCCGATCTGTGCAAGCTGCGGAGCGATATGCTGGTCGCGGTTCCCGCCGGCCGTTTTCCGCATTAGGATGGCACCAAGGGCCTTTCGCACCGTTGGTGATATTTCTGCGAAATGCTCAGCAACGGGACCACTGATGAAGCCAGCGCTAAACCTCCGCCTGCACCAGCAACTGGCGTTGACGCCACAATTGCAGCAGGCGATTCGCCTGCTACAGCTCAGCAGTGTCGAGCTGGAAATGGAATTGCGCGAAGCGCTCGAGTCCAACCCCCTGCTCGAGTTACCGGACGAGCCCGCTGAACCGGCGCCGGCCGAAGCAAGCAATGGCGCCGAAGCAGCGCCTGTCGAATTTGAAACACGCACCACGAGCGACGAAGCTACGAACGCCGAGGCCGAATCCCGCGACGTGGAGGAGGATCGGTTCGATCCCGCCGATACGAGTTTTGAAGCCGCTACGCGCAATACGTCATCCGACGAGGAGTTCGAGCCACAGGAGCCCGAGCAGCAGGATCTGCGCGATCACCTGCTCTGGCAGCTCAACCTCACGCCGATGTCGGCTCGCGACCAGGCTATAGCCGTCGCCATCATCGAAGCCGTCGATGACGATGGCTATCTGCATGAACCGGTTGAAGCGATACAGCAGGGACTTGCTGGCATCTACGCCGTCGATGCTGACGAAATCGAAGCCGTGCGCCACCGCATCCAGCGCTTCGATCCACTAGGCGTCGCCAGCCGCAATCTGCGCGAATGCCTGCTGGTGCAGCTCGACGCCTTCGACGCCGAGATGGAAGGCGTCGCCATTGCGCGCGCCATCGTTGCAGATCATCTCGAAGTGCTGGCCAAGAACGATCGCGCGCGCCTGAGCCGCAGCCTCAAGGTCGCCAGCGATCAGGTCGACATCGCCGTGCATCTGATACGGACGCTGGACCCCAAACCCGGTTCCAGTGTGTCCAGCGCAGCCCCCGAATACGTAGCACCCGACGCTTATGCATTCCGTCAGCACGGCCAGTGGCAGGTCAGCCTGGCACCGGGCTGCCAGCCGCAGCTGGTGATCAACCGGCACTACGAATCGCTGATCGCCCGGGCGCAGCGCGACGACGCCTCGTACCTGCGCGGCCAGTTGCAGGAAGCACGCTGGCTCATCAAGAGCCTCAAGACGCGTGCCGATACCATACTCAAAGTCGCTCAGGCCATCGTGCAGGCACAGAGCGCGTTCCTGGATTTCGGGCCGGAAGCGATGAAACCGCTGGTACTCAAGGACGTGGCCGAAGAAATCGGCATGCACGAATCCACGGTCTCGCGCGTGACCACGCGCAAGTTCCTCTATACCCCGCGCGGCACCTTCGAGTTCAAGCATTTTTTCTCCAGCGGCGTGTCGACGGTCGACGGCGGCAGCGCCTCGGCCACCGCGATCCAGGCCATGATCCGCAAGCTCATCGACGCCGAGCCCAGCGGAAAACCGCTGTCGGACCAAGGGCTGGCCGAAGAACTGAATCGCCGGGGCATCAATGTGGCACGCCGCACTGTGGCGAAATACCGCGAAGCCATGAACATTGCCGCATCCAATGAACGCTGCCGTATCAGCTAGGGCTTGAAACCGCCGCGGGAACCTCTATCGCTAGAACGAATCAACGCTAATGAACCATTTCGCACGAAGCCAGTTTCGCCTCGTGCCGACCGCGTTCCGCGTCAGGAGCGCTCTACCGTAAGGAGAAACACCATGCAGATCAATGTCAGCGGCCCCAAGGTTGAGGTAACGCCGGCCCTGCGCAGCTATGTCGAAAGCAAGTTCGAGCGCATCCTGCGCCATTTCGATCACCTCCATGACGTCGGCGTGCAGCTGAGTGTGGAGAAGCTGGTGCACAAGGCGGACGCAACCCTGCATGCGGCTGCCGGCAAGGTCATACACGCCGAAGCGACCGCGGACGACATGTATGCCGCGATTGACTCACTGGCCGACAAGCTCGACGGCCAGATCAGAAAGCACAAGGAAAAACTGACCGACCATCACAAAGGCGAGGCCCTCCGCGTCGCCGAACGCTTGGCATGATGCACAGCTGCGTGGGGTAACCGGCCAGTCCGGATACCCCACGCAGTTTCTGCGACCGCTCCCTGCGAATTTCTGCCGCATTGCGGCAAAACCCGCGCTATCATCCGCCTCTTTCGCGACCAGTCCGCGGGCGGCATGCGTTTCAGTGACCTACTGACACCCAATAGCGTCGTTACCGATTTGCGCGCCCGCTCCGGCCGCACGGTGCTTGAGACGCTGGCCCAGCTGATGGCGCCGCCGGAAAAGGCGCTGGCGGTGCTGGAAGCCTTGAGCGAGCGCGAGAGCCTGGGCTCCACAGCGCTAGGCCAGGGGTTTGCCTTGCCGCATGGCCGCTGCGCCACGCTGCAACAGCCCCGCGCGGCGTTTGTACGCCTGGCTCAGCCCATCGCTTTCGGGGCAGCAGACAACCGGCCGGTAGACCTGTTTGCGGCCATAGTTACACCCAGCCACTTCACCACCGAGCATTTGTCACTGCTGGCCGATATTGCGACACGTGCCTCCGTACCCGCCGCGCTCGCCCGGCTGCGCGCCACCACACGTGCCAGCGCGCTCCACGCCGAGCTGGCAGAATGGGGGCAATCCGCCTGAACACGCCCATGGATCGACTGACCGCCCGCCAGTTGTTCGACAGCCTTGCCGACCGGCTTTCGCTGCGCTGGACCGCTGGTGCCCAAGGCAATGGCCGCACGCTGGACCCAGGCGATCATCACGCGCGCCGCCCGTCGATGGTCGGCTATCTGAACGTGATCTACCCGAACAAGGTGCAGATCATCGGTACCGAGGAACTCAACTACCTGGACGGTCTGGATTCCCGTCAGCGCTGGGAAACGGTACAGAAAATCATCAATTACCGGCCCACCGCGCTGATCGTGACCAAGGACCAGGCCGTACCCGGCGACTTGCGCGAAGCAGCGAACGAATCCAGCACACCGCTGTGGTCCAGCCCCAAGCGTGGTCACGAAATCCTGACCTTCCTGCAGTATCACCTTGCCCGTCTGCTCGCACGCCGCGAGACCTTGCACGGCGTATTCATGGAGGTCTATTCGATAGGTGTGCTGATCACCGGCGAATCGGGTTCGGGCAAGAGCGAGCTCGCCCTCGAACTGCTGACACGTGGCCACCGCCTCGTCGCCGACGATGCACCGGAATTTACCCAGATCGCCCCCGACGTGGTCGATGGCCGCTGCCCGGAGCTGCTGCAGGACTTGCTTGAAGTCCGCGGCCTGGGAGTTCTCAACGTGCGCGAGATGTTCGGCCACACGGCCGTAAAACCATCCAAATACCTGCGTCTGGTCGTGCATTTGCGGCCACTCAACCCGCTCGACGACGTGGATGGCATGAAGCGCCTCACCGGAGATGTGAGCTACCGCGACATACTCGACACGCGCATACCGCAGATAGCGATCCCGGTTGCGCCAGGGCGCAATCTGGCGGTACTGGTCGAGGCCGCCGTGCGCAGCCATATGCTCAAGAGCAAGGGCATCGATCCGGCGCAGACGTTTATCGACCGCCAGGCCCATCAACTGCAGCGGCAGGCACCCTGGTGAATCCGGAATCCGGCAATCTGGTCGGCCCTGATTCCGACCTCATCCACCTGGTCGTACTGTCGGGCTTGTCAGGCGCAGGCAAGACGGTGGCGCTGCGCGCGCTCGAAGATTTTGATTTCTACTGTGTCGATAACCTGCCGGCTGCGCTGATGCCAGCCCTGGTAAACGCAGTAAGTGGCGGTGGTCACCGGCGCATTGCAGTCGGCGTCGATGTGCGCAATCGCAGCGAAGACCTGAATCATCTACCGCAGATCCTTGCTGAGCTCGCGACGACAGGCATCGACTACCAACTGATTTTTCTCGACAGCAATGACAATGTGCTGTCGAAGCGTTTTTCCGACACGCGCCGGCGCCACCCGCTGTCAGCCGATGGCCTGCCATTGCACGATGCCATCGCGCTGGAACGCAAGCTGCTGCGACCGTTGTCAGCCATTGCCGATCGGGTTATCGACTCCAGCGAACTGAATGTGCACCAGCTGCGCCGGCTGATCACTACCGAACTTGGTATCAGCGGCGGAGAACTGACCCTGCTGTTCGAGTCGTTCGCCTACCGGCGCGGCCTGCCTACCGATGCGGATTTTGTATTCGACGCCCGGGTACTGCCCAACCCGCATTGGGTTGCAACGCTACGGCCGCTGTCGGGCAAGGATCTGGCGATCCGCGAATGGTTGCAGGAAAAACCTGAAGTACAGCGTTTTCTTGATCAGCTCATCCGATTCCTCGATGAATGGCTGCCACGTTTTGAAGCCGACAACCGCTCGTACGTGACCATCTGCATAGGCTGCAGCGGCGGCCGGCACCGTTCGGTATACCTCGCCGAGCGACTGGCCGAGCATTTTCGCAACACCCGCGAGCAAGTGCTGACCTTCCACCGTGAACTCGAATGAACCGCCCCCATTTACCAGTGGCGGGCAATGTTCTTGCAAGTCACCTATCGTCCTACCCACTGCAGGCACTGTGATGGCCATTTTTTGTTCCGCTGACGCACCTGATCTCTCTCCTGCCGGCGCCGGCCGCGCGGAGGCCTGGTCGTGAGCGTAGGCGTGCTGTTGCTGACCCATGAGGCCATGGGCGACGCGCTGGTTTCAGCCGCGCATCACGTGCTGGGACAATTTCCGCTGCCGCTGGAAGTGCTCGAAGTCGGCGCCTGCGCCGATCCCGAGCGTGCGCTTGGTGACGCCTCGCAGCGTGCCCGCCACCTCGACCAGGGCGATGGTGTGCTGGTACTGTCGGACCTGTACGGTTCGACACCGTGCAATATTGGTCAGCGCCTGTCCGCGCTCGGCTTTCGCACTCACTGCGTAAGCGGGCTCAACCTGCCCATGTTGCTGCGCGTGCTCAACTACCCGAATCAGGATCTCGACCAGCTGGCGCAAACTGCAGCCAGCGGTGGACGCGGTGGAATCTGTATCGATCATGCCTGAACGCGACATCGTCATCAGCAACAAGCTCGGCCTGCATGCGCGGGCTTCAGCCAAGCTGGTGCAACTGCTGCAGAGTTATTCGTCCTCGGTCTGGCTGCGTTGCCGCGGACGCGAAATCAACGCCAAGAGCATCATGGGGGTGATGATGCTGGCGGCCGGCGTTGGCACTCCGGTCACGATCCGCGCGGAAGGGCCGGACGAGACCGCAGCGCTCGACGCCGTCGTCGACCTGTTTCAGCGCAAGTTCGACGAAGGCCAATAGCGCTCCCAGCGCCAGCGCGACCGGGCGCAAGAGCCTTGCCGCCGCGGCGCATGCAGATCCAGCACAGGGCTTTGCCGGTTCAACAACCACATCACCACTAAGGACCAGCTGACCCCGTGAGCATGCGCATCGTCCTTTCCGGCATAGGCGCTTCGCGAGGCATGGTTCTCGGCCGGGCAAGGCTGGTGCAGCCCGGGCAGTTCATCGTCGACGAAACGCCGCTGGCCCCGACCGAGATCGAGGCTGAAGCGGCTCGCCTGCAACTTGCGCTGGAAACGGCACAGAGCGAACTGCGGGCCATCCGCGAAAAGCTCCACGGTGCGCTGGCGCGCGAGATTGGCGAGTTCATCGACGCACACAGCATGCTGCTGAACGATCCCGAGCTGCTCACCGGGCTGTTCGACCTGGTGCGCCGCGGCCGCTACCGCGCCGGCACTGCGCTGAAAATGCAGCGCGACCGGCTCGCTGCGGTGTTTGAAGCCATGGACGACCCCTACCTGCGTAGCCGGCGCGAGGACATTGATCATGTGATCGGCCGGGTGCAGTCCGCGCTCGCCCGCGAAACGAGTCCGGCCGAACGCCAGATCGCCGCCCGCGTGGGCGCGATACTGGTCAGCGACCAGATCGCGCCCTCGGAAATGACCCATCTGGCCGAACAAGGCGTGCTGGGCGCGGTCTGTACCGGATCAAGCGCCCTGTCGCATAGCGCGATTCTGGCCCGCAGCATGCGTCTGCCCATGGTCGTCGGTGCCCACGACGCGCTCGCTGTCGTGCACGACGACGACCTGTTGCTGGTTGACGGCGACCAGGGCCAGGTGGTGGTTCATCCGACCGCGCAGGATCTCGCCCGCTATCGGCAGTATCAACGCGACGCTCAGCGCGAAGGCCGCCGTCTTGCCGAACTCGCGCACCAGCCTACGCGTACCCGCGACGACTGTGCCGTCCGCCTGCTCGCCAACGCGGAACTGGCCAGTGACGTCGCACAGGCGCGCGCGCATGGCGCCGACGGCATAGGCCTGTATCGCACCGAGTTCCTGTTTCTGCAGCGGCATCATCTGCCCGACGAGGAAGAACAGTTTCACGCCTATCGCAATCTGGTGCTGGGCATGGGCGGTCTGCCGGTGACCATACGCACGCTGGATCTGGGTGCCGACAAGGCTGACTCCACCGGGCTGGCTCTGACGACGGAGCCCAACCCGGCACTCGGCATGCGTGGCATCCGGCTATCCATGCGCCGCCCTGCATTGTTCGCGACGCAGATGCGCGCGATCCTGCGCGCGTCTGCATATGGCCCGATTCGCATCCTGGTGCCCATGGTGACCAATCCGGCCGAGATCCAGGCCACGCGCAAGCTGATCCAGATCTGCGCGCGCGACCTGCGCACCGAAGGCCATGAAGTCGCCGACCAGTTCGATCTCGGCGCCATGATCGAAGTGCCAGCCGCGGCGATAGCGCTGCAAAACCTTATCCGCCACGTTGATTTCGTCGCCATCGGCACCAACGACCTCGTGCAATACACGCTGGCTGCCGACCGCAACAACGACGCCCTGTCCGAACTCTACGACCCTCTGCATCCGGCTGTCCTGCAGCTGCTGGCAATGACGATCCGCTGCGGTGAGAAACACGCCAAACCCGTCAGCCTCTGCGGCGAAATGGCCTCCGACGCGCGTTACACGCCACTCCTGATCGCACTGGGCCTGACCAATTTCAGTATGCATTCCGGCGCCCTGCTGGAAGTCCGTGATGCGGTCTCGCGCTGCGACCGTTCACGCCTGCGCCGGATCGCACCGCAACTGCTGCGTGCGGAGACTGGCGGCGACGTGAAACGCATCCTGGAGCGTGCGACCGGCGAGGCTTAGCCCGCTCCTCCAGGCACGCCTTGATCATGGCACTATCGCCTTCTTATTCCTCAGCGCCAGACCATGCTAGCCGCCGATCTCGACCTGCGCAGCACTGCGCTTGCCGCCGCGTTCCAGCGCCGCGACCCGTTCCGCCATGTCGTCATCGAGAACTTCTTTGACCATAGCAAGGCCGCGCAGCTGCTCGCCGAGTTTCCTGCCTTTGAGCGCGGCAACGCCTATAACGAGGACGGCGTCGTCGGCAACAAGTCGACCGTGGAACGTATACGTGAACTCGGCCCCGCCTATGCGGCGCTGGACGATCTGGTGCAATCCTCAGCTTTCCTGCAGCGCCTGTCCGCGATCACCGGCATCCCCGACCTGCGCTACGACCCCGGGTACTTCGGCGGCGGCACACACGAGAACCGCAACGGCCAGGATCTCGATCCGCATATCGACTTCAACCGTCACCCGATAGAACCCTGGCACCGCCGTATCAATCTCATCGTCTACCTGAACCCGGAATGGGACGATGCCTGGGGCGGGCTGCTGGAACTGCACTCCGACCCACGTGCGGCTGACAACCGCATCACGCGCATCACACCGCTGTTCAATCGCTGTGTCATCTTCGAGACCACGGAATGGAGCTGGCACGGCTTTGAGCGTATCGCTGTGCCAGCCCAGCGCAGCGATATCACGCGGCGCTCCATCGCACTGTACTTTTATACCAACGAACGGCCAACCGAGGAGCTGGCGCCGTCCCACTCGACCGTCTATGTCGAACGCCCCTTGCCTGAGCGCTTCCGCGCAGGGCTGACCCTGACCGAAAGCGACGTCGATGAACTGCGCCTGCTGCTCGCCCGCCGCGACCAGCACAATCAGCGGCTGTACCGGGACATCAGCGAACTCAACCAGCGCTACACGCACGTCCGCCAGATGCTGGATCGCGGGTTGATCGGCCGACTGCGCTTTTTCGCACGACGTGTGCTTGGCCGCCTTCGCCGCTGACAGGCAGCACCCCGACCAGCCCCCTTCGGCACCAGCAATACGTTGACACCGGACACAGGATCAGACGTACCAGGCTCCCGCCAGCTCATGTCCACAGCCAACTCCGATCCGCGCTCGTCCTCGAACGCCACACCTGCCGATCCAACCCCACTACGCCCGGCGCTGGTCGAGGCTCTGGTCCTCAGTCTTGTCGTGCTGGCGTTCGGCCTGGCCGCCGCATGGCAGGGCCAGAGCAGCAACTGGGATCTGCGTAACTATCACTGGTACAACGCCTGGGCCTGGCTGCAGGATCGGCACGACCTGGACCTCGCCGCCGCACAGGCACAGACCTGGTTCAACCCCCTGTTGCCTGCTGGCATCTACCTGCTGCTTTCATCGCTGAAACCCTGGCTAGGCACATTTCTGCTCGGCGTGGTGCAGGGGCTCAATCTGCTGCCGCTGCATCGCATTGCCCGGCAATTGCTGCCACAACGAGGGATGCTGGTACTGCTGGCTGCCGTCGCTGGCGCAACCGGCGCAACGCAGCGCGGCGAGCTCGGAACGAGTTTTGGCGACAATCTCGTAAGCCTGCCCCTGCTCTGCGCGCTGGCATTGCTGGTTGCTCCGGCTGCTTCGCGGCTTTGCTGTGTCGCCGCAGGCGTGCTGCTTGGCCTCACCGTCGGCCTCAAACTCACGGCAGCGCCGGTTGCAGCAGGCATCACCTGCGCCGCACTGTGGCTGTTTGCGCAGCGTGGTCAGCTGACGCGCCAGGGTTTCACCCTCGTGGCCAGCGCCGCTGCCGCATTCCTGATCATCAGCGGCCCCTGGATGTGGCAGCTCTGGCGCGACTACGGCAATCCTCTGTTTCCGATGTTTGGCGCGTTGTTCGGTGGTGAGTACGCCGCTCCGTCAGAACTACGCGATACGCGCTGGCTGCCCCGTGACTGGTTGCAATGGCTTTTCTATCCGCTGTTCTGGACCCAGCATTCGCAATATGTTTCCGAACTGAAGTTCCTGGATCTGCGTGTGCTGCTGTGGTTTCTTGCGATGCTGCTGTTGCCGCTCTGGTGGCGGCGTGCGCAGGCGCAAAGCACCCAGGCGCTGTCCCTGACCTTCATCGTCATGGCCGCGTTGCTGATTTACCTGTTCTGGCTGATCGTCTTCGGTTACTACCGCTATCTGGTTGTGCTCGAAATGCTGGCGCCGCTGTTGCTGACGGTCGCACTGCTCGCGATACCGCGCCGCCACGGAGTCATAACGGCCTGCTGTGTTCTCGTCGTCATCAGCCTCGCCACGCGAGGGCCTCGCTGGGGCCGGCTGGCGTCCTACGCCGAGAGCTATGTCAGTGTGCAGTTGCCGCCATCGGCGCAGCAGCGCGACGCGCTCGTCCTGTTCGCCGACCATGAACCGCTGGCGTTTCTCGCACCGTCGTTTCCCGCTGGCACACGCTTCGCGCGCATCCGTGGCAACGTCATGGGTCCGCCTATGCCCGAATGGGCCCTGGACCGCGCGGCACGTGCACGCATTCAGGCACATCGCGGGCCGCTGCTGCTGCTCGCTGTGCACCTCGACGATCCGCAGCTGTCCGAAGCACTGCAGCGTCATGCCCTGATCCTGGATCGCCGCCACTGCGCGCGCATTGACGCCAATTTGTTCCACCGCCGCGAAGCGCGGCCACAGCTCTGTGCGCTGAACCTCGCTGCACCGTGGCTGGAGCCGCCGGCACGTCGCACCGAGCAGACGACAACGCAGCCGCTGTGAACCGGGGATTTACGCCTTCAGCCCCAAGCCGGCTATAGGCCTGCGTGATGACGATCAACTACCGTCGTCGTGAGTATTGCCTGTTCAGAGCGGCATTTCGATCACCGCTTGCGGCAACAGACGCAGCACACCGGCAGCCGGAAGCCGTGCCCGAGCAGCGACTGCTCCATTGATTCAGGTGACACCGGAAAAAATTTGTACCTCGGCGAGATGACGGTATCGGACGCCGCTGGTGAAACCTCGGGTCAAGCGAGAATCTACTACTCGATTCCCGAGTTCCGCGGGGCGGCAGCAGCGCCGCGGGACCTCACCGCAAGCACTGGCTCCGAGGCTTCCTAATTCGGCTTCACCAGCTCCCCCCCGCGCAGGCGCGCCAACCTCAGGGCCGTTCCGGTGTAGGGATCAAGCTGTACAAGTTCGTAAATCGCTCCCTCGTCGTACGTGGAAACATAGCCGTCGAAACCACGTTTTCTCGGCAGCGTAAGCCGAAACGAACTGGCATCGGGCCGGATGAAGCTGAATTCGGCGTAGCCACGCACCCGCCGCTCCGCATCAAGTACAGCAAGCGGGCCTCGATCACCGATGCGCCGGATGCCACTGTCGATATTTCCGGTGAAGCGCAGGAAAGCAGCGCCTGCCCCACCATCGTGTCCGACGCGTGTTTCCAGCAAACCCAGCGCGATAGCGCCGTCCTCGTCAACTACCGGCCCCTGCCAGACGGTGCCAACCGGTAGCCAATAGCCGGCAAACATGGCTAGCCGGCGTTCACGCAGCAGCCTCAGCGTCTGCGCAATCGTTTCCGGGCTGGCGTCTGCCGGGTTGGGCAGCACTTCCGTGTCCACAAGTCCACTACGCGCTGCGGCGGCTGCTTTCTGCGCGCCGCGGTAGACAGCGGAGGCCCAGCCACTGTATTGGCGATGCGTGACCAGAAGTGCAGCCACGAACAGTACCGACATCGCGACAACGGCACCGGACCAGCGGGTAACACCGGCGCGGGCCAGCGCGAGCAAGCCAAGACTGAGCCAGAACAGACAGGGCCATACCAGATAGCGATCGGAGAAGATTTGATCGGGATTGGCGTCGAGATACCCCAGTCGCCCTACTCCGATGATCGCCGCCGTGGCCAGTGCGAACAGGGCCAGCATGACCGCAAGCACTTCGATACGCGACGATGGCGGTCGCCGGAACAGGAAAATCGCGAGCACCCAGAGAAACGCCGCCACCCCGCCGATACCGATCCCCGCCGAGATCGTTGTGCGCCAATCCAGGCCGGGAATGGCGTCGACGAGGCCAGCACTACCCAGCAATATGCGCCCGCCCCAGGTTCGTGCCGCGGACTCAGTGGTCCAGGCATGCAGCGGTGGATCGGCCAGACCGAGCCAGGCATTGATCCACGGCGAGGCTAACCAGCGCAGGCCGACGAGGGTGCTGTCCAGCGGGCGAAATTCGATCATCTCCCGAACCGCGCCATCGCCGGGCAGGACCAGCAGGTACAGCGCAAGGCAGGCGGCCATGCCAGCGACCGGCAGGAACAGCCAGCGGTACGGCAGCCGCAGGGCGAGCATGAGCAGCAGTACCGCGACGAAACTCGCGATACCGGGACCGAAACAGAAGGTCGCCGCGGCACAGGCCAGGGTCGCGGCGGCGATCCATGTCCACTGACGGGACGACTGTGCGGACTGCCACACGAACAGCGCTGCGAGCACGACACAGGCCGTCAGCAGGTAGGTGTGCACGAGTTCGTTGCCGTGCATGAGCATGCGCGCATTGGCCAGCCAGAAAATCCCGGCAACCGCCGCAAGAACGAATCCGGCGCGCACCGGCAAGGGATAGCGGCGATCCCGCCAGCCGCTCCAGGCGATCATCGCGCTGGTCGCCAGCGCGCACGACAGACCAAACAGGATCTGCAGCCACTGGTTCGCATGGAGCCATTCAATCTCAGCTATCCGCACCAGAGCAGGCAACACCGGTCGATGGCCATTTTCGAGTTGCAGCGCATTGTCGGGGAACGGCAGCGAAAGGTAGATGCCGTAAAGGCGGAACTGGTCGAACATCGGCTGACGCCACGCAAAGTTCACAATGGCGCATAGTGCAGTCAACAGAAAATAGGCCGCGAGCAACAGCACACCCGCTGCCAGCAGTTGCTGGATTCTTCGGGAACGAATCGGGCGCAGATCCGTCTGCATGTCATTTCTCTCCATTTCCGCGCCATTTGCGAGATACATCGGACCGCGCCGCCAGACGCCCGAGCTCGTCCGGACAGATGGCGATAGTGGCTAAACAGTGTAGCCGCTTGCGTTAGATTTCGGTTACGACCGTCCTCGCGACGAATGCTGTTGCATCGAATTCCGCACTGCCAGAGCCGGCGTTGCGCATCGGCGTATCCCTGCATCGGTTGCACGGCATCTCTTTCCATCGCGGTCGTGCCGGGGTAGCCACAGCCTCGACTCTCCGCGACAATTCGCGGACTGCAGCGACCGGTTCTGCCCCGGTATCCGCCCCCCACAGATCCCGTTCGGTTTGCCCTGCGCGAGCCGACACCAGCTGTGGCCATGGATTGCCCGGGACCCAGCGTCCGGCCCGGGCGACGCATGCCGCCTGGACGCACCACGAGAACGTATTCATGGCCGAAGCCGCACGACAGGACAAAACCGTCAAACAGCTGCGCCTGCTCGAACAGGCGCTGGACAGCGGGCGGCTGGGTCCGGTCAAGCGGCTGGTCAATACCTTGTCGCCGGCAGAAATCGGCAACTTGCTGGAGTCCCTGCCTTCGGCCAAGCGCCAGGCGGTCTGGGGGCTGGTCGATGCCGAAGACGACGGTGAAGTACTGGTCCATGTCGGCGAGGACGTGCGCGAAGACCTGCTGCGCGCCATGGACCCCGACGAAATCGTCGCCGCCGCTGAATCGCTGGATATCGACGATCTCGCCGACCTGCTCGAAGACCTGCCCGACACCGTCATCGACGAAGTGCTGAAGTCGATGGACAGGGAGAACCGCGAACGCCTGGAGCAGATGCTGACCTACGGCGAAGACACCGCCGGGCGCCTGATGAACCCGGATGTCGTGACCGTGCGCGCCGATGTCAGCATCGATGTGGTTCTGCGCTATCTGCGCCTGCGTGGTGAATTGCCGGAAGGCACACATCACCTGTACGTGGTCAGCCGGCGGCGCCAGTACCAGGGCCGCATTTCGCTGGCCCAGCTGCTGACGGCCGAACCCGCGGACGCGGTCAACCGCATCATGGACGCGGAACAGCCGGCCATCGACGCCGATACGCCCGTGTCCGAGGTCGCCCAGCGCTTCGCCAACTACGACTGGCTCAGCGCACCCGTCGTCGATGAGAACAACCGCCTGCTCGGCCATATCACGATCGACGACGTGGTCGACATCATCCGCGACCAGGCCGAGCACCAGGCATTGGGCGCTGCCGGTCTGGACGAGGAAGAAGATCTGTTCGCCCCCGTCCCACGCACCACACGGCGCCGTGCCGTATGGCTGGGAATCAATCTGCTGACCGCGTTCCTCGCCTCCTGGGTCATAGGCAACTTTGAAGACGTGCTGAAACAAGTTGTGGCCTGCGCCGTGCTGATGCCCATCGTCGCCAGCATGGGCGGCGTCGCCGGCACGCAGGTGCAGACCCTGATGATCCGCGCCATGGCACTGGGCCAGGTCACGGCATCCAATGCGATGTTCCTGCTGCGCAAGGAAGTGCTGGTCGCCCTCGCCAACGGCCTGCTCTGGGCGCTTGCTGTCGGCAGCGTCGCGTTTACGATCTACCGCGATATCTGGCTGGCCCTGGCCTTCGGCGCCGCCATGGTGCTGAACCTGATCGCCGCAGCGCTGACCGGCGTATTCCTGCCGCTGGCCCTGCGCCGTGTCGGCATAGACCCGGCCCTGGCCGGCGGCGTGCTACTGACCACGGTCACCGACTGCTGCGGCTTTGCCTCGTTCCTGGGGCTGTCGACGCTGTTGTTGTTGCGCTAGAGCGGCAGTCTCAGAAAGACGGGCATCCGGGCCTTCATACACCACCAATCTGGTGGGCCTCCCGCGATACGCCACCACCTACCGTCATGGACCGCCTCGGTCCTGGCACTCCATTTTTTTCGCACCAACGATCTCTTTTTCAAAATCGACACTCGAAACAATTTTCCCGCTAAAAACAGATTTCACTCCATCTTTCAAAATCTCTTTAACTCCCTGTGGGCCATTCGTGACATACCGCCCCGCTTCAGAGTCAGAAATAAACAGGTAGTAGGCGTGCCGTTCCTTTAACACCGCCTGATCCGTAACTTCCGGCGACCTAACAGTTAGGTACACAAATTCATCCGATGAAACATCCCCTGAAAGAACTTTCTCATACGAAAATTTCACCGCATAGATGTCACCCAGGCCGTCTCTCGTAATTGGATCTCTCGATATACTATTGACAGTTCCGCTTACAATGAGTGCGGATTGGCGAACCAAGCACTCTGGCGAGAGTGGCAGCCTCAGCGCACTGGATGCCCCTGAAGCGAGGACAAAGAAAGCAGCTATAGTGCGAAGAATCGTTCTCATGTTTTACTGCCAAGAAAGTGGC
The DNA here is from genome assembly GCA_016790075.1 of Rhodanobacteraceae bacterium. GTDB lineage: Bacteria > Pseudomonadota > Gammaproteobacteria > Xanthomonadales > Rhodanobacteraceae > Tahibacter. The sequence goes on along the minus strand of JAEUPP010000068.1, from coordinate 808 downwards.
TGTCCATCTAGACTGCGATTTGACGCACAGCTAAAACATCTACGGGTTTGCTTACGCACTTCATTTTCTTGTTCAGCTGGCATGCCGGCACCACCGCCATGCATTCCTTCGTGGAATACCACTGAGGCTAGACAGCCACATTGGCCGGGCAACTGATCACTTCCGTTTGCAACTGAAGGGTGAATTTTCACAACTCCCATCACGGGGCTTGCGGCAGCACATTTATAAGGCAGGTCGCATTCAAACTGAGCGCTCGACAAGAAGATAATTGCGTGACGTGCATAAAAGCAATTGCAGTTACTACATGCTGATCTAAAGCTTCCCGCGCACTGGGCAAGATAATTGCTCACCACCTCCATCATTGCTGTTGATATTCTTGCGCGCTGTGCTGCGTCACACGAAGATCCAAACGACCACAGACCTTTAGGGTCTTTCTTAGAAATAGGAGACCCGTGCACGTAGCTGTAAGTCGAAATTCCACCCCTCAACCCAATCGGATCACTCTCCACATACCGCCCAATAGCAGGCTCGTAATCGCGAAAGTAGTTGTAGTGCAACCCGCTTTCCGAATCCTGCCACTGCCCCGGATAACGCAACTCTACGCCCTTGCCCGCAACCAGCGTTATCGCGGGATTCTCGCCGAACGCCTTACCGAGCAAGTCCCACACCCACTCCTTGGTGTTTGTCGCGGGGTTGAACGCAACTCGCGGTGTTCCCAGATGGTCGGCTTCGATATAGCTCAACCCGCCGACGCGGCTTATGGCTACCGGTACAGCGTCCAGGAACAAGTATTCGGTGAGTGCGCCAC